>NZ_CP126251.1:2548140-3822211 GCF_003234115.2 Curtobacterium sp. MCPF17_002 | reverse complement strand
GTCGCGCTCGTCTCCTGGTCTGTTTCGTGTCGTGGTGCGCTGTGTCGTGTGGTCGTGCGGTGGGGCCCCGCCGGTGGTGCCGCAGGGCCGGCCGTGGGCTGGGCCGGTTGCCCCGACGCGCGCGACGCTCCGTGTCGTCCGGCGGGTCGTCCGTGTCCGGGTGGCTTCTTCGACGGCCCGGACCGCGTGTCGGCCCGCTGGCGTTCCACAGGGTTGTCCACAGTCTTGTCCACGTCCACCAGCTGGTGCACGTCGGGGAGATTCCCCCGTCCTGCCGGGCAACGGGCGGATCGATCACACCACTGTAAAGGACCGAGGCGCGTCGCACCGAACGCACGTTTTCCCCAATGTGGATAATGATCGTGCGCACGGCTCCCGCGACGAGGTCCGTGCACCGCGTTTGACCTGTCCGCTGCTGTCACGTACCGTTAACCAGTTGACTGCGGCCATCCGGTCGCGCCCATCTGCGTCGTTCGGCACCGAGCGGCGACACATACGTGACGGATTGCGCTGAGTTTCCTCCAGCGCAGCCGTGTGGAGATCATCATGAGCAAGCGCACCTTCCAGCCGAACAACCGCCGCCGCGCCAAGAAGCACGGCTTCCGCCTGCGCATGCGTACCCGCGCCGGCCGTGCGATCCTCGCCGCGCGTCGCGCCAAGGGCCGCACCGAGCTCAGCGCCTGAACGAGCAGCGCCTGAACGAGCAGTGCTCGAACGGGCAGTGCTCGAACGGGTGCCGTCCCGTCCGGTCACGTCTCGGTACCTGGTAGCGATCGTGTTGGCCCGCGCCAACCGCATCGTCCGAGGTGACGACTACCGGTCCGTCGTGCGTCGTGGTCGCAGGAGCGTCACGGCGCACGCCGTCGTATCGGTGGTCCGTCGCCCCACGGACGATGGCGTGGTCGATGCCCGGCCGACGCGTTTCGGCTTCATCGTCGCCAAGACGGTGGGCAACGCCGTGACCCGCAACCTGATCAGGCGTCGCCTGAAGGCGATCGCGCACGGACTGCTCGTGGACGTCCCCGTCGGGTACGACGTGGTGGTCCGCGCACTGCCAGCCGCTGCGCAGGCCGGATGGCCTACCCTGCTCGAAGACGTCTCGCGCTCCTGTGCGCGTGGTGTGGAGAAGGCAGCATGAACCGCAGCATGTGGACCGGGCGGGCGTTGACTCGACTCGCCTGGGGCATCGCGTTGCTCCCGCGCAACGCGTGTGTCGTCGTGCTGCGTGCGTACCGCGCAGTCATCTCCCCGCTCTACGGGAACGTCTGCCGGTACCACCCCTCGTGTTCGCGGTACGCGCTCGAGGCGATCCAGCAGTACGGCGTCGTCCGTGGATCGTCGATGGGCGCATGGCGCATCGCACGATGCAACCCCTGGGCAGCCGGGGGAATCGACGACGTCCGTGAACGGCGCCGTCCCTACGACGTCAACCGGTTCGGGTTCGTGCTCGCGCCGACCCAGCAGCAGCCGCAGACCGCGGTCGGGACATCCCTCCCGGTCCTGCTCCCCCAGCGCACTCGAAAGGCGTGACCGTCCCAATGGACCTCATCGGTACGATCCTCTGGCCGCTCAAATGGGTGGTCTCGGCCATCCTCGTCGGCTTCCACTGGATCTTCGAGAACCTCGGCATGGACCCGGGCGCGGGCATCACCTGGGTCCTCTCCATCATCTTCCTGACGTTCGTGGTCCGTGCCGCGCTCATCCCGATCTTCGTGCGCCAGATCAAGTCGCAGCGCCGCATGCTCGAGGTGGCCCCGCAGCTCAAGAAGATCCAGGACAAGTACAAGGGCAAGAAGGACCAGTTCTCGCGTGAGGCCATGAGCCGCGAGACCATGGCGCTGTACAAGGAGACCGGGACGAACCCGCTCAGCTCCTGCCTGCCGCTGCTCATCCAGATGCCGATCTTCTTCTCGCTGTACTCGGTGCTGCACGAGGCGCAGATCAACAAGACCGGCATCGGCCTGCTGACGAACGACCTCGCGTCGTCCTTCGGCAACGCTTCGCTGTTCGGCGCCCCGCTGCACGAGACGTTCACGAACGCGTCCGGCTGGGAAGTCCGTGCGATCGCCGGCTTCATGATCGTCGTCATGACGGCGTCGCAGTTCATCACGCAGCTGCAGCTCGTCGCGAAGAACATGTCCCCGGAGACCAAGGCGTCCCCGATGTACCGCCAGCAGAAGATGATGCTGTACATCCTCCCGCTGGTCTTCGTCATCTCGGGTCTGTCCTTCCCCCTCGGCGTCATGTTCTACTGGCTGGCCTCGAACATCTGGACGATGGCGCAGCAGTACTTCGTCATCCGCAGCATGCCGACGCCGGGCTCCGAGGCAGCGCTTGCACGTGAAGCCCGTCTCGCCAAGAAGGCCCAGCGCAGCGGCGCCGCTACGCCGGTCCTCGCCGAGGCGGGTGCCGGAGCAGGTGCGGCCGAGATCGAAGCCGTCCGCGTCACCACGCAGCGTCAGCAGCCGGTGGGCAAGAACCGCTCCAAGAAGAACGGGAAGAAGTAAGTGACCGAGCAAGACATCGCGGACGCCGTGGACACCCCGATCGAGACCGACGCAGTCAGAGTCGACGCAGTCAGTGCCGACGCGATCGGTGCCGACGCAGTCGAGTCCGAGGCCTCCGATGAGGACGTGCGCGACGAAGCGGACATCGCGGCCGACTACATCGAGGAACTCCTCGACATCTGCGACCTCGACGGCGACATCGAGATCGAGGAGCGCGGCGGTCGCGTCTACCTCTCCGTGACGGACGAGGGCGATGCCCTGCGCGTCCTCTCGAAGCCGGACACGGTGTCGGCGCTGCAGGAGCTCACCCGCATCGCGGTCCAGGCGGAGACGGGCGAGTTCAGCCGAATCATCCTCGACGTCGGTGGTTCGCGGGATGCCCGCGCGACGGAGCTCCAGCGACTGGTCGACACGGCCGTCGAGCGCATCGAGGCCGGGTCGACCACTGCAGCACTCCCGCCGATGTCGTCGTACGAGCGCAAGCTGGTGCACGATCTGGTCGCCGAGAAGGGCTTCCACTCGGAGTCCGAGGGTGAGGGTCGGGACCGCCACACGGTCGTCACCCGATGACCGACACGGCTCCGCCCGTGCTCGAGTCGGAACCGGCCGCTGCGGCCACGCTCTTCGGGGACCGCATCGACGTCGCTCGGTCCTTCACGAACGAGCTCGCGCGTCGCGGCGAGGAGCTGGGCCTGATCGGCCCGCTCGAACTGCCGCGGCTCTGGACCCGACACATCCTCAATTCCGTGCTGCTTGCTCCCCTCCTGGAGGCACGTGGCCGCGTCGCGGACATCGGTTCCGGTGCCGGCCTTCCCGGCCTGGTGCTCGCGATCGCCCGGCCAGACGTGCACCTCACCCTGATCGAGCCGATGGAGCGTCGGGTGGACTGGCTCACGTCAGAGGCTGACCGATTGGGTCTCGACAACGTCGACGTCGTCCGGGCCCGTGCTGAGGACGTCGCAGACAGCATCGTCGTGGACCAGGTGACGGCGCGCGCAGTGAGTGCGCTGTCGAAGCTCATCCCGCTCACCGTGCCGCTCGTCCGTTCTGGTGGCCAGCTCATCCTGATGAAGGGTGCTCGGGTCGAGGACGAGATCGAGAAGGCTCGGAAGGTGATCCTCCGCAAGCGCCTGACTGATGTCGAGGTGCTCGAGCTCGGAGTCGGTGTGGTCGAGGAGACCACGCGCGTCTTCCGGGCTACAGTTGACTGACGCTGCGGCTCGGGCCGGTTCGACCGGCCGCCAGTGGCTCCGCGTTCCACGTGAAACACCGAACCGGGGAAGAGGTAATCGTTGAGTTCATCGACCGATTACGACGCGTCGACACCGCTCGCTCGTGAGATCGCTGATCTGAACCGTCGTCGGCGTGCGATCGCGACACAGCAGTTCCCCTTGCCGGCGAAGACGCGAGTGTTCACCGTGTCCAACCAGAAGGGCGGCGTCGGCAAGACGACCAGTACGGTCAACCTCGCTGCGGCGCTCGCGCACGGCGGAGCGCGGGTCCTGGTCATCGACCTCGACCCGCAGGGAAATGCGTCGACGGCGCTCGGTGTGAACCACCAGGCCGAGGTGGCGAGCATCTACGACGTGATCGTCGACGAGGCGCCCATCGCCGACACGGTGCAGCGATCCCCTGAGTCGGACACCCTCTGGTGTGTTCCGGCGACGATCCACCTCGCGGGTGCGGAGATCGAGCTGGTCTCCCTCGTCGCGCGTGAGCAGCGGCTCCGCACGGCACTCGACGAATACCTGGCGTCACTGGACGAGCCGTACCACTACGTCTTCATCGACTGCCCGCCGTCGCTCGGCCTGCTGACGATCAACGCGTTCGTCGCGGCGCAGGAAGTCCTGATCCCGATCCAGTGCGAGTACTACGCGCTCGAGGGTCTCAGCCAGCTCCTGCGGAACATCGAGCTCATCGAGCGGCACCTCAACCCGAACCTCCGGGTGTCGACGATCCTGCTCACCATGTACGACAGCCGGACCAACCTCTCCAACCAGGTCGCCGCTGACGTGCGCGAGCACTTCGGCGGTCAGGTCCTCAACGCGGTCATCCCACGGTCCGTCCGTGTGAGCGAAGCACCAAGCTACGGCCAGAGCGTGGTCGCGTACGACGTCAACTCCACCGGCTCGCTCTCCTACCTGGAGGCGGCGGCCGAGATCGCAGCACGAGGAGCACAGGACTGATGGCACCGAAGCGAACCGGACTCGGCCGAGGGATCGGCGCGCTCATCCCGACCGCGACGGAGCAGCAGGAACGCCCGGTGGACGTCTTCTTCCCCACCGGGGGGACGCCGTCGTCCGCTCCGACGGCGGATGACCTCGTCGCCGTGCCCGGTGCCCGGCTGGCCAACCTCAACCCTCTCGACGTGATCCCGAACGGCCAGCAGCCGCGCAAGGAGTTCCGCGAGGAGGAGCTGCAGGAGCTCGTCCACTCCATCCGTGAGATCGGCCTTCTGCAGCCCATCGTGGTGCGCCCGATTCCCGGGGCGTCCGGCACCGAGCCGCAGTACGAGCTCATCATGGGTGAGCGCCGTCTGCGAGCGACCAAGGAGCTCGGTCTCGCGACCATCCCGGCGATCGTCAAGGACACCCCTGACGATGCGATGTTGCGGGACGCACTGCTCGAGAACCTGCACCGCGCCCAGCTCAACCCCCTCGAAGAGGCTTCGGCGTACCAGCAACTCCTCGCCGACTTCGGCATCACCCAGGAGCAGCTCGCACAGCGCATCGGTCGCTCGCGGCCCCAGATCACCAACACGATCCGGCTGTTGCGCCTCCCCTCCCCCGTCCAGCGCCGTGTCGCTGCCGGCGTGCTGTCGGCCGGCCACGCACGCGCGATCCTTGCCGCCCCGGATGCTGAGGCGATGGAGTACCTCGCCGAGAAGATCGTGAACGAGGACCTGTCGGTCCGTGCGGCTGAGGCGATCGCCCAGCAGCTGTCGGCGAAGATGCCGGTGAAGCCCAAGGCGGAGCCGTCGAAGCGCCAGGCGCACTTCAACGACGTGGCAGAGCGGCTCGGTGACCGGTTGAACACCCGCGTGAAGATCGCGGTCGGGGCACGGAAGAGTTCCGTGACGATCGACTTCGCCAATGGCGACGATCTGATCCGTATCCTCGCCGAGCTCGGCCTGCAGGACGTCGCGAACTAAGCGCGGGAAGCGGCCGGAGCGCCCTCCAGGCGCCGATCTCGTGGCCCACGGGTACTCGGGTAGGCCCGGTCACCACGTCGACGGAGAGGGCCGTCTGAGGCCCACTGAACAGTGTCCGTTGTCACCGATGTTCCACGTGGAACCGGAACCCGTGCTCGAGAGCGTTGTTCCACGTGGAACATGGGCTCAGGTGGGCGGCGACGGAGGCCCGGAGCGCAGGGTCCGGAGTTTTCGAAGTCCGACCGCGGCGAAGAGCGGTTTGAGGACCGTCATCTCTCCCGGTACGTAATCGACCGCACGAGCCAACCGGCTACTGAGGTCCGGGCGCTGTCGCCGCAGGTACTCGCGGGCCTTCTCGGCATGCAGGCCGTTCGACGCGAAGATGATGCGGTCAGCCTGCTCGATCACTGGTTGCACGTTGCGGACGTTCTCCCACGTGGAGGTACTGGTCTGCTCGACCAGCACGGAGCCGGTCCAACCAGGGGATCCCAGGATGTACTGCCGCAGGAGGGTGGCCTCGGGTGTTCGACCACGCACCGCTCCCCCACTGCAGACGATCGTCACCGCCCGTGCGGAAGGAGCGACACGCCGTGCTGTGCGAACGGCGATGCGAGCGCGCCAGCGGTTGACGATGTTGGCGCGGCGCCCGCCATCTCGAAATCCGAGGACGACGATGACGACGTCGTCACCGCGCTCTACCTGAGGAAGCGTCCGTGCACGCCGAGCGGCCGACGCGTGGACAACTTCACCCCAGGTGAGTGCACCGACAACGGCCGCACCGACAAGAGCGGCGGCAAGCACGGCGGTGCTGACCCGGGCGGTGCCGACCACGGCGGTACTGACCACGGATCTGGGTCCGATGGCCGAGATCCCCAGTGTTCCACGTGGAACACCGACCGGCACGGCTCAGGCCCGGTGGTCGCGGATGGCCTGTTCGGCCAGCTCGGCATAGGTCCAGCCGAGGTCGAAGCCGGACGCCGTGAGCGCTTGCGGCACGAGAGAGGTCTCGGTGAGACCCGGCAGCACGTTCGCCTCGAGGAACCACGGCGTGCCCGCTGCGTCGACGATGAGGTCGACGCGCGAGATGTGGCGCAACCCAAGGGCGGCATGCGCTGCGACAGCAGCATCGGAAGCGGCACCGGCGAACTCGTCCGAGAGTCGCGCGGGCGTGTAGAACGTGGTCTCGCCGGCGTTGTACCGAGCCTCGAACCCGTAGATGCCGTTCCGTGGCACGATCTCCACCGCCGACAACGCAACGGGTCCGTCACCCGTGTCGATGATCCCGACGGCGACCTCGGTGCCTCGGATGAGCTGCTCGACCACGACGTCGTCGCAGTACGTGTAGGCGGTGACCATTGCGCGGGGAAGGTCGTTCACGTCGTTCACGAGGGTGACGCCCTGTGCGCTCCCCCCTCGAGCCGGCTTCACGGCGAGTGGGACCGGGTGCTCGGCGGCGATGCTCTCGAGCACTCCGACTGCGCCGAGTTCTCGGAAGACGTCGTGCGACAGTGTCACGGACCGAGGGGTGCGCACTCCGCTCCGCGCGACCAGCGCGGAAGCGGTGGGCTTGTCCCATGCCAACCGGGCCGACGTGGAACGTGAGCCGACGAACGGGATGTCCAGCGCCTCCAGGATGCCCCGCAGGGCCCCGTCCTCACCCGAGGCGCCGTGCAGAGCCGGCCACACGACGTCCGGGCGGGTCTCCCGCAAGGTCGGCAGGAGGGACGCGTCAGCGTCGCGCAGGTCGACCTGCCAGCCGTACCCGGTCAGCGAGTCGGCGACCCGACGACCGGAGCGAAGGGAGACGTCGCGCTCGTGGGAGATGCCCCCCGCGACGACGACGACGTGACGGCGTGTGAGTTCGGCCATGCGGGGAGACCTCCGGTACTGCGGTGGATCGAGGAGCTGTGCGGATCAGCCGCGGCTGACCAGGACCAGCCCGGACGAGCCGAAGTAGTGAGAAAAGCGCTGATCAGGAGATGTTCGGCGGCGGAGCGCTGACCGAGGACGTGGGACGGACGACCGCGGTCGGACGCGTCGCGGAGCCGAACGTCTCGATCAGTTCGAGCTCGTCGTTCACGACGTTCGCCAGGCGCTTCACGCCGACGCGGATCTGGTCCGGCGTCGGGTAGCAGAACGACAGTCTGATGTGACCACCACCGCGTCCGTCGGCGTAGAAGGCCGTGCCGGGCGTGTAGGCGACGAGCTCCTTCACCGCGCGGGGCAGCATCGCCTTGGAGTCGAGCGATTCCGGCAGGGTCAACCAGACGAAGAACCCGCCGTTCGGCTTCGTCCACGAGAGGTCGGGCAGGAACTCCCCCAGAGCGGAGTGCATGGCGTCGCGACGCTCGGCGTAGATCCCCCGGAACGTGTCGACCTGGCCCTTCCAGTCGGCCGCGTCGAGGTAGGCGTTCACCACGTACTGGCCGAAGGAGTTCGGAGCGAGGACGGCGGACTCGTTGGCCAGGACGAGCTTCTCGCGGATGGCGTGCGGCGCGAGCGCCCAGCCGACCCGGAACCCGGGAGCGAGGGTCTTCGAGAAGGACCCGAGGTAGACCACGCCCTCTTCGTCGATGGAGCGGATCGCCTGCGGGGCGGGCTCGTCGAACCAGAGCAGGCCGTACGGGTTGTCCTCGAGCACGAGGATGTTGTTCGAGCGGCAGATGTCGAGGATCTCGATGCGGCGCTCACGGCTCAGCGTGACGCCGGCCGGGTTGTGGAAGTTCGGGATCGTGTAGAGGAACTTGATCCGCTTGCCCTGCGTCCGCAGGTTGGCGATCGCCTCACGGAGGGCCTCGGGCACGAGACCGTTCTCGTCGGTCGTCACGTGGACCGTCTCCGCCTGGTACGAGCGGAACACGCCGATCGCGCCGACGTAGGACGGTGACTCGGCGAGGACGACGTCACCCGGGTCGATGAACAGGCGCGTGACGAGGTCGAGTGCGTGCTGCGAGCCGGTCGTGACGACGACGTCCTCGGCGCTGGCACGGATGCCCTCGAGGCTCATGATGTCGACGATGTGCTCGCGCAGGGAGCGCAGGCCCTGCCCACCGCCGTACTGCAGGGCCATGGCGGCGTCCTGGGCCATCACGCGGTCCAGGGAGCCCGTGACGAGCTCACGCGGGAGCGCGGAGACGTACGGCATGCCGCCGGCGAGGGAGACCACCTCGGGGCGCGAGGCGACGGCGAACAGGGCTCGGACCTCGGAGGCGCTCAGCCCGGCGGTGCGCTGGGCGTAGGAGTCGTACCAGGGGTCGAGGCTGTTGCCGTTCGTCATCAGTGCTCCGTTTCAGTGGGACATTCCCGCCACACTACGACATCGACCCCGGAAACCCGGGCTCGGGGACGGGGCCGATCGGGATCCGGTGGACCGGAACGGGGAATGCCCCGCCCTCCGGAGAGAGCGGGGCATTCGCGTGTGGGAGACCTACGCGAGGAACTCGGCGAGGTCCGCCTCGAGCGCGGGCTTCGGCTTGGCGCCGATGACGGTCTTGACGACCTCGCCACCGCGGAAGACCTTCATCGCCGGGATCGACGTGATCTGGTAGTTCATCGCCGACTGCGGGTTGTCGTCCACGTTCAGCTTGACGATCTCGATCTTGTCGGAGTGCTCCGACGCGATCTGGTCGAGGATCGGGGAGACGGCGCGACACGGGCCGCACCACTCGGCCCAGAAGTCGACGAGGATCGTCTTGTCGGACTTCAGGACCTCGTCCGAGAAGGTGGCGTCGGTGACTGCCTTGGCGTTGGACATGTGTGCTCCTTCGAGAAGTCGTTCAGTGGGTACAACGGCTGTGCCGTCGTGGTATTCCGAGGGCGTCAGACGCGGGAGGTCACGTCGATCGTGACGGGCTCCACGGGGGTCTCGCCCTCGGCCTGGTCGGTCAGCACGTCGTCGAGGTCGGCGAGGTACTTCTCGGCGTCGAGCGCCGCGACGGTGCCCGAACCGGCGGCCGTGATCGCCTGGCGGTAGGTCGGGTCGATGACGTCGCCGGCCGCGAAGACACCCGGCAGGTTGGTCTTCGATGAACGGCCCTGCACGGCGATGGTGCCCTCGGGGGCGATGTCGATCTGCCCGTGGATGAGGTGCGTGCGCGGGTCGTTGCCGATCGCGATGAACAGGCCGTCGAGCGCGAGTTCGGACTCGGTGCCGTCGACGGTGTCACGCATCGTCACGCCGGTCACCGCGGAGTCACCCGTGATGCCGGTGACCTCCTTGTTCCACGCGAACTCGATCTTCGGGTCGTTCATCGCGCGGTCCTGCATGATCTTGGACGCACGCAGGCTGTCCTTGCGGTGGATGACCGTCACCTTGTCCGCGAAGCGGGTGAGGAACGTGGCCTCTTCCATCGCGGAGTCGCCGCCGCCGACGACGGCGATGTTCTTCTGGCGGAAGAAGAACCCGTCGCAGGTCGCACACCAGCTCACGCCGTGTCCGGACAGACGCTCCTCGTCGGCCAGCCCGAGGTGGCGGTACGCCGAACCGGTGGCGTAGATGACCGCGAGGGCCTCGTACGTCTCGCCGGAGCCGACCGTGACCTTCTTGACGTCACCGGTGAGCTCGACGGACACGGCGTCGTCGTACAGGACCTCGGCGCCGAACTTCTCGGCCTGTTCCTGCATCTTGATCATGAGGTCCGGGCCCTGGATCCCCTCGGGGAAGCCCGGGAAGTTCTCGACCTCGGTCGTCTTGGTGAGCTCGCCGCCCGTCTCGACGCTCGAGGCGACGATGAGGGGCTTGAGTTCCGCGCGCGCGGCGTAGATGCCGGCGGTGAACCCGGCCGGGCCGGAACCGATGATGATGAGCTGGCGCATGCCTGGGAGCCCTTCCGTTGAGATCGCTGACCGGGTCAACACATGGTACCGGCGGGACATTCCGCGGCACCGTGCGACGGTCAGCGGCCGAGCCGGTTCCGCAGGAGCGAGACGGCGTTGGAGATCTCGCCGTTCTTCGCGACGACGAGCGCCCCGAAGTACACGACGACCATGACGGCGCCGGTGAGTGCGAGGGTGATGAGCGCTCCGGTGACGTCCGCCATCGCGAAGCCGTCGGACGAGAACGCCCCGAAGAAGTTCGCGACGAGGAGACCGGCGACGCCGGAGATGAGCGCGGCGATGATGAACTGCACGTGCGATCGGGTGACGACCGGTCCCTCGATGCCACCGAGCCGCTTCCGGACGAGCACGAGGGCGACGATGGTCTGGGCCGAACCGGCGATGGTCGTGCAGATCGCGATGCCGACGCCGATGAAGGACCCGGGCAGCATCGCCACGGACAGGGCGCCGATGACGAACAGGCCGGACTGCACGAGCTGCATGAGGAACGGTGTGCGGTGGTCGTGCATCGCCCAGAAGACCCGCTGGATGATGAAGAGCATGCTGAACAGCACGAGCCCCGGCATGTAGGCGACGAGCACGAGCGCCATCGCCTGGGTGTTGCCGAACTCGTTCTCCCAGATGCGGGCGAACGGCATGGCCGTCACGATGAGCGCCACCGAGGCGAACACCGTGAACAGGCCGACGATGCGGAGCGACAGCGACAGGTTCCGACGAACGGCAGCGAGGTCGCCTCGCTCGGCGTCGTGGCTCATCCGCGTGAAGTACGCGGTCGCGATGGACACCGTGATGATCGAGTGCGGCAGCATGAACAGCAGCCAGGTGGTGCTCAGCGTCGCGTTTCCGGCACCGGTGGCGAGCGAGGCCACGCGGGCCTGCACGACGCCGGCGAGCTGCGTGACGAGGATCATCGCGAACAGCCAGCCCGCGGCGGTGCCGGTGGCCTTGAGTCCCACGCCGCGCCAGCGGAAGTCCGGGCGGAAGCGCAGCCCGGCCCGGCGCCAGAACATCGGGAGGAACGCGGCCTGGGCGAACACGCCGATCGAGGCGCTGCCGGCGAGGACGGCGATCTTCAAGGGCGTCCAGTCGTCGGTCGACGCGTTCTCCGCGCGCCCGCCGAAGAGTGCGATGAAGACGATGAGTCCGGCGATCGCGATGACGTTGTTGATGAGCGGCGCCCAGGTGAACGGCCCGAACACCTGCTTGGCGTTGAGGACCTCGCCGAGCAGCGAGTACATCGCGTAGAAGAGGATCTGCGGCAGGCACCAGAACGCGAACGCCACCGCGAGGTCCGTCGTCGCCGCACTGAACCCCTTGCCGCCGTCGCCGGCGCTCTGGCTGTAGAGGCGGACGAGGACGGGTGCGAGCAGGGTCGCGACGACGGTGATGACGAGGAACGCCGAGCCGCCGAGCGTGACGATCTTGTTGACGTAGGCGGTGCCGCCGTCGGTGTGCTGCTTCATCGAGCGGACGATCTGCGGGATGAGCACGGCGGACAGCAGCCCGCCGGCGATGAGCGCGTAGATGTTGTTCGGCAGCTGGTTCGAGATCGCGAAGGCGTTGGCGGCGTCGGAGCCCGTGTTGCCGATGGCGAAGGCGAGTACGAAGGTCTTCGCGAAGCCCAGGATCCGGGACACCATCGTCCCCGCCGCGAGCATCGCGCTCGCGCGCCCGAGGCTGCGCTCGGCGGCCGGCTCCGCGTCGACGGACGGCTGGGGCTGGGTGGCACTGATGGTGGGCTCCTCGGTGGTCACTGCCGGTTCGTCGCGGGATCCCGTCGGTTCGTCACGGGGTGCCGTGTCGGCCTGGAGGAACGGGGCGCGTCCGTCAGGAGCCATCGCGCCCGCCAGGCGGGCACCGCCCACCTCCGGCTGGACCTCGAGGGGCCGGTTCGGGTCGTCGTCCTCGTCCTCGTCGTCGAGCTCGCCGTTCCGGCGACGGATCCGCTTGCGGATGCTGCGGAAGATGCCGAAACCGAAGATGCCGACGAGTGCGACGGCGGCCGCGGCGGTGATGACCGTCTCCCACTGCGCCTGCACGTTGAGCTCGACGGTCGCGGGACTCGCGATCTTGATCCCGGTGGGACTCGACAGCGACATGGTCAGGTTGACCTTGCCGTTGGCCACGGACTGCACCGGGACGGTCGTGCGGGTGGAGGACTCGGGCTGGATCTTCACCTCGATGTCGTTCCGCACGATGCGGAGCGCCGAGTTCGAGGGCTGCACGGACAACCGGACCGTGACCGGGTACTTCGAGCTGTTCCGGATGGAGATGGGGAGCGAGGACCGGTCACCGAGCAGCGTGAGGCTGCTCGAGTCGACGATGCCGACCTGCGAGACGACGTTCGCCCAGCTGGCCACCCGGGAGTCCACCGCGGTGGCGAACTCGTCGGGGTCCGCGCGCCAGGCGTTTGACGCCAGCGCGAGCAGGTTGAGACGGGCCGGTGCGGTGAGCGCGGTCGGATCGTCGAGCGCCGAGGCGAAGGCGGTGAGGTCCTGCTCGCCCTGGACGAGCCGCTCGAGCTGGTCGGTGCGGGTGTCGCCGTTCGTGCCAGCGGTCAGGGTCAGGGAACCGGGCGTCGCCGCCGATGCCGCGGAGAGGTCTGCGGGGGCGACCCACGCCGTGCTCTCGATCGCGTCGAGCGCCTGGCTGAGCCGCTCGGAGTTCGTCGGCCACGACCGGTCGAGGGTGAGGAGGATCGGACCCTCCGTCGAGTCGGCGCGGGCCGAGGTGGCCAGTGTGGCGGTGAGCTCGGAGATCGCCGTGGCCCAGTCGTGCTGGTTCGTGGCGGACGCAGCAGCACGGAGGAGGGCGGAGGTCGTCTGGTCGGACACGAGGACGTGCTGGCCACTGATCTGCTCGGAGGCGGGGATCGTCGTGTCGGCCCCGGCCGAGGTGTTGCCGCTCGAGAGGATCGTGGTCTTCGTGCCGGCCTTCGCGAGCACCGGCAGGTCCGCCGCCGTCACGGTGCCGTCAGCGGGCCAGGCGACCCCGTCCATCGAGTACGGGAAGTCCAGGAGCGACTGCGTCGTCGGCATCACGGACGGGGTCTGGTCCGACTGGTCGCCCGACCCCTGGTCGCCCGTGCCCTGCTCGTCCACCGCATCGGCGGTCGCACCGGCCGACGGGGCGTCGGTCGCGTCGGTGGCGGTCGGATCGGCGGTCGGCGTGGACTGGTCGGACGTCGGGGTCGGCGTCGGCGTCGAGGCCCCGGGGAAGTGGTCCGGGTCGACGGCCTGGTCGAGGGAGATCGGCGACAGGATGCCGTTCGCCCCGGCCTGACGCAGTCCGGTGACGTCGCCGTCGGCGTACGGCAGCGCGAAGGTCTCGTTCCGGAGCGACTCGAGGCGGTTCAACCAGGTGACCGCGGACGACGGGGCGTCCGCTCCGAGGATCCGGATCGAGGCGATGATCCGCGGGTCGATCGCGACGGCGACGTTGTGGTCCTCGGCGGCGTCGAGCTGCTGCGTCAGGGTGCCGTCCACGGCCGTCGCGGCACCGAGGGCACCGGCGCCGAGGATGCCGTCGCCGGTCTTCGGCATCGTGATCGGCATCGCGACGGAGACGCTCACCGGGGTCTGTTCGAAGTCCGGGTACCAGGTGATCGCCGACCGCGCGACGGCGGTGGTGGCACCGGCCGTGTACTCGGCCGCGATGCGTCGGGCACCGAAGGAGGAGTACCCGCCGAGCGCCACGTTGCCGGACACGACCGAGACCGAGCCGAGCGTGACCGAACGGTGCGCCGCGACGGCCGGGACGTCCACAGAACCCATCGGAGCGCCGAGGTAACCGGTCGTGCTGGTGTCGGCGAGCCAGTCGGAGAGGACGTCGCGCGTGCTCACCGAGCGGAAGATGTCGAGGTCCACCGTGCCGGCGGGGACGTCGGTGTCGGTGTCGTTCGTGACCGTGACCGCGAGCTCGAGGTCTTCGTCGCGACGGACGATCCCGCGGTCCGCGGGGGCGATCGAGACCGTCGTCTTCCCCTGCGCTGCGGCGACCGGGTGGGCCACGCGGGACTCGGTGGTGGAGGCCGTGGTGGCGAGCGCGCCGTCGGTCACTGCGGGCGCGACGACGAGGCCGAGCGCGACGAGGGTCGTCGCGGCGGCGGCGAGCGTGGTGCGGAGGATCTGCATACAGGAAGGGCCACGGGGTCGGTTCGGGCCGTCCACGAGTGTATGAGGCGCGACCATGAACACTGCCGTGCGCGCTGACGTTGTGGAGAACTCGGGGGCGCGATCTGGGAGGATGAGCACCGTCATGCAGTCCGTTGCCCAGGCCGTCGAACGACTCGACGCACTCGCCGCCACCGAGCCCGTCGCCCTCCTCGCTCGGGCCTTCGCCGACGCCGGACACGAACTCGCGCTCGTCGGCGGACCCGTGCGCGATGCCTTCCTCGGTCGCCGGGTCACCGACCTCGACTTCACGACGGACGCCCGACCGGACGACATCCTGCGGATCGTGGAGCCGATCGCGAGTGCCACCTGGGACGTCGGCCGGCAGTTCGGCACGATCGCCGCCCGGGTGGGTGGCGAGCAGGTGGAGATCACCACCTACCGCAGCGACGTGTACGACGGCGAGACCCGGAAGCCCGAGGTCGCGTTCGGCGACACCATCGAGGACGACCTCCTCCGCCGCGACTTCACGGTGAACGCGATGGCCCTCCGGTTGCCCTCCCGCGAACTGGTGGACGTGCACGGCGGTGTCGAGGACCTGCTCGCCGCGCGGCTCCGCACGCCACAGGCCGCGATCGTGTCGTTCCGCGACGATCCGCTGCGCATGATGCGGGCGGCCCGGTTCACCGCGCAGCTCGGGTTCACCGTCGTCGACGACGTGCGTGCCGCGATGCAGGAGCTCGTCGAGTCCATCGACATCGTCTCCGCCGAACGGGTGCGCGACGAGCTCGTGAAGCTGCTCGACACCGACGACCCCGTCGACGGCATCCGTCTGCTGGTCGACAGCGGGCTCGCCGAGCGGTTCCTGCCGGAGCTGCCGGCGATGCGCCTCGAGATCGACGAGCACCACCACCACAAGGACGTGTACGAGCACTCGCTCACGGTCCTGACGCAGGCGATCGGCTACGAGGCCGAGCGCCACCCCGGGGACGCCCCGGACACCGTGCTCCGACTCGCCGCGCTGCTGCACGACATCGGCAAGCCCGCGACCCGCAAGCTCGAACCCGGTGGGGCGGTGAGCTTCCACCACCACGACCTGGTCGGCTCGAAGCTCGCGAAGAAGCGCCTCCGGGCCCTTCGCTTCGACAACGACACGATCGCCGCGGTGAGCCGCCTGATCGAGTTGCACCTCCGCTTCTTCGGCTACACCGAGGGCGCCTGGACCGACTCCGCCGTCCGTCGCTACGTCCGCGACGCCGGCGACCAGCTCGAGCGCCTGCACGAACTCACCCGCTCCGACGTCACGACGCGGAACCGGCGGAAGGCCGACCGCCTCGCCTTCGCCTACGACGACCTCGAGGACCGCATCAAGGTGCTCTCGGAGCAGGAGAAGCTCGACTCGATCCGTCCCGACCTGTCCGGCGACGACATCATGCGGATCCTCGACATCCCGCCGGGCCGGGCCGTGGGCGAGGCGTACCGCTTCCTGCTCGAGGTGCGGATGGACGAGGGTCCCCTCGGCGGCGACGATGCCGAAGCGCGTCTGCGCGACTGGTGGGCCGCCCGCGACGCGACGGCCTGACCGACCCGACCGGCTGACGGACGCGACTGGCTGACGGACGCGACCGGTTCTGCACAGCCGGTGGCGCGCCTCCAGGCCGTCCGCTAGGCTTACCGGGTTGTCCGCACGCACCTGCGTGGCGGGACACATGCATCAACCCTCCTGTTCCGGGAACCGCCCGGAGCCGTTCGAGACCAAAGGAGGTGGGTTCCGCATGCACCAGTACGAACTGATGGCGATCCTCGACCCCGAGATCGATGAGCGCACCGTCGCTCCCAGCCTGGACAAGTTCCTCGCGGTCATCCGCAACGACGGTGGCACCGTCGACAACGTGGACGTCTGGGGCCGTCGCCGGCTCGCTTACGAGATCGCGAAGAAGTCCGAGGGCATCTACGCCGTCGTCGACTTCACGTCCTCCCCCGAGGCCGCCAAGGAGCTGGACCGTCAGCTCGGCCTCTCCGAGGCCGTGCTCCGCACGAAGGTCCTCCGCGCCGAAGAGGGCATCGCGCAGGTCGCCGCCCAGAAGCAGCGCGACGAGGCCCGCGCGGCCCGCAAGGCCGCCAACGCGACCGCACCCGCACCCGCGACCGCGAGCGCCGAGTAACCCGTGGCCGGCGAAACCGTCATCACGGTGGTGGGCAACCTCACCGCGGACCCGGAGCTGCGCTACACGCAGAACGGGCTCGCCGTGGCGAACTTCACCATCGCGTCCACCCCTCGCACGTTCGACCGTCAGGCGAACGAGTGGAAGGACGGCGACGCGCTGTTCCTCCGCGCGAGTGTGTGGCGCGAGTTCGCCGAGCACGTGGCGGGCTCACTGACGAAGGGCTCGCGCGTCATCGCGCAGGGTCGCCTCCGTCAGCGCTCCTACCAGGACCGTGAGGGCCAGCAGCGCACGAGCATCGAGCTCGAGGTCGACGAGATCGGCCCCTCGCTCCGCTACGCGACCGCACAGATCACCCGCGCTGCGGGTGGTGCCGGTGGCGGTCGTGGCCAGGTCGGTGGTGGCGCTGGCAACGGCGGCGCCGGCGGCAACGGCGGCGGCAACTTCGCCGGCGGCAACGGTGGCGGTCAGTCGGACGCGCCCTGGTCCCCGCAGGGTGGCCAGCAGCAGGGCGGCAACGCACAGTCGAACGACGTGTGGAGCACGCCCGGCGGCACGTACGACGACGAGACCCCGTTCTGATCCTCCGCGGTTCAACGGACACAACTTCTTCTTCTTAAGGACAAACAATGGCTGGAAAGAGCACCGGCGACCGCCGGAAGCCTCGCGGTAAGGGCGGCAAGAACGCCGCTCCCGCGAAGTCGATCAAGGTCGGCGTCATCGACTACAAGGACGTTGCGACCCTTCGCAAGTTCATCTCGGAGCGTGGAAAGATCCGCGCCCGTCGCATCACCGGCGTCTCCGTCCAGGAGCAGCGCCTCATTGCCCGTGCCGTGAAGAACGCCCGTGAGATGGCGCTCCTCCCCTACGCCGGCTCCGGCCGCTGATCGGAGGTCGACACATGTCGAAGCTCATCCTCACCCACGAGGTCTCCGGCCTCGGTTCCGCCGGTGACGTCATCGACGTCAAGAACGGCTACGCCCGCAACTACCTGATCCCGCAGGGCTTCGCAGTCTCGTGGTCCAAGGGCGGCGAGAAGCAGGTCGAGTCGATCCGTGCGGCACGTGCCGCACGCGAGCTCGCCACCATCGAAGAGGCACAGGACCTCAAGATGAAGCTCGAGAACGCGACCATCAAGCTGACCGTCAAGGCCGGCAAGGACGGTCGTCTGTTCGGCTCCGTCCGTCCCGGCGACGTCGCTGACGCCGTCGAGGCGCAGGGCGTCGGCTCGCTCGACAAGCGCAAGGTCGAGGTCCCCGCGACCATCAAGACCGTTGGTGACCACGAGGCCACCGTGCGTCTGCGCGAGGACATCACTGCTGTGATCTCGCTCCAGGTCGTCGCTGCCAAGTAGTCCGACAGCACACCGCTGACGACGGGCGGGTCTCCTCCGGGAGGCCCGCCCGTCGTTGCGTTGTCGAGGTGCTCACGACCAGATCCGGGCCTGGAGGCGCGGGGTGCGCTGGGCTGACGGGTTACCTCTCAGACGGGGTCGCGCTTGCTGGGAACGGCTTGGGAAAGTTGTCCTCAGGTTCCTGTTTGTCAACTGTTTTTACACAGGGGAATCGTGTCAAATCGGAACCTTCAAGGGGTACTTGAACCCCAGTTCTCCACACATGGTGTGGAACACAAAAGCCCAGGTCAGGCGGTCGAAAGTGTGTTCCCCACCCGAGTTGTCCACACCTCCGTCCACAGTTGTCCACACAGCACTCCGGCGTGTTCCGCAAACTCTCCACAGAGTTATCCACAGGGCTGTTTGCTGGGGATAACTCTGTCCCCGTAGCTTGGCCCAGCGACTCGGCGATGTCGGTCGCCCGGGGTAGGAATGACGCGGCTGGCCGGTTCGGGTCAGATCGTTCGAACAAGAGGAGAGCGTGTGTCGATCGCACATCTTGAAGCCGCACCGCAGGACTACGCGGAGCGCGGTGGGATGGAGCGCACGCCGCCGCACGACCTCCTGGCCGAGCAGTCGACCCTCGGCGGCATGCTCCTGTCGAAGGACGCCGTCGCCGACGTGATCGAGACCGCTCGTGGTGTGGACTTCTACATCCCGAAGCACGAGGTCATCTTCGACGCGATCCTCTCGCTCTACTCGCACGGCGAACCGACCGACGTCATCGCCGTCACGGACGAGCTCACCAAGACGGGTTTGCTCTCCCGTGCCGGCGGCGCCGAGTACCTGCACAGCGTGACGAGCATGGTGCCCACCGCGGCGAACGCCGGCTACTACGCCGCCATCGTCGCCGAGAAGGCCGTGCTCCGACGCCTCGTCGACGCCGGCACCCGCATCGTGCAGATGGGCTACGCGTCCGAGGGTGAGGTCACCGACCTCGTCAACAGTGCCCAGGCCGAGGTCTACAACGTCGCGGGCGGCGTGCAGACCGAGGACTACGTCCCCCTGACCGAGGCCATCTCCGCGGCGCTCGACGAGATCGAGGCCGCCAAGGGCCGCGACGGCCAGATGACCGGCGTGCCGACCGGCTTCGCCCAGCTCGACGGGCTCACCAACGGCTTCCACCCCGGGCAGCTCATCATCATCGCCGCCCGTCCCGCACTCGGGAAGTCGACGCTCGCCCTCGACCTGTGCCGCGCGGCCGCGATCAAGCACAACGAGACCGCCGCGTTCTTCTCCCTCGAGATGGGCCGCGCGGAGATCGCGATGCGTCTGCTCTCCGCCGAGTCCAGCGTGCCCCTGCAGAACATGCGCAAGGGCACCGTGGACTCCCGCGACTGGACCACCATCGCGCAGACCCGCGGGCGCATCAACGACGCGCCCTTCTTCATCGACGACTCCCCCAACATGACGCTCGTCGAGATCCGGGCGAAGTGCCGGCGCCTCAAGCAGCAGCACAACCTCCGCATGGTCGTCATCGACTACCTGCAGCTGATGACCTCGGGCAAGAAGGTCGAGAGCCGCCAGCAGGAGGTCTCCGAGTTCTCCCGAGCGCTGAAGCTCATGGCGAAGGAACTCCAGGTGCCCGTCGTCGCACTGTCGCAGCTGAACCGTGGACCCGAGCAGCGTGCGGACAAGAAGCCGCAGATCTCCGACCTCCGCGAATCGGGCTCGATCGAGCAGGACGCCGACATGGTCATCCTGCTGCACCGCGAGTCGGCGTACGAGAAGGACAACCCGCGTCAGGGTGAGGCGGACCTCATCGTGGCGAAGCACCGCAACGGCCCGACGGACACCATCACGGTGGCGTTCCACGGGATGTTCTCGCGGTTCGTCGACATGCCGCAGTGACCATCTGTCGTCGCGCGCACGACTTGTCCCCTTCGCACCCAACTCGTCGCCGAAAGCTCTGCAGGGCCCAGACCACGCACCTTGATCCGGACGGAGAGGCATCACTCGTCGATGTCGGTGCTCCGGCTGAGCGACTCCCACTCGTCGACCTCGGTGAGCAGTGACTGGAGCGCGGCGCGGAACCCGTTCGAGGCATCGTTCCCGAGCAGCAGCATGAACGGCGGGTGTTCGGACTCGACAGCCTGGATGATCGCCGCTGCAGCCTTGCCAGGGTCGCCCGGCTGCTTGCCGTCCACGGTGTCGTGTTCCTTGCGTCGCTTGCCCGCCGTGTCGGCGTAGTCCGCGATCGGCTCCGCCGCCTGGGTCAGGGACCGGCCGGCGAAGTCGGTGCGGAACCCGCCGGGCTCGACGGCGATCGCGGTGATGCCGAGCGGAGCGACCTCCTTCCGCAGCGAGAGGGTGAGCGCCTCGATCGCGGCCTTGACGGCGGCGTAGTACCCGGAGCCCTCCGGTGAGATCCGCGCGCCGATCGACGACAGGTTCACGATGGTGCCGCTGTGACGAGCCCGCATGCCCGGGAGGACGGCCTTGACGGTGCGGACGGTGCCGAAGACATGGGTGTCGAAGAGCCGGGCGACGGCGTCGTCTTCACCTTCCTCGACGGCGGCGCGGTAGCCGTACCCGGCGTTGTTGACGAGGACGTCGACGCTTCCGAAGCGCTGCTCTGCGGCTTCGACGGCTGCGCGTACCGTGTCGTCGTCGGTGACGTCGAGTGCGACCGCGAGTGCGGTGTCCGGGTGGCGGTCCGCGATGTCCTGCACGGCAGACACGTCACGGGCGGTCACCACGGCGTTGTCGCCGTGGTCGAGGACGGCCTCGGCGAGTGCCCGACCGAGTCCGGTCGAGCATCCGGTGATGAGCCACGTTGCCATGGGTTCTGCCTTTCGTCGTGGGGGTTCGGGTGGAGTCGACGGTAGGCCGACGCGTTCGGGTGTGGCAGGGGCCAGTGGTACCCGTCAGTGAGTGGTTCGTCGTCGGACGGTTCCGACGGCGGCGAGGACCGCTCCGGCGACGAGGAGCACGGTGGCTGCGGTCAGAGCGGCGTCGGTACGAGTGACCACTGCCGCAACGCCGGTGCCACCGGCGGCGGCTGTGCTGATGGCGACGAGGACGGCGAGGCCGAGGGAGCTGCCGAGCTGGTGCGCGGTGTTGACCAGGCCGGACGCTGCTCCGGCGTCCGATGCGATCGCGCCGTCGAGGCCGAACCCGGTCAGCGGGGCGAAGGTGAGGCCCTGACCGGCGCCGATGACGACCATCGGGAGGGCGACACCGAGCAGGAAGGACGAGTCGGCCTGCACCTGCGCGAGCCACCACATGCCGGCAGCGGTCAAGATGACCCCGGCGAGCATCACCTGGGCGGCGGAGACGCGGCGGAGCAGTCGCGGAACGAGGATGGCGACGGCGAAGTTGACGACGCTCATCGGCAGGAACCCGAGGCCCGCCTGCAGCGGCGACCGAACGAAGACCTTTTGCAGGAACTACGTCGTGAAGAAGAAGAACCCCATCATCGCGCCGAGGTACAGGAACCGGAGCTTCGGAACAGCCGGAGCGGGATGATCGGCTGCTCCGCCTTCCACTCGTTGAGCACCCATCCATCGTGCGGTCTTCGGGCTATCAGCGTCTGAGGAGCTGGGCGGCCACCGTCACTGCCGCGATCACGCCTCCGAGCACGAATGCGCAGCTCCACTTGCTCACGTCACCGGGCGGCCTTCACGCATCGGCTCCTCAACGACTGACCCTCGACACAACGTTCCGGGACATCACAGCGAGCGAGTGCTGCCGCCTTATCGAGACCTCGGACCGGACGTGGTCCCGTCAGGCCGCACGACGTCACGGACGTCCGTCACTCCGGACGGCTCCGGCGCCGGGTCGAACAGCGCTGTGGGCAACGGGTCGAGGGCCCCACAATCGAGATCGGGGACGCTACTGGTCGAGCTGACCCTCATCAGTCCGTCGTGGTCGCGCTCGAGCCGGTACTCGATTCCGACACCGTCGATCTCGCCGGTCGGCACACCGGACTCCGTCGCCCATCGCCCGGCAACGCAGCCGCGCACCGCTGCGAAGTCCTCGCCCTTGTTCCAGTACCCCACTTCCACCGCCGTGGGGGTGAACGGCAGTGGGCCGGGTGAGAGCTTGGTGCGCCCGTTGTTCGAAATGGCTTCGATGGCGTTCGCGGAGACGCGATCGATGTACACGGGAGTCGCTGTTCGGGCGAACTCGGGGATGCTGAAGTCGTTGCGGTTGCGGGCCACCGCCTCCGCTTCGAGTTCGGCGCGCACTGCCTGCACCCACGGGTCGTCTTCGAGAGGTCCGGTCGGAGCGGCCCCCTCCCACCGGATCTCCGGGTCGACAGGGGGCTCCTTCTCCACGGTGCAGCCGGACAGCGCAGCGGTCGCCAGGCCGATCGCGACGACGACAGGGATCGTCGAGGGACGAGATGCACTCGTCGGAGGAGCTGCCGACGGCTGCGACGGGACGCCGAGTCGCTCCTTGTCCCCCCCAACCGGTAGCCGGCCGTCACGGCCGGGCGCCGTCACCGTACCAGGAGCCGCTGGCCCGGCTCGACGCAGGCAGTCGGTCAGACGCGGTAGCGGGTCGCCAGCTGCGGCGACTGTCCGCCGAAGGCCGCCAGGTCCGCCGCGAAGACCTCGTCGAGCAGTTCGCCCTGCTCCACGCCGGGCGCGGTAACGGTCTCTCCGAGTTCGATGCCACGCAGGCTCGCGGTGACGACGTCGGCAGCGGTCATCCGGGGAGCGGCCGACAGGTCCATGCCCTGGCGCTCGTGGAACTCGGTCGCCACGACGCCGGGGAGCAGCGCCTGCACGGCGACACCGTTCGGCGAGAGCTCGGCGTGGAGGGTCTGCGAGAGGGCCAGCGTGTAGGCGAGCGTCGACGCGTAGACGGCACGTCGGAGTCCGACCTGCTCGAGGCTGGCCGGCCCGCTGAAGGCGATCATGCCGGCGACGTTGACGACCTGACCGGAACCGCGCTCCACCATCCCCGGTGCGATCGCACGAGTGAGGAGGGTCGGGGCGAGCACCTTCACGCCGACGAGTTCGGCGGCCTGCTCCTCGGCCAGGTCGGTGAAGGCCTTGTAGTGGGCCACGCCGGCGTTGTTGACGAGCAGGGTCACCGCCTGGTCGCCGACAGCCGCGATCACGTTTCGGATGCCCTCGTGCGTCGAGAGGTCCGCGACGACGGTCTGCACCCGGACGTCCGGGAACTCGACGGCGAGCTCGTCGAGACGCTCCCGGCGTCGGCCGACCGCGATGAGGTCCGTTCCCTGCGATGCGATGCGTCGGGCGTACTCCCGACCGATTCCGGACGATGCTCCGGTGATGACGGCCAATCCGCTCATGGTGTTCCTACTTCCTGCAGTGTGTCGGTGGTGGTTCTTCGGCTCGGTTCCGAGATCAGTGGCCGGGGAGCATCGCGAGCGCCTGTGACCGCTGTGCGAGGAGGTCGTCGTAGGTGCCGTCACGCTCAGCCCAGCGGAGACGCCGCGCGGCCTCGACGACGATCTCGTCCGGGGCGTCCGGCGCGGTGATGAGCTGGATGACCTCGTCGAGGTAGTCGTCGAGCGGGAGCGCGGCGGGGTTCATCCCGCCCTGTGCCTCGGTCGCGACCGCAGGCGGTACGAGCTCGGTGACCCGCACGCCCACGCCGGCCAGCTGCGGGCGGAGCGCCTCGCTGTAGGCGTGCACGCCCGCCTTGGACGCGCCGTACGTCGGCATGAGCGGGAAGGGAAGGTGCGCGATGCCCGAGGTCACCGTCACGATGTCCCCGTCTGCGCGGGCGATGAGGTGCGGTGTGAACGCGTCGATCACCCGGATGGTGCCGAGCAGGTTCACGTCGATCGTCGTCTCCGCAGCGGTGAAGTGATCGGGGTCGCGGAGGTCTTCGGGGATCATGACGCCCGACATCGTGACCACGACGTCGAGCTCCGGGTGCCGCTCGAGGACCTCGTCTCGGGCACGGACGACCGAATCGGCGTCCGTCACGTCGATCCGGACGGTCTCCAAGTCCGTGACGCGGTCGATCGTGCGCCCGCCGACGATGACCGTGCTGCCCGCCCCGGCGAACCGGTGAGCGAGACCGAGGCCGATGCCCGAGGTGCCTCCGACGATGAGGACCGTGCGTCCGCTGATGTCCATGGTGTGTTCTCCCGTGTGGTGACTGGTCGCCCTGCGTGGGGCGTCCTCCCATCGTGGGGACGGCCCGCAGGCCGGGGAAGATCCCTGGTGGTCCGGGGAGTGGCAGGGCCTCCCTCAGCGGCGGCGTGACAACTACCGTTGCGTCTGTGGACGACGAGGGTGGAGCGAACAGGCTGGGCGCGTACCTGCGCGCTCGCCGCGGTCTGCTCACGCCCGATCGAGCCGGTCTCCCCGCGGGACCGAACCGACGCGTGCCGGGACTCCGGCGCGAGGAAGTCGCACTGCTCGCCGGGATCAGCGCGGACTACTACCTCCGGCTCGAGCGCGGTCGCGACAGCAACCCGTCGATGCAGGTGCTCGAGGCGCTCGCACGGGTGCTCCAGCTGGACGACGTCGAGGCCGCGTACCTCATGTCCCTCGCGACTCCGCGACCCCGTGCCCGACGGCGGCAGCGCGAGGAACGCGTCCCGGCACGGCTGCATCACTTGCTCGCGTCCATCGCGTCCCCGGCGTTCATCGAAGGCCGCTACTTCGACGTCCTCGCCGCGAACGCGTCGGCCATCACGTTCTCGCCACGTCTCGCCCCGGGCAACAACCGCCTCCGGTCACTGCTCCTCGATCCGGAGGAGCGGGAGTTCCACGTGGAATGGGAACGATCGGTGAGCGACTTCGTGGCACTGTTCCGGCACTCGCTCGGGGACGACGTCGACGAGCCGCGCGCGATCGAACTGGTGGGAGAGCTCTCCCTTGCGAGCGCTCGGTTCCGCGAGGAATGGGCACGGCAGGGCGTGCGGACCTTCAGCGGTGGTGCTGTGCAGATCGAGCACCCGGTCCTCGGAGCGCTGCAACTCCACCGCGAGAAGATGCAGCTCGAGGACCTGGTCCTCGTCGTGTACTACGCGGACGAGGACAGCCCGACAGCCGAGAAGCTCCGCATGCTCGACTCGCTGGCCACCCCGCCGCTGCAGTCCTGAGCACACCGGAGACCAGCCGCACCGGGCACCGTCACGAGGGCGTGCCCGCGCCGATCCCGTTCACAGCTGCGACGACGGCAGCGCGTGCCACCGATCCGAGCCGCTCGGGGCTCAGACCGGTCCGGCTCAGGACGGCCAGGGACTGGTTGACGGCAGCCACCTGCAGTGCGACGTCCTCCGCCGCCGGCGCGGCGACGCCGGCCGCGACGAGTGCCGTCGTGATCCGCCGACGCTGCAGGCCGAGGAGGATCTCCGCCTGCGCGGCCGCCTGCGGCGGGAGGGTCGGGCTGGCGATCACCGACTGTGCGATCAGGCATCCGCGCGGCACGGCCGGGTCGGCGATCCGGTCCAGCGTCACCTCGAAGAACGAGGTGAGCGCGGCGCGGACGTCACCCTCCGGCGCTGCGAGTGCCTGCTCGTACCGGTCGCCGTAGCGGCTGCCGTAGCGAGCGAGGCACTGCTGGAACAACCCGGCCTTGTCGCCGAAGGCGTTGTAGAAGGAGCTCCGGCCCACGCCCATCGCAGCGCCGAGGGCATCCAACGACGAGTCCGCGTAGCCGCGCTCCCAGAAGACGAGCATCGCCGCCTCGACCGCCGCGTCGGCGTCGAACGCCTTCTTCCCCGCCATCGCCTGCACCTCCAGCGGTCCGTCGTGCGCGTTCCGCTCACGTCATCCTATCTTGGACTGATCGATACAACATCGCTAGGGTGGCCCTGCAGAACAGCCCGGACGAGCACGAGGAGCACGATGAGCACCCCCACCACGACACCGAACCGGAACGACTTCGCCGACGAGTACCGCCACGTCGACGGCGTCCGTCTGCACGCGCTCGTCGGCGGGAACCCGACCGGTCCGACCGTGGTGCTCCTGGCCGGCTTCCCGCAGGACGCCCGCGCCTGGCTCCGGGCGGCCGTGCACCTCGCGGACCGGTACCGACTCGTGATCCCCGAGCTCCCGGGGCAGGGCGGATCGGATCGTCCAGCCGTCGGTTACGACACGCAGGCGATGGCGATCCGCGTGCACGACCTCCTGCAGCAACTCGGGGTGACCCGGTACGCCCTGGTCGCGCACGACGTCGGCGCGTGGACGGCCTTCCCGTACGGCCTCTTGTACGGGGACGAGATCGACCACCTCGCGCTCCTCGACGCCGGCATCCCCGGCATCACCATGCCGGACGCCGTCCCGCTCGACCCGGAGCGGGCGTGGAAGACGTGGCACTTCGCGTTCCACCAGGTCGACGACCTGCCGGAGGTCCTGCTGCGAGGGCACGAGCGGGACTACATCGCCTGGTTCCTCCGTGCGAAGACGCACGACCCGTCGACGTTCTCGGAAGCGGACATCGATGCCTACGCGGCGTCGTTCGCGGCCGAGGGCGGCGTGCACGCCGGGCTGGCCTACTACCGTGCGGCCGCACGTTCCGCCGAGCAGAACCGTGCGCTCCTGGAGACCAGGCGGTTCACGATGCCGGTCCTCGGTGTCAGTGCGGAGTTCGGCAGCATCCCCGACATGACGGCACCCGTCCGTCCGTACGCCGACGATGCCCGGAACGTGACGGTTCCCGGTTCCGGACACTTCATCCCCGACGAGCAGCCCGAGCTCCTCGCCGCGGCCCTCCGCGACTTCCTCGGCTGAGCGCGGTCAGGCGCGCCCGGTCACGCACGCGCGGTCAGGCGCGCCGACCCCGACGGACCACGGCGACCACGGACCCCGCAACGAGCACCGCGACGACCCCGCCCAGCACCCACACGAAGGGCCCGCCGGAGACCCCGGCATCAGCGGTCGCCGCTGCCGACGGAGAGGCGCTCGGCGACGCAGTCGGAGCAGCCGGGGCAGACGGAGCGCCGGACGCAGCTGACGACGACGCAGCCGCGCGCACGGTGAAGTCGATCTGACCATCGACCGGGTGTCCGTCGGGTGACACGTACCGCCACAGCACCGTGTGCGGGCCGGCGGAGAGGTCGACGGCCTTCGACATGGTCGTGCCGCTGACGATCACGTCCCCGGTGGACTCGTCCGAGCCGTCTGCGTCCCGCACCTCGATGCGGAGGCCGGCGTCGAGCCCGGCGATCGGTGCCTCGGAGAACGTGAGGTCGACGCGATCGAGGTCGGAGGGCACCTCCGCACCCGCAGCGGGTGTGCTCGCGGTGAGCGCTGAGTGCGCCGATGCCGGGGATGCGACGCCGGCGAAGACCCCGGAGCACACGGCGGCCAGCATCAGGACGACGAGGGTGGTGCCACGACGCCGGTTCCTTCGTGGTTGCACAGGTGACATCACGGACCGAACCCTACGTCAGCGCCCCGGGGTGCTCCGTCAGCTGCGCCACGATCAGGGCGAGATGCTCCGCGCGGTGCGGGCTGAACATCGGCACAGAGCGCCCGGGGTGTTCCGCAGCGACCGTTCCTACGGTGTGGCCATGAACGAGGACCCCTTCGAGTCACCCGACCCGACCGAGCCCGAGCAGCACCCCGCCGGGACGGACCTGCACCACCCCGCCAGCCGCGGACGGCGACGCACCCCCGTCCGCCACGGCCGCCAGCGCCGTACCGGCCGGGTCGTCTTCCCGGCGATCGGCGGCGTCCTCGCGATGGCGCTCGTCCTCACCGGCGGGTACGCGGCGTGGTCGTACGCGCAGCTCGACGACAGCCTGACGAAGGTGCACGTGGCGCTGCCGCACGCGTCGTCCTCCCCGGATGCCGACGGTGCGGCGCAGAACATCCTGCTCGTCGGCGACGACCACCGGCCGGCCGACGCCACCCCGCAGGAGCTCGCGGAACTCGGGACCCAGCTCGACGGCGGAGCGACCAACACCGACTCGATGATCGTGCTGCACATCCCGGCGGGCGGCGGCAGCGCGACGATGATCTCGTTCCCCCGCGACTCGTGGGTGCAGATCCCCGGGCACGGCACGTTCAAGCTCAACAGCGCCTTCTCGGACGGCGCCGCGAACGGCGGCGGGGACGCCGGCGGCATGCGGCTCCTCATGCAGACGATCGAGAACATGAGCGGCCTGACGATCGACCACTTCGTCCGGGTCTCGCTGCTCGGCTTCTACCAGCTCGTCAAGGCGCTCGGCCCGGTGCAGGTCTGCCTCAACGAGGCGGTCCACGACACGAACTCGAACGTCGACCTGCCCGCGGGGAACTCGACGCTCGACGCGTCCCAGGCACTCTCGTTCGTCCGGCAGCGGGACGGGTTGCCCCGCGGCGACCTCGACCGTGAGGTCCGGCAGCAGTACTTCCTGTCCCAGGAGGCCCGGAAGGCCCTGTCCGCGGACACGCTCCTCAACCCGGTGAAGGTCTCGAACCTGCTGCACGGTGTCGGTGACTCGATCCAGATCGACGACGGGCTGAGCATCCCGAGCCTCGTGAACACGTTCCGGAGCATCGACCTGTCGAACATCCGGTCGACCGCGATCCCGACGGCGGGCACGCCCACCATCGACGGGTACTCGACCGTCGCGGTGGACTTCGGGGCGATGCCGGCGTTCATCCAGAGCATCGTCGGCGCTCCGGCCGCGTACACATCGGCGCACGCGGCCGCTCCCTCGAGCGTCCACGTCACGGTGCAGAACGGCGGGTCGACGGCCGGGGGTGCGACGGCGGCTTCGTCGGCGCTGACCGCGAAGGGCTTCGTCGTGGGGGCTCCCTCGGACACCACGACGACGACCGCGACGGTCGTCGAGTACCCGAAGGGCGCGGAGGCCCAGGCGAAGGCCGTCGCGAACGTCGTGCCGGGCGCGACGGCGGTCCTGTCGACCCAGGTCACCGGCGTCACGCTGGTGCTCGGGACGGACGGCCACACCGTGACGGCGGCAGGCACGAGCGGCACCACCAGCGGCACGACGGCGGCAGGCACGAGCGGCACCACCAGCGGCACGACCGCGACCGGCACGACCGGCACGACCGGCACGAGCGGCACCACCAGCGGCTCGACCGGCACGAGCAGCCCGACGGCCGCCACCACGGCGAACCCGAAACCGAAGAGCACCCCGTCCACCGCCCCCGTCGGCAACGCCTACGGCGACCAGGGCGCCTGCATCAACTAGCCCGCAGCGACCGGACCATGCTCCGCAGCGCCCCGAGCGCGGCGGCCTGCTCGTCGTCGGTCATCCCGCTGGTCATCCTGACCTCGACGGACCGGACGGCGGCGGACGCGTGCTCGAGGCGCTCCCGCCCCGTGTCGGTCAGCCGGGTCGGCAGGGCCTTCCCGACCGGCGCCTCGGGCGGCCTCGTCACGAAGCCGTCGCGCTCGAGTGCCTGCAGCAGCACGTTCATCGACTGCCGGGTCACGAAGGCCCCGCGGGCGAGCTCGGAGTTCGACAGGCCGGGTCGCTGCGCCAGCAGTTCGAGGCAGGAGTAGTGCGTCATGGTCATCCCGAGCGGCCGGAGCACGGCCTCCATCGAGGTCCGGAGGGCACTGGCGGCCTCCTTGAGCAGGTAGCCCAGGGACGTGTCGAGGTCGATGCCGTCGCCGTGTTGACTCATGTCAGTAGTCTGACATAGGTTGTCCCGTGTCAGAAGACTGACACGACCACAAGGAGCGCACCATGCCCGTCACCGGACCCGACTTCATCTCCCTCCAGACCCGCGACCTCGACGCGTCGCAGGCCTTCTACGAGCAGTACCTCGGGCTCGTCCGGTCGCCGGCGGGTCCCCCGCACGCGGTCGTCTTCACGACCACACCGATCGCCTTCGCGCTCCGGGACACCGTCCCCGGGACCGACCTCGACGCGGTCGCACAGCCCGGCATCGGTGCGGCGATCTGGCTGCACGCGACCGACGTCCAGGCGATCCACGACGCCCTCGTCGCCGACGGTCACGCCATCGTGTCCGCGCCGATCGACGGCCCCTTCGGCCGCACGTTCACCTTCGCCGACCCCGACGGGTACCACGTGACCCTGCACGACCGCGCCTGACGTCGGGTCCGGGCGCGACCACGGCCTGGAGGCGCGGTGCGGGTCGGACGCGCACCGCGCCTCCAGGCCCGGTCCGGTCCAGGGCCCGTCACCGGTCCGCGGACCGGTACCGTGATCGAGGGCGGCGCCGGAGCCGCCCGGAGGGCAGGTCGACGATGACGGAAGGCCCCGTCACCGCGCAGCGCGCGTTCGTCCACGCGAACCAGGCGCGGCTGCGCGTGCTGGTCGACCGGGTCGTCCCCGGCGACGAGTACCCGTCGGCCGCGGACGCAGGCGCCCTCGAGTTCCTGGCGGCGGTCCTCGAGGACCGGCCGGACTGGCTCGACCGGCTCCGCGCCGTCGTCGAGCGTGACGACGACGCGGCCGTCGCCGAGGACGATCCGGACCTCGTCTGGTTCGCCGAACTCGTGTCCGCCGGCTACTACGCCGACGCGGCGAACGGCGGCAACGCCGGTGAGCGCTCCTGGGAGATGGTCGGCTGGCAGCCCGGACCACCGGACGGGTGGAGCGTCCCCGTGCCCGTCGCGACCGCGGTGCCCACCGTGGTCCACCCGTCGGCGTTGGCGGACCGGTACGACGCGATCGTCATCGGCTCCGGGGCCGGCGGCGGCGTCGCCGCGTGCGGTCTGGCGGAGTCGGGACGGCGCGTGCTCGTCGTCGAGGCCGGACGCTGGCCGGGAACCGCCGAACTCAGCAGCGACCACATCCGGAACCCACGGTCGTCCTGGGGTGTCGCTCCGCGGACCGGACCGGTCGACGCCGGGAACCCCCGGACGGTCTCCGCAGGGCGGGAGCGACTGCTGCTCCGGCCGTCGTCGCCGGGCTGGCACGGCAACGCCGGCACGGCCGGGGGCGGTACCCGCGTGTACGGCGCGCAGGCGTGGCGGTTCGGGCCGCGGGACTTCGCGATGGCGTCGACCTACGGCGTGCCGGAGGGCAGCAGCCTCGCCGACTGGCCGTTCGGGTACGACGAGCTCGAGCCCTGGTACGAGCGGGCCGAGTGGGAGGTCGGCGTCAGCGGCGGCGACACCGACGGCCCGTGGTCCGGCGACCGCACGCGGCCGTTCCCGATGCCGCCGTTGCCGTCCGGGGCCGCCCGGGAGCGTCTCGCCCGGGCCGCAGGAGTCCTCGGGATCTCGACCGTGCACGTGCCGCTCCTCATCAACTCGACGCCGTACCTCGGTCGCCGGGCGTGCGAGCAGTGCGGCATGTGCGTCGGCTTCGCCTGCCCGGTCGACGCGAAGAACGGCAGCCAGAACACCATGCTGACCCGGGCGTTCGCGACCGGGAACGCCTCGATCCTGCTCGACAGCCGGGTCGCCCGGCTCCGGACCGACGGCACCGGCCGGGTGGTCGGCGTCACGATCGTCGGCACCGCGGACGGCCGCGACTGGGCCGCCGACGTCGACGCCGCCGAGGTGGTCGTCGCGGCGGGCGCCGTCGAGTCGGCGCGGCTGCTGCTCAACAGCCGCAGCGACCACGAACCCGACGGCATCGGGAACGGCACCGACCAGGTCGGCCGACACCTGCAGGGCCACGTGTACGGCGGCGCGATGGGGATCTTCGACGACGTCGTGGACGACGGCCTCGGACCGGGACCCTCCATCGCGACGACCGACTTCCGGCACGGCGTCGACGGACAGGTCGGCGGCGGGATCCTGGCGAACGAGTTCATCGCCACCCCGTCGAACACCTACCAGTACCTCGTCGGCACCGGGCTCATCCCGCGCTCGGGCCTCGCCGCCAAGCACGCCATGCGCGACCTCGCGCGGCGGAGCATGCGGATCATGGGCCCGGTCCAGGAGGTCACCACCGCCGACGCCCGCGTCCGCGTCGACCCCGCCGTCACCGACCGGCACGGGATCCCGGTGGCGTGGTTCAGCGGCGGCGTCCACGCCGAGGACGTCCGCGCCCGTGACCACACGAGCGCCCGGAGTGCCGACTGGCTGCGTGCCGCCGGGGCCATCCGCGTCGCCGAGCTGCACGGCCCGGTCACCGGCACGAGCGGTGGGCAGCACCAGGCCGGCACGCTCCGGATGGGGACGGACCCGGCGACCTCGGTCGTCGACCCGTTCGGTCGCGTCTGGGGGCACGACGGACTCCGTGTCGCCGACGGGTCCGTGCACGTCACGAACGGGGGCGTGAACCCGGTGCTGACGATCTTCGCGACGGCCATGCGGACGATCGACGCGATGGTGGCCGGGCGCGCGTGAACCCGGCGCGCCGGGTTAGCCTTCCGTCATGAGCAACGAAGCCGGTCGCGACCCCTGGCGGACGATCGTCGGTCGCCCGCGCATCTGGCAGGGCATCGCCTGGACCCTGATCGGCGTGCTGTGGCTCACGCTCGCCGTGCTCGGCACGGAGACGTGGCGCTGGGTCATCGGAGGCGTCTGGACCGTCCTTGGCGGGGTGCTCCTCACCGTCGCGATCAGTGACCGACGGCACGGCCGCGGGCGGTACACGGCCACACCCCTCACCGTCCGGGGGGCCGTCCGACCCGAGGACGCGGACGAACCGTACCGGCGCTGAGCAGTGCCGTCGGCGGCCAGTCCGGTCCGTCCACTCCCGACCATGCCGTTTCGTGCGCTACGGTCCGAGCATGATCGTGTGGCTCAACGGCACCCACGGCGTCGGGAAGACGACGACCAGCAGGCTCCTGCAGCCACTCCTGCCCGGGAAGGCCTGACCATGGCCGGCATGCTCCAGCGGGCGCAGTGGTCCGCGACCGCCGTTGACCCGTCCACCGCGGCGGAACTGGTGACGCAGCTGCCCGACGTGCGCTCGGCCCGCGTCGAGGACGGCCGGGCCGCGCTCGAGTTCGAGGCGCGGCGGCGCGGCACCGACCTGCTCTCCCTGGTGTCCATGGCGTGCACCGGTGTCGTGTCCGCCGACGTCGAGGCCGACGCGGCGATGACGGTGTTCTGGATCAAGTCCGGGCACGGACGGGTCGACGGCGAAGCCGTCCAGACCGGACGGCCCGTCCTGTTCCGCCACGATCCGCAGCGCGTCCTCTGGGACCGTTTCCAGCTCGACCTCATCCGCATCGACCGCACGGTCGTCGAGCAGGTCGCGGCGGAGCGTGGCGCCTGGCACCCCGGTCCCCTCGAGTTCCGGCCGCGCCACATCCCCGAGGGCCCGGCGCTCGCGGCCTGGTGGCTGATGGTCCGTGCCGTCGCGTCCGAGGTGCTGCGTGGCCCCGCTGAGATCACCGCGGAACGGGAACGCGAACTGACCCGGTTCGCGGCGAGCGGGCTGCTCACCGCGATCCCGCACTGGCCCGTGGGGCAGCACGAACCCCGCACGGCCGCGGCCGCACGCTTCGCACGGGCCGAGGGTTTCCTGCTCGACCACGCGACCGAGCAGATCACCGTCGACGACGTGGCCGCCGCGGCCGGCCTGAGCGTCCGCGGGCTGCAGGAGGCCTTCCGGCGACACCACGGCATCACGCCGACGACGTACCTGCGGCGCATCCGGCTGCTGCTGGCACGGGAGCAGCTCGAGTCCGGCGACGAGCGGAGCATCGGCGAGATCGCGCGGGCCGCGGGCTTCGCGCACCTCGGGCGCTTCGCGGGGAGCTACCGCGACGAGTTCGGCGTGCTGCCGCGGGAGACGTGGCAGGCCGCACGACGGAGGTGACCGCGGGCGCGGCGTGTGGGTCGTCGTGGTGCGAGGTTGCGTTCTCGGTGCGACCCGCGCGGCGTCGCACGGATTACGGAACCTCGCACCAGGACCGCGGCGCGGGGCGCTCGCACCAGCGCGGCGCAGCGCGGCGCCGCCCCCGCTCAGGCGGCCTGGGGCCGGAGCGCCGGGCAGTGCTCGGCCGTCGGGTGCTCGGTGATCGTGATCACGTCGTCGAGTCGGTCGCGTGCGGCCTCGAGTTCCGCCATCTGCGCGGTGATCCGGTCGCGTTCGGCGACGAGCAGCGCGAAGGACTCCGGCGTCGCCACACCGGCGTCGACGCACGGCAGCAGCTGCACGATCGTGCGGCTCGGCAGCCCGGCGCCGAAGAGCTGCTGCACGAGCTGCACCCGTTCGACGGCCGCCGGTCCGTAGGTGCGCTGGCCGCTCGGCGTGCGGTCGGCGGCGAGCAGTCCCTGCTCCTCGTAGTACCGGAGCGAACGGACGCTCACCCCGGTCTCGGCAGCGAGGTCACCGATGCGCATGTGGTTCTCCGATCCGGGCTTGCCCCTGACATCCATGTGAGGTCTTAGCGTAGCCGAGCCGGAGCGGGAAGGGCCCGCGCGGCAGGAGGAACACCATGGACATCGCTGGATCGGTCGCACTCGTCACGGGCTCGAACCGTGGCATCGGACGACGCTTCGCCCTGCAGCTGCTCGAACGTGGCGCGGCCAAGGTCTACGCCACCGCTCGGCGGCCCGAGCTCGTCGACATCGCCGGCGTCGAGGTGCTGCCGCTCGACATCACCGACGACGCCTCGATCGCCGCTGCCGCTGCGGCAGCGTCCGACGTGACGCTGCTCGTCAACAACGCCGGCATCGCCACCCAGGGCTCGCTCGTCACCGGCGACCTGACGGACGTCCGCCGCGAGATGGACACGCACTTCTGGGGCAACCTCGAGATGGTCCGGGCGTTCGCGCCGGTCATCGAGGCGAACGGCGGCGGTGGGATCGTCAACGTCCTGTCAGCGCTGTCGTGGTTCGTGCACCCGGGCTCCGGCGGGTACGCGGCGGCGAAGGCAGCGGAGTGGAACATGACGAACGCGGTCCGGCTCGAGCTGGCCGGGAAGGGCATCAGCGTGCAGGGACTCCACCTCGGCGCGGCCGACACCGACATCATGGCCGGGTACGACGGCCCGATGATCGACCCGGCCGAGGTGGCGAAGGCGTCGCTCGACGGCGTCGAGCGGGACGCGGCCGAGGTCGTCGTGGACGAGTGGAGCGCGCTCGTGAAGGCCTCGCTCGCGCACGCGCCGGAGGGGTTCTACGCCCAGTTCGCCTGAGCCAGCACCGCCTCGATCTGCTCCACGACCAGGTCCGGCCGGGTGATGAACGGGTGGTGCCCGGTCGGCAGTTCCACGGTACGGGTCGCCCGGGCCGCGTGCAGCCGTTGGAGCCCGACGGTCGTCGATCGGTCCTCCGTGCAGACGATCGCCGTCGAGTCGACACCGGACCAGCCGGCCGCACTCGTCGGGGTCCCGAACGCACGGAGGTCCTGCGCGGTGGTCCGCTCCCACGCTGCCTGCTGCGTCGCCTCGTCGGCGTCCTGCAGGAACCGGGCGCCGAACGACGCCACGTCGTACCCGTCGAGCACGATCCGGCCGGAGTCGTCCGGCCGGATCGTGACGGGGTCCGGCTCGGTGGACATGATCGACCCCTGCGTGGAGCCGACCTCGGGCAGGTAGGACGACACGAGGAGCAGGTGCCGCACGGCGGGGTGTGGTCCGGCCTCGGCGATCACGGTGCCGCCGTAGGAGTGCCCGACGACGATGGCCGACGTGGTCCCGTCGAGGGCACGGCGGAGTGCGGCGGCGTCGTCGGCGAGGTCGCCGCCGCCTCCGTCCGTCTCGCCGCAGGACGGCAGTGCGACGGCGCGGCTCTCGATGCCGGTGCGCTGCCGGAGGAGGTCGGCAGTGCGGGACCACCACCAGTCACCGTCGCGGACGAGGGCACCGTGGACGAACAGGAGCGTCGGGGTCGGCACGGTCAGCTCCGCAGGAAGTCCGCGATCGGCGTCGACCCGGTGTTGAAGCGGATCGTCCGGCCCACGGTCGCGTCGGTCTCGAGGGCGTCGGCGACGACGTGCGCGACGTCCCCGCGCGGGACCTCGCTCGAGGAGCCGTCCCAGTCGATCGAGCCGGTCGGCTCGTCGTCCGTCAGGGTGCTCGGCGCGACGACCGTCCAGCGCAGGCCCGAGTCGCGGAGCACCGCGTCGGCGATCATCTTCGACTGCGCGTACGCGAAGAAGTCGTTGTCCTGCGGCACGCCGTGATCGAGGAGGGACCCCGACCAGGACACCATCACGTAGCGGTCGACGCCGGCCTTGGCGGCGCCCTGCACCGACAGCACGGCGGCGTCGCGGTCGATGGCCCAGGTGCGGTCGGCCGATCCGCCGCCGGCTCCGGCGGACCACACGACGGCGTCGTGCCCGTGGATCAGCTCGGCGAAGTCGGTGATGGTCTGCTGCTGGATGTCCGCCACGTGCGGCTCGCCGCCGTGGGCGCGGATCTCGTCCGCCTGGTCGGGGTCGCGGATGACGGAGGTGACCCGGTGTCCACGGTCGCTGAGGATGCGCGTCGCGAGGAGCGCGACCTTGCCGTGGCCACCGAACAGGATGATGTCGCTCATGCGGCGGACGCTACTCGTGGCGGCTCCGTGGACCGGGTGACGCCCTGCAGGTGACCGGCAGACGGCCTGGAGGCCCGTGGCGGCGCCGCCACGGGCCTCCAGGCCGTCGACTGGTCACGTCAGCCGACCCGACGACGCTGCACCAGGGTCGCGGCGCCGAAGGCGACGAGCAGGATCCCCGTGCACCAGGCCAGGGCGACCCAGAGGTCGGCGTCGAGCGGTTGCCCGGCGAACAGCGCACGGATCGAGTCGACGATCGACGTGACCGGTTGGTGTTCCGCGAACCAGCGGACCGGACCCGGCATCGTGTCCGTCGGCACGAACGCCGAGCTGATGAAGGGCAGGAAGATCAGCGGGTACGAGAACGCACTCGCCCCGTCGACCGACTTCGCGGACAGGCCGGCCACGACCGCGACCCACGTGAGGGCGAGCGTGAACAGCACCAGGATGCCGAGCACCGCGAGCCACGCGCCGATGCCGGCACCGCTCCGGAAGCCCATCAGCACGGCGACCGCCACGACCACCGTCACCGAGACGAGGTTCGCGACGAGGGAGGTGAGGACGTGCGCCCAGAGCGACGCCGCGCGGACGATGGGCATCGATCGGAAGCGCTCGTCGATGCCTGCCTGCAGGTCGAGGAACAGTCGGTACGAGGTGTACGCCACCCCGGACGCCACGGTGATGAGCAGGATCCCGGGCAGCAGGTAGTCGACGTACGAGCCGGTGCCGGTGTCGATCGCGCCGCCGAAGACGTACACGAAGAGCAGGAGGAAGGCGATCGGCATCACGGCGGTGGTGATGATCGTGTCGGGGCTCCGCCAGACGTGCTTGAGGGAGCGTCCGGTCAGGACGGCGGTGTCGTGGATCGGGTGGGCGCTCATCACGCGACCTCCTTCTGGTGCGGTCCGGCGGTGCGGGCGCCGGCGGTGTCGTGCCCGGCGGTGCCGTTGCCGGCGGTGTCGTGCCCGATCACGGCGAGGAAGACGTCTTCGAGCGTCGGCTGCTTCTCGACGTACTCGACCCGGGCGGGCGGGAGCAGCCGTCGGAGCTCGGCGAGGGTGCCGTCCGCGATGATGCGGCCCTCGTGCAGGATCGCGATCCGGTCCGCGAGCTGCTCGGCCTCGTCGAGGTACTGCGTCGTCAGCAGCACGGTGGTGCCGCTGGCGGCGAGGGCGCGGACGGCGTCCCAGACCTCGAGGCGTGCCTCCGGGTCGAGGCCCGTGGTGGGTTCGTCGAGGAAGACCACGGCGGGCTCGCCGATGAGGCTCATCGCGATGTCGAGCCGGCGCCGCATCCCGCCCGAGTAGGTCCCTGCTCGCCGGGACCCGGCCTCGGTCAGCGAGAAGCGGTCGAGCAGGCCGTCGGCGATGCGGCCGGCGTGCGGGAGGTGGCGCAGCCGGGCGACGAGGACGAGGTTCTCGCGGCCGGTGAGCACCTCGTCCACGGCGGCGAACTGCCCGGTGAGGCTGATCGCCTCGCGGACGGCGCCCGGTGCGGCGGCGACGTCGTGTCCGGCGACGAGGGCGGTGCCGCCCGTGGCCTTCGCGAGCGTCGCCAGGATCCGGATCGCGGTGGTCTTGCCCGCGCCGTTGGAGCCGAGCAGGGCGGTCACCGTGCCGGCCTCGACGTCGAGGTCGACCCCGCGGAGGACGTGCAGGTCGCCGAAGGACTTCTCGAGTCCGCGGACCCGGATGGCCGTGCTCATGCGGGATCGCCTCCCCGCGCCGTCTCGTCGTCGTCCGTGTGGTCCGTGTGGTCTGCGTCTGTCTCGTCGGCTTGGGCGATCGCGTCCACCAGGCGCTGCTGTTCCTTGCTCAACCAGGAGCCGAGGCCGTAGTTCGCCTTGAAGTCCTCGGCGAAGGCGATCGGGTCGTCACCGACGACGGTGCGGACGCTCGTGCCGTCCGCGGCGCTCTGCTCGAACAGGTCGGCGAGGTCGTCGAGCATGCGCATGAGCTGGTCGCCGTCGCTCGGGCCGGTGTACATGAGGTACCGCTCGATGCCGTCGACGGCGGTGCGGTGACTCGTCGGCAGCGTCGCCGTGCGGGCCTTGTACGCCCGCCAGCGCTTCTTGTCGCCGATGAGCTTGGTCGTGATGTCGGAGATCGAGATGCCCATGGTCAGTCCTGTCCGTTCGTGGTGTCGTGCAGCTGCTCGAGTCGGTCGCTGAGGAAGGCCCACGCCGTCCAGAAGTCGTCGAGCTGTTCGCGGCCGCGGGTGTTCAGGGTGAACACCTTGCGCGGCGGGCCCTTCTCCGACGGGACCTTCTCGACGTCGACGAGGCCGCGCTGCTCGATGCGGACGAGCAGGGCGTAGATCGTGCCCTCGGCGATGTCGGTGAAGCCCTGCTCCCGGAGCCAGGCGGTGATCTCGTACCCGTGGGCCGGTCGGCCGACGAGCACGGCGAGGACGATCCCCTCGAGGATGCCCTTGAGCATCTCGGTCTCCTGCTTGGGCATGCGCTCCTCCTGTGGCGGACGGTCGCCCGTCGTTACTACTCAGTGATGCTGACTACCAGTACATAGTAACGCTGAGTACCAGGAGCGCAAGAGTACTTTTCGACGGACACGACAAGGAGTGACGATGAGCAAGAAGAACGAGCAGCACACCCTGGTCCGCACCCTGGTGCTGGGCATCCTCAGCGGCGGCCGGAGCGCCACCCCGCTCGCCGTGATGGCGCTGAACCACGACCGGTCCTCACTGAAGGGCTCGTGGCAGGACTGGAAGGTCTTCAGCACACCGCTCGGCCGCGGCCTCCTCGTCGCGTCCGCCGTGGGTGAGCTCATCGGCGACAAGATGCCGAAGACCCCGAACCGCATCTCCCCCACCGGACTCGTCGGTCGCGTGGCGTCCGGTGCGCTCGCCGGTGCGGCACTCGGCACCACCGGCAAGCGGGACCTCCGCATCGAGGGCGCGATCCTCGGCGGCGTCGGGGCGATCGTGGGCTCGTTCGTCGGCTGGGCCGTCCGCAAGGCCGTCGGGGCCGCGACGAAGCTGCCGGACCCCGTCGTCGGGCTCGCCGAGGACGCCGCGACCATCGCCGGCTCGATCAAGGTGATCACCGCCGACTGACGGGTGGGGGTCGTTCCGCGCGTGGGAGGTCGTTCCGCTCGTAGGAGGCGATTCCGCGCATGGGATGCAGGAACTTCTGACCTCCCATGCGCGATTCGACCTCCTACTGCGGGTGCGATGGGACAGAACGACCCGCTCCCCTCACCCCGGCCTACGGTGGGCCGCATGCGCATCGTCGTCATCGGAGCCACGGGCCACATCGGCACGTTCCTCGTCCCCCGCCTCGTCCGTGCCGGCCACGAGGTCGTGACCATCAGCCGCGGCACCCGCACCGCCTACGTCGACTCCCCGGAGTGGCAGCAGGTCGAGCAGGTCACGGCCGACCGCGAGCAGGAGGACCGCGACCGCACGTTCGGCGAACGGATCGTCGGACTCCGTGCCGACGCCGTCGTCGACCTGGTCTGCTTCACGCTGGCGTCCGCCGAGGCGCTCGTCGCCGCGCTCCGTGGAACGGCCACACACCTCGTGCACTGCGGGTCGATCTGGCGCGCGGGCCGCTCGTCCGTGGTCCCGATCACCGAGGAGAACGCGACACCTCCGTTCGGCGAGTACGGCACGCAGAAGGACGCCATCGCCCGGATGCTCAAGGACGAAACCGCCTCTGGGGGTCTCGCGACGACGTCGATCCACCCCGGGCACATCAGCGGCCCGGGTTGGATGCCGATCGGCCCGCTCGGCAACCTCGACCCGTCGGTCTGGACGAAGCTCGCTGCCGGCGATGTCGTGGAGGTGCCCGGCCTCGGCGCCGAGACGATGGCGCACGTGCACGCCGACGACGTCGCGCAGGCGTTCGAGCTCGCCATCGAACGCCGCGATCAGGTGGCCGGCGAGGACTTCTTCATCACGGCCCCGACGGCGCTCACCGCGCGTGGGTACGCCCAGCTCGCAGCGTCCTGGTTCGGACTGGAGGCGCGGCTCGAGTCCGTCACGTGGGACCGGTTCCGCGAGACCACGGCTCCGGAGCACGCCGGTGCGAGCTGGGAGCACCTGTCGCGCAGCCAGGTGTTCAGCACCGAGAAGCCGCGGCGGCTGCTCGGGTACGCCCCGGCGTACACCGCCGAGGAGACCGTGCTCGATGCGGTGCGCTGGCTCGTCGACCACGGCGAACTCGACGTCGCCGCGCCCCTCGTCGTCTGACGAGCGACGCGCGGCCGGAGGTCAGGCCGCGGGCGCACCCTCGTTCACCGCGGTGAGCCCGTTGAGCGTCCGGGGGTAGCCGATCCACGGCACCAGCACGGTCAGCACGTCGAGCAGGTCCCCACGGGTGTTGCCGACGTGCAGGTTGCCCGCGACGTGCCCGCGCACCTGCCCGTCGGCGCCCCCGAGCGCGACGAGCATCGCGAAGGTCAGCAGTTCGCGCGTCCGGAGGTCGAGTCCGGTCCGTCCGACGGTGTCCCCGAAGCAGTTGCCGGACAGGAACCGCTGGAAGTGCAGTGTGTCGTCGTCCGAGCCGTCGTACATGGCGTCGACCCGCTCGGAACCGACGACGGTGCCCTGGACCGCGCGACCCCGTTCGAGACGGTCCTCCGGGGTGGTCGTCGACTGACCCTCGAGCGGCAGGGCGACCCCGCGGGCGGTCAGGACCTCGTTCGTGATCGCGAGGAACTCCGAGGCGCGTGCGAGCCCGACGTAGGCGACGGCCTGGTACACGACCTCCTTCGCCTCCACCGGGGTGACCGTGTCGTCGAGCGCCGTCCCGAGCAGGTCCCGGAACGTCGTCTGCGCACCTGCGGCGACGACCGCGCCGATCTGGACGACGAGCCGGTCGTGGTCGCTGAGCGACGCGTGCCGCAGGGTCTCCGCGACGAACGCGGTGGAGTACTGGGTGAACTCGGGGTCGGTCTCGGTGATGCGCATGCCTCGACGCTACGACCGGGACCGCGGCGGGAGGGAGGTACGGTCCTCACCCCCTTTCCGCGACCACGACCGTCCGCCGGTGCCGCCGGTGCCGCCGGTGCCGCCGGTGCCGTCCGACGGGTCAGTGCGCGGCCGTGACGACCAGGCCGCGCCGACGGTGCACGGCCCACACGGTGACGGCGAAGCCCATCAGGATCGCGGCACCCACGGTGACGGCGGTCCACCCGCCGGCGTTCCACAGGACGGAAGCGATGGCCGACCCGATGGCGCCGCCGATGAAGTTGCCCGTCACGAACGCGGTGTTGAGCCGGCTGCGCGCGGCGGGGTCGATGGCGAACAGGCGCGTCTGGTTGAGCACGTTCGCGCCCTGGACCCCGACGTCGAGCAGGACCACCGCGACGAGCACGACCACGATCGAGCGCGCTCCGATGCCGGCGATCACGAGCGAGACGAGCACGAGGACGAGCGCCGCACCGGTGACGGGGACCGACAGGCCGCGGTCGTGCAGCCGACCGACGCGCTGGGCGGCGACCGCGCCGGCGAGTCCCGCCAACCCGACGAGACCGATCGCGGTCGTCGAGTACCCGAACGGTTCGGCACTGAGCAGGAACGTCAGCGCGGTCCAGAACATCGTGAACACCGCGAACACCGTCGCGCTGATGACGAGGGTGACCTGCACGGACCGGTGCGCCGCGACGGCACGGAACACCGACAGGATGAGCGTCGGGTACGGCACCCGGTCCCGGCGCCCGAGTTCGGGGATCGCGCGTCGCAGCAGGACCGCGAACACGAGGGCGGCGACCGCGGCGATCACGTAGATCGCGCGCCACCCGAACACGTCGGCGACGATGCCGCTCACGGTCCGCGACACGAGGATGCCGGTGAGGACTCCGGACGCGATGGTGCCGACGACCCGCCCACGTTCCGCGGGCACGGCCAGGTCGCCGGCGAGCGGGATGAGGAGCTGCCCGGCGACGGTGGTCAGCCCGACGAGGGCCAACGCGACCAGGAGCGTCGTGAACGTCGGGGCGACCGCGGCCCCGAGCAGGGCGACCGCGGACGCGACGAGCACGACGGGGACCAGGCGACGCCGGTCGAGGACGTCACCGAGCGGCACGACGAGCAGGATGCCGAGGGCGTACCCGACCTGGGTGAGCGTGACGAGGAGCCCGGCGACGGCCGTGGAGGTGTCGAGGGACGCGGCGATGTCGTCGAGGAGCGGCTGCGACCAGTAGAGGTTGCCGACGGCGGCACCGCCCGCGATCGCGAACAGCAGGGTGCGGCCTCGGGTCATCCCGTCGCTCATGCGTGCGCCGCGGTGGTGGCCGCGAGGTTCGCGAGCAGCTGGAGGCGTTCCTCGGACGGGGACCCCGGCTCGGCCCCGTAGACGATGAGGGTCAGACCGGTGTCCGTCACGAGTTCCATCGTCTCGTAGGTGATGTCGAGGTCGCCGACCTCCGGGTGGTGCATGCGCTTCGTGCCGTTGTCGTGCCGCATCACCCCGTGCGCCGCCCAGCGCTGCCGGAACTCCTCGCTCCGGGTGGACAGTTCGCCGATGAGGTCGGTGAGGCCCTTGTCGTACGGGGACCGCGCGGCCTCGGCCCGGAGGACTGCCACCATGTCGCTCGCGATGACGTCCCAGTCGCGCCAGAAGTCCCGACCGCGGGGGTCGAGGAACGCGAACCGGGCGGTGTTCGGGGTGCCGGACGGCTCGAGGAACATCGGTGCGTAGAGCGCACGCGCCATGGCGTTGCCGGCGAGGAAGTCGGAGCGGCCGTTCCGCACCCATGCGGGCGCGGTCATCGAGTCGAGGACGCGCTGCACGTTCGGCCGGACCTTCGAGGTCGGGCCCCTCCGCCGGGTGGTGGCCGAGGCGTTCTGCGTCCGCGCGAGGTCGAACAGGTGTGCGTGCTCGGCATCGTCCAGCCGGAGTGCACGGGACAGCGACTCGAGGACGCTCTCCGAGACGCCGGTGAGGTTCCCGCGCTCGAGGCGGATGTAGTAGTCGACGCTCATGCCGGCGACGAGGGCGAGCTCCTCGCGCCGCAGACCCTTGACGCGTCGGGCGCCGCCGAAGTCGGGCAGCCCGACCTGCTGCGGCGTGATGCGCTCGCGGCGGGTGCGGAGGAAGTCCCGCACTTCGTTGGTCGTGTCCATGCGTCCACGGTAGGTGCCATCCGCTCCGTGGAGCAGGTGTTGTCGGTACCCGTCAGCGCGCGGCGACCGGTCGTAGCGTCGTCGGCATGGAAACGATCACCCTCAACAACGGCGTCCTGCTCCCCGCGATCGGGTTCGGCGTCTTCCAGAGCTCTCCCGAGGACACCGTCGATGCCGTGCGCACCGCGCTCGAGGTCGGTTACCGTCACATCGACACCGCCGCCGCGTACGGCAACGAGCGCGAGGTCGGGGAGGGCATCCGAGCATCGGGCATCGATCGCGACGACATCGTGATCGAGACCAAGGTCTGGGTGTCCGACTACGGCTACGACCAGACCCTGCACGCGTTCGACAAAGCGATCGGCAAGCTGGGCGTCGACACGATCGACGTGCTGATCCTCCACCAGCCCGCACCGGATCGTTTCGAGAAGACCGTCCAGGCCTACAAGGCCCTCGAGAGGCTGTACGCCGACGGGAAGGTCCGTGCGATCGGCGTGAGCAACTTCATGCCGCACCACCTCCGCTCGCTGCTCGAGCAGACGGACGTCGTCCCGGCGCTCAACCAGGTCGAGCTGCACCCGTACTTCACCCAGCCCGACGTCCAGCGTGCAGACGCCGAGCACGGGGTCCTCGACCAGGCGTGGTCGCCCATCGGCGGGATCACGTTCTACCCGGGATGGGGCGACGAGCGGGTCAGTGTGATGGACGACCCGACGATCCGGGAGATCGCCGAGGCGCACGGGAAGACGCCGGCGCAGGTGATGCTCCGCTGGCACGTGCAGCAGGGCCGGAACGCGATCCCGAAGTCGACGAACCCGGGGCGGATCGCGGAGAACTTCGACGTCTTCGACTTCGCGCTGTCGGACGACGAGGTCGCGTCGTTGGACGGTCTCCACACGGGCCGTCGAAACGGCCCGGATCCCGACGGGGCGGACACGAGCCGGTTCGAGCGGGTGATCCCGGAGGTCTGACGCGACCACAGGGCGGACGGGAGGCGCGGTGCCAGCTGGCCCCGCGCCTCCCGTCCGTCGTGGGGTCACGACCACCGCATCAGGCGAGTTCGCGCGCCCGTTCCGCGATGCGCTCCGTCGCCGCCCACGATGCCAGCATCCGCAGGGCGTCCGCGGTCGGCGAGCCGGGCGTCGCCGGGTAGATCGTCAGCGCGAGCCCGGGGTCCTCGGCGAGCTCGAGCGTCTGGAAGTGCAGCTCGAGGTCACCGACCACCGCGTGGTGGAAGGACTTGACGCCCGCGTAGTGCCGGCGGACGTCGTGGGAGGCCCAGAGTTCCCGGAAGTCGTCGCTCCGCATCGACAGCTCGCCGATGAGGGCCGCGAGGTCCCGATCGTTCGGGGTCCGTCCCGCTTCGCGTCGGAGGATCGCCACGTTCGTGTGTGCCGCCCGCTGCCAGTCGCGGTAGAAGTTCCGCGCCTGCGGGTCCAGGAAGATGAAGCGCGCGAAGTTGAGCGGCCGGGCCGGTGCGGCGACGAGATCCGAGTGCATCGCGTAGCCGAGGGCGTTCGCCGCGACGATGTCCTGCCGGTTGTTGACGATCATCGCCGGGGCGTCGGTGACGACGTCGAGCAGGTACTGCAGCTCGGGCCGGACCGCGGCCACGGGGGTGACCCGGGCGGCACGTCGGGGCGTCGCGTTCTGGTGCCGGGCGAGGTCCCGGAGGTGCTCCTGCTCGGCCGAGTCGAGCTGCAGTGCTCCGGCGATGGCGTCGAGCACGCTGTCCGAGACGCCCTGCAGGTTCCCGCGCTCGAGGCGCGTGTAGTAGTCGATGCTGACCCCGGCGAGGCGTGCGACCTCCTCGCGGCGGAGCCCGGTCACGCGTCGTCGTGTGCCGAAGGTCTCGACGCCGGCCTGTTCGGGGGTGATGCGGGCGCGACGACCGGAGAGGAAGTCGCGCGCTTCGTCGCGGTGGTCCATGCCGTCACGGTACTTCGGCCGGTTGCGAGCGAGCGAGGGGTTGTCGGAACCCCCGTCAGCGCGGTGTTGTCGGAACCCCCGTCAGCGCCCGGCGAGCGGCACGGACACGATCCGGTCGTCACCGCTCTGCGCCGAGCCGCGCCCGTCGGTGTTGTTCGTGACGAACCAGAGCGTGTCCGACGGCCCTTCGAGCACCGTCCGGATCCGGCCGAACTCGCCCGCGAAGTACTCGGTCGACGTCGACGGGTCGTCCGCGGGGATCGCCCGGAGCACCTCGCCGCGGAGGTTCGCGACGAACACGGTGTCGCCGACGACGGTGAGCCCGCTCGGGGACGCCTCGTCCGTCGACCACTGCTGCACCGGGTCGACGAAGCCCTGGTCCTCGCCGCCCGTGCCCTCGACCTCGGGCCAGCCGTAGTCGGCGCCGGGTTCGATGACGTTGAGCTCGTCGTGCGTGTTCTCGCCGAACTCGGACGCGAACATCGTGCCGTCCGCCGTCCAGCCCATGCCCTGCACGTTCCGGTGGCCGAGACTCCACACCGGTGAGTCGGCGAAGGGGTTGTCGTCGGGCACGCTGCCGTCGGGCTCGAGGCGGAGGATCTTGCCGGCGAGGGAATCGCGGTCCTGCGCCTCGGACCGCTGCCCGGCGTCCCCGACGCTGGCGTAGAGCATGCCGTCCGGGCCGAACGCGATGCGGCCGCCGTCGTGGAAGGTGTTCTTCGGCAGCTGGTCGATGACCGTCGTCGCGTCAGCGAGCGCCCACGACCCGGCACCGCCGGTGAGGTCGTAGCGCTGGATCCGGTTGCCGTCGTTTGCCGTCGAGTACACGAACAGGTCGCCGTCGTGCAGCGCGAGGCCGAGCAGCCCGCCCTCGCCGCCGTGGCTGACCCCGTCGACCGTGCCGACCTCACGGGTCGACCCGTCGTCACGGAGTTCCAGGATGCGCGCCGAGTCACGCTCGCTCACGAACGCGTCGCCGTCGTCACCGGTCCGGACGACCGACCAGGGCGCTTCCAGCCCGGTGACCACGTCGGACGTCGCGCCGTCGGGTGCCACCTGACCCGTCGCCAGCGCCGTCGGGGCGGTGGCGCTCGCCGTGGCGGTCCCGCGCAGTGTCCGCGCGGAGTCGTCGGAGCAGCCGGCCAACGCGAGCGCGGCGACGGCGGCCAGCCCGGCACCGGTCAGCATGCGGGTGCGAGTGCGGTGCGGCGTGGTGTCCACGGTGGTCCTCCCGGGTCTGCGTCGATCTCACTCGCCCCGTTCGGGAAACGCCTGGGACCCTGCGGACGGGGTGCTGGGGGGTTCCGCCTTCCCCTCCCTCGCGCCCGGGGATCGTCCTACGGTCGGGAGCATGGAGATCCAGCCGAAGCAGCCGACCGTCAAGAACCCGCCGGAGCAGTTCACCGGGGACGTGTACCTCGACGCCATCGCGTCCCCGAAGGAGGCCGGGCAGACGATGACCGTCGCCAAGGTCCGTTTCCTGCCCGGTGCCCGCACCGCGTGGCACTCGCACGCCAAGGGCCAGACCCTGCACGTGACCGAGGGCGTGGCGTTGATGGGCACGCGGGACGGCGGCGTGGTCGAGGTGCAGCCGGGGCAGACCGCCTACACGCCCGCCGGCGAGGAGCACTGGCACGGCGCCACCCCCACCGACTACATGGAGCACCTCGCGATGCTCGACCTGGCCGACGACCCGGCCACGACGACCACCTGGCTGGAGCACGTGACGGACGAGCAGTACGGCGCTCGCTGACGCGACCGGAAGGCGGCCTGGAGGCGCGTGGCGGACCCGCCACGCGCCTCCAGTCCGTCGGAGGGGTTCCGCTGGAACCCCTGTCGGCAGGGACTCCCACCCGACCACGGTCCCGCCGTTCCATGGAACGGTGCCAGCCATCCTCACCCAGCCGCACGGCCACACGGCCACCCGAGCCGTCCCGACGTCCCTCATCGCCGTCGTCGTCTTCCTGACGGCCGTCGCCCCGCTCGCCACGGACATGTACGTGACCGCGTTCCCGTCCGTCGAGGCCGAGTTCCGGACGAACGCGTCGTCGGTGCAGCTCACCCTGACGACGTTCTTCGCCGGGATGGGCCTCGGCCAGCTCGTCGGCGGTCCGTTCTCGGACCAGCGCGGACGCCGGGTGCCGCTCCTCGCCGGCACGGTCCTCGTCGTCGCGGCCTCGGTCGTGTGCGCCCTCGCCCCGTCGATCGGGGTGCTCATGGTCGCGCGGCTGCTGCAGGGCTTCGGCGGTGGCTGGGTGATGGTGATCGCACGGTCGGTCATCGTCGACCTCGCTCACGGCACGCAGCTCGTCCGCGTCCTCAACGTGGTGATGGGCATCGGCGGCATCGCCCCCGTGCTCGGTCCGCTGTTCGGTGCGGCGATCCTGCAGTTCGGCGACTGGCGGACGACGTTCTGGGTGCTCGCCGGGCTCGGCGTGCTCATGTGCGTGTCGGCGGTCGTGGTCGTGCCGGAGTCGCTCCCGCGTGCGCGTCGCCACGGCGGTGGACTCCGCACCTTCCGACGAGCGGCACGGCAGGTGCTCGGGGACCGGCGCTTCGTCGGCTACGTGGTCACCGCCTGCGCTGCCTTCATTGGGGTGTTCGCGTACGTCGCCACGTCACCGTTCATCCTGCAGACGATGAACGGCCTGTCGCCGACGGCCTACGCGATCGACTTCGCGGCGAACGCGGGCGCGATGACCGTCGCGTCGCTCGTGGCCGCGCGACTGGCCGGCAGAGTGTCCACGAGACGCATCATCCTGGTGGGGCAGCTCTGCATGGCGATCGCCGGCGCCGGCATGCTCGTCGGTGCGATCTGGTTCGGGATGCCGCTGATGGTGGCGCTGATCGGCTTCTTCGTCCTCATGATCGGCAACGGCCTGGTCGTCACGAACGGCGGCGCGCTCGCGTCGTCGGTCGTCCCCGAGCACCCGGGCACGAGCTCTGCCGTGCTCGGTCTGGTTCAGTGGACGACGGCCGGCGTCACCGCTCCGATCGCGGGACTCGGCGGCTCGGACACCGCGGTCCCCATGGCCGTCCTCGTCCTCGGCGGCGCACTGGTGTCGCTGTACGGCCTGCTCGTCCTCGCACGACCCCGCACCCCCGGAAGGACCACCGCATGACCACCATCGCCATCGTCGGAGCCGGCAAGGGCCTCGGCCTCGCCGTCGCCGACCGCTTCGCCCGTGAGGGCTTCTCGATCGCCCTGATCTCCCGCAACCAGTCCCGGCTCGACGAACTCGCGCGTTCGCTGCAGGAGCGCGGCCACGACGCCGCCGGGTTCGCGGCGAACGTCCGTGACCAGGCCTCGCTGCAGGGTGCGCTCGAGCGTGCCACGGAGCAGCTCGGCCCGATCGAGGTGCTGCAGTACAGCCCACTGCCCGCGAAGGAGTACATGCGGCCGGTGCTGGAGACGACCGCGGAGGACCTCGTCGGTCCGATCGAGTTCTCGATCTACGGCTCCGTCACCGCGGTCCGCCAGGTCCTGCCGGGCATGCGGTCGATCGGCCGCGGCACGATCCTGTTCGTCAACGGCGGCAGCGCCGTCCGCCCGGGTGCTCGCGTGACGGGCACGTCGGTCGCGTTCGCCGGGGAGAGCGCGTACGCGCAGCTCCTCCACGACGCGGTGCGCGACGAGCAGGTGCACGTCGGGCAGCTCATCATCCCCTTCGGCATCGACGACGGGCAGCCGGACCACTCCGGGGAGTCGATCGCGGATCGCCTGTGGGCGATCCACACGGAACGGGGCGACTTCCGGACGTACGCGGAGCCGCTGCCGGAGTGAGCGGCTCGGCCTGACACGCTGACGGCCTGGAGGCGCGTGGCGACCCCGCCACGCGCCTCCGGTCATCCCCGTCCCAGCAGCGCGAGGGCGCGGACAGCGCGCTCGCGGACGTCGGCTTCCGTCGGCGCGGGGGCGATCCCGAGGAGCCGGCGGCGGTGCAGCTCGCCGAGCAGCAGCGTGAAGAGCTCCGCGACGGTGTCCGGCGCGGCACCCGCTCGGACCAGGGCGTCCTGTGCGGCGAGCGGTCCGGCTTCGTGGAACTCCGCGGCGAGGTCGGGTGAGCGCGTCGCCTCGGCGATGACGAGCCGGTGGAGTGCGACGGCGTCGTCGGCCAGCAGCGCACGGCAGACCGCGGTCGCCGTGGCCTCGAGGTCCGTCGGCGGGGCCGCGGCGTAGGTGTGCTGTCGTCGGACGACGGCGCGGAGCAGTGCGTGCTTGTCGCCGAACGACGTGTAGAGGGTCCGCTTCGTGACCTCGGCGTCGGCCGCGACACGGTCGAGGGTGACGGCCGCGAAGCCGTCCTGCAGGAACAGTGCCGCTGCCACGTCCAGCACGCGGTCGTCCCGTGCTGCCCGCTCGTCGGCGGTCGGTCGTCCTCGTTTCGCCACGACACCACTCTACCTGTGAATGATACGCTCCCGTTTCATTAACGAGGAGGGTCCATGACCGACGTCGTGTGTCACGTGGCGATCGCCGATGACTGGGAGATGAGCCGCGGGTTCGGGGAGTACGAGGTGTCGACGCGCGGCGTGCCGCTCGAGCCGGGCGGGTACGTCCGGGTGACCACGCCCGATCGCGTGCTGGACGTGGTCGCCGAACGGTACGGCGACCTGTCGATCCCGCTGCTCCGGATCGACCTCAGTGTCGCGGGGCTCGCCGCCGCCGGCGTACCGGTGGAGTGGGTCGACGGTGTGCCGCGTGTCCACGGCGCCGTTCCGATGGACCCCGACGTCGTCGTCGCCGAGGTGCCCGTCAGGACGGGTTGACCGCCGGAGCGGCCGACCCGTGCTGCACCGTCAGCGGACGCGGGGCGTGACGGCGGCGAGCTCGTCCCAGTGCCGGTGCCGTGCCTCCAGGGCGGTGCGCTGCTCGTGCGCGAGGCGGGCCGCTGCTCGGTCGGAACCGATGGCGGAGTCGGCGGGGAAGCCCGTGCGGACTGCCCGTGACTCGCTCCACCGGAGCAGTGCGAGACCGATGCGGTGCGCGGTCCGTTCGAGCGGGCCGACGTGGTCGAGGTGGAGTGCTGCGCTCATGATCCTTGGTGTCCGGGTCCGTCGTCGAAGATGGGGACCGCCGCGAGGCGGAGGAAGACGCGGCTCGTGTCCGCGTCGGAGTCGTCGTCGAGGACATGCCGCTGCCGGAATGTGTCGACGAGGGCGTGGATGCCGTCCATCAGCTCGGTCAGTTCCGCCGGTGCCAGCCGCATGATCGCGATCGAGAGGTCACCGGCGTCCCGCCACCCCGCGGACATGGTCTCCTGGTCGCGCGCGATGAACTCACGGATCATCTGTTCGGCGAAGTCGTTCGACCCGGAGGCGATGAGGCGGGCGGCAGCGACGCCGGCGGGGGTGTCCGCCACGTTGGTCTGGACCGCGACCGGGGTGCGCCGCCACCAGCGCTCACGGCCGTTGCCGCGACCGACGATCTCCTCGATGAACCCGTGCTTCTCGAGCTGGCGCAGGTGGTAACTGGTCGAGCCGGTTGACTCACCGACGCGATCAGCGAGGTTCGTCGCCGTCGCCGGACCGTGCGCGGCGAGCTCGTTGAAGAGCTGGGTGCGCAGCGGGTGGTTGAGCGCCTTCATCGACGGGAGGTCGAGGACGCGTGCTTCGGGAGCCATGGAGCGATCGTACGACTGCAAAGAACTCTTTGCAAGGGATTCTTTGCAGCACCTTCTTTGCGATCCCGGGCGGCTAGTGGACCGCCTCGGTGATCGCGGTCGCCATCACCTGGGCGACGACGACGTTCGCCGCGGCGGTCCCGTGGATGCCGTCCGGTGACGACCCGCGGACCCAGGCGCCGTCCGCTCGGCGGAACGCCGTGAACGGGTCGACGAACGACCAGCCGTGCGCAGCCGCGTCGCGTTCGAGCGCACGGCTGAGGACGATCTGCCCGGTGCGGCGGTCGGCACCCCACCGGCTGTTCGTCCAGTCCGAGGGCGGCCCGGCGACGACGAGGACCCGCTGCGCGCCGACCTTCCGGACGACGGCGTCCACGTCGGCGATCGTCGTCGCGGTGGGGACCGCCTGGTTGACGTCGTTGGTGCCCAGCTCGACCACGAGGACCTCGGCCTCCGGCACGGGACGGACCTCGTCGAGCACCTGGTCGGCCCGGTACCCACTGTGCGCGTACCCGCCGACGGCGTGGAACCGGGTGTCGGGTTCGAGGACGTGGAGCCACGAGTCGGGGCGGGCGGAGATGGAGTCACCGGCGTACGCGAAGGTGATGGCGCCGGGACGGTCACCGGAACCGAGTGCTCCGGAGACCACCTGTTCGCGGACGGGCACCCGGGCACCCGCACGGACGTCGGCAGGAGCGGCGCGCTCGACGCGGGTGGGAGCCTGCGCCGCCGATGCCGTCGGGTTGCTCTCCGCCGCGGCGGTCCCCGCGGTTCCCGCGGTTCCCACGACGATCGACCCGATGACGATCGATCCGACGACGAACGACCCGGCGACGAGGCAGGCGGTGACGATGCTCGCGATCAGGGCGAGCCGGCGGGGGCGGGGCACGACTCCAGGTATCCCCCGGATCGCGTCCCGGTACCAGACCCCAGACCTGGGGAACCAGCCCGTTCGCTGTGGGTCCTCGTGGTCGTTCCCAGTTCCGGCCTGGAGGCGCGGGTCGGGGCCGCCACGCGCCTCCGGTCCGGTGGGCCCACCGCTCACAGCGAGCGGCGCACCGCGACCCGTCGGCCGCGTCCCGCCGTCAGCCACGTGCCCGCCGTCACCAGGACCGGCAGGCCGAGCGCGAGCAGGGCGAGCACCGGCCAGTCGGCGACGAACGGCATGTGCGACACCCCAGCCGGCCCGCTCGTGAACCGCAGGGTGAGCGCCCGGATCGGCAACAGGCCGAGCAGGGTGCCGATCACCGCGCCGACCGTCGTGAGGATCGCCGCCTGCCACGCCGACACCCGACGACGGAGCACCGGTGCGGCGCCCACCGCGTCGAGGACCTCGTCGTCGCGTCGGCCGTCCGAACGGGCGAGGCCGATCGCGACCGCGGTCGCCCCGATCGTCACGGCGGCGGCGAGGGCGAGGACGAGTGCCTTGACCACCCCCTGCGCGTCGACGGGTCCGGCTTCGTAGCTGAACGCGGGTCCACCCCACCGCTGCCGATCCGCGCCGCCGAGGCTCTGCCACGCCGACGTCAGGTCGTCCCACTGCGCGGGGGTCAGGTCGGCGGGCAGCGTCGTCACGAGCATCCCGGCGACCGCGGGCACCCGGTGTCGTTCGGCGGTCTCCGGGGTCATGAAGACGCCGACCTTGATCCGCGGGGACTGCACGTCGAGCACGGCGGGGATCGTCGTCGAGGCGTCCGGACGGGTCTTCGCCGTCACCGCACCGGTGTCCCACGTCCGGTCGCGGAACGTGTCGAGCCGGACCTGGCCGTCGTGCAGGTACTCGGGCCAGAGCGAGACCGCCTGGCCGGACGCCAGTGCCTCGCGGACCGTCGCCGAGGGACGGTGCCCGGTCAGCACCGCGTAGTCGTCGACGGTGCCCGTCCAGATGTGCGGCGCCGAGCTGTCCTGCGAACCGAGGAACGTCGAGCAGGAGGTGGTGTCGTTCGTCGGGCAGTCCTTGCCGACCCAGTCGTGCGGCAGGGTGATGGTCGACGGCTCGTCGCCGAGCTGCTCCGCGACCACGCCGAGGACGCGGATCCGGTCGTGCGGGAGCACCCCGGACACGATCCCCGCGGCACGGGCGGTGAGTTCGGCGTCGTACCCGGAGGTGGTCCCCTCGTCGCCGGAGACCGACACGTCGGCCGTGGCGACACCGACCGCGGTCCGGTACTCGTAGTCGCGGACGAACTGGGCGTGCGACGAGGCGCTCCAGGTGATCGCCACCGACGCGACGAACACCACGCTCATGACGCTCGCGAGGACCGGCACCGTGCGCACCGGGTTGCGGCGGGCATCCCGCGCGGCGAGGCGTGCGGACAGTCCGAGACGGGTGGAGACCCGGGCGACGAGCGCGAGCAGCCATGGCGAGCACATCGCCACCCCGAGCTGCATGAGGCACGGTCCGATCGCGACCCCGGCGCCGACGAACCAGACGGCGTTGTCCTCCTGGACCGGACGGTCGTTGAGCAGGAGCACGCCGACACCGCAGGCGAGGGTCATCAGAGCGCCCACCACGATGAGCACCGGGGCCCAGATGCGACGGCGGCGCTCGGCGCGGGGGTTCACCGCCGCGGGCCGGAGCGACCCACGGAGCGCCGCGAGCACGTTGATCCTCGTGGCGGCCCGGGCGGCGACGAGGGCGGACACCAGTCCCGCGAGCACCCCGGCGACCCCGATCGCGACGAGCAGCGTGCCCGGGAGGTGCAGGCCCGGCCACGTGCCGACGTTGCCGTTGTCGATCAACCGGAAGGCGACGATCCCGATCGCGGTGCCCAGGGCCACGCCGAGCACCGCGCCGGTGGCACCGAGCACCAGCCCGGAACCGGCGACGATCGTCCGGACGAACCGCCGGTCCCCGCCGACGCTCGTGACGATCGCGTACGAGCGGGTGTCGGCGCGCGTGCCGACGAGGAACGCAGCACCGGCGAGGAGCGCGACCTCGAACATCGCGAAGACGCCGAGGAGCGCCAGGGCACCGAGGAACCAGCCGAGCTGCGAACCCGTCTGGCCGCCGGGGAGCCGGGCGTCCGGCGGGTCGAGCACCACCGGGCGCGACTCCACCGCGATGCCGTGCTGGTTGAGCTGCCGGATCTCGGACCACGTCGGGGCGTCCGACGCCAGGTACACGGTGAGGTCCGAGGCGCCCGTCGGGTCCTCGCCCGTGCTCGTGGACAGGGTGGTCCCCCACGGCAGGAACACGCCCTGCGCGTCCGGGTCGGACGCCGCGTCACGCATCGTGCCGCTGATCGTCAGGCGCTTCGTGACGGGATCGGTCAGGTCGACCGTGTCACCGATGGAGGCGCCGAGTCGCTGCAGCGTCGCCGGGGTGACCATCAGTTCGTCGCGGCCGGTCGGGGCAGTGCCGTCGAGGACGTGCCAGTGCCCGTCGAGGACCGCCGACCAGACGGCGCCCTCGACCGCCTGGGTGCCGATCGGTCCCTTCGGCCCCGCGAGCACGACGGACGACGACCCCACCGGGATCGACACCGCACCGGACGGCACGTGGTCGAGCACGTTCGCGGGCGCTTCGTCACCCGTCGCCTTCGCCGCAGGGCTCTTCCGGTCCGGCTGGGTGTACTGCCAGTCCACGGGGTCCTGCCGCATGCCGGGCAGGTCCGGGCCGGCGACCCGCATCTGTGCCGCCGCGTGCCCGAGGTCGTACCGGAGCTGCTCCGTCGCGGTCGGCTGCGTCGACTGCACCACGATCGAGGCCGCGGTGAACCCCGCGGTGGGGATCCCGATCAGGGCGACGATGAGCGCTGCACGCCCGACCTTCGCGAACGCCAGCCGCCGCCCGAGCCGCAGTGCCGGACGGATCGCGAACGGCGTGCGGACCCGCTCCGACCGCGGGCGCGCGGGTCGGCGTCCGGACCGGTGACCGGTACGGAGCGGATCGGCGTCGGCAGCCCGCCGACGCTCGCTCACGACGCGGCTCGGTCCGCGAGTGCCATCTCGACGCCCGAGTACACGGTCTCGTCGACGACCCGGCCGTCCCGCAGGAAGACGATCCGGTCCGCCCACGCCGCGTGCCGGGCGTCGTGCGTCACGAGGAGCGCCCCCGCCCCGGCGTCGACGTGCCGGCGGAGCATCCGCAGCACCACCTCGCCGGTCTGCGAGTCCAGCGCACCCGTCGGTTCGTCGGCGAGGACCAGCCGGCGCTCGCCGACGACCCCGCGGGCGATCGCCACACGCTGCTGCTGGCCGCCGGACAGGTCGTCCGGGAAGGCGTCGGCGCGGTGGCCGAGCTCGACGTTGTCGAGCGCGAGTTCCGCCGCGCGCCGGGCACGGCTCGCCTTCCACCCGTCGAGCTCGAGCGGCAGCGCCACGTTCTCGACCGCCGTGAGCGAGGGGATGAGGTTGAAGTCCTGGAACACGAACCCGACGAGCCGACGCCGCAACGCCGCGAGGTCCTTCGCGGGGCGGTCGGACACCCAGTCGCCGTCGATGACGACCTCGCCGCTCGTCGGCGGCAGCAGCGTGCCGGCGCAGGCGAGCAGGGTCGACTTGCCCGAGCCCGAGGTGCCCATCACGGCCACCATCTCGCCACGGCGGATCTGCAGGTCGATGCCGGCGAGGGCGGTGACCGCCTTCGCCCCGGTGCCGTACTGCACGCTGACGGCGTCGAGCTCGAGGAGCGGAGCAGCCGTCCCGGGTGCGGTCGCGGCGCTCACCGGGTGCTCCGAGCGGTCGCGTCGGCCGACGTCGAGGGAGCACGAGTCGAGCCGGCGGGTGCCGGTGTCGGTGCCGGGTGCTCGTCCGGCCGGTACCGCGCGACGCTCGACTCCACGTGGTCGAGCCAGCGGACCTCGGCCTCGGCCTGGAACAGCATCGACTCGAGGACGAGCGACCACGCCAGGTCCGACGCGGGGTCGGACGTGCGCTTCAGCCGGGTGAGGTCCTGCAGGTTCCGCACAGCGGCCGTCCGCTGCACCTGCACGAGGTGCGTCACGTCGACGCCGGGCACCGTCACCGCCAGGGCGAACTTGATCGCGAGCTCGTCGCGGCCGCGCTTCGCGGGCACCGGTTCGCTGAACCAGCGCGCCACCTCGTCGCGTCCGGCGTCGGTCGCCGTGTAGACGACGTGGCCGTCGTCGTCGGCGTCGCCGCGGGCCACGAGGCCGTCGCGTTCGAGCCGGTCCAGCGTCGTGTACACCTGCCCGATGTTGAGGGGCCAGGTCCCTCCGGTCCGGTGCTCGAACTCCCCCCGGAGCTGGTACCCGTAGCCGGGTCCCCCCACCAGCAGCGCCAGCACGCCCATCCGTACGCTCATCGTCGTCCCCCCGTCACGGCCGTCGTCGGCCCCTGTCGTCAGCCCGACCGGGCCTGACCATACTGAGTATGGCCATACCGGGTATGCAGGCGCAAGCACCGGACGGACTGGAGGCGCGGTGCCAGCTGGCACCGCGCCTCCAGTCCGCCTCCTGGAGCGTCAGCTCCCCAGCTTGGACAGCTCCTCGAACTCCTCGTCGGTGAGCTCGACCGTCGCACCCTGGAGGTTGTCCTCCAGGTGGGCGACACTCGACGTCCCCGGGATCGGCAGCATGACCGGCGACCGCTTGAGCAGCCAGGCCAGCGCGAGCTGGGCGGGCGTCGCGCCCTTCCGGTCGGCGATCTCGGTGAGCGGGGAGTCCGCACCCGTGAGCCCGCCCGTCGCGAGCGGGAACCACGGGATGAACCCGATGCCCTGCTCCTCCGACCAGTCGAGGAGTTCCTCGGCGTCGCGCTTCTGCAGGTTGTAGAGGTTCTGCACCGTGACGATCGTCGCGATCTCCTGCGCCGCCTTGACCTCGTCGACGGACACCTCGGACAGGCCGATGTGGCGGATCTTGCCCTCGTCCTGCAGCTGCTTCAGCTCGCCGACCTGGTCCTCCAGCGGGACCTTCGGGTCGATCCGGTGCAGCTGGAACAGGTCGATGCGCTCGAGGCCGAGACGGCGGAGGCTCATCTCCGCCTCCTGCCGCAGGTACTCGGGACGCCCGACTGGCGGCCAGACGTTCGGGCCGGTGCGGGTCAGTCCCGCCTTCGTCGCGATGACGACGTCGTCGCCGTAGGGGTGCAGTGCCTCGCGGAGGAGCTCCTCGGCGACGTAGGGGCCGTAGCTGTCGGCGGTGTCGAAGAAGTCGACGCCGAGTTCGACGGCGCGCTTGAGCACCCGGACAGCCTCGTCGTGGTCCTTCGGCGGTCCCCAGACGCCGGGCCCGGTGAGCTGCATCGTGCCGTAACCGAGGCGGTGGACCTCGAGGTCCCCACCGATGCGGAAGGTGCCGGAAGCGGCAGCCGGACGGTTCGTGGTGTCGGTACCAGTGGTCATGTCCCCGGTCTACGCCCGGCGCGTCAGCGGTCCCTGGAACGGTGTCCCCCACGCGCTGCCCGGATCGTGTCCCCGGCCGCTGTCAGATCGGCTTCGTATGCTCCTCGGGTGCCCTTCCGTTCCCCACGACGGAGTCCCGGCCGCTCGCTCGTCATCGGTGTCGTCGGGGTCGTGCTGTTCGCCGGGATCGTCGTCCTCGTCCTCCCCGCCGTGCTCGGTGTCCTCGGCACCGCGGGGTCGGTCGTCGGATCGCTCCTGCCCTGGCTCGCGGTCCTGCTGATCCCCGTCGCGGTGATCGCACTCGGCACCCGGTCGAAGCGGCTCGCCCTGCTGTCGGTCGCGTTCGTGGCGGCGTGGGCGTTCGCGATCCTGCCCGGGGTGCTCGTGCCGGCGGCGTCCGGGCCGGCGCAGCTGTCCATCGTCACCGAGAACGTCGAGGCGGCGAACACGGACCCCGCGGCGACCGCGCGGTCGATCGCGTCCCGGAAGCCGGACGTCATCGCACTCGAGGAACTCACCGCCGACTCCGGCACCGCGGTCTCGGGTGTGCTCGACGAGCGGTACCCGCACCACTACCGCGTCGGTTCCATCGGCGTGTGGAGCCGCACCGCACTCAGCGACGGGGAACCCATGACGCTCGGCCTGGGCTGGGCACGTGCGCTCCGGGTCACCGTCGACACCGAGCTGGGCGACGTCCGGCTGTACGTCGTGCACATGGACTCGCTCCGCCTCGGCGGTGAGGACGGCCGGCCGACGATGCTGACCGCGCTCGCGACGGCGGTCCGGGCCGACGGCGCCGCACGCCTGGTGGTCGCCGGTGACTTCAACGGCGGCTCGAAGGACCCGAAGATGCTGCCCCTCACCGGGATGCTCGACGAGGGTGGCGGCTTCCGGTTCACCTGGCCGGCACAGCTGCCGGTCGTGCGGATCGACCACGTGTTCGTGCGCGGGCTCGACACCACGTCGACGGAGGTCCTCCCGGCGAACGGGAGCGACCACCGGGGGCTCGAGGTCGGGGTCCGGGCGCGCTAGCGCTGGCGCTTCGCGTTCGCGTTCGCGGTGGCGCTTCGCGTTCGCGCTGGCGCTTCGCGTCAGCGCTCGCGCCGCGGGTAGGGGGTCTCGCCTCGCTCCAGGCCGCCGACGAGCTTCGTCAGCCGGTTCGTCCGAGCCGTGGCACTCGGCGCCGTGACGATCCTGTGCACCACCGCGTACCGGTTCGTGGCGTCGAGTTCGGCGAACAGCGCTGCCGCGGCGGGAGACGCGTCGAGCGCCGCCCGCAGGTCCTCCGGCACGGCGGCGGTCGCAGCGCCCGCGTACGCGCGATCCCACCGGCCGTCGCCCTTCGCGCGGTCGATCTCCGACCGGCCCCGATCGCGCATCCGTCCCTCGGCGATCAGGGTCGCGACGAGGCCGATGTTCCGCTGCGACCACAGGGAGGCCTTCCGACGCGGGGTGAACCGCTGCCGGAAGGTCGCCTCGTCCCGCCCGCGCTTCTGCCCGTCGATCCACCCGGAGCAGAGCGCCTCGTCGAGCGCCTGGTCGTAGCTCAGGGTCGTCGGCTCCGTGGTGCCCTTCTTCGCGAGGACGAGCCACACCCCGTCCGGTTCGTCCTCGTGGTCGTCGAGCCAGGCGCGCCACGCTGCGGCGTCCGGCAGTACGAGGTCCTCGGCGTCCATGCGGTCATCGTAGGGCGACCCGCGCTCCGCGGCGGTGGTTGCGGCGGCGGCGGCGGTGGTGGCGGTGGCGGCGGCGGCGGTGGCGGAGGTGAGATCGCACTTTCGCGGCCGGGCTGTCCCGTGCTCGGTGGTGAGATCGCACTTTCGCGGCCGACCAGCGCGCCGGTCGCCGCCGAAGTGCGATCTCACCCCGGCGCCACCCCGGCCACCCGGCGCCACCCCGGCGTCACCCCGGCGCACCCCGGCCACCCGGCGCTCCCCTCACACCCAGTGCGGCTGCGCCAGCACCCCCGTCGGGTCCGCCTGCTCCGCGATGCGGTGCAGCCGCGAGGCGTTCACGTCGAAGTAGTCCGCCGGGTCCGTGATCGCCGCGTCGCAGTAGTTCGCGTACGCCGCGTCACCCCAGGCCGGCCGCATCGCCTTCCGGAACCCCCGCACGTACGCGTCGAACGGCGCCGGGTCCGCACCGTCCGCGAAGACCGCGGTGTACTGCACGGTCATCAGGGCATCCCGCCACGGGAACGCTGAGTCGGTCCGGCCGACCTCCGACACGGCACCGCCGAGGGCGTCGAGGGCGACGCCGCCCTCCCGGTTGCCGGACACGTCGCCCGCCGCCGCTGCGTGCTGCACGAGGGTGTCGATCTGCGCGTCGGTCAGCTTCGCGGTCCCGATCGACGACGTGGCCGCCTGGGACACCCGCTGCGGCTTCCCGGCGAGTGCCGACATCGCCGCGCCGTACGTCAGCTGCTGTGCGGTGTGCGCGAGCGGCTTCGCACCTGTCGCGCGGATGAAACCGTCGACGGTGGTGTCCGCGCCGGTCTTCGAACCGGTCCAGACGCCGGTCACGGTGACGGTGGGGGCCGTGTGCCGAGTGCCGTTCAGCAACTTGAGCGTTGACCACAACTGCTTGTCCGCGGTGGGCGCCCAGTCCTGCCAGGCACGCACGACGGCAGCGGCGGCCGACCACGCGAAGGTGATGCGGAAGAGGAGGACGGGAGGCGCGGTCTGCGTCCGGTAGGTCAGCGCGGTCACGACGCCGACCGTTCCACCACCGCCGCCCCGGCAGGCCCAGAACAGGTCCGGTTCGGCGGTCGCGGAGATCTCGTGCACGGTGCCGTCCGGCGTGACGAGGGTCACGCCGGTCAGTTGGTCGCAGGTGAGGCCGAAGGAGCGTACGAGCACTCCGACGCCGCCGCCGAGCGTGAGGCCGCCGATGCCGACCGTCGGGCAGGACCCCGCGCCGATCGCCCGTCCGGCCTTCGCGAGGGTGGCGTACACGTCGCCGAGTTGCGCGCCCGGGCCGATCGCCACCGTGCCGTCGTCGTGCAGCTCGACCTGGTCGAGGTCCTGCGTGCTGATCACCAGCGAGCGCGGGACGTCGGTGCCGCTCGCACCGCCGGCGGACCAGCCCGTGTACGAGTGGCCGCCCGCTCGGAGCGCCACGGGGGTGCGCGTGTTGCGGGCGAAGGCCAGCCCGGCCTGCACATCCGCCGTCCCCGTGGCGCGGAGGATCCCCTGCGGGTCGGCGTCGTCGTACCGGGGGTTCTCGACGAGCCGTGCGGTGTTCCACCCGTTCGACCCGGAGCGGAGCAGCCGACCGGAGACGGCGGCGGCCAGGGCATCCCACGAGTCCGGGCCGCCGGGCGTCGGGCTGGCCGTCCGGGTACCGGTCGGGCTCGGGGTCGTCGTCGTGGTCGCGGACGGCGATGGCGACGGCGACGGACCCGGCCGTGAGCACGCTGCCAGGACCCCGGCGATCCCGAGTCCCACTCCCCCGGCGAGCAGCACGCGCCGGGTGGTCGCGGGGGTCCGGTGGTCGGAATCTGGTTCGGTCACCCGACCTGTCTACGCCGCCTGGGGCGCCCCGCCGTCCGTCGGGCGGGTGAGATCCGCTGGCCGACCGGCCACGTTCCGCCGACGGACGCGGATGGTCGTTCCGACCCAGCAGCCCCCTGCACCGGCGACGAGGCCGAGGACGAGGGCTCCGGCCCACTGATCCGGGGAGCCGGCCGTCTCCGCCGCGACGGTCGCCCCGGCGACGAGGGCACCGACCGAGACGACGACCGCGATCAGCGGGTTCGTGAGGAGCTTGGTCATGGACGGGAACCTAGCGACGACGCCCGCATCCGTCAACATCTGGAATACTGGCTGTGCCCCTGCCCTCACTCGGTCGTGCTGCTGATCCGCGTCGCTCCGGCCCAATCGTGCACCCACTCCGGCAACGTCAGGTCGTGGTCCGCGCTGCCCGCCGCCTCGAGCAGCTCCGACGGCGTCACCGTCCCGCCGGCCCTCCGCAAGAAGCGCGCCTGCACGACGGCACGCGCGACCACGGTTCCGCGCCGGACGAACGTCTGCTCCAGGTACGCGGCCCGGTCGTCCAACCCGAGCACCCGCGTCACGAGTTCGAAGCGCTGCCCGAGCGTCAGCGACCGCTTGTAGGTGATCGTCTGCGCGGACACGACCGGGTACCACCCGCGCTCGGCGATCTCGCCCCAGAAGCCCGACCGCAGCATGAGGTCGAGCCGGCCGAGGTCGAGCATCGACAGGTACTTCCCGTTGTTGACGTGCCGCAGCGGGTCGAGGTCGGTCAGGGTCACGCGGAACGGGGTACGGACCTCGTCCCAGAGCGACGGACGACGCCCGCCGATCGCTGGGCGGAGCCGGGTGCGCAACTGCAGTAGGAACAGTCGGAAGTACAGGTTCACGCCCTGATCACACCAGCACCGGGCGACACCGGTGGGAGACCTTGGAGGATCCGCACCAACCTGACCGCAGTCTGACCGGCACGGTCAGTGCCTCCCTCCAACCGAGGACACCGGAGTAGACCTGCACGCATGCAGACACGCAAGCTCGCAGACCTCGAGGTCGGCCCGATCGGCCTCGGCACCATGGGCATGAGCGCCTTCTACACGGGCGCCGGCACCGACGACGACGAGTCGATCCGCACCATCCACCGCGCGATCGACCTCGGCGTCACCCTGTTCGACACCGCCGAGGCGTACGGCCCCTACACGAACGAGGACCTGCTGCGGCGGGCACTCGAGGGCCGTCGCGACGACGTCGTCATCGCGACGAAGTTCGGCCTCATCACCCACCAGCCCGGCGAGACGTCGCCGAGCACCGAGCGCGGCATCTCGAGCGCTCCCGAGTCCGTCCGGGAGGCGCTCGAGGGATCGCTCCGCCGGCTCGGCACCGACCACATCGACCTCTACTACCAGCACCGCGTCGACCCGGCGGTACCGATCGAGGACATCGTCGGCCAGCTCGCCGGCTTCGTCCAGGAGGGCAAGATCCGCCACATCGGACTCTCCGAGGCGAGCGCCGCGACGATCCGGAAGGCCCATGCCGTCCACCCGATCACGGCGCTCCAGAGCGAGTACTCGCTCTGGACGCGTGACCCCGAGGGCGAGGTGCTCGACACCCTCCGCGAACTCGGCATCGGCCTGGTGCCGTACTCGCCGCTCGGCCGCGGGTTCCTGACCGGTGCGATCACGAAGCCGTCCGACCTCGACTCCGACGACTTCCGCCTGGCGAACCCGCGTTTCCAGCAGGAGGCGTTCGCGCAGAACATGCGCATCGTCGACGCCGTGCGGGAGATCGCCACCGAGGTCGGCGGGACCCCGGCGCAGGTGTCGCTCGCGTGGCTGCTGGCCCAGGGCGACGACGTCGTCCCGATCCCCGGCACGAAGCGGGTCTCCCGCCTCGAGGAGAACGTCGGTGCCGCGGAACTCACCCTCACCGACGACCAGATCGCCCGCTTGTCGGCGCTGCCCGTCCCGACGGGCGACCGGTACCCGGACATGTCGACCATCGGTCGCTGACGCGACAACCCCCGGCCCGGAGGCGCGGTGCCGGCTGGCACCGCGCCTCCAGGCCGTCCGGGGGTGCGTTTCGGGCGTCGGCCGGGTGATCGACGCGACCCACGCCCGTCATCCCGGGGAAACACGGGCTGCATAGCGTCCGGAGGACAGGGAATCCACCGACCGCGAGGGGCAGCGCCATGACGACCACGAAGACACCGCGCACGACACCGACCGAGGACGGCGTCGACACCGTCCCACCGCTCGCGCGACTGCTGCCGCTCGGGCTGCAGCACGTCCTCGCGATGTACGCGGGCGCGATCGCCGTCCCGCTCATCGTCGGCGGGGCGCTGGGCTTCGGCAGTGCGGACCTGGCGTTCCTCATCAGCGCCGACCTGTTCGTCGCCGGACTCGCCACGATCGTGCAGTCCGTCGGGTTCTGGCGCTTCGGCGTCCGGCTGCCGCTCGTGCAGGGCGTCACGTTCGCCGCCGTCGGCCCGATGATCGCGATCGGCACGCAGCACGGGATCACCGCGGTCTACGGCGCGACGATCGCCTGCGGCGTGTTCATGGTGGTGGTCGCGCCGTGGTTCGCGCAACTCGTCCGGCTGTTCCCGCCGATCGTCACCGGCACCGTGATCCTCATCATCGGGCTGTCCCTCATGAGCGTCGCCGCGGGCTGGGTCACCGACGGCGGGAAGGACGGCGCCGCGGACCCGCTCGACGTGGCGTTCGCCGCCGGGGTGCTGCTCGCCATCGTCCTGGTGGAACGGTTCGCGCCGCGCGGTCTCGCCCGCGTCTCCGTGCTGGCCGGGCTGCTCCTCGGCACGGTCGTCGCGCTCGTCGTGCCCGGCATGGTCGACGGGTCGGGGATCGGGGAGGCGTCCTGGTTCGCGTTCGTGACGCCGTTCCACTTCGGGCTGCCGACGTTCGACATCGCCTCGATCGTGTCGATGCTCGTCGTCGGCCTCGTGATCATGACCGAGACGACCGGCGACATGATCGCGGTCGGCGAGGTCACCGGTCGACCGGTCTCGAAGCGCACGCTCGCCGACGGTCTCCGCGCGGACGGGCTCGGCACCGTCGTGGGCGGCGTGTTCAACACGTTCCCGTACACGGCGTTCGCGCAGAACGTCGGGCTCGTGGCGCTGACGGGCGTGCGCTCCCGGTACGTGGCGACGGCGGCCGGCGGCATCCTCGTGGTGCTCGGTCTGGTGCCGAAGGTCGCCGCGGTGGTCGAGGCGATCCCACACGCGGTCCTCGGCGGTGCCGGCATCGCCCTGTTCGGCATGGTCGCGGCGAGTGGCATCCGGACCCTGTCGAAAGTGCGGTTCGACAACCGGAACGTGCTCGTCGTGGCGCTCCCGCTCGGCATCGCGCTGCTGCCCACCGTCGCGCCGTCGATCTACGGGCAGTTCCCGACCTGGTTCACGCTGGTCTTCGACTCGGGGATCTCGGCCGGGGCCGTCGCGGCGATCCTGCTCAACCTGCTGCTCGGGTCGCGGTCGGTCGCACAGCGGTACGGCGAGGACCCGGCGGTCGGCTCGTACGACGGGGTGCGGTCCACGGCGCCGATCGCGCTCCCGCACGCGCAGGCTCCGCGGGAGGACCTGGCGCGCGAGGAGCGAGCCCGCGCTTCCGACCCCGCCTGAGCGCCCGGCCGCAGCCCCCGGCGAGTCGAACGGGCGAAATATCCGCGTAGGAGCATCGGCGCACCCGGTTATTTCGCCCGCTCGACCGTGCCGCCCCCCGCGCTCGCCCGGTCTGGGGACGTCTGAGCGCCGGGCCGCAGTCTTCCGCGAAGTCGAACGGGCGAAACATCCGGGTAGGGGCATCAGCGCACCCGGGTATTTCGCCCGCTCGGCGGGGCGGGCGGGGACGCATGCCGGCGCGGGCATGCGTCCGGCGACAGCGCCAACCCCGGCCAGCGGCCCCGCGCGCGTCAGACGAACGCGGGGAGGTGCTCCCACGCCTGCGGCGCCTCGACGGCCCCGTCACGCACGACGGTCCCCTCGATGAGCCCGTAGGGACGATCGGCCGCGATGAACACCTCGTTGTCGTTCGTCATGCCGAACGGCGACAGGTCCACGACGAAGTGGTGCTTGTTCGGCATCGCGAAGCGCACCTCGGCGAGCTCGGGTCGCAGCGTGATCGCCGCGCGCCCCATCTCCCACAGGGTCTGCTGCAACGCCAGGGAGTGCACGGTCGCGAACTGCTCGAGCATCACCCGGACGACGTCCTCGTACAGCCCGTCGTAGTCGATGCCCTCCTCGACGGCGGCGGGCAGGTAGCGCCAGCGCGCGGTGACCTCGGTCGCCATGATCCGGTCCGTGGTCTCCGGCAGGGTGGTGAACCGCGACCGCGGGAACCCGTGGAACTCGGACCCGGTCGACTTGAGCACGACGAGGTCCTGCACGCCGCCGGTGACGTGCCGCTCCCCGCCCTCGACGTGGACGGTCGCGAGTCGCGTGCCCGAACCGGTCCGGCGGAACGAGTGGGCGTGCGGCTCCCCGTCGACCTCGATGCGCTCCCACGGGTGCACCTCGGCCTGCCAGAGCCCGCCCTCGACCCAGTCGAACTCGGACGTGAACTGGTCGGCGAGCAGCGCGAGGAACTCCTCCGGGGCGCCCACGCCATGCTCCTTCGCGAGCGCGAACACCGTGTTCTTCTGGGTGTCCGTGGCCACGATCCGGGAGTTGTCCCCCGCGGTGAACGACCCGGCGAACGCCTGCCCGATGAGCTGCGAGGTGACGGTGAGGTCGGCGATCTCGTGCCGGTCCCCGTGGCGGGTCACCCGGACGAGACGGTTCTCGGCCTTCCCGTACTTGTTCGGTCCCAGGTGGACGGAGACGTCTGGCATCGGATCAACTCCCTCGGTAGGTGCTGTAGGCGAACGGGCTGAGGAGCAGCGGCACGTGCAGGTGCTCGGTCCCGGTGACGGTGAACGCGACGACGACGAACGGGTGGAACGCGGGGACGCCGGCGGCCCGGTGGTGCGCGCCCGTGTCGAAGCGGAGCAGCAGGTCGCCCCGCGGCAGGACGTCCGGACCGAGGGCGGCGCGGCCGTCGGTACCGGTCGTGCCGGTGGCGAGGACCTCGCCGTCGACGGTGCTCAGCACGAGGGCGATCCCCGCGGCGGGCGTGCCGGTGGTGGCGTCGAGCACGTGCGTGGTCAGCTGCGGCACGCCGAACGTCGCGCGGATGCGGTGGAGGGCGATGTCGGCGAGGGCAGCGATCGCCTCGGCCGTCTCGGCGTCCGGATCGGTGCCGAGCCGCCGTCGGAGTTCGGCGAGGAGCTCCTCGGGCGTCCGCCCGGCAGCACGCACGAGGAACACCCGACCGAACCGGCGCTCGTACTCCGCGTTGCCCGTGGCGATGGCCGCCGAGACGTCGTCGGCCGCGGCCCGCATCGACGACTGCTCACGCGCGGACGATGCATCCGCGGTCCGCTCCCCGATCCGCGGATGGTGTGCGAGCGCGGCGTCGAGGTCCGCAGCGTCCCACGCACCCGCGAGCGTGCGGGCACGGTCGAGCAGCGCGCCGACCGACGCGTACGGACGCGCTGCGACGAGCGCGTCGACCCACGGCACGACGTCGGCCCACCCCCGCACGGTGGCGGCGGCATCGGTGGCGGTCGCGTCGTCGAGGTCGCCGAGGTCCATCCCGTCACGCTATGGAACGTTCGTTTCACCCGCGTTTCGAGGCGGTTTCCCTCGGAACGCGACCCACGGCCCTGAAACGGTCGCCGCTGTCGGACTGGAGGCGCGGTGCGGGGCCGCCCCGCGCCTCCAGTCCGTCAGTCACTCGGGTCCGCACCCCGCACGCGCGTCCCTCGGGACGGGACCGCTCAGATCTCGGCGGCGAAGGACGCGGCACGGAGCTGCAGGTCCTCGATCCGCTGGAGGCGGGCGCCCTCGACGTCGTAGCCCTCGTACGCCGGCGGCGGGAGCTTCCGGACGTTGCGCGAGCACTCGAAGTCCTGGCAGACGAGCGTTCCGACGGTGTTCCCGTTCCGCCCCGCCTTGCCGGACCGCTTCGCGCTGTAGAACACGACGTCGTTCGGCAGCTTCACGTCCTGGCACCACGAGCACTGCGCCCGGGAGCGCGGTGAGGCCTCGGCCTGCCGGAACAGGATGCCGACGACCTCGCCCTCCAGGGTCGGCACGACGGCGTACGCGCGACGGCCGATCTTCGGGTCGCGCCACCCGAGGAAGTCGAGGGCGTCCCAGTCGACGGTCTCGAAACCGGCGGGCAGGGTGAGGTCGGACGTCTCCTTGCGGGAGGCGTTGACGAAGGACGTGCGGAGGGTCTTCTCGCTGATGGGCAGCATGGTGTGTGTGCTTTCGGTTCGTGCCCGGGGCGCAGGGGATGCGCCGCACCGGGCGGAGTCAGGGTTCGATGACGGCGGCCGCACCGAACGGTGCGACCGGGGGCATCACGCCCTGATGTCGGCGATACGGGCGCCGACCACCTCCTGGTAGCTCACGCGGCCAGCCTACGACGACGTGTCAAGCGGGCAGGGCGGTGACGAGCACGAGCGAGCCCTCGTAGGACGGCCGGACCCGCAGCGCACCGTGTCGGCGGTCCCACTCGCCCGACTCGATCGCCGTCCGGAGGGCGGCGACGGAGCGCCTGGCGGTCATCTCGTCGACGGCGGCCCACGCCGGGTCCGCCTGCCGGGCTGCTGCGTCGAGGAGCCGCTCGGGTCGCGCGTAGTACGCCTCGGAGAACCCGTCGACGCACGTGAAGGGGATCGGCAGCGGGGTGCTCGTGACGGTGTCCCCGCCGAGCGCGTCGGCGATCCGGGACAGCGCGGGCCAGCGCCGTGCCTCGGCGGCCGTGACCTCGGGGGCGTACTCGGCGAGCCAGGAGTCCCCGACGCGGTCGGGGTCGAACGTCAGCGCGACGATCGGACCGCGGGTGACCCGGCGTACCTCGGCCAGCCCGTGCTCGAGGTCGTCCCACCGGTCGAGCGCGAAGGTCGTCAGCGCGGCGTCGAACCCGGCGTCGAACGCGGCGTCGGCGTCCGGCTGGTCGGCGAACGCGGCGGCGTCGATCGTGGTGACCTCGCGGCCGGTCGGCGCGTAGGAGACGGCACTCGACCCGACGTCCAGGACCGTCCGGGCATCACCGAGGGCCGCGGCGACGGCTCGGGCGAACGCAGGCTCGGTGCGGCGGTACTTCTCGGGGTCCGGAGCGGACACGGGTCAGTCGACGGACTCGGACTGGCGCTCGGCGTCGGACCGGCGGCGCTCGGCGTCGTGCTCGGCTTGCTCCTGCTCGGCCCGCTCGGTGGCAGCCCACGAGCCGAGGAGTGACAGGGACCGCTCGGACTCGCTGCCCGGCTCGGCCGAGTACGTGAACATCACGAGGCCCGGGTCGGCGACGAGTTCGAGCGCCTCGTAGTCGAGGCGCAGCTCGCCGACGATCGGGTGCATGATCCGCTTCTTGCCGGTGCGGTGCATGCGGACGTCGTGCGCGGCCCACCAGGTGCGGAACTCCTCGCTGCGGGTGGAGAGCTCCCCGACGAGGGTCACAAGGCCGGGCTCGCACGGGTTCGACACCGCGGCCGCGCGGAGGATCGCGACCGAGTCCCGTGCCGTCTGCGCCCAGTCCGGGAAGAACTCCTTCGCGGCCGGGTCGAGGAAGGTGAAGCGTGCGGTGTTCACGGGACGCCCGGGGCCGGCGAACATCGGCGAGTACAGGGCGTGGCCGAGCTCGTTCGTGGCGACGACGTCACCGCGCTCGTTCCGGACCCAGGCGGGCGCTCCGGTGATCGCGTCGAGCAGCCGCTGCACGCCGGGACGGACCCGGGTCGGGACGTTGCGGTGCATCACCTTCACGCCGGAGTTCGCGAGCCGCGCGAGGTCCCAGAGGTGCACGCGCTCGTCCTCGTCGAGCTGCAGGGCACTCGCGAGCCCGTCGAGCACGCCGTCGGAGACACCCTTGAGCGAGCCCCGCTCGAGCCGCGTGTAGTAGTCGACGCTGACACCGGCGAGCATGGCGACCTCGTGCCGTCGGAGCCCCGGCACCCGCCGGACCCCACCGCCGAACGAGGGCATGCCGACCTGCTCGGGGGTGAGCCGCGCCCGCCTCGAGGACAGGAAGTCGCGGATCTCGTTGCGCACGTCGATACCCATGGGACGAGCGTACGTCCCCTCCGGGTCGCAGGCAGGCCCTGCCCGTACCCGGGTGGGCCCTAGGCGGTGAGGGAACGCCCGATGCGCGCTTCGAGCCAGGCCTTCGGGTCGATCGGCGTGACGCCGTCCATGAGCACCTCGAGGTGCAGGTGCGCACCCGTCGAGACCCCGGAGGAGCCGACCTTGCCGATGAACTCGCCGGCCTCGACGGTGTCGCCGACCTTGAGCGGGGACGAGCCCGGGATCATGTGCCCGTAGAGCGTCGAGACCTCGCGGCCGTCGACCATGTGGTCGATGACGACCGCGGTGCCGTACGAGAAGTACGTGCCCGAGACGCGCACGGTTCCCGCGGCGACGGCGCCGATCGGTGCGCCCATGCCGGGGTTGAAGTCGAGGCCCTGGTGCAGCGACGAGCACGCCCCGCACGGAGCCGAGCGGTAGCCGAAGCCCGAGCTCATCCGGACCGGCCCGGGGAACGGCGACCGGATCTCGCCGCCGTACGACACGGCCGTACCGGGAGCACCGGCCGCCCCGCCGCCGACGGTGAACTCGTCGCGGTCGAGGGCACTGGCCGAGATGGCCTGGGTGACCGCGTAGTCCTGGGTGCGGACGGTGGGCGCGAGGGTCGAGGTCGCCATCGACGTGCCGGCGCTCGCGTGTGCGGGCATCGCGGAGGCGGCGAACATCGCGAGTGCGGCGAGGGCGCTCGTCAGCGTGATCCTGGTGGCGCGCTGTGGTCCGGTCACGCGCTTCGGCCTGGAGGCACGTGGTGCGTCAGTCGTGCGGCTCACCGTCGCCGCGGGCCGGCTGACGACCCGCTGCTGCGGCACCGCTGGCCTCGCCGGCTGGCGTGCCGGCTTCGCAACCTGCCGTGCTGGCTTCGCGACCTGCCGTGCTGGCTTCGCGACCTGCCGTGCCGGCTTCGCCGGCCTGCGGGCGGCGGCGCGCTCGGCCTCGAGGGCTGCGCGACGGGACAGGTGCACCACCGGGGTCCCCGGGTGCTGGTCGGTTTCGCGTGGTGTCGTCATGGCCGCCCACCATTCTGCACGACTCTGTCGCTTTGTACAGGTCGTTTCGTGATCTCACCGTTACCGAACGCGCTGCGAGGGTCCTGACCGGACCGGCGGTTCCGCCCGCCCGACCCCGGTGCTCGGTAGTGTCGCCGATGAGCGAGCGGAAAGGACCCTGGACATGGCCCGAGCGCCCCGTGACCGGCACGAACCCATCGACCTGCGGGTCGCCGACGTCGTGCTCGCCGGCACCCAGGACCTCCTGCCGGTGTTGCGCGCGGCGGCCGTCCGGGCCGGTGTGGACGCCTCGAGGATGCGGGTGGTCGGCGCCGACGACCTGCCGGATCCGGGGGAGACCGGGCACGCCGAACTCGCCGTGATCGCGATCCGGCGGCGGGGCGACGACCCCGCCTTCCACCGGGCGCAGGAGACCGCGGAGACGATCGAGCCGCTGCTCGCGCCGAACGCGGTGCAGATCGTGGTGACGGTCTCCGGGTTGACCCGTCTCGCGCCGAAGGTCGAGCGGACGCTGACCTCGGAGGTGCTGCACCAGATCAGTGCGGCGTCGGCGCCGTCCGGGTTCGAGCGGCCCTTCCGGAGCTTCCGGATGCGGCTCGGGGTCGCCGGGCTGCGTGCCGCCGGGGTGCGCGTCTTCCGGGTGTCGATCGGCCACTGACCCGATCGGGCACTGACCCGATCGGCCACTGACTCGATCGGCGACGACCCGATCAGCGGGCCGGCGCACCCCGGAGCTCGAGCGCGATCTGCTCGGCGTCGAGGTTCTGCAGCATCGACTCGAGCACCTCGGCGTCGAACGTCCCGTCGTCGCGGGCGTCGAGGATCGCCGCGCGCTGCGCCTCGAGCACGGCCAGCCGCCGGGTCTTCTCGCGTCCCATCCACGCCCGGAGCTCCGCGGGGTCGGCCGCCCGCAGTTCCTGCTGCGTCCGGGGGCCGTCGTCGTCGTGCGCGTCGGGGATCTGCTCCGCCGCCGTCCGCATGAGCTCGAGCAGCCGCTGACGTTCCTCGAGGTCCTTCTCGGCGCTGTCCGTCACCGGAGCTGCGATGCGCCGGACGAGCGGCCCGATCGTGCTGCCCTGGACGACGAGCGAGAGGAGCGCCACCGCGAACGCGATGAACACCAGGAGGGAACGCTGCGGGGTGAGGTCCTCGGGGAGGGTCTGCGCCGCGGCCACGGTCACGGCGCCGCGCATCCCCGCCCAGACGACCGTGGCGCCCTCCCGCCAGCCGAGCGGTGCCTTCGTGAAGTACGCGATGTCCGCCAGGGTCCGTCGCACACGCGTCGTGAACCGGTCGAGTTCCCGCTCGGAGGGCGCACGGTTGCCGGGTCGGTGCTCGCGGATGACCTCGCTCATGGCGTCACGGTCGCCGGCGTGCATCTCCTCGAAGCGGGACTGCATGCGTTCGCCGCGCTTGGCGCTCCCCGACAGCGCGAGCAGGAGCGGCACGACGTACGCCGCCCGCACGAGCACCGTGAGCACGAGGGCCCCGACGGCGATGAGGAGCGCGGGCCCGACGCCGGAGTGCGCCCGCTGCACGTCGCCGAGGATCCCCGCGAGCTGGTAGCCCATCGTCAGGAACACCGCTCCCTCGAGCACGAGCTCGATCGTCTGCCAGTTCTGCGCGTCCGAGAGCCGGTGCCCGGGCGGGAGCCTCCGCGGTCCGACGATCCCGGTGAACAGCCCGGCGACGACGGCCGCGACGAGCCCGGACCCGTGCAGCAGCTCGGTCGGGACGGCGGCGATGAACGGCACAGCGAAGGAGAGCGCCGTGTTGACGGCGGCGTTCGGCACCCGGGCGCGGACGAACACGTTCACCCATCCGACGAACCAGCCGATGACGACGGCGATGGCGACGGCCCTCGCGAAGTCGCCGAGCGCGCCCCAGAACGAGAACGAGGCGGCAGCCGCGGCGATGGCCGTGCGCAGGAGCACGAGCGCGGTGGCGTCGTTGAGGAGCGACTCCCCGTCGAGGATCGAGATCGCCCGGCGCGACACCGAGGTCTGCTTCACGATCGAGGTCGCGACGGCGTCGGTCGGGCTGACGATCGCGCCGAGGGCGATGCCCCACCAGAACCCGAGGCCCGGCACCACCCAGGCGAAGAAGAGTCCGAGCACGAGGCTCGACGCGATGACGAGCAGGACCGACAGCCCGCTGATGGCGCCGAACTCGCGCCGGAAGTTCATCGACGGCATCGACACGGCCGACGAGTACAGCAGCGGCGGCAGGACCCCGGCGAGGATCCACTCGGGTTCGATCTCGGCCGTCGGGATCCACGGCACCAGGCTGGCGACGATCCCGACCGCGACGAGCACGAGCGGAGCCGCGACGCCGATCCGCGGACCGAGCACGGCGGCGCCGGCGATGGCGATGACGGCGATGACGCCGACGACGAGGAGTTCGGTCACCCGCCCAGCGTGGCACCGATCCGGCGGTCAGTCCCCGTCGGGTTCCCCGGTGTGGATCGCGGAGGCGCTGACGCCGTGGTGTGGAGGAGCGACGTGCGCGACCACCGCCACGCTGCCGACGGCGAGCACGAGGGCGAGCGCACCGCCGGTGACCGCCGTCCCGATCCGCCGCAGGGGCGATCCCGACCCGCGGCCCCGCGGCGCCGACCGGGCGGATCCCTGGCGCGGTGACGGCCCGACCAGCCACGGCCCGGAGCCGTCCTCGTCGTACGAGAACGGGCCGGACCCGTCGGGTGCGTACCGGTGCGGTCCACTGCCGTCCACGGCGTAGGCGGAACGGAGGTCCTCCGCGGACCAGCCGAAGTCCTCCGGCGTCTGACGTGTGCGCATGGTGCGCTCCTCTCCTGGCCGACCGCGGCCCTGGTGCCGCGGGAGTCCATTGCAGGTGACGTTCCTATGTGACGTCAGTGCGCCTCCAGGAAGACAGCCGGGTGTCTGCTGCGCGCAGGACGCACCATGTATCTTGATGTCGAGACATCCCGCGGCGCGAGTAGCGTGGATGTACCGACGGTCGAACAAGGGAGTACCCGCCAGCATGGCCAAGATCATCTACACCCTCACGGACGAGGCGCCGTTCCTCGCCACCCACTCCTTCCTCCCGGTCATCCAGGCCTTCGCCGGCACCGCGGGTGTCGACGTCGAGACCCGCGACATCTCGCTCTCCAGCCGGATCATCGCCCAGTTCCCGGAGCGGCTCACCGCCGAGCAGCGCCTGGACGACGCCCTCGCCGAGCTCGGTGAGCTGGCGAAGTCCCCCGAGGCGAACATCATCAAGCTGCCGAACATCTCGGCGTCGATCCCGCAGCTCAAGGCCGCGATCAAGGAACTCCAGTCGCAGGGCTACGACCTGCCCGACTACCCGGACGAGCCCAAGACGGACGAGGAGCGCGACGCCCGCGCCCGTTACTCCCGCACGATGGGCAGCGCCGTGAACCCCGTCCTCCGCGAGGGCAACTCCGACCGCCGCGCCCCGCTCTCGGTGAAGAACTACGCCCGCAAGCACCCGCACCGCATGGGCGCGTGGAGCTCCGACTCGAAGACGAACGTCGTGACCATGGGGGTCGACGACTTCCGCTCGAACGAGCAGTCCTGGATCGCCCCCGCCGACGACGTCCTCACCATCGAGTTCGTCGGAACCGACGGCGCGACCACGGTCCTCAAGCAGTCGATCCCCGTCCTCGCGGGCGAGGTCGTCGACGGCACCGTGCTGCACGTCGCCGCGCTCGAGGCCTTCCTGAAGGAGCAGATCCAGCGCGCCGCCGAGCTGGACGTCCTGTTCTCCGTGCACCTCAAGGCCACGATGATGAAGGTCTCCGACCCGATCATCTTCGGCCACGTCATCCGCGCCTTCTTCCCGAGCGTCTTCGAGCGCTTCGGGGACGACCTGGTCGCCGCCGGCCTCAACCCGAACGACGGTCTCGGCTCGATCCTCGCCGGCCTCGACGCCGTGCCGAACGGTGCGGAGATTAAGCAGGCCTTCGCGGACGGCATCGACGCCGGCCCCGAGCTCGCCATGGTCGACTCGGACAAGGGCATCACGAACCTGCACGTCCCGAGCGACGTCATCGTCGACGCGTCCATGCCGGCGATGATCCGCACCTCCGGGCACATGTGGGGCCCGGACGGCGACGAGCACGACACCCTCGCGGTCATCCCGGACTCCAGCTACGCCGGCATCTACCAGGCCGTCATCGAGGACTGCCGCGCGAACGGCGCGTTCGACCCGGCCACGATGGGCTCGGTGCCGAACGTCGGCCTGATGGCGCAGAAGGCCGAGGAGTACGGCTCGCACGACAAGACGTTCGAGGTCCCCGCCGCCGGCAAGGTCCGCGTCACCACGGCCTCCGGCGAGACGGTCATCGAGCACGACGTCGAGCCCGGCGACATCTGGCGCGCCTGCCAGACCAAGGACGTCGCCATCCGCGACTGGGTGAAGCTCGCCGTCACGCGTGCCCGTGCGTCCGGCTCGCCCGCGGTGTTCTGGCTCGACGAGACCCGTGCGCACGACGCGAACCTCATCGGCCTGGTGCGCGAGTACCTCGGCGAGCACGACACCGAGGGCCTCGAGATCGAGATCCACTCCCCCGAGGACGCGATGCGCTACTCGCTCGAGCGCATCCGCCGCGGCGAGGACACCATCTCGGTCACGGGCAACGTCCTCCGCGACTACCTCACCGACCTGTTCCCGATCATGGAGCTCGGCACCTCGGCGAAGATGCTCTCCGTCGTCCCGCTCCTCGGCGGCGGCGGCCTGTTCGAGACCGGTGCCGGCGGTTCGGCGCCGAAGCACGTGCAGCAGCTCGTGCAGCAGAACTACCTGCGCTGGGACAGCCTCGGCGAGTTCCTCGCGCTCGCGGTCAGCCTCGAGCACCTCGCCGGTGTCACCGGTAACGCGCGCGCCCGCATCCTCGGCGAGACGCTGGACCGTGCGACCGGCACGTTCCTCGAGCAGGACAAGTCGCCCGGCCGGAAGCTCGGCTCGATCGACAACCGTGGCAGCCACTTCTTCCTGGCGAAGTACTGGGCGGAAGAGCTGGCGGCGCAGACCGAGGACACCGAGCTCGCAGCGGCGTTCGCGGAGATCGCGGGAGCGCTCGGCACCGAGGAGCAGACGATCGTCGACGAGCTGGTCGCGGTGCAGGGACACCCGGCGGACATCGGCGGCTACTACCGCCCGGACGACGCGAAGACGAGCGCCGTGATGCGCCCGTCCGCCACGTTGAACGCGGTGCTCGCCGCGCTCTAGACGCACCCACAGGCGGACGGGAGGCGCGGTGCCAGCTGGCACCGCGCCTCCCGTCCGCCTTCCGGTCGTGTCACGAACCGACGCGCGGCGGGCCCACCACCAGCAGGCCGGCGAAGACGAGGACGACCGCCACGACGCCGATGCCCGCGGCGACCGCGGGCCGACGGACGACGACGAAGAGCAGCCGGTCCCAGAACCCGGAGCGCTCGCCGAGGTCGGGCGACCGCCGCCACGGACCGTCGAGCATCCCGCGCCGTGCGACCGCGACCTCGAACGGCACCGTCGCGTACGGCACGACGGCGCTCGCCCACCCGAGGACGAGCGCGCCGAAGGACCACCGCTGGTTCACCGCGACGACGGTCGTGAGCACGAGGTACGCGAGGAACACGAACCCGTGCACCCCACCACCGATCCGCACGCCCCAGTCGCCGGCGTCGAGGCCGTACTTCAGCACCATCCCCGCGATGAGCAGGGTCCAGGTGACGAGTTCGGCGATCGCGGCGGCCCGGAACAGGGAGCGGGGAGTCATGCGGCCATCGTGACGGACCCGGCCCGGGAAACCGCCGACACGGCCGAACGGGCACCGATGGGCCCGACACTCCGTTCCTCGTATCGATTCGACGCCGGTGACGGGTAGCGTCGTGGGCATGTCGACGCCGACCGAGAACCGTCCCCTGAACATCGTCGTCTGGAACGAGAACGTGCACGAGACCCGCGGTGACGCGACGGTCGTCGAGCACTACCCCGACGGCATGCACACCGTGATCGCCGCCGCGCTCCGCGCACTCCAGCCCACCGCAGAGGTCTCCACCGCCACGCTGCAGGAACCCGAGCACGGCCTGACCGCCGAGCGCCTGGCCACCACCGACGTGCTGTTCTGGTGGGGGCACGCCGCACACGACGAGGTCTCCGACGAGGTCGTCTCGCGGGTGGTCGACGCCGTCCACGCCGGGATGGGCCTCGTGGTGCTGCACTCCGGGCACTACTCGAAGCCGTTCAAGCGACTCATGGGCACCACGTGCTCCCTGAAGTGGCGGAACGACGGCGAACGCGAACTCGTCTGGACGGTCGCACCGGAGCACCCGATCGCCGCCGGGGTGCCGCACCCGATCGTCATCGAGCGCCAGGAGATGTACGGCGAGTACTTCGACATCCCGCGACCCGACGAGGAGGTCTTCCTGTCCACGTTCGCCGGCGGCGAGGTGTTCCGCTCCGGCGTCGCGTACCGCCGCGGTCTCGGTCGGGTGTTCTACTTCTCCCCCGGCGACCAGGAGTACCCGGTGTACCACCACCCGGACATCCAGCGGGTGCTCTCGAACGCCGCGCAGTGGGCCGCACCGGTGTCCGGACGCCGCGAGCTCACCGCGGACCAGCACCCGCGGGACTGGTTCCTGCGCCAGGACACGGGGAGCCAGACCGCGTGACACCGCACGACGCCGCAGCGCACCGCTCGGCCGTGGTCGAGGCGCTCGGCGTCCTCGGCAACGGCCCCGAGGAACGCTTCGACCGCATCACCCGGATGACGCAGGAGGCCTTCGGGGTCCCGCTGAGCTTCCTCAACCTCGTCCACGACGGCCTCGTCACCGCGCAGTCCACGCAGGGCTGGCAGCAGGGCGGGAGCGCACCGGACGAGCAGGTGTTCTGCTCGACGACGGTGCTGAGTGACGAGCCGATGGTGGTGCCGGACGCGACGCTCGACCCCCGGTTCGCGCACCTCGCCGCGGTCACCGAGCAGGGCGTCCGGTTCTACGCGGGCGCACCCCTGACGATGCTCGACGGCACACGGGTCGGCACGCTCTGCGTCATGGACGCCGCACCCCGGACCCTGTCCGCCGAGGAACTCGACCTGCTGCGGGACCTCGCGCACTGGGCAGAGCGCGAACTCGTGCACTCGATCGAGGACGACCGGGTCCGCCGGGTCGTCGACGGCCTCGTCCCGGGACCCGTCCAGGTGCCGGGCTACGACCTCGACGTCCTGTCCCGACCGAGTGCGGACGCCGGTGACGTCGCGGACTGGCGGGTGGCCGCCGACGGCCGGCTCCACCTCACCGTCGGTGCGGTGCCGGCAGCAGGTCGTGCCGCCGCGCTCCTCGCGGCATCCGTGCGGGCTGCGGTGATCGCACGGACGGACGTCCCGATGGAGGTCGCCTTCCCCGGCCTGGAGGCGCAGGTCGCCGCCGACCTGTCGGCTGCGGACACGGTGGGGTCGCTCTTCCACCTGCGGCTCGACCCCGCGTCGGGTCACGTCGACCTCGGTGACGCCGGACACGGTCTCGCCGTGCTGGTGCGCGCGGACGGCAGCGACGAGGCACTGCGGTCGCTCGACCTGCCGATCGGGCTCCAGCCCGCCGGTTCACCGCGGACCGCGGGTTCCCGGGAGCTCGCGCCGGGTGACCGTGTCGTGCTGTGCACCGACGGGGTGCTCGCGGGCATCGGTGACCTCGACGCGCTGGTCGAGCTGGTGCGGACGACCGCCGACGGCGCCGAGCTCGTCGACCGCGTCCGTGAGTCCTCGGAGCGCGGGACGCTCCTGGTCCTGACCCGGAACTGACCGCCGTTCTCCACAGGGCCTGGCCTCCCCACAGGCTCGGCCTCCTCGGACCGGCGGGGCCCGTCGCCCTGCCACGATCGTCGCGTGCAGAGCTCCGACGTGTTCCAGGCGATGACCGACCTCGTCGGACTCTCCGCGCGCTTCGGTGCGGCGGTGCCGGCCGACCGGGACTCTGACTGGACCTTCGTGGTGCCGTGCGAGGTGGGACGGTTCGTCTGGGTCTCGACGGAGCACCGACCGCTCTGGCTGGCATCGGGGACCGCCTTCGCGTACCTCCACCAGGGCGATGCTGCACTAGTCCGGTCCGACGGCGAGGTGTCGATCCGGGCGGGCGCGGAGGGCTCGGGTCCACCCGCAGTCGATGCGTCGATGGTCGAACTGCTGCGGGAGTCCGGCCTGCTCGGTGCGTTCGACGAGCCCGAATCCTTCGCGGACTCGGGAGTCTTCCACGGCACGGCGGCGTTCGGCCCGCTCGAACCCGAGGTCCTGGCACTCCCTCCGGTGCTCAGCTCGGAGGAGTGGACGCCGACGACGCTGGTCGTCCGCGAAGCCCATCAGCTCCTCGACGACCTGTCCGCGGGGTCCCGGGGCGGTCTGCAGCGGGACGCCCTCGCCGGGGTGATCGTCACCGCACTCCTCGACCGGTGGACGCCTCCGGTTCTCCGCGACGGCAGCTTGCGCCGCGCCGTCGAGCGGATCGTCCACTCCACGGATGCGGTGCCGGTCCCGGAGCTGGCACGGATCACGAACGTGACCGACCGCACGCTGCTGCGGCGCTTCCGCGAGACCACCGGCCGGACGCCCGACGGGTTCCAGCGGTGGTGGCGGACGCTGCCGGTCCGCGGGGCGTTGCTCGACGGCGCCGACGAGGAGACGGTTGCGCGGACCTTCGGCTACAGCTCCGTCCGGGCCATGCGTCGGTCGGTCGAGCGCGTCGCGAGGACAGGTTCTCTCGCACAGATGTCGGATCCGGCCGGCGAAGCGCGGGGCCCGCGGTCCGGATCCGACAACGCGAAAAAGGAGTGTCGGTGGTCTAGCGGCGCGTGGGCTTCCCGGTGAGGGTCACGACGAGCAGGGTGGCGAGCATGCCGACACCGGCGAGCTCGATCCCGAGGCCGGCGAGCTGCCAGTAGGCGCTGCCGACGACCTGCGGCTGGGTGATCGACTCCGGCCACCACGGGTCGATGAGCGGGAACGAACCGGGGAACGGGTCGAGGCCGAACACCACGAGCCCGCCGAGCAGCAGCGCGATGCCGACGCCCGCCATCGCCCCGCGGGATCGCCGCAGCATGTGGGCGACGAGGGCGGCGGCGATGCCGGCGAGACCCAGCACGGCGATGAGGAACGCCAGCACGACGATGGTCTGCGGCGCCAGCGCCACCCAGTCGAGCACGGCGATCGGCAGCAGGAGCCACCGCCCGGTCCGAGCCCAGCGCGTGGGGTTCCGCCATCCGTCCATGCCCGGAACCGTACGACAGTCCGCCGGGGAGGAACCCGGTGGTCCGCCGAACGCGGCCGGGCCGGGAACGAATGGCCGGGAACGACTCGGGGCCCTCGGTACGATCGACTGCGGAGGTCGACGATGGTGCAGGACGGTCGCACGCGGCAGCAGCGGGCGGTCGCCACGCGCGCCGCGATCATCGAAGCCGCCGCGGGCGAGTTCGACGAACGCGGGTACACCGGCGCCTCGATGGACGCCGTGGCCGAGCGGGCCGGGCTCACGAAGGGCGCGCTGTACTTCCACTTCACGTCGAAGGCCGACCTCGCCGGGGCCGTGATCGCACGGCAGCACGAGGTGTCCCGGCAGTACGGCGAAGCAGCAGCGGCGCGGGGCACGACGCCGCTGGAGGTGCTCATGTGGATGTCGCAGGGGCTCGCGTCGCAGATGGTCCACGAGGTCGTCGTGAGCGCCGGCATCCGGCTCTCCACCGAGGCGGCCACGTCCGACGTCGCCCGGCAGGACCCGTACACCGACTGGATCGCCGTCGTCACGCAGCTCGTGCGCCAGGGCATCGACGCGGGTGAGGTCGACCCGGCCTGGGACCCGGAACTCGTCGGGCGCGTGGTGATCCCGGCGTACACCGGGGTGCAGACCGTGTCGGACGTGCTCGCCGACCGGGCGGACCTGTACGACCGGCTCCGCGAACTCTGGACCGTGCTGCTCGCCGCGATCGTCACGGAGCGGATGCGGCCGGAGATCCCCCGACTGGTGGCCGTCATCGCACCGCTGCCGACGGGTTCCTGACCGGGCGGGACCGACGCGACGCGGGTCCCCCCAGGGACACCCACGTCACCGTTCCCTGTGAGGATACCAAGAGCGTCGATCCGGCTCCCGCCCCCGTTCACGGGTGCCGCGGACAGCCCGAGCCCGTCCCGAGTCGACCGTGAGCACTACCCTGAGCCGATGGCCACTCCCGCCGCCGAGGTCGACGTCGACGTGCCGCTCGTCCGCGCCCTGCTCCGCGACCAGCACCCGGACCTGGCCGACCTGCCGCTCGAGGTCGTCGCGAACGGCTGGGACAACGTGATCGTGCGGCTCGGGGACCTGCTCGCCGTCCGCCTGCCCCGGCGAGCAGCGGCCGCCGCGCTCATCGAGCACGAGCAGCGCTGGCTCCCGGGCATCGCGCAGCGCGTGGCGGCGGTCGTCCCCGTGCCGGACCCGGTGCGCACCGGTCGACCGGCGCTCGGGTACCCGTGGTCCTGGAGCGTCGTCCGGTGGCTGCCGGGCGCCCCTGTCGGGGACCGCGCCGGCGGTGTCCACGTCGCGGAGGGCCTCGCCGCGTTCCTCGGCCTCCTGCACGTGCCCGCCCCCGCCGACGCCCCGGTCAACCCGGTCCGCGCGGTCCCGCTCGCGACCCGGAGCGAGGCGGTGCTGACGCGACTCGACTCCGATGACGTGCCCCGGGCACGGGAACTGGCGGCAGTCTGGCGGGCAGCGGCCGCCCTGCCCGCGTACGCCGGGCCTCCCGTCTGGGTGCACGGTGACCTGCACCCGTTCAACGTGCTCGTCGACGCATCGCCGTCCGGCGACCTCCGTCTGTCCGCCGTCGTCGACTTCGGCGACGTGACCGCCGGGGACCCCGCTGTCGACCTCGCGACCGCGTGGCTGACGCTCGACCGGGAGGCGCGGGGCACCTTCCGCGGACTCGTCACCGCCGACGACGACACCTGGGAACGGGCGCGGGGCTGGGCGGTCTCGATCGCATCGGCCCTGTCCCTGTCCGACGACCGCACGTTCCGGGCGGTCGCGCACCGCGCGATCGACGAACTGCTGGACGGCTGAGCCGGGCCGGGGCTATCGTTCCCTCACCATCCGTGCACGTGAAGATCGGAGGGGCCGTCATGACCCTCGAGTTCCGCGTCCAGCACGACGTCGCCACCGACGCCTCTCCCGTCCCGTCCGCCCCGACCCGCACCGGCTTCCGCGGACTCCTCGACCGGTTCTCCGCCCGTCGCGACGCAGCACGCGTCCGCCGGGTGGAAGCGCGGCTGCAGGAGCTCAGCGACCTCGAACGCCTGCTCTCCGGTGCTCGCAGCGTCATCGAGCGGGGGTGGATCCAGCACGCGTGGTTCGCGTACGTCGACGAACACGGACGCATGCGGAAGGCGTCCAGTGCCGCCGCGATGGACGTGCAGGGCCGACCGCTCGTGGCCGCCTGCCTCGTCGGGTCGGTCGTCTCCGCCGCCGGCGGTCCGCACGCCGTGCACTCGCAGGAGGTGCAGCGTGCCCTCGACCTGGTCTGGCACGCGCTCGCCGCCGAGGAAGGGCAGCCGGTGCTCTGGTGCCCCGCGCCGGACATCCGGATGGGCCGCGTACGTGACCTGACGAGCTGGAACGACTCCCCCGCCCGGAACTCGGGTGAGGTCGCCGGGCTGCTCCTGACGGCCGAGCGCGTCGCCGTGCTCGAGTCGGAGCGCGTCCGTGAGCGAGCGGTGGCACGATCGAGGGCATGAGCAGCGCCGATCCGGTCCCCGAAGTCCACCCAGCACCGGCAGCGCAGGCGGCGCCGGCAGTACCGTCGGCGCCGACCACCGACGCCGCGGACGTGAAGCAGACGCTCCACCGCTACCTGCAGAAGCACCGGGGCGCGCTCCTCGCCAAGCTCGACGGCCTCGCCGAACGCCAGGCGCGCTGGCCGGTCACGCCCACCGGCACGAACGTGCTCGGGCTGGTGAAGCACGTCGCCGGCGTGCAGGCCGGGTACTTCGGCGAGGTGTTCGACCGCCCGCTGCCGGACGCGCCGGCCTGGCTCGACTCCGACGCGGGCGACGACATGTACGCGACGGCCGACGAGACCCTCGACGACGTCGTCGCGTTCCACCACCGGAGCGCCGCGCACGCGGACGCCACCATCGAGGCGCTCGACCTCGACGCCCACGGGGTGGTCCCCTGGTGGCCCGAGGAACGCCGTGACGTGACGCTGCAGCGGATCCTCGTGCACATGGCGTACGAGACCGCACGGCACGCGGGCCACGCCGACATCGTCCGCGAGATGCTCGACGGCCGCGCGGGCGACGGGGACGGCAACCTCGCCGAGAAGACCGCGGACGAGTGGGTCGAGTGGCGGGAGATGCTGGTCGACATCGCGGAGCGGTCGGGCCTCCGCGGCCTGGGCGCATAGCCGAACACTCCTCGGGATCGTTACCGTTCTCCCAGGAGCCGGGGTGTACATCCGGGCTGATCAGGGATTCGTCGTCGATCGACAGTGTCCGAGCAGCCCCGTCGACGCCCAGATGTCCAGCACCTCGGCGTGACCTGCGTAGGTTCGAAGGCGCTTGTGCCCCGAACCGTGGGCACTTCGGCCGACCGGAGAGGAGCGCTTCCGCGTGTTCCAGTACATCGGGGAGCGGTGGGACCAGATCTGGTTCGCGTCGTGGCAGCACTTCTCACTGGTCGTCCAGTGCACGGTGCTCGCCACGCTCATCGCCGTGGTGCTCGCCACACTCGTCTACCGCAGCGAACGGCTGACCTCGGTCGCCAACGGGGTGTCCGCCATCGGCCTCACCCTGCCGTCGTTCGCGGTGATCGGCCTGCTCATCGTCCCGCTCGGTTTCGGCGTCGTGCCGTCCGTCGTGACCGTCGTCTTCTTCGCCACCCTGCCGATCCTCCGCAGCGCGGTCGTCGGCCTCGCCGAGATCCCGCCGACGGTGGTCGAGTCGGCGCGCGGCATCGGCATGAGCCGGTTCCGGACCCTGCTGCAGATCGAACTCCCGATGGCGTGGCCGATCATCCTCAGCGGCGTCCGGGTGTCGGCCCAGATGGTGATGGGCATCGCTGCGATCGCCGCGTACGCCCTCGGCCCCGGACTCGGCGGTTTCATCTTCTCCGGACTGTCCCGCCTCGGCGGCGCCAACGCCCTGTTCTCCGTCACCGTGGGGGTGATCGGCGTCGTCCTGCTCGCCCTCGTCCTCGATCTGCTCCTCATCGGCCTCGGCCGCCTGACCATCTCGAGAGGTATCCGTGTCCAGCACTGACTCCGCCACCACCACCGCTCCAGACGGGGACGTCACCGGCCGCAGCATCCTGCTCGACGAGGTCACCAAGCGGTACCCCGGCCAGACGAAGCCCGCCGTCGACGGCATCACCCTCGAGATCCCGGCCGGCAAGATCGTCATGCTCGTCGGCCCGTCCGGGTGCGGCAAGACGACCACGCTCAAGATGATCAACCGACTCATCGAGCCCACCGAGGGACGCATCGTGGTCGGCGACGACGACGTCACGGGCATCGACGGCGACGAGCTCCGCCGCCGGATGGGCTACGTCATCCAGGCCGGCGGGCTCTTCCCGCACATGACCGTCGCGGCGAACATCGCGATCGTCCCGAAGATGCTCGGCTGGTCGAAGGAGAAGGTCGCCGCGCGCGTCGACGAACTGCTCGACCTGGTCTCCCTCGACCCCGACACCTACCGCGACCGCTTCCCCCGCGAACTCTCCGGCGGACAGCAGCAGCGCGTCGGCGTCGCCCGGGCGCTCGCCGCGGACCCGCCCGTCCTGCTCATGGACGAGCCGTTCGGCGCCGTCGACCCGATCACGCGGCAGCGCCTGCAGGACGAGCTCCTCCGCATCCAGGAGGAACTGCACAAGACGATCGTCATCGTCACGCACGACTTCGACGAGGCCGTGAAGCTCGGCGACTGGATCGTCATCTTCACCGAGGGCGCGCACATCGTGCAGTACGACACCCCGGAGCGGATCCTCGCCGAGCCGGCGAACGAGTTCGTGGAGAACTTCATCGGTTCCGGCGCCGGCCTCAAGCAGCTCACCCTGAACCGGGTGCGCGACGTCGAGGTGGAGTCCGCGGTCACGTGCTCGCCCGGCGAGGAGGCGCAGGCCGTGCTCCAGCGGATGAACGAGGCCGGCGGCCACCAGCACGCGGTCGTCGTCGACCAGCGTCAGCGGCCGATCGGGTGGCCGAGCAAGCGCCAGCTCGAGCGCCTCACCCGGATCCCGGACGGCGTCGAGCCGGACCTGCCCGTCGTCGGTGAAGCGGCGACCCTCAACGACGCGCTCGACACGATGCTCGTCTCGAGCGCCGGTGCCGCCCTCGTGACCGGACGGCGGGACGCGTTCCGCGGGGTCATCACCGTGGAGACCGTCATGGAGGCGATCACCCGGTCACGTGCTGCTGCCGCGGGCGACCAGGCCTACACGCCCGTGGGGACCAACACGAACCCGATCGAGACGATGCCGTCCCCGTCGGCGGCCATGCCCACCGGGGAGGAGCTGTGAGCGCTGTCGCCGCGGCACCGGCCGCCGGACCCGCCACCGGGGCGAGGACGTCGTGGAAGGGCCTGCTGTTCCAGCCGATCGCCATCCTCGTGGTGCTCGCCGGGTTCGCGATCTGGCTCGCCACGGCGGACCTCACCCCCACCGAGCGCACCACGCTCAACCCGAGTGACATCCTCGCGCTGACCGGGCAGCACCTCGTGCTCACCCTCGAGTCCACCGTGCTCGTGCTCGTCATCGGCATCCCGCTCGGCATCCTGCTCACCCGCGGGCCGCTCCGCCGGGTGAGCGGGTACGTCCTCGCCGTCGCGAACTTCGGGCAGGCGGCCCCGGCGGTCGGGCTCATCGTGCTGCTCGCGGCGTGGCTCGGCCTCAACTCGTGGTCGGCCGTCGTCGCCCTCGTGCTCTACGCGATCCTGCCGGTGCTCCGGAACACGATGATCGGCGTGCAGAGCGTCGACTCCCGGCTGGTCGAGGCGGGCCGCGGCATGGGCATGAGCGCGTTCAGCGTCCTCATGCGGGTCGAGCTGCCGCTGGCCGTCCCGGTCATGCTCTCGGGCATCCGCACGGCCCTCGTGCTGCTCGTCGGCACCGCCAGCCTGGCGACGTTCGTCGGCGCGGGTGGCCTCGGCCTCCTCATCACGACGGGCGTGAACCTGTTCCTGCCGAAGGTCCTGGTCTCCGGGGCGCTCCTGGTGGCGCTCCTCGCCCTGTCCATCGACTGGCTCGGCCGCGTGGTCGAGACGGTCGCACGACCGAAGGGACTCCGATGACCCGCCGCCCCCGCACCCGCCGCACGTCGGCCGTGCGCCGCACGTCGGCCGTGCGCCGCACCCGCGCCGTCGCCGCCGGGCTCCTCGCCGGCACCACCGCGCTCGTCCTCGCCGGGTGCGGCCTGCAGCCCGCGACGTCGTTCGTCCCCGCCGCCGGACCCGGTTCGATCGAGCACATCGACGACCTGCCCGACGGTGCCCACATCACCGTCACGTCGAAGAACTTCACCGAGCAGCTCGTCCTCGGCAAGATCGCGGTGCTCGCCGCGAAGGCCGCCGGGTTCGACGTCACCGACGAGACGAACGTGCCCGGCAGCGTCGCGGTCCGCGAGCTCATGACCTCGCACGGTGCGGACTTCACGTACGAGTACACCGGCACCGCGTGGCTGACCTTCATGGGACACACCGAGGGCATCCCGGACAAGACGGAACAGTGGCAGGCGGTGAAGAAGGAGGACGCCGGCAACGGGCTCACCTGGCTCGAACCCGCGCCGATGAACAACACCTACGCCTTCGCCGTGCGGAACGAGGCCGTGTCCGAGCTCGGGAACGTGAAGAGCCTCTCCGACATCACGAAGCTGCCCGTCGACCAGCGCACGTTCTGCGTCGAGTCCGAGTTCAACTCGCGTGCGGACGGCTTCAAGCCGATGCTGGAGAAGTACGGGTTGGAGCTCGGCGGCTCCGGACCGAACGGCATCCCGAACCGCAACGTGAGCATCCTCGACACCGGCACCGTCTACACGGCGACCGACCGGGGCAAGTGCAACTTCGGCGAGGTGTTCACCACCGACGGCCGCATCAAGTCGCTCGGACTGACCGTCCTCGGCGACGACAAGGGCTTCTTCCCGGCGTACAACGTCGCGCCGGTGCTCGACTCGGCGACCCTGCAGGAGTACCCGCAGCTCAAGGGCATCTACGACCAGATCTCCCCGAAGCTCACCGACGCGGTGCTGCAGGAGCTCAACCGCCAGGTGGACGTCGAGGGCCGCGAACCTGCCGACGTCGCCTTCGACTGGATGGTCAAGGAGGGCTTCATCACGAAGCCCTGACGGGGGCTCAGCCGGCCGCGATCCGTGCTGCGGTGTCCCGGATGGACGCGACCACCCGCTGGCGTACCTCTTCCGGGTCGGAGCCCTCGTGCCGAGCGGAGCTCCGCAGCCCGGTCATGCACATGCCGAGCAGCATCTCCGCCGCTTGCGGCGTCGCCGCGTCGGCTCCCCACGCCGGGTCCCGCTCGAGGATCGTCCGCACCGCACCGGTCATCGCCTCGGCCACTGTGGTCATCCGCGCCACCTGCCGCCGCATCAGCTGCGGGAAGCGCACGATGACCTCTTTCCGGGCGAGCCGCTCGTGCTCGTCGCCGAACGAGGAGCCGAACACCAGGAACGCCAGGTCCACCACCGCCTGCGCCGCCGGCTCCCCCGCGACGGTCTGCAGGTGCGCCTCGAGGGTCTCCGGGGCGAGGTCGAGCTCGGTGTGCCCGAGGACCGCGTCCTCCTTGCTCTCGAAGTAGTTGAAGAACGTGCGCGGTGAGACCTCGGCGCGGGCGGCGATCTGCTCGATCGTGGTGTGGTCGATGTCCTGCTCGAGCGCCAGCGAGCGCGCGGACTCGGCGATGCGGTGGCGGGTCTCGATGCGCTTGCGGTCGCGGAGGCCCATCTCGGAGGCGGGCGCGGTGTCGGGCATGGGCTGACTGTAACCCGAACGTCACAGCGCTTACAGCAAATGCAAACTTGCAATCGTGCAGCGGACAGTACGGTGGGCGCATGACCACTCCCGTGCTCGAGGCCCGCGGCCTCGCCAGGACCTACGGCCGCGGCGCAACGCGGTTCGACGCGCTCAAGGGGGTGTCCCTGCAGGTGAACCAGGGTGAGAGCCTCGCCATCGTCGGCAAGTCCGGCTCCGGCAAGTCCACGCTCATGCACCTGCTCGCACTGCTCGACAAGCCGTCGGCCGGGCAGATCCTGCTCGACGGCACCGACGCGGCGACGCTGAGCGCGCGGCAGGTGAATCGCACCCGGAACAGCACGTTCGGCTTCGTGTTCCAGCAGTTCTTCCTCACGCCGAAGACCTCCGTGCTCGACAACGTCGTGCTGCCGCTGAAGATCGCCGGCGTCACCGGGGCCGAGCGGAAGCGCCGCGGGATGGCGGCGCTCGACGCACTCGGCCTGGCCGACAAGGCGAAGAACGACGCGAACGACCTGTCCGGCGGGCAGAAGCAGCGCGTGGTCATCGCGCGCGCACTCGTCGGTGAGCCGAGCGTCATCTTCGCCGACGAGCCCACCGGCAACCTCGACACCAACACCGGCCAGGTGGTCGAGGACATGTTGTTCGGGCTGCAGCGGGAGCGCGGCATCACGCTCGTGGTGGTCACCCACGACGAGGAACTCGCCGAGCGCTGCGACCGACGTGTCAACGTGCGCGACGGCCTCCTGGTCGGCGCCGAGAACGACCAGGCGGACGCGTCGGGCAACCACGGAAGGCACTCCGCATGAACTTCCTCGACCTCTTGAAGACCGCGGTCGCGAACACCTTCCGGTCGAAGCTCCGCACCACCCTCACGGTCATCGCGATCTTCATCGGCGCGTTCACGATCACGCTCACGTCGGCGATCGGCACCGGGGTGAGCAACTACATCGACACCCAGGTCGCCTCCATCGGCGACACCGGATCGCTGACGATCACGAAGACCGTCGAGTCGTCGACCGACAGCGGCCCGGCGAAGTACGACCCCGACGAGTCGAGCCAGAGCGTCGACCGTGGGCCGGCGTCGTTCTCGTATCTGTCCCAGTCCGACGTCGACACGATCAAGGGCGTCTCCGGGATCGAGTCCGTCCGTCCGGCCGTGGCGCTCAGCACGAAGTGGGTCGAGCACGCCGGTGACGGCAAGTACGTCGTCGACATCGCGGCCAACGCCGGTGAACTGGACGCCGACCTGGCCGCGGGCAAGCAGCTCGACGACGCTTCCTCCGCCGGCAACCAGGTGCTCCTGCCGACGAACTACCTGAAGAACCTCGGGCTCGGCAGCGCGAAGGCCGCTGTCGGACAGGAACTGACCCTGGCCGTCGACGACTACCAGGGCAAGGAGCACACCCTCACGGCCACGGTCGTCGGCGTGCAGAACGAGTCGCTGTTCGGCGGCGGGGCCGGAGCGAACGCCACCCTCACCGACGCGATGCAGGCGGCGCAGGAGACCGGGAAGCCCGCGTCGATCGCGACGTCGTACGCCAGCGCGACCGCGACCCTCGACAGTGGCGCCTCCGCCTCGACGGTGAAGAGCGCGCTGTCGAAGGACGGCTACACGGGTCAGACGATCCAGGACCAGCTCGGCCAGTTCCAGACCGTCATCAGCGGCATCGTCGGCGTCCTCAACGCGTTCGCCGTGATCGCGCTCGTCGCCGCCGGGTTCGGCATCATCAACACGCTGCTCATGAGCGTGCAGGAGCGCACCCGCGAGATCGGCCTCATGAAGGCGATGGGCATGGGCGGTGGCAAGGTCTACACGCTGTTCTCGCTCGAGGCGGTGTTCATCGGGTTCCTCGGCAGTGCGATCGGTGCCGGTGTCGCGATCCTGCTCGGCACCGGCATCTCGAACGTGCTCGCCGGCAGTGTGCTCAAGGACCTGCCGGGCCTGCAGATCATGCAGTTCGCGCCGTCGTCGGTCATCACGATCATCCTCGTCGTGATGTTCATCGCGTTCCTCGCCGGCACGTTGCCCGCACGCCGGGCCGCACGGCAGAACCCGATCGAGGCGCTCCGGTACGAGTGACCGGCAGCTCCTGCTCGTCGGGTTCCCGATCCCGATCGCGCGAACGCCCTCGTCCATCCCGGACGGGGGCGTTCCCGTGTGCCTAGGGTCGGAACGGTGGCAGCATTCGGGCGGGACCTCGGGGACGGGTACACGCTGACGTTGCGGGACCTGTCGACCGTCGAGCCGCTGCACGAGCTCGTGCTCGCGAACCTCGACCGGCTCCGCACCGCCGAACCGTGGGCATGGCGGCCGCAGAGCCTCGAGACCGCCGTCCTGCACACCGAGCACCTGCTCGGGCAGTACGCGATGGACCGTGCGCTCCCGTGCGTCCTCCGGGAGGACGACCGAATCGTCGGAGCCGCCTCGCTCGCCTTCGACCCGTACCTCGGGCAGGCATCGCTCGGCTACTGGGTGGACGCGGGCCTGGAGGGACGGGGCCTCGTCCGCCGCGCCGCCACCGTCCTCGTCGGCGTCGCCCGGGCACGGGGTGCCGCCCGGGTCGAGATCCGGACGGCGGTGGACAACCGGCGGAGTCGCGGCCTCGCCGAGCGGCTCGGCTTCACCGAGGAGGGCACCCTGCGGAGCGCACTGCCGCTCGGCCCGGACCGGGTGGACGTCGCGGTGTACGGCTTGGTGTTCTGACCGGGGCCGTTCCGCGCGTAGGGGGCCGTTCCGCGCGTAGAAAGCCGAATCGCTCGTAGGAGGCAGCTTTTTCCTGCTCCCCATGCGCGATTGCGCTTCCTACAGCGGGTGCGATGGGCAGGAACGCTCGTGCACAACCACTCGCGATCGCCCGCTGCGCACCACGGCGCATCGGCCGCTCGGCGTCAGGAGCCCTGCGTCGCGCCCTGCCACACCGCGACGGCACCACCGACCACGAGCAGCACGATGAGCAGCACCCACACCGCCAGCGCGATGAGGTTGAGGAAGACACCCCAGCCTGCGCGCCCGCGGGCGAACGGCTCCCGGCTCCGCGAGGCGATGCCGAGGCACAGCCCCACGACGGGAGCGACGAAGGTCCAACCGGCGAGCAGCGAGCAGATCCCGAGGACGAGACTCGCCGTGCCGAGTCCGGTGCGGGGAGATTCCGAGTACGTGGCCATGCACCCGACGCTACGGAGCCGTCGGACGGGAGTCGTCCCTCCAGGGCGTGATCCGGGTCCACCTGCGGACGGACGATCACCGGACGCCGGTATCGTCGATGTCATGGCCCTGTTCGGACGACGCAGCAAGCACGACGTGCGCGACCGACCCGTCAGCCAGGTCGAGCTGAAGCGTGCCGTCGACGAGGGGTTCCTCATCGCGAAGGCCGCCGTCACCATCGCCGTGGCGAACCGGATCATCACCAACGCCCTCCGCGACCAGGGCTACTTCGACCACGCGGTCATCGCCGAGGCGACGCGTGAGGAACTCCACCGGATGGCGGAAGAACAGCGCGGGGACGCGGCCCGCATGCGCGAGATCCGGTCGAAGTCGAGCAAGCAGAAGGGCCGCTCCAGGCACCAGCACGACTACCGGCGCGGTGACGACCTCAAGCTCCGGACACGTCAGGCGACGTACGAGCGCCTCGCCGAGATGCTCGACAAGCGGCGGGCGGACCAGGGGTTCGTCGACGGGATCGTCCTCGCGGCCCGCGCCCGGGCGTGGGACGACATCGGCACCACGGTCGTCGGACGGCTCGGCTGGGCGCAGCGCCCCGCCGACGACTACGAGGTCGGACGTGACGACCGGCTGCAGCAGATGCTCGACGAGGACTTCTCGGCGCTGCTCGCCGAGCACCCCGTCGTGGCGGGGACGCCGGCGGAGACCGCGGCGGACGCCGACGAGCCGGACGCCGCCGACGCGGGCGACGACGGAACGGACCCGGCTGACCCGGACGCCGCGCGCGCGTGAGTGCGCCGCTGCCCGGTCGACCGAGACCACGCGCAGTCGCGGAACCCTAGGCTCGGGGGCATGGTGGATGCGGTGGTCGTCGGGGCCGGGCCGAACGGACTCGCGGCAGCGGTGACCCTCGCGCGCGCCGGGCTGTCCGTCGAGGTCGTCGAACGGAACGACACGATCGGCGGCGGTGCCCGCACGTCGGCGCTCACCCTGCCCGGGTTCCTGCACGACGTCTGCTCCGCGGTGCACCCGATGGCGCTGCAGTCCGAGTTCTTCCGGCTGTTCCGCCTGGAGGACCGGATCGAACTCCGACTCCCCGAGGTGCAGTACGGCCACCCGCTCGACGGCGGACGCGCGGGCATCGCATACCGCGACCTCGCCCGGACCGCCGACGAGCTCGGCATCGACGGGCCGGCCTTCCGCCAGCTCATGCTCCCGCTGTCCGGCAACGCCGACCAGGTCGCCGACTTCGCCACCGACGCGCTGCTCCACGTCCCGCGGCACCCGGTGAGCGTCCTGCGCTTCGGGCTCCGCGCGCTCGAGCAGGGAACGCGTGCGTGGAACCTCCGCTTCCGGGACGAGGTCGCGCCCGCGATGGTGTCCGGCGTCGCCGCGCACTCCATCCAGCACTTGCCGTCCCTCGCGACCGCCGCCGCCGCCCTCTCGCTCGGCGCGTACGCACACGCGCGGGGGTGGCCGGTGCCGATCGGCGGGAGCCAGGCGATCGTCGACGCGCTCGCCGCCGACCTCGTCGCCCACGGCGGCCGGATCGAGACCGGCCGCGAGGTCCACTCCCTCGCCGACCTCACCCCGGCCAAGGCCGTCCTGTTCGACACGAGCGTGCCCGGGATGCTGCAGATCGCCGGGAAGCAGATCCCCACCCCGCGACGCGGTGCCCTCCGGCGATTCCGGTTCGGAAACGCGGCGTCGAAGGTGGACTTCGCGCTGTCCGATCCGGTGCCGTGGACGAACGAGGCACTCCGGAAGGCGGGCACCGTCCACATCGGCGGGACCCGTGCGGAGATCGCCGCCGCCGAGGGAGCCGTCGCCCGCGGCCAGCACGCCGAGCGCCCGTACGTCCTCGGATCGGAGCCCACCGTGGTCGACCCGAGCCGCGCCCCGAAGGGGAAGCACGTCTTCTGGGCGTACTCGCACGTCCCCGCCGGGTCCGACGTCGACCAGACCGAGGCCATCACCCGGCAGATCGAACGCTTCGCGCCTGGGTTCCGGGACACGATCCTGCAGTCGAGCAGCCGGACCGCCGTGCGGATGGCCGACTACAACCCGAACTACGTCGGCGGCGACATCGCCGCGGGTGCCGCGAGCTTCTGGCAGCTCGTCAAGCGCCCGCTGCTGTCGTCCGACCCGTGGCGGATGGGCGGTGGCATGTACCTGTGCTCCGAGGCGTCCGCACCGGGGCCCGGGGTGCACGGCATGGCCGGGTGGCACGCCGCACGGAGTGCGCTCCGCCACACGTTCGGGCTGCCCGAAGACGTCGAACTCGCACCGGAGGACTGATCATGGCGAAGAACGTCCGCATCCTGCACTGCCGTCCGGAGGACGTCTTCGACGTCCTCGCCGACGGCTGGCTCTTCACGACCTGGGTGGTGGGAGCCTCTCGCATGCGCGGGCAGGACCCGGGCTGGCCGGCGGTCGGCACGCGTCTGCACCACTCCTTCGGTGTCTGGCCCCTCGTCATCGACGACGTCACGACGGTGCTCGCGTGGGAGCCGTCGCGCCGGATGGTCATCCAGCCCAAGGGCTGGCCGATCGGTGAGGCCCGCGTGGAGCTGACCGTCGAGGAACACCGCCGCGGGTGCAAGGTGACGATCGTCGAGAACCCCGTCGAGGGCCCCGGCACGTGGGTGCCGTCGTTCCTGATGCAGCCGTTGCTCTGGGTGCGCAACGTCGAGACGCTCCGCCGGCTCGGGTGGGTCGCTGCGGGTCGCGCCGCGACCAACTGACGGACCACCGGACTGGAGGCGCGGTGCGGGCCCGCCCCGCGCCTCCAGGCCGTCAGCCGGTCACGTCATCAACCCGGGCTCGTCACCTCCGTGTCTCGTCACCCGTGTCTCGGCGCCCGGGTCTTGGGCCCCGTGTCACCTGCTCACTCGGCTCGGCTGAACTCGCTGGCCCGTCGGACCTGCTCGTCGGTCAGGGCGACGCCGGTGTACCGCTCGAACTGGCGCGCTGCCTGCAGCGCGATCACCTCGGCACCGGTGATGACCCGCTTGCCCATGGCGCGGCCCGCACGGACCAGCGGTGTCTCGGAGGGGAACGCGACGACGTCGAACACCGTCTCCGCCGCGTCGATCCGTTCCTGCTCGAAGGCGAGGACGTCCTGCTGGTCGCCGCGCATGCCGAGCGGCGTGACGTTCACGACGACGTCGGCCGAGGTGGCGTCCCGCTCGTCGGCGACCCACTCGTAGCCGTACTGACGCGCCAGTGCGGAACCGGTGTCCGCGTTGCGGGCGACGACCGTGAGCTCCTCGAAGCCCGCACCCCGGAAGGCGGCCGTGACGGCCTTCGCCATGCCGCCGGAGCCACGGAGCAACACGCTGGCTGCTGGGTCGACGGCGTGCGACGCGAGCAGCGACGCAACCGCTTCGTAGTCGGTGTTCGAGGCCGTCAGCACGCCGTCGTCGTTCACCACCGTGTTGATCGACTCGATCGCGGCCGCGGACTCCTCGACCACGTCGACGAGCGGGATGATCGCTTCCTTGAAGGGCATCGACACGGAGCACCCGCGGATGCCGAGCGCACGGATGCCCGTGACGGCGCCGGGGAGGTCGGTCGTGGTGAACGCCTTGTAGGCGAAGTTCAGGCCGAGTTCGTCGTAGAGGAAGTTGTGGAACCGGGTGCCGATGTTGCTCGGCCGGGCGGCGAGTGAGATGCAGATCTGCATGTCCTTGTTGAGGATGGGCATGGCACCAGTCTCGCATCCGCATGCCGATGGAGCGGTCCACTCGCCGGTTCTGTGGAGGGGGTGGGGTTGTCCCCACCCCGGTTCCGGGTGTCCCCCGTATTCGGTCCCGAACGTCCGGCCCGTACCGTCGTCCTCATGAACGCACTCACCCGCCCCCGCAACGGCCGCCTCCTCGCCGGGGTCTGCGCCGGCATCGCCGACCGCTTCGGCTGGTCGCGCACCTTCGTCCGCGTCGCGTGGGTCATCCTGAGCTTCTTCCCCGGGCCGCTCTGGATCGCCTACGTCGTCCTCTGGATCCTCATGCCGAACCAGGGATCCCGCCGCTGATCGCTCGGCGCCACCGACTGTCCCGTCCGGACGGGATAGTGTGGCGTGGTGCCGGTCTCCGTGTTCGATCTGTTCAGCATCGGGATCGGTCCGTCGAGTTCCCACACCGTCGGGCCGATGCGAGCCGGAGCCGACTTCGCCGCCCGACTGGTCGAGGCCCCCGTCGCCACGATCGCCGTGCACCTCTACGGCTCGCTGGCATCGACCGGGCAGGGACACGGCACCCTCGGAGCCGTCGTCGCCGGTCTGATGGGGTCCGACCCGGAGACCGTCGAGCCGGACGCGTTGGCCGACGCGCTCGCCGTACTCGAACAGACCGGCGTCCTGCGGCTCGCCGGCGGGGCCACGGTCCTGTTCCGGCTCGCCGACATCGTCCTGCACCCCCTCACGATGCTCCCCAGGCACCCGAACGCGATGCGCCTGCGGGCCGACGACGCAGCCGGATCGCCACTCGCCGAGGAGACCTACTACTCGATCGGCGGTGGGTTCATCACGAGCGACGGCGTCGGCGACGTCGCCGAGGCCGCGATCCCCGTCGACGACACCGTGCCGTACCCGTTCTCGAGCGGCGCCGAGCTCCTCGCGGCCTGTTCCGCGGCCGCGCTGCCGGTCAGCGGCATCGCCCTGGCGAACGAGACCGCCACCCGCAGCCTCGACGAGGTGCGTGCCGGACTGCTCCGCATCCACGACGTGATGGAGTCCTCCGTCGACCGGAGCGTCGAGCGTTCGGGCACCCTCCCCGGCAGCCTCGCCGTGCGCCGCCGTGCCGCGAACTGGTACGAGCAGCTCACGCGCGACGACCCCGACCACGACCCGCTCTTCGCGATGGAGTGGGTGAACCTCATGGCGATGGCCGTCAACGAGGAGAACGCGACCGGCGGACGGGTCGTCACCGCGCCGACGAACGGCGCCGCGGGGATCATCCCCGCCGTCCTGTACTACGCGCTCACCTACGTGCCCACCGTGACGCCGTCCGGCCGCGACGACGCCGTGGTGCGCTTCCTGCTCACCGCGGGCGCGATCGGCTCGATCTACAAGGAGCGCGCCTCGATCTCCGGCGCCGAGGTCGGCTGCCAGGGCGAGGTCGGGTCCGCCGCGTCGATGGCTGCGGCCGGACTCGCCGAGATCCTCGGTGGCACCCCCGAGCAGGTCGAGAACGCGGCTGAGATCGCCATGGAGCACAACCTCGGGCTGACCTGCGACCCGATCGGCGGGCTCGTGCAGATCCCCTGCATCGAGCGGAACGCGATCGCCGCGAACAAGGCGATCAACGCGGCACGGATGGCGTTGCGCGGCGACGGCGAGCACCACGTGTCGCTCGACCAGGTCGTCGAGACGATGCGACAGACCGGCGCCGACATGTCGACGAAGTACAAGGAGACCGCGATGGGCGGTCTGGCGGTGAACGTCCCGCTCTGCTGAGGGTGCGCTCGACCGCCCAGGGCCACGGCGAGTCCCCGGCGGTCAGCCGTGCAGCAGCGTGAGGAGTCTCGCGGTCTCGGTGGCGATGGCGTCGCGGCCGGCGGTCACGTACTTCCGCGGGTCGACGACGTCCGGGCGTTCCTCGAGGACCTCTCGGAGCGCCCGGGTGAACAGCCCGTTCAGGTGCGTCGAGATGTTGATCTTCGTCATGCCGGCACGGACGGCGCCGCTGAGCTCCTCGTCGGACAGCCCGGAGGACCCGTGCAGCACGAGCGGCACCGGCACCGCGGCGCGGAGCTGCTCCACGAGTGCCCGGTCCACAGAGGCCTCGCGCGTCTGCATCGCGTGCGACGTGCCGACGGCCACCGCGAGTGCGTCCACCCCGGTGTCGGCGACGAAGGCCGCCGCGTCGCCCGGGTCGGTGCGGACGCCCGGGGCGTGCACGCCGTCCTTGCCGCCGACCTCGCCGAGTTCCGCCTCGATCGCGACCCCGGCGGCGTGACACGTCGCAGCGAGCTCGCGGGTCGCGTTGACGTTCGCCGCGAAGTCGAGGTGCGACCCGTCGTACATGATCGAGTCCACGCCGAGGTCGACGCCCGCGAGCACGAGGTCACGGTCCTCGATGTGGTCGAGGTGCACGAGGACCTCGACCCGGGCTGCGCGGGCGATCGCCTGGGTCGCGGTCGTGATCGGCGCGAGGCCGCCGTGGTAGCGGACGCAGTTCTCGCTGATCTGCAGGATGACCGGCAGACCGCCCGACTCCGCCCCGGCGACGATCGCCTCGGCGTGCTCGAGGAGCACGACGTTGAACGCGCCGACGCCTCGGTGGGCGGTGCGTGCCGCGTCGAGCAGTCCGGTGAGGGCGAGGTCGGTGATCATTCGGTGCTCCTGGTTCGGTCATCGTGCGGTCCGTCGTGCGCTCCGACGTGCGGTCCGACGTGCGGTCCGACGTGCGGTCCGACGCGAGGCCCGACGTGCGGTGGCTGGTCGAGCTGCAGGAAGCGCTGGACGGCGTCCGCGTCGACCTCGCCCGCGACGGGACGGAGGACAGCAGCGGCCCCGTACGCGGCAGCCGAGCGGAGCGCCGCTTCGTCGACCACCGCCGGACGGCCCGCCGTGTGGCTCCCCGCCGCCCGGACCCCCGCTGGCTGGAGCCCTGCCGACCGGCCCACCGCCGGCCGGACCATCGCCGTGACGAGTCCTGCGGTCGCGGCGTCCCCCGCACCGGTCGGGTTGCCCGTGACCCCGGCGATCGCCGGGACCTCGAGCACACCCGTGATCGTGTGAGCGGCGATGCCCTCGGCGCCACGTGAGACCACCACGACGCCGGCACCGCGGCCGAGCAGCCGGAGCGCTCCGGCTCGCTCGTCGTCCGCTCCGGTCGCGTCGAGCAGCTCCGACCGGTTCGGCTTGCAGACCGTGGCACCGGCGTCGGCGGCCACGAGGAGCGCCTCACCCGAGCAGTCGACGATGCTGGGGACGCCGTGACGCGCCGCGGCGGCCACCCAGGCGGCGACGACCGCGGGATCTGCCCCGGCGGGCAGCGATCCGGACACCACGAGGGCGCAGCAGCCCGGTACGGCGAGGAGCCGGTCGACCGTAGCGGCCACGGTGTCCCACTCCGCCGGCGTGACGGCGGGCCCGGGCTCACCGAACATCGTCGGGTGCTCGACGTCGTCGACGACGGTGACGGTCGTGCGCGTCTCCCCCGTCACCGGGACGTCCGTGTGAGCGAGGCCGAGGTCGTCGAGCGCGTCGGCGATCCAACGCCCCGAGGGGCCACCGAGCGGCAGGACGGCGTGCGACTCGACTCCTGCACCGTGCAGCACCCGGCCCACGTTGAGGCCCTTGCCACCGGGCCGTCGCACCACGTCGAGCACGCGCTGCGTCTCGCCGATGCGCTGTTCGGCGACGCGGTAGGTGACGTCGACCGCCGGGTTCGGGGTCACGACGAGGATCACGACAGGATCTTCCGGTCGGCGGGGTCCGGCAGCGACCAGTGGCCGTCGGGGCCGAGGGGATCGATCACCAGGAAGTCGGCTGCGGACCCGACCGTCAGGGGCGCCGGCCGACCGAGCAGTCGTGCCGGCCGAGTGGCAGCGGCCGCGACGACCTCGGGGAGCGGTGTGGAGGCCCTGATCAGCCGACGTGCGGCGTCGGCGACCGTGATCGTGCTGCCGGCCAGGGACGACCCGTCCGCGAGCAGCGCGACACCGTCCCGGACCGACACGGCGGAGCCGGCGATCGTGTGGTCCCCGTCACCGCAGCCGGTGGCCGACATGGCGTCCGAGACGAGCACGAGGCGCCCGGGGGCAGCGCGCTGGACCAGTTCGACCACCGTCGGGTCGAGGTGGTGACCGTCGACGATGCACTCGAGCAGGAGACGGTCGTCCGTCAGGGCGACGCCGACCGGTCCGGGCGCGCGGTGGTGCAGCGGCGGCATCCCGTTGCACAGGTGGGTGACGAGCGTGGCGCCGGCGTCGACGGCCCGGCTCGCCTGGTCAGCGGTGGCGTCGGTGTGGCCGATCGCCACCACGACGCCCTCGGCCACCAGGCGGGCGGTGGCGTCGAGCGCTCCGGGCAGCTCCGGTGCGAGTGTGACGATCCGGAGGGCTCCGTCGGCAGCGTCCAGGTAGGTGTCGACCTCGGCCGCGCTCGGTGCGTGCAACAGGTCCGAACGGTGGGCGCCGCGGCGTGCGGGCGCGAGCCACGGTCCTTCCAGATGCAACCCGCCGAGCGTGCCGTCGGCGACGAGGGGCCGCAACCGTGCAAGCGCGGCCGCGGTGTCCGGGATCGGGCCGGTGGCGACGGAGGCGATGAGCGTCGTGGTGCCGCGGGAGCGGTGGTGTGCGGCGGCGATCCGCGCATCGTCGGCCGAACAGGTGGCGAAGTCGTGCCCGAGCGCGCCGTGCGCGTGCAGGTCGACCAGGCCGGGAACGATGGTCCCGTCGACGGTCGTCGCGCTGTCGGTCCTCGGCGGTGCGCCGATCCCGGTGGCGCTGACGCGACCGTCGTCGTCGACGACCAGCCAGCCGTCGTGCAGGTCGTCGTCTGCGGTGAGGACCCGCGGCGCGCGGAGGAGGACGGTCATGCCGGTACCTCGTCCCGCGAGGTGTCCAGCGCCGCCCGCGCGAGCAGCCCGGCACCGATTGCGCCGGCCGCGTCGCCGTGCCGAGCGGGGACGATCGCCGGGACGCGGAGTCCCACCAGGCGATCGGCGACGGCCGCGGTGAGGGGGTCGAACAGGAGTGGGCCGGACTGCGCCAGTCCCCCGCCGACGATGATCGTGTGGCAGCCGGCGACTGCCGTGGTCCACACCAGGGCGTCGGCGAGCACGGTCACGCACTCGTCCCAGACCCGGGCCGCGACCGGGTCCCCGGCGCGGACCCGGAGCATGGCGTCGTGCGCGGAGACGGACCCGGATCGTCGTGCGACTCCCCCGGCCGAGGCGATCTCCTCGACGCGGAGCCCGGCGTGCGGCCCCGACGGGATCCGGACCTGGCCGATCTCCCCCGCCCAGCCGTCGCCCGACACGACGGCACCGTCGACCACGAGCGCGCTCGCGAGTCCGGTGCCGACGGGCACGAAGGCCACCGAGCCCCGACCCAGCGCGGGTGCCGCACCGGCAGGCTCGGCACGGGAAGCGCCTGCCGTCTCGGCGAGGGCACCGGCACGGACGTCGTGCCCGAACGCGACCGGGACGTGCAGGCCCCGGCGAGCGAGCTCGTCGCGGACCGTGTCGCGGACGGGGACGTCTTGCCATCCGAGGTTCACCGCCAGCACGACGCGGCCGGCCGACTCGTCGACCACGCCGGGCGTCACCAGGCCGATCGCGTCGAGCGGCCCACGCGCGAGTGCTGCCTCGGCGAGGTCCGCGACGACGACCGCGAGCCGTGTGGCGTCGGGGTCGTCGCGCGGCGTCGGGACGCGGGTCTCGTCGAGGACGAGGCCGTCGGCATCGGTGCGGCGGGCCTTGATGCCCGTGCCGCCGACGTCGACCCCGAGCACCGCGCCTGCGCGGGACATCAGGTGAGGATGACCGACCGCGTCAGCGAGCGGGGGTTGTCCGGGTCGAGCCCGCGTCCCTCGGCGAGGGCGACGGCGAACCGGTGGACGACGACGAGGCCGGCGATCGGGTCGAGGTCGTGCTGGACGAACCGGGCACCGGTCACGGCGACCTCGTCGGCGAGTCCCTCCGGGGCAGCGCCGAGCGACCAGACGAGCCGTCCGGGCTGGGCGATCGCGATCGGACCGTGCCGGTAGTCCATCGCCGGGTAGGACTCGGCCCAGAACTGCGCGGCTTCGCGGGTCTTGAGGGCTGCCTCGAACGTGAGCCCCACGGCGGGGCCACGGCCGACGAAGCTGACCTGCTCGGCGTCGAGGAGCTCGTCGATCGGCAGCGCGAGGGCGACCTCGGCCTGGGTGGCGAGGGCATCGACGTCGTCGCCGATCGACGCACGCAGCAGTGCGAGGGTCGTCGTGGCGAAGCGGGTCTGCACGACCGAACGCTCGTCGGCGAACGGGAGCGCGACGACGTCGTCGGCGACCGCGGCGGCCGGGCTGTCCGGGACGGCGGTGATGAGCACCGTGCGCTGCCCGGGCAGGGCCTGCAGCAGGTCGACGATCTCGGTGGTGGTGCCCGAACGGCTGATCGTGACGACGCGGTCGTACTCGCGGTTCGTCGGGTACTCGGAGCCGGCGAAGGCGTCCGTGACGCCGAGACCGGCCTGCTCACGGGCGACGGCGTAGCTCATGGCGATGAACCAGCTCGTCCCGCAGCCGACGACGGCGACGCGTTCGCCCGGCTGGGGGAGTGCGTGCGCGAAGTCCGGCAGGAGTGCTGCTGCGGCCCGCCAGGTCTCGGGTTGCGAGGCCAGTTCGGCGCTCACGAAGGTGTCGGTCATGGGTGCCTTCCGATCCGGGTTCGATCTCGGTGATCGATGATCAGGAAGCGTAGCGAGCGATCGTGCTCGGCGGAAGACCAAAACGTCATTTCCGATCAACGACCGCGCACAGCGACGCCATAGGATGGCCGTCATGACTCCGCAACAGCGGCTCAACGCCCTGCTCGAACTCGTGAGCGAACGCGGCAACGTGTCGATCTCCGAGATCGGGGAGATGCTCGGGATCTCGCCGGCGACCGCTCGCCGAGACCTCACGACGCTCGCGGACCAACGACTCGTGACCCGGACGCACGGGGGAGCCGCCGCGCTCGGCACCGGGTACGAGCTCCCGCTGCAGTACAAGATCGCCCGGCAGGCCGAGGCGAAGACCGCCATCGCGCGGGCCGCGGCGCGCCTGGTGCAGCCCGGCGACACGGTGGGGCTCAACGGCGGGACGACGACGACCGAGGTGGCACGGGAACTCGGCAAGAGCGAGCGGTTCACGCGCGCGGACGGCGAGTACGGCGTCACGATCGTCACGAACGCCCTGAACATCGGGTACGAACTCTCGGTGCGCGCCAACGTCAAGATCGTCGTGACCGGCGGTGTCGCGCGTCGGCAGTCGTACGAGCTCGTCGGTCCGCTCGTCCGTGACACCCTCGACGAGTTCGCACTCGACGTCGTGGTCCTCGGCGTCGACGGCCTGAGCGGGCAGTACGGCGCGACCACGATGCACGAGGGCGAGGCCGAGGTCAGTCGGCACTTCGCGTCGGTCGGCCGGCGGGTCATCGTCGTCGCCGACTCGACCAAGATCGAGCGTGCGACCTTCGCCCGGATCTGCCCGCTCGACCGGATCGACACGCTCGTCACGGACCAGCCGGTCCCGCCCGCGTTCGCGGCCGAACTCGCCAGCGGGGGCGTGGAGCTCGTCGTCGCCGACTGAGCTGTCCTCACCCCGAGGGCACCGGACTCGTCTCGTCGACCGTCCACACGCGCGCCAGGTTTCGATCGTGTAAAACCCGACCGCTGCTCCTCGCATGAGCGTTCCGTGATCGCCTATTGTGCATTCATGATCGATTCGGCATCATGGGCGTCACAATCACGCAAGGGAGCGAGATGAGCATGGGTGACGCGAGAACGGCACGACCCCTCCGGGTCGGCATCGTCGGTATGGGACAGCGGGCGGCGATCGCCCGTCACGTGGCTGAGGCGGCTGCCGCCGCTCCCGACCTGGAGGCACGGGTCGTCGCCGTCGCGGACGTCACCGACCAGGGACGCGAGCGGGCACGAGCCGACTACCCGGACGCCCTCGTGGTCGAACGGCACGGGGACCTCGTCGGGTCGGTGGACGCCGCGATCGTCACGACCCCGGACTGGACCCACGCGGAGATCGCGATCGACCTGCTGCGGGCGGGCGTGGCGGTCTACCTCGAGAAGCCCCTGGCGATCACGGTCGAGGACGCCGACGCCGTGCTCAACACCGCCGCCGAGAGCGGGACACCCCTGTACGTCGGCCACAACTTCCGCCACGCCGCCGTCGTGCGGCTCATGCGCGAGATCGTCGACCGCGGCGAGATCGGCCAGGTCAAGGCGGTCTGGTGCCGGCACTTCGTCGGCAACGGCGGCGACTACTACTTCAAGGACTGGCACGCCGACCGCAGCAAGGTGAACTCGCTGCTCCTGCAGAAGGCGAGCCACGACCTCGACGTCATCCACGCCCTCGGCGGTGGGGACACGGCGCGGGTCGTCGGCATGGGTTCCCTGTCCGTCTACGGCGACGTGACCGATCGGCGGGACCGCAGCGGGGAGCTCATGGGGGACTGGTTCTCCCTCGACAACTGGCCGCCGCTCGCCCAGACCGGCCTGAGCCCCGTCGTCGACGTCGAGGACGTCTCGATGGTGATGATGACGCTCGACAACGGCGTGCAGGCCAGCTACGAGCAGTGCCACTTCACGCCGGACTACTGGCGGAACTACACGGTCATCGGCACCGAGGGTCGGCTCGAGAACATCGGCGACACCGGCGGCGGGGTCGTCAAGGTCTGGTCGCACCGGCGCGGATGGGACGTCGCGGGGGACCGCGAGTACCCGATCGCGGGCGTCGAGTCCGGCCACGCCGACGCCGACCTCGTGACGATGACGGAGTTCCTCCGCCACGTCGCGCTGGGGGAGCCCACCACGCTGTCCCCGATCGCCGCCCGCGCCGCCGTGGCCGCCGGCGCCCTCGCGACCCGCTCGCTCCGCAGCGGTTCGGTGCCCATCGACGTCCCGCCGCTCCCGGCGGCGACCATCGCCCACTTCACCACCCCCACCCCGGCCGTCACCCCCTGACGGACTCGCGAAAGGACACCCGATGCACGCACACACCTCCGCGAAGGGCCGAGGCCGTCGCCGCGCGCTCCTCGGCGTCGTCGCCGCGATCGGTGCGGCCGCGCTCCTCGCCGGCTGCAGCACGTCCTCCGGGGCCACCGGCTCCGGCGGTGACTACGAGAAGGCCGCCAAGGACACCAAGGCGACCCTGACGTACGCCGTCTGGGACGAGAACCAGGTCAAGGCGATCAAGGCGAACCTCGAAGGGTTCAACGAGGAGTACCCGGACATCAAGGTGAACGTCGACGTGACGCCGTTCGCCAGCTACTGGACGAAGCTGCAGACGCAGGGCTCCAGTGACACGCTGCCCGACCTCTTCTGGATGAACGGCCCGAACTTCCAGCTGTACGCGGCCAACGGCAAGCTCGCGCCGATCACCGGCGAGGTCAAGTCCGGTGCGATCGACCCCGCGAAGTACTCGTCCGCCCTCAACGACCTGTACACGTACGACGGCACCCAGTACGGCGTCCCGAAGGACTTCGACACCATCGGCGTCTGGATGAACAAGGCGCTGTTCGAGAAGGCCGGCGTGGCCATGCCGTCGAAGAACTGGACCTGGGACGACTTCCAGAAGACCGGTGCCGAGCTGTCCGAGAAGCTCAAGGCGGACGGTGCGTACGGCGCCGCCGCGGGCATGGACGGCCAGACCACCTACTACGACACGATCCTGCAGGCCGGCGGCAACGTGATCAACGCCGACGGCACGAAGTCGGAGTACGCGTCGAAGGCCGCCGAGCAGGGCATCCAGTTCTGGACCGACCTCATCAAGTCGGGCGCCTCGCCGTCGATCAAGCAGCTGACCGACACCACCGCCGACCAGTGGTTCACCTCGGGCAAGGTCGCCATGTACCAGGGCGGCAGCTGGTTCCGTTCGGCACTGACCGGCACCGACCTCGAGAAGGACGTCGTGGTCTACCCGCTGCCGAAGGGCAAGGAGCAGGCGACCGTCATCCACGGTGTCTCGAACGTGGTGTCGGCGACGAGCAAGCACGAGGCCGCAGCGCAGGCGCTGCAGGTCTACCTCGCCGGCAAGCAGGCCCAGCAGCAGCAGGGTGACCTGGGCGCCGTGATCCCCGCGTACGAGGGCACGCAGGACGCCTTCACGAAGACCATGCCGAATGCCGACCTGCAGGTCTTCCTCGACGCGGTCGACTACGCGAAGCCGCTGCCCGTCTCGAAGAACACCGCCGCGTGGAACACCCTCGAGACGAACCTGCTGCCGAGTGCGTTCGACGGTTCGACCCCGGTCGACGAGGTCGCGGAGCAGCTCGCCCAGAAGATGGACGCCGCCCTCGCCAAGGAACAGTGAGCCGGACCCCGTGACGATCCACACCGCGCGGCAACCCGCCGCGGACACCTCGACCCGGGCGCCCCGCGCGCCCGGGTCGGGGGACCCGGGCGCCGAGCGCCCCGACGGCCGGGCCGGCAGCCGGCTCCGACGCACCGACGGCTTCTGGCCGTGGCTGTTCGTCCTCCCGCTGCTCATCGGCGTCGGCGCGTTCTACCTCTGGCCGATCATCCAGACGTTCTGGTACTCGTTCACGAGCTGGGGCGTGTTCGGCGGCGCGACCTTCAGCGGTGTCGCCAACTACGTCCGGCTGGTCTCCGACCCGCAGCTCTACCAGTCGCTGCTCAACACCGTGATCTACACGGTCATCGTGCTCGCCGGCATCCCGATCGCGGTGTGGCTCGCGAGCCTCCTCAACACGCCGGGCCTGCGGTTCGCGCAGTTCTACCGCGTGCTGTTCTTCCTGCCGTACGTCGCCATGCCCGCCGCGATCGCCCTGGTCTGGCGGATCATGTTCAACGGCGACTACGGCATCGTCAACTGGTTCCTCGGCCGCTTCGGCATCGACGGCCCGTACTGGATCTCCACGCCCGGGTTCGCCCTGGTGGCGGTGTCCCTCGTCGGGCTGTGGTCCTCGCTCGGCTTCTCGATGATCATCCTCGGCGCGGGCCTCAAGGACATCCCGCCGGAGCTCTACGAGGCCGCCGAACTCGACGGTGCCTCGCGCTGGCGGCAGTTCCGTTCGGTGACGGTGCCGCTCCTCAGCCCGAGCATCTTCTTCGTGGTGATCGTCACGACGATCTCGAGCTTCCAGCTGTTCGACCTGCTGTACGCGATCCTCGGCAGCACCAACCCGGTGATCCCGAAGACGATGTCCCTCGTCTTCTACTTCTACAGCGCCGGGTTCATCGACAACGACAAGGGCTTCGCGGCCGCGATCGCCATGGTGATCTTCGTGCTCATCGGCATCGTCACCCTCGTGCAGTTCCGGGTCCAGAAGAGATGGGTGCAGGCATGACCGCGACGACCACCCCGCGCACGACCCGACGACGGTCCAGCCGACGCGGTGGGAGCCACTGGTGGATCCACGTGGTCCTGGGCGTCGGCGGCTTCGTGATGGCCTTCCCGTTCCTCTGGCAGATCATCATGTCGCTGTCCACCAACGCGCAGGTGCAGTCGGTCACCCCGACGTTCTGGCCGGGGGACCTGCAGTGGCAGAACTACGTGCAGGTGTTCGAGCGGCTGCCGTTCCTCAGCCAGCTCGGCACGTCGGTGATGGTCACGATCATCCGCACCCTCGCGCAGATCGTCCTCTGCACGCTCGCCGGGTACGCGTTCGCCCGGATGCGGTTCCGCGGACGGGCGATCCTGCTCGGGATCGTGCTGTCGATCCTCCTCGTGCCGTCGCAGGTGTACCTCATCTCGCAGTACCAGATCGTGCAGGGGCTCGGGTGGCTCGACACCCTCATGGGCATCGTCGCGCCGGGGCTGTTCAGCGCCTTCGGCACGTTCCTCATGCGGACGGCGTTCCTCAACCTGCCGCCCGAGCTGGAAGAGGCGGCGAGGATGGACGGCGCGAACCCGTTCCAGACCTTCTGGCGGATCATGCTGCCCCTCGCCCGGCCGTCGATCAGCGTGCTCGCGATCACGACGGTGCTCTGGTCGTGGAACGAGCTGCTCTGGCCGCTCGTGGTCTCGACCCGGGCCGAGGACATGCCCCTCGCGGCGGGCCTCGCGACGCTCTCGAGCGACCGGACGATCGACTACCCGGTCCTCATGGCGGCCAGCCTGATGGCGATGGCGCCCGTCCTGATCATGTTCGTGATCCTGCAGCGGCGCGTGATCGACGGGCTGGCGTCGTCGGGACTGAAGTGATCGCAGCGGCACTGGTCGACTCGATCGGCACCCTTCCCGACGCCGGCACGGTCGCGGCCACGCTCGAGTCGAGCGTGGCGCACCTGCCGGCTCCGGAGCGGGAGTCCGCGATCGTCGCGGCGCTCCGTGCGGCCCGACCGGCGACCGAGTCCTGGCTCCGGTCGCACGGTGCGACACCGCGGCAGGCAGCCGACAGCGTCGCGGACGTCGATCGCAAGCTCGAGCGCTACGGCCTGCGGGGGACCGGTCTCGACTGGTTCTGCGCCGTGGTCACGGCGCGCGTCGTGACGGTCGGACGCCTGCAGTTCGAGATCGGGGCCACGACGGCTGACGGCCGGCCGGCGTGGGACGTGCACGTGCCGGAGTCCGGCCCGCTCGCCGCCGATGCCTGCGACCGGGCGTTCGCCGAGGCGCCGTCGGTCCTCCGGGCACTGGCTCCGGATCTCGCGGGCGAGCAGTGGCAGTGCCGATCGTGGTTCCTCGACCCGGGGCTGCCGACGGCGCTCGGACCGTCGTCCAACCTCGTGCGGTTCGCCCGGCGGTTCCGGCTCGCCCCGAGCGGCCCGGACGACGTCGCCGAGGGCGACGAGAGCGTCGCGAAGTTCGTCTTCGGAGTCCCCCTGCCGACCGCTCGTGCCGCGACGCCGACCGGCCGACTCGACGAGGCCGTCCTCGCACAGTGGCGGACCGGCGAACACTGGACGGTCCGGACCGGCACCGCACCGGTCGCGAGCGGGGCGTAGCGTCAGCGGCATGACCGAACCCGATCGTGACCACCTCGAGGACGGCGTCGACATGTCCTTCGAGGAACGCCGCCAGGACACCTTCCGCCGCATGTCCGGCTCCGACGAGCACGACGCCGATCCCCGGGTCGAGGTCTCGCGAGCCGACGACGGTGACGTCCGCATCGACGTCGCCGACACCGCCGCGGTCCGTCCCGGTGAGGACGACCCGGAGGGCGGCCGCTGACGGCCAGGGTCCCGGTGACGACTGACGGCCGGCTCGGCGGCGTCCGCCGCTGACGGTGGGGCACGGCATGATCGTTCCGTGCACCTCGTCCTCAGCCGCGTCGACGGCGGCGTCCTCGCGACGCCCCTGACCGACGCGGGGACCGCGGAGGGCGAGCCGATCCGGGTGGACGAGCCGCGCCTCCCGGCCTTCGTCGCATCGCGCGACGCACCCGACGTCCGATGGGTGTGGGACGACACCGCACGCTGGTACCCGGCCGTCCTGGCAGCCGGCGGCCGGGTCGGACGCTGCACCGACCTGCGGCTGTGCCGTCGCATCCTGCGGTCCGCGCTGTCCGCACGTGGTTCCGCGCTCGCCGCGGCTCCCGTCGACGGATGGGACGCACCGGCCCAGGAGGCGCGGGTCGTCCGCCCGACGCAGGCCCAGCTCTTCGACGACGCGCTGTTCCAGGTCTCCCCGCCGGACGACGCGCTGGACCCCGTCGCGGAACTCCGCGCCCAGCTCGACGCGATCGCCGGATCGACCGCGCCGGGTGCGCTGCGACTGTTGACGACGGCCGAGTCGGCCGGCGCGCTCGTCGCGGCCGAGATGCTGCACGCGGGCCTGCCGTGGCGTGCGGACGTCCACGAGCGCCTCCTCGAGGACGCGCTCGGCCCGCGGGTGCCCTACGGGGTGCGTCCGCGACGGCTCGAGGAGATCGCCGCGGTGATCCGTGAGCGACTGGACGACCCGTCCCTGAACCCGGACTCGCCGGGCGACGTCCTGAAGTCGTTGCGGCGTGCCGGGCTGATGGTGACGAGCACGCGGAAGTGGGAGCTGCAGGAGATCGAGCACCCGGTCATCGAGCCGCTGCTCGAGTACAAGCGGCTCGCCCGCCTGCTGACCGCGAACGGCTGGACCTGGCTCGACGAGTGGGTGCAGGACGGACGGTTCCACCCGAAGTACCTCGTCGGCGGTGTGGTCACCGGGCGCTGGGCGGCGGACGGCGGGGGAGCGATGCAGCTCCCGAAGGGCGTCCGCGGTGCCGTCGTGGCGGACGAGGGGTGGACGTTCGTCGTCGCGGACGCGGCGCAGCTCGAGCCGCGTGTCCTCGCGGCGATGGCCGGCGACCGGGCGATGGCGAGGGCCGGTGACGGCCGTGACCTGTACGACGGCGTGGTGGCCTCCGGCGCGGTCGAGACCCGGCAGCAGGCGAAGGGCGCGATGCTCGGCGCGATGTACGGGGCGACCCAGGGCGAGGGCGGCCGTCTGGTCCCGCGGCTCGCGCGGGCGTTCCCGGACGCCATCCGCCTCGTCGAGCGTGCCGCGCGGGCGGGGGAGCGCGGCGAACCCGTCACGACCCTCCTCGGCCGGACGTCGCCGATCCCGGAGGCCTCGTGGTTCGAGGCGCGCAACCAGGCCTACACGGTTGACGGGACCCCGGCGATGCAGCGCGCAGTGGAGTCGCGGGCGCGGAGCTGGGGGCGGTTCACGCGCAACTTCATCGTGCAGGGCACCGCCGCCGAGTGGGCGTTGGCGTGGATGGGATCGCTGCGGTCGCGGCTCGTGGCACGGTTCCCGGGGCCGGTGACGGACGGCCCGCACCTCGTGTTCTTCGTGCACGACGAGATCGTGGTGCACACCCCGGCCGAGCACGCCGAGTGGGTGGCGGAACAGGTCCGGGCGGCCGCCGCCGATGCGGGGCGGCTGCTGTTCCGGGACTTCCCGGTGGTGTTCCCGCTGTCGGTCGGGATCGTGCAGGACTACGGCTCGGCCAAGGACTGAGGGAAGGGCGTCCGGCGCGAACCCGGCGTGCGTCGGCCGGCCGGCGTCCGGCGCGCACATCTCCGCTGGGGCAAGGTGGGTCGATGACGAGCGATCCCCCCGAGGCACCCGACCAGCGCGTCGGCGACGTCGACCTCACGACGTGGCGGACGAAGGCGGGCCGGGCGGGCGCAGACCGCTGGACGGAGCTCGGACACCGCTGGGGTGCGCTGCCGCTCCTCGTCGTGACGCTCGTGATCGGGATGGGTGTGGCCGTCGTCGCCACGTGGATCGCGTCCGAGGTGTACGACGCCGTCCGTGAGGGCGACGAGGTCGCCGCGCTGGACCGCCCCGTCCTCGACTGGATGCTGACGCTCCGCTCGCCGACGGCCGACACCCTCGTGACGTGGTGGACGGACATCGCCGGCACGATCGGGATGCCCATCGTCGCGCTCGGGTTCCTCGTGGGCTTCACGGTCCAGCGTCGGGCCTGGACACCCCTCGTGCTCCTCGTCGCGGCGAGCGGCGGATCGCTGCTCATGACCATCGCGGGCAAGGACCTCATCGGGCGCGCACGGCCGCCACTCGCCGACGCCGTCCCGCCCTACGAGCACTCACCGTCGTTCCCGTCCGGGCACACCCTCAACGCGACGGTGATCGTCGGCACGATCGTGTACCTGCTGCTGCTCCGGCAGTCGCACGTCGTGACCCGGGTCTGGACGATCGTCATCGGCACCCTCTTCGTCCTGTCCGTCGGCGCCTCACGGGTGTTCCTCGGGCACCACTGGCTCACCGACGTGCTCGCGGCGTGGGCGCTCGGTCTCGCGTGGCTCGCGCTCGTGATCACGGCGCATCGGTTGTACTTGACGGCGCTCCGGCGCGGTGCCGACCCGTCGCGACCCTCAAGGCGTCCTTCGCAACCGTGAATCGGAGGGCATGGCGTTCCAGAAAGATCACCGATACTTGAATCATCAGCACGAGATTCAAGTTTCGGCCCCTAAAATGGAATGATGGATCGAGCCCGTTTCGCAGGCAGCCCGGTGGGGCGACTCGTCCCGGTTCGCGGAGTCGACGGCCGGACTGGCCGTCCCTACGATCGCGTCGGCTTCGTCCCTGATCCGCTCGCCGACGTCCCCACGCTCTCCGGGCGGACGTGGACCAAGGTGGCTCGGGCGAATCGGGCGCTCGGGGCGCTTCGTCAGGGTTCGTCGCTCATCCCGAACCCCGGGATCCTGCGTGCGCCGACGCTCCGGCGAGAGGCGCAGAGCACGTCGGCGCTCGAAGGGACGTTCGCCCCGCTGGACGAGGTCCTCGCAGCCGAAGCGGTGGGCAAGGCCTCGCGATCGCCGGCGCTGTCCGAGGTCCTGAACTACATCGACACAGCCGAACTCGGGTTCGCCTGGGTGCAGGAGCGGCGCGTCACGACCGGACTCCTCGAGGAACTGCAGTCGGTCCTGGTCCGCGGAACGGCTGCCGACACCCAACAGGCCGGCCACATCAGAACCGTCCCCGTGGCGATCGGAACGCGCGGTGGCGGTATCGAGGACGCCCGCTTCGTTCCGATGCCACCCGGTACGCCGCTGCGCAGCGCAGTCGACGACCTGTTGGACTGGGTCGATGCAGCGCCTCGACAGGATCTCGACCCGGTGGTCGCGGCAGCGCTCACGCACTACCAGTTCGAGACGCTGCACCCGTTCAACGACGGCAACGGCCGGCTCGGACGCTTGCTCATCGTCCTGCAACTGATGCGCTCCGACGTCCTCACAGAACCCTTGCTCAGCGTCTCACCGTGGTTCGAAGCAAGGCGGGACCAGTACCAGGACGCGCTCGCTGCCGTCAGCGCAGAAGGTGCATGGGACGAGTGGGTCGCGCTGTTCGCCGACGGCATCCACAGTTCTGCAGTGGACACCGGGTCCCGGATGTCCGACCTGCTGGCGGTCCAGGCGGAGTACCGCGATCGCATCCGAGCGAGCGGAGCACGCGGCATGGTCCTCGACGTCGCCGAGTACCTCATCGGCGCTCCGTTCGTCACGGTGCCGATGCTCGCGAGCGCCCTCGGGAAGACCTACCAGGCAGCCAGCAACGCGGTCGCTCGACTGGTCGAGCTCGAGATCCTGACCGAGGTCGAGCGCCAGGGGGTCCGTGTCTTCCGAGCATCCAACGTCGTTCAGGTCACGATGCGTCCGGGAGCAGGAAGCGCCGACCCCGTTCGGTGAGCAGGAATGGTCGGGTGGGCACGTCGCGCCCGACCAGTTCTGCTCACGAAGGGGAGCGGCGCGCGCCCAGGAGCGCGCCGCGGAGCGCGCCGGCGTGCGCCCAGCCGCACCCCCGCCCGACCCCGATGAGAGGACCCGTCAGGTCCTCCCGGTAGGTTTCCCCGCATGGAAGAACGGGTCTTCGGCGGTCGCTACCGCGTCACGGGCACGCTCGGGCACGGCGGCATGGCCTCCGTGTACCGCGCGGTCGACGAGCAACTCGGACGCGAGGTCGCCGTCAAGGTGTTCCGCATCGGACCGGTCGACCACGGTGAGCGTGCACGGGCCGAAGCGGAGATCCAGACCCTCGCCGCGATGCGGAGCCCGGCCCTCGTCACGCTGTACGACGCCGCACTCGACGACGTCGACGGCGACTCGTACCTGGTGATGGAGCTCGTCCCGGGGAGCGACCTGGCCACGCGGCTCCGCGAGGGCCCGCTCGACCCGTCCACGACGGCGCGGGTCGGGGCGCAGATCGCCGACGGGCTCGCAGCAGTGAACGCACAGGGCATCGTCCACCGCGACGTGAAGCCGGCGAACGTGCTGCTGGAGAGCGACGGCTCGCACGTGAAGCTCGCGGACTTCGGGATCGCCCTGCTCCGTGACGCCGCCCGCGTCACGGGGACCGGCACGGTGATGGGCACGGCCGCGTACCTCGCCCCGGAGCAGGTCCTCGCGCAGGGCATCAGCGGCAAGGCGGACGTCTACGCGCTGGGGCTGGTGCTCCTCGAGTGCCTGACCGGGCGACGGCCGTTCCCGGGCAGCGCCGTGGAGTCCGCGACCGCGCGCCTCACCCGCGGGCCGGAGATCGACCAGCACCTGCCGACGGCCTGGCGCACCCTGCTGCACGTGATGACCGCGCAGGACCCGGCGGAGCGTCCGACCGCGGCCGAGGCTGCACAGCGCCTCCGCGCGCTCGGCTTCGACGAGGCCGCCACGGCCACGCAGCTCCTGCCGGCGGGTCCGGGCACCGTGACGCCCGCCGGAGCGGCCGGAGCCGCCGCCGCGGGAGCCGCTGCCGGAGCAGCAGCAGCCGGCGGTGCCGCCTCCGGTGCCGATGCCGCCGCCCGTGCTGCAGCGGCCGACACGGCGACCCAGGCGATGCCCACGAGCAGCGCGTCCCCGGGCGGTGCCGACGACGCGACCCGTGTCCTCGGCACGCAGCAGCCGAACGCCTCCGACGACGTGGCCACCACGATCCTCGGTGCTCAGCGCGGCGCGACCGGTGCGGGCGGCGCGACCGGGGCCGGTGGCCCAGGCGCAGCGGGCGGACCAGTCGCCCCACGAGGACCGGTGCCGCCGACCACGCCCCTGGCCGACGACCCGAGGAAGCGCCGGCGCGGACCGATCATCGCCGCGGTGATCGTCATCGTCCTCGTGCTCATCGGCATCGCGGTCGCCCTCTTCGCGCTGAACGGCGACGACTCCACGCCGGCGCCGACCGACTCGAGCACCTCCTCGACCCCGAGCGACGACCAGCAGCCGAGCGAGCCCGAGCAGCAGCCGAGCGAGCCACAGCAGCAGCAGCCGAGTGAACCCGAGCAGCAGCCCAGTGAGCCGCAGCAGCAGCCGAGTGAGCCCGAGCAGCAGCCGAGCGAACCGGAAGAGGAGCCGAGCGAGCCGGCCGAGGACCCGTCGGTCGGACCGGAGCCGAGCACGCCGGTGACGAACCCGGTGCAGGACCCGCTCGACGACAGCGGGGCGGCAGCGGACGTCAGCGCCCCCGGCAACTCCGAGAACGCACCCGGCCACAACAAGCCCTGACCGGACGGGTCCTGGCAGCGGGACGGACACGCCGCGGGTTTTCGTCCAGACGCTGGACCAAATAGGGTGACAGCGTGCGAGAACTGCAACGGAGCGGTGGACCGACGACGGCTGTGGCCGCGCGGAACGGTGTCGGGTTCGGGTCGGCCGAGGGGTTCCTCGTCGAACGACCAGCGGGTGTCGGAACGGAGCCCGCGGTCGTCCCCGGTTTCGCAGGCAGGACGATCGAGCCCGGTCAGGAGCTGTCCTGGGTCTGGTTCCCGGAGCGCACCCTGCGCGAGGGGTTGACCGAACCGTCCGAAGCCGACCTGGCGGACTTCTGGGACGCCACCGCCTTCGCCCTCGACGTCGTCTTCACCGACGGCACGCGCCTCACCGACGCGGCACACGACCAGGGTGCAGCACACGACCAGGGCGCAGCACACGACCAGTACGGCGACGCCCTGACGCCGGACGCGCAGGACGCCGCCCGCAAGCAGTGGGTCGACCAGTGGAACCGTCGCGCAGTGGACCTCACGCCGTTCGCGGGTCGCGTCGTCGACCGCCTGGAGGCGCGGCTCGGCTCAACGACGGAGCCCCCGTCCGTCGACGGGGGACGCCCGGCACTCCGCGGCTGGCTCGACGACGTCCGCATCGAGGCTGCACGCCCGGCTCCGGCGACCCCGCTCGACCACGTCCGCACGACCCGCGGCACCCAGGCGTCCTCCCGGTTCTCCCGCGGGAACAACGCGCCGCTCGTCGGACTCCCGCACGGCGGTGTCTTCGGGCTGCCGATGACCGATGCGTCGAGCAACCGGTGGCCGTACGCCTACCAGGAGCACGACCGGGTCGACGCCGCCGGCGCACTGCGGCCGGCGATCCAGGGCTTCGCGACGAGCCACATCCCGTCGCCGTGGATGGGGGACCGCGGGGTCTTCCAGGTGATGCCGTCCCCGCTCGACACCCCCGACGTCGACCGGCAGGCGCGTGCGCTCGCCTTCGACCACGACCACGAGCTCGACGGGCCGCACCGCTACCGGGTCGACCTCGAGCACGGTGTCACGGCGGAGATGACGGCGGGGGAGTTCGCGCTCGGCTTCCGGTTCTCCGGCGTGCGGAGCATCGTGCTCGACCACCACGGCCGGGTGTCGGACGTCTCGGTGACGGTCACCGACGGCACCGCCGTGGTCGAGGCCGTGCTGGACGACCGTCCGGGCACGCCGCCGCACCACGTGCACGTCCGGATCCCCGGTGTGACCGCGGACCACACGACGATCGGGGCGCACGAGCTGCGCGGCTGGCTCACGGTCGAGGGACCCGACGTCGACGTGCTCCTCGGCATCTCGACGGTGTCGGTCGAGGACGCCCGTGCGAACCTCGCGGCCGCCGGCTCGTTCGAGGTGATGCGCACCCGCGCCGAGCAGCTCTGGACCGAGAAGCTCGCGACGCTGTCCTTCGACGGTGCCACCCCGGACCAGCTGACGTCGCTGTACTCCGGGCTGTACCGCCTGTTCCTCTACCCGAACCGGGCCGGCGAGACCGCGCTCACCGGCTCGCCGCACCACCGGTCGCCCTACGGCGCCGTCCAGGCGGAGCCGATCCGCGACGAACCCGGACCCGAGATCGTCGACGGGCCGTTCACGACGACGAACGGCTTCTGGGACACCTACCGGACCGCGTGGCCGTTGCTCGCGCTCCTCACCCCGGACACGGCGGGCGAGCTCGCCCAGGGCTTCGTCGAGCACCACCACGACGGCGGTTGGACGCCCCGGTGGAGTGCCCCCGGCGCCGAGGACTGCATGACCGGCACCACGAGCGACACCGTCTTCGCAGACCTCGCGGCGAAGGACGTCACCGGCTTCGACCTGACGGAGGCGTACCGGAGCGCACTGCGGAACGCGACCGTCCCGCCACGCGACGAACGTGTCGGACGCAAGGGGAGCCTCCCGGGCGCCTTCCGCGGCCACGTCGACACCGCGACCCACGAGGGGATGTCCTGGACCCTCGACGCGGCGATCAACGACTGGGGGCTCGCCGTGATGGCGAGCCGGCTCGCCGCGCGTGCCGGCACCCCGGCCGACCTCGCCCGCTACGAGGCCGAGGCCGAGTGGTTCTCGAGGCGGTCCCTGCAGTACCGGAACGTCTTCGACTCCGAGCGCGGCTTCTTCATCGGCCGCGACCCGGACGGCTCGTGGCGGGTCGGCACCGAGTTCGACCCACGCGACTGGGGCGACGACTACACCGAGACGAACGCGTGGGGCACCGCCTTCACCGCCCCGCACGACGGCGCCGGCGTCGTCGACCTGCACGGGGGACCGGAGCGGTTCGACGCCGCGCTCGACGCGTTCTTCGCCACCCCGGAGACCGGAGCGTCGGAGCACGCCGGGTCGTACGGCTTCCCCATCCACGAGATGACCGAGGCCCGCGACGTGCGGATGGGCATGCTCGGCCTGTCGAACCAGCCGGCGCACCACATCCCGTTCTTCCCGATGTTCACCGGGCGGCACGACGACGCGCACCGCATCGTCCGCGAATCCCTGGAGCGCCTGTTCGTCGGCTCCGACCTCGGCCAGGGCTACCCGGGCGACGAGGACAACGGCGAGATGAGCGCCTGGTACGTCTTCGCCACGATCGGCCTGTACCCGTTGGCGCCGTCCACGGGTTCCTACGTGCTCGTGCCGCCGTCGGTCCGGCGGACGGTGCTGCGCCAGTCTGGAGGCGCGGAGACCGTCATCGAGGTCGCCGCCGGTTCCGCAGGGGCGTACGTCGCGTCGGTGACGGTCGACGGCTCGCCGTGGACGTCGGTGAGCATCGCGCACGACGTGGTGGTCCGGGCGTCGCGGATCGAGTTCACCCTGTCGGACACGCCGCAGGGCTGGGCGTCGGACACCCGTCCGGTGTCGGCGTCCGAGGTGCACGGGTACCGCGACACCCCGGTCGACGTGCTGTCCCCCGTGGCGTCGGACGGCGTGGCGGGCGCGTTGGCGGACGACGTCGGTCGGACGGTCACGACGCTCGCCGCGGGGTCCTCGGTCTCGTTCGACGTCGAGCACTCCGACGTGTCGCTGTACACGGTGACCGTGGCGGCGCCGGGCACGTACTCGTGGGAGGCCTCCCTCGGGGACACCCACGTCGCCGTGCAGGACGCCGTCTTCGACTGGACGGGCCAGACGCGGGTGTTCCGGCTGCAGGGCTCCGGCTCGGCGTTCTCGTTCACGGCGGTGTCCGACCTGGAGCTCACCCAGCTCGAACTCATCGCGGCGGACGGACAGCGCTGACCCGCCGTTCACCGAGCCGGAGCATGCTCGCCCCATGTCGATGAGCGCACCCTTCGATCCCGAACAGGCCGGCCGCTCCGTCCCGGTGGACGGCTCCGACGAGGACGAACTCCAGGTGGAGGAGGACCGCGGCGCCGACGTCGGCGAGGACTCCGTCGACCCGAGCGTGTCCGTGGCCCGCCACGACGACGAGGACGAGGCCGGCGGGGGACCGGTGTTCCGACGTCCCGAGCCCGGCGACCGGCTGCACCCGGGCGACGCCTGACCCCATCGCGCACGCCGTGCCCGTTCTTGGCGGATTGCCAAGCGGGACCGGCATGCTCGTCGGCATGTCGATTGCGAACTCGTTCGATCCGTCCGGCGGCCGTGCGATCCCCGAGGACCAGGTCCGCGAGGACGGGCTCGAGCTCGACGAGGACCCGGCCATGCTCGGGATCTCGTTCGACGTGGTGGGCGGCGCCTCCGCCGATCCCGCTGCGGTGTCACCCGTGGACATCAGCGTCCCGCGCACCCCGACCTCCGCCGACTGACCCGCCAGCCGTCGGCGGCCCGCGGACTCGGCGCGCCGAGATCGCACTCCGTGCCGCTTCAGCCGATCGCGCCGCCGCCGGAGTGCGATCTCACGGCGCTTCGACGTCGGTGTGGCTTCGCGCAACGAAAGGCACCTCGCGCCACGCTTCCGCGCGGTTCGGGGTGCCTTCGGTTGTGCGGGCGGCGCGGGACGCCGCGCCCGCTCAGGGGACGGTGTGCCCGGCGGCCGTGAAGATCCGGTACCACTCCTCGCGGGAGAGCGCCACGTCCGAGCCCGCCGCGGAGTCACGCACGCGCTGCGGGTTCGTCGTGCCGAGGACGACCTGGAAGTGCGCGGGGTGCCGGGTGATCCACGCGACGGCGATCCCGGTCGGGGTGACGCCGTGCGCGGCCGCGATCTCGTCCAGCACGTCGTTGAGCTCGGCGTAGTGCTCGCGGTCGCCGAGGAAGACGCCGTCGAAGAAGCCCTTCTGGAACGGCGACCAGGCCTGCAGCGTCACGTCGTTGAGGCGTGAGGAGTTGAGGATGTCGTTGTCGCGGTCGATCGACTGGTCGAGCCCGCCCATGTTCGCGGCGACGCCCTGGGAGATGACGTTGGCGTGGGTGATGCTCAGCTGCACCTGGTTGAAGGCGAGCGGACGGGTGACGTGCTTCTTGAGCAGTGCGACCTGGCCGGGGGTGTGGTTCGAGACACCGAAGTGGTGCACCTTGCCGGCTGCGTGCAGTTCGTCGAAGGCCTTCGCGACCTCTTCCGGCTCGACCAGGGCGTCGGGACGGTGCAGGAGCAGCACGTCGATGTAGTCCGTGCGCAGGGCCTCGAGCGACTCGTGCACCGACTCGAGGATGTGCTCGTAGGAGAAGTCGAAGTACGCGCCGTTCGCCGTCGGGCGGATACCGACCTTCGTCTGCAGCACGATCTCGGCGCGCTCGGCCGCCGACAGCGTGACCGCGGCACCGAACCGCTCCTCGCAGCCGTGCCAGCCGCCGTAGACCGCGGCGTGGTCGAACATCGTGACGCCGGCGTCGCGTGACGCTGCGTAGAGCGACCGGATGTCCTCGTCGCTCATGTCGTTGATCCGCATCAGTCCGACGATCACGTCGGAGGCGGTGAGGTCCGTCTGTGGCAACTCCAGTGTCTTCACGCCGACGATCCTGCCACCGACGCCGGGCGACAGGCAGGCCCTGCCAGTGCCACGTCGTTCAGTGCACCGAGAACCCGCCGTCGACCGCGATGGACTGCCCGGTGACGTACGCCGAACCGTCCCCGGCGAGGAACACCGCAGCCGCGGCGAAGTCGGACGCGACACCGTTCCGGCCGACCAGGGTCCGCGCGGCGAGCGCCGACACCGTTGCCGGGTCGGCGCTGAGGCGCCGGTTCAGCGGCGTCTGGACGAAACCGGGGACGAGGACGTTGGAGGTGACCCCCTGCCCGGACCAGGCCTCTGCCTGGGAGCGGGCCAGTGCCTCCAGGCCCGCCTTGGAGACCCCGTACGCGCCGCTGGCCGCGAACGGGCGGTGGGCCTGCTGCGAACTGATCGAGACGATGCGGCCGTGGCCGCGTGCCGCCATGCCCGGCGCGAGTCGCTGCCCGAGGACGAACGGGGCGTCGAGGTTCACGGCCATCGTCGCGTCCCAGGTGTCCTCGTCGAGTTCGGCCATCGGCGGCCGGAGGTTGATCCCCGCGGAGTTGACGAGCACGTCGACCTGTCCCGCGGCGTCGGCGAGGGCGTGCGCGCCGGCACGTGTGGCGAGGTCCGCGACGATGCCGTCCGCGGATCCACCGGTCGCTCGGACCGACGCGACCGTCTCGTCGATCGTGGCTCGTGTGCGGGCGGCGACGAGCACGTGGGCACCCGCATCGGCGAGCGCGACGACGATGGCCTGCCCGATGCCGGAACTGCCCCCGGTCACGAGCGCGGTACGGCCGTCGAGTCCGAAGAGCTGTTGCAGCGACATCCGGCCAGGCTACCGACGCCCGTACGCTGGGACCGTGCGCGACGACCTGCTCCCCGTGCTCGCCTGCCCCGTGTGCGCCGAGCCGCTCGGTCGTACCGGCTCCGGCCAGGTCGGTTGCGCGACCGGCCACCGGTTCGACGAGGCGAAGCAGGGGCATCTGACCCTCCTGCCGGCGAAACGACGCGCGCTCACCGCCGACACCCCGGAGATGGTCGACGCGCGACTGCGGTTCCTCGGGCGCGGGCACTACGCGCCCGTCGAGCGGGCGCTCGCCGCGGTCGTCGCCGAGGCGACGGCGCCGGGCATCGTCCTCGACGTCGGTTCCGGCCCGGGCACGTACCTGGCCCACGCACTGGACGCAGCAGACGGGAGGCACGGGGCCGCCCCCGGCGCATCAGCCTCGGTCGACGGCGACGCGGATCCACGGCTCGGGGTCGCGTTGGACCTGTCGGCCGTCGCGATCCGGCGGGCTGCACGGGCCCACGAGCGTGCCGGTGCGGTCGTCGGGGACGTGACCGAGCGCCTCCCGGTCGTCGACGGCGCCGCAGCCGTCGTGCTCGACGTCTTCGCGCCGCGCAACCAGACGGAGTACGCCCGGGTGCTGCACCCGGACGGTGTGCTCGTCGTGGTGACCCCGCGGACCGGCCACCTGGCGGAGCTGGCGGCGGCGACGATCACGGTGGACCCGGAGAAGGAGCGACGCCTGCGCGACTCGTTGACGCCGGCGTTCGTGCTGCGGAGCTCGGACGACCTCACGTGGACGATGGACCTGTCCGCCGAGGACGTCCACGACGTCGTGCACATGGGTCCGAGCCACCACCACGTCGACGCGGACACGGTGTTCGCGCCCGCCGCGGTCACCGCTGCCGTGACGGTCAGCACCTGGACGCCCGCGCGCTGACTAGGCTCGTTCCCATGCGGGTCCGGGGGTTCGTGGCGGTGAGCCTGAAGCTGGTGTTCGGCATCGGCGCGCTGGCCGGCTGCTCGTACTCGTCGAGTGGTGGGGACCGCGGCGGATGTGTCCCGCGCATGACGGCAGCTCCCCGGACGGTGCACCCGGGCGACCGGGTGACGGTGTCCTCGTCGGACGTCTGCGACGTGCCCGTCCCGGACGGCGGGTGGGTGGTCACGGCGCGACAGCCGCTCGAGGACGGCCGCCAGGTGAGCGCGCGGACGGACGAGGCGCTCGACGGGTCCTGGTCGGTGACGGTGGACAGGTTCGAGGACAGCCGCTCGAGGACGGCCGCCAGGTGAGCGCGCGGACGGACGAGGCGCTCGACGGGTCCTGGTCGGTGACGGTGACGCTCCCGGTGGACTTCCCACCGGGCGAGGTCTCGTTCGGCATCGAGAACTGGGACTACTCGACCTGCGCCGACGGCGGGAGCTGCGCCGGACCGTTGGGGGGCTTCACGGTCGAGGCGATGCCGACGGCGATGCCGACGGCGATGCCGACGGCGATGCCGACGGCGATGCCGACGGCGTCGCCCTCGCCCTAGGCTCTGGTGCCCATGAGTGTGATCGCTGACCGGCTCGCCGCACAGCCGACCCTGACGACCGACCGGCTGACGCTCGTGCAGCTCGGGCCGGACCACCTCGACGAGACCATGGCCGCGCTCGGCGACCACGACGCGATGCGCCTCACCGGCACGCGCGGCACGTTCACCCGGGAGCAGGTCCGAGCCCACCTCGATCGGCTGCCCGGCGCCGAGGACCGCGCGGACTTCGCGATCGCGGACGCCGACGGCACGTACCTCGGCGAGGTCGTCCTCAACGAACTCGAGGAGGACGACCTCGCGGTGAACTACCGGATCGCCCTCGCCGGGCCCTCGCTGCGGGGGCACGGCTACGGCACCGAGGCCGGGCGCGCGGTGGTCGACTGGGCCTTCGACGAGGTCGGGCTGCACCGGATCTCACTCGAGGTCTACGCGTTCAACCCCGTCGCACGGCGCTCGTACGAGAAGATCGGCTTCGTCGTCGAGGGCCGTGCGCGTGACGCCCTGCGCTGGGGTGGCGCGTGGATCGATGCCGTGCGGATGGCGATGCTCGACAGCGATCCCCGGCCGCGCTGACACGGGCGCCGAGTCGCGGCGGCCTGGAGCTGACCTACCCCTGCGGCGCGGCTTCCTCCTGCGGTGCTGCTTCCTCCTGGGGCGCTGCGACGTCGAGCGCCCAGATGACGCCGAACCGGTCGCGGAGCTGGCCGGCGAGCGGCGCCCACGCCGACGGTGCCAGCGGCTGCCGGATCTCGGCGCCCTCGGACAGCGCCGCCCAGTACCGCTCGACCTCGGCCGTGTCGTCCCCGTGCACGTACAGGTAGAAGGCGTTCGCACCCTGGTCGTGGGGCTGCCCCGGCCAGACGTCGAAGGCCATCACGCGGAGGCCGGCGTCGGTGGCGACCTGGCCCCAGACGATGCGGTCGGCCCAGGCCGGGTCGTCCGAGGCGCCCATCTGCCCGTAGGTCATGGCGGCGACCTGCCCGCCGAACGCGGCGGCGTAGAAGTCGAGGGCCTCGCGGGCCTGTCCGTCGAAGTTGATGTGTGTGGTCGTCTCGATGCTCATGGGTCGAGCATGTCGAGCGATGCGGTCAGATCCTGTCCGCTTCTCGGACGATACTGATCGACATGGCCGGACCGTCCTCGCGCATGCTCGCCCTGCTCTCACTGCTGCAGGTGCACCGCGACTGGCCCGGCGACGAGCTCGCCGGACGGCTCGACGTCAGCCCCCGCACGGTGCGACGCGACGTGGACCGCCTGCGTGCACTCGGCTACCGGGTCGAGTCACTCCGCGGCCCGGCCGGCGGGTACCGACTCGCGGCGGGTTCCGACCTGCCGCCGCTGCTCTTCGACGACGACCAGGCGGTCGCCATCGGTCTGGCGCTCGCCGTTGCCCCGGCATCCGGAGCGGACATCGCCGAGTCCGCCGCACGGGCACTCGCGACGGTCCGGCAGGTCATGCCAGCGCGGCTCCGTGCGCGGATCGACGCCGTGCAGGCCGTCACGACGACCGGACCGACTCGCACCGACCCGGACGTGCTCGTGGCGGTGGCCGAAGCCGTGCACCTCGGCGAGGTCCTGCGCTTCGGGTACGGGGTCGACGACGCGTCCCGCCATGTGGAGCCGCACGCCATCGTCGCCCGGAACGGCCGCTGGTACCTCCTCGACTGGGACCTCGACCGACAGGACTGGCGCACCCACCGGATCGACCGCATCACCCCGAGGACGCGGACGCGTGTGCGGTTCGCGCCCCGGCCGATCCCGGGCGGTGACGCTGCGACGTTCGTGTCCGCCCGCTTCAAGGGGTCCGACCGGGACGACGTGTGGCCCTGCGTCGGGACCGCGGTGCTCGATGCGCAGGCGGCGACGGTCGCCCCGTACCTCCCACCGGAGGCGGAGCTCGAGGACCTCGGGTCCGGCCGGTGCCGGGCGACACTCGGCTCCTGGTCGTGGGCGGGACTCGCGGCGCGGTTCGCCGGGTTCGCGGCGGACTTCACAGTCGAGGGCCCCGAGGACCTCCGCCAGGCGACGCTCGCCCTGGCCGAGCGGCTGCGGGGAGCGGGAGTCCGTTAGCAGGGCGCATGCGTCCGGCAGGGCGGCGTCAGGGAACCGTTAGGAGCGGCCTGGAGGCGCGGCGCAGGATCCACCATCGGCTCGGCACCACAAGTGGTGCCGGTCCGCGTCGCCCGGCGCGGACACCGCAGATCCTTCTGGAGTTCCTCGTGTTCGACGTCTTCGTCGTCGCCGGTGTCCTCGCCGTGTTCGGCGTGGTGGCACTGATCGCCAAGGGGGTGGAACGGCTGTGATCGGCATCACCATCGCGGCCGCCGTCCTCGGCATCGCAGCAGTCGTGTACCTCGTCTGGGCGCTCGTGCGTCCCGAGCGGTTCTGATGGGGGCCGCAGACGTCTGGGCGGGCATCGTCCAGGTCGCCACCGTCGTCCTGCTCCTCGTCGTCGCCTACCGTCCGGTGGGCGACTGGATGGCGCACGTGTTCACGCCCGTCCGGCACAACCGGGTCGAGCGCGGCGTGTACCGGCTCATCGGCGTCGACCCCGACGCCGAGCAGTCGTGGCCCGCGTACCTCCGCGGCGTGCTGCTGTTCAGCGTTGTCGGGCTCCTCGTCGTCTACCTGCTGCAGCGGATCCAGGTCGTGCTGCCGGGTGACCTCGGGCTGCCGGGGGTCGGACCGTCGTTGGCGTTCAACACGGCGGCCTCGTTCGTGACGAACACGAACTGGCAGTCGTACTCGCCCGAGGTCACGCTGGGCTACAGCGTGCAGATGGCGGGCCTGGCGGTGCAGAACTTCCTGTCCGCCGCCGTCGGCCTGGCCGTCGCCGTGGCACTCGTCCGCGGGTTCGCCCGCCGGCGCACCGGCACGCTCGGCAACATCTGGGTGGACGTCGTCCGGGGGACCGGTCGGCTGCTCCTGCCCGGGGCGTTCGTCTTCGCGATCGTCCTCGTCGCCGGCGGTGTGATCCAGTCGTGGGGCGCCGGTACGGACGTCACCACGCTGGTCGGCGGGACGCAGCACATCCCGGACGGGTTCGTCGCCTCGCAGGAGGCCATCAAGGAACTCGGCACGAACGGCGGCGGGTACTTCAACGTCAACTCGGCGCACCCGTTCGAGAACCCGCAGGCGTGGACGAACCTCGTCGAGGTCTTCCTCATGCTCGTCATCCCGTTCTCACTGCCGCGCACCTTCGGCCGGCTCGTCGACGACGACCGCCAGGGCTACGCGATCCTCGCCGTGATGGGGGCGATCTTCCTCGTGTCGCTCTCGGTGATGTCCATCGCCGAACTCGGAGCGGGCGGTGTCGCCACCCACGCTGCAGGGGCCGCGATGGAGGGCAAGGAGGTCCGCTTCGGGATCCTCGGCACGACGCTCTTCGGCACCACCTCGACCGCGACCTCCACCGGCGCCGTGAACGGGATGTTCGACAGCTTCACCCCGATCGGCGGGATGATGGCGCTCGTCAACATGATGCTCGGCGAGATCTCGCCCGGCGGCGTCGGCTCCGGGCTCTACGGGATGCTCGTGCTCGCCGTCATCACGGTCTTCATCGGCGGCCTGCTGGTCGGCCGGACGCCGGAGTACCTCGGCAAGAAGATCCGTGCCCGCGAGATGACCTTCGCGTCGCTCTACGTCCTCGTCACGCCGACGCTCGCCCTGCTCGGCACCGGCCTGTCCCTCCTCATCCCCGGCGTCCGGGAGCAGGTCCTCGGCACGTCGATCTTCAACCCGGGCAACCACGGGCTGTCCGAGCTGCTCTACGCGTTCACCTCCGGCGCGAACAACAACGGCTCGGCGTTCGGCGGACTGACGGCGAACACGACGTGGATGAACTCCGCGCTCGGCGTCGTCATGCTGCTCGGCCGGTTCGTGCCGATGGTGTTCGTCCTGGCGCTCGCCGGGTCCCTCGCGTCGCAGGACCGGGTCCCGGAGACGGTCGGCACGCTGCCGACCCACCGACCGCTGTTCGTGGTGCTGCTCGGCGGCGTCGCGATCGTCGTCACCGCTCTCACCTACTTCCCGGTGCTCGCACTGGGTCCGCTCGCAGAAGCCCTCGCCCGATGAAAGCCGACACCATGACCACCGCGACCTCCGCGCACGAGGCGACCACCGCCTCCAGGCCGGCCACACGCTCGTCCGCATTCGGGCCCCGTCAACTGGTGGCGGGCCTCCCGGGCGCCCTCCGCAAACTCGATCCGCGACTCATGTGGCGGAACCCGGTGATGTTCATCGTCGAGATCGGGGCCGCGCTCACCACGGCGACCGCGATCGTCGAACCGTCCGTCTTCACGACCGCGATCGCGGTCTGGTTGTGGCTCACCGTCGTCTTCGCGAACCTGGCCGAGGCCGTGGCCGAGGGCCGTGGCAAGGCCCAGGCCGACACGCTGCGGAAGACCCGGTCGACGACCAGCGCGCGCCGCGTCGTGGCCTACGACGGCGCGGACCCGGCCGCGCTGTCCGCCGCGACCGAGGACATCGCGTCCGTCGACCTGGCGAAGGGCGACGTCGTCCTCGTGGTGGCCGGCGAGGTCGTCCCCGGCGACGGCGACGTGATCGACGGCATCGCGTCGATCGACGAGTCCGCCGTGACGGGGGAGTCCGCACCCGTGATCCGCGAGTCGGGCGGCGACCGGAGCGCCGTCACCGGTGGCACCCGTGTGCTCTCCGACCGGATCGTCGTCCGCATCACCTCGACGCCCGGCGAGACGTTCATCGACCGGATGATCCGCCTGGTCGAGGGCGCCGCCCGACAGAAGACGCCGAACGAGATCGCGCTGAACATCCTGCTCGCGTCGCTGTCGATCGTCTTCGTCATCGTCTGCCTGACGATGCAGCCGATCGCGGGGCTCGTCGGAGCGACCGTCAGCGTGCCCGTCCTCATCGCCCTGCTCGTCTGCCTCATCCCGACCACCATCGGCGCCCTGCTCTCCGCGATCGGCATCGCCGGCATGGACCGCCTCGTCCAGCACAACGTCCTCACGATGTCCGGGCGTGCGGTCGAGGCAGCCGGGGACATCACCACCCTGCTGCTCGACAAGACCGGCACGATCACGTACGGCAACCGCCGGGCGTCCCGCGTCGTGCCCGTTCCCGGAGTCACGGTCGACGCGCTGATGGAGGCCGCGGCGCTGTCGTCGGCCGCCGACGGCACGCCGGAGGGGCGCTCCATCGTGGAGCTCGCGGCGGCCTCGGACATCGCTCCGGGCCTGCCGTCCGGCGCCCTGGAGGTGCCGTTCACGGCGCAGACCCGGATGTCGGGCGTCGACCTGGTCGACGGCACCGAAGTCCGGAAGGGTGCCGCCGCTGCAGTGCTGGCATGGGCTGGAACCACCTCGGCCGGTGTGGCAGAGGCGATCGACGCCACCGTCGCCGAGATCTCCGACGCCGGTGGGACCCCGCTGGTGGTCGCTCGACGCTCGCCCTCGGGCGAGGCCTCCCTGCTCGGCGTCGTGCACCTCAAGGACGTCGTCAAGGACGGCATCGCCGAGCGCTTCGCCGAGCTCCGGAGCATGGGCATCCGCACCGTGATGATCACCGGCGACAACCCCCGCACCGCGGCGGCCATCGCGGCCGAGGCCGGCGTCGACGACTTCCTCGCCGAGGCCACGCCGGAGGACAAGCTCGCCCTCATCCGCAAGGAGCAGGAGGGCGGCAACCTCGTCGCGATGACCGGGGACGGCACGAACGACGCCCCGGCCCTTGCCCAGGCGGACGTCGGCGTGGCGATGAACACCGGGACGACCGCGGCGAAGGAGGCCGGCAACATGGTCGACCTCGACTCCGACCCGACGAAGCTCATCGACGTCGTCCGGATCGGGAAGCAGCTGCTCATCACCCGCGGCGCGCTCACCACCTTCTCGATCGCGAACGACATCGCCAAGTACTTCGCGATCATCCCCGCGATGTTCCAGGTGGCGTTCCCCGGGCTCGCGGCGCTCAACGTGATGGGGCTGCACAGTCCGTCGTCCGCGATCCTCAGCGCCGTCGTCTTCAACGCGCTCGTCATCGTGGCGCTCATCCCGCTGTCCCTGCGCGGCGTGCAGTACCGCGCCGCCTCGGCCTCGTCGATCCTCGGCCGCAACCTGCTCGTCTACGGGCTCGGCGGCGTCATCGTCCCCTTCATCGGCATCAAGCTCATCGACCTCGTCGTCGGTCTCATCCCGGGATTCTGATCATGTCTGTTCGCTCCTCTGTCCGTTCCGCCGGTGTGGCCGTCCGCCTCACCCTGCTCGCCACGGTGGTGCTCGGCATCGCCTACCCGCTCGCCGTCTGGGGTGTCGGGCAGGCCGCGTTCCCCGCGCAGGCATCGGGCTCGATCATCCGCTCCTCGGACGGCACGGCCGTCGGCTCCTCGCTCATCGGGCAGTCCTTCGCCGGTCGCGGCTCGGACCGCTGGTTCCAGTCACGGCCGAGTGCCGCGGGTGAGCAGGGCTACGACGCCGGTGCGTCGTCCGGCTCGAACCTCGGGCCGACCAACCCCGACCTCGTCAAGGCGGTCGAGGAGCGCCGCGCCGCCGTCGCGAAGGCGGACGGGGTGTCGCCCTCGGACGTGCCGGCGGACGCCGTGACGGCGTCGGGCTCCGGCCTCGACCCGGACATCAGCCCGGACTACGCGGAGCAGCAGGTCGCACGGGTGGCGTCGGCGCGGGGCCTGTCCGAGGCGACGGTGCGCTCGCTCGTCGCGGAGCACACCGAGTCGCGGCAGCTCGGGTTCCTGGGCGAGCCCGTCGTGAACGTCCTCGAGCTGAACCTCGCCCTGGCGAAGCGGTCCTGACCGTGCCGAGGCTGGTGCGTCTGCGCGGCGCACAACCGAAGTCGCGTCGAACCGCGGAATCGCGCGGCGCGAGTCCGCTTCGGTTGTGCACCGCGACGACACCCGCCGGACGCGAGAGGATGAGCACGTGAAGCGCGGGAAGCTGCGGGTCCTGCTCGGTGCGGCGCCCGGTGTCGGCAAGACGTTCACGATGCTCGAAGAGGGCCGTCGCCTGCTCGACGAGGGCCGCGACGTGGTCGTCGCCGTCGTGGAGACCCACGGGCGCGCCGCCACCGCGGCACTCGTGGACGGCCTCGAGGTGGTCCCGCGCCGCACGGTCACGCACCGCGGCGTGGAGCTCGACGACCTGGACCTCGACGCGGTGGTCGCCCGGGCGCCCGAGGTCGCACTGGTCGACGAGCTCGCGCACACGAACGCCCCCGACGGCCCGCACGAGAAGCGCTGGCAGGACGTCGAAGCACTGCTCGCCGCGGGCATCGACGTCATCTCGACCGTGAACGTGCAGCACATGCAGTCCCTCGGCGACGTCGTGCGCGAGATCACGGGGACCGTGCAGCGCGAGACGGTGCCGGACGCCGTGGTGCGGGCGGCCGACCAGATCGAGGTGGTGGACCTCGCGCCGGCGGCACTCCGCGAGCGGCTCTCGGACGGTGTGGTGTACCCGGCGGCGCGGATCGACGCGGCCCTGTCGAACTACTTCCGCCTCGGCAACCTCACCGCCCTGCGGGAGATCGCCCTGCTCTGGCTCGCCGACGAGGTCGACGACGCCCTGAAGGCCTACCGTGCCGAGCACGGCATCGACCACCGCTGGGAGACCCGCGAGCGCGTGCTCGTGGCGCTGACCGGCGGTCCGGAGGGCGAGACACTGCTCCGTCGCGGTGCGCGGATCGCCGCCCGGAGTGCCGGTGGTGAGCTCGCCGCGGTGCACGTCACGACGAACGACGGCCTGCGCGAGCGACACCCCGGCGCCCTCGGCAAGCAGCGCGCCCTGCTCGAGCAGCTCGGTGGGACCTACCACCAGGTGGTCGGCGACGGCGTGCCCACGACGCTCGTGCGGTTCGCGAAGTCGATCGACGCGACGCAGATCGTCATCGGGGTGAGCCGGCGCACGCGAGTGGCGGCCGCGCTCACGGGACCGGGCATCGGCAACACGGTGATCCGCGAGTCCGGGGACATCGACGTGCACGTCGTCACGCACGAGCGTGCCGGCGGCGGGTTCGCCCTGCCCAAGCTCGGCGGCAGCCTGTCGCGCGGACGCATCGTCGCCGCGTTCGTGCTCTCGGTGGTCGCCGGTCCGCTGCTGACCTGGCTGCTGTCGTTCACCACGGACCCGGACGCGATCACGGTCGACGTGCTCGCGTACCAACTGCTCGTGCTCGTCGTCGCCCTGGTCGGCGGGATGTGGCCGGCCGTGTTCGCCGCGGTGCTGTCCGGGCTGAGCCTCGACTTCTTCTTCGTCCAACCCCTGCACATGGTGACGGTGCAGCAGCCCTGGCACCTGGTCGCCCTCGTCATGTACGTCATCAGCGCGGTGCTCGTCAGCTTCGTCGTGGACCGCTCGGCCCGCCGTTCCCGGGCCGCACGCCGAGCGGCCGCCGAGTCGGGGCTCCTCGTCGGGATCGCCGGCAGCGTGCTCCGCGGCGACGACGCCCTGCAGGCGCTCCTCGACCGCACCCGGGAGGCCTTCGGCTTCGCCGGCGTCCGGATCCGCCAGGGCGACGAGGTCCCGGCCGCGTCGGGGACGTTCGGCGAGACGCCGGACGCGGCCACGCGCCTCCCGTCCGGTGCCGTCCTGGAGTTCGCGGGCGCACCCGACGACCCGACCCAGCGACGGCTGCTGCGCGTCGTCGAGCAGCAGCTCGACGCCGCCGTCGAACACCGCGAGCTCACCCGCACCGCCGTCGACGCGGAACGGATCGCGGCGGCGGACCGGGTCCGCAGTGCGATCCTCGCGGCCGTCGGCCACGACGTGCGGCGGCCGATCGCCGCCGCTTCAGCGGCTGTGCAGACGCTCCGTGCGTCCGACATCGAGCTGTCGCAGACCGACCGGGAGGCGCTGCTCGCGACCGCCGACGAGAGCTTGCGACAACTGGCGGTGCTGTTGGCAGACCTGCTGGACGTCAGCCGCGTGCAGGCCGGGGTGCTCGCGGTCACGCCCGTGGCCATCGCCCTCGAGACGGTGGTCGCCCCGGCACTCGACGAGCTCGAGCTCGGACCGGACGACGTCGACCTCGACCTTCCCGCCGAGCTGCCGCCGGTCCTCGCCGACGCCGTGCTGCTGCAGCGGGTCGTCGTGAACCTGCTCGCGAACGCCGCCCGGTACGCCCCGGACGGCACCCGGGTCCGCGTGGCCGCGAGCGCGTTCGGCGGCGGCGTCGAACTGCGCGTCGCCGACCACGGCCCCGGCATCCCCGAGGACCGCCGCGGCGAGGTCTTCCAGCCGTTCCAGCGACTCGGTGACACCGACAACGACACCGGACTCGGCCTCGGGCTGGCGCTCGCACGCGGCTTCACCGAGGGGATGGGCGGCACGATCGAGGTCGACGACACCCCCGGCGGTGGCCTCACCGTCGTGGTGCGGCTGCCGATCGCCGGGCACGTGGGAGTGGACGTCCGATGAAGGGCAGTGCTCGATGAAGGTCCTGATCGCCGACGACGACGCCCAGCTCGTCCGGGCGCTCGCCGTGACGCTCGCCGCCCGCGGCTACGACGTCGTCACCGCCCGGGACGGCCGTGCCGCGATCGACTCGGTCATCACCGAACGGCCCGACCTGGTGCTCCTCGACCTCGGGATGCCGCGGCTCGACGGCATCGGGGTGCTCGAGGGTGTCCGGGCGTGGTCGCAGGTACCCGTGCTGGTGCTGTCGGGGCGCACGGACTCGTCCGACAAGGTCGACGCCCTCGACGCCGGTGCGGACGACTACGTGACGAAGCCGTTCCAGATGGACGAGCTGCTCGCACGGCTCCGGGCACTCGGGCGTCGTCGGCAGGCCGTGGTCGACGAGGCCCCGACGATCCGGGTCGGGTCGCTCGTCGTCGACCTCGTCGCGAAGCAGGTGACCCCCGAGGAGGGCCCGGCGATCCGCCTGACGCCGACCGAGTGGCGGCTGCTCGAGGTCCTCGTCACGAACCCGGACCGGCTGATGACCCGCGAGATGCTCCTCACCGAGGTGTGGGGGCCGTCGCACGGCAACGACTCCGGGTACCTGCGGCTGTACATGGCGCAGCTCCGCCGGAAGCTGGAGCCGGACCCCGCGCACCCGCGCTACCTCGTCACCGAGTCCGGCATGGGCTACCGCTTCACGCCGGGCGGCTGACGGCGGCTGAAACTGCTGTCGTGTCGCTGTCGTGGCACTGTCATCCCCGTGTCGTGGTGCGGGCGAGCGCCGTTCCCTAGGGTTCGGGACATGAACGACATGCGGATCACGGAGCTGCGCCGACTGCGCGGCTGGACCCAGGAGCGACTTGCCGAGGAGAGCGGTGTCGCCGCGCGGACCGTGCAGCGCATCGAGGGCGGCAACGACGGGAGCCTCGAGTCGCTGTCCGCCATCGCGCGAGCCCTCGGGGTGCCGGTCCGCGACCTGTTCGCGGAGACCGACGCGGCCGTGTTGCAGCCGGAGGTCCGAGGGCACGACGAGCGTGCGGCGGTGGAGCAGGAGCGCCGCGACGCGTTCCGGCGCGCATGGCGGTACCTGTTCTCCGGCACCGGGGTCGGAGTGTCGATCCTCACCGTCGTCCTCATCAGCGCACACGTCTGGCCCGGAGTCGCCGTCCTCGTCGTCGGCGCGTACTGGGCCGGAGGAGCGCTGGTCGGCCGGTTCGTGATGTCGACGGTCATCGAGCCGTGGCTGGACCGACGGTACCCGCTCTCCCGCGCGTGGCCATCGGCCTGAGGCGTACAGGACCGTCACACTTCGGGGCACCCGCCGAGCGTCACGCCGGGCGGCTGACGGCGGCGAGCTCCGCCCGGGTGCGGGCACCGTGCTTCCGGAGCAGGTTCGCCACGTGGTACTTCACCGTGTTGAGGCTGATCCCGAGCCCGTCCGCGATCTCCCGGTTGCCGACGCCCGTCGCCACGAGCCGCAGCACGTCCTGCTCGCGCGGGGTCAGGTCCGAGGCGTCGGCCACGGCCGGGGTGCTCGGCGGCGGGTCGAGCGGGATCGTGATGTCGAGCACGGACCCCCACCCGGCCGTGGAGTCGACGTGGAGTCCGCCGTCGAGCGCGACGACCCGCTCGGCGATCGGCCGCATCGCGTCGTCGTGGGCGTCGAGCGTGCCGGCGCCGTCGTCCCGCAACTGCATGAGGAGGTTCCGGCCGTCGCAGTCCCACTGGATGCGCACCCGTCGTGCGGCGCCTTCATCGACGAGGGCGAGCACCGCCGTCCGGACGATGGCGCGGGCACTGTGCGCGACGTCGCCGGGCAGCGCGCGACCGGTCGCCGGCGGCTCGACGAACTGCACGTCGAGGTCGCCGAAGCGGACCAACGGGCGGAGGTCGGCCCGCAGTCGCGAGAAGGCACCCGTGACGGGTTCGAGGAGCGCACCGCGCTGCCGGTCCGTCACGGTCCGCAGGTCGACGAGCGCCGCCGATGCGATCTCGACCGCCTCGGCACGTGACGCGGCGTCGCCGACCCGGGGCGACCGGAGGACGGCGAGCACCGACTCCAACGTGAGCGCATGGCGGTCGGCCTGCTCGGCCACGGTCCGGACGTGGTCCGCCAGCGCGAGCCGTCCTGCGGGGTCGAGCCGCGCCTCCAGGCCGTCGTCGTCCCTGGTGTCGCTCGATGCGTCGGTCACGCGATCCACCGTACGACGCCCACCCGACCGGGTGGGGCCACCCGATCGGACGGGACTCCCGCCGTGTCGGGTAGCGGCGCGGGATGCCCGACCGGACCAGGATCGACCCCATGCCCGAAGCGCCCGTCTCCGTCACCGACGCCCTCGCCCTGATCGTCGGCGAGGCCGACGGACTCGACTCCCGTGTCCAGGGCGACACCGCCGCCGCAATCGACCTGGTCGAGCGGGCCGGACGCGTGTTCGTCCACGGTGCCGGCCGCTCCGGACTCGCCCTCCGGATGACCGCCATGCGGCTCATGCACCTCGGGCTCGACGTGCACGTCGTCGGCGAGGTGACCACACCCGCGATCCACGAGGGCGACCTCCTGCTCGTCGCGAGCGGCTCGGGGACGACGGGCAGCATCGTGCAGGCCGCACGGACGGCGACGGAGGTCGGTGCCTCGGTGCTCGCCGTGTCCACCACGGACGACTCCCCGCTGGCAGAACTCGCCACGGTGACCCTCGTGATCCCCGCCGCGACGAAGACCGACCGTTCGGGATCCGCCTCCGGCCAGTACGCCGGCAGCCGGTTCGAGCAAGCGCTCGTGCTGCTCGGCGACGCACTCTTCCACGCCCTGTGGACGCGGAGCGGGCACTCCGCGGACGACCTGTGGCCCAGCCACGCCAACCTCGAATGACAAGGAACACCATGCAGCTGCAGTTCGCCATCGACACCCTCACCACCGAAGCCGCCCTCGAACTCGCCGCCCAGGCAGCACCGAGCGTCGACGTCCTCGAGCTCGGCACCCCGCTCATCAAGAGCGCCGGCGTCTCCGCGATCACCGCCATCAAGGAGGCGCACCCGGACAAGACGGTGTTCGCCGACCTCAAGACGATGGACGCCGGCGAGCTCGAGGCCGACATGGCCTTCGCCGCCGGTGCCGACCTGGTGACCGTGCTCGGCGTCGCCGGGGACTCGACCATCGTCGGGGCCGTCGCCGCCGCCGAGAAGCACGGCAAGGGCGTCGTCGTCGACCTCATCGGTGTCGCCGACAAGCCCGCCCGTGCCCGCGAGGTCGTCGCCCTCGGCGCCGTGTTCGTCGAGGTGCACGCCGGCCTCGACGAGCAGGCGGAGGACGGGTTCACGTTCGAGACGCTGCTCGAGGCCGGGAAGGCCTCCGGGGTGCCGTTCTCCATCGCGGGTGGCGTGAAGGCGTCGTCGATCGCGGCGGTGCAGGCCTCCGGTGCGATCGTCGCCGTGGCCGGCAGTGCGATCTACAGCGCGTCCGACGTCGCCGCTGCGGCCGCCGAGCTGCGCGCTGCGATCACGGAGCCTGCGGCGGTCTGAGGCCGGGCGCCGCGCTCTTGGTGAGCAGAAATGGTCGGGTGCCCTGGCGGCACTCGACCATTTCTGCTCACGAACGCACGGTGGCGTCCCCACGAACGAGCGGTAGCGTCGAGACGTGACGATCGAGCTGCGCCGCGTGACCGCGGACGACTGGGAAGCCTGGCGCGCCGTGCGGCTCGCGGCACTCGCCGAGGCACCCACCGCGTTCGGGTCGACCCACGCCGACTGGGCCGAGGCGCCCGAGCACCGCTGGCGGACCCGGTTGTCGATCCCGGGAGCGCTCGACCTGGTGGCGTACGAGGACGGCGCGCGGCCCGTCGGACTCGCCACCGGCGTGCCGAACCCCGACGGCCCGGACCCCGACGGGCGGGACCACGCCGAACTCATCTCGATGTGGGTCGACCCCGCAGCACGGGGGCGGGGCATCGCACGGTCGCTCATCACCGCGATCGCCGACTGGGCCGCAGCTTCGGGAGCGTCAGCCCTGGAGCTCTCCGTGATGCCGGACAACGCCCACGCCCGCCGCACCTACGAACGCGCCGGCTTCACCGTGGCCGACACCCTCGGCGACGCTCTGCCGGACGGTCGCCACGAGGTCGTCATGCGCCGAGACCTCACCCCAGGACGCACGGCCGACGTGCCGCAGGAAGCAGGACGACCGTGAACCGTGCACTCCGCTGGACCGCGTGGGTCGTCGCCGTGATCGTGCTGCTCGCCGTGGTGTTCCTCGTGTGGGCGAACATCGTCATGCAGGGCACACGGAGCGCAGCGCTGCAGGTCTGGCGCGACGACCGGGTGGCGGTCCGTGACGCGGGGGACTCCGTGGTGATGACCCCGACCGGCTCCGCGAACGGCAAGGGCATCGTCTTCATCCCGGGTGCGAAGGTCGATGCGTACGCCTACATGGCGACGTTCCGGCAGGTGGTCGCGTCCGGCACGACCGTGGTCATCACGAAGCCGACGCTGCACCTCGCGTTCTTCGACACGCGTGGGCTGTCGACCTTCGAGGCGCACGCCCCGTCGGTCGCCACGTGGGCGGTCGGCGGGCACTCGCTCGGCGGGGTGCGAGCGTGCCAGCTCGCGCAGGACGCCGACGGGCTCCTGCTGCTGGGCAGCTACTGCGCGAACGACATCCGACGCTCGTACATCGACGTGCTGAGCGTGTCGGGTTCGCGGGACGGCCTCTCGACGCCGGTCAAGGTCGCGGCTGCCCGGCACCTCCTGCCGACGACCGCGACGATGACCGAGATCGAGGGCGCGAACCACGCCGACTTCGGGGCCTACGGCGACCAGCCGGGGGACCGGACGGCGACCATCAGCCGGTCCGAGGCCCGTCAGCAGATCGGCGACGCCGTCGACGAGTGGGTGCGCGGCCTGGGCTGAGATCACGTGTGGTCGCGTGACGGGGGCGGGTCGCGCCTCCAGTCGGATCGCCGGCTTGGTCACGCGACGTGACGGCCTGGAGGCGCGACTCGCGTCCGGTCAGCGGATGACGCCCGCCTCGTGGTCGTGCCCGGATCGGCGTCCCGTGAACCGGGCGACGAAGTACAGCACGACCCCCACGGCCAGCAGGATGGCGGCGTAGAGCCAGACCTGCCCGCTCTGCTGCGTGAGCAGCAGGATGCAGGACGCGACGCCGAGCACCGGGACGAACGTCCAGACCCGGAAGTGGTCGTGCTCGACCCGGTCCTTCCGCAGCACGAGCACGGCGACGTTCGTGCTGATGAACACGAACAGCAGCAGGAGCACGACGGTCTCGGCGAGGACCCCGACGTCGCCCACCAGGGTCAGGAGCATCGCGACGACGGTCGTCGCGATGATCGCCGTCCACGGGGTCTTCCGGTTCGGCAGGACCTTGCTGAGGACGGCGGGCAGGAGCCGCTGCTCGGCCATGCCGTACGTCACGCGGCTCGACATGATCATCGTCAGGAGTGCGCCGTTGGCCACCGCGACCAGGGCGATGAGGCTGAACACCCAGTCCGGGATCGGGACGCCGGTCGCGGAGACCACGGCGAGGAGCGGGCCGCTCGACTCGGAGAGCTCCGAGGCGGGCAGGGCGATCGAGCTCGCGAGGGCGACCAGCACGTACACGACGCCGGCGGTGGCGAGGGCGCCGAACAGGGCCTTCGGGTAGACCCGGCGGGGTTCGCGGACCTCCTCCGCGATGTTCGCCGACGTCTCGAACCCGACGAACGAGTAGTAGGCGACGATGGCGGCGCTGAGGGTCGCGAGGGCGGGGTTCGCCTCGGCGGGGAACGCTCCGATCCGGGAGACGTCGCCGCCTCCGCCGCCGAGCATGACGGCGACGACCACGATGACGATCACCAGACCGGAGACCTCGATGATCGTCATCACGACGTTGCTCTTGAGCGAGTCCGAGATGCCGCGGGCGTTGAGGCACGCGATCAGTGCGAGGAAGACGATCGCGGTGGGCACCGGGGGCAGGTCGACGAACGTACCGAGGTAGTCGCCCGCGAAGGCCAACGAGAGCCCTGCGGCGCTCGTGACGCCTGCGGCCAGCATGCTGAAGCCGACGAGGAACGACACGATCGGTGCCTTGTACGCCCGCTCCGCGAACACGGCGGCACCGCCTGCCTTCGGGTACTTCGTGACGAGTTCCGCGTAGGACCCGGCGGTCAGCAGCGCCAACAGGAGCGCGAGGACGAGCGGTGCCCAGAGTGCGCCGCCGACGTCCTTCGAGAGGGTGCCCATCAGGGCGTAGATCCCGGCGCCGAGGACGTCGCCGAGGATGAAGAGGTAGAGGAGCGGGCCGGTGATCGCCTGCTTGAGCTTCGAGCCGTCGGTGCGCTGGCCCTCGGCGGCTACGGTGTCGCTGGTCATGGTGGTGCCTTCCGTCCCGGCCAGGGTGTCCGACCCTTCCTCAGAACCCTCTCAGGCCGGTGCTCGCAGGCTGTCCCCTCCACAGGGAACGTGCGTGTGAACTCTTTCCACACCTGCCGCGGCGTGCCTGAGCACCGCTCCTGGAGCGGTCCTAGACTCGTCCGGAAGGAACGCCGAAGCCCGCCCTAGGAAGGCCGCACATGACCACGCCGGACCGGCGCACCCCCGCGCGACTCGCTGACCAGCGAGCGCTCCTGTTCGACCTCGATGGTGTCCTCACCCCGACCGCCGACGTCCACATGCGCGCGTGGAGCCGGCTGTTCACGCCGTACCTGGCGGCGCACGGCGTCGCCCCGTACACGGAGCAGGACTACTTCGCCTCCATCGACGGCAAGCCGCGCTACGACGGCGTGCGGTCCCTGCTCGAGTCCCGCGGCATCGACCTGCCGCAGGGCACCCCCGACGACCCGCCCGACGCCGACACCGTGTGCGGACTCGGCAACCGGAAGAACGCCGAGTTCACCGCGGAGCTGACGGAGCACGGCGTGGAGCCGTACCCCGGCTCGCTCCGGTTCCTCGTCGCCGCGATCGACGCCGGCCTGTCCGTCGCGGTGGTCTCCAGCTCCGCGAACGCCACCCAGGTGCTGCGCACGGCGGGCATCCTCGAGCGCTTCCCGGTGGTCGTCGACGGTCTCGTCGCGCGTGAAGACGGTCTCGCCGGCAAGCCCGCACCCGACACCTACCTCGACGCCGCCGGCCGGTTCGGGCTCACCCCGGCCGAGTGCGTCGTGGTCGAGGACGCCACGAGCGGGGTCGCGGCGGGCCGGAACGGCGCCTTCGGGCTCGTCATCGGCGTCGACCGCGGTGCCGGGGCCGATGCCCTGCGCGAGCACGGCGCCGACGTCGTCGTGCGCGACCTCGACGAACTGGTCGGCGAGCTGCCCCGGCCGACCACCAGCGCGACGTAGGCCGCACGGCCGAGGCGATCCGCGCCTCCAGGCCGACCACGCGCACCCGAACGCGCGCACCCACGCACCCCACTTCCTCCCTCCCTCCCCACGGAGCAGCATGAACCCCCTCACCTCGGACCCCCTCGACCGCGTCCGGTACCCCATCGACGAGTGGGCGCTCGTCGAGACCGAGTACTCGCCCGACGAACAGGGCGTCGCGGAGACGAACTTCGCCGTCGGCAACGGGTACCTCGGCCTCCGCGGGAACCTCGACGAGGGCCGCGGCGGCGTGCAGTACGGCACGTACATCAACGGCTTCCACGAGACGTGGCCGATCCGTCACGCCGAGGACGCCTTCGGGTTCGCGAAGACCGGCCAGACGATCATCAACGCGCCCGACGCCAAGGTCATCCGGCTGTACGTCGACGACGAGCCGCTCGTCCTGGCCGAGGCGGACATCCTCCGGCACCACCGGCGGCTCGACTTCCGCGGCGGGTACCTGTTCCGCGAGACCGAGTGGTCGACGCCCTCGGGCAAGCGGGTCCTCATCCGCGCACGCCGACTGGTGTCCTTCACCGACCGGCACCTCGCCGTCATCGACTACGAGGTGACCGTGCTCGACGCGGACGCCTCGATCCTGCTGTCCAGCCAGATCCTCAACCGGCAGGACGTGCAGGACGAGTACCACGCCGGCATGCGCGCCGCCGCGAACGCCTTCGACCCGCGCAAGGCCGAGGCGTTCACCGAACGCGTGCTCGAGCCGAAGCTGAAGCGCAGCACCGGCGGTCGCTCCCTGCTCGGGTACCAGGCGGCGAGCTCCGGCATGACGATCTGCGTCGGGGTCGAGCACCACCTCGAGACCGAGAACAGCTGGGACGAGTCCTCGTCGATCGAGGACGACCTCGCGAAGCACGTCTACCGGGTGCAGGCCCGTGCCGGCAAGCCGATCCGGCTGACCAAGCACGTGGTGTACCACACGTCCCGTGGGGTGCCGGCGCGTGAACTGGCCGACCGCTGCGACCGCACCCTCGACCGGTCCCGCGCAGAATCCGTCGACGCCGTGTTCGCGCGGCAGGCCGAGTGGATGGACGACTTCTGGGCCCGCAGCGACGTCGAGATCGCCGGGCAGCCGGCGCTCCAGCAGGCGGTGCGCTGGAACCTCTTCATGCTCGCGCAGGCCACCGCCCGCACGGACGGGCACGGCATCGCGGCGAAGGGCGTCACCGGCTCGGGCTACGGCGGGCACTACTTCTGGGACATGGAGATCTACGTCCTGCCGTTCCTGTCGTACACGGCGCCGATCGTCGCCCGGAACGCGCTGCGGTTCCGCTACAACATGCTCGACGCCGCCCGTGCCCGCGCCCGTGAGCTCAACCAGCACGGCGCACTGTTCCCGTGGCGGACCATCAACGGCGAGGAGTCCAGCGCCTACTACGCGGCGGGCACGGCGCAGTACCACATCGACGCCGACATCGCCCATGCGCTGATGCAGTACGTCCGGGCCTCGGACGACCGCGAGTTCCTCAAGCGCGGTGCGATCGACATCCTCGTCGAGACCGCCCGCCTGTGGGAGGACCTCGGGTTCTGGCGCTCCAACGGCGACCAGAAGTTCCACATCGACGGCGTCACCGGTCCGGACGAGTACACGACCGTCGTCGACGACAACCTCTACACGAACGTGATGGCCCGGGCGAACCTGTGGTTCGCGGTGAACGCCTGCCGCGAGCTCGCCGCCGACGACCCGGAGGAGTACGACCGCATGGTGCGGCGCACCGGGCTGCAGGCGCAGGAGATCGCCGACTGGGAGCACGCGGCCGAGTCGATGGAGATCCCGTTCGACCCGCACCGCGGCATCCACCCGCAGGACGCGCAGTTCCTCGACAAGGAACTCTGGGACCTCGAAAACACGCCCGAGAGCAAGCGCCCACTGCTCCTGCACTACCACCCGCTGGTCATCTACCGGTTCCAGGTGCTCAAGCAGGCCGACGTCGTGCTCGCGCTGTTCCTGCAGGGGCACGAGTTCACGGCTGCCGAGAAGCGTCGCGACTTCGACTACTACGACGCGCTCACCACCGGCGACTCGACGCTCTCCGCCGTCGTGCAGTCGATCATGGCTGCCGAGGTCGGCTACCACGACCTCGCCCAGCAGTACTTCCAGACGGCGCTCTACGTCGACCTGGCGGACCTGCACGGCAACACCACGGACGGCGTGCACATCGCGTCAACGGGCGGCATCTGGGGCGGCCTCGTCAACGGGTTCGGCGGCATGCGGGACCACGGCGGTCGGATGACCTTCAACCCGCGCCTGCCGAAGGACTGGGAGCGCCTGACCTACCGCCTGACGGTGCGCGGCTCCCGGGTCCGCGTCGACGTCGAGGAGACGCAGATGACCTTCACGGTCGAGACCGGCTCCGGCTTCACGGTGTGGGTGCACAACCAGCAGTGGGACATCACCGTCGGCGAGCCGACCGTCGTCCCGCTGCCGCACCACGGGCCGCGGATGACCGGCCGCGCCCCGACGACGAGCGACATCCAGGGCACGCTCCGCGCGGACGGGTCGGTGGTCACGGCCTCCATCCCGACGATCTCCCTCGACCGCGATCTCGACGCCGACGACACCACAGCCTGACACCGTCGCGGCTGCGGCTGCGGCTGCGGCTGCGGCTGCGGGCGCGGGTGCGTCGCGGGTGCGGGTGCGGGTGCGCCGCGGGTGCGGCGTGGTGCACCTCCGAACGCATCCAGCCGAGTGCGGGCACCGTGGTGCGCCGTGCCTCTCGGGCCGATGGCGACTCTCCGGGCACGACCGTGCAACGAGAGGAGACATCATGGGCAACCGGTTCGAGGGCAAGGTCGCGATCGTCACGGGAGCGGGGTCCGGCATCGGCGAGGCCACCGCGCGGGCGTTCATCGACGAGGGCGCATCCGTCGTGCTGACGGACAGCGTGGACGAGAAGGTGCGCGCGGTGGGGGACTCCCTGCCGACCGACCGCACGGTGGTGCTGCAGGCCGACGTCGCGAGTCCCGACGACTGGGAGACGGTGGTCTCCGCGGCGGTGGACCGGTTCGACCGCGTCGACGTGCTCGTGAACAACGCAGGCACGTTCAGCTCGGGCGACATCACGGACATCAGCACGGACGAGTGGCGTCGGGTGATCGAGACCGACCTCTCCGGAGTCTTCTACGGCACCCGTGCAGCGCTGCCCTTCCTCCGTGAGACGAAGGGCTCGATCGTGAACACCTCGTCGGTCTCCGGCGAGGACGCGGACTGGCGGATGAGCCCGTACAACGCGGCCAAGGGCGGCGTGACCAACTTCACGAAGGCCGCCGCGCTCGACAACGGACAGTTCGGTGTGCGGGTGAACGCGGTCGCGCCGGGGCTCATCTGGACCGACCTCACGCAGGAGCAGGCGGAGGACGACGAGCTCAGGGAGCAGTTCGCCGAGCGGATCGCGCTCGGCCGTGGTGGCCGTTCAGAGGAGGTCGCTGCCGCGGTGCTCTTCCTGGCGAGCGACGCGGCGTCGTTCATCACGGGTGCGATCCTGCCCGTCGACGGCGGCACGACCGCGAGCAACGGGCAGCCGCCGCAGTCCTGACGTGCCGTTCAGCCAGCGACGAGCTCGACCTTGAAGCGCTCGGCGTCCTCCAGGAACGCGGCGTGGTGGTCGGGTCCGCCGGCGTTCGGGTGCCGGTCCTCGTACAGGCGGACCCAGCCGTGGTCGGGTGCCGCGTCCCACATCCGCGCGACGTCGCTGCGGTCACCGGCGTGGAAGGCGACGTGGCTCAACCCCGGCCGTCGACGGTCGTTCGCCCCGTCGAGCGGGGCGGACTCGAGCACGATGTACCCGTCGCCGAGTCGCCAGCTCCGGCCGTGGTCCCACTGCTGGAACGGCTCGTAGCCGAGCTCGCCGAGGAGCCATGCCCAGGCGGTTCCGGCCGACTCGAGGTCGGCGGTCCGGAGTTCGACGTGGTGGACGCGTCCCCGCGTCACAGGAGCTTCCGGAGCGTGTTCGCGTTCCGGGTCGTCGTCGTCCGCTTGAAGCGTGCGGCGCCGGCCCGCTTCGCGAAGACCGTGTCCGTGCTGGAGCCCTTCGGGCACGACCAGTAGACGACCCCGGAGCCGCGGGCGACCCGTTCGACGGACTCGTCGAGCTGGAGGTCGGCGAGCAGCTCGTCGAGTGCGTCCTCGTCGGAGCCGAAGAGGACGTAGTCGTGGCGGTCCTCGGCGGAGTCGAACGGGAAGCCGTCGAGGATCTCCGACAGGGTGTCGTGCGGGACGAGCACGATCCACGCGTCGTAGCCGAACCGGTCGCGGAGCGCCGACTCGATCGTCGTCTTCACGGCCGACGACGGGCCGCCGTCCGCCGTGAACACGACGTTCCCCGACGCGAGCACCGTCCGGACATCACCGAACCCGAGTTCGCGGAAGAGCGAGGCGAGCGCCGCACTCGTGATGGTGATCCCGTTGACGTTCACTCCGCGCAGCAGCGCGACCCACCTGGCCATTCCGGCACCGTACCGCGCCCGTCCGAAGGGGGCGCGCCTCCCGTCCCCCTCTTGCGTTCAAAACACGTTCTGAATACGCTCGACCCATGACGCTCCTCGCCCCGTGCCGCTCACGGCGTTCCGTGCAGTCCTCGGACCTCTCGCGCCATGCGAAGGACGTCTTCGCTGCTGCCGAGCAGGAGCCGCTCGAGGTCACGCGGCGGGATGGGAAACCGCTGGTCCTGACGACGAAGGAACGCTCCGACGACGACGAAGCGGTGCTGGAGATCGCGGCACAGTTGCTCGCGGCGGTGACGGTGAACGAGCAGCTCCCGCTGCACGATCGCCTCGCGATCCCGTACCCGTGGCTGAAGCTCCTGAGCCGAGCGGACCAGCAGCGCTTCGCGAAGGAGATCGTCGACGTTGCGCGTGGGTCGTTCTCACTCCGGCAGCCTCGCCGCCTGCTGCTCGAGATGCAGGCCTGGCGGAACTCCGCCGAAGCGATCGCCGCCGGGTGGGACTCGACCGAGCCGGACATGCTCGAGAACCCTGCTCCCGTCGAGAAGCCCTGATCGATGGCCGGGCGACGCGCAGGTGTCGCGCGCCCCGTGCGCACGCCGCACAACCGAAGTCACTCCGAACCGGACGATCGCGTGGTTCAGACGCACTTGCGTTGTGCGAAGCGCACTCCGAGCGCACAGGGAAGCGCGCAGCGAAGCGCACTCCGACGCACACCTCGGAGCAGCAGCAGCGCCGATCCGGTAGACGGGACGCATGACGAACGACGACGCCCAGGGACCGGACGACCAGCACCAGGTGCCCGAGGGGGTGTCCGAGGCGACCGTCGAGGCCCTCGGCACGCTGTCGGCCGCCGTCGAGGTCATCGAGCACGCCCGCGGTCTGCTGTACGGGTTCCACCGGCTCACCGGCACCGCTGACCTCAACCTCGGCGAGGCCGTCGAACAGCTCCGGAAGGCGGGGCACACGGAGCTCGCCGACCGGATCGACACCGAGCTGGTCGGGCGGAACGTCATCGCCGGACGGTGGACGTTCCAGGTCGTCGAGGACTACGACGACGGGTACTACGCCCTCGCGAAGGAGCTCGAGCGGACCGCGCGCGACGAACTCGTGCAGGGGCGTCGGCACCTGTTCGAGGCGGGCATGAAGGAGGACCGGCGCACCGAGGGTCGGCGTCACCACGAGGCGACGCCGAGCGACCTGCCGGACTGACCACGGGCCTCCCGGCCGACGCGGCCGACCGCGGCCCCGCGCGCCCGCCGTCGCACAACCAAGGACGGCTCGCGCCACGGAATCCCGTGGCGCGAGCCGTCTTTGGTTGTGCCGGGCCGAACCGGACCGGGCCAAACCGGACCGAGACGAGCCCGCCCGAGACGAGCCGAGCCGAACCGAGACGAGCCGAAGCGCGCCCCGCCCGAGCAAGCCTCAGCCGACGCCGAGCACGGACTCCAACGGCCCGCGCGCGAAGTAGAGCAGGAAGCCCGCGGCGACCACGTAGAGCAGCCACGACACCTGGCGCCCGCGGCCGGACAGCAGCTTGATGAGCACCCAGCTGATGAAGCCCGCCCCGATGCCGTTCGCGATCGAGTAGGTCAGCGGCATGATCACGATCGTCAGGAACGCGGGGAGCGCTGCGCCGAAGTCGGTCCAGTCGATGTCCTTCACCTGCGCGACCATGAGCGCACCGACGACGACGAGTCCGGCGGCGGCGACCTCGAGCGGGACGACCTGGGTCAGCGGCGTGAGGAACATCGACGCCAGGAACAGCAGGCCGGTGACGACCGAGGCCATGCCGGTCCGGGCGCCTTCACCGATGCCGGCGGCGGAGTCGATGAACACGGTGTTCGACGAGACCGAGGCGCCACCTCCGGCGATCGCGCCGGCACCCTCGACGACGAGCGCCGACTTCAGCCGCGGGAAGGTGCCGTCGGGGTTCGCGACGCCGGCGGCCTTGGCGAGACCGGTCATCGTGCCCATGGCGTCGAAGAAGTTCGTGAAGACGAGCGTGAAGACGAGCATCGACGCGGCGATCGGGCCGATGCGGGTGAAGGCGCCGAAGACGTCGGCGTGGCCGACGAGCGACAGGTCGGGGACGGCGAACAGCGCACTCGGCAGGCCGGGGGCGTTGAGGTTCCAGCCGGTGGGGGAGTCGACCGAGGTCGGCACCTTGAAGATCGCCTGCAGGATGATCGCGATGATGGTGGTCGCGACGATGCCGATGAGCAGCGCGCCCTTCACCTTGCGGGCCATCAGCGTGCCGATGATGACGAGACCGATGAGGAACACGATCGTCGGGAGCGCCGACACGGAGCCGTCCTCACCGAGCTGCAGCGGCGGCGAGGCGTTCTTCGTGGTGCGCACGAACCCGGAGTCGACGAGCCCGATGAAGGCGATGAACAGACCGATGCCGACGGTGATCGCGGCCTTGAGCTGCGGCGGCACCGCGGTGAAGATCATCGTCCGGATGCCGGTGAGTGCGAGGATCACGATCACGACGCCGTTGATGACGACGAGGCCCATCGCCTCCGCCCAGGTCACCTGGTGGACGACGCTCACGGCGAGGAACGAGTTGATCCCGAGCCCCGCGGCGATGCCGAACGGCAGGTTCGCGATGAGTCCCATCGCGATCGTCATGAGACCGGCGACGAGTCCGGTGGCCGCGGCGACCTGCGCGTTCTGCAGCCAGCCGCCGAGGACGTCCTGCGGCGCCTGGTCCTGGCTGAACCCGCCGAGGATGAGCGGGTTGAGGATGACGATGTAGGCCATCGTCACGAAGGAGACGAGACCACCGCGGACCTCGCGGGGAATCGTCGACCCGCGGTGCGTGATCGAGAAGAAACGGTCGAGGCCGGTCGCGAAGCGGTTCCGGGGTGTGGTGTCGGTCTGCGGGGCGCTCACCGATGAAGTTTAAAGGACGCTGGGTTTCCGGCGTGTCACAGCGGTCCCGCAGGCGTCGGCCTGGAGGCGCGACTCGCCTGATCGGGGGACATCACGCCGTGTGCGCGCTCCCGTTCGCGGGCCGTGGCTGGTGTTGGATGGTCGGGTGACGTCACGCATGGACCGTGCCCGCGTCGAGGCCGCCGTGCGCGAACTCCTGCTGGGCATCGGTGAGGACCCGGACCGGCCCGAACTCGAGCGCACCCCCTCCCGGGTCGCCGACGCGTACGCGGAGTTCTTCGCCGGGATCGGCACGGACGCGGTCGAGATCGCCCGCGCCGGCACCGTGCACGCCGAGGACGGCGACCGCGGGCAGCTCGTCATCGTGCGCGACGTCCGCTTCCGGTCGGTGTGCGAGCACCACCTGCTGCCCTTCACCGGCGTCGCGCACATGGCGTATGCCCCGGGCGACCGGTTGATCGGGCTCGGGACCCTGTCCCGGGTGCTCGACACCGTCGCATCGCGTCCGCAGCTGCAGGAACGGCTCGGGGAGCAGGTCGCGGCGACGATCGCCGAGGGGCTCGGAGCGGCCGGTGTCCTCGTGGTGCTCGACGCGCAGCACCAGTGCGTGACGACCCGCGGTGAGCGGCAGACGGCGTCGACGACCGTGACCGTGGCGGCGACCGGCACCCTGGCGGACGCCGCCGGACGTGCCGAGGCGATCGCCCTCATCGGCGCAGGAGCCGCAGCCGCAGCCAGCGCCGGGTCGGCACCCGACGCGGCCCCGTCCGCCGGAGCCGACCACGAGGCGGACGCATGACGACCGAACGAGCGGAGCGCCGCCTCCAGGCCCCGACGACACCCGGCTGGGTGGTGCCGGACCTGCGCGACCCGGTCCGCACCATCGGCCGACGCACGTTCGACTTCGACCACCGCATCGCGGTGATGGCCATCGTGAACCGCACCCCGGACTCGTTCCACGACCGCGGCGCGACCTTCGCACTCGACCGCGCGGTCGAGGCCGCCGTGCGTGCCGCCGAGCAGGGTGCCGACTGGGTGGACATCGGCGGCGTGAAGTTCGCCCCGGGGCCCGAGCTGCCGGCCTCCGACGAGATCGAACGCGTCGTCCCCGTCGTGCGGCAGCTCGCCGAGGAGTCCGACGTGACGATCAGCGTCGACACCTTCCGTCCCGAGGTCGCGGCAGCCGCGATCGAGGCCGGCGCGAGCGTGATCAACGACACCACCGGGCTGTCCGACCCGCGGATGGTCGAGGTCGTCGCGGACTCCGAGGCGACGATCGTCATCACGCACTCGCTCGCCGAACCCCGACGACCGCTGCCGGCACCCCCGCGGTACGCCGACGTCACCACCGAGGTCGTCGACTTCCTGCGCGACCGGGTCGACCGGGCGCTCGCCGCGGGGATCCCGGACCGGCGGGTCATCGTCGACCCGGGCCACGACCTCAACAAGACGACGGTGCACACCCTCGAGCTCACCCGGCGGCTGCCCGAGGTCGTGGCGCTCGGGTACCCGGTGCTCGCGGCGGTGTCGAACAAGGACTTCGTGGGGGAGTCGCTCGGACGGCCCCGGGGCGAACGGCTGGCCGGCTCGATCGCGGCGGCGACCGTGAGCGCGATGCTCGGTGCCCGGATCGTCCGGATGCACGACGTCGTGGAGAGCGTCGACGCCATGCGCATGGTCGAGGCGACGCTCGGCTGGCGCGACCCGGTGGAAGCGCGGCACAACACGTGAACGTCCTGCCGCCCTCGGTCGCGGACCTGTCCGACGACGACCTGCTCGCGCTGTACGCGGCGGACGTGCCGCCGGGAGCCTGGCTCCGCGTCAACTTCGTCACCACGCTCGACGGCTCGGCCTCGGCCGCGGGGACCACGGCGTCGCTCGGGGGAGCCGACGACCTGCGGGTGTTCGACCTCCTCCGCCGCGTCGCGGACGTCGTGCTCGTCGCCGCTGGGACCGTGCGCGACGAGGGCTACGGGCCGATGGTCCTGCACGACGACGACGTCGCCTGGCGCCGTGCGCACGGGAAGCCCGACCACCCGGTGTTCGCGATCGTCTCGGGGTCGCTGTCGCTCGACCCGGGTTCGCGGGTGTTCACGGAGGCGCCGGTGCGACCGCTCGTGCTGACGTCCGCGGCTGCTGCTGGCGCTGCTGCTGCTGCTGCAGCTTCCGGCGGGGCCGGGTCGGGTTCGGGTTCGGCCTCGGCGCTCGCCGCGGTGGCCGACGTGGTGGCCTGCAGCTCGGACGACGACGACTCGGTCGACATGCTGCGCATCCGTGACGCCCTGGTGTCCCGCGGGCTGGAGACGATCCACTGCGAGGGCGGCCCGTCCTTCCTCGGGGCCCTGATCGCGGCGGACCTCGTCGACGAGCTGACCCTCACGATCGACCCGTCGCTCGAGGGCGGCACCGGACCCCGGATCACGCGCGGGTCCTCGCCCGACCTCCGGCGGATGCGGCCGGCCCACGTGTTACGGGGCGACGGCGACGTGCTGCTCACCCGGTACATCCGGGCACGCTAGGGTCGCCAGCGTGATCGACATCGTGGCGTCCGGGGTCCTCTTCGACATGGACGGGACGCTCGTCGACTCGACCGCGGTGGTCGAGGCCACCTGGACCCGGTTCGGGCGCGCGCGCGGCATCGACCCGGACGAGATCCTCGCGTTCTCCCACGGCCGCCAGGCGATCAGCACGGTGCAGCGGTTCCTGCCGGACCTCGACCTCGACGAACAGCTGCGGATCGCCGCGTCCCTCGTCGCCGAGGAGAGCGCGAGCACCGAGGGAATCTCCGCGATCCCCGGTGCCGTTGCCTTCGTGGATCGACTCGTCGACGCCGGTGTCCCGGTGGCGCTCGTCACGAGTGCACCGCGCGACCTCGCCGCGAGCCGGATGGCGGGTGCCGGACTGTCCGTCCCCGCAGCGTTCGTGCCCTCGGAGGACGTCGAGCACGGCAAGCCGCACCCGGACGGCTTCCTCCGCGGAGCAGCGCTGATCGGGGTCGACGCCGCCGACTGTGTGGCGTTCGAGGACGCTCCCGCGGGGCTCGCGGCCGCCGTCGCGTCCGGGGCCACCACGGTCGTCGTCGGCACGCTCGAGGACGAGGTCACGGTCGGGCTCGCACGGATCACGACCTACGACGGCATCACGGTCGAGCGCGAGGGCGCCGCCTTCCGCATCCGCGGCTGACGCGGCCTGCACACGCGTCCAGCGCCCCCCGACGAGCCTGGTCCCTGCGGCCGGAACGCCCGGGCCGCGGAAGGAGTGATCATGGCAAGCCTCGACGGCAAGAACGTCCTCGTCATCTCGACGAACTACGGCGTGGAGCAGGACGAGATCGTCGTCCCGATCGAGCAGCTCCGGAAGCGTGGCGCCACGGTGACGGTGGCGGCGCAGGAGACCGACGCGATCCAGAGCCTCGTCGGCGACAAGGACCCCGGGAAGACCGTGGACCCCGACACGACGATCGGCGACGTCGACGCCGGCGGCTTCGACGCGCTCGTGGTGCCCGGCGGCACGATCAACGCCGACAACCTCCGCACCGACCAGCAGGCCGTCGCCCTCGTGCAGGCCTTCGCCGGCGCCGGCAAGCCCGTCGCCGCGATCTGCCACGGCCCGTGGACCCTCGTCGAGGCCGGGGTGCTGCCGGGGAAGACGATCACGTCCTACCCGTCGTTGCAGACCGACGTGCGGAACGCCGGAGCCGAGTGGGTCGACCAGGAGGTCCAGGTCGACGGGGGCTTCATCACCTCGCGGAACCCGGGCGACCTGCCGGCGTTCGTCGATGCGATCGAGCAGGCCCTGACGGCCTAGTCGACAGCGGGCAGCGCGACGGGGCGGGCCGTCCGGAGCACTGCGGGGCCGAGGGTGAGCACACCGTCGGACTCCGGGTCGCACCGCACTCCGCCCCGTCCGCGCATCGCCCGGAACGCCCCCGGTGCCACCTCGTGGTCCATCCAGGCGCACGGGTTCGCCGGCCGGTAGCCGCGGAACAGCACGGGAGCGCCCGAGCCGACGCTCTCGAGCGAGAACGGTTCGCCCCGCAGCGCCTCGACGTCGGCACCGCGCAGCACGACGTTCCGCCGGGTGGCGACCGGGTCCACCGGCACGCCGAGCTCCGCGCCGACGGCCTCGAGCGACTCCAGCCCGATGATCGTCACCGACGCGTGCACGTGCGCCCGTGACGCGAAGTACCGGTCCCCGACGATGCCGAGCCCCGCCCGCAGCTCGACGCGGTCCGGCAGCTCCGATCCCTCGGCGGGCAGCGCCCCGTCCGCCGGCCGTCCCGCGTACCGGTGCCGCCGGGACACCAGCAGCACCGCGATCTCGACGTCGGTCCGGTAGGGGAGGTCGCCGGAACCGGCCACGTCGTCCACGGAGGTCACCCGGCCCACGCTAGCCGTGCCTCCAGGCCGTGGCTCCGAGCCGTGTCTCCGAGCCGAGCCGGCGCACCGTCTGCTGCGCTGTCTGATTCCCGCCAGTGACGCGTCGGTGGCGCGTGTCAGGCTGGACCCATGACCACCCCCGGAACCGACGCGCTGCACGCCGAACGCCACCGCGCCGTCGCCTCCCGCGACGCGCGGTTCGACGGGCAGTTCGTCACCGCCGTGCACTCCACCGGCATCTACTGCCGGCCGAGCTGCCCCGCGCGCACGCCGCGCGTGAGCGGCGTCACGTTCTACCGGACGAGCGCCGCGGCGCACCTCGCCGGCTTCCGCGCGTGCAAGCGCTGCCTGCCCGAAGCGACCCCCGGCAGCCCGGAGTGGGACCTCCGCGAGGACGTCGCCGGCCGCGCGATGCGCCTCGTCCTCGACGGCGTCGTCGAACGCGACGGCGTCCCCGGACTCGCCGAACGGGTCGGGTACTCGGAGCGGCAGCTGAACCGCATCATGACCACCGAGCTCGGCGCCGGACCGAAGGCGCTCAGCCGGGCGCACCGTGCGCAGACCGCACGGACGCTGCTGACCTCGTCGGACCTGCCGATCGCGGACGTCGCGTTCGCCGCCGGGTTCGCGAGCGTCCGACAGTTCAACGACACCGTGCGCGAGGTCTTCGCCGTCACGCCGTCCGAGCTCCGCGCGCGACGGACCATCCGTCCGGTCGCCGACGGCGCGCTGCACGTGCACCTGCCGGCCCGAGCGCCGTTCGACGTGCAGGGTCTGCTCGACTGGCACGCGCTGCACGCCCTGCCCGGGCTGGAGCAGGTGCAGCTCGACTCCGCGGGGCGGGTCACGTCCTACGGGCGGTTGCTCGACCTGCCTGGAGGCGCGGCGCACTTCACTGCATCGGCCTCCGCCCCAGGGGTGGCCGGCCGGGGCCCGGCGGGCGGCGTGGCCGGCCGGGGCACGGGGATCGACCTGCGGGTGCGGGTCACGGACCTGTCCGACCTGCCGACGCTCGTGGCACGGGTGCGCTCCTTCTTCGACCTCGACGCCGACCCGGTCGCCGTCGACGCCGTCCTCGGGGCGGTGCCCGCGCTGTCCGACGCCGTCGCCCGGGTGCCCGGCATCCGCCTGCCGGGCGCGGTGGACCCGCACGAGACCGTGTTCCGGACGCTCATCGGCCAGCAGGTGTCGGTCGCCGCGGCCCGCACCGCGCAGACCCGGCTCGTCGCGGCCCTCGGTCGGACGGTGTCGTCGGCCCTGGTCGACGGCGGACGACTGTTCCCCGACGCGGCGACCATCGCCGAGCGCGGCCACGAGGTCCTGCGCGGGCCGGCCGCCCGCGTCGACACGATCACCCGGGTGGCAGCGGCGCTCGCCGACGGGTCGCTCGTCGTCGACGGCGGCCAGTCCCTCGGCGACCTACGGGCGGGGCTCCTCGCCGTGAAGGGCATCGGACCGTGGACGGCCGACTACGTCGCGCTCCGGGTCCGGCACCACCCGGACCTCTTCCTCCACAGCGACCTCGCCGTCCGCAACGGTGCACAGGAACTCGGGTTGCCCGGTGCGGTGCGTGAGCTCTCCCTATGGTCGGAGCAGGTGGCCCCCTGGCGGAGCTACCTGACGATGCACTGCTGGCGACCGATCATCGACCGCGCCATCGCGGCCGGTGCCACGGCGGGCGCGCTCGTGACGGGTGCGCCCGTGACGGGCGCGCTCGTGACGGGCGCCAGTGCCCCCACAGACCTCCGGAAGGAAGAACGATGACCGACGCGACCATCCAGACCCTGGACACCCCAGACGGACCCTTCACCGTGCTCGAGGACGCCGAGGGCCGTGTCCTCGCCTCGGGCTGGACCGACACCGTCGAGCAGATCCTCGGACGGATCGCCGACAAGCACCGACCTGAACGCATCGTCGACGGACGAGTCGCCTCGGCCGACGCCGTGGACGCCTTCTACGCGGGCGAGGTCGAGCACGCCATGCAGGTGCCCGTCCGCCAGTTCGGCACCGAGCTCTTCACCGAGGGGTGGCGACAGCTCCGGCTCATCCCGGCCGGGGCGGTGCTCACCTACACCGAGCTCGCGACGTCGATGGGTCGGCCCGACGCCGTCCGGGCGGCGGCGAGCGTGTGTGCCCGGAACGCCCCGGCGCTGTTCGTGCCGTGTCACCGGGTCCTCCGCACCGACGGCACGCTCGGCGGCTTCGCGTGGGGGCTCGACGTGAAGCGGGCACTCCTCGAGCGGGAGTCGGTCGGCACGACGGCACTCGTCTGAGCCGTATCGGCCGAGTTGTACAAAACGCTCTAGAATGTACAGGTGAGCGAAGTGTCGATCTCCGAAGCACGCAGCCGCCTGGCGTCGATCATCGATGACGCCAGGCACGAACCCGTCTACCTCACGCGCCGCAACAAGCGGGTCGCGGCAGTGGTGGACGCCGACGTCCTCGATCGTCTCCTCGAGGCGGCGGAGGACCTGGACGACCTGCAGGCCCTCGAAGAGTCCCGGCTCGAGAGCGAGCGGCTCGGCGGCGAGAACATCAAGTGGGACGACCTCAAGCGCGAACTCGGGATGGGATGACCTACGAGATCGAGTTCGAGCCGAGTGCCGGCCGGGCCATCCGGAAGCTCCCGCCGCACGCCCGACGACTCGTCGAAGGTGTCCTGACGATCCTCGCCGAGCAGCCGCGACCACCAGCGGCACGGAAGCTCGTGAACAGCCCGGAGTGGCGCGTCCGTGTCGGTGACTACCGGGTCATCTACCTGATCGACGACGGCCGACTCGTCGTCGTCGTGGTTCGCGCCGGACACCGGCGCGAGGTCTACCGAGAGCGCTGAGCGTCGCCGGGGGGTCACGGGGCGGGTGGCCGCGCCGCCGTTCTCCCCCTGGTTGCGGGTGTCGACGCGGACCCGTCCGGCTGTCATGCTCAGGAGACCGACCCGCCAGGACCGTTCCCGAAGGACCCGACGCAGCTTGCGATGCCGCGCGGTCGCCCCGACTCCGAGGAACCCATGGACCAGCACGTCGACCGCACGGTCGTCTCCGCGGACGGAACGGTGATCGCCGTGTCCGACGTGGGAACCGGTCCCGCGCTCGTCGTCGTCGCCGGCGCCTTCGACCACCACGGGACCCCCTTCCCGACCGGACACGCCGGAGCCCTGAGCGGCCGGTACCGGGTCATCACGTACGACCGACGCGGCCGTGGGGCGAGCGGCGACACCGAACCGTGGGCGATCGAGCGCGAGGTCGAGGACCTCGCCGCGGTCGTCGCCGACGTCGAGGGTCCGGTCACCGCGCTCGGGGTGTGCGTCGGGGCAGGGGTCGTGCTGCACGGTCTCGCGGCCGGCGTGCCGATCGACGCCGCGGTCCTCTACGAGCCGCCCTACCGCGCCACCGTGGACCCGCACGCCGACGACGTCGTGTTCGCCGACATCCTCGACGAGCACGTCGCCGCCGGCCGTCGCGCCCAGGCGGTGCGCGCCTTCCTCGCGCACGTGCTCGGCTTGCCGATGGGGCAGATCACGGCACTCCGGCTGAAGGGCGCGCTCTGGCGGTCCCTGGTGGTCGACGCGCACGTGCTCAGCCGCGACGTCCGCATGCTCAACCTGCTGGCGGTCCCCGATCGTGTGGCCGCCGCGATCGGGGTCCCCGTGCTCGTCGCCGCCGGCGGCACCGGTCTGGAGTGGATGCGGCAGGCGGCCCGTGCGGTCGTCGAGGCCGTCCCGGGGTCCGAGTACACCGAACTGCCCGGGCAGGGGCACGTCCCCGACCCCGAGGCGATCGGGCAGGTGCTCGACCGCGTCACCGCCCGGGCCGCCGCACGCGGCTGAGCGGACGGTTCTCCTGCGAGGATGGTCGGCGTGAACGCACCTCGCCTCGGACTCCTCCTGGACGTCGACGGACCCATCGCCAGCCCCGTCTCGCGCACCATCGCGATCCCGAGCATCATCGAGGACCTCGTGGCCCTCGCCGCCGAGGGCATCCCCGTCGTGTTCAACACCGGGCGCAGTGACGCCTTCATCCGGAACGAGGTCGTGGGCCCGCTCCTCGCCGGCGGTCTCGCCGCCGGCGGTCGGGTGCACGCCGTGTGCGAGAAGGGTGCGGTCTGGTGCTCGATCGGCCCGCAGTACGAGGGCGGCATGGGCGAGCTCACCGTCGCCGAGGACCTCGCGCTGCCCCGTGACTACGCGGACGAGATGCGCGACCTGGTCCGCGACGAGTACGCCGACCTGGTGTTCTTCGACGAGACCAAGCGCGCCATGGTGTCGATCGAGCAGCGCGTCGAGGTGCCGAACGCGACGTACCTCGCCCGGCAGCCGGAGTTCGACGCGAAGGCGATGGCCGCACTCGAGCGCCGCGGCCTCGGCGTCCGACGTCTCGACGACGTCCGTCCCGACGCCGACGGTGCGGTCGCGTGGCGGATCGACCCGACGATCATCTCCACCGACGTGGAGTCGGACCGGAGCGGCAAGGACCTCGGCGCCGAGCGTTCCCTCGAGCTCCTCGCGCTCGACGGCGAGCTGCCGTTGACATGGCGGACGATGGGCGACTCCCGGAGCGACTACGCGATGGCGGACTGGCTGCACGCGCACGGGCACGACGTGGCGCACGTCGACGTCCGGCCCGCCGACGGGGTCCCGGCGACGCCGTACCCGGTGCTCACCGCACCCGACGGCGTGATCCACGACGATGCCGGAGCACGGTTCCTGTCGGACTGGCGCCGGTCCGCCTGAGGCGACCCGCGCCTCCAGGCCGTCGGCGACCTGCGCGCCCGTGCGCCGTCCATCCAGACTGTTTGCGTGCCGGGGTGGGACACCAGTAACCTCGCGTGGTCCGCCGCCAGCCGATGACGGGAACCACCCCATGGCACCGAAGCTCCGCATCAAGTCCATCGAGGCCTCACTGGCCGACTCCGAGGAGAAGGGGCGCTCGCTCAAGCGGTCGCTCCGGACGTTCGACATCGCGGCGATGGGCATCGCGGTCGCGGTCGGCGCCGGCATCTTCTCGGTCGGTGCGAACGCCGCCGCGAACTTCGCCGGACCGGGCGTCATCGTCTCGTTCCTGCTCGCCGCCGTCACCTGCGGCCTGGCGATCATGTGCTACGCCGAGTTCGCGTCGACGATCCCCGTCGCCGGCTCCGCGTACACGTTCACCTACGCCACGATGGGCGAGCTCCTCGCCTGGATCGTCGGGTGGGACCTCATCCTCGAGACCCTCACCGCGAGCGCCGTCATCGCGAAGTACTGGGGCATCTACCTCAGCACCGCGTTCGACGTGTTCGGCGTGAGCCTGCCGAGCACGATCCAGCTCGGTCCGATCGGTTTCACCTGGGGCCCGGTGCTCATCGTCGGCATCTTCACGGTGCTGCTGGCGTTCGGCACGCGCCTGTCGTCGCGGGTGTCCGCCGTGATCACGATCATCAAGGTAGCGATCGTCGTCTTCGTCATCGTCGCCGGGGCGTTCTTCGTCAAGGCCGCGAACTTCTCGCCGTTCATCCCCCCGGCCCAGCCGGCCAAGGGTGCCGAGGGCAGCGTCTGGACCCAGTCGCTCGTGTCCTGGTTCACGGGGTCCGAGCCGGCGCAGTACGGCGTGTTCGGCCTGCTCGCCGCGGCGTCGCTCGTGTTCTTCGCGTTCATCGGCTTCGACGTCGTCGCGACCAGCGCGGAGGAGACCGAGAACCCGCAGAAGACCCTGCCCCGGGGCATCTTCATCGGTCTCGGCATCGTCACGCTGCTCTACGTCGGCGTCAGCATCGTCATCACCGGCATGGTCTCGTACCAGCGCCTCGCGGAGGAGAAGGCCCCGTCCCTGGCGTCGGCGTTCGACATCGTCGGTCTGCCGTGGGCGGCGGGCATCATCGCGATCGGCTCCCTCATCGGCTTGACCACGGTCGTCATGGTGCTGCTCCTCGGCCTCTCCCGCATCGTCTTCTCGATGAGCCGCGACGGCCTGCTGCCGCGCTGGTTCTCCCAGACGAACCCGAAGACACAGACCCCCGTGCGGGTGCAGGTCGTCGCCGGCGTCGTCGTGGCCCTGCTCGCCGGGTTCACCGCGGTCGACAAGCTCGAGGGCATGATCAACATCGGCACCCTGTCCGCGTTCGTCCTCGTGTCGATCGGCATCGTCGTGCTGCGTCGTTCACGGCCCGACGCCCCGCGGGCCTTCCGGGTGCCGTGGTCGCCGGTGCTGCCGATCGTCTCGGCGGTGCTGTGCTTCTGGCTGATGCTGAACCTCGAGGTCGAGACCTGGCTGCGGTTCGTCATCTGGCTCGTGATCGGCTTCGCGATCTACTTCGGGTACAGCCGCCGGAACAGCCGGGTGGGCAAGAGCCTGCAGTAGGGCCGCGGCGCGGTCGGTCGCGGTCGGTCGCGGTCAGGCGCCGAGGGCCAGCGCCGCGCCGAAGCCGAGCATCACCAGGGCGACGAGCCCGTCGAACACCCGCCACGTCAACGGCTTCTCGAACAGCGGCCGGAGGAGCCGCCCACCGAACCCGAGCGCTCCGAACCACAGGCAGCTCGCCGCCACCGCCCCGGCGGTCCACCACCAGCGGTCGTCGATCCCCTGCTGGTTCCCGACCGACCCGAGGAACACCAGGGTGTCGAGGTAGACGTGCGGGTTGGCCCACGTGAAGACGAGCATGGTGGCCACCGCCGCGCCCATGGTCACGTCGCGCTGCCGGCCTGGAGGCACGGTGCCGGTCCGCCCCGCCGGCACACCCGTCCGCGTGGCCGTCTCCACCGCCGTCGGGTCGCCTGCGGCGTCGCGCCCGCCTGAGGCGTCGCGGGCGCTTTCCGCGTCGCACCCCGCCACGTACGTCGCGCCCGCGTGTGCAGGGGCGCGATGTCCGCCAGGGGGTGCGACCACGGCGACCCCGTCATCGGCGGCTTCCGCGTCGACCCGGATCGCGTCACCCGAGGGCCGGAGTGCCCGACGCGCGGCGAGCACCCCGTACGTCACGAGGAACGCCGCCCCGACGAACCGGACGACGACGAGCGCCACCGGGAACCGCTCGACCACGACGCCGACACCGAGCACCCCCGCCAGGATGAGCACCGCGTCCGAGACGGCGCACACCACGACCGCCACCGCGACCACCCGGAGCCGCGCACTCACCGCGAGCCGGAGCAGGTAGGTGTTCTGCACGCCGATCGCGACGATGAGGGCGAGCCCGGTGCCGAGGCCGGAGAGCAGGGGGAGGAGCGCGGTCACGATCCGACGGTACGGTCGACCGTCGATTCAGTACAGCTCACGTTCCTGATGCCGCGTAAGCTCAGCTGCATGGCTCGTCTGCAGCGCGAACACCTCGAGACCCTGCTCGCCGCGGTCGACCACGGCACGCTCGACGCCGCCGCCCGGGCGTTGGCGATCACGCCGTCCGCGGTGTCGCAGCGGATCAAGTCGATGGAACAACAGGTCGGGCGGGTCCTGCTGCAGCGCACGACCCCGGTCCGTCCGACGGCCGACGGCGAGGTGCTCCTCCGCCATGCCCGTCAGGCGCAGCTGTTGGACGAGGAGACTTCGCGGGCGCTCGGCGGCGGCGACTCGGTCGTGCCGTCCATCCCGCTCGCGGTGAACGCCGACTCGCTCGGCACCTGGTTCCTCGACGCGCTCGCCCGGGTCCGCGCGGACACCGAGGTGGTGTTCGACCTGCACCGCGAGGACCAGGACCGCACTGCAGAGCTGCTCCGCGCCGGCACGGTGATGGGCGCCGTCACGGCCGAGGCAGATCCGGTGCAGGGCTGCTCGTCGGTCCCCCTGGGCATCGACCGCTACCGGGCGGTGGCGTCCCCCGCGTTCGTCGACCGGTACCTGTCGGGCACCGACACCGAGCGTCGCATGCTGGGGCGGCTCGACCGGGTGCCGCTCGTGGACTACGACCGCGCCGACGACCTGCAGCAGGGCTACCTCCGGCGGGTGCTCGGGCACGCTCCGTCCGGCCCGCGGCACTTCGTCCCGACCTCGGCCGACTTCGCCCGGGCGGTCTCGCTCGGCTTCGGGTGGGGGATGTTGCCGGAGGCGCAGTGCCTCGATGCCCTCGACCGGGTTGACCTCGTCGAGCTCACGCCGGGGCGCAGGGCCGACGTCGCGTTGTGGTGGCAGCGGTGGAACCTGGCGTCGCCGCTGCTCGAGCGGGTGACGGAGGCGGTCCGTGCCGTCGCGGCGGAGCGCCTCCACCCGGCGCGCTGAGTCGTCCACGAGGCGACCCGGGTCTCGGGAGTCAGACCGTCGCGCGGTACCGGAGCCCGTCGACGAGCAGGCCGACCATGAGCTGACTCTGCTCCGGCGTCGGTGCCCCGTGGCAGAGGTCCGCGACCGCGTGCAACAGCTGCTGGGCGTCGACGTCGGGCCGGATCGTGCCGGCGGCGTCGGCGGCGTCGAGCAGACCGCCGAGGGCTCCGCCGAGCCGATCGAGGAAGTAGGCGGGCAGTGCCTCGAACGCCGGGTCGCCGGAGTGCAGCGCAGCTGCCAGCCCGCGCTTCGTCGCGACGAACTCGGTGAACCGCTGCAGCCAGCGCGCGAGGGCCTCGTCCGGGGCATGGGCGGCAGCGAGTTCGTCCGCGGCGTCGGCGCAGGCCTCGACCGCGTTCCGGAACACCGCGACGACCAGGTCCGAACGCTGGGGGAAGTGCCGGTAGAGCGTGCCGACGCCGACGCCTGCCCGGTCGGCGATGACCTTGGCGGGAGCGTCGACGCCCTCGGTCGCGAAGACCGACTTCGCGGCGTCGGTGAGGGAGTCGAGGTTGCGGCGGGCGTCGGCGCGCACGGGGCCTCCTGGTTCGGGATGAGCGCAGCGCGCCGATCCGGGGTTGCGGAAACGGAAAGCCGTTCCGTATGCTTCCGGAAGAGCGTTCCACTTCGGACCACGATACGGCACCGGAGCGCAGCACGCCATCGACAGGAGGCACTCCCATGCAGTACCGCACCCTCGGCCGGACCGGCATCCAGGTCAGCCCGTTCGCCCTCGGCGCCATGATGCTCGGCACCGACGGCAGCATCGGCAACGGCGACGAGCAGGACTCGATCCGCATCGTGCACCGCGCTCTCGACGCCGGCATCAACGTCATCGACACCGCCGACCGCTACTCGCAGGGCGGGTCCGAGACCCTCGTCGGCAAGGCGCTCAAGGGCCGCCGGGACGACGTCGTCATCGCCACGAAGTTCAACGGGCCGATGGGCGACGACCCGAACCGCCGCGGCAACTCCCGACGCTGGATCACGACCGCCGTCGAGGACTCCCTCCGGCGCCTGCAGACCGACCACATCGACCTGTACCAGGCACACCGCCCCGACGACACCGTCGACCTCGAGGAGACGCTCTCGGCGCTCACCGACCTGGTCCGCAGCGGCAAGGTGCGGGCGATCGGCAGCTCGGACTTCCCCGCGTCGATGCAGGTCGAGGCGCAGTGGACGGCCGAACGCCGGGGCCTCGAGCGCTTCCGGACGGAGCAGCCGACGTACTCGATCCTCAACCGCGGCATCGAGCGGGAGGTCCTGCCGGTCGTGCAGCGCTACGGCATGGGTGCCCTCGTCTGGAGCCCCCTCGCCGGTGGCATGCTCACCGGCCGGTTCCGGAAGGGGCAGCAGAGTGACCTCGCCCGCGTCGGGATGTTCCGGCACAACCAGGACGAGCGCCGCATCGACGCCGTCGAACAGGTCGTCCAGCTGTCCGAGGAGACCGGCATCCGGATGACCCACCTCGCGATGGCCTTCGCGATCGCCCATCCCGGTGTCACGAGCGCGCTCATCGGACCGCGGTCGATGGAGCAGCTCGACGACCTGCTCGAGGGGGCCGACGTGGTCCTCTCCGACGAGGTGCTCGACCGGATCGACCAGATCGTCCCGCCGGGGACCGACGTCGGTCGGCTCGACCAGCAGTACAACCCGCCGGCCGTCCTCGACGCCGCGCTGCGACGCCGTCCAGTCAGGGCTCGCGCCGCCCGGGCCGCCAGCTGACGGCGCTGCGGCCGGTCGTGCCACCAGCCTGGGGAGCCGTGGCGCCGCGACGTCCGCGGTGCCGCGCCCCCCGGATCGTCTGGGACGGCGCACACCGGCCGTCGCCTACCGTCCCGGTCATGTCCACGCGAGCGAAGACCGCCACGGCGCTGCTCGGCGCCGCCACCATCGCCCTGCTGCTCACCGCCTGCGACCCCGGCGGGGCACAGAACATCAACCCGGTCGGCAAGGTCCCCGGCTCGGAGGAGAAGTCGCAGTCCGCGCAGTGCGACGTCGCCTCGAGTGCCGCGGTCGACTTGATCGACAAGGCCGTCGGGCGCCACGACACCGCCGAGTTCGCGAACATCCAGAAGGGTGACGGCGGCTGGTACCTCGGCGCGACGATCGTGCCGGCGGACAGCAACGACCCGAACGACGACGAGGTCACGGTCTGGGCGACCACCGACGACCCCACCGCGGACGACTTCGACGGCCCGCTCTACGCGGTGAACCAGCCCGCGAAGGACGCGACGGCGGACGAGTCCAGCTCGGCCTCGCCGGCCCCGAGTTCGTTCAGCGCGGACTCGAAGCTCGCGCGGCAGGTGAAGAGCTGCGTGATCAACGCCTCCGATCGCTGAGGCCGGCGCCCAGCGCCCGCCCCGTCAGGTCTGACAGCGCGGACACCAGTACGTGTCGCGCAGCGTGAGTTCGGAGTCGCCGAGCTCGCCGTACCGGATCGGCGTCCCGCACCGGAGGCACGGCTTGCCCGCCCGTCCGTAGACCCAGAACCGACGACCCGGGCGGTCGATGCCGGTCGTCACGCGGGCGCTGCGGTCGCGGTTGGCCAGGATGAGCCTGCTCGCGAGGGCGACCGTGCGCGCCGGGTCGTGCACCTCGCTCACCGGCCGGGTCGGCAGCACCCCGCGCAGGAAGCACAGCTCGTTCCGGTACACGTTGCCGAGCCCCGCGAGGACGCGCTGGTCGAGCAGCGCGAGGCCCACCGGACGCGACGGGTCGCGCAGGAGGTTCTCGAGCGCGAGGTCGGCGTCCCAGTCCGGTCCGAGCAGGTCCGGGCCGAGGTACCCGACCACCTCGTTCTCCTGGTCACGGGGGACGACCTCGAGGACGCCGAGCGCGAAGCCGACCGTCGACACGTCGTCGGCGTCGAGGATCGCGCGGGCCTGGTGGGCTGGTCGTCGCCAGCGGTCGCCCGGCGCGTAGACGTCCCACCGCCCCTCCATCTTGAGGTGCGAGTGCACGGTCAGGTCGCCGATGCGGTGCAGCAGGTGCTTGCCACGCGGGACGACCTCGTCGACGGTGCGGCCGACGAGGTCGAGGGTGGCGAAGGCCGGCACCCGGAAGTTGCTCCGGGTGAGGACCTTCCCCGCGAGCGCCGCGTGCAGCCGACGGGCCGCTCGGTAGACGGTGTCGCCCTCAGGCACGGAGTCGCAGTCCCTGCGGGGTGGCCGTGAACCCGGCTGCACGCAGGGCCTCCGCGAGCGGCGTCTCGAGCACGAAGTCCCCGTCGACCCGCTCGACCGCGAGCTTCCGGAGTCCGGTCCGGACGATCGCGGCGATTGAGGCCGCGGCGACCGACAGGTCGGCCGGGTCGTCGGTGAAGGTCAGCACCGACTTCCCGCCGCGTTCGACGTACACGGCGAGCTTCCCGTCGACGATCGTCACGAGGGCGCCCGCCTTCCGTCCGGGTCGGTGACCGCGGCCGGTGGTCTTCGCGGTGCTCTCCGATGTGTCCGTGTCGTCGTCGCCGGCGTCCGCGGTCGGCCAGGGCAGCGACGCCCCGTACGGGTTCGCGGGGTCGGTCGCGGCGAGGGTCAGGGCCTCGCGCTTCCGGTCCGGGTCGGCGCGCTCGTCGTCGTCGAGGTCCCGGGCGTACGTGCGCAGCCGGTCGATCGTCGGTCCGGTCGCGAACTGCGCGGCGCCGAGGCCCTCGATGAAGTACCCGCGACGCGCTCGGCCGGACTCCTCGAAGCGCGAGAGCACCCGGTAGACGCCCGCGAACCCGCCGCGGACCCCTTCGACCTGGACGGCTCCGCGGGTGACGACGCCGTAGCGCTCGAGCAGCTGCTCCGCCGTCGCGGCGGCCCGCACGGTGGAGTCGGACTCGGCCAGGGGCAGGAGCGACCAGCGCCCGCCGACGGAGGGCGGACCGGACTGCGTCGGCATCGTCGGTCGGCGACGCCCGCGGTAGGCACGGGCTCGGGGCGTGCTGGAGGTCTTCGCCTTGCCGCCGAGCATCGCGCGGAGCGGCGCGAAGGTGTCGTTCGTGATCTGCCCTGCCCAGACGAGGTCCCAGAGCGCGGTCGTCAGCGCCGGGTCGTCGGTGCTGCCGACGGCCTGTCCGAGCTGCCGGAAGAAGTACGCACCGCCCCCGGCGAGGGCGGTCAGGACGTCACGCTGGAGCTCGGTCGTGTCGTCGCCCGCCGGTTCGGCGAGCGTGGTCGCCGCGGTGTCGGCGAGGTGCAGGCGGACCCAGCCGTCGTTGCCGGGCAGCGTGCCGCCGCCGGACCAGAGGACCTCGCCCGTCGCGGTGAGTTCGTCGAGCATGCTCGGGGCGTAGTCGCTCACCCGTGCGGGCAGCACGAGGGTCTCCCACGCGCTGGCGGGCAGGGCGACGCCGGCGAGCTGGTCGATCACCTGCAGCACGCCGTCGACCCCGCGGAGCCCGCCCCGGACCCCCGGCGTCTGCACGTGCTGCCAGGCCGGCAGGAACCGCGCGAGGGTGTCCGGCGTGACCGGCTCGACCTCGTGCCGGAGCGCCGCGAGCGACTTCGTGCGGATGCGGCGGAGCACCTCGGCGTCGCACCACTCCGCGCCCTGGCGATCGGGTCGGAACTCGCCCTCGACCACCCGCCGGTCGGCCACCAGCCGACGCAGGGTGTCCTGCACGACGGCGATCCCGAGCCCCAGGCGCGCGGCGGCGTCGTGCGCCGAGAACGGCCCGTGCGACCGGGCGTACCGGCCGATGAGGTCGCCCAGCGGGTCGGCGACCGGCTCGACGAACGCGGTCGGCACCCCGATCGGCAGCGGCACGCCGAGGGCGTCCCGGAGGCGTGCGGCGTCTTCGATGACGGCCCACCGGGTCGCGCCCGCGTGCGAGAACGAGAGCACCCGACGCTCCCGCTCGAGCCCGGTGACGAGCCCCCGGACGGTCTCGAGCGATCCGGGCCGGTCTGCCGCCTCGGCCAACCAGCTCCGGTCGACGATCTCGTCGAGATCGAGCGCGCCCACCAACCGCAACACGTCGACGATCCCCTCGGCGTCCCGTGCGCGACGGTCCGGCGAGAGCCGTTGCAGGTCGCGTTCGACGGACGTGATGACCGACGGGTCGAGGAGTTCGCGCAGTTCGGCGCGTCCGAGCAGCTCGCCGAGCAGGGTCGAGTCGAGGGAGAGCGCCGCTGCCCGTCGTTCGGCGAGCGGGGTGTCGCCCTCGTACATGAACGCCGCGACGTACCCGAAGAGCAGTGAGCGGGCGAACGGCGACGGCGTCTCCGTCTCGGTCTCGACGAGCCGGATGCGTCGGCCGGCGATGTCGTCCGCGATCCCGAGCAGCGAGGGCACGTCGTACACGTCCTGCAGGACCTCGCGCACGGTCTCGAGCACGATCGGGAACGACGGGTACTTCTGCGCGACCTCGAGCAGCTGTGAAGCCCGCTGCCGCTGCTGCCACAGGGGCGACCGCTGCCCGGGGTTCCGGCGGGGGAGCAGGAGCGCACGCGCCGCGCACTCGCGGAACCGCGCCGCGAACAGGGCGGACGCCCCGACCGCGTCGGTGACGAGGGCTTCGAGGTCGTCGCGCTCGAACACGAACAGGTCCGCGCCCGGGGGTTCGGCATCGGTCTCGGGGATCCGGACGACGATGCCGTCGTCGGCGGCCATCGCGTCGCCGTCGATCCCGTGGCGCTCCCGCAGCCGCGCGGCCACGGCGAGGGCCCACGGCGCGTGCACCTGCATGCCGTACGGCGAGTGCAGGATGAGCCGCCAGTCGCCGAGTTCGTCGCGGAAGCGCTCGATGACGAGGGTGGTGTCGTTCGGCACGTGCCCGGTGGCGGCGCGCTGGTCGCGGAGGAAGGTGAGCAGGTTCGTCACCGCTCGCTCGTCGAGTCCGCCGGCGGAGACCCGGGCGCGCGCGTCCTCGTCGGAGGCGCCCTCGACCTCGCGCACGAAGGCGCCGGTGGCACGGCCGAGCTCGGCGGGTCGGCCGATGCCGTCGCCCTTCCAGAACGGCACGCGACCCGGCTGACCGAAGGCCGGGCTGACGATGACCCGGTCGTGCGTGATCTCCTCGATGCGCCAACTGGTCGCGCCGAGCGCGAAGACGTCCCCGACACGGGACTCGTAGACCATCTCCTCGTCGAGCTCGCCGACGCGCGACGCCTTCTCGCCGACCATGAAGACGCCGAACATGCCGCGGTCGGGGATGGTCCCGCCGCTGGTCACGGCGAGCCGCTGGGCCCCCGGACGCCCGGTGAGGGTGCCGTGCACGCGGTCCCAGACCAGGCGCGGCCGGAGCTCGGCGAACTCGTCGCTCGGGTAGCGCCCGGTGACGAGGTCGAGCGTGGCCTCGAACGCGGAGCGGGGCAGGCCGCTGAACGGCGCGCTCCGCCGGACGAGCTCGAACCAGTGCTCGACGTCGACGGTGTCGATCGCGCCCGCGGCGACGGTGTGCTGCGCGAGGACGTCGAGCGGGTTCGCCGGGACCGAGATCGCCTCGATCTGCCCGGAGACCATCCGCTCGACGGTCACCGCGCTGTTCACCAGGTCGGCGCGGTGCTTCGGGAACAGGACGCCTCGGGAGATCTCGCCGACCTGGTGCCCCGCGCGTCCGACCCGCTGCAGCCCGCTCGCGACCGAGGGCGGTGCCTCGACCTGCACGACGAGGTCGACCTCGCCCATGTCGATGCCGAGCTCGAGCGAACTCGTCGCGACGACGCACCGGAGTCGCCCGGACTTGAGGTCGTCCTCGATGATCGCCCGCTGGTCCTTGGACACCGACCCGTGGTGGGCGCGTGCGAGCACCGGCACCGCCGCGTCGGAACCGCCACCGCCCGTCTGCCCGGAGCCGCCGATCATCTGTGCCGGCGGCCGTCGTGCGGGCGACTTCGCCCCGGCGACCGGCAGACCGTCGTCCGCCGGCGAGGCCCCGGCGGGCACGAGGACCCCGTCGCCGGCCGCCGCCAGGACCCGTTCCTCGTGGATCTCGTTGAGCCGGGCGGTCAACCGCTCGGCCAGCCGCCGGGAGTTCGCGAACACGATCGTCGACCGGTGTTCCTCGATGAGGTCGACGACGCGCTCTTCGACGTGCGGCCAGATCGACCCGTTCGACGGGGCATCGGAGGCGTCGGCGCCGACCGGGGGCGCGCCGAGCTCGGCCATGTCGTCGACCGGCACGACGACCCGGAGGTCGAAGGTCTTCTGCGCGGGCGGCGCGATGACCGTCACGGGGGCGCGACCGCCGAGGAAGCGAGCGACCTCTTCCGGGGGGCGCACGGTGGCGGAGAGGCCGATGCGTTGCACGGGCTTCTCGAGCAGGTCGTCGAGTCGTTCGAGCGACACCGCGAGGTGCGCTCCCCGCTTGGTCGACGCGACCGCGTGCACCTCGTCCACGATGACGGTGTCCACGTTGACGAGGGTCTCCCGCGCCTGCGACGTCAGCATGAGGTACAGCGACTCGGGCGTCGTGATGAGGATGTCCGGCGGCTGGCGGAGCAGACGCTGCCGGTCGGACGACGGGGTGTCCCCGCTCCGGACCCCGACCGTGACCTCGGGCGGTTCGAGCCCGAGCCGCCGCGCGGTCTGCGTGATCCCGACGAGCGGGCTGCGCAGGTTCCGCTCGACGTCGACACCGAGTGCCTTGAGCGGCGACACGTACAGCACCCGGGTGCGCTGCTTCGCGGGTGGTCGATCGGCGGCGCTGATCAGCCGGTCGATCGACCACAGGAACGAGGCCAGCGTCTTGCCGGACCCGGTCGGCGCGATGACGAGCGCGTGCTGCCCGGTGGAGATGGCGTCCCACGCGCCGGCCTGCGCGGCGGTCGGTGCGTCGAAGGCGCCGCGGAACCACTCCGCGGTCGCGGGGGAGAAGCGCTCGAACACGTCGGTCATGTCCGTCCCATCCTGCCCGCCACCACCGACAGACGCCCGAGCGCACCCGACCGACGCCCGAGCGCACCCGACAGACCCCCAGCACGAAGGTCGCGCTTGACAATCCGATAGTTACCGATCTATCGTTAACCCATCGCGACAGTGCCGGAACAGTCTGGAACACATCGCGAGCCAACTTCGAACAGACACCAGGAAGGAGTCATCATGCGCCCCATGGATGACTACGACAACAGCAACCACGACCACGGCCGACGCGACCAGCGCGGCTTCGGACCGCGCGGCCCCCGCTTCGGCGGCGCGCGGCAGCACCACGGCGCCGGCTTCCCCGGCCGCGACCGCGGTGACGACCACGGACGGGGCTTCGGCGGCCCCGGCTTCGGTCGGGGCTTCGGACCCGGCATGGGCTTCGGCCCCGGCTTCGGCGGACCCGGCTTCGGCCGTGAGCGTCGGCGTCGCGGCGACGTCCGCCTCGCCATCCTCGGCCTGCTGGCCGAGGGCCCCCAGAACGGCTACGCCGTGATCAAGACGATCGCCGAGCGCACCGGCGGCGCCTGGAAGCCGAGCCCCGGCTCGGTCTACCCGACGCTCCAGCAGCTCGTCGACGAAGACCTCGTCGTCTCCACGGGCGACGGTCGCAAGACGCTCTTCGAGCTCACCGACGCCGGCAAGGCCGAGGCCGAGGCGAAGGCGGACGAGATCGCCGCCGCGTGGGAGTCCACGCCGGGCCTCCCGGACTCGCAGCGCGAGTTCGTCGAAGCGCTCCGGAAGACCATGGGCGTCCTGCACATGTACCGGACGAGCGCGACCGAGGACCAGACCAAGGCCGCAACGGCCAAGGTCGACCAGCTCCGCAAGGACCTCCTGCAGATCCTCGCCGACTAGCGCGACCACACGACGGACGGGAGGCACGGTGCCAGCTGGCACCGTGCCTCCCGTCCGTCGTCTGGTGGACCCCAGGGCCGTCAGCCGCCGATGAACGCGGCCACGTCCGCCAGCTCCGCTGCCGACACCGCGTGTCGCAGCCCGTCGTACGAACGGTCGGTCACGTCGGTGTTCGCGGCGGCCCACGCCTGCGTCCGTGCGGTGGCCTCGGCCGCGATCACCGGGTCGAGGTCACCGTGCCCGAGGAACACCCGCGGACGGACGGCCGCGACCGCCTCGTCCCGTGAGTCCGTGGCCCCCGGCACCACGAAGCCGGACAGCGACACCGCGAAGGCGAACCCCGCCGGCCGTGCCCGCAGCAGCTGCAGGGCCATCGAGCCGCCCTGGGAGAACCCGAGCAGCCCGACCCGCGGGTGGTCCGCCGCGACCGAGTCGATCCAGTCGAGCACGTCCGCGACCGCTGCGTCGACCGGCTCGATCGCGGGGGAGCCCGGCGTGCCGAGCGGGTACCAGCTGTACCCCTGCCCCCACGGCATCGGTGCCCGGAGCGACGCCATCGTCCACGCCGCGGGCAGCGCGGGGGCCAGGCCGAGCAGGTCGTGCTCGTTCGACCCCACCCCGTGCATCGTCACGAGCAGCGGTGTGCCCGCCCGCTCGGAGGAGGGCCGGGTCCACTGCACGTGCTCCGCGTCGATCATGTGGACAACGCTAACCATCCCCAACTCCCGCGCCGTGCGCCGAACTCGCCGCAGCGCCTGGTAGACACGGTGCATGGCCTCGCTTCGCACCCCCGACCCCGATTCCGGCTGGCTGTCCGACGAGGAACTCGCCAACGTCCGTCGTCGACTGCCGATCTGCTACGTCGAGGCGGTCCCCGTCCGGACCGACGGCCTCGGCGTCGTCACCGAGGTGGGCGTGCTGCTGCGCGTCTCCCCGAGCGGCTTGATCGCCCGCACCCTCGTCTCCGGGCGGGTGATGTTCGGCGAATCGATCCGCACGGCACTGTTCCGACACCTCGAGAAGGACCTCGGTCCGATGGCGTTCCCGCAGCTGCCGTCGAGCCCGACGCCGTTCACCGTGGCGGAGTACTTCCCGCTGCCCGGGGCCTCGGTCTACACCGACGAGCGGCAGCACGCGATCTCCCTCGCGTACGTCGTCCCCGTGACCGGCACCTGCGAACCCCGCCAGGATGCCCTCGAGCTCACGTGGATGAGCCCGGCGGAAGCCGCCTCGGACGCCGTCGCCGACGAGATGGAGGGCGGCCGCGGAGCGCTCCTGCGCGCCGGCCTCGCGTCGGTCGGCGCCCTCATGTAGCGCCTCGCCCCGCACGGCCCCACCCGAACACGACGAAGCCCCCGGATCCGAATTGGACCCGGGGGCTTCGCAGCGCGGTACGAGACCGGCTTACTTTTTGTCGTGGTTCAAGCTGTCGGCGACACCGTGAACGGTGTCCTTCGCGTCCGTACCTGCCTGCTTGGTGTCGGCCTTGACCTGATCGGTCTTGCCCTCAGCCTTGAGGCGGTCGTTGCCGGTCGTGTTGCCGACGGCTTCCTTGGCCTTGCCTGCTGCCTTCGCAGCGGCGTTCTTGACGTCTTCGATCCCAGCCATAGGCACTCCTCTCAACGCGGACGTTTTCCCCATCAGCCGCTCTCGCGGCATCCGGTGAGACAGAACCTACGCGTCGGTGTCGTGACCCTTGCAGGAGGCGTCAAGGTTCCCCGAGGGGATCGTCGACTCAGCGCGCGGAACCAGCCGGACGGGAGGCACGGCGCGAGCCACCACGACGGCCGGCGCCCGACTCGGACTCGGCCCCACGGCCGGCGGCGTAGCCGCCCTCCGAGGACCAGACCGGAGCGGAGCCACCGCGGACGGTGTCGGTCGAGGCGCGGCGGCTGCCGCCCGCGCGGCGCTGGCCGCCACCGGCGGAACCGGCCGAACGCCCACCGGCGGAACCGCCGGAACGTCCACCGGCCGAGCCGGCCGATGCGCCGACGCCGGCCTCGGCGGCACGGCCGCCGCGACGCCCTGCACCGGAGGACCCGGTGGCCGAGCCGGTGCGCGCGGGCTGCGCCGCGCCTCCCGAACGACCGCCGCGACCACGACGACGACCGCCGCCCGCGTTGTCGGACTCGTCCGTCCGCTGGCGGGGCTGACGCTGCTGCTGGGCCGGCTGCTCCGGAGCGACGTGGCGGACCGGAGCGACCTCGCCGACGAGCGTGGTGACGGCCAGCGACGACGCGGTGACCTGCTGCGGGGTCACCTTGATCGCGGCGGCGCGCATCATCTGCGCGACGTCGCGACGCTCGGCGGGCATCGTCACCGTGACGACGTCACCGGACGAACCGGCACGGGCGGTACGGCCCGAGCGGTGCAGGTACGCCTTGTGCTCGGTGGGCGGGTCGACGTGCACGACGAGCTCGACGTTGTCGACGTGCACGCCACGGGCGGCGACGTCGGTGGCGACGAGGACGAGGGCCTCGCCCGACGAGAACTTCGCCAGGTTCCGCTCACGGGCGCCCTGCGACAGGTTGCCCTGCAGGTCGACGGCCGGGATCCCCTGGCTGCTGAGCTGCTTGGCGAGGCGCTTGGCGTGGTGCTTCGTGCGCATGAAGAGGATGCGGCGACCGTTGCCCGAGGCGAGGGTGCTCACGAGGTGCTTCTTCGCGTCGGCGTCGGCGACCTCGAACAGGTGGTGGGTCATCGCCTCGACGGGGCTGTTCGCTTCGTCGACGGAGTGCATCACCGGGTTGTGCAGGAACTTCTTGACGAGCTTGTCCACGCCGTTGTCGAGCGTGGCGGAGAACAGCATGCGTTGCCCCTGCTCGGGCGTCGCCTGCATGATCTTCGTCACACCGGGCAGGAAGCCCATGTCGGCCATGTGGTCGGCCTCGTCGAGGACGGTGACCTCGATGCCGTCGAGCTTCACGTGGCCCTGCTGCATGAGGTCGGCGAGGCGACCCGGGCAGGCGACGACCACGTCGACGCCGCCGCGGAGCGCGTCGACCTGACGGCCCTGCGAGACGCCACCGAAGATCGTCGTCGTGGTGAGGCCCATCGCCTTGGCGAGGGGGGCGAGCGTCGCGTCGATCTGCGTCGCGAGCTCACGGGTCGGGGCGAGCACCAGCGCACGGGGGCGGCCGGCGCGACGCGCACGGGGGTTGGCGGCGAGGCGAGCGGCGAGCGGGATCGCGAAGGCGATCGTCTTGCCGGAGCCGGTGCGGCCACGACCGAGCACGTCCTTGCCCTTGAGGGAGTCGGGGAGCGTGTCGGCCTGGATCGGGAAGGCGTTCTCCTTGCCCTGGGAGACCAGGACGTCGACCATCGGCGCGGGGACGCCGAGGTCGGAGAAGCGGATGTCGGAGTTCGTGTCGGTCATCGTGACCTTTCGAGCCGGCGTGTGCCGGCCGTGGGCGCGCTCTGAGGCAGCGCGCGGGCGGGATGCGCGCCAACGGATGTGGCTGGCGCAGTCGCCGCAGCAGAGAAGCCTGGCACCTTCACGAGGTGCTCGATCATCGACCGCGCATTCGGTTTCACGCGGTCGGGAGTTCGGGGGCGTCCGTACGACGCACGAGGCGATCGGCGCCTCGAGTACCTCCATCATAGCGTGCGAGGATTCCGGAGTGCGAGACCGGACCCTGCTGCTGACCATCGCGACCGTCGCGGCGGCGGTGATCGGGCTGAGTGGCTGCGCCGCCGGGGCCCCGTCGTCGTCTTCTTCTTCGTCCTCGTCGTCGGACGCCGCGTACGCGAACCTGCCGACGTCCGGCATCCCGGACTACCAGCTCGGCGGCGGCTACACCCCGCCGTCCGGCGTGACGATCGTCGAGCGGGACAGCACCGACCGTCCGGCCGCCGGGAAGTACGGCATCTGCTACGTCAACGGGTTCCAGACGCAGCCCGAGGACGCCGACGCGTGGCTCGACGACCACCCCTCCGCGGTGTTGCGGGACAGCGACGGCGATCCGGTCTCGGACCCGGGGTGGCCGGACGAGATGCTCCTCGACACCCGGACGGCGGCGACGCGTGCCGAGGTCGTCGGGGTGCTCACGAAGTCGATCGCACGGTGCGCGGACCGGGGGTTCGACGCGGTGGAGTTCGACAACCTCGACTCGTGGACCCGCTCCCACGGGGTGCTCACGCGTGCGGGCAACCTCGCACTCGCGGCGTCGCTCGTGCGGGTCGGGCACGAGCACGGGCTCGCCGTCGGGCAGAAGAACACCCCGCAGCTCGGGGCGTCAGGCCGGAAGACCACGGGGTTCGACTTCGTCGTCGCCGAGGAGTGCGTGCACTACCAGGAGTGCGCGGCGTACACGAAGGCGTACGGCGAGCACGTCATCGACGTCGAGTACTCGGACAACACCGACCGGTCGTGGTCGTCCGTGTGCGCCGACGACGACCGTCCGGCGATGACGATCCTGCGCGATCGCGACCTCGTGACGCCGTCGCACGACGACTACGTGTTCGAGCACTGCTGAGCGTGCGGCGCCGCCGGCGGACGCCGCCCGGCGGGCGCCGCCCGGCGGACGACGCGGTCGGTGCGAGGATGCGTCCTCGGTGCGTCCCGCGGGACTCCGCACGACGTCCGGAACCTCGCACCAGGAGCGGCGCCAGCGCCCCGGCAGCGCCCCGGCAGCGCCCCGGCGGCGCCGCGGCGTCGCGCCCGCGTCAGGCGGGCCAGGCGTCCCGGAGCGCCGCGGCGGCCTGGTCGGCCGACAGTCCCGCTGCGCGGGCAGCCGCCGCCAGGGCACGAGCCGCGTCGGCCACCGGCTCGGGGACCTCGGCTGGACGGATCACCCGCGTGCCGGCACCCCGCGCCGTGTGCACGAGCCCGGACTCCTCGAGCAGCTGGTAGGCCTTCGCGACCGTCCCCGCGGCCAGCCCGAGTTCGTCGGCGAGCCCACGGACACTCGGCAGCCGCTCCCCGTCCACGAGGTACCCGGCCGTGATCTGCGCGGCGATCTGCGACCGCACCTGCTCGAACGGCGGGATCCGTCCTCCGGTGTCGATCGCCACGAGGCTCGTCGATGTCATGCGTTCCGCCCTAGAAGTCGTACTGCTCGCCGACGGGGATCGGCACGGCGACGGTGTTGCCGGGGGGCGCGAGCGGGCACGCCCACGCCGGGTCGTACGCGCACGAGGGGTTGTAGGCGAAGTTGAAGTCGAGGACGATCTCGCCGTCGTCCCCACCGAGGTCGGCGCCCTTGATCGTGTCGACCAGGTAGCGTCCACCGCCGTAGGTACCGCGGGCCTTGCCGGCGCTGGCGTCCTTCACCGGGATGAAGACACCGCCGGCGTAGCCGCCGTGCGACCACACGTCGAGCGATCCGACACCGGGCAGGGTGACGACCCCGAGCCGGTCGAAGTGCACGATGCCGTCGGTGCCGGTCTCGACGTCCATCGCGACCGCCTCGGCCGGCTCGATGTGTGCCAGGAACCGCCAGGCCGGGTCGTAGTCCGGCACGGGGAGCGATTCGAAGTCGCGTGCGTCCTCGTCGAGGAGCGGACTCGCCGGGTGCTCACCGAACATCGCGTCGCGGGTCTCCCGCCACATCACGTGTGCGGTCTCGGGATCGTTGGTGGCCCGCACACGGCGGTACAGGTCGAACGTCATCCGACGCCAGTCCACGGTGGCCAGCGTGCTGTGCACACGGTCATCGGTCGTCGGCTCCTGGGGGCGCGTCTGGCTCACGTGGTCGAGGCTACGCCCGCTGCGCGTCGGACGGGAGGCCCGGATCGCCTTCGTCGCGTTGGTCGCCGGCGTGCCGTGGTCGCGCCCACGGCGTCGATCGCCGAGGAACGGCTCGTCCGGCCCGGCAGACCCCGGCGTCGGCGTGGTCGGGCAGGCGCGTCAGGCGGCGGCGCGGCGGTGCCGCCGCCACTGCGGCGCGAGCGCGCGCATCCGCAGCGCGCGCCACTGCCAGATGACCCACATCCCGGGCCACAGCAGGGCGCCGAGCACCGCGGGGCGCATCCGGTAGTCGAGCCGGTCGACGAGCAGGGTCGTGCCGTCCGGCAGTTCCGTCGCGGCCATCCGGTGCCGCATCGTCATGCGCCCGAAGAGGCCGGAGACCCCGCCACCGTTGTCGCGCTGCACCGGGATGCCCTGCACCTCGTAGAGGTCGAGGTCCACGTGCGTGTCGCCGCTCGGGACCACCCCGAACGCGCTCGCCGTGATCGGGTGCGGTTCACCGGGGACCCATCGCACCGGGAACCCCTGCGGGTCCCGGGACCGGTACACGAGGAACGGCTTCGTCACTGCGACCATCACGGCCGGCGACAGCAGGGCGTCGCGCACGGCGTCGACCGGCGCGTCGAGGACGATACGGAGACCGACGTGCATGTCCCGGACAGTACGCGGCGACCCGGAAGGCGGGCTGCCAGCACTCTTGGATATGTGAAATGTCAACATGTGAGCATGTTCAGCTCCCCACGCATCGCACCCCGCCGCGCCACCGCATCGCTCCTCGTCGTCCCCGCGGCGCTCCTCGTCCTCGCCGGCTGCGCCACCGCCCCGGCTTCCGACACCGACTCCGGCGCTCGCGCCGACCGTGCGCACGGCGATGACCCCGGGTCGTCGTGGGCGTACTCGGGCGCCGAGGGCCCCGAGCACTGGGGTGGGCTGTCGGACGCGTTCGGCACCTGCTCGTCCGGCTCGGAACAGTCCCCGGTGGACCTCCCGGCCGCGCGGCACGGATCCGCGCTCGACCTCACCGCGGGCGGACCCGTGACGGGGCAGACCGCCGACAACGGGCACACCGTCCAGTTCACCGCCGAGGACGGCGCCGAGACCCGCATCGGCGGCGACGCCCTGCAGCTCGTGCAGATGCACTTCCACGCCGGTTCGGAGCACACCGTCGACGGCGAGGCCGCCGCTGCGGAGTTCCACTTCGTCCACGCCGACGCGGAGGGCGGGCTCACCGTCGTCGGGGTCCTCGCCGACCGAGGCGGGCACAACACCGCGTACGACAGCTACATCGCCGGTGCCACCGCCACCGCCGACGCGGCGCGCAAGAGCACCGTCGACGTCGGGGCGATGCTGCCCGAGAGCCGTTCGTACTCGACGTACGCGGGCTCCCTCACGACGCCGCCGTGCAGCGAGGGCGTGCGCTGGATCGTGCTCGAGGACCGGGTCGAGCTGGGCAGCGACCAGCTCGCGGACCTCGAGGCCGCCCACGACCACAACGCCCGTCCGGTCCAGCCGCTCGGTGAGCGCACGGTGACGAACGACCTGCGCTGACCCCCGGCCGCCCGCCCGCCCGGTGCGCTAGGTGTACTGCCCAGGGACGTTGGTCAATCGTGTGATGGGTGACCGGTTCCCGATGGCGGTGTGGGGCCGGTGGTGATTGTAGTGATGCAGCCATCCCGGGAGCGCGTTCCTGCGTGCAGCTTCGGTCGGGTAGTGGCGTGAGAATGCCCATCCGTCGGCGAGTGTGCGGTGGAATCGCTCGATCTTGCCGTTCGTTTGTGGCCGGTATGGGCGGGTCTTTTTCGGAGTGATCCCGAGCTCGGTGCAAGCATCACGCCAGGCGTGGGATTTGTAAGCCGACCCGTTGTCGGAGAGAACGCGTTCGACTCGGACGCCGCGAGCTGCGAACCACGACACCGCGCGGCGGAGCACCCCGATCGCGGTGACCGCTTTCTCGTCTTCGTGGATCTCGGCGTAGGCGACGCGGGAGTGGTCGTCGATGACGGTGTGCACGAACGCAGTTCCGACGAGGACTCCGCGGTACTTGCTGCGGCCTGTCCCTGGAGTCGCTGCTCGGTTCTTCCCGCCCTGGGCTCGGCCGACGAAGCGCCATCCGCCGCCGTCAGGGATGTTGCCGAGCTTCTTCACGTCGACGTGGATCATCGAGCCGGGATACTCGTGCTCGTATCGGCGCACCTGCTCCCCGGTCCGGACGTCGATGTGGTGCAGCCGGTTGACCCGGCACCGTGTCAGCACGGCATGCACCGTGGACGCCGGCATGCCCAGGCGTCCGCCGATAGCGACAGGCCCCAGCCGTTTGCGCCAGCGGAGTCCGACGATCTGTTTCACGAGCGCTTGTTGGGTGCGGTTCGGCGATCGGTGTGGTCGAGAGGACCGGTCCTGCATGCCGGCCTCGCCCATTGCCGCGTACCGATCGGCCCACCGCTTCGCCGTCGGCCAGGACACGTGGAAGAACACGGCTGCGTGTCGGATGGGCCAGCCATCCTCGACGATGAGGCGCGCGAGCCGGAGACGCGCGCGCGGTGTCAGCGCAGCGTTAGCGTGGGACATGAGGACCTCCTGCGGAGAGTGCGTGAACTAAGCAGCTCCACTCCACCGCAGGAGGTCCTTCTCACGCTGCTATGACAACCGCGAGTCCCCGCAGATCAACCAACGTCCCTGGGCAGTACAGCTAGGCGTGCCGGGCGGAGCGGCGCCGCGCGCCGTCGGCCCGGTCGTGCCGGCGGAGACGCTCGGTCAGCGACAACCGGACGGCGGGCCACTCCGACGCGATGACGGAGAACACCACGGTGTCCCGCAGCGTGCCGTCGCGACCGATCGCGTGGTTCCGGAGGACGCCGTCCTGCTTCGCCCCGAGTGCCGCGATCGCCGTCCGTGACTGCAGGTTGTGCCAGTGCGTCCGGAACTCGACCGCGATGCACTGCCACACGTCGAACGCGTGCGAGAGCATGAGCAGCTTCGACTCGGTGTTGATGCCCGAGCGCTGCGCCGACCGTGCGAGGAACGTGCTGCCGATCTCGACCCGGCGGTTCGCGGTGTCGAGGTTCATGAACGTCGTCGCCCCCACCACGCGGCCGGTCGGCCGATCGCGCACCGCGAAGGGCACCATCCGGCCCGCGGCGTGCTCGGCCAGGCGTCGCTCGATGTCGCCGTCGATCTGCGCCGGGGAGGGGATCGAGGTGTACCAGGTGCGCCACAGGTCGCCGTCCGCGACCGCCGCCCGGAGGTCGTCCGCGTGCTCCGACCCGAGGGGCTCGAGTGTCACGCGGTCGCCGGTCAGGGTGGGTGCGGGGGCGATCTCCATGGCACCCGATCCTACGGTCGCGACCCGACACGGAGCGCCGACGGCCGTCCACCTGTGGAAAAGATCAGGGTCCTCCCGGCGGCTATCGTGGCCGGGTGGCAGCACGCACGCAGGAGAAGTACCAGGTCCGGTTCGCATGGGGGGCCGGCGGTGCCGCACGCATCGCCCACGACACCCACCTGCTGGTCTGGGTCGACGTGCTCCCGGCGCCCGCGACGCACGGCGACCGCGAGCGGCAGCGAGCACTGCACTCCCTGGCCGCGCAGCTGCCGGAGGGTCCGGAGGTCGTCCTCGGCACCCTCGCCAACGCGACGGCGATCGCCGGACGCGTGACGCGCCTCCAGGCCGAACGCGGTGACCGATGCGTCGTCGCGATCGTCGCTGCCGGACGCCACCACGCACCCGGTGACGACGCGGCGGAGGCGGCGGGCGAAGCGACCGACGTGCCCGACGCACCGGACTTCGCCGTCGAGGACCTGCTCGCCGCCGGATCCGTCGTCGACGCGCTCGCCGAGGTCGGCATCGACCACACCTCACCGGAGGCGGCAGCGGCCTGCGCGGCCTACACCGGACTCCGTCGCGCGGTGAAGCACCTCGTCAGCGCCTCCGAGTCAGCGACCGCCCTCGAGCCCTCCGACGTGCACGCGGCGCTCGCCGCGCAGGACGGCCTCGTCACCCTGCGGGAATCGACCTCGCGCGCGTAGCGTTCCGGACGACATCCGAAGAGCAAGCGAAGGAGCAGCCATGAAGGCAGTCGTCGGAGAAACCGTGATCGCAGAGGCCCCGCAGGAGGACCTCATCCAGATCGAGGGCAACTGGTACTTCCCGCCGTCGAGCGTGAAGTCCGAGCTGTTCACCGAGAGCCCCACCCAGTACCACTGCCCGTGGAAGGGCGACACGCAGTACTTCACCGTGAACGTCGACGGACAGGCGCTGCAGGACAACGCCTGGTCGTACCCGACGCCGATCCCGTCGTCGTTCGACCGCGTCGGCAAGGACTACAGCGGCTACGTGGCGTTCTGGAAGGGCGTGCGCGTCGTCGACTGACGCGTGCGTCGACCCGCGTCAGGCGCCCAGTGTCAGCACGATGAGCGCGACGTTGAGCGCGACGATGACCAACGCGATGACCCCCGCCACGACGCGGGTGGTCATCGCGTTGACGTCGTCCCCCATCACGCTGCGCCGTGACGTGTAGACGACCAGCGGCACGATCGCGAAGGCGATCCCGAAGCTCAGGACCACCTGGCTCACCACGAGCAGCATCGTCGCGTCGGCGTTCACCGCGAGCAGGACGATCGCCGGCACGAGCGTGGCCAGCCGCCGCACGACGAGCGGGATCCGCACGTGCAGCAGCCCCTTCATGATCTCCGCGCCGGCCATGCAGCCAACCGAGGTCGAGGCCAGGCCGGACGCGAGCAGCCCGACCGCGAACAGCACCCCGACGACCGGTCCGACGTGGTCCGCGATCGCACGTTGCGCGCCCGGGATGGAGTCGGTGCCGGGCACCCCGGGGAGCGTCGCCGCGGCGAGCACGAGCATGCAGATGTTGACGCCGCCGGCCACGATGAGCGCCAGCGCGACGTCCCACCTCGTGGCGACGAGCACCCGGCGGCGCTCCGGTCCGGCCGGGACGTCCCCGTGCCGGTCTCGGGCCAGGGCGGAGTGCAGGTACACCGCGTGCGGCATGACCGTCGCGCCGAGCATCGAGGCCGCGAGCATCACCGACTCCGCACCCGCGAAACGGGGCGCCAGCCCGGCGACGAGCTCACCGGGAGCGACCTGCGCGAACAGCAGCCCCGCGCAGAACCCGACGGTGAGGACGGCCAGCATCGCGGTGACGACGGCCTCGAACGCGCGGGTCCCGCGACGGCTGTGCAGGCTGAGGATGATCATCGAGACGACCCCGGTGATGAGCCCGCCCGCGACCAGCGGCAGTCCGAACAGCAGGTAGAGCGCGAGCGCCCCGCCGATCACCTCGGCGATGTCCGTCGCTGCCGCCACGATCTCCGCCTGTGCCCAGAACAGCAGCCGGGGCGTGCGCTTCATCCGCAGGCCGAGGTGCTCCGGCAGGGACTTGCCGGTGACGACGCCGAGCTTCGCGGAGAGGTACTGCACGACGACGGCGCTGGCGTTCGCGGCGACGAGCACCCAGAGGAGCAGGTAGCCGTACTTCGCACCGGCCGTGAGGTTCGCGGCGACGTTCCCCGGGTCGACGTAGGCGATGGCGGCGACGAACGCCGGGCCGAGCAGGGTGAGGCCGGCACCACGCCGGCGCGGGCTGCGCTCGGGGGTGCGCGGCGGCGCTGCGGTGTCGGTCATGCCTTCCAGCATGCCAGAGAATTCGGCATGCCGAATCCTTGTTTTCGGGATCGCGTACTGCGCTGTCAGGCCGTTGCGCGGCGTGCGCGGTGCGCCCGCACCTTCGCCCGGTTCCCGCAGCGTTGCATCGAGCACCACCGTCGGGTCCCGCCGCGCGAGGAGTCGTAGAACACCAGTCCACAGTCCTCGGCTGAGCAGCGACTCAGCCGCGTCGGCTGCCCGTCCGCCGCGACGTCGTCGAAGCCGACCTCGGTGAAGAGGGACACCGCGTCGCGAGCGACGCTCGAGAGCGCCTGCGCGAGCCGCACACGGTTCGCTCCGGCACGGCGTCGGCCGCCCGGGAGGCTCGGGGGCACGTCCGGCAGGGCGGCGAACAGGTTGACGGTGTCGATGTCGTCGGGCGCGGGGCGCGTACGGCCGGTCCCGGCACGGAGGCCCGCCGCCACCGCGGTGCGTTCCGCCGCCGTCGACGCCGGTGCGGGGGCAGCGGCGACCGCGAGACGGGCGATCGCGGCGCGGAGTGCGCGGGCGTCCTGCAGCTCACGCGCCGTCGCACCGACGTCGATCGGCTCGGTGTGGTCGGTCAGCCACTCGTCCAGGTCGGCCGGGGTCATCAGGAGCTCGCCCAGCTGCGCCCGGGGACGACGTCCGTCCGGGTCGTCGGCGAACCCGCCGGTGTGCGCGAAGTCGAGGGCGATCCGTCCGGCGTCGAAGAACCAGGTGGAACCGGCGTCCGTGCGGATGTGCTGCCCCGTGTGCATCCGCCCAGGCTAACGGGTTACCGGCGCGCCTCCGAGCGCTCCGGTCGTCATGCGGTAGCCCGGCGGTCCTCCGCGGGTCGTCGGTTCCAGGTGATGACGTTCCGGGCGTCGAACCGTCGCGAGCACCGCGCGCAGGCCAGGGGTCGGGTCGGGGTGCGGTAGCGGAAGTGCTCGTGGCCAGCCGGGCAGGAACCGATCCACGGTGCGAGTTCGCTCGCCACCGGACCGTCGTACAGCCGTGAGCCCGTGTAGCCGAGGCCCTCCGCCGTCCGCCGCCACGTCGGTCCGTGTGCCGCTCGGGCCCCGGCCAGCGCGTGCGCGATCTCGTGCAGGAGCACCTGGTCGACGTCGTCCTCGGAGAACCGGACGGCCAGGTGCCGGCTCACTGTGATGCGCTTCCGGGCGAAGTCGCACTGCCCGGCACGGGTCTTGGCGTGGTCGAACCCGAACGACCATCCGCTCACGCCGAGGTGCACCGTCATGAGGTGTTCGGCTCGGGCGCGGACCGCCTCGAGGGTGGTCACCGGAGGTCGTCGTCCGGTTCGTCCCGGCCGGCCTGGCCCTTCTGCGCGGCGCGTGTGGCGATGCGGCCCCAGAGGTCGTCCGCCTCGGTGCGTGCGGCGTCGGGCGCACCGAGCACCCGGCGGCGGATCGGCGGCACCTGCTTCACGGGCTCGGCGACCCGGGTCGTCGGTTCGTCCTCCTCGGCGCGGCGGGCAGCGATGTCGCGTGCCGTGCGGGGACGGTCCTCGGCCGGCTTCGGCTGCGCCACCGATGCACGGAGGGCGGCTTCGACGGCGGTGCGGAGCGCCTCGGTGCGCTCGGACGGTGCGCCGGCCTTCCGGAAGGCCTGGTAGGCGCGGGACAGGGCCGAGCGGGCCTCCTCGAAGCGGGAGAGCTCGAACAGCGACCACCCCTCGAGCTCGGCTGCGGCGCCCTCGAGCTCCGGCCACTCCTCGGTGCGTGCGGTGTCCCGTGCGAGGCCGGACTCGGTCGCGGCACGCTCGTACCGGCCCAGGTCGTGCAGCACGTGCGCGCGGCGGATCCGGGCGGCGACCTTGTCCGAGCGCTCGCCCGTGAACATGGTGAGGCGGAAGACCTCTTCCGCGATGACGAGCGACTCGTCGAGCCGTCCGAGCAGGCGGAGGAGCTCGGCCCGTTCGGCGAGGGCCTCGGTGCTGCGGCTCTGCCCGAGGTCGCGGAGGCGCTGCTGGATCGCGTCGGCGTCCACGGCGGGCCGGAGGCTGATCGGGGCGAACGTGCTGCCCGGGCTGACGCCGGCGGTCACGGGCGCGGCATGACGGGGCTCCCGAGCGCGGTCGTCACGGTCGGGCTGCTGGCGGTCATCGGGCGGGAGGGACATCGGTTCGAGGGTAGCCGCGCTGCCCCGGGAGCGGGCGGTGCCACGCGCACGGGGGTCACCCGCCGCGCCGAGAACGCGGACGCCGCACCGAGCACGCGAACGCCCGCCGAGCACGCGAACGGCCCGCCGTGCTGGTGCACGACGGGCCGCTCATGGTGCCGGACGGTCAGGAACCGGCGCCGGCCGCCGCCGCGGCAGCGACACCGATGTACGTGCCGAAGGTGGCGATCGTCGCGACCACCGCCAGGACGATCGCGAAGACCCCCCAGCCGCGACCGCGCTTGGTGACGACGGCGATGATGCCCTGGACGAGCGCCCACAGGCCGAGGATCGCGGCGATCCCGGCCACCACGGCGCCGCCGGCCAGCTGGGACACGACCGCGGGGTCGTTCATGAGGTCGCGCGTCGCGTCCTCCTGGTTGAAGGAGGTCGTCCCGCCGTTCTGCACGATGCTGCCGAGGGCGTCGCTGTTGGCGAGCGCCGAGCCCATGATGTACCCGCCGATGACGCCGAGCACGAGTGCCAGGAGCCCGAGGATGAACGCCACCACACCGACGGTCTTCTTCTTGCGCTTCGGCTCCTCGTAGCCCTGCCACGACGGAGCGCCCGCGCTCGCGGGTGCCGACGATGCGGCGTACGGCTGCTGCTGCCCGTACTGGCCCTGCTGCTGGCTGTCCTGCGCCTGCCCGTACTGCTGCTGCCCGTACTGCGGCGTCTCGTGCTCGGGGGCGCGCTCGCCGTAGCGAGGAGCCTCGGCCCGCTCGCCGTACCGCGGCTCGTCGGCCGCGGCGGAGGGCTGCTGCGGGGCGTCGCCCCAGCGCGGCACCTGGCCGTCGCCCGTCCGGTCCTCGTTGCTCCGGTCGTCGTTCGTCATCGGGGATTCCCATCGCTCGGTCGCGCGGCTGCACGGTCGTTCAGACCATCCTGGCAGTCGCGCCCCCGCGCCGCCCGAATGCGCGGTCGCGGCACAGGCGGTGGCGTCCGCTGCGCACGAACACACGCCCGCGCCCACGCGCAGCGCGTCAGCCGCCGAACACGCTCCGGTTCGGCTCCGGCGACGCCACCGCGGTCTGGTCCGTGACGATCGGCGCCCCGGCGATGAACGCCTTGAGCTCCGCCCCGTGCACGACCTTCGCCGGCATCGGGTCGGACGAGTACCGACGCGGCATGTCCGCCACCGGCAGGTCCGTGAGCGACCCGAGCAGCACGATGTTCCCGAAGCGCCGACCCTTGAGCATCCCGGTGTCCGCGACGGCCGCCACCGAGGGCAGCACCGCCTGCAGCGTCGACGCCTGCCCACGGGCGAACGCGAGCCCCGCCCCGTCGGCGACGTTCACCGCGACGATCCCGGTCGGCGACAGGAACGCCGCGACCTCGCGGTAGAACTCGATGCTCGTCACGTGCGCGGGGATCTGCGAGCCGCCGAACACGTCCACGACGGCGAGGTCCACGGTGCCGCGCAGTCCGGCGGGCAGCTTCGTCAGGACCTCGCGGGCGTCGCCGTACCGCACCCGGATCGAGGCCCCGCGCGGGAACGGCAGCGCGTCCCGCACCTGGTCGACGAGGTCGCGCTCGAGCTCGATCACCTGCTGCCGGGAGCCCGGCCGGGTCACCGCGACGTACCGCGGGAGCGTCAGGGCACCCGCGCCGAGGTGCAGCGCGGTGATCGGCCCGTCGGGGAGCAGGTCGATCGCGTGCCCGATCCGCCGGATGTACTCGAACGCCAGGTGCGTCGGGTCCTCGAGGTCGACGTGGGACTGCGGGGTGCCGTCCACCACGAGCGTGAACGACCCGGGACGGTGCCGGTCCGGCTCGACGACCGCGTAGCCCGCACCGATCCGGAACCCGTCGAACGCATCAGCCATGACGTCAATCGAACACCACCCCGCAGGCCGGAGCGAACGAGCGATCACCACCCGCGTCCCCACCCCTGGTTGGTGTGCCCGTCGACGCCCGCGAACGAGGCTGGTGTCACCGGTCGGGAACACCCGCCGAACCGCTCCGAAAGGCACACACCATGTCCGTCCAGCTCGCCGCGAACATCCTCATCGGGGTCGCCCTCGTCGCCTTCCTCGCGTACCGCCAGGCGACCTGGCAGTACCTCGACCCGGCGCGGATCTGGCGCGGCCCGCTCGTCATGGCCGTCATCGGCGTCGTGGTCCTCGCCCAGACGACGGCCACGATCACCACCGCCGACGTCGTCTTCCTCGGCATCGAGGCCCTCATCACGATCGGCGTCGGCCTGACGATGGGCAGCATCACCCGCTTCCGCACGGTCGGCACCCCGGACGACAAGGGCCGCACGATCCAGTCCCGCACCGGGTGGCTCGGCGCCGGCCTCTGGCTCGTCCTCATCGTCGTCCGCGTCGGCCTCGACGTCGTCGGCGGCCACTTCGGCGCCCACCTGCTCACCTCGACCGGCACGATCCTGCTCGTCCTCGCGCTGAACCGTGCGGCCCGTGCCGTGGTCCTCGACCAGCGGATCCCCCGCGGCGACCGTCAGGCGCGCGGCATGATGGTCCGGTGACCCTGCTGACCGGCCAGGACCCGACCGACCTCCCCGGGGGTCGGTCCCGTTCCGGTGCCGCGTGGGGGCTCAACGCCCTCGGCATCGCGATCGTCGCGTTCTGGTTCGTGAAGAACGGCCTGGAGATCCAGCCCCCGGCGTGGGTGTGGGTGGTCGGCGCGGTGGCGCTCGCCGCGTGGGCGCTCCGCGAGTTCGGTCGGACGTCGCGGACCCTGGTCGTCGCCGGGGTCGTCATGATCGCCGCCGGTGCCGTGACGACGGTGCCGACCGACTCGCTGATGATCATCCCGGTGATCGTCGGCATCGTGCTCCTCGGCGCGAACCTCCGGCTGCCGATCTGGACGTCGTCGGTCGCCGGGCTGGCGGCGATCGTGGTGATCGCGGTGTCCGCGTCCGTCGAGCACGCGTCCGTCCAGTTCGTCCTCGGCACGAGCGGAGGGGTGCTGCTCGGGGTCCTCATCGGCTTCAGCCGACGGCAGTTCCGGGTCGCCGCTGAACACGCCCGAGAGGCCGAGCGGGAGCAGCAGCGCGCTGAGCTCCTGGCGGACCGGTCCCGTGCTGCGCGGGACATCCACGACGTGCTCGCGCACTCGCTCGGTGGCCTGGTGCTCCAGCTCGACGCGGTCGAGGCCCTCCTCGAGGCCGGTCGGGTCGAGGACGCGACGAAGCGTGCCCGTGACGCCCGCGCCCTCGCAGCGGACGGGCTCGCCGAGGCCCGGCGTGCGGTGCACGCCCTCCGCGACGACGCGGACACCCTTGCGCCCGAGTCGGCCACAGCGGCCCCGCCGACCGGACCGGCCACGTCGACCGACGCGACCGATCCCGGGGAGGCGATCCGTTCCTCCAGGCCCGCTGCGGACCACGGGACGGGCCTGACGGCCCTCGTCGACGCGCACCGTTCCTTCGGTGGCTCGGTCGTGACGCAGGGGGACACGACGTTGTCCGTCCTCGACGCGGCCCACCGTGCCGCCGTGGTCCAGGTCGTCCGGGAGGCGCTGAGCAACGCCCGCAAGCACGCTCCCGGCCGCCCCGTGTCCCTGTCCGTCATCCGGGACGGCGACGCCGTGGACGTCGTCGTGGCGAACCCGCTGTCCGGCGGCGGGCACGGCCTGATCGGGATGCGCGAGCGGTTCGCGGAGCTCGGGAGCGGCGCCACGGTCGAGGCGGAGCGGTCCGACGGCGAGTTCGTCGTGGCGATGCACCTGCCGACCGATGCCCGGGTCGAGGGGGAGCGCTCGTGAGCATCCGGGTGCTCGTCGTCGACGACCAGGCCATCGTGCGCGACGGCCTCGTGACGGTGCTCTCCCTCGTCCCCGACCTGCAGGTGGTCGGCGAGGCGTCGGACGGCGCCGAGGCGATCGCGGCCGTCGGACGGGACGCACCGGACGTCGTCCTGATGGACCTGCGGATGCCGGGCGTCGACGGACCGACCGCGACCGCGGCCATCGCCGCAACCCACCCCGAGGTCGCCGTGCTCGTCCTGACGACCTTCGCCGACGACGAGTCGATCGTCACGGCGCTCCGCGCCGGAGCACGCGGGTACCTCACGAAGGACGCCGGACGAGCGGAGATCGCGACCGCGATCCGTGCCGTCGCCTCCGGACAGTCGACGTTCGACGCGACGGTCGGCGCACGCCTGGTGGCGCAGTTCGCCGGCGGCGGGACGGCCACCCCGGCCACCCCGGCCGCTGCGGTCCCCGGTCCCGAGCCGGTGGCCGGGCTGCGCGTGCGGTTCCCGGACCTCACCCCGCGTGAGGCGGACGTCCTCGAGCGGATCGCCGAGGGCCGGTCGAACCCGGAGATCGCCGCCGAGCTGTTCCTGACGGTGCCGACCGTGAAGTCCTACGTGAACCAGGTGTTCACGAAGCTCGGTGTCCGGACCCGTGCGGAGGCCGTGGCTCGCGTCCTCCGCTGACCACGCGTGTCCGCTGTGCGCCGTGCGCCTGCGCCGTGCGCTGTGCGCTGTGCGCTGTGCGCTGTTCACCGTGCACAGCGCGCTCACTGACTCCAGATGAATGCGTACACATGAACGGCCAGCGGACGTCAAGGGTCGGTGTCTATCGTGCTCACGTCGTCACCTCGGTGCGTCGATCCGCGCAGTGCCCCACACCTCGCGCTTCCGCATCCGTCCTGACCGCGGCGTGACCGCCCGGCAACCCCCACTGCCGTGTCCGTGTGCGCGCCGTCGGCGTGCGCCGGGCCTCCCCGCTCTCCTGCGCGCCGCCTGTGGCCGAACCCTGCGCTCGGCCATTGAACACATCGTATGCGTCATGTAAAATACGACGTCGTACCGGACCACGAATCCGCAGGAGCCCCACGCCATGACCGACACCATGAGTGTCCCCACGCACCGCCTCGCCCCGTCGACCCGAGGGGCCGCGACCCGGGGGGTCGCTCGCGCCGTTCGTCGTGCGCCGCACACCGACCTCGAGTCCGCACCCGTGTGGATGCGCGCGATCGGCGCGGTCCTGCTGCTCGGCGGACTCGGCCTCACCGCGGCGGTCCTCGGCTGGCCCGGGGACGCTCCGGAGACCGCGCTCATCGTGCCGGCGCTCGTCGCGATCGCGATCGGGGTGCTGCTCCTCGTCGCGCGGTCCGGGTTCACCGTGACGGACACGGACGTCGTCCTGCACTTCCGCCCCCTGCCCGCGCGTCGGATCGCCCGACGCCGGATCGCCGACGTCCGCCTCGTCGAAGCGGACGCGTCGACCTACGGCGGGATCGGGCTGCGACTGCGCCGGGGCGTCCGCGCACTCATCCTCACGCCGGGGCTCGGGATCGAGTTCACGGACGACCGCGGGCGCGTGACGTTCGTGCGGACGCGGCAGCCCGAGGAGGCGTTCCGGGCGCTCGGCTCGGTGCGCTGACGGAGCGGCAGCGGCGGGAATACCGGGTCGGTCCACCGGCTTATACACGTCACTGCCGAATTCGGTCAAGCCAGGACTGGACAGTGCGGTCCGGCGCGACCTATGATGGCAGTTCGCGCTCCCTGGCATCAGTGTCGTCATATTGCGGTCGACGCAACGTTCTCAAGAACGTGCCCTGGTGATGCCGGTCCCGTATATGTCGGCGGGTCCCGCTCACCCAGATCATCGCACATGTCCATGCCACACCGGCCTGCCACATGGTGCGTGTCTTCAAGGGGTGCGCCGAGCGATCAATCCACTCACCTACGTGCTGCTCGTCAGTACCGGCCCGACGGGGCCTACCGGAGGTCAAACCCTTGGCTGCTGCGCCCAACGCATCCACCAACCCCAAGAACGGTCGCAACCACTCGCGACTCTCGTTCGCCAAGATCACGGACACCCTCACGGTTCCTGATCTGCTCGCACTCCAGACGGAGAGCTTCGACTGGCTCGTCGGCAACGACGCCTGGAAGGCCCGCCTCGCCGAAGGGCAGGAGCAGGGTCGTACCGACCTCGCACTGCACTCCGGGCTCGAGGAGATCTTCGAGGAGATCTCCCCGATCGAGGACCTCGGCGAGACCATGCAGCTCGGCTTCACGTCGCCGGAGCTCGAGGACCCGAAGTACTCGATCGACGAGTGCAAGGAGCGTGGCAAGACCTACGCTGCCCCGCTCTACGTCAACGCCGAGTTCATGAACCACATGACCGGTGAGATCAAGACGCAGACCGTGTTCATGGGCGACTTCCCGCTCATGACCGAGCGCGGCACGTTCATCATCAACGGCACCGAGCGTGTCGTCGTCTCGCAGCTCGTCCGTTCCCCGGGCGTGTACTTCGAGCGCCAGCAGGAGAAGACGTCCGACAAGGACATCTACTCCGCTCGCGTGATCCCGTCGCGCGGTGCGTGGCTCGAGTTCGAGATCGACAAGCGCGACCAGGTGGGCGTGCGCATCGACCGCAAGCGCAAGCAGTCGGTCACGGTCTTCCTCAAGGCGCTCGGCATGACGAGCGAAGAGATCATGGAGGAGTTCCAGGGCTTCGCCTCGATCGAGTCGACCCTCGAGAAGGACGCCATCCTCACCAAGGAAGAGGCGCTCAAGGACATCTACCGCAAGCTGCGTCCGGGCGAGCAGGTCGCTGCCGAGGCCGCGCGTGCGCTGCTCGACAACTTCTACTTCAACTCGAAGCGCTACGACCTCGCGAAGGTCGGCCGCTACAAGGTCAACCGCAAGCTCGGCATCGACGCGCCGCTCAGCGACTCGGTCCTGACCGTGCAGGACATCGTCCGCACGATCAAGTACCTGGTCTCGCTGCACGCCGAGAAGACCACGCTGAACGGTGTCCGTGACGGCGAGCCGGTGCAGCTGCGCCTCGACGTGGACGACATCGACCACTTCGGCAACCGTCGCATCCGCGCCGTCGGCGAGCTCATCCAGAACCAGGTCCGCACGGGTCTGTCCCGCATGGAGCGCGTCGTCCGCGAGCGCATGACCACGCAGGACATCGAGGCGATCACCCCGCAGACGCTCATCAACGTGCGTCCGGTCGTCGCCGCGATCAAGGAGTTCTTCGGAACGTCCCAGCTGTCGCAGTTCATGGACCAGAACAACCCACTCGCGGGCCTGACGCACAAGCGGCGTCTCTCGGCCCTCGGCCCGGGTGGTCTGTCCCGTGAGCGTGCCGGCGTCGAGGTCCGCGACGTCCACCCGTCGCACTACGGCCGCATGTGCCCGATCGAGACCCCGGAAGGCCCGAACATCGGCCTGATCGGTTCGCTCGCGTCGTTCGGTCGGATCAACTCCTTCGGCTTCATCGAGACGCCCTACCGTCGCGTCGTGAAGGGCGAGGTCACGAAGACCATCGACTACCTCACGGCTTCGGAAGAGGACGAGTTCGTCGTCGCCCAGGCCAACGCGCCGCTCACCGCCGACTTCCACTTCCAGGACGACAAGGTCCTCGTGCGGAAGAAGGGCGGAGAGGTCGAGCTCGTCGGCAAGGACGAGGTCGACTACATGGACGTCTCGCCGCGCCAGATGGTGTCGGTCGCGACCTCGCTCATCCCGTTCCTCGAGCACGACGACGCGAACCGCGCCCTCATGGGTGCGAACATGCAGCGTCAGGCTGTCCCGCTGCTCCGTTCCGAGTCGCCGCTCGTCGGCACCGGCATGGAGGGCTACACCGCCATCGACGCCGGCGACGTCGTCACCGCCGACAAGGCCGGTGTCGTCTCCGAGGTCTCGGCCGACGCCGTGACCCTGCAGCTCGACGAGGGTGGCACGCAGACCTTCTACCTGCGCAAGTTCGACCGCTCCAACCAGGGCACGAGCTACAACCACCGCGTGGTCGTCTCGGCCGGCGAGCGTGTGGAGCAGGGCGAAGTCATCGCCGACGGCCCCGCGACGGAGAACGGCGAGCTCGCGCTCGGCAAGAACCTCCTCGTCGCGTTCATGCCGTGGGAGGGCTACAACTACGAGGACGCGATGATCCTGTCGCAGAACCTCGTGAAGGACGACACGCTCTCCTCGATCCACATCGAGGAGTACGAGGTCGACGCCCGCGACACCAAGCTCGGCAAGGAAGAGATCACCCGCGACCTCCCGAACGTCAGCCCGGACCTCCTGGCCGACCTCGACGAGCGCGGCATCATCCGGATCGGTGCCGAGGTCCGCCCCGGCGACATCCTGGTCGGCAAGGTCACGCCGAAGGGCGAGACCGAGCTCTCCGCTGAAGAGCGCCTCCTCCGCGCCATCTTCAACGAGAAGTCGCGCGAAGTGCGCGACACCTCGCTGAAGGTGCCCCACGGTGAAGAGGGCACGATCATCGGCGTCAAGGTGTTCGACTCGCAGGACGGCGACGACGAGCTCGGCTCGGGCGTCAACCAGCGCGTGGTCGTCTACATCGCCCAGAAGCGCAAGATCACCGCGGGTGACAAGCTCGCCGGTCGTCACGGCAACAAGGGCGTCATCTCGACCATCCTCCCGGTCGAGGACATGCCGTTCCTGGCGGACGGCACCCCGGTCGACATCGTGCTCAACCCGCTCGGCGTTCCCGGCCGCATGAACTTCGGCCAGGTCCTCGAGATCCACCTCGGGTGGCTCGCGAAGCAGGGCTGGAACGTGGACGGCATCCAGGAGTGGGCTTCGGCTCTCCCCGAGGCCGCCCACAGCGCCGAGCCCGGCACGAAGGTCGCGACCCCGGTGTTCGACGGTGCGTACGAGCGTGAGATCGAGGGCCTCCTCGACTCCACCCTCCCGAACCGCGACGGCGAGCGTCTGATCGGTTCGTCCGGCAAGGCGCAGCTCTTCGACGGCCGCTCCGGCGAGCCGTTCCCGGAGCCCGTGTCGGTCGGCTACATGTACATCCTGAAGCTGCACCACCTGGTCGACGACAAGATCCACGCCCGTTCGACCGGTCCGTACTCGATGATCACGCAGCAGCCGCTGGGTGGTAAGGCGCAGTTCGGTGGCCAGCGCTTCGGTGAGATGGAGGTGTGGGCGCTCGAGGCATACGGTGCCGCGTACGCCCTCCAGGAGCTCCTGACGATCAAGTCCGACGACATCCTCGGCCGCGTGAAGGTCTACGAGGCGATCGTCAAGGGCGAGAACATCCAGGAGCCCGGCATCCCGGAATCGTTCAAGGTCCTCATGAAGGAGATGCAGTCGCTCTGCCTGAACGTCGAGGTCCTCTCGGCCGACGGCCAGGCGGTCAGCCTCCGCGACACGGACGACGAGGTCTTCCGTGCCGCTGAAGAGCTCGGCATCAACATCTCCTCGCGGTTCGAGTCGTCGTCCGTAGACGACATCTGATCCCGCCCGTACTCGTAACGAATCCAGCTAGAGAGAAGAACATTGCTCGAAGCAACTTCATTTGACGCACTGCGGATCGGCCTCGCCACGGCCGAGGACATCCGCCAGTGGTCGTACGGCGAGGTCAAGAAGCCGGAGACCATCAACTACCGCACCCTCAAGCCCGAGAAGGACGGTCTGTTCGGCGAGCAGATCTTCGGTCCTTCCCGCGACTGGGAGTGCGCCTGCGGCAAGTACAAGCGTGTCCGGTTCAAGGGCATCGTCTGCGAGCGCTGCGGCGTCGAGGTCACCAAGTCCTCGGTCCGTCGTGAGCGCATGGGCCACATCGAGCTCGCCGCACCCGTCACGCACATCTGGTACTTCAAGGGCGTCCCCTCGCGCCTCGGGTACCTCCTCGACATGGCGCCGAAGGACCTCGAGAAGGTCATCTACTTCGCGGCGTACATGATCATCGACATCGATGAAGAGGGCCGCCACGCGGACATGCCGGGTCTCGAGAACGAGATGCGCCTCGAGATCAAGACCCTCGAGGGTCAGCGCGACTCGATCATCGCCGACCGCCTCAAGAAGCTCGAGGACGACCTCGCAGCGCTCGAAGAGGAAGGTGCGAAGGCCGACGTCAAGCGGCGCACCAAGGACACCGCCGAGAAGGAGATGTCCCAGGTCCGCAAGTCGTTCGACGAGGACATCACCCGTCTCGAGCGTGTGTGGGAGGACTTCCGCAACCTCAAGGTGGGCGACCTCAAGCCCGAGGACGCCGTCTTCCACGAGCTCCAGGACCGCTTCGGGATCTACTTCGACGCCTACATGGGCGCCGAGGCGATCAAGCTGCGGCTCGAGGCGTTCGACCTGGCTGCCGAGGCCGAGGCACTGCGTCTGCAGATCGCCGAGGGCAAGGGCCAGAAGAAGATCCGCGCGATCAAGCGTCTGCGCGTCGTCAGCTCCTTCCTCGCCACCGGCAACTCGCCGGCAGCGATGGTGCTCGGCGTCGTGCCGGTCATCCCGCCGGAGCTGCGCCCGATGGTGCAGCTCGACGGTGGCCGTTTCGCCACCTCGGACCTCAACGACCTCTACCGTCGTGTGATCAACCGCAACAACCGTCTCCGCCGCCTGCTCGACCTCGGTGCCCCCGAGATCATCGTGAACAACGAGAAGCGCATGCTGCAGGAAGCGGTCGACGCGCTGTTCGACAACGGTCGTCGTGGACGTCCGGTCACGGGTACCGGCAACCGCGCCCTGAAGTCCCTGAGCGACATGCTCAAGGGCAAGCAGGGTCGTTTCCGCCAGAACCTGCTCGGCAAGCGCGTCGACTACTCGGGCCGTTCTGTCATCATCGTCGGCCCGCAGCTGAAGCTGCACCAGTGTGGTCTGCCCAAGCAGATGGCGCTGGAGCTCTTCAAGCCGTTCGTGATCAAGCGCCTCATCGACCTGTCGCACGCGCAGAACATCAAGTCGGCGAAGCGCATGGTCGAGCGTTCGCGTCCGCAGGTGTGGGACGTGCTCGAGGAGATCATCCGCGAGCGCCCCGTGCTGCTGAACCGTGCGCCGACGCTGCACCGTCTGGGCATCCAGGCGTTCGAACCGCAGCTCGTCGAGGGCAAGGCCATCCAGCTCCACCCGCTCGTGTGTGCTGCGTTCAACGCGGACTTCGACGGTGACCAGATGGCTGTGCACCTGCCGCTGTCGGTCGAGGCCCAGGCCGAGGCACGCATCCTGATGCTCGCCTCGAACAACATCCTGAAGCCGTCGGACGGCCGTCCGGTGACCCTGCCCGCACAGGACATGATCATCGGTCTGCACCACCTGACGACCGTCCGCGAGGGCGCCGTGGGTGAGGGCCGTGCGTTCTCGTCGGTCGCCGAGGCGATCCTGGCGAACGACCAGCACACGCTGCACCTCAACGCGATGGCGAAGATCCGCATGACGGGTGTCCACTTCGCCGAGGGTGAAGCACCCGAGGGCTACGAGCAGGGCGACACCGTGCTGCTCGAGACGACCCTGGGCCGTGCGCTCTTCAACGAGACCCTCCCGGCGAACTACCCGTTCGTCCAGAAGGTCACGGACAAGGGCGTGCTCTCCGCGATCGTCAACGACCTCGCCGAGCGCTACTCCAAGACCGAGACGGCCGCCGCGCTGGACCGGATCAAGGACGCCGGCTTCTACTGGGGCACGCGCTCCGGTGTGACCGTCGCGCTCTCGGACGTCGTGACGCCTCCTCGCAAGAAGGAGATCATCGCGGGCTACGAGATCCAGGCAGCCAAGGTGCAGGGCGAGTTCGACAAGGGTCTGATCACCGACGCGGAACGTCGCGCCGACCTGATCAAGATCTGGACCGAGGCGACCAACGAGATCGCGCAGGAGATGCGGGACAACTTCCCGATCGACAACACGATCAACCGCATGGTGTCGTCGGGTGCTCGTGGTAACTGGCTGCAGGTGCGCAACATCGCCGGTATGCGTGGTCTGGTGAACAACCCGAAGGGTGAGATCATCGCCCGCCCGATCATCAACTCGTACCGCGAGGGCCTGACCGTGGCGGAGTACTTCATCGCCACGCACGGTGCTCGTAAGGGCCTGGCCGACACGGCGCTCCGTACGGCTGACTCCGGTTACCTGACGCGTCGACTCGTCGACGTCTCGCAGGACGTCATCATCCGTGAGGACGACTGCGGCACGAGCCGGGGCCTCGAGCTCCCGATCGCGACCGTGGGTGCCGACGGCAAGCTGGTCCGCGACCCGCGTGTCGAGAACACCGTGTACTCCCGCACCCTGGCCACCGAGGCCGTGGACGCGAAGGGCACGGTCGTCGCCGAGGCTCGTGAGGACGTCGGTGACGTGCTCATCGACAAGCTGCTCGCTGCCGGTGTCGAGAGCATCAAGGTGCGCTCGGTCCTGACCTGCGAGTCGGCCGTCGGTGTCTGCGCGAACTGCTACGGCCGTTCGCTCGCCACGGGCAACCTCGTCGACATCGGCGAGGCGGTCGGCATCATCGCCGCCCAGTCCATCGGTGAGCCCGGTACCCAGCTGACGATGCGTACCTTCCACACGGGTGGTTCGGCCTCTGCGGACGACATCACCCAGGGTCTGCCGCGTGTCACCGAGCTGTTCGAGGCGCGTACCCCGAAGGGCGCGTCCCCGATCGCCGAGGCCCCCGGCCGCGCCACGATCGAGGACACCGACAAGGGTCGTCGCATCATCCTCACGCCGGACAACGGCGACGAGCCGTTCATCTACCCGGTGCTCAAGCGTGCGACCCTCCTCATCGAGGACGGGCAGCACGTCGAACTCGGCGAGCAGTTCATCGCCGGCACCGTCGACCCGAAGGAAGTCCTCCGGGTCAAGGGTGTCCGTGAGGTCCAGAAGCACCTCGTCAACGGTGTGCAGGACGTGTACGGCTCGCAGGGCGTGCCGATCCACGACAAGCACATCGAGGTCATCGTGCGTCAGATGCTCCGCAAGGTCACCGTCGTCGACCACGGCGACACCGACCTCCTCCCGGGTGAGCTCGTCGACCGTTCGCGGTACAACATGCTCAACCGTGCGGCGCTGCAGGAGGGTCGCAAGACCGCTTCCGCTCGCCAGGAGGTCATGGGCATCACCAAGGCGTCCCTCGCGACCGAGTCGTGGCTGTCCGCCGCGTCCTTCCAGGAGACCACCCGCGTCCTGACGCAGGCGGCCATGGAGGGCAAGCAGGACCACCTCGTCGGCCTCAAGGAGAACGTCATCATCGGAAAGCTCATCCCCGCGGGGACGGGCCTCAGCCGGTACCGCGACGTGGACGTGAACGCGACGGAAGAAGCGAAGGCCGAGCGGTACCCCAACCGCATCTTCGCGGACGACTCGTCGTTCTCGGACGCCGACCTGAGCTTCGTCGACTTCGACAGCTTCTCGTCGGATGACTTCACGCCGGGTACGTACAACTAGCAAGCAGCGTCGACGCCATCTGCGTTGACGGCAACGGCCCCCGCATCCTCGGATGCGGGGGCCGTTCTGCGTTCCGTCCCGGGACAGGATGACGGCGCTGTCCCGGGACGGGACCGGATGACGGCCTGGAGGCGCGGTGCGGGCCCGCCACGCGCCTCCAGGCCGTCGTCCTGGGCGTCTAGATCGCGCGACCCGCGTCGCTGTCGCGGCCGCCGGACCCACGGCCGGTCTCGTCGACCAGCGAAAACAGGCTGAGGACGTTGCCGTCGGGGTCACGGACGTCGAACCAGTCGACGGCTCCGTCGACGCACTCGACGGGGCCGATGTCGATGCCGAGTGCGCCGATGCGGGCGTGCTGGGCGGCGGCGTCGTCGACGCCGAAGCGGACGCTGACCGGGTTCTCCTCGGCGCTCTCGTCCTCGTAGAGCTGGACCCAGATGCCGCCGACCTCGTACTCGGCGATGCCCTCGTCCGGTTCGAGGTCGGGCTCGGCGCGTTCGAAGACGGCGCCGTACCAGAGGCAGGACGCCTCGATGTCGGTGACGGGCAGCCCCACGGTCACGCTCGTGATCTCCATGACTCATCATGTCCCGGGTGGTGCCTGCGCGTCGAGGGGTTCGTCGCCGCAGCCGCGTGATGCGGCGAGTCCCTGCGGTGCAACCGGTCTGGCAGGCTGGTGGGATGGCGACGCTGCGCGAACGGATCACGGCCCCGACCCACCTCGAGCCCCCGGTACCGGTCGGTGGACTCACGTTCCGGCCCGGTTCGCGGCAGGACCTCGCGGCCGTGCACGCCGTGGCGGTCGCGGCGGCCGCCGTGGACGATCCGCACGCCCATCCCTCCACAGCGGACTTCGAGCGGACCCTGTCCACCGAAGGGCTCGACGTCCCGCGGGACACCCTCGTGGGCGTCGATGCTGATGGGCATGTGCAGGCCTACGGCATCGTCATCGACGTCCCCTCCCGGGTCACCGCTGCCCGGGTGGTCCTCGACGGAGCGGTGCACCCCGATCTGCGCGGACACGGCATCGGGCGGCGGGTGTTCGCCTGGCAGGTCGAGCGTGCCCGCCAGCGGCTGGCGGCGCTCGACCTCGACGTCCCGGCGACCATCGAGGTCGGGGCGCCGCAGGGTGCGGCGACGCTCGGGCTCGCGGCACACTTCGGCTTCGAGCCGACCCGGAACTGGGTCGACATGCAGGTCGTGCTCGACGGACGCGCGGAGCCCGACGTGCCGGCGCTGCCCGAGGGCTCCGTCGTGCGTGCGGCCACCGTCGACGACATCGAACCGCTCCGGCTCGCGAAGAACGACGCCTTCCGGGACCACTGGGGGTCGCAGCCGATGGTCGAGTCGGACTGGCGCGGGTTCCTCACGGCGGGCAAGAGCCGGCTCGACCTCTCGCGGGTGGTGCTCGACGCCGACGGTGGGATCGCCGCGTTCGGCATCGTCGAGGTGGACCCGGACGGGTTCGCTGCCCGCGGTCGGTCGTACGGGTACGTGCACTGGGTCGGCGTGGTGCGCGCCGCCCGTGGCCGTGGTCTCGCGCCGATCGTCACGGACGCGGTGCTGCAGGCGATCCAGGCCGACGGGCTGTCCGCCGCGGTGCTGCACGTCGACGCCGAGAACCCGAGCGGAGCGGGACGGATCTACGAGCGCCTCGGCTTCGTCGCGGGCGAGGTCCACGTCACGGCGTCGACACCCCTCTGACGAGGGACCGGCCGGCGCTCGACACCTTCCGGCACCCCTGCACTGGGGACACCCCGGACCCCCTCGCCCCCTCGTTGTGGGACTGCGGGCGTCGTTCGGCGCCGACGTAGCGTGGTCGGGCGTCGAATCCCTGCGACGCTCGTCCCGACGAACCGCGCGCGACCCGAAGGAGGCTCCGGGGCACATGGCCACGCTGTCCGAGATCCTCATCCTCAACGGAGCCCTGCCGATCGAGCACCTCGACTCGATGACCGGCGACGAGGAGATCGACGACCGTTCGATCCGCTCGCTCGTCGACCAGGGGCTCGTCAGCGAGGCGCAGTACATCACCGCCCGCGCCGCGTCGAACAACTCCAAGACGGTGCCGCTGACCGACTACCCGGTCGACGGCACCGCGGTGTCGATGCTGCCCGCGGCCCTCTGCCGTCGCCACGGCGTCCTGGGCATCGGGTTCGAGGGCGAGGTCCTCGTGCTCGCCATGGTGAACCCGACCAACGTCCTCGCGATCGACGACGCCCGCACCGCCTCCGGCCGCCCGGTGAAGCCCCTGCAGGTCGACGAGCGCGACCTCGCGTCCGCCCTCGACCGCTACCTGCGCGCCGACGACGAGCTCAACGACCTGACCTCGTCCCTCGGTGAAGAAGCATCGGCGCAGGCGCAGCAGCAGAACGACCTGACCGACGGCGCCCTCGACGACGTGCCGATCGTCCGCTTCGTGAACCTGCTCGTCTCGCAGGCCATCCAGGACCACGCATCCGACATCCACATCGAGCCCGGCGAGCACGAGGTCCGGGTCCGCTACCGCATCGACGGCGTGCTGCACGAGATGGCGCCGGCGCCGAAGAACATCCAGAACGGTGTCATCAGCCGTCTGAAGATCATGAGCGACATCGACATCGCCGAGCGTCGGAAGCCGCAGGACGGCCGCATGTCGGTGCGGCACGGCGGTCGGCAGATCGACCTCCGCGTCGCGACGCTCCCCACGGTGTGGGGCGAGAAGGTCGTCATGCGGATCCTCGACAACACGAACACGTCGATGTCCCTCAAGGACCTCAACCTGCTCGAGCAGAACTTCCAGGCGTACCAGCGCTCCTACTCGAAGCCGTACGGCATGATCCTCGTCACCGGTCCGACCGGTTCCGGCAAGTCGACGACGCTCTACACGACGCTCAACGCCGTGGCCAAGCCCGAGATCAACGTCATCACGGTCGAGGACCCGGTCGAGTACCGGATGGCCGGCGTCAACCAGGTGCAGGTCAACCCGAAGGCCGGCCTGACGTTCGCGTCGGCGCTGCGATCGATCTTGCGCTCCGACCCGGACGTCGTGCTCCTCGGTGAGATCCGTGACCACGAGACCGCGCAGATCGCGATCGAGGCCTCGCTCACCGGTCACCTCGTGCTCTCGACCCTGCACACGAACGACGCCCCGTCGGCGATCACCCGGCTGACCGAGATGGACATCGAGCCGTTCCTGGTCGGGTCGGCGCTCGACGCGGTCGTCGCCCAGCGGCTCGCCCGCCGGCTCTGCGACCGCTGCAAGGCACCGGCGCAGTACACACCCGCACAGCTCGTGGCCCTCGGCTTCGAGTCGACCGAGGACACCGCCGTGCCGGAGTTCTTCGGCCCGGTCGGCTGCGCGGTGTGCTCGAGCACCGGGTACCGCGGCCGGATCGCCCTGCACGAGGTCATGACCGTGACCGAGGAGATCGAGCGACTCGCGGTCTCGCGTGCCTCGAGCGCCGAGATCAGCCGTGTCGCCCAGCAGCAGGGCATGCTCACCCTCCGTCAGGACGGGTGGGAGAAGGTCAAGCTCGGCATGACGAGCATCGACGAGATCCTGCGCGTGGTCGCGTAGGCGTGGGAGTGGAACGATGACTGACTCCGTCTACGACATCTCCGTGCCCGGGGACGAGCCCGTCGCGGGCTGGCACCCGGGCCGGCCCGGCACCGAGGTCGGTGGCCGCCGTGCGGCACGACTCGCTGCCGCAGCGGCGCAACAGCCGACCTCACCCAGCCTGGAGGCACGGATCACCCCCGCCCCGTCGGGCCCCGTGCACGACCTGTCTAGTGACACCGCCGCGTGGCCGGCACCGTCCGGGGAGCCGGTTGCCGTGCCCGTCGCGCAGCCGCAGGCTGCGCCCGCGACGCCGTCCGCAGCCGTGCCGCCGTCGACCGCGTCCTACGGGTACGCCGACGCCGTGACCCAGCACCTGCCGGTCGTGCCCGCGGACCCGACCACGATCCTCCAGGCCGTCCACGCCCCCACCTACGCGCCCGCACCCGAGGGACAGGCCGAGATCCACTTCACACGCCACGCGCGTGAGGTCGCGGACCCGGACCTCATCACGGCGCTCGCGCAGGTGGTCTACCAGGGTGCGTCCGACCTGCACCTGACCGCCGATGCCGCACCCACCGTGCGGGTCGACGGGGCCCTGCGCCCGGCCGTGCCCGGCGGGCCGTGGGCTCGCAACAAGGTGATCGCGGCCCTCAAGACGCTGCTGTCCGTCGAGCAGGCCGGTCAGTTCGACCACGAACAGGAACTGGACTTCGCGTACTCGCTGTCGCCCGAGTTCCGCTTCCGCGTGAACTACTACCAGCAGCGCGGCAACTGGGGCGCGGCCTTCCGCATCATCCCCACGAAGATCAAGACCCTGAAGCAGCTCGGCATCCCCGAGTACGTGGGGGAGTTCGCGAAGCTGCCCCGCGGCCTCGTGCTCGTCACCGGGCCCACCGGGTCCGGCAAGTCGACCACCCTCGCCGCGCTCATCGACCTCGTCAACGAGACCCGCTCGGACCACATCGTGACGATCGAGGACCCGATCGAGTTCATGCACGACCACAAGAAGGCGATCATCAACCAGCGTGAGGTCGGTGCGGACACGCACTCCTTCGCCGCTGCCCTCAAGCACGTGCTGCGCCAGGACCCCGATGTCATCCTCATCGGTGAGCTCCGCGACCTCGAGACGATCTCCGTCGCCCTCACCGCAGCGGAGACCGGCCACCTCGTGTTCGCGACCCTGCACACGCAGAGCGCTCCCGGCACGATCGATCGCGTCATCGACGTCTTCCCGCCGCACCAGCAGGGGCAGATCCGCACGCAGCTCGCCTCGACGCTCGAGGGTGTCGTCTGCCAGACGCTCGTGCCGAAGGCCAACGGTGCCGGCCGTGTCGTCGCCACCGAGATCATGAAGACCACCCCGGCCATCGGGAACCTCGTGCGCGAGGGCAAGACCTACCAGATCACCTCGGCCATGCAGGCCGGGCGTGACATGGGCATGCACACGATGGACCAGGACCTCGCCGAGCTCGTCAACGTCGGCACCATCACGCGGAAGGCCGCGATGGAGAAGGTGCACGACATCGAGGGCTTCGACCGGCTCGTCCAGCGCGTCGAATCGCCGTCCGACTCCTCTGCCGCGGCCATCGCCGCGTCCGAGATCGACTTCGGCGACAAGTACTCAGGAGGCCACTGATGTCGCTCGCCTACGACTACCGGGGGCGCGACGGCGCCGGCAAGCTCGTGAAGGGGCGGCTCGACGCGTCCTCCGAAGGTGCTGTCGTCCAGCGGCTGCGGGGGATGGGGGTCTCGCCGATCGCCATCACCGAGGCGAAGGCCGGCAGCGGCCTGCAGACCGAGATCAAGATCCCCGGGTTCGAGAAGGGCGTCGGGCTCAAGGACCTCGCGATCATGGCGCGGCAGGCGTCGACGATGCTGTCGTCCGGGCTCTCGCTGCTCCGTGCGCTGTCGATCCTCGCCGACCAGACGGACAACAAGAAGCTCAAGGACATCCTCGGCAAGGTCCGGGACGACGTCGAGCGTGGTGTCTCGTTCTCGGACGCCGTGGCGAAGTACCCCGTCGACTTCCCGCCGATCATGATCAACATGATCCGGGCCGGCGAGACCGGCGGGTTCCTCGACCAGGCCATGGACTCGATCGCGACGAACTTCGAGAAGGAGCACAAGCTCCGGGCGACGATCAAGTCGGCGATGACGTACCCGGTGGTCGTGCTGTGCATGTCCTTGGTCGCCGTCGTGGTGATGCTCGTGTTCATCGTGCCGATCTTCCAGAAGATGTTCTCTTCACTCGGCGGCCAACTGCCGCTCCCCACGATGCTGCTGGTCTACGCCTCGCACGCGATGGTCTGGGTGGGACCGATCCTGCTCGTCGCGATCGTGCTCGGGTGGCTGTGGTGGCGAGCGAACAAGAACACCGATCGCGTGCGCGCGATCGTGGATCCGATCAGATTGCGCCTGCCGGTCTTCGGCCAGCTCAATCAGAAGATCGTCATCGCACGATTCGCGCGAAACTTCTCGAACATGATCGGTGCGGGAGTCCCAATATTGCAGGCGTTGCAGATCGTCGGGGAAGTGTCGAACAACTTCGTCGTTCAGAGTGCATTGCAACGTGTCGCCGAATCGGTTCGGAAAGGTCAATCCATCGCGGAGCCGCTCGGGGTGGAAAAAGTCTTCCCCGAAATGGTTTCGCAAATGGTCGCTGTCGGCGAGGATGCCGGTTCGCTCGAAGTGATGCTCGAGAAGATCGCCGAGTTCTACGACAACGAGGTCGAGACGACGACCGAAGCGCTCACCTCGCTCATCGAGCCGCTGCTCATCGCCTTCCTCGGCGTGGTCGTGGGCGGGATGATCGTCGCGCTCTACCTTCCTATCTTCAAGATCACCTCGTTGATTCACTGACCGGTCTCTCGTCAGAAGATGCCCCGCAGTCGGGGGTATCTCGGTCGAAACTGCCCCCGATACTGGGGGCATTTTCATGCCCATTGCCCCCCGTTCTCGGGATTATGCCCCGAAAGTGCTCTCCATACGCTTGACGTCGGCGGCAGAGCACAGCCCCAACACCGTTTCCAATCACATTCCCGAAAGAATGGATGAAGTCATGTACTTCACGCTCATGGGCAAGCTGAACGCTCGCCGCAACGAAATTGTCAAGGACTCCGAGAAGGGCTTCACCCTCATCGAGCTCCTCGTCGTCGTCATCATCATCGGCATCCTCGCCGCGATCGCCATTCCGGTGTACCTGGGTGTCCAGAACAACGCGAAGGACTCCGGCGTTCAGAACGACGTGTCGAACTTCAAGACCGCAGTCGTCAGCTCCTCGACGCAGAACAGCAACAACCTCCCCAACTCCGCGACCCTCAGCACGTCGGGTGACATCGCGAACACCGCCGCCTTCGGCGCGACGGGTGCCACGACTGCTGGCCAAAAGTGGAGCGACGCAGGCGTGACCTGGTCCGACGCGGAGAAGAAGCTCACCTACGTCAAGGGCACCGCGTCGAACACCTTCTGCGTGCAGGGCGAGAGCACCACTGGCAAGACCTTCGCCGCCACCGACACCAACGGCGTGAAGTCGGGCACCTGCTCGACCGCCGGTGCATTCGTAGCCGGCTGATCCGGCACGCCATGAAGAGGGGGTCGGCTCGCCCGGCCCCCTCCTTGTTCCAGGTCCGTGACGAGGAGGTGAGAACCGTGCTGCACGCGCTACGAGAGAGACCGCGGCCGAGCGATGACGGTTTCACGCTCATCGAGGTCATCGTCGCTATCACCGTCTTCGGGATCATCATCGCCGGGGCCTTGGTCGGTGTGGTCTCGGTCATGCGGATCACCTCGGATAACTCTGCTCGATCCCAGGCAGTTAACCTCGCTGCCGGTGCCATCGACACCGCGCGCATCGACGCGCAGAACAACATCACCGGCATGGCCGGCACGACCACGCAGCCGACAGTCGACGGCCGTCAGTACACGGTCAAGCGCACGTTGGACTGGCAGTACACCAACGGCACGACGAACCGGTGCTCGGCCGCTGCGACCGGAACGGCCGCACAGCTCCTCTTCCTGAACGTGCACATCACGGTCACCTGGCCGGGTATGGGCTCCGCGGCTCCGGTCACGCAGGAGACGGTGTTCTCGCCGTCCACGAAGATCAACGACCCGTCCCTCGGCACGATCCTCGTCCAGGTGCAATCGATCACCGGGAGCGGTGGCGTGAACGGCGTGACAGCGACGATCGCCCCGTCGACCTCCGTCTCGCCCAACACAGCCAGATCGCCCGCGACCCAGCCCGATGCCACGAACCAGGACGGTTGCACGGTCGCCGTCAAGGTGACGCCCGGTACCTACACGGTCACCCTCGGCCCACCGTCCGGCCAGTACCGCGACCAGGAACAGTCTGCAGCCCCGTCGAAGACCGTCGTGGTCAAGGAAGGGCAGTCGAGCGGGGCCTCGTTCAACTACGACCCAGCGATCGCGGTCTCGATGAACTACGCCAGCAACGCTGCCGGCGCGCTCCTGCCCACGAACCTCACCACGTCGTTCGTCAGCACGTACGGGACCTACAAGGCGACCGGTACCGCAGCGACGCAGTACCTCAGCCCGATCGGCTCCGGCTACGTCGTCTACCCCGGCGTCTACGACTCGAACGTCACGAACGCCGACACCACGACGAACCCGAACAGCTGCTTGTCGACCGACCCCACCATGTGGCCGCGCGCGAGCGACGGTCGCATCGGGAAGACCCCGACCCCGTCGGTGTCGAAGGACCAGCTCACCGCGAACGTGCCCATGGGGCTCGTCACGGTGACCATCAACAAGTCCGACACCATACTGACCGCGAAGACGGCCGCTGCGGCGAACGGTGACCCGGGATGCAAGGTGACACAGTCGTACTCGTTCGCACGAACGTCCACGGGAAGCTCGGGCACCGTCGACGTCACGCTCGCCCTGCCGTACGGCACGTGGTCGGTCACGAGCCAGAAGTCCTCCTCTTCGGCGGCGGTGAACGTGACGGCCAAGGGGCTGCTCGGTGTCCTGCTGAACGCCGGCTCGGTGACCCTCGACCCGCGGGTCGCACCGTGATGCAGCGCATCCGCTCCGCCGTCAGCGGTGAGCGCAGGGAAGACGGGCTCACCCTGATCGAGCTCCTCGTCGCGATGGGGCTGTTCGCGGTCCTTCTCGCCATCGTCGGAGGCACGTTCTACTCGATCACGCGGGCGACGACCTTCGCGGCGGCTCGCGACCAGAACAGCCGGAACGCCTCCAACGCGATGAACGAGATCGTGCGCAAGGTCCGCGCTGCAGCGGACAACCCTCGCGTCGGCGCGAGCGACTCCCCGGCCTTCATCTCCGCGGGTCGCTCGTCGGTCCAGTTCACGACGCTCGTCGCGACCGGCCGCGACGCCGTGCCGCAGCAGGTCACATTCTCGGTCAGCTCAGACGGCTTCCTCACGGAGAAGGTCGTCGCCGGAACCACGACCGACAACGCGTACTACACGTTCAGCGGCTCTGGTGCGACCTCCACGATCGCGTCGTCGATCGAGGTGCCGGACGGCTCGGGGACGCCGGTCTTCCAGTACCTCGACGTCTCGAACAACGTGTTGCCGCTGAACGCGGCTGGCGTGATCCCAGCCGACCAGATCGGTCAGATCGCGTTCGTGCAGGTCACCCTCCGCTTGTCGTCGACGGCGAGCACCCTCAAGAACGGCATCACCCTGCAGAACACGATCGGGCTGCCGAACCTCCTCGAGCCGACGGGAGACTCCACGTGATCCGCCTCCGGAAGTGGTTCCATCTCGATGCGCTCCGCGATGACCGCGGGATGGCCTTGGCCATCGCGGTGATCTTCGGAACCGTCGTGGTGTTCATGATCGCGACCGCGACCTCGGTCGCCGTCGCGGGCATCAAGAAGTCCTCGACGGATGCTGACTGGAACGCCGCCCTGAGCGCCGCGTACGCCGGTGTGCAGGACTACGAGGCGCGGCTGTCCAACGACACCGGGTACACCCAGTACGGCAACTCGTCGGCCCCGTTCTCCTCGACGAGCACCGCACTCACGATGCCCACCGGCGGAGCCACCAATCCGGCGTTCGGAACCGGCACTGCGGGTACCTGGGCGACCGTTCCCGGCGGCGACGGGAAGTCGCTCTACCGGTACGAGGTCGACACTTCCAAGTACTACGACACCGGTGTGATCCGAGTTCGTTCGACCGGCAAGGTCGGCACGTCCGTGCGGTCGGTCGTCGCGAGCATCCGGCAGCAGGGGTTCATCGACTTCCTCTACTTCACGGACTACGAGATCCAGGACCCGGTCATGACGAACGTCGATCCCGCGACCTGCGTGAAGCACGCTTGGGAGGGACGTCCGACGTCGAGCTCTCGCAACGTCTGTGGCGAGATCGCGTTCAGTGGTGGAGACACCATCGACGGACCCGCCCATTCGAACGACACGATGCGCATCTGCCAAGCGACGTTCACGAGTCAGATCACGACCTCGAACCCGGCCTCCGGCCTCCGGTACAGCCGGGTCGACTCGAACGGCTCGAGCTGCACTGGCCAGCGGTTCCCCGCGGGCGTCACGCAGCCGGCGTTCACATCGACGATCGGCATGCCGTCGACCAACGCCCAGCAGAAGGCTGCGACGCAGTACAACACGACCGCGACGTCGACGCGAAGCCCGGGCTGCCTCTACACGGGCCCGACGGACATCACCTTCAACGCTGACGGCACGATGACGGTGAAGTCACCGCGGTCCATCAAGACCCAGACGGACGCGACAGACCCCACCAGCGGTCGGACCCCGGCAGCGTGCGGGATCCCGGGTACCGGAGCCGGGCAGCTCGGGTCCGCTTCGGGGGCGACCGTACCGGTTCCGGAGAACAACCTCGTCTACGTGCAGAACGTGCCGCAGGCAGGCGATGCGAACGCAACGACGACCGCGAAGCTCCCGGACGCGTGCAACCCGACCTCGGGCAACGGCGTCGGGTACCCTCGCGCCGGGGAGACTCAGCTGAGCACGACGCCGTGCAGTTACGGCGCGCGATCCGGTGACGCGTTCGTGCACGGCGTGCTGGACGGTCAGGTGACCGTCGCCGCGGAGAACTACCTCTACGTGACCGGCGACATGACCTACGAGGACCGAGGCGCGGACATGCTGGGCCTCACCGCGACGAACGCCGTGATGGTCTGGAACCCCGTGAAGGCGGTCTCCTGCGGCTACAGCACGTGTTACTCGTCGATCCTCGGCGACTCTGACCGTGAAATCGACGCTGCCATCATCTCCGCGGCACACACCTTCCAGGTGCAGAACTACGCCTACGGGGGCGACCGCGGGACCCTCACGGTCTACGGCGCGATCGCACAGAAGTTCCGAGGTGTGGTGCGGCAGGGGTCGAACGGCTACGTGAAGGCGTACGAGTACGACGCCCGGCTCAAGCACTCCGCGCCGCCGAGCTTCCTGAACCCGGTGACGACGACCTACGGCGTGACGACCATGGCGGAGGTCTCGCCGGCGTACGTGACGTCGGGAGACTGCGCGAAGAAGGCTGGTGCCTGCGTATGAGCGCGTTGCAGCAGATCGCCGTCGGCGTAGCCAGCCTGGCGGGCGCGTTCGGCCTCCTGATCGGTTCGTTCCTCAACGTCGTCGTGTACCGCGTCCCGGCGGGGCTGTCGGTGGTGAACCCGCCGAGCGCCTGTCCGGAGTGCGGCCACGCGATCCGCGGGTTCGACAACGTCCCGGTGCTGTCCTGGCTCGTTCTTCGCGGCCAGTGTCGCGACTGCGGCGCTCGCATCTCCGCTCGGTACCCGCTTGTGGAGGCGGCCACGGCGGCCCTGTTCGCGGTGGTCGCCAGCATCGTCCTCACCCGTGCCGCAGGCGCCGGGGCAACCCTCGTCCCGACCATCGGAATGCTCGTGGTGCTCCTGTACCTGATGGGGATCACCGTCGCGCTCGCACTGATCGATCTGGACACGCACAGGCTGCCGGACAAGATCGTCCTTCCGGCCTACGTGATCCTCGGCGTCCTCCTCGCGGGGGTCTCAGCAGCGTCCGGTGACTGGTGGGCACTGGGTCGTGCGGCGATCGGCATGGTCGTGCTCGTCGCGGTCTACTTCGGCTTGGCCGTTGCGGTCCCCGGAGGTATGGGGATGGGCGACGTGAAGCTCGCCGGCGTACTCGGCCTGGTCCTCGCGTACCTCGGATGGGGACCCCTCGCAGTGGGAGCTTTCGGCGGGTTCGCGCTCGGGGCTATCTTCGCCATCGGTCTCCTGGCCGCCCGACGCGCGAAGCGTGGGAGCGGAATCCCGTTCGGACCGTGGATGCTCGCCGGCGCCTGGCTGGGCATCCTCTGCGGCGGTCCGTTGTGGGACGCCTACCTCGGCCTTATCGGCCTCACCTGAACCGTCGGAGAAAGCGATCACCATGACGAGCAACGTCGTCGGCATCGACATCGGCAGCGTGTCCATCCGCGCCGTCGAGGTCGCACGCTCCAGGAAGGGCGTCGCCTCCATCGAACGAATCGCGGAAGTGCCGCTCCCCGAGGGATCAACCCAGCGGGGTGAGGTCCTGGAGACCAACACGATCGCGGGCGTCCTCCGCCAGCTGTGGTCGATCGGAAAGTTCAAGACGAAGGACGTCGCGCTCGGCATGGGGAACCAGCGCGTGCTGTCACGTGACCTCTCCGTTCCGAAGGCACCTCTCGCGCAGATCCGTGAATCGCTGCCGTTCCAGGTGCAGGATCTACTTCCGGTGCCGGTCGGCGACGCGATCCTCGACTTCTACCCCACCGGCGAGGGGATGGGCGAGTCCGGCCCGGTGGTGCACGGTCTGCTCGTTGCCGCAGTGAAGGACGCGGTCCTCGCGAACGTCCGAGCCGCGCAGCTCGCCGGCCTCAACCCGGTCGGCGTCGACCTGATCCCGTTCGCACTGAGTCGTGTGCTCACCCCCATCGGCGAATCGGCGGGCACCGTTGCGCTCGTCGAGGTCGGGGGCAACACCAGCACTGTCGTGATCAGTGTCGACGGTGTCCCGCAGTTCGTGCGTATCATCCCGACCGGTGGGGACGAGACGACGAAGCAGATCGCGCTCCGGCTCGAGATCCCCGTCGAACAGGCCGAAGCCGTGAAGCGGTACATCGGCATGGGCGCACGGGCTCATACACCTGACGACCAGCGCGCGGCCGCCGTCATCCGAGAAGCCGCCAACGAGCTCATCGCCAGCGTCCGGAACACTCTGAACTACTTCGCGAACACCAAGGACGAGGGGCGCTCGGTGGGACGGATCGTCCTCGCGGGTGCGGGGGGAGAGCTCGCGGGTTTCCGGGAGGCACTCTCTGAGTCGACCAACGTGCAGGTGGTGTTCGGTGATGCCTTCGCGGGTGTGCGACGAGCTCGAGGCGTGGAAGCCGACGTGTTCGACCAGCGAGGGTCGTCCCTCGCTGTGGCGTGGGGACTCGCAGCAGGAGGACGAGCAGCATGACCGAGACCCTCGACAAGCCAGCGGCTGCGTCACGCATCCGCAAGGCGAGGCCCGCGAAGAGCGCTCCGGACGCCCCCAGCGGGCGGGTGCGGACCCCTGGCAAGGCGGTCCTCATCGTCGGTGGGATTCCGCGAGCCGATCTACTCCCGGTGGAGGTCCTCGTTCACCGTCGCCAGCGGGCAACGGTACGGCGAGCATGGCTCGGGGTAGTCGTGGTCGCTGCCGTCGTCGCACTGGGTGTCGCCGTGTCCGCAATGGACAGTGCGTCCTCGGCGACGCAGCTCAGGAGTGCGCAGGACGAGGGTACGGCTCTGCTCCAGCAGCAGGGGCAGTACTCGGAGGTCCGGAAGGTCGAATCTCGCACCGCGCTCGCCGAGGCAGCGCAAACCGTCGGCGGCGCTCCGGAAATCGACTGGAGTACGTATCTGACGAAGGCGCAGGGCTCGCTGCCCGAGGGGGTGAGCATCGTGGGTGTGACGGTCGACTCCGCTTCGCCACTCGAGAGCTACGACCAGCCGACGACACCGTTGCAGGGTGCCCGCGTGGCGACCCTCACGTTCGAGGCCGACAGCCCGACTCTCCCTTCGATCCCCGACTGGCTGGACCGCGTCCGTGGTCTGCCCGGGTTCGTCGACGCCAATGCGAACTCCGTGACGCTCGACTCGAACACGGGTCACTACACGGTGGACATGACGGTGCACATCAACCAGCAGGCGTTCGACGGCAAGTACTCGGAGAAGACCAAATGACCAAGAACCGGCTGCAACTCGTGATCGCGTTGGCGATCGGGGCCATCGTGCTCGTCGGCGGGTTCTTCCTCGGCGTGCAACCCCAGCTCGCGTCGGCTGCAGCGAACCGCACGCAACAACAGTCCATCGACGCGAGGAACGACACGTACCGAACCGAGCTCGCGAGGTTGGCTGCCCAATCTGCGAAGCTCCCTGCCATGCGTCGGGAGGCTGCCGCACTCGACCGTTCGATCCCGGCGGCGGCCAACACCTCGGCCTTCTACAAGGAGGTCAACGCGGTCGCTGCTTCCACCGGTGTGACGGTGAGCGGGATCACCACTTCGTGGGCCGCGGCGTACACCCCGCCTGTCGCCGAAGCCGCGACCACGGGTCCGACCGGAACATCGACCTCCGCGGCGGCGACTCCGACGGCATCGGCTTCGACGCCTTCTGTCACCGCGCCCGTGACCGACCCGCAGATCACGGCGTCCAACTTCTCGACGATCGCTCTGAGCATCCAGGTGACGGGGTCCTTCGAGCAGGCCCTCGCGTTCACCTCCGGAGTCCAGAACGGGGAGCGGCTGTTCCTCGTGAACGACATCAAGTCCGACCGTGCCGAGACGACGGACGACTCCACCACCGAGACCTCTGGAGACGCAGGCACGACGGGGTGGACCCTGTCCGGCTTCATCTACGTGCTCTCAGACGCGGCGTCCGCACAGGACTCGCAGGCATCCGAAGGGGGCTCGGGAACGTCAGCCACCGACTCGTCGACCACGACCGCGAGTGGCGCTGTCAACGGCTGATCCGACCCCCGCGGAACGCCCCTCTCACTGGGGTGTGACGCGCCACGCCGAGCCCTCTTCCGCGACGCCTGTCGCTGTGCTTACGATGCTCCTGACGCCGCGCTCGTGGCTGCTCACACCCCTCTCGAACGGTCGGCTCGAATCGGCCGTTCCTCGTCGTGCCCGGAGTCGCGCGTGTTGTCTGGAATCGTGGAATTCCTCGGCTGGTTCGGAGCCGTAACCGTCCTTGCTGGTTACATCTTGTTCTCCACGGGCAAGCTCCCGAACGGCCCCGTCTACCAGTTGTTCAACCTCGTCGGCGGGCTCGCCGTCGCGGTCAACGTCGCGGCGCACCACGCCCTGCCGTCGACGATCGTGAACGGCATCTGGGCGATCGTCGCCGTGGTGGTCCTGGTGAAGATGATGAACGCACGCCGTGCTGCGAAGCGTGGCGTTCCGGTCGACTCCGAGCTGCCGGTGCTGCACATAGAACCGCCGGCGACCACGGCGGTCCTGCCGATCATCGGACCGGCGCTGCGCGACCACGAGCCGGAGGCGACGGACGAGGCGGCCGCAGCCCCGCGCCTCCAGACAGAAACCACCGGAACCACCGCGACCACCGGAACCACCGCGACCGCCGCTGCCAACGTGACCCGCGCGACGGAGACCCAGACCGCCGCCGCCCCCATGACGGAGTCGATCCCGGTCATCACCGCGACCATCGCGCTCGCCCTCGTCGCGGCAGCCCAGCAGCACGCCGACCAGCAGGCCGCTCCCGCGCCCATGCCGGCAACCGACCAGCCGCGCCACGCGGACTCCACCCGCGCCTGACCCTCCCAGCGATACGATCACCGCATGTCCCGGTGGTTGATCGCGACGATGACGTCGGTCCTCTTCATCGCGCTCGTGATCGCGGTGACGGGCTTCGAAGCCCTGCTCGCCGACGTCGAGGTCATCTCCCAGCCCGACGCCACCCCCTACCTCGGGCCGGCGATGGTGATCGGCGGCGCGGCGGTGGTGTTCCTCGCAACGGCGGTCGGTGCCCGCGAGGGCAACCCCGGCGTCACGGGCCTGGTCGCCGCTGCAACCGCGTACCTGGTGATGCTCGGTGTCGGGGCGGTCGGCTACGCCCTGGTCCGGTCGGACCTCACGGAGCTGCTGGTCTTCCCGGCCGGCTACGCGCTGGGGCCGTTCGTCGTCGGCTCGGTCGTGGTGGCGCTCCTCTGCGTGGTGGGTGGCATCACGATGGCCCGTCACCAGGCGAAGACACCGCAGGCGCAGGTCCCGTCCACGAGCGATGACGGCGCCCGGCGATAGGATCCCGGCAACACAGCACGCAGCACCAGCGCAACACAGCACGCAGCACCAGCACGGCAACACCAGCACGACGGGGGACCGATGACCGACCAGCACGAGGCCGACGGCTGGGGAGCCGTCCCCACCGTCGACACGATCAGCGGCACCCGCGGAGCACCCCTCGACACCGTCGCACCGACGAACGGGCCGGCGAATGCACCGACGAACGCGCCCGTGGGCCCAACCGCGCCCGTGGGCACGCCCGCGCCCGCAGCGGCGCCTGCCCGCCCACGCCGCAAGCTCGGCCGTGGTGCCCTCATCAGCATCATCGCCGGCGGCGCCGCGATCGTGCTGCTCGCCGTTGCCGGGGTGGTCGGCTACTCGGTCGGCACGGCCTCGCATTCCGCGGACCGTCCGGTGCGGGCGTTCCTCGACGACCTCTCGGCCGGCAAGGTCGACGCGGCCCTGAAGGCGGCGGGGATCAAGCACGACGCGGACGACGTCCTGCTGACGGACGCCGCGTACGCGAAGGCGACGGGTCGCATCACCGGGTACCGGATCGCGGCGACCCGCGACGACGGCGACACCGCGACGGTGACGGCGTACCTCAAGCAGGACGGACGTGACGTCTCGTCGACGTTCACGCTCGACAAGACGGGGACCGAGTGGGGCGTGTTCCCGATCTGGGAGCTCCAGGCGCCGACGCTCGGCGCGGTGGACGTCAGCGTCCGTGGCCCGTCCGGCGCGAAGGTGCTCGTCGGCGGGCAGTCGGTCACGACGTCGAAGGACGGCACGGCGGAGCTCACGGCCCTGCCCGGCACGTACGGCGTCACGCTCGACGGCGGCAAGTGGTACTCGGCGGACGCCTCGACGGCGACCGTCGCGGGCTTCGGCGGCGCGGCCGCCGTCCCGGCGCCCATGACGACGAAGCTCACTGCGGCGGGCGAGCAGTCCGCGAAGGCAGCGGTGGACGCCTGGGTGAACGGCTGCATCGCCTCGACCGACGCGTCGCCGAAGGGCTGCAGCTTCTACGCCTACGGCGAGGACCCCGCCTACACGTACACGAACCAGAAGTGGACGCTCGAGACCCGCCCGGCGGTGTCGGTCGGCGGGTGGGTCTCGTCGGGCTGGCTCGTCACGACGACGACGTTCGGTCGCGCGACGTTCACGGCGAACATCTCGGGTCCGGGCGGCGTGGGCACGGCCTCCGCCGGTCCGATGAACGTCAACGCCGGCGGTTACATCACCGGCTTCACCGACGCCGGTGCGACATTCCGCTCCGCGGTCGGCAACGGCTCGTCCGACACCGGGTCCTGACCCGGCTCGCGTCCGGCGGTCTCCGCCTGACCACCGGCCTGGAGGCGCGGCTCGCCCCCGCCACGCGCGCCCGCCGGTGCGCACGGTCGCGGCCCGATCCGGCGGCTTCCGGGCTCCGCAGGCGTGCGGAATCCGCACCTGGCTGGCGCCCCGCGCGCAGGGTGACCAGGCTGGTCACGGGTGTTCGCCCAGGGCGGTCCGCACGGGCCTCCAGGGCGACGCGCCCGGATTGATTTCGCGAGGTTACGCGGGTAGTCTCTTCTGGGTGTGCGCCTTGAGGCGTGCCCGAAAAACCGGTTCGGCCCTCGGTCGACCGGACTCCGTCCCCCACTCATCGGCCGCCGTCAGGCGGTGATCAGCGTGGGACGAGGAAGCCGGCGGTCCGCGTCGGCCAGAGAACACGAGCAGGACCAGGAGAACAGTTGCCTACTATTCAGCAGCTCGTTCGCAAGGGTCGTTCGCCGAAGGTCACCAAGACCAAGGCGCCCGCCCTGAAGGCGAACCCCCAGCAGCGTGGTGTGTGCACCCGCGTCTACACCACCACCCCCAAGAAGCCGAACTCGGCACTGCGCAAGGTCGCTCGTGTGAAGCTCTCGAACGGTACCGAGGTCACGGCCTACATCCCCGGTGAGGGCCACAACCTCCAGGAGCACTCGATGGTGCTCGTGCGCGGCGGTCGTGTGAAGGACCTCCCCGGTGTCCGCTACAAGATCATCCGCGGCGCGCTCGACACGCAGGCCGTGAAGAACCGTAAGCAGGCTCGTAGCCGCTACGGCGCGAAGAAGGGTTGAGCCAATGCCTCGTAAGGGTCCCGCCCCCAAGCGTCCCGTCGTCGCAGATCCGGTCTACGGCGCGCCGATCGTCTCGCAGCTCGTGAACAAGATCCTGCTGGACGGCAAGAAGGGCCTCGCCGAGCGCATCGTCTACGACGCACTCGAAGGGGTCACCGCCAAGAACCAGCAGGATGCCGTCGTGACGCTCAAGAAGGCGCTCGACAACGTCCGTCCGACCCTCGAGGTCCGCAGCCGCCGTGTCGGTGGCTCGACCTACCAGGTGCCGGTCGAGGTCAAGCCGCACCGCGCGAACACCCTCGCGCTCCGCTGGCTCACCTCGTACGCCAAGGCCCGTCGCGAGAAGACGATGACCGAGCGTCTCATGAACGAGATCCTCGACGCGTCGAACGGTCTCGGTGCCGCGGTCAAGCGCCGTGAGGACACGCACAAGATGGCCGAGTCGAACAAGGCCTTCGCCCACTACCGCTGGTAGGTCTGACACTCGTCAGGCTGGCCTGGTAGTCCCGGCACCGTCCGGGCGTCGGTGGTCAAGAACTCCGGCGCCCGGACGGACGCCAACCTCTCCTACAACTCTTCCGGAGGAACCCTGTGGCACAGGACGTGCTCACCGACCTGAACAAGGTCCGCAACATCGGCATCATGGCGCACATCGATGCCGGCAAGACCACGACGACCGAGCGCATCCTGTTCTACACGGGCATCACGCACAAGATCGGTGAGGTCCACGACGGCGCTGCGACGATGGACTGGATGGCGCAGGAGCAGGAGCGCGGCATCACGATCACGTCGGCCGCGACGACCTGCTTCTGGGACAACAACCAGATCAACATCATCGACACCCCCGGTCACGTCGACTTCACGGTCGAGGTGGAGCGCTCGCTCCGCGTCCTCGACGGTGCCGTCGCCGTCTTCGACGGGAAAGAGGGCGTCGAGCCCCAGTCCGAGACCGTGTGGCGTCAGGCCGACAAGTACGACGTCCCCCGCATCTGCTTCGTCAACAAGATGGACAAGCTCGGCGCGGACTTCTACTACACCGTCGACACGATCGTGAACCGCCTCGGCGCGGAGCCGCTCGTGCTCCAGCTGCCGATCGGTGCCGAGAGCTCCTTCGAGGGTGTCGTCGACCTGGTCCAGATGCGTGCGCTCACCTGGCGCGGCGACGCCAAGGGTGACGTCGAGATGGGTGCCAAGTACACCATCGAGGAGATCCCGGCCGACCTGCAGGACCGTGCCGCCGAGTACCGCGAGAAGCTCATCGAGCGCGTGGCCGAGGCTGACGACGTCCTCATGGAGCGGTACCTCGACGGCGACACCGACTTCTCGGTAGCCGAGATCAAGGCCGCGATCCGTGCCCTCACGGTGAGCAGCACGCTCTACCCGGTCCTCTGCGGTTCTGCGTTCAAGAACCGTGGCGTCCAGCCGATGCTCGACGCGGTCATCGACTACCTCCCGTCCCCGCTCGACGTGCCGCCGATGATCGGCCACGACGTCAAGGACGAGGAGAAGGAGATCATCCGCAAGCCGGATGCCTCCGAGCCGTTCTCCGCCCTCGCGTTCAAGGTCGCGGTGCACCCGTTCTTCGGTCGCCTCACCTACGTCCGCGTGTACTCCGGCTCGATCGAGTCCGGTGCACAGGTCATCAACTCGACCAAGGGCAAGAAGGAGCGCATCGGCAAGATCTTCCAGATGCACTCCAACAAGGAGAACCCGGTCGGCAACGTGACCGCTGGGCACATCTACGCGGTCATCGGCCTCAAGGACACCACCACCGGTGACACCCTGTGCGACCCGACCAACCAGGTCGTCCTCGAGTCGATGACGTTCCCGGAGCCGGTCATCGAGGTCGCCATCGAGCCGAACACGAAGGCCGACCAGGAGAAGCTCTCCACGGCCATCCAGAAGCTCGCCGAAGAGGACCCGACGTTCCGCGTCGAGCTCAACGCCGAGACCGGTCAGACGACGATCAAGGGCATGGGCGAGCTCCACCTCGACATCCTCGTCGACCGCATGAAGCGCGAGTTCCACGTCGAGGCCAGCGTCGGCAAGCCCCAGGTGGCCTACCGCGAGACGCTGACCAAGGTCGTCGAGCGCTACGACTACACCCACAAGAAGCAGACCGGTGGCTCCGGTCAGTTCGCGAAGGTGCAGATCGCGCTCGAGCCGATGGAGGTCACGAGCGAGAAGGTCTACGAGTTCGTCAACGCGACCTCCGGTGGCCGTGTCCCGCGCGAGTACATCCCGTCGGTGGACGCCGGTATCCAGGACGCCATGCAGGTCGGCATCCTCGCGGGCTACCCGACGGTCGGCGTAAAGGCCACCCTCAAGGACGGCGCGGCGCACGACGTCGACTCGTCCGAGATGGCGTTCAAGATCGCCGGCTCGATCGCCTACAAGGAAGCGGCTCGCAAGGCCGGTCCGGCGATCCTCGAGCCGATCATGGCCGTCGAGGTCCGCACGCCCGAGGAGTACATGGGCGACGTCATCGGTGACCTGAACTCCCGTCGTGGCCAGATCGCCTCGATGGAGGACGCTTCCGGCGTCAAGGTGGTCCGCGCGAGCGTGCCGCTGTCCGAGATGTTCGGCTACGTCGGCGACCTGCGGTCGAAGACCTCTGGTCGTGCCGTCTACTCGATGACCTTCGAGACCTACAGCCAGGTCCCGGCCAAGGTCGCCGAGGAGATCATCGCGAAGAACGCGGGGGAGTAACGCTCCAGCGTTTCTCCACAGGCGGGGGAGCCCGGCGACGGGCCCCTCGCCACCAAGTAAAGTAAAGACACAAACCGCGCACCAACGATCCCGAGCCCATCTGGGCCGGCCGGGGGTGTCGCTTCCGAGTCCTGAGGAGGACCCCAGTGGCCAAGGCCAAGTTCGAGCGCACCAAGCCGCACGTCAACATCGGAACCATCGGTCACGTCGACCACGGCAAGACCACGCTCACGGCGGCGATCACCAAGGTTCTGCACGACCAGTACCCGGACCTCAACGAGGCCCGTGACTTCGCGCAGATCGACAGCGCTCCCGAGGAGCGCGACCGCGGTATCACGATCAACATCTCGCACGTCGAGTACCAGACCGAGAAGCGTCACTACGCGCACGTCGACGCTCCGGGTCACGCCGACTACGTGAAGAACATGATCACGGGTGCGGCGCAGATGGACGGCGCGATCCTCGTGGTCGCCGCCACCGACGGCCCGATGCCCCAGACGCGTGAGCACGTGCTGCTCGCCCGTCAGGTCGGCGTCCCGTACATCGTCGTCGCGCTGAACAAGTCCGACATGGTGGACGACGAGGAGATCCTGGAGCTCGTCGAGCTCGAGGTCCGCGAGCTGCTCGGCTCGCAGGAGTTCGACGAGGACGCTCCCGTCGTGCAGGTCTCGGCGCTCAAGGCGCTCGAGGGCGACGAGAAGTGGGTCAAGTCCGTCCAGGACCTGATGGCCGCCGTCGACGAGTCCGTTCCGGACCCGGTGCGCTCCACCGACCAGCCGTTCCTGATGCCGATCGAGGACGTCTTCACGATCACCGGTCGTGGCACGGTCGTCACCGGTCGTGTCGAGCGTGGCACGCTCGACCTCAACTCCGAGGTCGAGATCGTCGGTATCCGCGCGACGCAGAAGACCACGGTCACGGGCATCGAGATGTTCCGCAAGCTGCTCGACAAGGCTGTGGCTGGTGACAACACCGGTCTGCTCATCCGTGGCCTCAAGCGCGAGGACGTGGAGCGCGGCCAGGTCGTCGTCAAGCCGGGTTCGGTCACGCCGCACACGGACTTCAAGGCGAACGCGTACATCCTGACCAAGGACGAGGGTGGGCGTCACAACCCGTTCTACGCGAACTACCGCCCGCAGTTCTACTTCCGCACCACGGACGTCACCGGCGTCATCACGCTGCCCGAGGGCACCGAGATGGTCATGCCCGGCGACACCGTCTCCATGAGCGTCGAGCTGATCCAGCCGATCGCCATGGAGCCGGGCCTCCGTTTCGCCATCCGTGAGGGTGGTCGTACGGTCGGTGCCGGTACGGTCGAGGAGATCACCAAGTAACTCCGGTTACCTGCTGAAGCGGGGTCGGGCCTTCGGGCTCGGCCCCGCTTTCTCGTTGCGCCGCCCGCACCGTCCGGACCGGAGTCCTCACGGCGTCGTGCACGCCCCCGGAGGGCTCCGCGGACGCCGTCGTACCAGGGGGACCGCCCGGGCCGTCAGCGCAGCCCTGAGGGACGTGACCGGGCCCGTCACGCTGCTCCGGCGCCGAGACCGTCTCCGATCACAGGCGTCAGCGTGTTGCATCGACGGCGTGACACGTCTCCGCCGCTCCGCGACCAACGGTCGCGGCTACCACCGCGTCCGCAGCGGCCGCGGGTTCTCGTACCGCGACCCGGACGGCAAGACCGTCACCGACCCGGAGGTCCGGCAGCGCCTCGAGGACTTCGTCATCCCGCCCGCGTGGGACGACGTCTGGATCTCGCCGTACGAGAACGGCCACATCCTCGCCACCGGCATCGACGGCGCCGGCCGGCGGCAGTACATGTACCACCCGGGCTGGCGCGAGCGGATGGACCGGATCAAGTACGACCGTGCCCTCGCCCTCGCCGAGTCCCTGCCGGCCGCACGCCGGATGGTCACGCAGGACCTCCGTCGGCCGGAGCCGGACCGGCAGCGCGCGCTCGCTGCGGCGTTCCGGATGCTCGACCAGGGATCGCTGCGGGTCGGGTCGGAACGGTACGCGTCCGAGCACGGCAGCCGGGGGCTCTCCACGCTCCTCTGCGCCCACGCCCACGTCTCGGGCGACGACATCGAGCTCGACTTCCCCGGCAAGAGCGGCCAGGAGTGGTCCTCGTCGATCCACGACCCGGACCTCGCTCCCGTCATCGCGGGCATGAAGCGCCGCGGACCGAACGCCCGCCTGCTCTCGTTCCGGGAACGTCGCGGCGCCGAGTGGGAGCCGCTCTCCGCCGAGGACATCAACGCCTACGTCAAGGAGCGTGCCGGCGAGGAGTTCACCGCGAAGGACTTCCGGACCCTGCACGGCACCGTCGCCGCGGCCGTCGACCTCGCCCAGACGGGGCCGCAGTCGTCACAGGCGAAGCGGAAGAAGGCGGTCTCGCACGCCGTGAAGGTCGCCAGCGACGAACTCGGCAACACCCCGACGGTGTGTCGCCAGAGCTACATCGACCCGCGCCTCCTCGACGCGTACGACCACGGCGAGACCATCGACCCGCGCCGGATCCACGCCGCGGAGTCCGAGGTCCGTGCCCTCCTGTACCGACAGTGACCCCGAACTCGCTGAGATGACGTACCGTTGGATATCGTGCCCGACCACCCCCACACGGGCACGGAAGGACCCCCACCAGTCGTGACTGACGAGTGCATCCACGGATTCGAGACCGAGCTCTGCGACATCTGCGCCCCGCGCCAGCGAGCGGCGTCCGAGATCCCCACCCCGACGCCCCGGCGTACCCGGATCACCACCTCGCTCCGGACGGTCCCCGGCCAGGCCGCCACCCCCGCGTCCTCGCTGCGGTCACCGGTGCCCGACCTCCCCGAGGCGCGTGACTTCGCGTCGCTCCGGGCCCACCACGTGACCCACGTGGACAACCTCGACGACATCGTCGGGTCCGGCGCGATCCTCGCGTCCGACGCCGTCACACCGGTCGTCGACGTCGCGTCGCCAGCCGCCCGCACGGCCCGCGCCGAGGCCACCGCGCCCGACGGCTCCCCGGTCGCCTCGCACGTGCCGTTCACGCTCTCGCCCGACGCCACCCGCTGGGACGAGCTCCGCAGCGGTGCCGAGGGCGAGCGCTGGTCCGACGCCGCACGTCGGACCAAGGCGACCGAGTACATCATGCTCGTCGTGCCCGTCTCGGCCTTCGGGGAGTCGGTGATCGTCGCCGACCAGGACGCCGAGGCCGAGGACGTCCGGTTCGCCGTCGGTCCCGGGGCCGCGACGAACCTCATCCGCAGGACGGACTTCACGGACCCGGAGATGCTCGGCCTCGAGCTGCTCGCCGGGCCGAGCGTCCCGTTCTCCGCCGTCGCGGTGATCGGCGTGCCGAACGACCGCGTCCGACAGACCGTCAAGGCGGTGCTGCAGGACCACGGCGGACACGCTCCCCGGGTCGCGGTCTTCCCCCCGTGGTTCGTCCCGCCGGTGGTCGCCGAGTAGCGCGCTCACCGCACCCACGACATGCCCTCCGGACCATCTCCGGGGGGCATGTCGCGTACCGGGGCCGGCCCGCGCCTCCAGGCCCGCCGATCCCCGTGGATCCGGGGAAGCGAGCCGATCCCGACACGCCCGTGGATCGCGACACGCCCGGGTTGCACGGAAGCGGTGCCTATGCGAGACTTGTCCGGTTCCGAATTCCGCGCACCTGTGTGCGCAGGATCACTGCTCTGGCAGTGCACAACCCCCCTGTTCAGCAGGGCTGGGTTGGGCCGCAGGCAGCAGAACACGATCGAATCCCTCGAGAGCGCCCGGCCACAGCTGTGTCCGGACGTGGGGGAAACGACATGCCCACGCTGGACGGCCATGGTCGCCCCGCGCGGTTGACAGGTGAACAGCGGTCATCCCCAGCGGATGCGTCCGGTTGGTTCAGGAAAACAGCCAAGCCCTGCAGGAATGCACGGTGGCGGCGGCGTCAGGCGGCCCGAGGGTGCGCGGCGCAGAGAGGACAAGAGACACATGGCGGGACAGAAGATCCGCATCCGGCTCAAGTCGTATGACCACGAGGTCATCGACACGTCGGCCCGGAAGATCGTCGACACGGTGACCCGTGCCGGTGCAACCGTGGTCGGCCCGGTGCCGCTCCCCACCGAGAAGAACGTGGTCACCGTGATCCGTTCTCCTCACAAGTACAAGGACTCGCGCGAGCACTTCGAGAAGCGCACGCACAAGCGGGTCATCGACATCGTGGACCCGACGCCGAAGGCCGTCGACTCGCTCATGCGACTCGACCTCCCGGCGGACGTCAACATCGAGATCAAGCTGTAAGGGGGCTGGACTGATGGCGAATTCAACCAAGTCCGTCAAGGGCCTCCTCGGCAAGAAGCTCGGGATGACCCAGGTGTGGGACGAGAACAACAAGTTCATCCCCGTCACCGTGATCGAGGTCGGCCCGAACGTGGTCACCCAGATCCGCAACGTCGAGCGCGACGGCTACGAGGCGATCCAGATCGCCGCCGGCGCCATCGACCCGCGCAAGGTGAACAAGCCCGCCGCTGGTCACTTCGAGGCCGCCGGGGTCACCCCGCGTCGCACCCTCACCGAGATCCGCACCAACGACTCCGCCGAGTACACGCTCGGCCAGGAGCTCACCGTGGACACGTTCGAGGCCGGCCAGAAGGTCGACGTCGTCGGAACGTCCAAGGGCAAGGGCTTCGCGGGTGTCATGAAGCGCCACGGCTTCCACGGCGTCGGCGCCTCGCACGGTGCGCACCGCAACCACCGCAAGCCCGGCTCGATCGGTGCTTCCTCGACCCCGTCGCGTGTCTTCAAGGGCATGCGCATGGCTGGTCGTATGGGTGGCGACCGCGTCACCGTCCTCAACCTCACGGTGCACGCCGTCGACGCCGAGAAGGGTCTGCTGCTCGTCAAGGGCGCGATCCCCGGTGCCCGCGGCCGCTCCGTCTTCGTCCGCACCGCCGTGAAGGGTAAGTGATCATGGCCACCACGACCGCAACCACGATCGACGTCCTCGACGCATCGGGCACCAAGTCCGGCTCGGTCGAGCTCCCCGCCGAGCTCTTCGACGTCGAGACCAACGTCCCGCTGATCCACCAGGTCGTCACCGCGCAGCTCGCAGCCGCGCGTCAGGGCACCCACAAGACCAAGAACCGCGGCGAAGTCCGCGGTGCCGGTCGCAAGCCGTTCAAGCAGAAGGGCACCGGCCGCGCCCGTCAGGGTTCGGTCCGTGCTCCGGAGCACACCGGCGGTGGCGTCGTCCACGGACCGACCCCGCGCGACTACTCGCAGCGCACCCCGAAGAAGATGATCGCCGCTGCTCTGCTCGGCTCGCTCTCGGACCGCGCCCGCGGTGGCCGCATCTCCGCTGTGGAGGGCTTCGTCGAGGCCGAGGTGCCGTCGACCAAGACCGCCCGCACGCTGCTCGAGAAGGTCGCGCCCGTCAAGCACGTGCTCGTCGTGCTCGAGTCGGACGACGAGCTGACGCTCAAGTCGATCCGCAACCTGCCGAACGTCCACGCGCTCTCGTACGGCCAGCTCAACGCCTACGACGTGCTCAAGGCCGACGCGCTCGTCTTCAGCAAGAGCGCACTCGACGCCTTCATCGCGTCGAAGACCGCGAAGGAGATCTCCGCATGAGCGGCTTCAACAAGGACCCGCGCGACATCATCATCTCGCCGGTCGTCTCGGAGAAGAGCTACGGCCTGATCGACCAGGGCAAGTACACGTTCATCGTGGACCCCCGCTCGAACAAGACCGAGATCAAGCTCGCCATCGAGAAGATCTTCGACGTCAAGGTCGCGAGCATCAACACGCTGAACCGTCCGGGCAAGACCCGTCGCACGCGCTTCGGCCTGGGCAAGCGCAAGGACACCAAGCGTGCCATCGTGACGCTCAAGTCCGGTTCGATCGACATCTTCACGGCTGTCGGCTGAGGACCAGAGGGATAAATCATGGCTATTCGTAACTACAAGCCGACGACCCCCGGTCGTCGCGGCTCGTCGGTCGCCGACTTCGCTGAGATCACCCGTTCGACGCCGGAGAAGTCGCTGCTTCGTCCGCTGCCGAAGACCGGTGGCCGCAACAGCTCCGGCCGCATCACCACCCGTCACATCGGTGGTGGCCACAAGCGCCAGTACCGCGTGATCGACTTCCGTCGTCACGACAAGGACGGCGTGGACGCCAAGGTCGCACACATCGAGTACGACCCGAACCGCACCGCGCGCATCGCGCTCCTGCACTACGTGGACGGCACGAAGCGGTACATCATCGCGCCGAACAAGCTCAAGCAGGGCGACGTCATCGAGCAGGGCGCCGGCGCCGACATCAAGCCCGGCAACAACCTGCCGCTCCGCAACATCCCCGTCGGTACCGTCGTGCACGCGATCGAGCTCCGCCCCGGTGGCGGCGCCAAGCTCGCACGTTCGGCCGGCGCCTCGGTTCGTCTCGTCGCCAAGGACGGCCCCTACGCGCAGCTCCGTCTGCCGTCGGGCGAGGTCCGCAACGTCGACGCACGCTGCCGCGCCACGATCGGCGAGGTCGGCAACGCCGAGCAGTCGAACATCAACTGGGGCAAGGCCGGCCGCATGCGCTGGAAGGGCGTCCGCCCGACCGTCCGTGGTGTCGCGATGAACCCGGTCGACCACCCGCACGGTGGTGGCGAGGGCAAGACCTCCGGTGGCCGTCACCCGGTCAGCCCGTGGGGTCAGTCCGAGGGCCGCACGCGCAAGCCGAACAAGCCGAGCGACAAGCTCATCGTCCGTCGCCGTAACGCCGGCAAGAAGCGCAAGTAGGAGTTCAGAAGATGCCACGCAGTCTGAAGAAGGGCCCCTTCGTCGACGAGCACCTGCTCCGCAAGGTCGTCACGCAGAACGAGGCCAACACCAAGAACGTGATCCGTACCTGGTCGCGTCGCTCGATGATCATCCCGAACATGCTCGGGCACACGATCGCCGTGCACGACGGCCGCAAGCACATCCCGGTGTTCGTCACCGAGTCGATGGTCGGTCACAAGCTCGGCGAGTTCGCGCCGACCCGCACCTTCCGTGGTCACGTGAAGGACGACAAGAAGGGCCGTCGCCGCTAAGGCGGCGACGCAGAGGAGGAACGAAATGGTGGAGTCGATCGCACGCGTGCGACACATCCGCGTCACGCCTCAGAAGGCCCGTCGCGTCATCGAGCTGATCCGCGGCAAGCAGGCCCACGAGGCGCTCGCCATCCTGAAGTTCGCCCCCCAGGGCGCTTCGGAGCCCGTGTACAAGCTGGTCGCCTCGGCGATCGCGAACGCCCGGGTGAAGGCGGACTCGACGAACAGCTTCCTCGACGAGCGCGACCTCTACGTGAGCCGCGTCTTCGTCGACGAGGGCACGACCCTGAAGCGGTTCCAGCCGCGCGCCCAGGGCCGCGCCTTCCGCATCAACAAGCGCACCTCCCACATCACGGTCGTCCTCGCGACGCCTGATGAGGTCGAGGCTGCGGCGACGAGCAAGAAGGCGAGCAAGTAATGGGCCAGAAGGTCAACCCCTACGGCTTCCGCCTCGGGATCACGACGGACCACGTCTCGCACTGGTTCACCGACAGCACCAAGCCGGGTCAGCGCTACGCCGACTACGTGGCCGAGGACATCAAGGTGCGCGAGTACCTGAAGAAGACCCTCGACCGCGCCGGCGTCGCCCGCATCGAACTCGAGCGCACCCGTGACCGTGTCCGCGTGGACATCCACACGGCGCGTCCGGGAATCGTCATCGGTCGCCGCGGCGCCGAGGCGGAGCGCGTTCGTGGTGAGCTCGAGAAGCTCACCAAGAAGCAGATCCAGCTGAACATCCTCGAGGTCAAGAACCCCGAGACCGAGGCCCAGCTCGTCGCGCAGGGCATCGCCGAGCAGCTCTCCGCTCGTGTCGCGTTCCGTCGCGCCATGCGCAAGGGCCTGCAGGGTGCACAGCGCGCCGGCGCCAAGGGTGTCCGCATCCAGGTGTCGGGTCGTCTCGGCGGCGCCGAGATGTCGCGTTCGGAGTTCTACCGCGAGGGCCGCGTGCCCCTGCACACGCTCCGCGCGAACATCGACTACGGCTTCTACGAGGCCCGGACCACGTTCGGCCGCATCGGCGTGAAGGTCTGGATCTACAAGGGCGACATCACCAACAAGGAGCTCGCTCGCGAGCAGGCGAACCAGCGTTCGTCGCGCCCCGAGCGTCGTGGCGGCCCCCGTGGTGGCGAGCGCGGCGACCGCCGTGGCGGCGACCGTGGCGGCGACCGTGGCGGCCGTCAGCAGCAGGCCCCGCAGGACGCGCCGGCCGGCGCAGGAGTTGAGGCGTAACAATGCTTATTCCCCGTCGAGTCAAGCACCGTAAGCAGCACCACCCGAAGCGTTCGGGCCAGGCCACCGGTGGCACCAAGGTGTCGTTCGGTGACTACGGCATCCAGGCGCTGACCCCCGCTTACGTGACCAACCGTCAGATCGAGTCCGCTCGTATCGCCATGACGCGTCACATCAAGCGTGGCGGCAAGGTGTGGATCAACATCTACCCGGACCGTCCGCTCACCAAGAAGCCGGCTGAGACCCGCATGGGTTCCGGTAAGGGCTCGCCCGAGTGGTGGGTCGCCAACGTCAAGCCGGGTCGCGTGCTCTTCGAGCTCTCCGGCGTCAGCGAGGACATCGCCCGTGAGGCGCTGACTCGTGCAATCCACAAGCTGCCCCTCAAGGCACGCATCATCAAGCGCGAGGAGGGCGACGCATAATGGCGATCGGTTCCAAGGAGCTCCGTCCGACGGAGCTCGACACGTTCGAGAACGAGCGTCTTGCTGACGAGCTGAAGAAGGCCAAGGAGGAACTCTTCAACCTCCGCTTCCAGTCGGCCACCGGCCAGCTGGAGAGCCACGGTCGTCTCCGTGCCGTCAAGCGCGACATCGCCCGTATCTACACCGTCCTCCGCGAGCGCGAGCTCGGCATCCGTGCCACTCCCGCGCCCGTCGAGACCGCCACCAAGGCCAAGAAGACGACGAAGAAGGCTGAGAAGCCGGCCGAGTCGACCGAGGCCGAGACCGCCGAGGAGAACTGATGGCGAACGAAGAGAAGAACTCCGCCGCCTCTGCTCGCGGCTACCGCAAGACGCGTCGTGGCTACGTCACGAGCGACAAGATGGACAAGACCATCGTGGTCGAGGTCGAGGACCGCGTGAAGCACGCGCTCTACGGCAAGATCATCCGTCGCACCTCCAAGGTGAAGGCCCACGACGAGCTCGGCACCGCTGGTGTCGGCGACCTCGTCGTGATCAGCGAGACCCGTCCCCTCAGCGCCTCCAAGCGCTGGCGCCTGGTCGAGATCCTCGAGAAGGCCAAGTAGGCCCCGGCCTGCTTCGGAATAGGAGACAGCAGTGATTCAGCAGGAATCCCGCCTCAAGATCGCCGACAACACGGGTGCCAAGGAGATCTTGACCATCCGCGTGCTCGGTGGCTCGGGTCGTCGCTACGCCGGTCTCGGTGACGTCATCGTCGCCACGGTGAAGGACGCCATCCCCGGCGGCAACGTGAAGAAGGGTGACGTCGTCAAGGCGGTCATCGTTCGCACCAAGAAGGAGACCCGTCGTCAGGACGGCTCCTACATCAAGTTCGACGAGAACGCGGCAGTGATCCTCAAGCCCGACGGCGACCCGCGCGGCACGCGCATCTTCGGTCCGGTCGGTCGCGAGCTCCGTGACAAGAAGTTCATGAAGATCATCTCGCTCGCGCCGGAGGTGCTGTAAGCCATGGCGAACATCAAGAAGGGTGACCTCGTCGAGGTCATCGCGGGTGCCACGCAGGAGCGTGGCGGCGACCGCGGCAAGCAGGGCAAGGTCATCGAGGTGCTCCGCGACAAGGAGCGCGTCGTCGTCGAGGGCGTGAACTTCGTCACGAAGCACGTCCGCGTCGGCCAGACCCAGCGCGGTTCGAAGACCGGTGGCATCGAGCAGCACGAAGCTCCGATCCACGTCTCGAACGTCGCCATCGTCGACCCGAAGACCAAGAAGCCGACCCGCGTCGGTTTCCGCAACGAAGAGGTGGAGAAGGACGGCGTCAAGAAGACCGTCCGCGTCCGCTACGCCAAGAAGTCGGGTGAGAAGCTCTGATGACCGACACGACTGCCGCGCCGGCGACGAAGGTCGACCCGCGCCTCAAGCAGAAGTACAAGAACGAGATCAAGGCTGCCCTCACCGAGCAGTTCGGGTACGCGAACGTCAACCAGGTCCCCGGCCTGGTCAAGGTCGTCGTGAACACCGGCGTCGGTGAAGCGGCTCGTGACTCGAAGATCATCGAGGGGGCCATCAAGGACCTCACGGCGATCACGGGTCAGAAGCCCCAGGTCACGAAGGCCCGCAAGTCCATCGCGCAGTTCAAGCTGCGTGAGGGCCAGGCCATCGGCGCGCACGTCACCCTCCGTGGTGACCGCGCGTGGGAGTTCATCGACCGCCTGGTGACCCTCGCACTGCCCCGCATCCGCGACTTCCGCGGGCTCAGCGACAAGCAGTTCGACGGCAACGGCAACTACACGTTCGGTCTCACGGAGCAGTCCGTGTTCCACGAGATCGACCAGGACCGCATCGACCGCGTGCGTGGCTTCGACATCACCGTCGTGACCACCGCGAAGTCGGACGACGAGGGTCGCGCGCTGCTCCGCCAGCTCGGGTTCCCGTTCCGTTCTGCCGAGCAGACGGTCTAAGATACTTCGGGCGGTGCGGGCCGGAGGATTCACGTCCTCCGGCCCGCACGCACGAACACACCGATCCAGGGGAATCGCCCCCGGATCACCCGATCGCTCAGGTCGGCATTCGTGGAACGGGTGTCGAAACCAGGCGAAGAATGGACGACCATCATGACGATGACCGATCCGGTCGCAGACATGCTGACCAGATTGCGGAACGCGAACTCGGCGCACCACGACGACGTCTCGCTTCCCAGCTCCAAGTTGAAGAAGAACATCGCTGAGATCCTCAAGCGCGAGGGTTACATCAGCGAGTGGAAGATCGAGGACGCCCGCGTCGGGCAGACCCTCACGATCGACCTGAAGTACGGCCCCGAGCGCGAGCGTTCGATCGCCGGCATCAAGCGCGTCTCGAAGCCCGGCCTCCGGGTGTACGCGAAGTCGACGGAGATCCCCCAGGTCCTCGGTGGCCTCGGCGTGGCGATCCTCTCGACCTCGTCGGGACTGCTCACTGACCGCGAAGCCGAGCAGAAGGGCGTGGGTGGGGAAGTCCTCGCCTACGTGTGGTGATCGACAATGTCTCGTATCGGACGTCTTCCCATTGACATCCCCGCCGGCGTGACCGTCTCCATCGACGGTCAGAACGTGGCGGTCAAGGGCCCGAAGGGCGAGCTCGCGCTCGTCGTCGCAGAGCCCATCCAGGCCAAGGTCGAGGAGAACCAGGTCCTCGTCACCCGTCCGGACGACGAGCGCAGCTCGCGTGCGCTGCACGGCCTGACCCGGACCCTCATCGCGAACAACATCGTCGGCGTCACCGAGGGCTACACCAAGGGCCTCGAGGTCGTCGGCACCGGTTACCGCGTGCAGGCGAAGGGCAACAACGTCGAGTTCGCGCTCGGGTACTCCCACCCGATCACGGTCGAGCCGCCCGCGGGCATCAGCTTCGCCGTCGAGGGCAACAACAAGCTCACCGTCATCGGCATCGACAAGCAGTCCGTCGGCGAGGTCGCTGCCAACATCCGCAAGCTGCGCAAGCCCGAGCCCTACAAGGGCAAGGGCGTCCGCTACGCGGGCGAGATCGTGCGCCGCAAGGCCGGAAAGTCAGGTAAGTGATCATGGCCATCGGAATCCGAGGCAAGAGCAAGTCGGCCGCCAAGGCGCGTCGTCACAACCGTCTCCGCAAGAAGATCAGCGGCACCGAGATGCGTCCGCGTCTCGCCGTCACCCGCTCGTCGCGCCACGTGTTCGTCCAGGTCATCGACGACGCCAAGGGTCACACCCTCGCCAGCGCGTCGACGATGGAGGCCGACCTCCGTACGTTCGACGGCGACAAGACGGCTAAGGCCCGTCGCGTCGGCGAGCTCCTCGCCGAGCGCGCGAAGGCTGCCGGCGTCGAGGCCGTGGTCTTCGACCGCGGTGGTAGCAAGTACGCCGGTCGCGTCGCCGCGATCGCCGATGGTGCCCGTGAAGGAGGGCTGAACCTGTGAGCGACATCGCGAACACGAACGAAGACGCCAACGTCGAGTCGACCGAGGCCACGGACGCCGCTGCGTCGACCGGGACCACGGAGTCGACCGAGGCCACCGCCTCGACCGAGACCACCGAGTCGACCGAGGCAACCGACGCCGAGTCCACGAGCACCGAGGCCCCCGCGGCCAAGGAGCCCGAGGTCCCGGTCGTCGAGCGTCCCGTCGAGACCGCCGCAGGTTCGGCATCGAACAACCGCGACTCCGCGGACAACCGTGGCCGCCGTGGTGGCGGGCGCGACCGTCAGCAGAGTGGCGGCCGTGGCAACGACCGCAACGGGCGGGGTGGGGACAGCCAGTTCCTCGAGCGCGTCGTGACCATCAACCGCGTCTCCAAGGTCGTCAAGGGTGGTCGTCGCTTCAGCTTCACCGCGCTCGTCGTCGTCGGTGACGGCAACGGTCTGGTGGGCGTCGGCTACGGCAAGGCCCGCGAGGTCCCGACCGCCATCTCGAAGGGTGTCGAGGAAGCGAAGAAGAACTTCTTCCGCGTCCCCCGCGTCGGCAACACCATCCCGCACCCCGTGCAGGGTGAGGCCGCTGCCGGTGTCGTGCTCCTCCGTCCGGCTGCTGCCGGTACCGGTGTCATCGCCGGTGGTCCGGTCCGCGCCGTCCTCGAGTGCGCCGGCATCCACGACGTGCTGAGCAAGTCGCTCGGTTCGTCGAACACGATCAACATCGTGCACGCGACCGTCACGGCGCTGAAGCAGCTCGAGGAGCCCCGCGCGGTCGCAAGCCGCCGCGGTCTCCCCGTCGACCGGGTCGTCCCGGATCGTCTGCTCCAGGCCGAGGCCGCTGCTCTGCGTGCCGCGTCCGAGAAGGCAGGTGCGTGATGGCGATGCTGAAGATCACGCAGACGAAGTCCGTTATCAGCGAGAAGCAGTACCAGCGCGACACGCTCCGCAGCCTGGGTCTCAAGCGCATCGGCCGTACGGTCCTGCGTGAGGACAACGCCCAGAACCGCGGGTACGTCGCAACGGTGGCGCACCTCGTGAAGGTCGAGGAGGTCGACGCATGAGCGACGAGAAGAACGAGCGCGTGCAGGTCCTGAAGCTGCACCACCTCCGTCCCGCCGAGGGTGCCAAGAAGGCTCGCACCCGCGTCGGCCGTGGTGAGGGCTCCAAGGGCAAGACCGCCGGCCGTGGTACCAAGGGCCAGAAGGCTCGTTACCAGGTCAAGGTCGGCTTCGAGGGTGGGCAGATGCCGCTGCACATGCGCACCCCGAAGCTCCGCGGGTTCAAGAACCCGTTCCGTGTCGAGTACCAGGTCGTGAACCTGGACAAGATCGCGGAGCTCTACCCCAACGGTGGCGACGTCACCGTCGCGGACCTGGTCGCCAAGGGCGCCGTCCGCAAGAACGAGAAGGTCAAGGTTCTCGGTCAGGGTGACATCAGCGTGAAGCTCACGGTCGCGGTCGACAAGGTCTCGGCGTCCGCCGCCGAGAAGATCGCGGCTGCTGGCGGCACCGTCTCCCAGTAACCCCCGTCGGCGGCCCGTGCGTTTGCGCACGGGCCGCCGTTACGGTTTCCTTGACAGTGGTCGGCGTCCGCCGGCCAGGTCGGTCCTGCCGACCACACCGGTGACGGCCCTCGATCGGGTCGCCGGTCCCAGAAGTTCGGAGTCCTCGTGTTCAGAGCGGTCGCGCGCATCATGCGCACCCCAGATCTTCGCAAGAAGATCGGCTTCACCCTCGCGATCATCGCGCTGTTCCGCCTGGGGTCGTACATCCCGGCACCGTTCGTCGACTACTCGGCCGTGCAGACCTGCCTTGCCAGCGCTTCGTCGTCCGGCGGTCTCTACGACCTCATCAACCTGTTCTCCGGCGGCGCGCTGCTGAAGCTCTCGGTCTTCGCGCTCGGGATCATGCCGTACATCACGTCGTCGATCATCGTGCAGCTCCTGCGCGTGGTCATCCCGCACTTCGACGCCCTCTACAAGGAGGGTCAGTCCGGTCAGGCCAAGCTGACGCAGTACACGCGCTACCTCACCATCGCGCTGGGCGTGCTGCAGTCCACCACCCTGATCACGGTCGCACGCTCCGGTGCCCTCTTCGGCACCAACGCGTCGTCCTCCTGCTCGTCGATCATCTCGAACGACAGCTGGTACGCGATCATGCTCATGGTCGTCACCCTGACCGCCGGTACCGGCCTCATCATGTGGATGGGCGAGCTCGTCACCGAGCGCGGCATCGGCAACGGCATGTCGCTCCTCATCTTCACGTCGATCGCGGCGCAGTTCCCGTCGGCGCTCTGGGCCATCGAGCAGTCGCAGTCGTTCGAGCTCTTCCTCTTCGTGATCCTCGTCGGCCTGGTCATCATGATGGCCGTCGTGTTCGTGGAGCAGTCGCAGCGGCGCATCCCCGTCCAGTACGCCAAGCGCATGGTCGGTCGACGCACCTACGGCGGCAACAACACGTACATCCCGATCAAGGTGAACATGGCCGGCGTCGTGCCCGTCATCTTCGCCTCGTCGCTGCTGTACCTGCCGGCCCTGGTCGCGCAGTTCAACCAGCCCTCCGACGGCACCGAGCCGGCCGCCTGGGTGACCTGGGTCCAGTCCAACCTGACCTCGGGTGACAACTGGTTCTACATGGTCCTGTACTTCCTGCTCATCGTCGGGTTCACGTACTTCTACGTCGCGATCACCTTCAACCCCGAAGAGGTCGCCGACAACATGAAGAAGTACGGCGGCTTCATCCCGGGCATCCGGGCCGGCCGTCCGACGGCCGAGTACCTCGACTACGTCCTGACCCGGGTGACGTTGCCCGGCTCGCTCTACCTCGGTCTCATCGCGCTCATCCCGCTGGCAGCACTGGCGCTGTTCGGCGCGAACCAGAACTTCCCGTTCGGTGGCGCGAGCATCCTCATCATCGTGGGTGTCGGTCTCGAGACCGTGAAGCAGATCGACTCGCAGCTGCAGCAACGTCACTACGAAGGGCTTCTCCGTTGAGCGCACGTCTCATCATCGTCGGACCCCCCGGAGCAGGGAAGGGCACGCAGGCCGGCCGCATCGCCGAGTCCTTCGGGATCCCCGCCGTCTCCACGGGCGACATCTTCCGCAAGAACGTCACCGACGGCACTCCGCTCGGCGTCCAGGCGAAGGCGATCATGGACGCGGGCGACTACGTCCCGGACTCCCTCACGAACGAGCTCGTGAAGTCACGTCTCGAGGAACCGGACGCGCGGGACGGGTTCCTGCTCGACGGGTACCCGCGCACGGTGGGGCAGGTCGAGTACCTCGACGCGCTGCTCGCCGAGCAGGGCACCGCGATCGACGCGGTCATCCAGCTCGTGGCCGACCAGGACGAGCTCGTGGGCCGTCTCCTGAAGCGTGCCGAGCAGCAGGGTCGGAGCGACGACAACGAGGAGACTATCCGTCGTCGTCAGCAGGTCTACGCGGAGCAGACCGCCCCGATCGTGAACGCGTACGGCGAGCGTGGGCTCGTGGTCGACGTCGACGGTCTCGGTGGCATCGACGAGGTGGGCGACCGCATCCAGGCCGCCCTGTCCTCGCGCGGGCTGACCGCGGGCGTCTGACGCCACGTGGTCCGGCTCCGGAAACCCTCGATCTACAAGACGCCTGAGGAGCTCCGCGCCATGGTGCGCCCGGGGCTCCTGACCGAGGCGGCACTGAACGCGGTCCGCGACGCGATCCGTCCGGGCATCTCGACGGGCGAGCTCGACACGATCGCCGAGGCCGTCATCCGTGACGGTGGCGGCATCCCCAACTTCCAGCTCGTCCCGGGCTACCACCACACGTTGTGCGTGTCGGTGAACGACGAGGTCGTGCACGGGATCCCGGGCGACCGGGTCCTGCAGCCGGGTGACATCGTCTCGGTGGACGCCGGCGCCGAGGTCGACGGGTGGAACGGCGACAGTGCGTTCACGATGGTGGTACCTGGCGGTGACGCGGGCCTGACAGCAGCACGCCAGACGCTCTGCGACACCACCGAGCGCGCGCTCTGGCACGGCATCGCCGCGCTCGCGCACACGAAGAACCTGCACGAGGTCGGTGCCGTCATCGAGGACGCCATCGACGAGACGGGTGCCTGGGGCATCGTCGAGGACTTCACCGGACACGGCATCGGCCGGTCCATGCACGAGGACCCGCCGGTCTTCAACTACCGCGTGCGCGGCGCGGGTCCCGCGGTGAAGCCGGGTCTCGTGGTCGCGATCGAGCCGATGGTCACCGCCGGGACGATCGACAGCTCGACGGACGACGACGACTGGACGGTCCGCACGCTGGATGGTTCCGACGCGGCGCACTGGGAGCACAGCATCGCGGTCCACGCGGGCGGCATCTGGGTGCTCACGGCCACCGACGGTGGCGCTTCGGGCTTGGCCCCGCTGGGTGTGACGCCCGTCCCGATCCCGTAGGTCGCGCCTCCAGGCCCGTCCTCCCTGCCTGGAGGCACGGCGCGCGCCCGCCCCGTCGGCCCGGCCACGCGCCGGGCTCACGACCATCCCCGCGGTCCGGTCCGGACGTCCGCCCACCGTCGTGTCCGGTCGGCCGGGCCCGTCGGCCCGGACGATCAGTTGCCGACGGAGCAGGTCTGCTCGGAGGCGCTCTGTCCGGTGATGGACGAGGGGAGCGGCGTCGTCGTCGGCGTCGCGGCCGAGGTGCCGGTACCGGTCGCCGTCCCGGTGGACGTGCCGGCGGACGAGGAACCTGTGGACGATCCGCTGCTCGACGCCCCCGAGGACGGTGCGGTCGTCGCGGTGCCGGTCGACTCCTCCGAGGCGCGACCCGTCGAGGAGTCGCTCAGCGAGGTCTTCTGGTCGTTCTGCAGCGCGACGTTGAGCGTGTGTGCGGTGTCCTGGTCGACGATGACCCGGGCACTGTCAGCGGGGTCGTCGGCGACGGGGTACTGCACGAAGAGCATGTTCGCAGTGCTCATGCCACGGAGTGCTCCGGCGAGGCCGACGAGGGTGCGGGCCTGGGCGAGTCCGTCCGAGAGCGTCATGTTCGACAGCGCGGCACCGGCCAGCTTGTACAGCGTGATCGGGTTGGACAGCGTGCCGTCCGAGGTGACCTTGCGGAGCAGGGCCGACAGGAACACCTGCTGCGAGCTGATCCGCGCGAGGTCGCTGCCGTCACCCACACCGTGGCGCGTGCGGAGGAAGGCGAGGGCGTCGGACCCCTCGAGGTTGTGGGACCCGGCCGTCAGGTGCAGGCCGGTGTAGGTGTCGTTGATCGGGTCGGCCACGCAGACGTCGACGCCCCCGAGCGCGTTCGACATCTCGATGACGCCGTCGAAGGTGATGAGTCCGGCGTACGGGATGCTCAGGCCGGTCAGGTTCTCGACGGTGTCGACGACGCAGGAGACGCCGCCGTTCCCGAGCGCGGTGTTGAACTGGGCCGAGGTGGCCGCCGGGTACGTGGTGCCCGTCTCGGGGTTGGAGCACGCCGGGATCGGCACCATGAGGTCGCGCGGGAAGCTGATCGCGGTCAGCTGCTGGTGGTCCTGCGAGATGTGGATGAGCATCGTGACGTCGTTGCGGGCGCCCTGCACGTCGTCGGCGGAGTCGAACTGCCCGACGCGGGTGTCACTGCCGATGAGGAGGATGTTCGCGCCGCCCTTGATCGCCGTGATGTCGGCGGTCTTCGCGGTGCTCTGGTCGTCGGTGCTCAGCTGCACGGTCTTCGGCGCGCTGGCGAGCTGGGCGCCGGCGATGGCGGCGACGCTCGTGCCGCTGACGAGGACGACGGCGAGGGCGGACGCGACGATCGACGCCAGCGTCGTCCATCCGCGGCGGCGGGGGAGCCGGCCGTGTCGGGCGAGCGGTCGTCGGGTGGCGTCGGGCACGTGGTCTCCGTTCGAGGGTCCGGCTCGGGTGGGAGCGGCCGGACGGTTCAGCGAGGTCACGCTAGGGTCCGGTGACTGGTGACGGCCCAGAACGTGCCGTCAAAGCACTGTGGAACACTCAGACTGCCCGGGGCGGCGCGCTCCGGGAAGCCCCAAACGTGGGGACTTCGCTGTCTCCACTTGGCAATCCTGGGTCTATCACATAAGATCGATCTTTGGTGTGCCATGCCTTCTTGGCGTGGCGCCCGACCCGCAGACCGGCTCGGGGATCACACCGGTAATCCAATCAAGCGACAGTGAGGCTATGGCCAAGAAAGACGGCGTCATCGAGATCGAAGGCTCGGTGCTCGAAGCTCTGCCCAACGCGATGTTCCGCGTTGAGCTGACCAACGGACACAAGGTCCTCGCGCACATCTCCGGGAAGATGCGCCAGCACTACATCCGCATCCTCCCTGAGGACCGCGTGATCGTGGAGCTGAGCCCGTACGACCTGACCCGCGGCCGGATCGTCTACCGCTACAAGTGATCCGCGAGCTGGAAAGGAACGGCTCGGCAACCCTGCCGAGCACGAAGCCAGCGAGCACGAGGAACGAACAATGAAGGTCAAGCCCAGCGTCAAGCCCATGTGCGAGCACTGCCGTGTCATCCGCCGCAAGGGCCGCGTCATGGTGATCTGCAAGAGCAACCCGCGTCACAAGCAGCGTCAGGGCTAGTCCCGCACTGCCTGATGCGGATCGCCTCCGGGCGGCCTGCGCAGGAACCACAACTGAACACCGAAAACGCAGTACCAGAACCCTGGTCCGGCTCCGGCCGACACCAGGGGGACACCTCGGGTCGGAGGCCCGAGCACCGGTACTGCGCCACACCTCCATCGACAACAGGAGCAGCCATCACATGGCACGTCTAGCAGGCGTCGACATCCCGCGCGAGAAGCGCGTGGAGATCGCACTCACGTACATCTACGGCGTCGGCCGTACCCGCGCGGTCCAGGCACTCGCCGAGACCGGTATCTCCGGTGACATCCGCGTCAAGGACCTGACCGACGACCAGCTCGTCGCCCTCCGTGACTTCATCGAGGGCAACTTCAAGGTGGAGGGTGACCTCCGCCGTGAGGTCGCCGCCGACATCCGCCGCAAGGTCGAGATCGGTAGCTACGAGGGTCTTCGCCACCGTCGTGGTCTCCCGGTGCGCGGTCAGCGCACCAAGACCAACGCGCGTACCCGCAAGGGTCCGAAGCGCACCGTGGCAGGCAAGAAGAAGGCTCGATAGGAGACCCCGATGGCTACCCCCAAGACTGCCGCGCGCAAGCCGCGCCGCAAGGAGAAGAAGAACGTCGCTGTGGGCCAGGCCCACATCAAGAGCACGTTCAACAACACGATCGTCAGCATCACCGACCCCTCGGGTGCCGTCCTCAGCTGGGCGTCCTCGGGAGCCGTGGGCTTCAAGGGTTCGCGCAAGTCGACGCCGTTCGCGGCGCAGCTCGCCGCCGAGTCCGCTGCGCGTCAGGCGCAGGAGCACGGCGTCAAGAAGGTCGACGTCTTCGTGAAGGGTCCGGGTTCGGGCCGCGAGACCGCGATCCGCTCCCTCCAGGCCGCTGGCCTCGAGGTCGGCTCGATCAACGACGTCACGCCGCAGGCGCACAACGGGTGCCGCCCGCCCAAGCGCCGTCGCGTCTGACGCGAGGAGCAACCGGCCGCGCCCTGCTCGTCCCCTGATCGGATCCACTCCGACGGGGCCGGGCAGGGCCCGCGGCCATTCCTGGTCGTTCGATCGCGCACATCAGTGCGCGTGATCACAACTCAACAGACCCGTCGGGGCCCGGCTGGCCCCGTCGTACCGCCAAGTGTCATATAGCGGACACTTCGCCGAAAGGAATCCCACAGTGCTCATTGCACAGCGCCCCACCCTGACCGAGGAAACGATCTCCGAGTTCCGCTCGCGCTTCGTCATCGAGCCGCTCGAGCCGGGCTTCGGCTACACCCTCGGCAACTCGCTGCGCCGCACGCTCCTCTCCTCGATCCCCGGTGCGGCTGTCACCAGCATCCGCATCGACGGCGTCCTCCACGAATTCAGCACCGTTCCCGGTGTCAAGGAAGACGTCACCGAGATCATCCTCAACATCAAGAGCCTGGTCGTCTCCAGCGAGCACGACGAGCCGATCACGGCGTACCTGCGCAAGCAGGGTGCCGGTCAGGTCACCGCTGCGGACATCTCCGCGCCGGCCGGCGTCGAGATCCACAACCCGGACCTCGTCATCGCGACCCTGAACGACACCGCGCGCTTCGAGCTCGAGCTGACGATCGAGCGTGGCCGTGGCTACGTCTCGGCGACCCAGAACCGCTCGGAGTTCAGCGAGGCCGGTCAGATCCCGATCGACTCGATCTACTCCCCGGTCCTCAAGGTCACCTACCGCGTCGAGGCGACGCGTGCCGGTGAGCGCACGGACTTCGACCGCCTGGTCGTCGACGTCGAGTCGAAGCCGGCCATCACGCCGCGCGACGCCATCGCATCGGCCGGCCGGACGCTCGTCGAGCTGTTCGGGCTCGCCCGTGAGCTCAACACGGCGGCCGAGGGCATCGAGATCGGCCCCGCGCCGGTCGACGCGGTGCTCTCGAACGAGCTGCAGACCCCGATCGAGGACCTCGACCTGTCGGTCCGCAGCTACAACTGCCTCAAGCGGGAGGGCATCAACACGGTGTCCGAGCTCGTCGCCCTGTCGGAGACGCAGCTCATGAACATCCGCAACTTCGGTCAGAAGTCGGTGGACGAGGTCAAGGACAAGCTCACCGAGCTCGGCCTGTCCCTCAAGGACACCGTCCCCGGATTCGACGGCGCCCACTTCTACAGCGGGTACGACGAGGACGAGTCCAACAACTGACCTCGCGCTCACGCGCAAGCGTGCCGCTGACGTAGCGCGCACAACTCTTTCACCACTGGAGAACTGACATGCCGAAGCCCACCAAGGGCCCCCGCCTCGGTGGCGGCCCCGCCCACGAGCGCCTGCTCCTGAGCAACCTCGCCAACGCCCTGTTCACGCACGGTCGCATCACCACCACCGAGACGAAGGCCAAGCGCCTCCGTCCGGTCGCCGAGCGGCTCATCACGTTCGCGAAGCGCGGCGACCTGCACGCTCGTCGTCGGGTCATCGCCGCCCTCCGCGACAAGTCCGTTGTGCACACGCTGTTCACGGAGATCGCTCCGCAGGTCGCCGACCGTCAGGGCGGCTACACCCGCATCACGAAGCTCGGTTTCCGCAAGGGCGACAACGCTCCCCTCGCGTCGATCGAGCTCGTCCTCGAGCCGGTGTCGGGCACGCCCGCGCCGGTGACGCGCAACGCTGCTCCGGCCGCCGCTGCGCCGGTCGAGGAGCCTGCCGCCGACGAGACCAGCACCGACGAGACCAGCACCGAGGAGGCCCCGGTCGAGGAGACCGAGACCACCGAGGAGTCCGCTCCGGTCGCCGAGGAGTCCGAGACCGAGGCTGCTGCCGAGGTCGAGGAAGACGCTGCTGCGAAGTCGGACGACAGCAAGTAGTCCGAACACCACCACGAGGAAGCCCCCGCGACGCACGTCGCGGGGGCTTCCTCGTGTTCCGGGGATGCGTCCCGTATCCTGTCCGGCCGACACGACGAGAGGAACACATGCCCTTCGAGCACGTCGCGGGGGTCGGTACCCGGATCTGGCGGTGGAGCCGGACCTCGGGGACCCAGCCACGCCTGCTGCACGCCGGCAAGGCCGCCGCCGCCGCGGTGATCGCCTGGTTCGTCGCCCGGCACGTCCCCGGTGTCGCAGCCGAGTACCCGTACTACGCACCGCTCGGCGCCGTCGTGGCGATGCAGACGACCGTGTTCGCCGGGATCCGGAGCGGGGTGCAGACGCTCGTGGGGATCGGCCTCGGGATCCTCATCGCCGGGTTCACGATGTGGGTGGGGGACCCCGGGTTCCTCGCGGTCGCGCTCGCGGTCGGCATCGGGGTGCTCGTGGGCGGCTTCCGCGTGCTCGGGGAGGGCAGCTCGTGGGTGTCGACGGCGGCGTTGTTCGTCCTGCTCGTCGGCGGCGCGCATGCCGAGGGGTACTCGCTCGGGTACCTCGTGCAGATGGCCGTCGGGGTCACGGTCGGACTGCTCGTGAACTTCCTCGTCTTCCCGCCGCTGCACTTCTGGGACGCCGAGCACCGCATCGACGCGGTGAACGAGGTCCTCGCTGACCACCTGGACGGGCTCGCGAACGTGCTCGAGGAAGGCAAGCGCGACGAGAAGGCGTGGGACCACCAGCAGGACCGGCTCGACCGGGCGATCGCCGACGTGCGTTCCCGGGTGTCCATCGCGCACGAGAGCAGACGGCTCAACCCCCGCGGCGCGCTCCGGGGGTCGCGTGCACGGCTGCAGAAGGACGGGGCACGCTTCCGGGCGCTCGAGCGGGTGGCCTGGTACACGACGGACCTCACGGAGCTCGTCGCACGGTCCGGGCCGGTGTCCGAGGGGCTCGGGCGACCCGACCCGGCGTTCGCGGAGCCGTTGTCGAAGGCGATGCGGCAGATCTCCCGGGTGATCCGTGGCGACAGTCCGGAGGAAGCGGGCGACGATGCCATCGCGGAGGTCGAGCGGGCGCTCGACGCCTCGCGCGAGAACCCCTCGCACGTGGCGGTGACCTCCGCGGCGCTCGTCGCGCTCCGGGGCATCGTCGAGTCGGAGCGCCGTGCGACGAGCGACCTCGACACCCGGACCGGCCCGTCGGCGCACGGACGCGCACGGGACTGACCGTCGATTTCTATAACGCTTAGGTTATAGACTGGCGACGTGCACGCATTCGACGTCCTCGGTGACCCGGTCCGTCGACGGCTGGTCGAGCTCCTCGCCGAGGACGACCACACCGCCGGCGCACTGACGGACGTCATCGCCGGAGAGTTCGGCATCTCCCAGCCCGCGGTCTCCCGACACCTCCGGGTCCTGCGCGAGGCCGGGTTCGCGTCCGCTGCACCTCGTGGGACGTCGCGTGTGTACCGGCTGGAAGCCCGCGCGGTCGACGAGCTCGACCACGCCGTCGAACGGTACCGCGCGCTCTGGCGGCAGCGGCTCGACGCCCTCACCACCGAGATCGCCCGCGGCCGCCGCCAGCGACCGGATGCGCCGCGGCCCGAGCACGACGCAGCACCATCCGACGCAGCACCATCCGACGCAGCACGACACGACGAGGAGTCATGACATGCGCACCACCGACGGCACCATCGAGGACTCACCGACCGGCGGGTACCTCCTCCGGTTCGCCCAGACCTACCCGACCACGCCCGAGGACCTCTGGGACGCGGTGACCGACCGCGCGCGGCTCTCGCGGTGGATGGCACCGTACGAGGGTGACCTGCGGCTCGGGGGACGCTGGCTCGCGCGGTACGACGACGGGACCGCCTTCACCGAGGGCACCGTCACGGCGTGCGATCCGCCGCGGTCGTTCACGACCACGTGGCAGGCGCGCGGTGAGGACGAGACGACGGTCGTCCTGACGGTCGCAGCCGTGCCGGACGGGGCTGCCCTCCGACTCGAGCACGACGGCGTCGCGAGCCGGAACTACGGCGCCGGCTGGCACACCTACCTCGAGTTGCTGGAGCTCGACCTCGCCGGCGACCTCGACGGGATCGCGGCGTTCGACTGGGACGCGCGGTACGCCGAGCTGCAGGCCCGCTACCGGGCGGTCTGAGGCCGGTCCGCGCGGTGTCCGACCGGCATCGCCGTCCGTAGACTCGCACTGTGCCCGAGCAGCCCCGCGTCGCCGTCCTCGGACCCGTGACGGTCGCGGGCCCCTCGGGGTTGCCGACGCCCGTCCCCGGGGCCCTCGCGCGGTCGTTCCTCACCGCGCTCGTGCTCGCACGCGGGCACGCCGTGACGACCGAGGCGCTCATCGACGAGCTCTGGCCGGCCGACCAGCCCCGCGGCGCCCGTGCCGCCCTGCAGACGCTCGTGTCCCGACTGCGGCGGACCCTGGCGGACGGCGTCGTCGTCTCCACCAGCACCGGGTACGCACTCGGGTGCGACCCCGACGACGTCGACCTCGCACGCGCCGAACGCTCGGCGGCGGACCACGCGGCACCGGACGTCGTCCGCGCTGCGCTGGACCTCTGGCGGGGGACGCCGGGCGACGACGTCGACGGCGACCTCGGCGACGCGCTCGCCGAACGGGCCGCCGCTGCCCGGCGCGCGCTCCGCCGGTCGCTCGGCACGGCGCTCCTCGACGCCGGCCACGCCGACGAGGCCGTGGACGTCTGGACGACGGAGGCCCAGGCGAACCCCTTCGACGAGGTCGCCGTCGCCGGGTGCATGCACGCGCTCGTCGCCGCGGGACGCACCGCCGAGGCGCTCGCCGTCTTCGCCGCGCACCGCGACCGTCTCGTGGACGAGCTCGGTGCGGATCCCTCCGCCGACCTGGTGCGCCTGAACGCCGACCTGCTCCGTCGATCGGCTGCCGACACCGGGCGGGCCCGCCGCATCGGCCTCCGGGCAGCGCCGAACGCGCTGGTCGGGCGGCAGGACGACGTCGACGCGGTCACGGACCTGCTGTCCCGGAACCGCCTCGTGACGATCCTCGGCGCGGGCGGGCTCGGCAAGACCCGTCTCGCGCAGGCGGTCGCCGCCGACGTGCCGGCGACGTGCGGTGTCGTCGTGTTCGAGTTGGCTCCGCTCGCCGCCGAGGACGTCGTCCCCGCCCTCGGGGCACTGCTCGGGATCGCCGAGTTCCGCTCCGCGCGGTCCCTCCGTGACGTCGTGGTCGCCGACCTGCGGAGCCGGGTCGTCCGAGCGCTCGCCGACGGTCCGACCCTGCTCGTGCTGGACAACTGCGAACACCTCGTCGACGCCGTCGCCGCGATCGCCGCCGACCTGCTCGCCGCCGCCCCGGAACTCCGGATCCTGACGACGTCGCGGTCGCCGCTCGCGATCGCCGGCGAGGCCGTGGCGCCCCTCGCGCCCCTGCCGGTCGAGGCCGACGGCGCTGCGGTCCGGCTGTTCACCGAGCGCGCCCGGGCAGCACGACCCGGTGCCGTGCTGCCCGTCGACGCCGTCCGCCGGATCTGCACCAGGCTCGACGGGTCGCCGCTCGCGATCGAGCTCGCCGCCGCGCGCATCCGCGGCATGAGTGCCGCCGACATCGAACGACGGCTCGACGACCGGTTCGCGCTGCTCCGGGGCGGCGACCGCAGCGCTCCGGAACGGCACCGCACCCTGCTCGCCGTCATCGAGTGGAGCTGGCGGCTGCTCGACACGGGAGCGCAGGACCTGCTCACCCGGCTCGCCCTGTTCCCGGACGGCCTCGCCGTCGACGCCGTCGAGGCCGTGGCCGCGCCGGACCGACGGGACGACGCGCTGGACGACCTCGCCGAACTCGTCGAGCAGTCCCTCGTCCAGCTCGTCGAGCACGAGGGGGAGCCCGTCCGCTACCGCCTGCTCGAGACCGTCCGCGAGTTCGGGGCCGCGCGCCTCGACGAGCGCGGGACCACCGACGCCGTGCGCCGGGCGATGATCGGCTGGGGGCGGGACTTCGCCGCGGACCGGAACCTGTTCACCCTGACCGGGGAAGCGCAGCTCGACCGGTTCCGCGAGGTCGGCCGGGAAGCCGACAACCTCGTGACGCTCCTGCGCTGGGCCCTCGGTTCCGGCGACGGACCCGCGGTCGCGCACCTGTTCGCCGCGCTCGGCGGGTTCTGGACGCTCCGCGGTGCCCACGGCGAGGTCGTCGCGATCGGACCGGAGATCGTCCCGGTGCTCCGGCGGATGTCGCAGCGGCCGGAGGACCGCCCCGCCGTGGTGCTCGGGCTCGTCGTGACCGGTGCGTCGTCGGCGTTCACCGACCGGCGGACGGCCGCGCTCGCGGTGTCGACGCTCCGGCGCACGATGCGTGCGGGGGCGACCGGGTTCGCCGTCCTGGACGCGCAGGCGGCACTGCTCCTCACCCTCGGCCGCCCGGCCGACGGCCACGCCCTGCTCGCCCGGTACCGCGACGACGCCGACCCCGGCGTCGCCTGCCTGGCGAACATGCTCAGCGCGCCGCTCGCCGAGAACGACGGTGACTTCGACGACGCCCTGCGCTACGCGAAGCGGGCCGCAGCGCTCGCGCGGGTCACCGACGACGCCTGGACCACGGGATCCGGCGCGGTCACCATGACCCAGCTGCTCGCGCAGACCGGCCGGCACACCGAAGCGCTGGAAGCCGCCGAGGTCGCCCGGGAGCAGCTCGAACGGTTCGGTGCCGACGACGACCTGTACGAGATCGGCTGGACGATCGGGCTCTGTGCCGCGTCCACCGGCGACGTCGTGCGCGCCCGGTCGATCGCGGCCGACCTGCAGCACCGACCCGTGGAGGCGCGAGGCGGCTTCGACGGCGACCGCGCGCAGATCGGTGTGCTCGCCGTCGCCATCGGTGCCGAGTGCGCCCGGTACGACGGCGACTTCGCCGGCGCAGCCGCCGAGTACGCGCGAGCCTGGGACTTCGTGTTCCCGTACCGGAAGCAGACGCCGCACTGGTCCCTGATGGCAGGCGCGGCACGACTCGCGGCGGAGGACGAGGCGGCGGCGAGCGCGCCCGCCGGAGCCGAGCCGCGCCTCCAGGCCGACGCGAACCGCACCGCGGTCGCCCGCCGCCTGCGTGTCGGAGCCCTCGTGATGCTCCGTGTCCACCCGTGGTGGCTCGACCTGCCCGTCATCGGCACGGCGTTCCTCGGACTGGCGATCGCCGCGGCCCGCACCGGCCGAGCGGACCACGCGGCCCGGTGCTGGTCCTTCGCCACCCGGCTCGGCTCCCGGCAGGACTTCGCCGTGCTGCTGCACACCCGCGTCCGGCCGGTGCTGGCCGCCGTGGTCGGCGACGCAGCGCTCGCCGACGCCGAGACGGCCTCGGCCGGGTGGGACCGGGCCGAGGCCGTCGCGCGGGCGAGGCTCCTGCTCGAGGAGCTGCGGTTCACGCCTTCCGCATGTACGCCCGGACGGTGAGCGGGGCGAACACCGCGACGATCACGGCGGCGCCGAGCAGGCTGATCCAGAGGTCGCCCGTCACGGTGCCGTGGTTGATGAGGTCGCGCACGGCGGTGATGAGGTGCGAGATCGGGTTCACCTCGGAGAACCAGCGCAGCCAGTCCGGCAGGGTGTCGGTCGGCACGAAGGCGTTCGACAGGAACGTCAGCGGGAACAGCACCATGTTCGAGATGCCGGAGACGCTCGACGCCGTGCGTGCGATGACGCCGAAGTAGGCGAAGATCCAGCTGACCGCCCAGGCGACCACGACCACGAGCAGGCCGGCGAGGACGACCGAGCCGAACCCGCCCTCGGGACGGAGCCCCATCGCGAAGCCCGTGACGAAGGTGATCGTCGTCGCGATCGCGTACCGGACCGTGTCCGCCAGCAGGGCGCCGGCGAGCGGTGCGATGCGGGCGATCGGCAGGGACTTGAAGCGGTCGAACACGCCTTTGTCCATGTCCTCGCGGAGCTGGACGCCGGTGACGATCGACGACGTGATGTTCGTCTGCACGAGGATGCCGGGGATGATGATCGGCAGGTAGCTGGCGATGTCGCCGGCGATCGCGCCACCGAAGATGTACGTGAACATCACGGTGAAGATGATCGGCATCAGGGTGACGTCGAACAGCTGCTCGGGCGTCCGCCGGACCTTCACCAGGCCGCGGTACGCCATCGTGAAGGACTGCCGGACCGTGGCGCCGAGACCGGAGCCGCCGACGCCGGGGCGTGGGGCGACCCGTGGTGTGGAGGTGCCCGTGGTGGGGGTCATGGTGGTCATGCGATGCTCCCTTCGAGCTCGCGCTGGGTGTCGTCGTCGGTCGTCGCCGGTGCGCCCGTGATGGTCAGGAAGACCTCGTCGAGCGTGGGCTTCTGCACGCTCATCTCGGCGAGGGAGATGCCGGCCTCGCGGAACGACACGAGGAGGTCGGTCACGCGGTCCGGGTCGGACATCGGCGCGGTGAGTCGGGAGCCCTCGGGACTCGCCACCGCGTCCACGCCGAGGGTGTTCCGGACGATGGCACGAGCGGCGTCGAGTCGGAGCGCATCGGTCAGCCGGAGCTGCAGCGACGCCGAGCCGATGCTCGACTTCAGCTCGTCGCTCGTGCCCTCGGCCACCACGCGTCCGTGGTCGATCACGGCGATGCGGTCGGCGAGCTGGTCGGCCTCGTCGAGGTACTGCGTCGTCAGCAGCACCGTCGAACCGGTCGCCACGAGTTCGCGGATGGTGTCCCACATCTGCGAGCGGGTCCGGGGGTCGAGGCCGGTCGTCGGTTCGTCGAGGAAGATCAACGGCGGCTGGGCGATGAGGCTCGCAGCCAGATCGAGACGCCGGCGCATGCCCCCGGAGAAGTTCTTGAGCGGGCGCGAGGCGGCCTCGGTCAGGCCGAAGCGCTCGAGCAGCTCGACGGCCTTCCGCTTCGACTCGGCCCGGCCGAGGCCGAGCAGGCGCGCGAAGATGACGAGGTTCTCGGTCGCGCTGAGCGTCTCGTCGACGCTCGCGTACTGCCCGGTGACGCCGATGAGGGAGCGGACGACCTGGGCTTCGCGGCGGACGTCGTGCCCGAAGACGCGGGCCTCACCGCCGTCCGGACGCAGCAGGGTCGCGAGCATGGAGATGGTGGTGGTCTTGCCGGCGCCGTTCGGACCGAGCACGCCGTAGACCGTCCCGGCCTCCACTCGGAGGTCGACACCGTCCACTGCCCGGTTCGTCCCGAAGGTCTTCACGAGGCCGATGGCCTCGACCGCGAGCGGTGTGGTGGTCATTCGCCCAGGTCCTTTCGTGCGACTCGACGCGGTTCGTCGATGTCGAGGACGATCGTGCCGCCCGGCGCTCACACCGCACTGACGTGCCGCTGACATCAGTGGACGACGCACGTCAGGCGGGTGCTGTGGAGGACTGCCTGGAGGCGCGGTGCGGCCCCGGTACGGTGGTCGCGTGGACGAGACGGTCAGCGTGGACGGCGGCAGCGACGGCAGCGGCGTGCGGCTCCGGCTCGACATCGCGTACGACGGGGCCGCGTTCTCCGGGTGGGCCCGGCAGCCGGGCCTCCGGACCGTGCAGGGCGCCCTCGAGAGCGCGCTCGCCACGGTCTTCACCCGATGGGGCCGGCCGCCGCAGCTCACCGTCGCCGGACGCACCGACGCCGGCGTCCACGCCGCCGGCCAGGTCGCCCACGTCGACCTCACGCCCGAGCAGTGGGGCGCCCTCACCCGTCCGCGTCGATCCGCACCGGACGGGCCGCCGCGGACCTCGCTCGACGGACTCGTCAAGCGCGTCAACGGCCTCGCCGCTCCCGACGGCGACGTCGTCGTCACGCGGGCATCGGTCGCCCCGGACGGGTTCGACGCCCGGTTCTCCCCGCTCTGGCGGCGTTACGAGTACCGGATCGCGGACGCCGACGCCCCCCGCGATCCACGTCGGCGCGGGCACACCGTCTGGCACCCGTCGCGTCTGGACCCGGCGGCGATGGAGCGCGGTGCGCTGCGGTTGCTGGGGTTGCACGACTTCGCGACGTTCTGCAAGCCGCGCGAGGGCGCGACCACGATCCGGACGTTGCAGGAGTTCCGCTGGGACCGCGAGCCGGACGGCGTCCTGGTGGCGCGCCTCCAGGCCGATGCGTTCTGCCACTCCATGGTGCGTGCGATGGTCGGGGCGACCATCGCGGTGGGTGACGGACGGTTCGGGCCGGAGCGTCTCGAGGAGCTGCGGAGCGCGCAGGCGCGGACGAGCGAGTTCAAGGTGGCGCCGGCGAAGGGACTCACCCTGACCGAGGTCGGGTACCCGGCGGACGACGAGCTCGCCGCGCGCGCGGAGCAGACGCGGGCGCGGCGCACGGCGGACGGTACCGTCGAGGGATGACCTCCCGCGAACCCCGCTCCGTCGTGTCCGTCGCACCCGGAGTGGTCTTCGTCGAGGGCCCCGTGTCGAACTGGGTCGTGCTGGCCGAGGAGGACGGCGTCGCCCTCATCGACGCGGGCTACCCCGCCGACACCGACCTCGTGCTCGAGACCGTGCAGTACGCCGGCCACGACCTCGACGACCTGCGCCGCGTCTACGTCACCCACGGGCACGTCGACCACGTCGGCGGCCTCCCGGGGATCCTCGCGCGGTACCCCGACGTCGAGGTGCTCGCCCACGCCGACGAACTCGACAACGTGCGCGGACCGGGCCGACAGCAGGTCACCCCGGCCGAGATCGGTGGACGCCTGGCGTCGCCGCGGGTCCTCCGGTGGCTCGCGCGGGCGATCCGCTCGGACGCGCTCCGGCCCACCACCGTGTCGTCCGCACGCGCCTTCACCGGCGCCGACTTCGACGGGCGGGCCATCACGCCGCTGCCCGCTGAGGGGCACACCGACGGGTCCACGGCCTACCTGCTGCCCGCCGCGAACGCGATCGTCACGGGGGACGCGGTGGTCTCGCGGCACGACACGCAGCCGGCGTCCTGGTCGCCGCGGCCGCGGATGATCACGCCGTTCTTCACCGCCGACCAGGACCGTGCGATCGCCTCCGCGCGGGCGCTGCCGATCCCGGAGATCCTGCTGCCGGGGCACGGTCCGGCGGTGCACCGGGTCGGGTCGGAGTGGGTGCCGGTCAGCGCCTGAGCGGCACCGCTGTCGGCACCGCCCCGTCGGCGCCGCTGCCGCACCGCCCCGTCGGCGTCGGACCCGACCGCGGCTGCACCCCGATCAGGGGTGGAACGGATCGTTCACCCGCCGGAAACCTGAGCGGCGCCGCAGGTCGGTAGCGTGCGGACCATGCACAGATCCATCGCGCGCACTGTGCTGTGCGCCACAGCCGCCGCAGCGTTGCTCGCGGCCCCGCTCGTCTCCGTCGCCGCAGCCTCCGCGAACCCCGCCGGCACCGGCCTGGTCATCGCGGAGGCCTTCCTCAAGGGCGGCAGCGCGAACCAGCCGTTCACCGACAAGTTCGTCGAGCTCGGGAACCCGACCGACAGCGCCGTCAGCGTCGACGGCTGGTCGGTGCAGTACCGCGCCGCGACGGGCACCGGTGCGCCCGCGGTCGGGAAGCTCAGCGGGTCCGTCCCGGCCCACGGCACCTACCTCGTCCAGATGGGGTCGAACGGCACGACCGGTGCCGCGCTGCCGACGCCGGACGCCGTCACCGGGCTGAACCCCTCCGGCTCCACCGGCACCCTCGTGCTCTCCGACCAGGCGACGGCGCTCTCGCTGCCCACCGGCTCGGTGACGTCGGGGACCCCGGGAGTCGTCGACCTGCTCGGCTACGGCACGTCGAACACCTTCGAGACCGCGGTCGCGGCGGCCGGCACGGCGAACTCGGTGCCGGACGGCCTGACCCGCACGGGCACCACGGGCACCACGGACACCGACTCGAACGCGGCGGACTTCACGCTCGGTGCGTCGATCACACCCGAGAACGCCGCGGGCGAGACGGGCGCGACGCCGACCGACCCGACGGACCCGACCGACCCGACGGACCCGACCGACCCGACGGATCCCACTGACCCCACCACGCCGGCCGAGCCCATCTCGATCGCGCAGCTGCAGGGCACGGGCGACGCCTCGCCCTACGCCGGCAAGGCGATCACGACCGACGGTGTCGTGACCGCGGTCTACGCCACCGGCGGCTTCAACGGCTACACGATCCAGACGGCCGGCACCGGCGGGGCGCTGGACCTCACCACCCACACCGCGTCGGACGCCGTCTTCGTCTACTCCTCGGCGACCGCCGGCAGCGTGGCGATCGGCGACGCAGTGCGCCTGACCGGCACCGTGTCGGAGTTCAACGGCCTGACCGAGCTGACGGTGCCCACCGCCGCCGGCCTGACGACGCTCCCCGCCGAGGGTGTCGTCCAGCCCGTCCCGGCCACCCTCGCGTTCCCGCGCACCGACGCGCAGCGGGAGTCGCTCGAGAGCATGCTCGTCGCACCGCAGGGCGACTACACGGTCGCCGACAACTACACGACGAACCAGTACGGCGAGGTCGTCCTGGCCTCGGGCACGAAGCGGCTCCTCCAGCCGACCGAGGTGGCCCGACCGGGCAGCGCCGAGGCAGCGGCGGTCACGGCGGACAACGCGGCACGCAAGGTGGTCCTCGACGACGGGGCGAGCACGAACTTCCTCACCGCGGCGAACCAGTCGATCCCGGTGTCGTGGCTCACCCAGGGCCCGGTGACCGTGGGGGCAGCGGCGACGTTCGGCCGGCCGGTGGTCCTCGACTACCGGAACGACTCGTGGAAGTTCCAGCCGACGTCGCCGATCACCGGCGCGACCCCGGCGGCCGACCTGCCGGCGTCGTTCTCGAACGTTCGAACTGCCGCCCCGGAGAACGTCGGCGGAGACATCCGCCTCGCCGGCTTCAACGTCCTCAACTACTTCCCGACGACCGGCGACCAGCTCACCGGCTGCACCTACTACACGGACCGCGACGGCGACCCCGTCACGGTGCGCGACGGCTGCGACGCCCGAGGTGCCGCGAACGCGGACGACCTGGCCCGCCAGCAGGTGAAGATCGTGAAGGCGATCAACGGCCTCGGCGCCGACGTCGTCTCCCTCGAGGAGATCGAGAACTCCGCCCGGTTCGGCCAGGACCGTGACGCAGCGGTCGCGACGCTCGTCGCGGCGCTCAACACCGCCACCGGCAAGGACACCTGGGCGTACGCGAAGTCGCCCGCGAAGGTGCCGGCGAGCGAGGACGTCATCCGTCTGGCACTGATCTACAAGAAGGACCGCGTCCAGCCGGTCGGCGCCTCGACGATCCTCACCGACTCGGCGGCGTTCGTGAACGCCCGGCAGCCGCTCGCCCAGGCGTTCGCCCCGGTGCCCACGAAGCCCGGCAAGGGGAAGGCCCCGAAGCCGTCGGCGAAGGACACGTTCCTCGTGATCGCGAACCACTTCAAGTCGAAGGGGTCCGGCACGGGTGCCGATGCCGACCAGGGCGACGGCCAGGGCGCGTCGAACAACTCCCGCGTCGAGCAGTCGAAGGCGCTCGTCGCGTTCTCGACGGCGATGCAGCGACAGGCCGGCACCGACAAGGTGTTCATGCTCGGTGACTTCAACGCCTACAGCCAGGAGGACCCGGTCGCCGTCCTCGACGCCGCCGGCTACACCGACCTCGGGCCGACCGAGGACGCCTCCGAGTGGTCGTACGTGTTCAGCGGCCTGAGCGGTTCCCTCGACCACGTGTTCGCATCACCGGCGGCACTGGGGACCGTCACCGGCGTGGACATCTGGAACATCAACTCGGTCGAGTCCGTCGGACTGGAGTACAGCCGGTACGACTACAACGTCACGGACCTCTACCAGGGCGACGTGTACCGCGCGAGCGACCACGACCCGATCCTGGTCGGCATCGACCTGCCCGGCGTCACCGCGCCGGGTGACGGCGGGGACCCGGGTCACGGGGGCGACCCCGGAAACGGTGGGCCCGGTCACGGTGGGAACCCGGGTCACGGTGGGAACCCTGGTCACGGCGGTGGCACGATCGCGGACGCGCTCGCCGCACTCGCGGCGCTCATCGCCTGGTTGCGCAGCCTGTTCGGCTGACGGACCGGACCAGCCGACGGCCTGGAGGCGCGGTGCCAGCTGGCACCGCGCCTCCAGGCCGTGTGCTCGGTCGAGTCATGACGTTCCTTCCCATCACAACCGCGGTAGGAAGCGGAATCGCGCATGGGATGCAGGAAATCCCTGCCCCCTACGCGCGGAAGCGCTTCCCATGAGCGGAACGGCCCCCTACGCGCGGAACGGCTGCCCATGCGCGGAACGGCTTCCTACGCGCGGAAGGGGGCGAGCCGGCGCCGCGCGGGTTTGACCGGGGCGACGGGCGTCCGGTAGGCTCTCACATTGGTCTGCGTGCCCCGCGCGCAAGACAGTCAGATGAGCCCTCCACCCGGGTGTTCCACCGGCTTCCGCCGCACCGAACCCCGACCGGAGTGGGATTCACGGACTCCTCACCTCGACACGAAAGCAGCACTCCTGTGACTCGCACGTTCTCACCGAAGCCGGCAGACGTCCAGCACGACTGGATCGTCATCGACGCTACCGACGTCGTCCTCGGCCGCCTCGCCTCGCACGTCGCCGCGCTCCTGCGTGGCAAGCACAAGGCCACCTTCGCCCAGCACATGGACATGGGTGACTACGTCATCATCGTGAACGCGGACAAGGTCGCCCTCACCGGCTCCAAGCTCGCCAAGAAGGTCTACTACCGCCACTCGGGCTACCCGGGCGGCCTCACGGCGACCTCCTACCCGGAGATGCTCGAGAAGCACCCGACCCGCGCCGTCGAGAAGGCGATCCGCGGCATGCTCCCGAAGAACACGCTGGGCCGCGAGCAGCTCAAGAAGCTCAAGGTGTACGCGGGTGCCGAGCACCCCCACGCCGCGCAGCAGCCCAAGACGTACACCTTCGACCAGGTCTCGCAGTAACAGCGGCCACGACGACTTCCAAGGACTAGAGAAAACTCATGGCTCAGATCGCTGACTCCCTCGACCAGACCCCGGAGAGCTTCACCACGGAGAGCGCACCTGCCGCTGCCGAGGCCGCTCCCCGTCAGATCCTCAACGTCTCCGGCGGTGCCGTCGGGCGCCGCAAGGAGGCCATCGCGCGTGTTCGCCTCGTGCCGGGCTCCGGCACGTTCGTGGTGAACGGCCGTTCGCTCGAGGACTACTTCCCCAACAAGCTGCACCAGCAGCTCATCAACGACCCGTTCAAGGTCCTCGAGCTCCTCGGCTCGTACGACGTCGTCGCCCGCATCACCGGTGGCGGCCCCTCGGGTCAGGCTGGCGCGCTCCGCCTCGCCATCGCCCGCACCCTGAACGAGATCGACCGCGAGAACAACCGCGCGGCCCTCAAGAAGGCCGGCTTCCTCACCCGTGACGCCCGCGTCATCGAGCGCAAGAAGGCCGGTCTCAAGAAGGCCCGCAAGGCTTCGCAGTTCTCGAAGCGCTAGTCGTCACCGGCTGACGATCGCCATGCCGCGTCTGTTCGGTACCGACGGGGTTCGTGGTCTCGCCAACGGCGAGCTGACGGCCGCGCTCGCACTGGGTCTTGCCCAGGCGAGCGCGGCCGTTCTCACACACGGACACCATGCGGACGCCCGGCGGGCGTCCGGTCGACCGCGCCCCCGCGCGGTCCTGGCGCGCGATCCGCGCGTCTCCGGCGAGTTCCTGGGTTCCGCGGTCGCGGCCGGGCTCGCCTCCGCCGGCGTCGACGTGCTCGACGCCGGGGTCATCCCGACCCCCGCAGCCGCGTTCCTCGTCGCGGACATCGACGCCGACTTCGGCGTGATGATCTCCGCGTCGCACAACCCCGCGCCCGACAACGGGATCAAGTTCTTCGCCGCCGGCGGCCGGAAGCTCCCGGACGAGGTCGAGGACCGCATCGAAGCGGCCATGCACGACCACTCCGCGCCCACGCCCACCGGTGGTGACGTCGGCCGGATCACCCGCTTCGCCGACGCCGAGGACCGCTACGTCGTCCACCTGCTCGGCACGCTGCCGAACCGGCTCGAGGGCATCCACGTCGTGCTCGACTGCGCGAACGGTGCCGCGGCCGGTGTCTCGCCCGAGGTGTTCGTCAACGCCGGGGCCAAGGTCACGCTGATCGGTGCCGACCCGGACGGCATGAACATCAACGACGGTGTCGGCTCCACGCACATCGACAACCTCGCCCGCGCGGTGCTGTCGCACGGTGCCGACGTCGGCATCGCCCACGACGGCGACGCGGACCGCTGCCTCGCGGTGGACGCCGCCGGCAACGCGATCGACGGCGACCAGATCATGGCGATCCTCGCGCTCGCGCTGCAGGAGCGCGGACACCTCAAGGACGACACGCTCGTCGCCACGGTGATGTCGAACCTCGGCCTCAAGCGGGCCATGGCGAACGCCGGCATCACGGTGATCGAGGCCGGCGTGGGCGACCGTTACGTGCTCGAGAAGATGACCGAGGGGGACTTCTCCCTCGGTGGCGAGCAGTCCGGCCACATCATCTTCAACGAGTTCGCCACGACGGGCGACGGCATCCTCACGGGGCTGCACCTCGTCGCCGAAATGGCGCGGACGGGCAAGTCCCTGCAGGAGCTCGCCTCGTGCATGACGGTCTTCCCGCAGGTCCTCGTCAACGTGCGCGGTGTCGACCGACACGGGCTCGCCGACCAGGGTGTGCAGGACGCCATCGCTGCCGCCACCGAGGCCCTCGGGGACACCGGCCGCGTGCTGCTCCGTCCGTCGGGCACCGAGCCGGTCGTCCGCGTGATGGTCGAGGCCGCCTCACAAGAGGCCGCGCAGCGCATCGCCGACGAGCTCTCCGCCGTGGTGCAGGAGCGCCTGACGCTCGACGCCGCGTAGGTGCCGGCCGCCGGCCGCCGGCCGCCGGCCCGCCGGCTGGCCGGCTGCCGGCCGTCGGCCCGCCGCACTTCGCACCCCCGTACGAACATCGCGCCCCGTCACACCGGGGCGCGATGTTCGTGTGGGGGTGCGATCGCAGCTCCCGCCGCCCGCGCCCCGCCGCCCGCCCGCGCACGGCGCGGCGCGCGCCGCCGCCCGCCGCCCGCCCGCGCACGGCGCGGCGCGCGCCGCCGCCCCCGCGCCTAGATCTTGCGGAGCAGGACCGACGACACCTTGTGGTCCGCGGCCTTCTTCAGCACGAGCGTCGCCCGCGACCGGGTCGGCAGCACGTTCTCGATGAGGTTCGGCTCGTTGATCGCGCGCCACACCTCGGTCGCGGTCCGCACGGCGTCCTCGCGGGAGAGCGACGCGAAGCGGTGGAAGAAGGAGTCCGGGCTCGCGAACGCCTCTTCCTGCAGGGCGAGGAAACGATCGACGTACCAGGCCTCGATGTCCTTCGTCTTCGCGTCGACGTAGATCGTGAAGTCGAACAGGTCGGACAGGGCCAGCCGTCCGTGCACCGGCGGCGCGAGCACGTTGAGGCCCTCGACGATGAGGACGTCCGGCTGCCGCACGACGATCTCGGCGTCGGGCACGATGTCGTACACGAGGTGCGAGTAGTACGGCGCCCGCACCTCGGCCGCGCCGCTCTTCACCTGGCTGACGAAACGCAGCAGGGAGCGACGGTCGTAGGACTCCGGGAAGCCCTTCCGGTCCATGATCCCGCGCCGCTCGAGCTCGGCGTTCGGGTAGAGGAAACCGTCGGTCGTCACGAGCTCGACACGCGGGGTGTCCGGCCAGCGCTTCGTGAGCTCCCGCAGCAGACGCGCGACCGTGGACTTGCCGACCGCGACGGACCCGGCGACACCGATCACGAACGGCGTGCGTCCGGCACGGTCCCCGAGGAACCGACTGGTCTCGGCGTGCAGGTTCCGAGCCCCGGCGGCGTACAGCGTCAACAGCCGGGAGAGCGGCAGGTAGACCTCCTGCACCTCCTGCATGTCGAGCCGGTCACCGAGACCGCGGAGCTGCACGATCTCCGTCTCGGTCAGGGAGAGGTGCTCCTTGGGGGCGAGCTGCGACCACTCGCCGCGCGGGATCTCCACGAAGGGGGTCGGGTGCGCGACGGCGGTGTCCGGGATCGGCATGGGAACGAGCGTACTGACTGGAGGCGCGGATCACGTGAGCGGATCCGCTCACGTGATCCGCGCCTCCAGGCCGACCACCGTGGGCGCGCACGTCCCGCAGCCTGCGCTGATCAGGCGGGGAGGGCCGCCTCGATGGCGGCGATGACCTGCGGGGCATCCGGCTTCGTGGTCGGACGGAAGCGAGACACGGTGCCGTCCGGTGCGATGAGGAACTTCTCGAAGTTCCACGTGACGCGACCGGCCTTGCCGTCGGCGTCCGCGGTCTCCTTGAGGGCCTGGTAGAGCGGGTGCGCACCCTTGCCGTTGACCTTCACCTTCTCGGACATCGGGAAGGTGACACCCCACGTGGTGGAGCAGTACTCGTCGATGGCCTCGGAGGAGCCGAGCTCCTGCAGGAACTGGTTGCTCGGGAAGCCGAGGACCGTGAAGCCCCGCGGGCCGTACTCCTTCTGCAGCGCCTCGAGCTGCTCGTACTGCGGCGCGAGACCGCACCGGGACGCGACGTTCACGACCAGCACCGCCTTGTCCGCGTAGGCGCCGAACGTGGTGTCCTCGCCGTGCAGTGTCGTGATCGCGATGTCGTCGAACCGTCCCATGGCCCAAACGTTATCCCCAGCCCCGCCGGTTCGCAGGGTCGTCGCCCAGGCAGACCGTAGGATCGTCCCCATGTGTGGAATCGTCGGCTACGTCGGCAGCAACAGCAGCCAGGACGTGCTCCTCGGTGGTCTTCGTCGTCTCGAGTACCGCGGCTACGACTCGGCGGGCATCGCCGTCGTCGACGGGTCGCAGGAACTCGCCTCCGCCAAGAAGGCGGGCAAGCTCCAGGCCCTGGTCGACGAGCTCGAAGCGCACCCGATCGCCGACGGCGGCACCGGCATCGGCCACACGCGGTGGGCGACCCACGGCGGGCCGACCGACGGCAACGCGCACCCGCACCTGGCGGACGGCGGCAAGCTCGCCCTCATCCACAACGGCATCATCGAGAACTTCTCCGAGCTCCGCGCGGAGCTGCAGGCCGAGGGTGTGCAGTTCCTCAGCGAGACCGACTCCGAGGTCGCCGCGCACCTCGTCGCGCGGGCCTTCCGCGAGACCGGTGACCTGACGTCCGCGATGCAGCAGGCCGTGCAGCGACTCGACGGGGCCTTCACGCTCCTCGTCGTGCACGCCGACCAGCCCGGCGTCGTCGTCGGTGCCCGCCGCAACTCCCCGCTCGTGGTGGGGCTCGGCGACGGCGAGAACTTCATGGGCTCCGACGTGGCCGCGTTCGTCGCGTACACGCAGCGCGCCCTGGCGATCGGGCAGGACGAGATCGCCACGATCCGCCCCGACGGCGTGGACGTCATCCACTTCGACGGCACCCCGGCGACCCCGAGCGAGTTCGAGGTGAACTGGGACGCCTCCGCCGCCGACAAGGGCGGCTGGACCTCGTTCATGGCGAAGGAGATCAGCGAGGAGCCCGAGGCCGTCGCGAAGACGATCCTCGGCCGCGTGCACGACGGCGCCGTCACCCTGACCGACCTCGACCCGATCGCCGAGCGTCTCACCACCGTCGACCGCGTCATCGTCATCGCCTGCGGCACCGCGGCGTACGCCGGCATCCTCGGCAAGTACGCCATCGAGCAGTGGGCCCGCGTGCCCGTCGAGGTCGAGCTCGCGCACGAGTTCCGCTACCGCGACCCGGTGCTCGACGAGCGCACCCTCGTCGTCTCGATCAGCCAGTCCGGCGAGACGATGGACACGCTGATGGCCGTCAAGTACGCGCGTGAGCGGGGCGCGCAGGTCCTGTCGATCTGCAACACCCAGGGGGCGACGATCCCGCGCGAGTCCGACGCGGTGATCTACACGCACGCCGGACCCGAGGTCGCCGTCGCGTCGACGAAGGCCTTCATCGCGCAGGGCGTCGCGCTCTACCTGCTCGGGCTGCACCTCGCCACCCTGCGCGGCACGATGACGGCCGAGCAGATCGCGGAGCAGGTCGCCGAGCTCGAGGGCCTCGCGCCGAAGCTGCAGCAGACCATCGACGACGCGTCCGGCATCAAGGACCTCGCGCGCTGGATGGCGGACACCCGCAGCGTGCTGTTCCTCGGCCGCCACGTCGGGTACCCGATCGCGCTCGAGGGCGCCCTGAAGCTCAAGGAGCTCGCGTACATCCACGCCGAGGGCTTCGCCGCCGGTGAGCTCAAGCACGGACCGATCGCCCTCATCGAGCCCGGCCAGATCGTCTTCGTGATCGTGCCGTCCCCGCGTGACCCGCGGTCGCTGCACCCGAAGGTCGTGTCGAACATCCAGGAGATCCGCGCCCGGGGTGCCCGGGTGATCGCCATCGCCGAGGAAGGCGACGCCGCCGTGCTGCCCTTCGCGGACGAGGTCCTGCGCATCCCGCTCGCGACGCCGCTGTTCGAGCCGCTGCTCGCCGTGGCGCCGCTGCACATGTTCGGCATGGAGCTCGCCGCGGCCAAGGGCCTCGACGTCGACCAGCCGCGCAACCTCGCGAAGTCGGTCACCGTCGAGTAGTCGCACGATGATCATCGGCATCGGTGTCGACGTCGTCGACCTGGAGCGGTTCGGGCGTGTGCTCGACCGCACGCCGGCGATGCGCACGCGGCTCTTCACCCCCGCCGAACTGGTGCGGGACGGGGAACCGCGCCCGATCGCCTCGCTCGCCGCACGGTTCGCGGCGAAGGAGGCCCTGATCAAGGCCTTCGGGTCGAGTGCCGGACTGAGCTGGCAGGACCTCGAGGTCGTCTCGGACGACCAGCGGAACCCGTCGCTCACGCTGCGCCGCGGAGCGCAACAGGTGGCGGAGGCACGTGGCGTCGGGTCCGTGCACCTGTCGCTCTCGCACGACGGCGGGATCGCGACCGCGTTCGTCGTCCTGGAAGGGGACCAACAGTGAGTGCGTTCACCGGCATCACGCTCGACCGAGAAGCCCTGATCGCCAACTACGCGACGGTCGCCGAACGGGTCGCGCCGTCCGGCGTCATCGCGGTCGTCAAGGCGAACGGGTACGGCCACGGTGCCGCCGAGGCCGCGCAGGCCTTCGTGGACGCCGGTGCGGAGTGGCTCGGCGTCGCGGACATCGACGAGGCCGTCGCCCTGCGGCAGGCGGGCATCGACGAGGGGGTCCGCATCCTCGCGTGGCTGCACGCCCCCGACGAGGACTTCCGCCGCGCTGCCCGGTACGGCGTCACGCCGGCGGTGTCGAGCGCATCGCAGCTGGCGGCCGCCGCGGACTCCGAGGTCCCCGCGGTGCACATCTGCGTCGACACCGGCCTCAGCCGCAACGGCGCCGTCGAGTCCGAGTGGGCCGAGCTCTTCGCCACCGCGGGTCGTCTCGCCCGGAGCGGCGCCCGAACGCGTGTCGAGGGCCTCATGTCACACCTGTCGAACGCCTCGCGGACGGACGACCTCGACCAGGACGCCGCACTGCAACGAGCGCTCGACGGCCTCGCCGCGAACGGGATCGTGCCGGACGTGGTGCACCTCGCCGCCAGCGCCGCGAGCATCGCCGTCCCCGAGACCCGGCACGACCTCGCGCGGGTCGGGCTCGCGCTGTACGGCCTCAGCCCCTTCCCCGACCGGACGTCGGCGGACCTCGGCCTCCGGCCCGCGATGCGGGTCACGGCCGCGGTGCTCCGGACCGTGCCGGTGCGCGCGGGCGAGGGCGTCAGTTACGGCTACACCTGGCGGGCCGAGGCCGACACCCGTCTCGCCGTCATCGGGCTCGGCTACGCCGACGGCTTCGACCGCGACTTCGGCAACCGCGTCTCGGTCCGGATCGGGGACCGGACGTTCCCGATCGTCGGCCGTGTGGCGATGAACGCGATGCACGTCGACGTCGGCGACGCGGACGTGGAGATCGGCGACGAGGCCGTGCTCTGGGGCGACCCGGCGAACGGCGACCCCGCGGTGGAGGACTGGGCCGCCGCGGTCGGCACGATCAACTACGAGGTGGTCGCCCGGGTCGGCCGCAGCGTGGAACGGAGGACGACGTGAACGCGCCGCTGCGCCGGGCCGAGATCGACCTCGATGCCTACCGCGCCAACCTCGACCTGGTCCGTGAGTGGATGGACCCCGTCGAGGTGATGGCGATCATGAAGGCCGACGCCTACGGGCACGGCCTCGAACCGATCGCGCTCGCCGCCGTCGACGCCGGCATCCGCTGGATCGGGGTGCTCACGGTCCCCGCCGCCCTGCGGCTGCGGTCGATCGGCGTCGGCGAGGACGTGCACCTCTTCACGTGGCAGCACGACCCGGCCCTCGACTTCCGCGACGCCATCGACTCCGCGGTGGACCTCGGCGTCTCGAACGTCGCTGAACTGCAGCGCGTGATCGACGCCGTCGACCAGCGTCCGGCGCGGGTGCACCTCGGCGTCGACTCCGGGCTGCACCGTGACGGCGCCACCCTCGAGGCCTGGCCCGGGCTGGTGTCCCTCGCCGTCGACGCCCAGCGCGCCGGCCGGATCGAGGTCGTCGCCGCGTACACGCACCTCGCCGAGTCCTCGGACGAGGACGACGCGTCCGCGGTCGCCCTCTTCGACGCCGCCGTGGAGCAGGCCGAGGACCTCGGGCTCGACGTCCCGATGGAGCACGTCGCCGCCTCGCTCGCCGGCCTGGAGCGCAAGGAGTTCCGGAAGGACATGGTCCGGATGGGTGCCAACCTGTTCGGCATCCCCGGGGCCGACGGGGTCTCGGCGTCGGACCTCGGTCTCGAACCCGTGATGACCCTGACCGCCTCGGTCGCGAAGACGAAGCGGGTGCCCGTCGACACGGGTGTCTCGTACGACTACACGTACCGGACCGCCAACGAGACGACCCTCGCCCTCGTGCCCGTCGGCTACGCGGACGGTGTGCCGCGACTCGCACAGGGCCGGATCGAGGTCACCATCGGCGGCACCCGCTACCCGATCGCCGGTCGCGTCGCGATGGACCAGTTCCTGGTGGACGTCGGCGACGACGACGTGCAAGTTGGGGACACCGTGGTGCTGTTCGGCACCGGCGAGCACGACGAGATGACCGTCCTCGAGTGGGGTCGGGCGCTCGGCACCATCGGCGAGGAGATCGTCTGCCGGATCGGCACCCGTGTGCCGCGGGTCTACGAGGGGCACCGCGTCGAGGGCCACGTCGCCGAGTACCTGCGGGGCGAGCGGCCGTGACCGAGTCGGCCCGTGTGCTGCTCGACACCACCGTCGCGACCACCGACGAGATGGGCGCCCTCGGGGCACGTCTGGCCGCGGTGCTCCGGGCCGGTGACCTCGTCGTGCTCACCGGACCGCTCGGCGCCGGCAAGACCACGCTGACCCGCGGTCTCGGTGCCGCGCTCGGTGCCCGGGGACAGGTGTCGAGCCCGACGTTCGTCCTCGCCCGCACCCACCCGACGACCGCCGGCCCGGACCTCGTGCACGTGGACGCGTACCGGTTGTCCGACCCGCTCGAGCTCGACGACCTCGACCTCGACTGGGACGCGTCGATCGTCGTGGTCGAGTGGGGCCGGGGTTTCGTCGACGGCATCACCGACAGTGTCCTCGACGTCGAGATCATCCGTGCGACCGGAGCGGACGCGCCCGCCACCGACGACGTCGACCCGGACGACGTCCCCGACGAACCCCGTCGTGTGGTCGTCACGGGCACGGGTCCGCGCTGGGACGACGCCGCCCTCTGACCGGACTCCACCGGGGACCGCGGACGACGCCGAGCGGGGCGCGGTGCCTGCCGGCTCCGCGCACGCCGAGCAGGGTGCGCGGAGCCTTCCGGCTCCGCGCACCCCGCTCGCGATCTCAGCCCTTCGAGACCATGATCCAGCTGACCTGGACCCCGTACTTCGTCGCCGGCGCGATGCGCAGGTCCACGATGCCGTCGGAGCCCACCTTCGTGGTCGTCGAGAGGGTGCGGAAGGTGCCGTCGATGACCTGGTCCTTCGCGACCGTCGTCCCGTCGACGCTCACGGCAGCGGCTCGGCCCGGGGCGCTCTTCGTCCAAGGGTCCCAGAAGCCGACGTCGACGCGGTACTTCCCCTTGCCGAGGCCGCCGAGTGCGTACTCCAGGTCCGTCGCATCCGCCTGCCAGCGCACCGTACTGGTCACGGTGCCGCCGCTCGTACCGGAGGTCCCACCGGTCGTGCCGAAGTACCCCCAGTGCGCGCGGCTGCCGGGATCGACGCCGAAGCGCTGGTCGGCGGCGGTGTTGACGAGCCGGTCACCGCGGTGCTTCGCGAAGGCGAGGTCCGCGGCGTAGTCGGCGGTGCCCTGGCCGCCGGCGTCGACGAAGTACGACAGCCGCTCGGGGAGGACGGTCACCGGGCGGGTGAAGGTCCGTCCGTCGTCGAGCGTCCCGGTCACGGTCTGCTCGCCGGCAGTCGCGAGGGCGTCCTTCGCCCAGCGCACCGTGTGCGTCCGCTCCGCACCGTCCTCCTGCACCGTGACCCGCTTCGGCAGCACCTTCGTGTCGCCGAGTGTGGCCTGCCCGGGGACGGCCGTGGTGACGGTCCAGATGGTCGATGGCTGGAGGTCGTCGAGGGTCCACGAGGTCGTGTCGCACGAGAAGGACATCGCGCCGCCCTCGCCGAACGTCACCGGCAGCCAGACCGACGGAGCCGTCTCGAGGTCCGTGGCGTTGTTCCACCGGTCGCCGATGTACAGGACCCGTCCGCCGCCGAGGTCGAGCAGGGAGGTGCTCTGCGAGTTGCACGTCGTGTCCGCGCCGGTGCCGGTCGCCGGGTTCCCGTGTGCGGTCCACGTGCCGAGCAGGTCCGTCGCGGTGGCGTAGGCGGCGGCGTTCGGTGCCCAACCCGTCGCCCCCGAGGTGACGAGGTAGTACGTGCCGTCGACCTTGGCGAGCGCGGGGGCCTCCCGCTGCCCGCCGATCCACGGCTGCGGCCGCCGGAAGTCAACGCCCTCCACCGCTTCCGCCGGGTCCGCGGACAGGTTGGTGTAGTCCGCGTCGAGCTTCGAGATGTAGAGGGTGAGGTTCTCCTCGGACGCGTAGACGATGTACGCGGTCCCGTCGTCGTCGACGAACAGGTTCATGTCCCGGGCCATGCCGGGACTGTTCGGCTGGTGGTTCGTCGGGTCGTCCGCGGCGACGTGGTCCAACCGGTACGAGTCGATGTACCGGAACGGTCCCGTCGGGGAGTCGGAGACGGCGACCCCGGCCGTGGCCTTCGCGTACTGCGCGTCCGAGGTGTCGGTCGGTCCGTCGGCGTGCACCCACATCACCCACTGGCCGGTGCGCGCGTTGTGGATGACCTTCGGCCGTTCCAGGATCGCACCGGGACGCGTGGCACTCGGGGCGGTGACGCCGAGGTCGCGGTAGACGGCGTCCTGCTGTGCGGAGTCGTACCCGCCGTAGAGCGCCGAGAAGTACGGGTCGGCGAAGTCCGACCGGTTCGTCATGGTCCGGAGCGCGAGGCCCTGGTCCTTCCAGTTGTACAGGTCGTAGGACGAGTACACGTGCACACCGCGGGTGTCGCTGTACCCGTTGACCCGGTCCTCGCCGTACCAGTAGTAGATCGTCTTCCCCGCGGCGTCCTCGGCGGTGACCACCTGGCCGCCGTGCCCTTGGATCGGTTGACCGGTGTCGTCGTTCCACTGCTGACCCGGTGTGAAGGACGTGCGTGCGGTCTCCGCGACGGCGGGCGCTGCGGAGAGCCCCCCGATCGCGAGTGCGGCGGCGGCGACCCCGGCCACCACACCCCATCGGCGTCGCCTCGGCGACATCGTCCGGTCTGTTCGTCGAATCCCCATCGATTCGGCCCCTTCGGCTCCTGCTGCCCCCTATGGCAACGTCAACATGATGGGGGGACGAGCCTCGGCGCGCAAGGGTGTGCCGCAACCGGGCACCCCGACACCGCCGCCGACCCCGACGTCCCAGCACCACGCCTACGATGGACGGGTGCTGCTCGCGATCGACACCTCCGCCGGGACCTCCGTCGCCGTCGTGGACCCGGCGACCGGCCAGGCGCTCGCGACCCGCAGCACCGAGGACAGCCGCCGTCACGCCGAGGTGATCGGTCCGTTCCTCGCCGAGGTCCTCGCCGAGTCGGGCATCACCGGCGCCGACGTCACGGGCGTCGTCGCCGGCATGGGCCCCGGCCCCTTCACCGGCCTGCGCGTCGGCATCGCCGCCGCCCGCACCTTCGCCGCGGCACGCGGCGTCCCCGTCCTGCCCCTCGTCAGCCACGATGCGGTCGCCGCCGACCAGCGGGCGGCGGGCCAGGACGGCCCGTACGTCGTCCTGACGGACGCCCGCCGGCGCGAGGTCTACTGGAGCGCGTACGACGGAACGGGCGCGCGGGTCGCGGGCCCGGGCCTCGCCAAGCCGGCCGATCTCGACGAGGCGATCCGCGCCTCCAGGCCCGAAGCGGTGGACTGGGACCGCGTGACGGTCACGTCCATCCCCGCCTGGAGGCTCGGCGCACTCGCCGTGGACCGGCTCGCCTCCGGCACGCCCTTCGCCGACGACACCCCGCTCTACCTGCGCGATCCCGACGTCACCATGCCGGGCGCACCGAAACGGGTCAAGCAGTGACCCTGCCCGACGGGCTGCGCCTGCGGCGCGCCCACCCGCATGACCTCGACGAGGTGATGTGGCTCGAGCACGCCTCGTTCCCGACCGATGCGTGGTCGGCGTCGCAGATGTCCGGCGAGTTGTACTCGCCGCACGGGTACTACATCGTCGTCGAGACCACCGGGGACGGAGCGCCGACGGTCGTCGGCGCTCCGTCCATCGTCGGCTACGCAGGACTCTCGTCGCTCTCGGGCAACCCCGTGGCCGACGTGCAGACGATCGCGGTCGCCGCCGACCAGCGGGGGAAGGGCATCGGCCGGGTGCTGTTCACCGAACTGCTCGACGAGGCGGCACGTCGCGGCGTGCACGAGGTGTTCCTCGAGGTCCGCGCCGACAATCCAGTCGCCCAGGCGATGTACACGGCGTTTGGGTTCGAACGGATCGCGGTGCGGCCGCGCTACTACCAGCCGGACGGGGTCGACGCGTGGGTGATGCGGGCGGAGCTCGCGCGCCGCGCCACGGACGGCCCGGGACCGATCGGACAGGAGACCCTCGATGAGCGCGACTGAACCACTGGTGCTCGGCATCGAGACGAGCTGCGACGAGACCGGCGTGGGCATCGTGCGCGGCAGCACCCTGCTCGCGAACGTGATCGCGTCGAGCATGGAGGAGCACGCCCGCTACGGCGGCGTCGTGCCGGAGGTCGCCGCGCGTGCGCACCTCGAGGCGATGACCCCGACGCTCGAAGCGGCACTCGAGCAGGCGGGTGTCACGCTCGACGAGCTGGACGCGGTCGCGGTGACGGCAGGCCCGGGCCTCGCCGGCGCGCTCATGGTCGGCGTCGGTGCCGCGAAGGCGCTCGCCGTGGCCACCGGCAAGCCGCTGTACGGCGTCAACCACCTGGTCGGACACGTCGGGGCCGACGTCCTCCGCGCCGACGGCAGCGAGATCGACCTGCCGACGATCGCGCTGCTGGTCTCCGGCGGGCACACGTCCCTGCTGCTCGTGCGCGACCTCGTCGGCGACGTCGAGCTCCTCGGCGAGACGATCGACGACGCCGCGGGCGAAGCGTTCGACAAGGTGGCACGGCTGCTCGGCCTGCCCTACCCGGGCGGGCCGCAGATCGACCGGGCCGCTGCCGACGGCGACCCGACGGCGATCCGGTTCCCGCGCGGCCTGACGCTGCCGAAGGACATGGCCGCGCACCGCTACGACTTCTCGTTCTCCGGCCTCAAGACCGCGGTCGCGCGCTGGGTGGAGCGCTGTCGCGACGAGGGCCGCGAGGTCCCGGTCGCCGACGTGGCGGCCAGCTTCCGCGAAGCCGTGGTGGACGTCCTCATCACCAAGGCGCTGAACGCCTGCCGCGACACCGGGGTGGACCGGCTGCTGCTCGGCGGCGGTGTCGTGGCGAACGCCCGGCTCCGCTCGGTCGCGGCCGAGCGGTGTGCGGCCGCCGGGGTCGAGCTCCGGATCCCACCGCTCGACCTCTGCACCGACAACGGCGCCATGATCGCGGCGATCGGTGCGCGGCTCGTCGCCGAGGGCCACGCGCCGAGCGACCTCGGGATCGCAGCGGACTCGACGCTGCCGGTCACGACCGTCCAGGTCTGACGTCGCCCGCCGCCCGGGGCGGCCCGGAGTCGCGTGTGGGAGGATTCACAGGGCACCGACGACCGAGGTGCCGAGAGGGGTGGACGGTGTCCGATCAGAACCAGTGGCCGAAGCCGGGCGAGACGAATCCGGAGGGGGACGCGTCCGCGAACCAGCCGCAGGGCACGCAGCCCGACGCCGGGCAGCCGCAGCAGTACGGCGCGTCGGCACCCGAGGCTCCGGCATCAGCACCTGCGCCGACCGACCCGTGGGCACAGTCCGGGCAGGGCTCGGCCGCGCAGGGCGTCTCCGGCGGGTACGCGGCACCGCAGAACCCGTACGCAGCACCGAGCCAGCCGAGTGGCCAGAGCGGCCAGTACGGCCAGCAGAACCCGTACGCAGCCCCGGGTCAGCAGTCCGGCCAGCAGTACGGCCAGCCGGGCGCCGGCGCCCCGCAGAACCCGTACGCGGCCCCCGGCCAGCAGTACGGTCAGCAGTATGGCGAGCCGGGCGGCGCCCCGCAGAACCCGTACGCCGCCCCAGGCCAGCAGAACCCGTACGCGGCCCCCGGCCAGCAGAACCCCTACGCCCCCGCCGGCTACCAGCCCTACGCCCAGCGCCCGAAGACGAACACGCTGGCGATCCTCTCGATCGTCTTCGCGTTCGGCGGCATCATCATCTGGCCGCTCGTCATCCTGACCAGCCCCGCCGGCGCGATCATGGGCCACATCGCCCTCGGCAAGATCAAGCAGTCGGGCGAGGGCGGCCGCGGCCTGGCGCTCGCCGGGGTCATCGGCGGCTGGATCCTGACGGGCCTGTTCATCCTCATCGTCGGGCTCATCGTGGTCCTCGGCTCGATCGCAGGGTCGTACTCGTCGGACTACGACTCCGGGTACAACTCGGGCGCCTTCGTCCTCTGACCGCACCGCGACCACGAGACACCGCTGGCTCGGCGGTGTCTCGTCGTCGTTGCAGCGCCCCGCGCCCTACCCGGCCACGTCGGTGAGTCGCTCGCACAGGACCGCGGTGTGGCGTCCCTCCAGGCGGGTGAGCACGAGTGTGACGCGACCGCTGCCACGCAGCCGCAGCCGCTTCCGGAACTGCGCCGGGTCGACGTCGACGCCGCGCTTCTTGATCTCGACGGTGCCGATGTCATCGGCGGCGAGGCGGGCGGCGAGCTTCTTCACGTCGAGGGGCATGGTGTCGACCACGCGGAACCCCTGGGCGAACGGCGTACTGACGGCCTGGTCGGAGCTGATGTACGCGATGCCGTCGGAGAGCATGCGGCCGTCGATCGACCGGGCGAGGTCGCCGATGAGCCGTGCACGGATGACGGCCCCGTCGGGCTCGTAGAGGTACGCGCCGAGCGGGCCGACCTCCACGTCGTCCGAGTCGGCAGCGCCGACCAGTTCGGCGATGCCGTGGGGTCCGATCACGGTGGCCGCACGTCGGATGCCCGGTCGTGCCAGGGGGCCGAACCAGAGGGCGAGCTCGACGACCTCACGGTCGACGGACGTCCACTGCGCCTCGGCCGTGTCCGGGATGAGGTCGCGGTCGACCCCCGGTCCGAGCTTCACACCGGTGGGGGTGGTCGTCGCGGCCGCGAACACGGTGTCGAGCGACGGTGACCAGTCGTCCGGATCGGCGAGACGGCGGGTGTCCGAGTGCCCCGCGGTCCGACGGGCCGGGTCCATCCAGACGCCGTCCACCGACGACAGGTCGAACGACGCTGCGTCGCCGAGCTCGACCCGGGCGTTCGGCCAGAGCGCGAGGTTGTGGGTGGCGACGGCGGCGGTGACCTCGTCGCGGTCGACTGCGGTGACGTCGAGGTCGAGTGCGGCCATCGCCATCGCGTCCCCACCGATGCCGCAGCCGAGGTCCGCCACGCGCGTCAGCCCGGCGGCGGCGAAGCGTCCGGCGTGCTGTGCGGCGACCTGCAGCCGCGTCGCCTGCTCGAGGCCCGCCTCGGTGAAGAGCATGCGGGCGGCGAAGTCGCCGAACTTCCCGCGGGCCTTCTGCCGGAGCTTGGCCTGGTTGAGGACGGCCGCGACGAGCCCGGGATCGTGCCCCTCGGAGCGCAGGCGCGCGACGACCCTCACGATCTCACCGCCGTCCGAGACGGCCGGGGTACGGTCGAGCAGGGCCATCCCCTCCGGGGTGAGCAGCTGGGCGAGGTCGTCGGCTTCCACCCGTCGATCCTCCCAGGTCGCCGTGGAACCCGACATGTGCTGGCACTCGGATTGACCGAGTGCCAACGACCTCCTAGAGTTGGCGTTGGCACTCTCCTGTGCGTAGTGCCAACCCGGTTTTCATCAGTACCGAGTCTCTACCGAGAAAGAAGAGGTCACCGTGGCCGTCAGCATCAAGCCGCTCGAGGATCGCATCGTCATCCGCCAGGTCGAGGCGGAGCAGACCACCGCTTCCGGTCTGGTCATCCCGGACACCGCGAAGGAGAAGCCCCAGGAGGGCGAGGTCGTCGCCGTGGGACCGGGTCGTATCGACGACAACGGCAACCGCGTCCCGCTGGACGTCGCCGTGGGTGACAAGGTCATCTACTCGAAGTACGGCGGCACCGAGGTCAAGTACTCGGGCGAGGACCTCCTCGTCCTCTCGGCCCGCGACGTGCTCGCGGTCATCGAGAACTGAGACCCGTCTCCGTCACGAACGCCCCGCTCGGCTCCGGCCGGCGGGGCGTTCGCGCGTCCGGCGCCGGGTTCTGCAAGCGCCCGGCACGTGCGTTCTGCGTGCGTCCGGCACGTGCGTCCTGCGTGCGTCCGGCGCGTGCGTCCTGCGCGTGGCCGGTTCGCGTCGGCCTGGAGGCGCGGTGCCGCTCCGCCCCGTCGTCGGCCGTTCCTAGGATGGTTCCGTGAGTGCACCGAGTCCGACGCGTCCGCCCCGCAGCGAGGCATCCGTCGGTGTCGTCCAGGCGATCGTCGCCTACGGGCTCTGGGGCCTCATGCCGCTGCTGTTCGTGGCCATGGCCCCCGCGGGCGCGTTCGAGATCGTCGCCTGGCGCATCGTGTTCGGCCTCGGGTTCTGCGTGATCGCCATCGCCGTGACGCGGTCGTGGCTCCGCACCCGGTCGCTCATGGTGCAGCGCCGGGTGATGGGGGTGATGGCGATCGCCGCGGTGCTCATCGTCGTGAACTGGACGGTGTACGTCATCGCCACGACGACCGGCCACACCGTCGAGGCCGCCCTCGGCTACTTCATCAACCCGCTCGTCACGATCGCGCTCGGCGTCGTGCTGCTCCACGAACGGCTCCGGCCGGCGCAGTGGACGGCGGTCGGCATCAGCATCGTGGCCGTCGTCGTCATCGCGGTCGGGTACGGGCAGATGCCGTGGATCTCCCTGGCGCTGGCCTTCTCGTTCGGGCTCTACGGGCTCGTCAAGAAGCGTGTCGGCGGCACGGTGGACGCGTTGTCCGGTCTCACGATCGAGACGATGTGGCTGACGCCGTTCGCGGTCGTGGCGCTCGTGGTCCTCGGGATCACGGGCATCGGTGGCGGGATCACCTTCGGCGGCGAGGGCTGGGTGCACGCGCTCATCATGATCGGGGCGGGACCGGCGACGGCCGTCCCGCTGCTGCTCTTCGCGTCCTCGGCCCGGCGGCTGTCGCTGTCGACGCTCGGACTGACGCAGTACCTCACGCCCGTGATGCAGCTCATCGTCGGGGTGACGATCCAGCACGAGGCGATGTCGACGTCGCGCTGGATCGGCTTCGCGATCGTGTGGCTCGCCCTCGTCATCCTCAGTGTCGACTCCTTCGCGGCGGCCCGGGCATCGCGGCGCCGGGCGCTCCCGTCCACGGCGGCCGAGCCGGTCTGACGGGGGCGCGCCGCGCCTCCAGGCCCAGCGGTCCTGCCGTCTTCCCGCGGCCGGCCCGCGTGCCGAGACTCGGCCCGGCGGACACTTTCGCGGCCCACCCGCCACGAAACTGTCCGCGCGCCCGAGACTCGGCCCCCGTCCAACGCACCAGCGCCCCGCGGCTCGGCCGCGGGGCGCTGGTGACTGGGTGCTGCTGACTACTTCTTGACCGCGCCCTGGATGGCGCTCTGGTAGACGGGCTTGTTGTCGCCGTCGAACTTGTAGATGCCGATGTAGGCGCTCGACGGGTCGTTGTTGTCGTCGAACGGACCGATGCCCGACGGACCCGTGTAGTGGATGTCCTCACCCTTGTCGAGCAGGGCCACACAGTCCTTGTACGTCGAGCACTCGGTGCCGCCGTCGGCTCCGGACACCGCGGCCATGTTGGCCTGGATCGTGCCCGAGTCCGTGCCCTTGCCCTTCACCGCGGCCAGCGCGGCGAGGATCGTGCCGTCGTAGGACTCCGCCGCGTACGAGTAGTCGGCGAGGTCCTTGCCCGACGACTTCTTGTAGAAGGCGGCGAGCTGCTGCTTGAACTCGTCCTTCGGGGAGGCGCCGGGGATCGTGCCCTGCGCACCCGTCAGCGTGCCCTTGTCGAAGTCCTTCGAGTAGTCGGCCGTGTTGCCGTCCGACATGTAGATCTTCGACGTGTCCCAGCCCTGCGAGACGAGCTCGGGGATGATCGACTTCGTCTCGTCGAAGGCGAGGACCACGATCGCGTCCGGCTTCGAGGCGACGGCAGCGGTGACCTCGGACGAGAACGTCGTCTGTCCGGGCGGGAACTCCTGGCCCTTGCCCTTCGCGCCGTAGACGACCGAGCCACCCGAGGCCTCGACGGCCTTCTGCACGGTGTTGCGGAGGCCCGTGCCGTAGGTGTCGTTGAAGACGAGGAACGCGATCTTCGCGTTGCCGTCACCGGTGATGAGCTGGCCGAGCGCCGAACCCTGCACCGAGTCCGGCGGAGCGGTCCGGTAGTAGTACGACGAGTACCCCGAGAGGTCGGACGCCGTGTTCGCGGGGGAGATCTCCACGATGCAGTTGCTCGTCAGCTGGTCGATGACGTTGAGCGTGACGCTGGAGGACTCGGCGCCGATCGCGACCGGGACCTTCGCGTTCACGAGCTTCGTCGCGGCCGAGCTCGACACGGTCATGTCGTTGCTGTCACCGGAGTCGGTGGCCGGGGAGATCGTGACGTCCTTGTCGAGCACGCCGCCGGCGGCGTTAATGTCCGACACCGCGAGTCCCACACCGGACTCCGCGGGCGGGTTGAGGTACGCCAGCGAGCCGGTCAGCGGGAGGATCGTGCCGATCTTCAGCGCGTCGGTGCTGGGGGTGTCCGGGGCCTTGCAGCTGGCAGCCGGGTCCTTCTTCGCGTCGCTGGACGCGGAGGAGGACGGTGAAGCGCTACCTGTGGTGGAACACGCGGCGAGCAGGAGCGCCGCCGCTCCCGCCACTGCCAGTGCCGATGTGGCACGGGTGGTTCTGATCATCCGTGGAGCCCTTTCTCTGCGCGGAACCTCAGGTCCCGCTGGGGATGTGAGAGAACGTATGGTCAGGGTGTTTCAGCCGTGTGACGGGGTAGTACGCAAAGTGTTTCGTTACCCAGACGTGACGCGCGGCTGCGGGACTCCGCAGGATCGGTCCGGCGTCTGATCGGGATCGTCGGTCGGCGTCGGTCGCGTCTGGTGGGTGGTCCGCCGGCGTGGGTCGCGTCTGGTGGATGGTCCGGCAGGGCGTCCTGGAGGCGCGGCGTACGTTCCGCCGCATGAGCGAATTCGAGCCCTCCCGGGCGATCATCACGGGATCAGAATCAGGGATCGGCCGCGCGAGCGCGGTCGCGCTGGCCTCGGCCGGCATGGACATCGGGATCACGTACCTGTCCGAGCCGCAGCGGGCCGAGGAGACCGCGGAGGAGGTGCGTTCCCTCGGCCGCAAGGCCTTCGTCGAGCAGATCGACGTGTCCGACCTCTCGAGTGCCGGCAGTGTGATCGATCGCCTCGTCGAGCAGCTCGGCGGCGTGGACGTCATCGTCGCCGACGCCGGCACGGGTGACAACGCGCCGTTCCTCGAGATGACCCTCGACCAGTGGCGGCACACCGTGTCGACCGACCTGGACGGCGCGTTCGTCACGATCCAGGCCGCGGCGAAGCACATGGTCGAAGCCGGGAACGGCGGGCGCATCATCGGGATCACCAGCGTCCACGAGCACCAGCCGCGGTACGGGTCGAGCGCGTACGACGCCGCGAAGCACGGACTCGGCGGCCTGCTCAAGACCGTCGCGATCGAGTTGGCGCAGTACGGCATCACCGCGAACGCCGTGGCGCCCGGGGAGATCGCGACGCGGATGACCGGCGCCGAGGACGAGGACCCGCACACCATCGACCGTCCCGGGGTGCCGCTCGGCCGTCCGGGCAACGCGTGGGAGATCGCCGCCGCGGTGGCGTTCCTGGCCTCGCGCGCGTCGTCGTACATCACGGGTGTGTCCCTGCCGGTCGACGGCGGCATGCTGCAGATGGGCCCGCACGGCGGCTCGCACATCACGTCGAACGACTGGCGCTCGGCGTAGCGCGCGCGGCCGCGCCGCCGCCCGCTCGCCGCCCGCCGCCCGTGCGATTTCGCAAAACGCAACTTCGGCGGTTGCCCGCAGAGCTACAACGCTGCGGGCAACCGTCATCGTTGCGTTTTGCAGCCGGCAAGCGGGCCGCCGAGCGGGCGGGCGTCCGGCCGCACGATCAGCACCCCGTCGGGAGACCCGCCGACCGCAGCAACGTCTGGAATCGCCCGCGCGCGCCGAGGTCGGACCACCCCCACCGAACGACGCGGCGAACTTCGGGTCGCATGAGGAGTTCCTGCTCCCGCTGCTTCTCCGTGCGTATCGCGCCGGTGTCCTGCTCGTACTTCACGAGTCCGTCGAACTCCCCGACGATGCCGAACCGCGGCCACCAGAAGTCGACCCTCGAGCGCCCCATCCGCTGCTGCAGCACGGGCGGCGGGAACCCCTCGTGGTCGGCACGGACCCGGCTCACCGATTCTCCTGGAGACTCGGCGAGCGGATCCGCGAACAGGAGCGCCCGACGAGCCCTGGTCATCCCTCGAGGTGAGGGCCACGCAGCGAAGGCCCGCCGCAGCGCCGTCTCGTCGACGAGGCGGAGCCGGAGGACGTGGTCGAGCACCGCGACGACGTTCTCGTAGCTCGTGCTCCGAGCGAGGTCGACGACGGTGCGGAGGAGCGACGTCACCCGGCGTCCGTCGATGGTGGTGACGTCGTCGTCCGACAGCGGTGCCGCGTGCCGGACGACGCGTCGTCCCGAATGGGTCGTCGCGAGCAGGGGGTCCGTGACGTGCACCCGGCGATCGGGACGGTCGACGTCCGGCAAGTTCCAGAGCAGCGCGGCCGACCGGTGCGACAGCGTTCGCCATTCGCCGACCGCAGTGACGACCGCCTCGAGCTCGATCCGCGCGCGTCCCCGGACGCCGGCGTTGACCCAGTCGTCCTGATCGACGGCGATGCCCCGGGTCACGCGGACCAGTTCGCCTCGACGGACGGCATGTTGCGCATCCCGGTCATCGGAGCGGAGGAGCTGGAGTCGGATCGGCTCGTTCATCCCCCGAGCGTGTCCGGGTAGCCGGTCGCACGGGACCACTCGCCGGGATCTGTGGATAAGCCTGGCCGGAAACGCAACGAAGGCGGTTGCCCGCAGGGATGGAGCTTTGCGGGCAACCGCCGAGGTTGCGTTTTGCGGAAGGGAGCGCGCGGCGGGCGCGCGGACCCCTACCGGTTGTAGTTCGGCGCCTCGACGACCATCTGCACGTCGTGCGGGTGCGACTCCTTCAGGCCGGCCGCGGTGATCCGGACGAACTTGCCGCGGGCCTTGAGCTCCGGCACGGTCCGGCCGCCGACGTAGAACATCGACTGCCGCAGCCCACCGACGAGCTGGTAGACGACGTTCCCCACCGAGCCGCGGTAGGGCACCTGTCCTTCGATGCCCTCGGGGATGAGCTTGTCGTCCGTGGGGACGTCGGCCTGGAAGTACCGGTCCTTCGAGTACGAGGTCTTCTTGCCACGGGTCTGCAGCGCTCCGAGGGAGCCCATCCCGCGGTACGCCTTGAACTGCTTGCCGTTCACGAAGACCAGGTCACCGGGGGACTCGTCCGTTCCCGCGAGGAGCGAGCCGAGCATCACGGTGTCGGCACCGGCGACCAGGGCCTTGGCGATGTCGCCGGAGTACTGCAGCCCACCGTCGGCGATGACCGGCACGCCGGCTTCGCGCGCGGCGAGGGAGGCCTCGTACACGGCGGTGACCTGCGGCACACCGACACCCGCGACGACGCGCGTGGTGCAGATCGAGCCGGGGCCCACACCGACCTTGACGGCGTCGACGCCCGCGTCGATGAGCGCCTGGGCGCCTGCACGGGTCGCGACGTTGCCGCCGATGACGTCCACACCGGCGAACGCCGGGTCGGCCTTGATGCGACGGACCATGTCGAGCACGCCTTCGCTCTCGCCGTTGGCGGTGTCGACGACGAGCACGTCGACGCCGGCATCGACCAGTGCGACCGCGCGCTGCCAGGCGTCACCGAAGAAGCCGATCGCGGCACCGACGCGCAGTCGACCGCCGTCGTCCTTCGTGGCGTCCGGGTACTTCTCGCTCTTGTCGAAGTCCTTGACGGTGATGAGGCCCTTGAGCTTGCCGTCCGCGTCGACGAGCGGCAGCTTCTCGATCTTGTGCTGGGCGAAGATCGCGACGGCGTCGTCCGGGTCGATCCCGACCGGGGCCGTGATGAGCGGGGTCTTCGTCATGACGTCGCGCACGAGCGTGGTCTGCTGCTCGAACGGCGCCACGAACCGCATGTCGCGGTTGGTGATGATGCCGACGAGGGTGCCGTCGCCCTCGACCACGGGCAGGCCGGAGACGCGGAACTGTCCGCAGAGTGCGTCGACCTCGGCCACGGTCGCGTCCGGGCTGGTGGTCACCGGGTTGGTGATCATGCCCGACTCGGAGCGCTTGACCTTGTCGACCGCTGCGGCCTGGTCGGCGATCGACATGTTGCGGTGCAGGATGCCGATGCCGCCCTGACGGGCCATCGCGATCGCCATGCGGGCCTCGGTGACGGTGTCCATCGCGGCGGAGAGCAGCGGGACGTGCACCTCGATGCGCTTGGTGAGGCGGGACGTCGTGGACGCCTCGCTGGGGATGACGTCGGTGTGCCCGGGCAGGAGCATGACGTCGTCGTACGTGAGTCCGATGAATCCGAACGGATCCGGCTGGTCCATGGGTCCCCTTCGTGGGCGAGTGAAGCGGTCGAGACACCGGGAACGCAGCGACGGGTTCCGGATAGACCATGGTAACGCGCACGTGCTCTGCCGCATTCCGGATGACGGGTCCTGTGGACAGCCTGGAGGCACGGTGCCGCCCCGCCTGTCGTCTCTCCTCCACAACGTCACAGTTGCAGTACGAATCACACAGGGAACGTGATGGAAACACGGGTGACACACAATCCCCATAGCGTCACTCGACATCCGAACGAGAGGCTCTTCCGTGGGATCCATCACTCCTCCGGGACCGGCGCTGACGCGCCGGTTCCGCCTCCGCCCCGGGCGCTGGCGACCGGTCATCATGGCCGTCCTCGTCGCCGCGTTCCTGGCGACCTTCCTCATCGACTGGGCGGTGACGCTGCCGGCGGTCGGCGCCACCCCGGCCCCGACCAGCAGCGCGACCAGCGCACCCGCCAGCACGCAGCCCTGCACGGTGAGCCCGACGAACGGCTGCATCCAGGGCACGATCACGGACTCCGAGCGGAAGCCGGTCGAGGGCGTCGACGTCGACGTCACGGGGCCGGCCGGGTTCGCCCAGACCGCGACCACGGCCGACACCGGCCGCTGGTCGATCCGGGTCGAGACCGCCGGGCAGTACACCGTGAGCGTCGACCAGGACACGCTGCCGAAGGGTCAGTACCTGACCAACGCGGCGGATGCCGAACGCAAGGTGTCGGCCAGCCTGAACGCCAACGTCGGGCAGATCTTCCAGCTCTCGGACCAGAAGGGCGCGACCACGACGGACGCGACCTCGAGCGTCAGTGCCGCCCGCGTCTGGCAGCAGTTCGCCTCCGGGATCCGGCTCGGGCTCCTCATCGCACTGGCGTCGGTGGGACTCTCGCTCATCTACGGCACCACCGGCCTGTCGAGCTTCTCGCACGGTGAGCAGGTGACCCTCGGTGGTCTCCTCGCGTACCTGTTCGCGAACCAGCTCGGCTGGAACATCTGGCTCACCGGCATCGTCGTGACGCTGCTCTGCGCGGCGACGGGGTGGCTGCAGGACGCCGGCATCTGGCGGCCGCTGCGGCGCAAGCGCATCAGCCTGACGCAGCTCATGATCGTGACGATCGGTCTCTCGATCGCCGCCCAGTACGCGTTCCAGTTCTTCTTCGGCGCCGCGACCGTGCGGATCCAGCAGGGGAACCCGGAGACCGTCTCGTTCGCGGGCGTCACCCTCACGGTGCAGTCCTACGTGGCGATGGCGATCGCGCTCGTGGTGCTCGTCGCCACCGGGCTGTTCCTCGCGAAGACCCGGTTCGGCCGGGCGACCCGGGCGGTGTCGGACAACCCGGCACTGGCCAGCGCGTCCGGCATCGACGTCGACCGCGTGATCCGGTTCGTGTGGACGCTCGCCGCCGGCCTCGCGGGACTCTCCGGCGTCATGCTCGGACTCGTCCTCAACGGCGTGAACTGGCAGACGGGCCTCCAGCTGCTCCTGCTCATGTTCGCCTCGGTGACGCTCGGCGGTCTCGGGACCGCGTACGGGGCGCTCGTCGGGTCAATGATCATCGGCATCGTCGTCGAGCTCACGAACCTCGTGCTCCCCGGCGACTTCAAGTACGCCACCGCCCTCGTGATCCTCATCCTCATCCTGCTGTTCCGGCCGCAGGGCATCTTCGGTCGCGCCGAGCGGATCGGCTAAGGAGCGCCGCCATGGACTACATCCTCAACCTGCTGTCCTCGCTCACCCAGGAGGCACTCGCCCCGACCACGGCCGCGTTCGCGCTCGCCGCGATCGGCCTCAACGTCCACTTCGGGCTCACCGGCCTCGTCAACATGGGCCAGGCGGCGTTCCTGCTGCTCGGCGCCTACGGCTTCGCGATCTCGATCACCAACGGCTTGCCGTTCGTGATGGCGATCCTGGTCGCCCTGCTGGTGTCGATCGTGTTCGCGATCATCCTCGGCATCCCGACCCTGCGGCTCCGCGGCGACTACCTGGCGATCGTGACGATCTCCGGCGCCGAGATCGTCCGCATGGTGGGCCGCTCGAGCCTGCTCACCACGACGACCGGCGGTTCGAACGGCATCACCGGGTCGAGCTACCGCGACTCGTTCAACGCCCTCAGCCCGCTGCCCGACGGCACCACGACGATCCTGTGGTTCACGTACTCGAACAACGGCGTCAACGGCTGGTGGATCCGCATCGCGGCGTGGGGCCTCGTCGCCCTGTTCACCCTCGTGCTGTTCCTGCTCATGCGCAGCCCGTGGGGCCGTGTCGTGAAGGCCATCCGTGAGGACGAGGACGCCGTCCGCTCCCTCGGCAAGAGCGTCTACTCGTACAAGATGCAGGCGCTCGTGTTCGGTGGTGCGCTCGGAGCCCTCGCCGGGATCATCTACGTCCTGCCGAGTTCGGTGCAGCCGGACGCGATGGGCCGTTCGATGACGTTCTTCATCTGGACGGCGCTCATCCTCGGTGGTGCCGCGACGGTGTTCGGTCCGGTGCTCGGCGCCGTGCTCTTCTTCGTCGTCCGGCTCTTCATCCGCACCCTCGCCGGCGACTTCATCCCGAACTCGATCATGAACGCACAGCAGGCGGAGCAGTTCTCCTACGTGCTCGTCGGCGTCGCGCTCATGCTCCTCATCGTGTTCCGTCCACAGGGCCTGCTCGGCAACAAGAAGGAGCTGACGTTCAGTGTCTGAGTCGTACGCCCACACGAAGTCCGACCCGATCCTGGTCGTCGACGACGTCACCCGCCGCTTCGGTGGCATGACCGCGGTCGACGTCGACCACCTCGAGGTCCAGCGCGGCTCCATCACCGCACTCATCGGCCCGAACGGCGCCGGCAAGACGACGTTCTTCAACCTGCTCACCGGGTTCGACAAGCCGAGCCCCGGTGCGACCACGCAGTTCAACGGCAGCACCCTGCAGAAGACGAGCGCCACGCACATCGCCAACCGGGGCATGGTCCGCACGTTCCAGCTCACCAAGGCGCTCAGCCGCCTGACGGTGATGCAGAACATGCTGCTCGGTGCCCGCGACCAGCCCGGCGAGAACTTCTTCGCCGCACTCGTCAAGCCGGTGTGGGCGAAGCGCGAACGGGAGATCACCGCCAAGGCCGAGGACCTCCTCGCCCGGTTCAAGCTCGACACGAAGGCGGACGACTACGCCGGGTCGCTCTCGGGCGGCCAGCGGAAGCTCCTCGAGATGGCCCGGGCGCTCATGTCCGACCCGACGATGATCATGCTCGACGAGCCGATGGCCGGCGTGAACCCAGCACTGACCCAGTCGCTGCTCGGGCACATCCAGTCCCTCCGCGACGACGGCATGACCGTGCTCTTCGTCGAGCACGACATGCACATGGTCCGGCACATCTCGGACTGGGTCGTCGTGATGGCCGAGGGCAAGGTCGTCGCCGAAGGGCCGGCCGACACGGTGATGGACGACCGTGCGGTCATCGACGCGTACCTCGGTGCGCACCACGACACCGACCTCGGTGACGACTCGCTCCTCAACGAGGAGACCTACGAGGAACTCGCCGAGGAAGTAGCGGAAGAAGACGAGCAGGAGGCGACCCGATGACGGACGCAAGCGACCCCACCAACGCGAGCAGCGCCTCCAGGCCCGGATCGGCGCCGGAGACGCAGCCGGCGGCACCAGCCGCCACCGCGACGCTGGAACGCGAGCCGGTGCTCAGCGCCAAGAACCTCGTCGCCGGGTACCTGCCGGGGGTGAACATCCTGAACGGCTGCGACCTCGACTGCTACCCGGGCGAGCTCATCGGCATCATCGGCCCGAACGGTGCGGGCAAGTCGACGCTCCTCAAGGCGCTGTTCGGCCTGGTCTCCATCCGTGAGGGATCCGTGACCCTGCAGGGCGAGGACATCACGAACCTCAAGGCGAACAAGCTCGTGCAGGCCGGCGTCGGGTTCGTCCCGCAGACGAACAACGTCTTCCCCTCGCTGTCCATCGAGGAGAACCTGCAGATGGGGCTGTACCTCCGGCCCCGGAAGTTCGCCGAGCGCCTCGAGGTCATCTACGACCTGTTCCCCGTCCTCGGGCAGCGCAAGGGCCAGCGTGCCGGATCGCTGTCCGGTGGTGAGCGGCAGTCGGTCGCGATGGCGAGGGCACTGATGATGGACCCGAAGGTGCTGCTGCTCGACGAGCCCTCCGCGGGACTGTCGCCGGTGCGCCAGGACGAGACGTTCATCCGCACGCGCCGGATCAACAAGGCCGGTGTGTCGATCGTGATGGTGGAGCAGAACGCGCGACGCTGTCTGCAGATCTGCGATCGTGGGTACGTGCTCGACCAGGGCAAGAACGCGTACTCGGGCACGGGGAAGGAGCTCGCCGACGACCCCAAGGTCATCGAGCTCTACCTGGGAACGCTCGCCAAGGACGTCGACTCCGCTCGCTGAGCGGGGTCGGCCGTAGACGTCGGTTCTGCCCGCTGTGCGGGCAGGGTCGACTGTAGACGTCGGTTCTGCCCGCTGTGCGGGCGGGGTCGACTGTGGGTGCCGCTGTGGGGGCGACATCCACGCCGAGGAGGGTCGTGCGTTGACGCTCAGCGCCGCACGGCCCTCCTCCCACGCGCCGTTCCGGCGAGACACCGCCGGCCCGGCGAGACACCGCCGGCCCGGCGAGACACCGCCGGCCCGGCGAGACGCCGCCGGATCGCGCGGTGTCTCGCCGTTGGCAGGGCGTCTCGCCCCCGCTGCGGTGTGTGCGACTGCCTGGAGGCGCGGCTCCTCCCCGCAGGATCGGTATCGTTCCGGACGTGCGCACTCCCGGCCCCCTCGTGCTCGACGCCCTCGTCTGGCTGGTGTTCGCCGCGCTCTTCGTCGGGGCCGCCCTGCTCGTGAAGGTCGCCGCGGCGCTCCTCGGGGTCCTCGTGGCGCTGGCGCTCCTGCTCGGCCTCGTGCTCCGGATGCTGCGGAGGCGCCGCGCCCGCCCACGCTGAGGTGCAGCGCCGCACGTCCGCGCGCCCGTCCGCGTCCCCGTGCGCGTCCCCTCGCACCGTGCGACCCGCGCCACCTCGCACCGTGCGAGGGGTGCCATCCCGTGCGAGGTTCCATGCTCCGTGCGACCCGCGCCCCCTCGCACCACGCCCGCAACCTCGCACCGTGCGACCCGCGCCACCTCGCACCGTGCGATGAGCGTCCGCGCGTCGCACGTGCCGCGCGTCCGTGCGCGTCCCCTCGCACGGTGCGAGGTGTGGCATCCCGTGCGAGGTTCCATGCCCCGTGCGACCCGCGCCACCTCGCACCACGCCCGTAACCCCGCACCGCCCGCGCACCGCCCGCGCGCCGCCTCGCACCGTGCGAGGTGTACCGGCCGCCCGTGCCACCCGGGGGACACGACCGCTAGGCTTGCCGGGTGAGTGAAGTCGAGATCGGTGCTGGCAAGCGCGGACGTCGGGCGTACGCGTTCGACGACATCGCGGTGGTCCCCTCGCGACGGACGCGTGACCCGCGCGACGTCAGCGTGCAGTGGTCGATCGACGCGTTCACGTTCGAGTCGCCGATCCTCTCGGCCCCGATGGACTCCGTAGCCTCGCCGGCGACGGTCATCCAGATGGGCAAGCTCGGCATGCTGGGTGTGCTCGACCTCGAGGGGCTCTGGACCCGCTACGAGGACCCGACGCCCTACTACGACGAGATCAAGGCGCTCACCGACGGCAACGTCACGAAGCGCATGCAGGAGATCTACTCCGAGCCGGTCAAGGCCGAGCTGATCTCCGCACGCCTGGCCGAGATCCGCGCGGCCGGGGTGCCGGTCGCGGGCTCGCTCAGCCCGCAGCGCACGCAGGAGTTCTCGCAGACCGTCGTCGACGCCGGTGTCGACCTGTTCGTGATCCGCGGCACCACGGTGTCGGCGGAGCACGTGTCGCAGAACACCGAGCCCCTCAACCTCAAGAAGTTCATCTACGAGCTCGACGTCCCGGTGATCGTGGGCGGTGCCTCGACGTACACGGCGGCGCTGCACCTCATGCGCACCGGTGCCGCGGGCGTGCTCGTCGGCTTCGGCGGCGGCGCGGCCTCGACGACCCGTGCGGCGCTCGGCATCCACGCCCCGATGGCCACGGCCGTCGCGGACATCGCCGGCGCTCGCCGCGACTACATGGACGAGTCCGGCGGCCGGTACGTGCACGTCATCGCCGACGGCGGGCTCGACACCGCCGGCGACGTCGTGAAGGCGATCGCGATGGGTGCCGACGCCGTGATGCTCGGCACCGCGCTGGCCCGTGCGGCCGAGGCGCCGGGCGGCGGGTTCCACTGGGGTGCCGAGGCGCACCACCCGGAGCTGCCCCGTGGTCGCCGCGTCGAGGTGGGCACGATCGGCCCGCTCGAGAACGTGCTGCACGGCCCGACGCCCACGTGGGACGGCCGCGCGAACATCGTCGGCGCCCTGCGTCGGTCGATGGCGACGACCGGATACTCCGACGTCAAGGAGTTCCAGCGAGTAGAAGTGGTCGTGGCGCCGTACCACCAGCAGTGACGGTGGCACCCGTGCAGCGCGGGTGACGCCTCGGCGCCGTCCCGGCTCGGAGGCGACGATGGCGAAGACGACCAGCAGCAGCACCAGCACGTCGAGTGCGACGAGGCCCGCGCGGGCGGAGAACGCCGCACCGGGGGTGGGGTTCGACCCGGCGGCGAAGCTCGGCCCGGACGAACGCGACGCCGCGATCGAGGCCCTGAAGACCAAGGAGCTCGACGTCCTGGTCATCGGCGGCGGGATCGTCGGCGGTGGCAGTGCGCTCGACGCGGTGACCCGCGGTCTGAGCGTCGGCATCGTCGAGGCGCGCGACTGGGGCTCGGGCACGTCGAGCCGGTCGTCGAAGCTCGTGCACGGTGGCATCCGCTACCTCGAGCAGCTCAACTTCGCCCTCGTCCGCGAGGCCCTGACGGAACGCGGCCTGCTCCTGCAGCGGATCGCCCCGCACCTGGTGAAGCCGGTGCGGTTCCTGTACCCGCTCAACCACCACGTGTGGGAGCGCTTCTACATCGGCATCGGCATGGCGATGTACGACGCCTTCAGCTGGAGCGGCGGACGGCCGCCCGGGGTCCCGCACCACCGGCACCTCAGCCGCAAGCAGGTGCTCCGTGCCATGCCGGGGCTCAAGAAGGACGCCTTCGTCGGCGGCATGACGTACTACGACGCCCAGGTCGACGACGCCCGGTACGTCGCCTCCCTCGTCCGCACGGCCGCGTCCTACGGCGCACACGCCGCGGCGCGGGTCCGGATCGAGGGCTTCATCAAGGTCGGGGAGCGCGTGGTCGGCGCCGAGGCGCACGACATCCAGACCGGAGAGAAGTTCGAGATCCGGGCGAAGCAGGTCGTCAACGCCACCGGCGTGTGGACGGACGACACGCAGGCGATGATCGGCACCCGCGGCCAGTTCAAGGTGCGGTCGTCGAAGGGCGTGCACCTCGTCATCCCGCGCGACCGGTTCCAGTCGAACACGGGCATGATCCTCCGCACCGAGAAGAGCGTGCTGTTCGTCATCCCGTGGGGCCGGCACTGGCTCGTCGGCACGACCGACACCGACTGGTACCTCGACAAGGCGCACCCGGCGGCGACCGCGGCGGACATCGACTACATCCTCGAGCACGTCAACAAGGTGCTCGCGGTCCCGCTCACGCGCGAGGACGTCGAGGGCGTGTACGCCGGGCTCCGGCCGCTGCTGGCGGGGGAGTCCGACCAGACGTCGAAGCTCAGCCGCGAGCACGTCGTCGCGCACACCGTGCCCGGGCTGGTGGTGGTCGCCGGCGGCAAGTGGACGACGTACCGCGTGATGGGCAAGGACGCCATCGACGAGGCGGTCGCGGCGATGGACGGGAAGATCCCGGCGTCGACGACCGAGGACATCCCGCTGCTCGGCGCGGAGGGCTACCCGGCGGCGTGGAACCGACGTGGCCGGACGGCCAGGACGTTCGGCGTGCACAAGGTCCGGATCGAGCACCTCCTCAACCGGTACGGCACCCTCGCGACCGAGGTCCTGCAGCTCGTGCAGCAGGACCCGTCCCTCGCCGAGCCGCTCCCCGGGGCTGATGACTACATCGGCGCCGAGGTCGTCTACGCAGCGTCGCACGAGGGAGCCCTCCACCTGGAGGACGTCCTCGCCCGCCGCACCCGCATCTCGATCGAGGCCTGGGACCGCGGCGAGTCGGCGGCCCCCGTCGCTGCGAAGCTCATGGGCGACGTGCTCGGCTGGGACCAGGAGACGACCGAGAACGAGGTGTCGAACTACCTCAAGCGGGTCGCCGCCGAGCGGGAGTCGCAGCTGCAGCCCGACGACGAGTCCGCGGACCGGGTACGCCTCGAGGCGCCGGACATCGCGTTCGGCTTCGACGAGGACGACGTCAAGGTCGGCGGTGCGCCGACGCGCGGCGGCTCCACGGAGGGTGCGAAGGCCTCGGACGAACAGGTGATCGGCGAGAAGACGACGGAACCCGAGTAGCCGCATCCGCACGGGACGGAACCCGGGTCGGACGCGACCAGCGTCGACGACGGGTGTTGCGCCTCCAGGCCGTCGACCGCCTGGAGGCGCGACCCGCCTCCGTCAGGCGACCAGCGTCTCCGACGTGGCCCGGAGGGCACGCCGCCGCTCGCCGAACACGAGCACCACCGGGATCGCGACCAGCGCGATCGCGCTGGTGACGAAGAGGACACCGGCCCAGACGGTGTGGGCGCCGCCGCTGACGCCGTAGCCGTCGGCGACGTCCATGCCGAGCTGGAAGCCCGCGAAGAAGAACGGGACGGCACCCGCTGCGATGATGCCGAGCATCCAGGCGGCGACGAAGTGCGGTTCCACGTGCTTCCACAGCGTGGTCGTGGCGACCACGATCGCGAGGGCGACGCCGATCGCCGCGGTGACGATGACGGCGACGACGTCACCTCGGACGTCGAACCCCTGGCGTTCGAGGTGCGCGTGGATCGCGCCGAGGGAGGTTCCCGGCACCGCTGCGAGCGGATCCAGCACCAGTTGCTGCACCGCGAGCAGCACCGCGTACAGCGTCACGACCACCACCCCGACGACGGCCACGACGATCCGTGTTCTCCCCATCCACAGAACTCTAGTGAGCGGAATGCGCGGGCCGTCCTGGTGGTTATCATCGGGGTACTCGAAAAGGGAGCCATCATGGTCGACGTCCATCGCGTCAAACTCCCCGGAGTCGGCGTGCTGCACAGCTTCTACACCGACGACGGTGGCAAGTGTGGTGTCATCACGCACCGGTCGGGGCATTCCGACCTCATCTCGTTCGCCGACGTCTCGGACGGCGCGGACAAGTCCGAGAAGGTCTCGCTGCGTCTCAGTGAGGACGAAGCACACACCCTCGCCGAACTCCTCGGCGGCACCCGGATCACCGAGGGCCTCGACAAGCTCGACGAGATCCCCGGTCTGTCGATCGACTGGTTCTCGGTCGACTACGACGACGCCATCGCGGGCAAGCCCCTCGGTGACCTCCACGACTCGGGCTTCATCGGCCTGACGGTCGTCGCGGTGGTCCGTGGCGACAGCGCCAACCCGGCGCCGTCCTCGGACTTCGTCGTCTTCCCCGGCGACACGATCGTGGTCGCTGGTGCCCCGGAGAAGGTCGCCAAGGCCTTCTCGTTCTACCGCAGCGGACAGCTCGCGGCCGCGGCCGCCGAGGCGCCGCCCAGGAGCTGACCCCCGGTGCACCTGGGTGGTGAGCTGCTGACCATCGGCGGCCTGTTCCTCATCGCCTACGTCCTCGGACGACTGGGCAAGACCATCGGCCTGCCCGCGATCCCGATCTACATGATCGTGGGCCTCATCGCGAGCCCGCACACGCCGTGGATCGGTCTGAGCGTCGAGTCGCACACGATCGAGCTGATCGCGACGTTCGGGCTCATCCTGCTGCTCTTCAACCTCGGGTTGGAGTTCGACCAGGAAGAGTTCTACGGCAACGCGGGCAAGCTCCTGGTGTCCGGCGGCACGTACGTCGCGATCAACATGGGCGTCGGGTTCGCGTTCGGGTTCTCGCTCGGCTGGGGCACTCGTGAAGCGCTGATCATCGCGGGCATGACGGCCACCTCGTCGAGCGCGATCGTCACGAAGCTCCTCATCGAGCTGCGACGGCTCGCGAACGACGAGACGCCGATGATCCTCGGCGTGACCGTCATCGAGGACGTCTTCATCGCGATCTACCTCGCGATCGTGTCCGTGGTGCTCTCCGGCGACACGAACGTCTGGGCGGTGGTCGGCAAGCTCGGGCTGGCGTTCGGGTTCCTCATCGTGATGTTCACCCTCGCCCGGTTCGCCGGCAAGTGGGTGTCGAAGATCTTCGCGACCCGTGACGACGAGCTCTTCACCGTGCTGTTCTTCGGCCTCGCGGTGATGTTCGGCGGCATCGGCGACCTGCTCGGTGTCACCGACGCGATCGGCGCATTCGTCATCGGGCTGCTCTGCGGTGCGACCCGCTACCGCGACCGCATCGAACAGCTGGCGCTGCCGATGCGCGACGTGTTCGCGGCGTTCTTCTTCGTGAACTTCGGCCTCGGGCTCGACCTGTCGACGTTCGGCGAGGTGCTCTGGCCCGTGCTCGGCGCCATCGGCATGACCGTCGTGCTCAACGCGGTCGCCGGGCAGCTCGTCGCCCGCATGAACGGCTTCAACGTCCAGCAGGGCATCAACACCGCCGTCATCCTCGTCAACCGCGGTGAGTTCGCGCTGATCCTCGCGACGCTGTCGGCGGCCGCCGGGCTCGAGGGACGGATCACCGCGTTCGCCGGCCTCTACGTCCTCGTCATGGCGATCCTCGGACCGCTCCTCGCCGTGAACTCGGACCGCATCGGTCGCCTGGTGATCCGTCCGGCCCGCCTCGCACGACTGCGGTCGCGGCTCGGCGGGCGCCGGGCCGCTGCCGCGGCCGCCGCAGCCGCCGCAGCAGCCGAGGTCGAGGCGGACGCGGCCGACGCCGCTGCCGTCCGACGCGCGGAGCGGGACCGCCAGTTCGCCGAGGAGTTCGCCCTCGTGGAGGCAGCGGGCAGGGAAGAGCGGGAGAATGGGTCCCCGGAGCCGGATGACGAACCCGTGACGTCGTCCGTCGAGATCCCCGCCGAGCGTCCCGAACGCCCGGTGCGACAGCGCGATCCGGAGTACTGATACGAATGTGGGCCGTAGCCCGACGACCGAGGTGGATCGCGCTGCTGTTGCTGGCGCTCGTGCTCGCGGCGGTGTTCGCGGGGCTGGGCAAGTGGCAGCTCGAGCGCAGCATCGCCAACGGCCAGCCACTGCCGGCGACCACCGAGACCCGCAAGACGCTCGACGCCGTGACGAAGCCGATGCAGCCCACGACGGAGACGCTCGCCGGCCAGAAGGTGACCGTCACCGGCACGTTCGTCGCCGGTGACACTACCGTCCTGACCGGTCGCAGCGGGGGTGGGACGTACCAGACCGTCGGACACCTGGTGGACGCCGGAAGCGGGGCGAGCCTCCCGGTCGTGATCGGATGGTCCGACCAGCGGAACGACGCCGTCGCCGGTGGTGACCGTCTGACCGACGGCGCACGCATGACGATCGAGGGCCGGTACTACCCGGCCGAGTCGCCCGACCAGGACACCTACGACAAGGGCGAGTACTCGGCTGTCGCGCCGGCCCGGTTCGTGAACACGTGGAAGTCCTTCGACGACCGGGTGTACCTCGGGTACGTCGTCGCCGACGGCACCACCGCGAAGGCCGCCGACCTCGGCACCATCGCCGACCGTGCCCCCACGCGTGAGGTCCAGTTCGACTGGCTCAACCTCTTCTACGCGATCGAGTGGGTCGTGTTCGCCGGGTTCGCCGTGTTCCTCTGGTACCGGTTCGTGAAGGACGCCTGGGAGCGCGAGCAGGAGGACGAGCGCGATGCCGCGCTCGCCGCCGAAGCCGCTGCGCTCCGACGGTAGGATGGCCGATATGGCTCTGACCGTCCGAACCCGCGACATCCCGAAGATCCCGGGCGCGGTGAAGTGGTACCGCGTCTCCGCGTACATCACCGGTGTGCTGCTGCTGGCCCTCGTGATCGAGGTCATCATCAAGTACACGCCGCTCCAGCTCGAGATGCAGCTCGGCAACGGTCCGTTCTTCGTGCCGAACGGCACCGCGGGTGAGACACCGGGGACGTTCAACCTGTCGATCGCGATCCTCATCGCGCACGGCTGGCTCTACGTCCTGTACCTCTTCACCGACTTCCGCCTCTGGAGCATCATGCGTTGGAGGCCGTCCCGCTTCCTGCTCATCGCCCTGGGCGGCATCATCCCGTTCATGTCCTTCGTGGTCGAGCACCGCATGCAGCAGAAGGCCATGCAGACCTACCACGAGCTGACCGCTGCACAGCAGCGTGAGAAGGAGGCCGCTCGGTGAGCGAGACCGAACAGCGTCCCGTCCTCGTCGTCGACTTCGGAGCCCAGTACGCGCAGCTCATCGCGCGTCGGGTCCGCGAAGCGAACGTCTACAGCGAGATCGTCCCGCACTCCATCACGGCGGACGAGATCCGCGCGAAGGACCCGGCGGCCATCGTGCTGTCCGGTGGTCCGTCGTCCGTGTACGAAGCGGGCGCGCCCGCGCTCGACGGCGACATCCTCGAGCTCGGCGTCCCCGTGCTCGGCATCTGCTACGGCTTCCAGGCCATGGCGTCCGCGCTCGGCGGCGAGGTGGCGAACACCGGCCTCCGCGAGTACGGCGCGACCGACGTCACGCTCGTGCCGGGCACGAGCACGCTCCTCGGCGACCAGCCGGGGTCGCAGGTGACCTGGATGTCCCACGGCGACTCCGTGGCGAAGGCGCCGGAGGGCTTCGAGGTCCTCGCGTCGAGCGCCTCGACCCCGGTCGCCGCGTTCGCGTCCGACGAGCGCAAGCTCTACGGCGTGCAGTGGCACCCCGAGGTGAAGCACTCCGTGTACGGCCAGGCCGTGCTCGAGAACTTCCTGCACCGTGCCGCCGGGCTCCCGGGCGACTGGAACTCCGCGAACGTCATCGAGGAGCAGGTCGAGCGCATCCGCGCCCAGGTCGGCTCCGCGCGCGTCATCGCCGGGCTCTCCGGTGGGGTCGACTCCGCCGTCGCCGCGGCCCTGGTGCACAAGGCCGTCGGTGACCAGCTCACGTGCGTCTTCGTCGACCACGGGCTCCTCCGCGCCGACGAGCGCAAGCAGGTGGAAGAGGACTACGTCGCCTCCACCGGCGTCCGGCTCATCACGATCGACGCCGAGCAGCAGTTCCTCGACGCCCTCGCCGGAGTCAGCGACCCGGAGCAGAAGCGCAAGATCATCGGGCGCGAGTTCATCCGCACGTTCGAGGGCGCAGCCGAGGCACTCGTGCTCGAGGCGAAGGCCTCCGACGAAGCGGGGGAGGTCAAGTTCCTCGTGCAGGGCACCCTCTACCCCGACGTCGTCGAGTCAGGCGGCGGCGCGGGCACGGCGAACATCAAGTCGCACCACAACGTCGGCGGCCTGCCCGACGACATGACGTTCGAACTCGTCGAGCCGCTCCGGACCCTGTTCAAGGACGAGGTCCGTGCGGTCGGTCGCGAGCTCGGGCTGCCCGAGGTCATCGTCGGCCGCCAGCCGTTCCCCGGCCCGGGGCTCGGCATCCGCATCGTGGGCGAGGTCACCAAGGACCGCCTCGAGCTGCTCCGTGCCGCCGACAAGATCGCGCGCGAGGAACTGACCGCGGCCGGCCTCGACGAGGAGATCTGGCAGTGCCCGGTCGTCCTGCTCGCCGACGTCCGGTCCGTGGGCGTCCAGGGTGACGGCCGCACGTACGGGCACCCGATCGTGCTCCGTCCGGTCTCGTCGGAGGACGCCATGACCGCCGACTGGACCCGTCTGCCGTACGACACCCTCGCGAAGATCTCGAACCGCATCACGAACGAGGTGCCCGACGTGAACCGGGTCGTGCTCGACGTCACGTCGAAGCCGCCGGGGACGATCGAGTGGGAGTAGTCCTCCCGCGCTGAAGGGCCCGGCACGCGTCACGCGTGCCGGGCCCTTCCGCGTCCGGGCGCCCGCCCGCCCGCCCGCCCGCCCGCCTGCCGGACGGAGCGCGCCGAGATCGCACTTCGTGCCGCATCGGCGCCGGCGTCGCCCGCCGAAGTGCGATCTCGGCGACGCGCACGCAGCGTGTCCCGTGACCTCGTGCCGGCCGGCTGGTCCGCCCGCCCGCCCGCCGCGCCCGCCCGCCGCCGCACCGGACGGGGCGCGCCGAGATCGCACTTCGTGCCGCATCGGCGCCGGCGTCGCCCGCCGAAGTGCGATCTCGGCGACGCGCGCGCAGCGTGTCCCGTGACCTCGTGCCGGCCGGTCCGCCCGGCCGCCGCGCGCGCCCGCCTGCCCGCCGCCCGCCGGACGGGGCGCGCCGAGATCGCACTTCGTGCCGCATCGGCGCCGGCGTTGGCCGCCGAAGTGCGATCTCGGCCGGTCCAGAGGCCCGGCAGGTGCCGGGCGCCGGGCAGGCGCCGGGCACGCGCCGGGGCGCCGGGCACCGGGACGGCGCCCGGGGACGACGAAGGGCCCCGGCGTGTTCGCCGGGGCCCTCCGAGTCGGGGTCGCTAGTTGCGCTGGCTGCTCGCGATGATCGCGAGGATGCGCAGGATCTCGAGGTAGAGCCACACGATGGTGACGATGAGCCCGAAGGCCGCCGTCCACGCGTAGATCCGGGGAGCGCCGCGCCGGACGCCGGTCTGGATCTGGTCGAAGTCGAGGATCAGCGAGTACGCCGCCATGACCACGACGAAGATGCCGATGATGACACCGAGCGGGATGCCGAACAGCTCGATGCCGAGGGCACCGAACGCCGTGCTCGTCACGCCCGTCCACATCAGGACGAGATTGATCAGCGAGAACACCAGGTAGCCGACCATGGCGACGAGGAAGAAGCGGGTGGCCTTCGGAGTCGCGCGGACCTTGCCGGATGCGAAGAGTGCGAGCGTGACGGCGAAGACACCGAGCGTGCCGAACACTGCCTGAACGACGATTCCGCCGAACGCGTCCTGGTAATAGTGCGAGATGCCACCGACGAACAGGCCCTGCGCGAAGGAGTACGCCAGCACGAGACCGGGAGACGGCTTTTTCTTGAAGGTGTTGACGAGTGCCAGGACGAACCCGGCGACCGCGCCGATGATCCAGACGATCATCGGTGCGTTCCAACCGGCAATCGCACCGACGACGAGCACGCCGAAGGCGAGGAGCGTCTTGACGATGGTGTCCTCGTACGACATGCGGTCGGTGTCGACCGTGCTCGCTGCCGGACGGTCGTACATGTACTGCAGCTGCTCGGGGGTCATGCCGCCCTGTGCCTGCTGCGGGGTCTGTCCCCAGCCGGCCTGCTGCTGACCAGCGCCGCGTCCACCCCAGGTGTTGGGCCCCTGGTTGTTGAAGGCGGGGGACTGGTCGAAACCGGGCTTGAAGGCCATGGTGTCCTCTTCCTAGGAAATTAGAGTCCTCTCAGCCTAGGGGCGCTCGATCGCGGAAGGCTGAGGATTCGCGGCGAGCGGAAGCGGCCCCGGAGGACCTCGACTCCGCGAGCCTATGGGGATCCGCTGCGCGCGCGCCCCGAAGACGTCGTGAACCAGCCGACCGCCAGCCAGCCGTCCGGGAGCCGGCCGACCGCGAGCCAGCCGACCGGCGGGCGAGACGAGCAGGGCGGGCGTGATCCGTTCCTCCAGGCGGAAGGGCGGGGGAGACCCACGTGACCAGCGCGACCGAGATGAGCATGAGCAGGAGCCAGGCCACGATCTTCGTGGGCGCGACCGGCTGCCAGGCCGCAGCCTGCGCCGGGTAGGACCACGCGCCCGCCCAGGTGGCGACGTTCTCGGCGAGCCAGATGAACAGGGCGACGAGGCCCATCGCGACGAGGACCGGCATCCGCAGCACCGTCCGGTGGATCCGCACGTGCATCGTCGTCCGGGCGAAGAGCAGCACCACGAGGGCGAGCAGGACGTACCGGGCGTCCCAGACGAAGTGGTGGCCGAAGAAGTTCGCGTAGACGGCGCAGGCGAGCACCGCGAGGAGCCACTGCCGCGGGTACCGGTCGAACCGCAGGTCGAACAGCCGGTACACCCGGACCATGTAGGACCCGACGGCCCCGTACATGAAGCCGGAGAACAGCGGGACGCCGAGCACGACGAGGACGCCGGACTGTTCGTAGGTCCACGAGCCCATGTGGGTCTTGAAGACCTCCATGACGGTGCCGACGACGTGGAAGAGCAGGACGACGCGGAGCTCCCGGACGGTCTCGAGCCCGAAGACGAGCATCCCGACCTGCAGGAGCACGGCCGCGACGGTGAGCACGTCGTTCCGGGCGTCGGCGGGCACGGTGAGGTGCACGATCGCCATCGTCGCCAGCAGGAGCGCGCCGAACGTGCACGCCCACGCCTGCTTCGCGCCGAACACCAGGAACTCGGTGACGAACACCCGGACGGGCCGGTGCGGCTGGTGCCCGGCGTCGAGCATCCGTCGCGCGGCACGGTCGATGCGGTGCTCGACGGCGGTGGAGAGGGAGTGGACGGTCATGCGGCCGATGCTCCGGCCGGCCGCTGGGAACCGGGGCCTGCGAACACCCGCATGTGACTCCGGACACACGGTCACCCGAGTCGTCATCGGCGGACAGTAGGGTCTCGGCATGACCCTGGTGATCGCCCACCGTGGCGCGTCCGGCTACCGTCCCGAGCACTCGCGGAGCGCGTACGAGCTCGCGGTCGAGCTCGGCGCCGACGCCATCGAGCCGGACCTCGTGCCGACGAAGGACGGCGTGCTGGTGCTCCGGCACGAGAACGAGGTCTCGGGGACGACCGACGTCGCGGACCACCCGGAGTTCCGGCACCTCCGCACGACGAAGACCATCGACGGCGCGCAGCTGACGGGCTGGTTCACCGAGGACTTCACGTGGGCCGAGCTGCAGACGCTCCGGACCCGCGAGCGGTTGCCGTCGTTGCGACCGGACTCCGCGGAGCACGACGGCGAGGAGCCGATCCTCCGGCTGGAGGACCTGCTCGCGATCCTCGACGCGGCACCGCGGCCGGTCGGCCTCGTCGCCGAGGTCAAGCACGCCGACTTCTTCGACCGCGCCGGCTTCCCGATGGGGCAGCTCGTCGACGGCGCACTCGGCGACGCGGGGTGGCGCGGGGACGCGCGGCTCACGGTCGAGTGCTTCGAGAAGGGCGTGCTCCGCGACCTGCGGGAGCGCGGCACCGGGGGGCGGCTGGTGTACCTCCAGGAGGCGCGGGGCAGCGCCCCGGACGAGGTCGCGTCCCACGGGTCGCTGGCTCCCACCTACGCCGCCGAACGCTCCGAGGACGCGCTCGCGTCGTTCGCGACCGAGTTCCACGGGATCAGCGTCGCGCTCGGCACGCTGATGGCCGGGGTGGACAGCGTCGCGCTCGACGACCCGACGCCGGTCCGGAGCGCGATCGTCGACCGGGCGCACGACGCCGGCCTGGCGATCTACACCTGGACCCTGCGGCCGGAGAACCGGTTCCTGCCGGAACCGCTCCGGCGCGGCGGTGAGGTGGCGGCGTTCGGCGACTGGGAACGCTGGTTCACGTCGGTCATCCGGACCGGGCTCGACGGCGTGTTCGCGGACCACACCGACCTGGCCGTCCTCGCCCGCTCGGCTGTCGGGGGTCGCGCTTAGACTGTCGCGGACATGACGATCGTGCTGGACCCCTTCGACTCCGCGCCCGACCAGGGTGCGGGCTCCCGCGCCTACGACGACCCGTTCACCGCGGGTCTGAACCCCCAGCAGAAGGAAGCCGTCGAGTACCGCGGCGAGTCCCTGCTCATCGTGGCGGGTGCCGGTTCGGGCAAGACGAGCGTGCTCACGCGCCGCATCGCGCTGCTGCTGGCGAACCGTGAAGCCTGGCCGTCGCAGATCCTCGCGATCACGTTCACGAACAAGGCCGCGGCCGAGATGCGCGAGCGGGTCCGGGCACTCGTCGGGCAGGAGTCCGACGGCATGTGGATCTCCACGTTCCACTCGGCGTGCGTGCGGATCCTCCGGGGCGAAGCCAAGCGCTTCGGGTTCCCGCAGTCGTTCACCATCTACGACTCCGCCGACTCGCGGGCGCTGCTCAAGCGGATCATCAAGGAGCTCGAGGCGGACTCGCTCGGGCTGACCGTGGGCGCCGCGGCGTCGAAGATCTCGAAGCTCAAGAACGAGCTGCAGGACATCGACACCTACGCTCGCAACATCAACGTGAACGACCCGCAAGAGGTCATGTTCACCGAGGTGTTCCGCCGCTACACGAACGACCTGCGCCGGGCGAACGCGTTCGACTTCGACGACCTCATCGGGCAGACGGTGTTCCTGTTCCGGGCCTTCCCCGACGTCGCCGCGCTCTACCAGCGCCGCTTCCGGTTCATCCTGGTCGACGAGTACCAGGACACCAACCACGCCCAGTACTCCCTCATCCGCGAGCTCACCCGGCCGGTCCCGGTCGAGCAGGTCGACAAGCTCGAGGACTCCGGCCAGCACGTCGCCCGCATGCGCGAGAACGACGGGTCGATCGCCCCGGCGTCCCTGACGGTCGTCGGTGACTCGGACCAGTCGATCTACGCCTTCCGCGGTGCGGACATCCGGAACATCGTCGAGTTCGAGCGGGACTTCCCGAACTCGAAGGTGATCCTGCTCGAGCAGAACTACCGGTCGACGCAGAACATCCTCGACGCCGCGAACTCCGTCATCGCGAACAACTTCGACCGGCAGGCGAAGAACCTGTTCACGGACGTCGGCGCCGGCGACAAGATCATCGGCTTCACCGGGTACACCGGCCACGACGAAGCGCAGTTCGTCGCCGACGAGATCCAGCGCCTGCACGAGGACGGCATGTCCTACCGCGACATGGCCGTCTTCTACCGGACCAACTCGCAGACCCGTGCGCTCGAGGAGATCTTCATCCGCGCGGCGATCCCGTACCGGGTGCTCGGCGGCACGAAGTTCTACGAGCGCGCCGAGATCAAGGACGCCATGGCGTACCTGATCACCATCGCCAACCCGGCGGACCCGATGGCGCTCCGGCGGATCCTCAACGTGCCGAAGCGTGGGATCGGCGCCGTCACCGAGACGGCTCTGCAGCGCTACGCGGACGAGCACGAGACGACGATGCGCGACGCCCTGCGTCACGCCGACGAGCTCGGGTTCGGCCCGAAGGTGCGGAACGCGATCACCGCGTTCGCCGCCCTGCTCGACTCGGTGTCCGAGAAGGCGACGTCGCAGCCGGTCGTCGACACCCTCACGGACCTGCTCGACGGCTCGGGGCTCCTCGAGAACCTCCGGAAGTCGCCGGACGCGCAGGACGCCGCACGCGCCGACAACATCGACGAGCTCGTCGCGGTGACGCGGGAGTTCCAGAAGAACAACCCCGAGGGCACGCTCTCCGACTTCCTGACCGAGGTCTCCCTCGTGGCGGCGGCGGACGAGCTCGACGACTCCTCGGGCACGGTGTCGCTGATGACGCTGCACACGGCGAAGGGCCTCGAGTACGACGCGGTGTTCCTCACCGGCGTGGAAGAGGACCTGCTGCCGCACCGGATGTCCGCGAACGAGCCGGGTGGCCCCTCGGAGGAGCGCCGGCTGTTCTACGTCGGCATCACCCGGGCGAAGAAGTCGTTGTTCCTGTCGCTCGCGATGACCCGGGCGCAGTTCGGCGAGGTGAACGTGGCGATGCCGTCGCGCTTCCTGCAGGAGATCCCCGAGGGACTCATCGAGTGGAAGCAGTCACCGGGCATGGCGAACAGCCGTGGCGGCACCGAACCCCGTGCGATCAACGCCCGTCGGGGTGGCATGGGCGGCCCCGGTGCGGGCGGCTCCGGTGGCGGCGCAGGCTCCGGCGGTGGCTACCGCGGCGGTGGCGGTTGGGGCGGCGGCTCCTACGACCGTGCTGCGGCTGCGTCGAAGACCCGCCCGAAGACCGAGTGGGCGAACCGGGTGTCCGGGCAGGTCCGTGACAACGGCGACATGGAGCTGGCGGCGGGCGACCGCATCTCGCACGTCGACTTCGGCGAGGGCACGGTCTCGGCGGTCACCGGGCAGGGCGCCAAGCGCATCGCGGAGATCGCGTTCGACTCCGCGGGCCGCAAGAAGCTCCTCATCAAGATCGCGCCGATCGAGAAGCTCTAGGAGCCCTACGGCTGCACGCGGTCGACGGCCCAGCCGTCCTCGCCGAGCCGGTACTGCAGCCGACGGTGCATGCGGTCGCGGCTGCCGTGCCAGAACTCGACCAGGTCGGGCTCCAGCCGCCACGCACGCCAGCTGCTCGGCCGCGGGACGTCGTCGCCGTGCTCGTCGAGCAGCGTGTTCGCGTCGTCGATCAGGCGCTGCAGGGTGCGGTCGCCGAAGGGCTCGGACTGCTGCGCGACGGCGGTCGCGGCGCGCGACTTCGGCGACCGGTCGGCGAACAGCGCGTCGGACTCGGCGTCGGAGAGCGCCACGATCCGCCCCTCGAAGCGGAGCTGCTGCATCGTCTCCCGCCAATACACCTGCAGCGCACCGAACGGGTTGCCGCCGAGCTGCCGGCCCTTGGGGCTGTCGGACGACGACCCGAACACGAGTCCGGCGTCGTCGAGCCGCTTCACGTCGACGGTCCGCGCGGAGACGCGGCCGTCGGCACCGGCGGTGGCGAGCGTCATCGACATCGGCTCGGAGACGGCGCCGTCACCCTCCTGCGCGGCGTCGAACCACGACCGGGCGACGGTGAAGGGTGACGACGGCGGGTCGGTGAACTCCGGGAACGAGAACGACGAGTCACCGGACAGCGGAGCAGTGGGCATGTGCCCAGCCAACCGCGCGGGCCCGGTCGGCACCCAGGTGGAACCGTCAGGCGTGCGCGTACCGCCGCATCTGCCGGAGCAGCAACGGCCCCGGCAGCCGCAGGGCCCACCCCGGCACGACGGCGCGGACGGTGCGCACCAGGCGCACGGCTCGGCGGAAACGACGCTGTTCGCGCGGCCCCCAGGGGAAGCGGTACTGCTGCCGCAGGGCCTCCGGCAGCATGCCGACGGTGACGATCCGCACCAGGGGCATCGCGGCGCGCACCCACAGCGGCGCGAACCGGGGGTGCAGCAGGTCCCGGACGACTCCGCGGGCGTCGTCCGTGACCTCGAGGTCGTCGAGTGTCGCAGCCCAGTACGCGTCGAACGCGGCGACGGACGCGGGCCACCGGTCGGCCGGCACCCGCAGCGCGGTGCCGATCGGGGCGTAGGCGTCGAGGACGGCGCCGGCGAGGGCGTCGTCGACGGGGTCGCCGAACAGTTCGTGCGCACGACGCGCGGAGTCGTACAGGGTGGCCGCGACCCAGAGCTGCCGGTCCACGTCGTCGGCACCGGCGACCGGTCGGTGCGCGCGCTGGACGAACGACGCGGCGACGGCAGCGTCGGCCTCGGTGCCGACCACGACGGCGAAGACGAACATGAGGGTGTGGGCGAGCCGCTGCTGCGGCCGTCGGGCGAAGTCCGAGTGCCGACGGACCCCCGCTGCGACCACCGGGTCGGCGATCTGCAGCAGGATCGCGCGGCCGCCCGCGGCCACCGGCGTGCTGTCGGCGAGGAACCGACGCAGGTGACGGTCTGCGACGTGACCAGTCGACGGACTGGAGGCGCGGTGCCGGTCGTGCGCCGTGCCTCCAGGCTGTGGAGCGGTCACGTCCGCGTCCGTCGGTGACGGTCCCGGAGGACGGGGCCGAGGTCGACGGCGACCGCCGCGAGGAGCGCGACCCCACCGGCGGCGAGGGAGACCGCGAGCACCGCCGGGTCGAGGGGGACGTCGGTGGTCGTGACGAGGAGTGTGGCGACGAGCCAGATGGCCGGCAGCGGCCAGAGTCGGGTGGGTGCACCCGCGACCACCGCGCCGGCCACGGCGACCACGAGCAGCGGGAGCCACTGGGCGACCGGACCGGACCGAGCCGCGAGGTTACCCGACGCGGCGACGAGCAGGAGCGCCGCGATCGCGATGAGCCGCGGCGCTGCGGGCATGCGGCGGACACTGGCACGGACACGGCGGAGCACGGCCCGATGGTAGCGAGCCGTGCTCCGTGGCACCCGTGTCGGCGGGACCGGTGTCAGAGGGGGCCGGAGCCGTCCTCGGTCGCGAGGTTGCGGCCGTCTTCGTCGCTGTCGTGTTCGAACGTGTCGGGGGAGCCCTCGCGGGGAGCTCCGCCGGTCGGGCCGTCGTCCGTGCCGTCGCCGGGCTGCGGTTCGACGGTCTCGCCGGCGACCGCGTCGTTGGTCACGGTCTCGAGGGACTCCTCGCGGAGGTCCTCCTCGTAGGGGCCGGTGTGTTCGGTGTCCACGTCGTCGTCGCGGAACTCGTCGGTTCCGTCGTCGGGCGTGATGCCGGGATCGCTCACTGCGCGCTCCTCTCGGTTCGGGGAGTCCTGTCTACGCCGCGGGGCTGCGGACGCGTTCGGTTCGCACGGTGGACACCGTTCACCTGGCGGACACCTCCGGGTCATGCCGGCGGGGCACACTCGCCGTGCTCGGGGGAGTGGAGCGCGGTCGCCGACGGGTGGTCGAGCGACCGCGCCTTCCCCTGCTGTCACGGGCCCCGTCGCCCGTTCTCAGACCCGCTCGAGGAGCTTCCGCTCCACGACGTCGGTGAGCGCGAGCGTGCGGTAGCCGGCGGACTCGAAGAACACCGTGAGCCGGTCGTCCTCGGTGCTCATCACGGTGCCGCGTCCCCACTCGGTGTGCTCGACCTCGGCGTCCGGCGGCCACTCGGCGTCGTGCGACCCGTCGGCCGCGTGCGTCTCGTCGGCGGACCCGGAGGTGCAGGTGTCGCAGTTGCCGCAGGGCTCCGGCAGCTCGTCGCCGAAGTACCCGAGCAGGAACTGCCGACGGCACTCGTCGGTCTCGGCGAAGCGGCGCATCATCGCGATGCGGGACTCCTCGATCCGTTCCCGGTCCTCAGCGCGCTCGGACGCGGCACGGACGGCGGCGTCGGCCGACGCCGGGGCGCCTGCGGCACGCGCCAGGCCGTCCCGCTCGTCGACCAGGACACCGGCGTCGACGAGGGCGTTCGCCGCGCGACCGGCGGTCCGGCCCGAGAGGCCGCTCGCAGCCGGCAGGTCCGACCGCGCCACCGAGCCGTCGGCGGGGACGGCGTCGAACACCGCGCGGAGGGACGCCGGCCGCGGCCCGCCCGAGGCGAAGAAGCGTCGCAGCCCGAGGTCCTCGGCGCGGTAGTGGAGCGTCGCGAGCCCCGGCTGCCGGTCCCGTCCCGCCCGGCCGACCTCCTGGTAGTAGGCGTCGACGGACTCCGGCACGTCGGCGTGCACGACGAAGCGGACGTCCGGCTTGTCGATGCCCATGCCGAAGGCGCTCGTCGCGACGACCACGTCGACCTCGCCGTCGCGGAAGGCGTGGTGCACGGCCTCGCGGTCCCGCACCCGGAGACCCGCGTGGTACGGCGCCGCGCGCCGCCCTTCCTCGACCAGGGCGTCGGCGTACTCGAGCGTCTCGGCCCGGGTCGCGACGTAGACGATCCCGGCGCCGTCGAGTGCACCCACCTGCTCGGCGACGGCCTGGCGCTTGGCGTCGTCGTCGGTGTGCCGCACGACCTCGAGGCGCAGCTCCGGCCGGTCGAACCCGGTCGCGAGCACGAGCGGGTCCCGCATGCCCAGCCGCTCGACGATCTCGGAGCGGACCGGTGATGACCCCGTCGCGGTCATCGCGAGCACCGGCGGCCGGCCGAGCCGCTCGATCACCTCGCCGAGGACCAGGTAGTCCGGGCGGAAGTCGTGCCCCCACGAGGACACGCAGTGCGCCTCGTCCACCGTGACGAGCGCGACGCCGGCCGTGCGCAGCCGCTCGACGACGTCGTCCTTCGCCAGCTGCTCGGGGGCGAGGAACACGTAGCGCGCGGCACCGCTCTCGACGGCGTCCCACGCCTCGTCGAGGTCGCGGCGGGCACGGGTGGCGTTGATCGTCACCGCCCGGGGCGCGTCCGGGTGGTCCTCGAGCCCGACGACCTGGTCCTCCTGCAGGGCGACCAGCGGCGACACCACGACGAGGACTCCGTCGAGTGCGAGGCCGGCGACCTGGTAGATCGCGGACTTGCCCGAGCCGGTCGGCATCACGGCGAGGGCGTCGCGCCTGGCGAGGACGGCGTCGATGACGGTCTCCTGCTCGGGGCGGAGGTGCCAGCCGAACACGTCGGTGGCGCGGGAGCGGAGTGCGGTGTCCATCGCGTCCACCGTGCCGGGGCGTCGCTGGGGTCCCTGTCGGGAGTCGCGCGCAGCGGACGAGGGCCCACGCGCGCGGACCCGCGCGCACCGGGATGCGTGCGCACCGGGACGCGTGCGCACCGGGACGCGTGCGCACCGGGACGCGTGCGCCGGACGAGCCCGCGCACCGGACGTCCACCGACCAGCGCTAGGCTCGGGTCCGGCCGTTGTCTCGACATCGAGCGACCCTCGATGGTGAGTGCGCGACCGGGAAACCGATGCCGATCGCACGAACCGTGCGGGAAGAAGAACAGCGTGGATCTTTTCGAGTACCAGGCCAGGGACCTCTTCGAGTCCTACGGCGTCCCCGTCCTCCAGGGCATCATCGCCGACACCCCGGAAGAGGCACGAGCGGCCGCCGAGAAGATCGGTGGCGTCGTCGTCGTCAAGGCGCAGGTGAAGGTCGGCGGTCGCGGCAAGGCCGGCGGCGTCAAGGTCGCGAAGACCCCCGACGAGGCGTTCGAGCACGCGCAGGCGATCCTCGGCCTCGACATCAAGGGCCACACCGTGCAGCGCGTGATGATCGCCCAGGGCGCCGACATCGCCGAGGAGTTCTACTTCTCGGTGCTGCTCGACCGGGCGAACCGCTCCTACCTCTCGCTCACCAGCGTCGAGGGCGGCATGGAGATCGAGCAGCTCGCGGTGGAGAAGCCCGAGGCGCTCGCCCGCGTCGAGGTGAACCCCCTCACCGGCATCAACAAGGAGGCCGCGCTCGACATCGCGGCCCAGGCGAACTTCCCCGAGGAGCTGCGCGACCAGGTCGCCGACGTCTTCGTGAAGCTCTACGACGTCTACGCCGGCGAGGACGCCACCCTGGTCGAGGTGAACCCGCTCGTCCGCACCGCCGACGGCCAGATCCTGGCGCTCGACGGCAAGGTCACGCTCGACGAGAACGCCGACTTCCGCCACAAGGGCCACGCGTCGCTCGAGGACACCGCGAGCGAGGACCCGCTCGAGGCCAAGGCGAAGGCCCACGGCCTCAACTACGTCAAGCTCGACGGCGAGATCGGGGTCATCGGCAACGGTGCCGGGCTCGTCATGTCGACGCTCGACGTCGTCGCGTACGCCGGTGAGCGCCACGGCGGCGTGAAGCCCGCGAACTTCCTCGACATCGGCGGCGGCGCCTCGGCCGAGGTCATGGCCAACGGCCTCGACGTCATCCTCGGCGACCCGCAGGTGAAGAGCGTCTTCGTGAACGTCTTCGGCGGCATCACCGCCTGCGACGCCGTCGCGAACGGCATCATCGCCGCGCTCGGCATCCTCGGCGACGCGGCCACGAAGCCGCTCGTCGTGCGCCTCGACGGCAACAAGGTGGACGAGGGTCGCGCGATCCTGGCGGAGGCAGCGCACCCGCTCGTCACCGTCGCCGCGACCATGGACGATGCGGCCGAGCAGGCCGCCGAGCTCGCCGCATCGGCGTAAGGAGCGCTCAGAACAATGTCGATCTTCCTCAACAAGGACTCCAAGGTCATCGTCCAGGGCATCACCGGTGGTGAGGGCACGAAGCACACTGCCCTGATGCTCAAGGCCGGCACCCAGGTCGTCGGCGGCGTGAACGCGCGCAAGGCCGGCACGACCGTCACCCACGACGACGTCACCCTGCCGGTCTTCGGCTCGGTGCGCGAGGCCATCGACACCACCGGTGCCGACGTCTCGATCGTCTTCGTCCCGCCGGTGTTCGCGAAGGACGCCGTGATGGAGGCCATCGACGCCGAGATCCCGCTCGTCGTCGTGATCACCGAGGGCATCCCGGTGCAGGACTCCGCGGTGTTCTGGGCGCACGCCAAGGCGCTCGGCGGCAAGACCCGCATCATCGGCCCGAACTGCCCCGGCATCATCACGCCCGGTGAGTCCCTCGTCGGGATCACCCCGGCCACGATCACCGGCAAGGGGCCAATCGGTCTCGTCTCGAAGTCGGGCACCCTGACCTACCAGATGATGTACGAACTCCGTGACCTGGGCTTCTCGACCGCCATCGGCATCGGCGGCGACCCCGTCATCGGCACGACGCACATCGACGCGCTCGCCGCGTTCGAGGCCGACCCGGAGACCGAGGCCATCGTCATGATCGGTGAGATCGGTGGCGACGCCGAGGAGCGTGCCGCCGACTACATCAAGGCGCACGTCACCAAGCCGGTCGTCGGCTACGTCGCGGGCTTCACCGCGCCGGAGGGCAAGACGATGGGTCACGCCGGCGCGATCGTGTCCGGTTCCGCCGGCACGGCCGAGGCGAAGAAGCAGGCCCTCGAGGCGGCCGGCGTGAAGGTCGGCAAGACGCCGTCCGAGACGGCCGCGCTGCTGCGCGAGGTGGTCGCGAGCAAGTAGCGCTCACGACCTGGGAGCAGTCGAACGGGAGGCACGGTGCCAGCTGGCACCGTGCCTCCCGTCGTCCCCGGTGCAGGACCGGGCGTCCGTCGCGTTGCGTACCCTTGTGGTTACGTAACCATGGTGGTACACATGGCTCATGGACGCGATCTGGGGAGCCCTCGCCGACGGACACCGCCGGACGATGCTCGCCGCGCTCCGCGAACGACCGATGACGGTGAACGAACTCGCCGACCTCGTGCCGATTGCGCGGCCCGGCGTCTCCCGTCACCTCCGCGTGCTGCGTGAGTCCGGACTCGTCGAGGCCGAACAGGACGCGCAGCGGCGGGTGTACCGGCTCCGGACCGAGCCCCTGACCGAGATCGACGACTGGCTGCGGCCGTACCGCGACCGGTGGGAGCAGCGTCTCGACGCGCTCGACACCGAGGTCGCTCGTGGCCGACACGAACGGAAGGCACGAGGATGACGACGACGACGTCCGGCACGGTCCGGATCGAGGACGACGGCACCGGCACGGTGCACATGGACCGGGTCTACCCGGCCGGGATCGACGACCTGTGGGATGCCGTGACGGCTCCGGAGCGGCTCGCGCGGTGGCTCGTCGTGGCGATGGACGGCACGCCTGCGCTCGGCGGCACGGTGCGCGCGGATTTCACCAGCCAGTGGGACGGGTCGGTCCGCGTGGACGTGTGCGAGCGACCGGACCACGTCCTCGTGACGATGACGGACGACGACGGCGGTTCCACGGTGACCGAGGCGTGGCTGACGCCCGTCGACGACGGAAACACCCGGCTCGTGCTCGAGGAGCGCGGGTTCACGGCGGACGAGGTCGCCGACCACGGCGCCGGCTGGCAGGTGCACGTCGAGGACCTCGCCACGGTGCTCGGCGGCGGCGAACCGGAGCAGTGGCTGCCGCGGTGGCGTGCGCTGCAGCCCGAGTACGTCCGCTTGCTCTCCTGAGGCGCTCTGCCGCGCGGCAACGCCCGCCACGGCTGATCGGCACGTATCCTCGCTGCGATGAACCGCCTGGGAACCGCACTGCTGGCCGCCGTCGAGGCGGTCGTGACGGTCGGCGTCGGCCTCGGGATCGCCCTCGTCCCGCTCACCCTGCTGTGGGGCTTCGAGTACGGGCTGCAGATCGACTGGGACGTCTTCTGGAAGGCCACCGGCAGCATCTGGCTCGTCGGGCACGGGGTCGACGTGTCGTTCGTGCTCGGTGCCGCGCTGGCGAAGTCCTCCGGGGTGAGCGGTGCCGCAGACCCGATCCACATCACGCTCGCGGCGCTCGGCTTCGCGATCGTCACGGCCTGGCTCGCCGGACGCGCCGGACGCCGCTTCGCCGAGACCGAGCACCGGACGACGGGACTCCTGGTCGGCACGGTGGTGGCCGCGGGACTGGGACTCGCGGTCGCGCTGTCGTCCCGCTCCGCCGCGATCGACCCGACGATCTGGCAGGCGGTCGTCCTGCCGGCGCTCTGGTTCGGCATCCCGGCGCTGGTGACCTCGGAGGTCTGCCGTCGTCGGCGCGGACTGCCGGCCGACCCGGTGACCCAGCGCGTGCTCGACCTGCTCGAGCGGATCCCCGGGACCTGGCGGGCCGTGGCCGCGTTCGGCCTCCGCGCGGGCACCGCCGCCACCGCTGCGGTCGTCGCCGTCGCCGGGGTCCTCGTCGCGCTCCTGCTCTTCACGTCCTTCGCCGAGGTCATCTCGCTCTACGAGCGCTCGCACGCCGGGGTCGTGGGCGGTATCGCGCTCACCGTCGGGCAGCTCGCGTTCCTGCCGGACTTCGTGGGCTGGACGACCTCGTGGCTCGTCGGACCCGGGTTCGCGATCGGCACCGGGTCGAGCGTCTCCCCGATCGGGACGGCCCTCGGGCCGATCCCCGGGATCCCGGTGTTCGGTGCGCTGCCGGCATCCGGCCACACGTTCGGACTCGTCTGTGTGCTCGTCCCCGTCATCGCCGGGTTCGCCGCCGGTGGACTCCTGCGGCCCCGGCTCGTGCAGGCGCTCGGCGGCGCGAACTCCGCGCTGCACCGTGCGCTCGGCGGCGTCGCGGCGGGCCTCGTCGCCGGCGTGCTCACGGGCGTGGTCGCCTGGCTCACCGCTGGGTCGTTCGGACCCGGGCGGCTCGCCGAGGTCGGTCCGCACGCCCTCGTCGTCGGCGCCTTCGCCGCGCTCGAGGTCGGGGTGCCCGCGATCGTGGCGCTCGCGGCCGGCAGCGACCTCGTCCGGATGCCCGAGCGCGGATGGACGCGCGAGCGGTGGCACGAGGACGAGGACGAGTCCGCGGACGCCGTCGCCGAGCACGAGGGATCGCTCCTCGCCGCGCTCGACCAGGCCGGAGCGGGTCGGACGACGAACGTCCACCGGTTCGTGGTCGAGGAGACCCACGGCGGCGCGACCGAACCGGCCGCCGGACGAGCGACGTCGACGTCGACGTCGACGTCGACGTCGACGTCGACGAGCGTGGACCAGCCGACCGAGCCGATCGACGACCAAGACCTGCCCGACCTGCGCGACGACCGCGCCCTGCGCGACGACCGCGACCTGCGCGACGACCGCGACCTGCCCGACGACCGCGACCTGCCCGACGACCGCGACCTGCCCGACGACCGCGACCGAGGCACTGCCGCCGACGCCGTGGCGGAGCCGAGGGACGTGCCGGAGGCGAGCCGTGCCTCCAGGCCGTCGACCGAGCGCGATCCGGATGCCGACGTCGAGCTGCCGGAGTGGGCGCGAACCGACGTCGTGGCGGCGGACCGTGTCACCGATGCCCCGCGTCCCGCGCGTGGCGGGGTCGGCGCGATCCGCGACCGCCTGCGCGGAGCGGCCGGCGGCGTCCGCGAGCGCGCCGGCGAACTCCGCGACCGTGTGACCGGAGCCGACGCCGACCGTGCTGCGCCGGGGACGGCCGCCGCGCCCGCACCGACCGCGCCCGGGACCGACGCCCAGCCCGCGTTCCCGTGGAGCACCGAGGAGTTCGTCGCGGGGCGGGACGACGCGGATGAGACCCGGGCCGGCGCGGCCGAGGCGACCGACGTGACCGACGCGGCCGCCGTTCCGCAGGCGCGGAAGCCCGACCGGAAGTGGGACACCACCGACCAGATCCCCGAGGACGAGCTGCCGTGGTGGCGTCGCCCGAAGGACGACGGGTAGCGACTTCCGTCGCACGCCGAGCGGGCCGGTAGGGTTGTCCCCGTGCTCGAACTGGTCGTCCTGATCTCCGGTGCCGGCTCGAACCTCCGGGCCCTGCTCGACGCGACCCTCGACGCGGAGTACCCCGCCCGGGTCGTCGCGATCGGCGCCGACCGCGACGCCGAGGGGCTCCAGCTGGGCGAGGACTACTCGATCCCGACGTTCACGGTGCCGTTCTCGCGGTTCGACTCGCGCGCGGAGTGGGGCCGTGAGCTCGCCGCGCAGATCCGTCCGTGGACGCCTGACCTCCTCGTGCTGTCCGGGCTGATGCGCCTGCTGCCGCCCGCGGTGGTGTCCGAGTTCGGGCCGGCGATCATCAACACCCACCCCGCGTACCTCCCCGAGTTCCCGGGCGCCCACGGCGTGCGGGACGCCCTCGCGGCTGGAGTGACCGAGACGGGCGCCAGCGTGATCAAGGTCGACGACGGTGTCGACAGCGGTCCGATCCTCGCGCAGGAACGCGTCCCGGTGCTGCCGGGCGACTCGGCGTCGACGCTGCACGACCGCATCAAGCCGGTCGAGCGACGCCTGCTCATCCAGACCATCCTCGACATCGCCAACGGCACCACCGACCTGAAGGGCACCCCGAGCGCATGAGCGTGCACGCAGCCGACCCCAGCCTGTACCGCGACCGGGACCTCGTCCCCGTGCGGCGGGCGCTCATCTCGGTGAGCGACAAGTCCGGGCTGCTCGAGCTCGCCGGAGCCCTCGCCGAGTCCGGCGTCGAGATCGTGTCGACGGGTTCCACCGCCCAGACGATCCGCGACGCCGGGTACGACGTGACCGACGTCGCGAGCGTCACGGGCTTCCCGGAGTCCCTCGACGGCCGCGTGAAGACCCTGCACCCGTCCGTGCACGCGGGGCTGCTCGCCGACCTGCGCCTCGAGTCCCACGAGCAGCAGCTCGGCGAGCTCGGCATCGAGCCGTTCGAGCTCGTCGTCGTCAACCTGTACCCGTTCGTCGAGACGGTGGCCTCGGGCGCCGACGCGGCGACCGTGGTCGAGAACGTCGACATCGGCGGTCCCGCGATGGTCCGCGCCTCGGCGAAGAACCACCCGAACGTGGCGATCGTGGTGTCGCCGGCCTCCTACGCCGAGGTCGTCGAGGCCGTGCGCGCCGGCGGCACCATGCTCGAGCTCCGGAAGCGGCTCGCCGCGCAGGCTTTCGCGCACACCGCCGCGTACGACACCGCGGTGGCGTCGTACTTCGCCAGCGAGGTCGTGACGGTCCCCGGTGACGCCACGCTCGAGACGCCGGGCGCCTTCGACGAGCACCTGTCCTTCGGTGCCGACCTGGCCGCCACGCTCCGCTACGGCGAGAACGCGCACCAGGCCGCGGCGCTCTACACGTCCGACGGCGGGACCGGCATCGCGCAGGCGACGCAGCTGCACGGCAAGGAGATGTCGTACAACAACTACGTCGACGCCGACGCCGCCGTCCGTGCCGCGTTCGACTTCGACGAGCCGGCCGTCGCGATCATCAAGCACGCCAACCCGTGCGGCATCGCGATCGCCCCGGCCGACGCCGTGGACCCGATCGCCTCCGCCCACGCCGCCGCGCACGCCTGCGACCCGCTGTCCGCGTTCGGCGGGGTGATCGCCGCGAACCGTCCCGTGACGGTGGCGATGGCCGAGAGCGTGAAGGACATCTTCACCGAGGTCGTCGTCGCGCCGGCGTTCGCCCCCGAGGCGATCGAGATCCTCTCGCGCAAGAAGAACATCCGCCTGCTCACCCTGCCGGCCGACTTCTCGCTCGCCCCGCGCGAGGTCAAGCAGATCTCCGGCGGCTTCCTCGTGCAGGACGCCGACCGCTTCACCGGGTTCGACCAGTCGACGTGGAGCCTCGTCGCCGGGGAGCCCGCGGACGACCAGACCCTCGCGGACCTCGCGTTCGCGTGGAAGGCGAGCCGTGCCGTGAAGTCGAACGCGATCCTGCTGGCGAACCAGGGCGCGAGCGTCGGCGTCGGGATGGGTCAGGTCAACCGGGTCGACTCGTGCCACCTCGCGGTGAACCGAGCCGGGGACCGTGCCATGGGCAGCGTCGCCGCCTCGGACGCGTTCTTCCCGTTCGCCGACGGCCTGCAGGTGCTCCTCGACGCGGGTGTCCGTGCCGTGGCGCAGCCCGGCGGGAGCGTCCGTGACGACGAGGTCATCGCCGCCGCGAAGGCCGCGGGCGTGACGATGTACTTCACGGGCGAGCGGCACTTCCTCCACTGACGCGCGGACCGGGCGCGGCCGGAGCGGCGCGCCCGGAGCCGACCCGCGCGGATCGGCGAGGGAATGTCCGGCACCCTATTGCGCGCTGTGAGTCACTGTGAATAGTCTGGAAGGCTCCGCGACAGGCACGCCGACGACCCTGCAACACCGCAGTACACGGGTCGGCGGCACCGCGGACACAACGGTGACGAAGACGACGACTGGAGTGACGATGAACACGACGACCGGAATCGCGGCGACGGATGCCCGTGCGGAAGTCGTGTCCCTCGTGGGGACCGCTCCCGACGCACGACTCTCCGGGGGTGCGTCCGTGACACGGGGCCGCGCCGCCGAGCGAGCCGTCGCGCCGCACCCGTACCGGGGTGCGCCCGCCGTCACGGCACCGCTGTCCGCGTAGGGCTGTCTCCCACAGCCACCGGACGGTGATCGTCGGCACTGCCGGCGACGTCGACCACGGGCCCGCGCGAGCCCACGCCTGAACCCGGGGGACACCTGTCCCTCGGTGCACTCCGACCGAACCGACGCCGCGCGAGACGCGGTGGCGGGCGACCGCGACGAGACCGCAGCGCACCTGACCACGGTGCGCACGGCACGAGTCGCGACCGACCTGCTCGGCCGACGACCACCACGCAACGGACACCGAGCCTCCAGACCGGACCTGCCGCGACAGCGGCACCCGGCCAGGCGGCCCCGGCACGACGCACGAGGACGCAACCCCCATGTCCAAGACGCCAGAACAGGCGCGCCCGTCCACCGACCGCCCCTCTACCTTCCGTGCGATCGCGCGGATCTACCCCTACGTGAAGCCGTACCGCAACCGCCTCATCGCCGGCATGGCCGCGGCGATGGGCGCCTCGCTCGTCGCGCTCGCGATCCCCTACGTCCTGCAGTGGCTCGTCGACGGCCCGCTGTCCTCGAAGGACTCGTCACAGATCTGGCCGGCCGGCCTCGGCGTGCTCGCCCTCGGCGTGCTCGAGGCGTTCTTCATCGCCTCGCGTCGCCGGATGGTCATGCGCCCGTCGACCCGCATCGAGACCAGCATGCGGAACGCGCTCTACGCGAAGCTGCAGGACCTGCCGGTGGCGTTCCACGACCGCTGGGAGTCCGGGCAGCTGTTGTCCCGTTCGGTCTCCGACCTGTCGCTCATCCGCCGCTGGCTGGCGTTCGGCGTGGTCCTGCTCGTCGTCAACATCGTGACGATCGTCGTGGGCTTCGTCGTGCTGTTCACCTTCGGGTGGCTGCTCGGCCTGATCTTCCTCATCGCGTCGATCCCGCTGTGGATCAACGGCCTGCTGTTCGAACGCCGGTACTCCGTCGTCGCGCGCCGCAGCCAGGACCAGGTGGGTGACCTCGCGACGAGCGTCGAGCAGTCGGTGCACGGCATCCGCGTGCTGAAGGCGTTCGGTCGCGGCGGGCACAAGCTCGAGGAGTTCAGCGAGCAGGCCGAGGCCCTCCGCGGGACCGAGATCAAGAAGGCCAAGGCCATCGCGAGCATCTGGCTCTGGCTGCTGCTGGTGCCGGACGTCGCGTTCGCGCTGTGCCTGCTCGCCGGCATCTACCTGGCCAGCCAGGGTCAGCTGAGCGTCGGGCAGCTCTTCGCGTTCTTCGCGACCGCGACGGTGCTCCGGTTCCCGATCGAGTCGATCGGCTTCCTGCTCTCGATGACGTTCGACACGCGCACCGCGGTCGACCGGTTCTTCGAGGTCATGGACTCCGAGAACACGATCACCGACCCGGAGCACCCGAAGACGATCGCGGAGCCGCACGGTGCGCTGTCCTTCAACGCGGTGCACTTCCGCTACCAGGACTCGCCGCCGCAGTTCCCCGACCTCATCAACGGGGTCGAGCTGCAGCTCCGGCCGGGCGAGACGATGGCGCTCGTCGGCCTCACCGGCTCCGGCAAGACCACGATGCTGTCGCTCGTCCCGCGGCTCTACGACGTGACCGGTGGATCGGTGACGATCGACGGCGTCGACATCCGCGACCTCACCCGCGAAGAGCTGCGGCGCCACGTCGGTGTCGCGTTCGAGGACGCCACCCTGTTCTCGACGACCGTGCGGCAGAACGTGCTGCTCGGGCGTCCGGACGTCACGGGTGACGAGGCCGAGCAGCTCATGCGCGAGGCGCTCGACATCGCGCAGGCCTCCTTCGTGGACGACCTGCCCGAGGGCGTCGACACCCGTGTCGGCGAAGAGGGCCTGTCGCTGTCCGGTGGGCAGCGGCAGCGGTTGGCACTCGCCCGCGCGATCGCGGCGCGGCCGTCGGTGCTCGTCCTCGACGACCCGCTGTCCGCGCTGGACGTCGACACCGAGGCCCGGGTCGAGGCAGGGCTCCGCCGCGTCCTCGACGAGACCACGTCGCTCATCGTGGCGCACCGTCCGTCGACGGTGACGCTCGCGGACCGCGTCGCGCTCATGGAGAACGGCGTCATCACCGCCGTCGGCACCCACTCGGAGCTGATGGCCACCAACGACCACTACCGCTACGTCATCTCGTCGCTCGACGAGGACGACGCCACCGCACGAGAGGAGGCGATGGCATGACCCAGCAGACAGACCAGAACCTGCCTGGAGGCACGGCTGCCGTCGACGACACCGCTGAGGCATCGCAGGCTTCCGCGCCCGTCACCGCATCGATCACCACCCTGGGCGTGCGCGGCGAGGAGCGTGAGGACTTCACCAAGGCGGAGAGCAAGCGCCTGCGGCGTCGCTCCCTCGCCCTGCTCGGTTCGCTCGCGGCCCCGCTGAAGCTGCGCCTGGTGCTGCTCGGCATCGTCGTGGTCGTCTCCACGGCGGGCACCGTCGCGGGCCCGGCGCTCATCGCGTGGGGCATCGACAACGCCCTGCCGGCCGTCCTCGACGAGAACGACTGGGTGCCGGCGTTCGGCGTCGTCGCGACGTACATCGTGATCGCGGTCCTCGGTGCGGTGCTGACCGCCTGGTACACCGTGCTCGCCGCGCGGATCAGCCAGGCGATCCTGTTCGACCTGCGCAAGCGGGTGTTCCTGCACACGCAGCGGCTGTCGCTCGAGTTCCACGAGACCTACACGTCCGGCCGGATCATCTCCCGCCAGACGAGTGACCTCGACTCCATCCGGGAACTGCTCGACTCCGGCCTGAACCAGCTCATCCAGGGCGTGCTCTACATGGTGTTCACGGCGGTGGCGCTCATCGCCCTCGACCCGACGTCCGGGCTCGTGCTCGCGGTGTCGCTCGTGCCGCTGTGGTTCCTGATCCGCTGGTTCCAGACGAACTCGCAGACGCTGTTCCGCGCCACCCGTGTCACCTCGGCGCGCGTGATCGTGCACTTCGTCGAGACGATGACGGGCATCCGTGCGGTGCAGGCCTTCCGCAAGGAGACCCGCAACCGCGACGAGTACGGCGGCTTCGTCGAGGACTACCGGGTGGCGAACACGAAGGTGTTCAACCTGTTCGGGACCTTCGACCCGGTGCTCGTGCTGATCGGGAACGCCACGCTCGCGGCGGTCGTGATCGTCGGCGGCTTCCGGATCGTCGGCGGGACGCTCGAGGTCGGTGCGCTCCTTGCGGTCGCGCTGTACGCCAAGCGCTTCTTCGACCCGGCGCAGGAACTCGCGATGTTCTACAACGGGTACCAGTCGGCCTCGGCGGCGATGGAGAAGATCTCCGGCGTGCTCGAGGAACGGCCGAGCGTGCCGGATCCCGCGAAGCCGGTCAAGCTCGCCGACGCCACCGGCAAGATGGACTTCGACGACGTCGAGTTCGCCTACAACAAGGGCAAGGTCGTGCTCCCCGAGTTCGACCTGCACATCCCGGCGGGGCAGACCATCGCGCTCGTCGGGTCGACCGGTGCGGGCAAGTCGACGCTCGCCAAGCTCATGGCGCGCTTCTACGACCCGTCGAAGGGCTCCGTGCAGCTCGACGGCGTGGACCTGCGGGAGCTCGACTCGAAGGACATGCGCCGCGCGATCGTCATGGTCACGCAGGAGGCGTACCTGTTCTCCGGCACGGTGGCGGACAACATCGCGCTCGGCAAGCCGGGGGCCTCCCGCGCCGAGATCGAGTCGTCGGCGAAGGCGGTCGGCGCGCACGAGTTCATCATGGCGCTGCCCGACGGGTACGACACCGACGTGAACAAGCGCGGCGGTCGTGTCTCGGCGGGCCAGCGACAGCTGCTCTCGTTCGCGCGGGCGTTCATCGCGGACCCGAAGGTGCTCATCCTCGACGAGGCCACGGCGTCGCTCGACATCCCGTCCGAGCGGCTCGTGCAGGAGGGCCTGGAGACCCTGCTCGCGGACCGCACGGCCGTGATCATCGCGCACCGGTTGTCCACCGTCGCGATCGCCCACCGGGTGCTCGTGATGGAGTACGGCCGGATCGTCGAGGACGGCACGCCGGACGACCTCATCGCCGGCACCGGACGGTTCGCCCAGCTGCACGCGGCCTGGCGCGACTCGCTCGTGTGACGCACCGCCGGGCTGCACGGCTGTCGTGCCCCTGCTCGTGGTTGGCTTGACCCCATGAGCAACGACAGCGTGCAGCCCGGCGGCGTCGCCCTGCGCGACCCCTTCTACGGGGCACCCTTCGCCGAGGCCGTCCGACGGTTCTGGAGGAAGTACACCGTCTTCACCGGGCGGGCGTCCCGCTCCGAGTTCTGGTGGTGGTGGATCACCTCGTTCGCGATCGGCCTGGTGCTGCAGCTCGTGCCGCAGGCGTTCTCGCCGAACACCCCGCTGCTCGAGAACTCCGTCGGCTCGTACCTCTTCGTGCTGTGGGCCATGGCGACGCTGATCGGCTCGCTCGCCCTCGGCGCCCGACGTCTGCACGATGCGAACCTGTCCGGCTTCTGGCAGTTCCTGCACGTGCTCGTCGGCATCGGGTCGCTCGTGCTGTTCGTGATGTTCCTGCTGCCCTCGAACGCCCGCGGCACGCGCTTCGACCTCTGAGCGGCGGCGGAGGTCACCCTTCCCGATTCGCCTGCCGGAACGCACCCCTGCGGGCCGTCACGTCAGAACGGGTCGTCCGCATCCGTGGCGGGTGACCAGCGGGCACGACGCATGTCGATCCTCCAGGCGGTCGTCCCCTGCACGAGTGGCGTCCCCTCGGCGCGGTAGTGCTCGTGCGCCCGGGCCTCGTGGTGGACCGGGGGCAGCCCGCCGGACCGCACCACCCGCCACCAGGGCAGGTCGGCGCCTTCGTGGGCCATCACCTTGCCCACCGCTCGGGAGGCGCGGGAACCCAGCGCGGCGGCGACGTCGCCGTAGGTCATCACGTGCCCCGGCGGGATGAGCCGGACGACCTCGGCGACCGCTGCGCCGAAGTCCGCGCCGTCGTCCTCGGGCACCGCCGGGGCGCCGTCGTCCTCGGGCACCGCTAGAGCGTCAGGACCGCGAAGTGGTCGCCGTACTGCGTCTCGCGCACGACCTCGAACCCGACGGCGCGGAAAAACGGCTCGGGGCTGTCTTCGCCCCCGGGCTCGTACACGACGGTGAGCCGCTCGAGCCCCCGGCTGCGGGCTTCGTCCGCCAGGCCGTGCACCGCGAAGCGACCGACACCACGACCCTGCGCCGTCGCCGAGACGTTCACGCGCCAGATCGCGCTGCGGAGCTCTTCTTCGGAGTTGTCCTCGTCGAAGGTGCCGATGATCATGCCGACGACCTCGTCGCCGTCGAGCACGACACGGGTCCAGGCGGAACTCGGCTTCACGTCGGACTCTGCGACACCGTAGGTCGTCGGCTGGACGAACTGCTCCTGACCCGGCTTGAGCGTCAAGGAGTTGGCCGCGGCAGCGGTCGAGGCGGAGAGTTCTTCGAGGCGGAGGTCCGTCATGCCGCTCAGGCTAACGGTGCGACCCGTGTGGGGGCCAGAGCGACCCGGAGACCGATACCGCACCGTTGTCGGTCGAGCAGCGCGGTATGGTCGCGGCATGGCAGAGCATCGGCGTGGGGCGAACCTGCCGTCGATCGGCGGGTTCAACCGCACCGTCGTGCTCGACGCAGTCCGCCGCTCACCCGACGGACTCAGCCGCGTGGAACTCGCCTCGCGCACCGGTCTCAGCGCGCAGACCGTGTCGAACGTCACGCGGTTCCTCATCGAGGCGGGGATGATCGCCGAGTCGGGCACGATCGTGTCCGGACGCGGCAAGCCCCGGACCATCCTGCGGCTCGAAGCCGGCAGCCGGTACGCCGTCGGGGTGCACATCGACCCGGCGGTCGTGACCTACGTGCTGCTCGACCTCGCCGGCACCGCGGTCGCCGAGTCCACCACCTCCACCCCGACGGCGGACGACCCGTCCGAGGTGGTCCGGACCATCGCCACCGCCATCGACCGACTCGTGTCCGACGCGGAGATCGACGTGGACGCCGTCCTCGGCGTCGGCATCGCCAGCCCCGGGCCGATCGACGTCGACGCCGGCGTCGTGCTCGACCCGCCGTTCCTGCCGCGCTGGCGCGACGTCCCGCTGCGGGACGCGCTCGCCGAGGCCACGGGTTACCCGGTCCTGCTCGAGAAGGACGTCACCGCCGCGGTCGTCGGCGAGATGTTCCTGGCGGGGGAGTCCTCGGCGCGGAACTTCGCCTTCGTCTACTTCGGCACCGGCTTCGGCGTGGGCCTCGCCGTCGACCACGAACCCGTGCGCGGCGCCGGGTCCAACGCGGGCGACGCCGGACACATCATGGTCGACCAGGGCACCCTCGCCGGGACGCCCGACGGCGCCGGCACCCGTGGCGAGGTCGGCGCGGCAGTTGCGCCGGACCGGCTCGTGCAGATCGCGCGGCAACGCGGACTCCCGCTCGGCGAACCCGACGGCGTCGCCGCGGTGGACCGTGCGTGGGACGAGCTCGCCGCGGCGATCGAGGCCGGCGACCCGGTCGCGATCGGCCTGGCGCAGGATGCCGGAGCGGTCATGGGCAACGCGGTCGTCCTCATCGTGAACCTGCTCGACATGGACCGCGTCGTCTTCGGGGGGCCGTTCTGGTCGCGGGTCGCCAGTGCCGCGCTGCCTGCTGCGCGTGCGGCGATCGTCGACTCGCCGTTGCTCGTGCCGAAGCACCCGGTGGTCGTCGACGACAGCGACCGAGGTGCCGACGTCGCGGCGGTCGGTGCGGCGTGCCTCGTGCTCGATGCGGCACTGTCCCCGCGGGCGAGCTCGCTCCTCATCCGTCGCTAGCGGGCGCGGCCTGCCGCGCCCCGCGAGGAGCGACTCCGCCGATGTCGTACGACTGCGACGATGTCGTCCCGGTGCGCAGCAGGGCCGGCGCGGGCCCTGCAGATGACCAGCTGACGGCCTGGAGGCGCGGTGCCAGCCCGCACCGCGCCTCCAGGCCGTCCCGCGGTCGCGTCGTGACGTTCCTGCCCATCGCACGCGCAGTAGGAAGCCGAATCGCGCGTAGGAGGCAGGAATTTCCGGCCTCCTACGCGCGGAACGACCCCCTACGCGCGGAACGGCCCCCTACGCGCGGAAGGGCCCCACGCGCGGAACGACCCCGTACGCGCGGAACGGCCCCACCCGCCGCAGGCCACGGGGCGGGAACCGGCCCGCGCGGGCGCCCGCACGCCGGGGCTACGGTCGGAGGGGTGAGCATCGAGATCCTCCGGTACACCGCGTTCGCCTCCGAGCCAGGGGGAGGGAACCCCGCCGGCATCGTGCTCGACGCAGCGGGCCTCTCCGAGGACGAGATGCTCGACATCGCCCGCCGGGTGGCCTACCCCGAGACCGCGTTCGTCGTCGGGGAGACGCCCACCGGCCCCCGCGTCCGGTACTTCTCGCCCGGGGCCGAGGTCCCGTTCTGCGGCCACGCCACGATCGCGACCGCCGTGGTGCTGGCGGAGCGGGACGGCCTCGGCCGCCGGGTCTTCACGACGGCCGCGGGCGACGTGGCCCTCGACGCGACGACCGGCCCAGACGGCGCCGTCCAGATCGCGATGACGAGCGTGGAGCCGTCCGTGCGGCCGATCGACGAGGGCCTCCGCGAGCGGCTGTTCGCCCTGCTCGGCCTCACCCCCGACGACGTCGCCGAGGGGTTCCCGGTCCTCGAGTCCTCCGCCGGGAACCGGCACCCGGTCGTCGTCCTCGCTGACGAGGAGCTCTTCCACCAGTTCCGCTTCGCCCCGGCCCCGCTCGCCGACCTCATGCGCGACGCCGGGTGGGCCGGGACGGTCACGGTGCTGCACCGCACCGGGGCCCTGGAGTACGAGGCCCGCAACCTCTTCCCGGTCGGCCGCATCACCGAGGACCCGGCGACGGGATCGGCGGCGGCGTCGACGGGCGCGTACCTCCGCGAGGTCGGGGCCGTCGCGCCGGGCGACCGCGTCGTCATCCGGCAGGGGCGGCACGTCGGGCGACCGAGCGTGCTGCTGGTCGACGTGCCCGCCACCGGAGGGATCACGGTCACCGGCGGGGCCACCCCGATCTGACTGACGGTCCAATCGTGACCGACCGTCACGAAGATCTCCTTGACAGCATTAAGTCAATACGGTGGACTAACTGTGCGCGCGGGCGAAGGGGCCCGCCACATCACCCGTGCAAAGGAGCACCGATGAAACGCACCCGCATCATCGCCGGAGTGGTAGCCGTGGCCGTCGCCGCGGTCGGTCTGGCTGGCTGCTCGAGCTCGGGGTCCGCCTCGAGTGACACGATCAAGATCGCGTACCAGAAGTTCGGTGCCTTCCAGCAACTCGACGCCCAGATGAAGGTCGTCAAGAAGGAGTACGAGAAGGACAACCCCGGCAAGAAGGTCGAACTCGTGCCGATCCAGGCGCAGGAGAACGACTACTACACGAAGCTCGCGCTGATGAACAAGGCGCCGGCGACCGCACCGGACGTCATGTACGAGGACACCTTCCTCGTCAAGGCCGACGCCCAGGCCGGCTACCTCCTGCCGCTCGACAAGTACACGGCGAAGTGGAAGGACTGGGACCAGTTCTACGACAACGCCAAGCAGGCCGGTGAAGGCGTCGACGGCAAGACCTACGGCGTCCCGATGGGCACCGACACCCGGGCCCTCTGGTACAACAAGGACATCTTCAAGGAGGTCGGGCTCCCGGTCCCGTGGCAGCCGAAGACGTGGGACGACGTCCTCGCCGCCGCGAAGACCATCAAGGCGAAGAAGCCCGACGTCATCCCGTTCAACGTCTACTCCGGCAAGCCGCAGGGCGAGGCGTCGACCATGCAGGGCTTCGAGATGCTCCTGTACGGGGCGGACGGCTCCGGCAACGCGCTCTACAAGGACAAGAAGTGGGTCACCGGCTCGAAGCAGTTCGAGGACTCGCTGAAGTTCATCAAGGACGTGTACCAGGGCGGCCTCGGCCCGACACCGCAGCAGGCGCTCGACTCGAACGTCGGCACGACGATCGCGCAGACCTGGCTCCCCAAGGGCCAGCTCGCGATCGACCTCGACGGGTCGTGGCAGTCCGGCACGTGGCTGAAGTCCGGCACCGCGCCGTGGGCTGACTGGTCCAAGACGATGGGCCAGGCACCGATGCCGACGCAGAACGGTCAGGACCCGGGCTACAACTCGATGTCCGGTGGCTGGACGCTCGCGGTCGGCAAGAACTCGAAGAACCCGCAGGCCGCGTTCGACTTCATCTCGACCTTCCTCAACAAGGACGGCTCGCTGAAGTACGACATCGAGAACAGCCAGATCGCGGTCCGCAAGGACGTCGCCGAGGACCCGTCGTACGACGCCTCCAACCCGACGTTCAAGTTCTTCTCGGGGCTCGTGGAGCACACGAACTTCCGACCGGCCACGAGTGACTACTCGCAGATCTCCAACGCGATCCAGGTCGCGATGGAGTCCGTGATGACCGGGCAGCAGACGCCGAAACAGGCGGCGGCCGCGTACGACAACGCCGTGACCGGCGTGGTCGGGAAGAAGAACACGGTCTCCGGCTGACGCAGCCGGACCACCTGACGGACTGGAGGCGCGTGGCGGCGCCGTCACGCGCCTCCAGTCCGCTCCACCCCACCTTCGGAACCCCCTCCGCACCCGGAAGGCAACCACCTTGTCCAGCACCCCCCTCGCGCCGACGCTGTCGGCGCCCGGTGCGCCGAAGCGCACCGACCCGCCGGTCCCGCGCAAGCGGAAGCCGCTGCGGAACGTGGGTCGAGCGGTCCCGCTCCTCCCCGCAGTCGTCCTCCTCATCATCTTCCTGCTCGGCCCCGTCATCTCGTCGTTCTACGGGTCGTTCACCAACTCCGCCCTCACCGGCGCCGGCGCTGCCGACCAGCAGTTCGTCGGCCTGAAGAACTACGTCGAGCTGTTCCAGGACCCGGACTTCCCGAAGTCCGTCATCCTCACGATCGTGTTCCTGCTCGCCTCCGCGGTGGTGGGCCAGAACGTGCTCGGACTCGGCCTCGCGCTGCTCATGCGCTCCGCCACCGGAGTGGTCCGCGCGATCGTCGGGACGTTCGTCGTCGCGGCGTGGGTGCTGCCCGAGATCGTCGCGTCGTTCGCGGCCTACGCGTTCTTCAACGACAAGGGGACGCTCAACGAGGTCCTCGCGTCGATCGGGATCAGCGGGCCGAACTGGCTCTACACGTACCCGATGCTCGCGGTCATCCTCGCGAACATCTGGCGCGGCACCGCGTTCTCGATGCTCGTCTACTCCGCCGCCGTGCAGGAGGTCCCCGAGGAGATCACCGAATCGGCTGAGGTCGACGGCGCCACCGGCTGGCAGCGGCTCGTGTACATCACGTTGCCCGTCATCCGCCGGTCGATCTCGACGAACCTCATGCTCACGACGCTGCAGACCCTGTCGGTGTTCACGCTCATCTACGTGATGACCGCCGGCGGCCCCGGGACGAACTCGTCCACGCTGCCGATCCTCGCCTACCAAGAGGCGTTCAAGTTCTCGCAGCTCGGCTTCGGGACGGCGATCGCCACGATCCTGCTCGTCGTCGGCGCGGTCTTCTCGATCATCTACATCAAGGCACTGAAGCCGGAGGTGGACTGATGGCACTCACTGCCGACCGTCCCGTGTCCAACGCCACCCGATCGGTGACCGCCCCGGGCGCGCTCCACATGACCTCCCCACGCGGGCGGACGATGCGCTGGGTGTCGAACATCGTGCTGCTCGTCATCGCGCTCTGCTTCGCGGTGCCGCTCCTCTGGCTCGTGCTCGCCTCGGTCGACTCCGACGCGTCGCTGTCCGTGAAGCTGCCGACGCACTTCACGCTCGACAACTTCGCGAAGGTGCTCACCCCGGAGCTGGCGTTCATCCCGCTCGCGAACAGCCTGCTCATCTCCGGCGGGTGCGCGCTCGTGACGGTCGTCGTCGCGATCCTGGCGGCCTACCCGCTGTCCCGCTACAAGATGCGCGTCAACAAGCCGTTCCTGTACGGGATCCTGTTCGGCACCGGCCTGCCGATCACCGCGATGATGGTGCCGGTCTACGCGCTGTTCGTGTCGCTCAACCTCATCGACAACGTGTGGGGCTGCATCTTCTTCCTCGCCGCGACGTCGCTGCCGATGGCGATCTGGATGGCGAAGAACTTCATGGACTCCGTGCCGATCTCGCTCGAGGAAGCGGCGTGGACCGACGGCGCGTCGATGATGGCGACGCTCATGCGGATCGTCGTCCCGCTCATGCGTCCGGGCATCGCCGTCGTCTTCATCTTCGTGTTCATCCAGGCGTGGGGGAACTTCTTCGTCCCGTTCGTCCTGCTGCTCTCGCCCGACAAGGTGCCCGCCGCGGTGAGCATCTTCAACTTCTTCGGGCAGTACGGGGCGGTCGCGTACGGGCAACTGGCCGCGTTCTCGATCCTCTACTCCGTGCCCGTCATCGCCCTCTACGTGATCGTGTCCCGAGGCCTCGGCGGCGGCAACGCCCTCGCCGGTGGCATCAAGGGCTGACGCCCGCTCCCTGCGGGCCGACGCCCGCTCCCTGCTGGCCGGTCCGTTCACTGCGGGCCGACGTCCGCTCCCTGCTGGAAAGGAACCAACTCCATGCACCACGACGAACCACTCGTCGAAGCCCGGATCGCCCGGCTCGTCCGGGACCGCATCGACCCCGCTGTCCACCGCAGGTCGGCCCCGGTGTCGATCGAGGCCTGGACCGTGCCGGACGAACCGGTGCCGTTCGAGGTCGCCCGCGACGCCGAGTACGAACCGTTCGCGGTCGGCGGGTCATGGGGCGGCCGGCCGTGGGGCACCACGTGGTTCCGGATCCGCGGCACCGTGCCGGAGGACTTCGGCACCACGCCGGGCACCACCGCCGAGGTCCTGGTGAACCTCGGGTTCACCAAGCGACACCCCGGGTTCCAGGCCGAGGGACTCGCCTGGCGTCCGGACGGCTCGACCATCAAGGGCGTCGAGCCGAAGAACGACACCGTGCCGCTCGAGGTCGGCCCCGGAGAGTCGTTCGAGTTCTACGTCGAGGCCGCGGCGAACCCGGACATCGGCGGCGACAGCTTCCAGGGTGCGACGCCGCTCGGGTCGCGGTCCACCGCCGGGTCGAAGCCGATCTACGAGCTCAAGGCGCTCGAGCTCGTCGAGCGCGACGACACCGTGTGGGAGCTCCAGCAGGACTTCTGGGTACTGCGCGGACTCATGGCCGAACTGCCCACCGACGGCACCCGCGGTGCGGACATCCTCCGCGTCCTCGAGCGCGCCGCCGACGCCCTCGACCCCGACGACGTCGCCGGCACCGCGGCCGACGCGCGGGAGGTCCTCGGGCCCGTCCTCGCCGTCCCCGCCAGCGCCGCCGCCCACCGGGCGATCGCCGTCGGGCACGCGCACATCGACTCCGCCTGGCTGTGGCCGGTCCGCGAGACGATCCGCAAGTGCGCCCGCACCTTCTCGAACGTGCTCGACCTGATGGACCGCGACCCCTCCTTCACCTTCGCGTGCTCCTCCGCGCAGCAGTACGCCTGGATCCGGGACGGCTACCCGTCGATCTGGGCACGCATCAAGGAGCGCGTCGCCGAGGGCCGGTGGATCCCGGTCGGCGGCATGTGGGTCGAGTCCGACACGAACCTCCCCGGCGGTGAGGCCCTCGCACGGCAGTTCGTCGCCGGGAAGCGCCTGTTCCTCGAGGAGTTCGGCGTCGACACCCCCGAAGCCTGGCTGCCCGACTCGTTCGGCTACTCCGGAGCGCTGCCGCAGATCGTCCGCGCCGCGGGCTCGAAGTGGTTCGTGACGCAGAAGCCGTCGTGGAACGAGACGAACGTCATCCCGCACACCTCCTTCCACTGGGAGGGCATCGACGGCTCGCGGGTCCTCACCCACCTGCCCCCGGCCGACACCTACAACTCGGACGTCTCGCCCGCCGACCTGCACCGCGGCGAACGCGGCAACAAGGAGCGCGGCGTCGCGAACACGTCGATGCTGCTCTACGGCTTCGGTGACGGCGGCGGCGGACCCACCCGTGAGATGGTCGCCGCCGCCCGTCGCCAGCACGACCTCGACGGCTCGCCCCGGGTCGACCTCGGCACCCCCGCGCAGGTGTTCGAGGAGCTCGAGGCGGCACTCCCGACGCCGGCCGTGTGGTCGGGCGAGATGTACCTCGAGTTCCACCGTGGCACCTACACGTCGCAGATCCGGACGAAGCAGGGCAACCGCCGCTCCGAGCACCTGCTCCGTGAAGCCGAGCTGTGGGCGGCGACCGCCGCGGTCCGGCTCGGGCTCGACTACCCGTACGAGGAGCTCGAGGAGGCCTGGCACACCGTTCTCCTGCAGCAGTTCCACGACATCCTGCCGGGGTCCTCGATCGCCTGGGTCTACGAGGTCGCCGAGGAGAACTACGCCCGCGTGGCAGCCGTCCTCGAGGGGCTCATCGGCAACGCGACGACGGCGCTCGCGAACGGTGGTGCCGCGGCGCTCGCCGGGGTCGGCGCCTCGTCGACGTCCCTCGCGGGCAGCAGCAGCGGCGGTCTCGACGGCGGCTCGCAGGGCGGCAGCGCCCTGCTCGACGCCCCGTCCTCCGGCGCCGTCGGCGGCAGCGCCACGGTCGGCCGCGTGGTGCGGTTCAACGCGTCCCCGGTGACGGCGGACGGCGTGAGCGGGCTGGGTGGTGCACCGGTCGACGCGAGCCGACCCGTGCCTCCAGTCCGGAACGGCGACCACTTCGTCTTCGACACCGGCGTCGTCACCGCGACCATCGACCAGGCCGGACACGTGGTGTCCCTCGTCGAGCACGCAACCGGTCGCGACGCCGTCGCGCCGGGCTCCGTCGCCGCCGAGTACACCGTGTTCCGGGACACCCCGAACCAGTGGGAGGCGTGGGACATCGACCGCGCCTACCAGCGGAGCGGGACCGTGGTCGAGGCGTCGTCCGTCGACGTGTCCGGCGACCAACTCGTCGTCACCCGCCCGTTCGGCTCGTCGTCGATCACGACGCGGTACTCGGCCGTCGCCGGCCAGCCGGAGCTCACCATCGAGACCGAGGTCGAGTGGCACGAGCACCAGAAGCTCCTCAAGCTGGCGTTCCCGCTCGACGTCCGAGCGGCATCCGCCTCGAGCGAGATCCAGTTCGGGCACATCGACCGCCCCACGCACCAGAACACCTCGTGGGACATGGCCCGCTTCGAGACCAGTGCGCACCGCTGGGTGCACGTCGCCGAGCCGGGGTTCGGCGTCGCCGTCGCGAACGACTCCACGTACGGGCACGACATCACCCGCTCGACCCGGGCGGACGGCGGCACCACCACGCTCGTGCGCGAGTCGCTGCTGCGTGCGCCGACGTTCCCCGACCCGAACGCCGACCAGGGGCACCACGTGTTCCGCACGGTGCTGCGTGTCGGCGCGTCGGTGCTCGACGCGGCCGACTCCGGCTACCGGCTCAACCTGCCGGTGCGGACGGTGGCCGGTTCGTCGACCGTCGAACCGATCGTCACGGTGTCGTCGCCGCAGGTGTTCGTCGAGGCCGTGAAGCTCGCCGAGGACCGCTCCGGCGACGTCGTCGTGCGGCTCTACGAAGCCTCGGGCGGACGCGCGTCGAACGTCGGCATCGACTTCGGGTTCGACGTCGCGTCCGTCGCGGCGGTCGACCTGCTGGAACGCCCGCTCGGCGACTCGTGGGAGTCGGGGGAGCCGGTCGTGCTCACCCTGCGACCCTTCGAGATCGTGACACTGCGGGTACGACGGGCCTGAGGCAGCGGGCCCGCCGTGTGAGACCGCGGCGCCGGACGGGACACGGGTGCGTTCCGTCCGGCGCCGTGTCGCGTTGGCGCGCGCGTGCGCTTGCGGGGTGGGGTGTGGGGTGCCGTTCCGCGTTGCCGTTCCGCGCGTAGGGGGCTGAATCGCTCGTAGGATGCCGAATCGCGCGTAGGAGGCAGGTTTTTCCTGCTCCCTATGCGCGATTGCGCTTTCCACTCCGGTTGCGATGGGCAGGAACGTTCGTCCTCCACAGGGGCGCCTGCCTGGAGGCCCGTCAACAGATCGCCTCGCTCCTCGCCGATCGACACGGCTGGTCCGGCACCGTGGGGACATGGAACTGCCACTCGCGATCTACCGCTCGAGCGCACTTCGAGAGGCGGGGCGCTCAGGTGCCACGCTGCGTCGGAGAGCCGCCGGCGACGGACCGGACCGCCTCGTCCGGGTCGGCCCGAACGCCTTCGTCACGGGTGCCGACTGGGATGCCGCCGGACCCCGGCAGCGATACGTCACGAGGGTGTTCGCGCGCCTCGGGCGGCGGAGCACTGCGGCGGTCGGATCGCACGTTTCCGCGGTCGCCGTGCACGGACTTCCTTGGCTTTCCCCCTGGCCGGAGGACGTCCACCTCACCGTGCCGAAGTCCCAGTACCGCTCGGGTTCCAATTCGCTGGTCCTCCACACGCGTCCGTTCGGGAGCGGCGAGGTGGTCCCGCACGGCGAACTGCGGTTCACCTCGCTCGCCAGGACCGTCGCCGACGTCGCTCTGGCCGGCGATGCACGGGCCGCCGTCGTCGTGGCGGACGCCGCCCTCCGTTCCGGCGCGACCAGGTCGGAACTCGTGCGGGCGCTCGGCGGGCTCCCGCACCACCGCGGGCACGCCACGGCGACCCTGTCGCTCGAGCTCGCTGATGGTCGGTCCGGGTCACCGGCCGAGTCGCTCGCGCGGGTGGTGTTCCGCGAGCTCGGGCTCCCCGCACCGGTCCTCCAACAGGCGTTCCTGGTCGACGGTCGCCGGTACGACGTCGACTTCTGGTTCCCGGAGCAGGGGGTCGTGATCGAGTTCGACGGCCGGGGCAAGTACACGCAGGAGCGGTACCGCAACGGTCGATCGGTGACCGAGGTGCTCCTCGACGAGAAGCGTCGACACGAACGGCTCCTGACCGTCCCTGGCATCCGGACGATCGTCCGACTGGAATGGCGGGACCTCTGGGACCTCGACCGCCTCAGCCAGCGGCTCCGTGCCGCCGGCCTCCCGTGTGCGGTGCGCCCGTTGCGGAGTGCGCGGGGCGTGCGGAAGTGACGGTGCGGTGGCGCGGCGAACCGGGTCGGCTCCGGTCGGCTCCGGTCTGGTCGGGTCGGCTCCGGTCGGGTCGGGTCGGGAGAGACGGAGTGACGGAGTGGCGGACCCCGTCTGCACCGGGAACGGCCTCAGCGGGGGCCGTCTACGGTCGAGGTCATGGCTGTCACGGAGATCTGGCTCGTCCGGCACGGGGAATCCACCGCCAACGTCGCAGCCGAACACGCGGAGCGCGTCGGGGCCGACGTCATCGAGGTCGACCACCGTGACGCCGACGTCCCGCTCAGCCCGCTCGGCGAGGAACAGTCGGCGGCGCTCGGGCCGGAGCTCGCCGATCGTGGTGTCGACGACGTCGCGGTGGCGCTGTGGGTGTCCCCGTACCGCCGTGCGCAGCAGACGATCGAGATCGCGCTCGCCGCCGGTGGGCTGACCGATCCCCCGAGACGGGTGGACGAACGGCTGCGGGACCGAGAACTCGGCGTGCTCGACCTGCTCACCCGGACCGGCGTGCAGCACCGGTACCCCGACGAAGAGCGTCGCCGGCAGTGGCTCGGCAAGTACTACCACCGACCCGCGGGTGGAGAGTCCTGGGCGGACGTGATGCTCCGGCTCCGCTCGGTGCTGGCCGATGTCGACCGTCTCGAGGGCGTCGACCGGCTCGTCGTCGCGGCACACGACGCGGTCGTCATGCTCACCGTCGGCGTGTGCCTGGACCTCGACGAACCGGCGCTCATGGACTTCGCCGCCACGCACACCGTCGCGAACGCCTCGTTGACGAGGCTGCGCCGCGACGGGACCGGGTCACCGTGGACGCTCGAGGAGTTCTCCGCCGTGGAGCACCTCGCGGAGACGTCGGGCGCCGAGGTCACCGAGCACCCCGGCCGGAAGGACGACGTCCATGCCGGCTGAGGCCATCACCCCGAACACCCTGCGCGACTGGCCGCTCCCCGAGCCTGGTGCTGGCAAGTACGGCCGCGGACAGGTCCTCGTCATCGGCGGGGCTGCCCGGACGCCGGGAGCGGCGATGTTGTCCGCGCTCGCCGCGCTCCGGGTCGGCGCAGGACGCCTCACCCTCGCCGTCGCGGAGGGCGTCGCCACCGAGGTCGCAGTCGCCGTCCCCGAATCCGGGGTCCTCCCGCTCGACCAAGACGACTCCGGCCACATCGCCGTGGGTGCGTTCTCCGCACTGGCCGACGATGCCGGCAGCGCCGACGCGGTGCTGGTCGGTCCGGGGCTCGACGAACCGGACGGCACCCGAGACCTCGTCGCGCACATCGCGGAGCTCGTCGGGGAGGAGACGTCCGTCGTGCTCGACGCCTTCGCGCTGGGCGTCGCGGCCGACGTCGCGGAACAGCTCGAACCGCTGCGCGGACGACTGGTGATGACGCCGAACAGCGGCGAGGCGGAACGGTTGCTCGGTCGACCGTGCGGGGACGACGACGAGGCCGACGCGCTCGAGATCGCCGACCGGTACGGGGCGGTCGTGGCACTGTCCGACGTGATCGCGACGCCGGACGGCCGGACCTGGGCGAAGGGCACCGGTGCCGGCGGACTCGGCACGAGCGGCAGCGGGGACGTGCTGTCCGGCGTCGTCGTCGGCCTGCTCGCGCGGGGAGCGGACCCGGCGCAGGCGGCCGCGTGGGCCTCGTCGGTGCACGCCACAGCCGGAGACCGACTGGCGGTGCAGGTGGGACCGCTGGGGTACCTGGCGAGCGAGCTCCTCATCGAGATCCCGCGGGTCCTGGTCGAACTCGGGCGCTGAGCAGCTTCCGCCCGGGTCGTTCGAGCCCATCGCGCGTGCAGTAGGAAGCGGATTCGCGCATAGGAAGTCGGAAGTTTCGACCTCCTACGAGCGATTCTGCCTCCTACGCGCGGAACGACCCCCTACGCGCGGAACGACCCCTACGCGCGGAGCGACTCCACGGCCTTCTCGATGCGGCGCTGCCGGGTCTCCGGCGCCTTCGCCTGCTCGACGGGGTCGACGAGCGCCCGCTGCCGCGAGTTCGAGAGCGCGTCGAACGCCGCTCGGACCCCGGCCTCGTGCAACGCAGCATCGAGGTCGGCCGGCATCTCGACGACCCGCGGCAGGGCGTCGATCTCGAGGGTGACCTCGACGCTGTCACCGGCCGCGATCCCCGCGGCCGAGCGGTGCGCCGCCGACAGGGGGACGAGGAACTGTTCGAACATGACGCCGACGGTCGAACGGTAGGTGTACCCGCCGTTGATCGTGACCACCACGGACGGGCGCTTCCCGGAGCCGAGCGCCTCGATGACGGACGGTGGGACGGGCAGCCCGGTGGCCGTCTTCTTCGCTTGCAGGACCGTCGTCGTGAACTGCATCCGTGCCTCCAGGCAGTGGAAATCCCACGCCGACCAGCGCGGGCCGACAGGCGAAACCGTACAGGCGCACCCGCTGTTCCGCCACCGTTCACCACCGCAGCACGGGCTGGAAACCGGCCGCGTCCACGATCGTCCCGAACCCGAAACCCCCGGGCCACACGGACGCGACGAGCAGCACCCGCACCGCATCCGCGCCCCCACCCGAAAGGCAACTCCCGTGCAGCACAAGCGCACCCTGGTCGGCATCGCCCTCGCCGCCGCCGCGATCGTCACCCTCGCCGGATGCTCGGCCACGAGCTCCGCGACCGCCGGCGCCGACGGCGACGCCGACTGGAAGACCGCCACCAGCGCCCGGTCCGCCGGCGGCATGGACGCCCTCGTCAAGGCCGCCAAGGCCGAGGGGCAGCTCAACGTCATCGCCCTGCCGCCGTCGTGGGCGAACTACGGCAAGATCATCGACGGCTTCACCAAGGAGTACGGCATCAAGGTCAACTCCGCGAACCCGAACGGCTCGAGCGCCGACGAGGTCGCCGCGGTGAAGTCGCAGAAGGGCCAGTCGACGGCGCCGGACGTGCTCGACCTCGGCAACGCGGTCCTGCAGCAGAACCTCGACCTGCTCGCGAGCTACAAGGTCGCGAACTGGTCGGACATCCCGGACACGCTCAAGGACGCGAACGGCGCCTGGACCCGCGACTACACGGGCCTGATGTCGATCGGGTACGACTCGTCGAAGATCTCCGACGCCCCGAAGGACCTGCAGGACCTGCTCGGCAGCGAGTACAAGGGCAAGGTCTCGATCGCGGGTGACCCGACGCAGGCCAACCAGGCCGCCTCGGCCGTCTACCTGGCGGCGCTCGAGAACGGTGGCTCGGCCGACGACATCACGAAGGGCGTCGACTACTTCGGCGACCTCAAGAAGGCCGGCAACTTCCAGAACGTGCTGCCGACGCAGGCCACGGTCGCCTCGGGTGAGACCCCCGTGGTCATCCAGTGGTCGTACAACAACCTGGCCTGGGGCCCGGCAGCGGGCGCGAGTGGCAACAAGGACTGGAAGACCGTCGTCCCGAAGGGGCAGGCCCTCGGCTCGTACTACTCGCAGGCCGTCACGAAGGACGCGCCGCACCCCGCGGCCGCGCGCCTGTGGCAGGAGTACATCGCGAGCCCGGCCGCGCAGAACCTCTACCTGCAGGCCGGTGCGTTCCCGTCGACCCTCGCCGCGCTCGAGAAGTCGGGCAAGGTCGACGAGGACGCCCTCGCCGCCGCCGGTGGCGCACCGAAGGACTCGGTCGAGCTGACCGACGACCAGGTCGCAGCGGCAGCCAAGGTGCTGTCCGCCAAGTGGTCCTCGACGATGGGCTCCTGAGCAGCATGACCACGGCACCGGCCGTCGCCGCGACGCTCGTTCCGAGCGAGCAGGCCGATGCCACCACCCGCCGCGTCGCCGGACCCCGCGTCCGGCGTCGCGGCGGCGTCGCGTGGCTCGGCCTCACCCCGTTCGCGCTCTACGTCGTCCTGTTCCTGGCCGTCCCCGCGGTGATCGCCGTCGGCAGCGGCTTCTTCGACGGGGCCGGGCACGTCACGTTCACGAACCTCGCAGCGTTCGCGGACCCGTCGGTCCTCCGCGCGTTCGGCGGTTCGTTCGCCCTGTCCGCGGTCTCCGCCGTGCTCGGCGCGGTCATCGGCGCGGTGGTCTGCTGGGCGCTCGCCGCACTCCGTCCCGACGGCGTCGTCCGCTCGATGATCGACTCGGCCGCGAGCGTCCTCGCCCAGTTCGGCGGCGTCATGCTCGCGTTCGCGTTCATCGCGACGATCGGCGCGCAGGGGCTCATCACGACGTGGCTGGTGTCCGTGTTCCACGTCGACCTCAACGCGAACGGCGCCTTCCTCTACACGGTGCCCGGGCTCGTCATCCCGTACGTCTACTTCCAGGTGCCGCTCATGGTGCTGACGTTCATGCCCGCCCTGGAGGGGGTCAAGACCCAGTGGGGCGAGGCAGCCGCCACCCTCGGCGCCTCCCGCCTGACGTTCTGGCGCCGGATCGGACTGCCCGTGCTCGCGCCTGCCTTCTGGGGATCGCTCCTCCTGCTGTTCGCGAACGGGTTCTCGTCGTTCGCGACCGCCGCGGCACTCATCTCGCAGGGCGGGATCGTGCCGCTCACGATCCGCACGCAGCTCACGAGCGAGACGATCATCGGGCTGCAGAACGTGGCCGGGGTGCTCGCCCTCGGCATGGTGGTGGTGATGGCCGTCGTGATGGGCGGGTACGCGCTGCTGCAGCGTCGTGCCGCCAGGTGGCAGCGGTGAGCGCGGGGCCGGCAGCGCATGCGTCGCGTCCGACACGCATGACTGCTCCCAGGCCTGGAGGCGCGACCCGCGTCGGCCGCTTCGGCGCGGCCCCGTCACGGGTCACCGCCACGATCGTGCTCGTCGTCATCGGCCTCGTGTTCGCCGTACCGCTCGTCGCCCTCGCCCAGTTCACGTTCCGGCAGGGAACCGACGGCAGCCTGACGCTCGCGCACTACGCGGCGCTCGCGGACCCGGTGAACGCGGCGACCTACCAGCCCGTGTTCGACGGCCTCGGCGCCTCGCTCCTCATCGCCCTCATCACCGTGGCGATCGTGCTGCTCGTGCTGCTGCCGGCGCAGATCATCACCGCGCTCCGGTACCCGAGGCTCCGCCGGGTCCTCGAGTTCGTGTGCATCCTGCCCATCACCGTGCCCGTCGTCGTGCTGGTGGTGGGCTTCATCCCCGTGTACCAGGTCGTCGCGCAGGTCTTCGGCTCCGGGGCGTGGACGCTCGCCTTCGCGATCGGGATCATCTCGCTGCCGTTCGCGTTCCGGCCGATCGCCGCCGCCATCACCGCGATGGACATGGCCGTCCTCACCGAGGCCGCGCGTTCCCTCGGCGCCTCGTGGTGGACCGTGACGTGGCGGGTGCTGCTGCCGAACCTCCGTCGGGGCATCACGGCCTCGTGCTTCCTCACCATCACGGTCGTCCTCGGCGAGTACACCCTCGCCTCGTTCCTCTCGCGCACGACGTTCCAGACGGCGCTCGTGCTCGTGCAGCAGACCGACCCGTACGTCGCCGCGGTCTTCTCGCTCGGCGCGCTCGTGTTCGGGTTCGTGCTGCTCGTCGTCATCGGCCGGATCGGGGCGCGTCGCCCCGGCACCCGCAGCTCCGGCGCTCGCCGCGCCGGCAAGAAGGAGTCCGCATGACCGTCACCGCCCCCGCCGCCCCGGCGTCGCTGTCCCGTGCCGGTGCGACCGTCGAGCTCGTCGCGGTCGAGAAGCACTACGGCGCCCACCGCGCCCTCGCCGGGCTGTCCCTCCGCATCGAGCCTGGGGAGTTCGTCTCGCTGCTCGGCCCGTCCGGCTGCGGGAAGACGACCGCGCTCCGGGCGCTCGCCGGCCTGGAGGGCATCGACTCCGGTTCCATCCGCATCGACGGCGAGGACGTCGCGGGCACCCCCGTGGACAAACGGGACATCGGCATGGTGTTCCAGCAGTACTCGCTGTTCCCGCACATGACGGTGCGGCAGAACGTCGCGTTCGGACTCGAGATGCGCCGGGTCCCCGCGGCCGAGCGTCGCACACGGGTGGTCGACGCGCTCGACATGGTCCACCTCGCCGACTTCGCGGACCGCTACCCGCACCAGCTGTCGGGAGGCCAGCAGCAGCGCGTCGCCCTCGCCCGTGCCCTCGTCACGCGTCCCCGGGTGCTGCTGCTCGACGAACCGCTGTCCGCGCTCGACGCGAAGGTGCGGGTGTCCCTCCGCGACGAGATCCGCCGCATCCAGAGCGACCTCGGCATCACCACGGTGTTCGTCACCCACGACCAAGAGGAAGCGCTCGCCGTCTCGGATCGCATCGCGGTGATGCACGCCGGGGACATCGAGCAGGTCGGCACGCCGGAGGAGCTGTACCGCTCCCCGTCCTCGGCGTTCACCGCGGACTTCGTCGGCCAGTCGAACCGCCTCCGTGGCGACCTGCGCGGCGGCGACGTCTTCGTGTACGGCTTCCGTGTTCCCGCCCTCGACGGTTCGGTGCCGGACGGACCGGTGCTCGCCTACGTCCGGCCGGAAGACGTCGCCTTCGCCGCGGAGGGCGTCACCGGCACGGTGGTGTCCTCGAGCTTCCTCGGCTCGATCCGGCGCACCACGGTCCGGCTCGACGACGACACCGTCGTGACCGTCCAGCACGAGGTCGGTGACCGCCGCGCCGGCGGCGACGCCGTCGCCGTGCGCCTCCTCGGCGCTCCCGTGGCGGTCGAGCCGCTCGCGTAGCCAGCGCCGCCGGCTGCGGCCCTTCGCGGTCAGCGACAGTCCACGCGCGACTCGTCCCGTGCACTGTCGCTGGGCCCGAAACGCGGACCGCAGGCGGACTGGAGGCGCGTGGCGGCGCCGCACCGCGCCTCCAGGCCGTGACGCTCAGCGCTGGAAGCGCGCCGCCGGCTCGTCGGCGAGGGCCGCCTCGACGCGGGCCAGCATGTTCGCCGGCATGTCCGGCAGGGCGTCGAGGGGTGCCCAGAAGGCCTCGGTGTTCTCGCCGTCGGCGGGGAACGGCTCCCCGGACACGTACCGGCAGGCGAACACCAGGTCGAGGTACTGGGCCCGGTCGCCGTTCGCGTACGTCATCTCCGGCAGCACCTGCACCCACGCGAGGCGTTCGGCGACGGCGACGACGTCCGCTTCCTCGAGGACCTCGCGTTCGGCGGCGACCGCCGGCTCCTCACCGGGGTCGACGATGCCCGTCACCGGCGTGAACACCTGGTTGTCGGCGCGGCGGACGACGAGGAGCTCCCGGTCGGCCCCGGTCCCGCGGGTGACGACGGCCGTGACGCCGGTGAGCCAGAGCGGCTCGGTGCCGATCCTCGAACGCAGGGACAGGACGAAGTCAGGCGTGGGCATGCCGCCACGCTACCCACACCCGGCCCTGTCGCGGACTGGTCATGACCAGTACAGTGGGGGTGTGGAGATCATCATCCTGCCCACGCCGGCTGAGGTCGGTCGCGTCGCCGCGGCCAAGATCGCCTCCGTCGTCGCGAAGAAGCCGTCCGCCGTCATCGGAGTCGCCACCGGGTCCAGCCCGCAGGGCATCTACGCCGACCTGCAGCGTCGTGTCGAGGCGGGGGAGATCTCGTTCGCCGAGGCCCGCGCGTTCGCCCTCGACGAGTACGTCGGCATCCCGCTCGACCACCCGGAGTCCTACGCCAGCGTCATCGCGCGCGACGTCACCGCACCGCTCGGGTTCGACCCGTCGCGGGTTCGCGTGCCGGACGGCCGTGCCGACGACCTCGAGTTCGCGGCGAAGGAGTACGACGCCGCGATCCGTGCCGCCGGTGGGGTCGACGTGCAGATCCTCGGCATCGGCGCCAACGGGCACATCGGGTTCAACGAGCCGACGTCCTCGTTCGCGTCCCGCACGCGCATCAAGACCCTCGCACCGTCGACGCGCGAGGCGAACGCGCGCTTCTTCGACCGTCCCGAACAGGTCCCGACGCACTGCATGACGCAGGGGCTCGGCACCATCCTCGACGCCCACCAGCTCGTCCTGGTGGCGCAGGGTCCGTCCAAGACCGACGCCGTCGCGGCCGCGATCGAGGGGCCGCTCAGCTCCTTCGTCCCCGGCTCCGCGCTGCAGCTGCACGAGCACGTCACCGTCGTCGTCGACGAGGAAGCCGCCGCCGGCCTGAAGCTCGCGGACTACTACAAGTACACGTACGCCAACAAGCCGGCCTGGCAGCTGTTCGAGTAGCCACCCCGGTCCGGCACCTCAGCCGTCTGCACGCCGTTCGTACGCGGCCTGCAGGCGGCTGAGTCCGTCTTCGAGGGTCTCCGCCGAGCAGCCGAAGTTGAGCCGCGCGAAGCCGGCGCCCTGTCGGCCGAAGTCCGGGCCGCTGCCGAGCGCGACCTTCGCCTCGTCGACCAGCAGCCGGGCGGGGTCGTCGCCCCACGGCAGCGCACGCAGGTCGAGCCACGCCAGGTAGGACGCCTGCGGCTGCCGGTACCCGGTGCCGGGCAGGGCTTCGCCGAGTCGTTCGGCGAGCGTGCGCCGGTTCGCGGCGAGCTCGGTGAGGAGCGACGCCAGCCAGGGTCCGCCCTCGCTGAACGCCGCCACGCTCGCGGTGTAGCCGAGGATCCCGGTGCGTTCGACGACCTCGGTCGGCATCCCGTCGAACCAGGTCCTCGCGCGGTCCGAGGCGCCGATCATGAGCGCGCACTTCGTGCCGGCGAGGTTCCAGGCCTTGCTCGCGCTCGTCAGTGAGACCCCGAGCCCGGCGGCCTCGGGGCAGGAGTCGAGGAACGGCGTGAAGGTCGCGTCGGCGTGGACGAGCGGGGCGTGGATCTCGTCCGAGACGACCACGGCGTCCCACTCGGCGGCCAGTCGGGCGAGGGCGGCGAGGTCCTCGCGGGGATGCACGAGCCCGAGCGGGTTGTGCGGGTTGCAGAGCAGCACGGTGCGGGCACCGTCGGCGAAGGCCCTGGCGATGCCGTCGAGGTCCATCCGCCAGCCGGCCGTCGTGTCGAACGGGTCCGCGGTGCCCTGCGGTGGGAGCAGCGGCACCTCGGTCACGGAGCCGCCGGCCTCGGTCACGTACTCCCAGAACGGCGGGTACACCGGCGGCATGATGACGACCTGGTCACCCGGCTCGATGACCCGGCGGAGCGTCTCGACCGCGGCGACCGACACGTCCGTCGTGGTCCGGACGAGATCGGGGTCGATGCGCCACGACCAGCGGCTCTCGGCGAAGTCGACGAAGGCCTCCGGCAGGGCGCGGCCGTGCCCGACGTACCCGGTGTCCCCGTTCGTGACGGCGGCCACGAGGGCGTCCCGCAGGGGTTCGGCGAGCATGCTGTCCATCTCCGCGACGAACATCGGCAGCACGTCCGGCGGGTAGGCCGTGTACTTCTCGCTGGTGCGGGTGCGGCGTGCATCGAAGAGGGAGACCATGACGCTCATGGGGTCATCCTGGCAGCGTCCCCTGGATCCCGGCGAGCAGCACGTCGGCGTAGCGGTCCGGGTCCTCGACGACGACACCACCGGCGACCGCCGCGCTCCGCATCCCGCACAGCAGCCGTCGGAGGTCGTCGGCGCCGATGTCCGCACGGACGAGCCCCTCGGCACGCCCACGGGCGAGGAGCTCGTCGATCGAGACGACCAGGTCGCCGGCGAGCTCGAGGGTGTCGGCGCACGAGAACCCACCGCCGGTGAGCAGGTCGCCGAGCGCGGGGTCGCGGAGCATGCCCCGGAAGGCCTCGCCCACGACACCGCGCAGTGCTTCGGCGGTGTCGGGCAGTGCGACGGCGTCGCGGACGCGGTCGAGCATGTCCCCGAACGCGTCGATGGCGAGTGCCTCGAGCAGGTGCTGCTGCGAGGGGAAGTGCCGGTACGCGGTTCCGACGCCGACGCCCGCCTCGTGCGCGACGGCGTTGAGCAGGGCGGGCTCACCGCGGTCGAGGTGGGCCCGCGCGACGTCGAGGAGCGTCGTCCGGTTGCGCAGGGCGTCCGCACGGAGCGAGTCGGGTCGTGCCATCGCCGTGGTCATGTGGACACTCTATCCGGTTGTGCTACCTTTCGGATACGTCATCCGATTCGAGACGACGGCAGCGTGACGAGCAGGAGACGACGATGGACACCTTCGAGTGGGAACCCCGGGACCTGCCGGACCAGGACGGTCGCACCGTCGTGGTCACCGGCGCGACGGGCGGGCTCGGCCTGGTGGTCGCCGCCACCCTCGCCGCCGCCGGCGCGCGCGTCGTCGCCGGGGTGCGCGACCTCGACAAGGCGGCTCGCGTCCTGCCGTCCACCGTCGGCCTGGAGGCGCGGCTCGTCGACACCGCGTCCGTCGCCTCCGTCACGGCGTTCGCCCGGCGACTGGCGGACGACGGGGTCGTCGTGGACACCCTGGTCAACAACGCGGGCGTGTCCGCGTCCCGTTTCGCGCTCGGCGTGGACGGGGTCGAGCGCACCTGGGCGACGAACGTCGTCGGCCCGGCGGTGCTCGCCGACCTGATGCTGCCCGTCCTCGGTGGTCCGGCGCCGCGTGTGGTGCTCGTCGGCTCGAACCTGTCGCAGCGGTCCTCCCGGGTGCCGGACCTGGACGCCGTCGGCGACCCGGCACGCTACCGGCAGTTCGCGGCGTACACGGCGTCGAAGACCGCGGCGGCGGCGCTCGCCGTCGAGCTCGGGGAGCGACTGGGGGCGTCGGGGGCGTCGGGGACCTCGGGCGCGCCGGTGCGGTCGGTGATCGCGCACCCCGGCATCGCCGCGACGGGGATGAACGGGCAGGCGGAGACCCGGCTCGCGCAGGTCGCGGGCCGGATCGCACGGCTCGCAGCCCGCACGCCCGAGGACGGCGCACGGTCGACGCTCTGGGCTGCCACAGCACCGGACGTCGAAGAGGGGGGTGTTCGTCGGCCCGGCCCTCCGGCGATCGGACCGGCGGCTGCACGTCGTGCCTGTCCGTGGCGCAGCGGCGGACCCGGTCTTCCGTGCGAGGGTCCGTGCGTTCGTCGAGCAGGTCGCCGAACGCGCCGAGGTCTGACGCGGGCTCGACCTGTGCCCGTGAGTCGCAGAACGCGGATTCTCGAGGTCGTTTCCTATCCACTCGCGGAAACCCGGGCCGAGCGGTGGACACCCCGTGAACGGGGGGCTGGGCGCGTCGAGCCGTCCACCGCAGACTGGCGCAGTTCTCGACCCGAAGGAGCGCCGTGTCCGTTCAACCATCCCAGCCGCCGAGCGCCCGCACGCGTCGGCGGATCCCGGTCAGCTCGTGGGTCGGTATCGTCATGACCGGACTCCTGGCGTTCGTCGCCCTCGCGTCGACCGGCTTCTGGGGGATGGTCCTCATGGTCTCGTTGGTCATCCTCATCACAGCCGTCTACGGCGTGGTCTTCCGGCGGACGACGTGGCTCCGACTGCCTCGGAGGCGATCTGCGGCGGCCATCGGCGCAGGTGTTGCCTTCGCCCTGCTGATCGGGTCGACCTCGGCGTACGGCGCGACACACCCGCAACCGGCCGAGCCTGTCGTCGCCGCAGCCACCCACGCTTCGCCGAGCGCCCCGTCGAGCCGTCCCCACGCGCTCGTCGCCGAGGGAACTCCCACCCCGACACCGACCCACACCACCGCACCGACTCCGACTCCGACGCCTGTCGTCGTGACGAAGATGGTCACCGAGACGATCTCGGTACCCTTCGCGTCGCAGACCGTTCAGGACGCCACGCGTGCGACGGGAACGTCGGCGGTCACGACGCCTGGCCACACCGGGGTCCGGACGAAGACCTGGCGCATCACCACGAGGAACGGGGCAGAGACCGGCCGTACCCTCGTGAGCGACGCGGTCACGACGCTGCCGGTCGCCCAGGTCACGTCGGTCGGCACCTACGTCGCTCCGCCGCCCCCTCCTGCGCAGCCCACCTGCACGAACGGCACGTACGTCAACAGTGCCGGCAACACCGTCTGCCGTCCCGAGGTGTCGAGTACTGCGCCCAGCGGCGCGACCGCCAAGTGCGGCGACGGCACCTACAGTTTCAGCCAGTCGCGCAGCGGCACGTGCTCGCGGCACGGCGGTGTGGCTGCCTGGCTCTGACCCTGCCATCGAGACGCAGCCTCGAACCGACGGTGAACAACAGGGAAGTGCTCGTTGAGCGGCCGAACGACTCCCATTCGGCCGAGACTCGGCGGCTGCGTTCGTGCCCTGCCGGACCCTCCCGGTCGCGCTGGATCTACACGTCGACCCGGTAGTCGAGCGCCAGGTCTTCAGCGTTCACGCCGCGGATGCCCCAGTTCACCTTCGGCGTCTCGGTGATCGTGATCTCGACGCTGTGCGGCGGGATGCCTGCTCCTGACGCGATGCGCGCGAAGAGCTCGCGGACGAGTGCTCGCTTGGCGGCATCGCTCCTGCCCTGGAACATCGAGATCTCGATGATCGTGTACTCGTCCCCCCGGTCCTCGGGATGGATGAAGTCCGCGGCCTCAAGACCCACGAACCGGTGGAAACGCTTCTCGGGCGGGTAGTCCAGTGCTGCCATCACCGCGCCGTGGATCGCGTCTGAGAGTGCCTCCCGATGGGCATCGAGAGCGGCCCGTCGCCCGTACACGATCACCTGCGCCATGGAGGAACGCTACCGAGCGGTGGGGGCGCGCGGCGGAAGCGGTGGCTCCTCCGCTCCGCTGAGGCGGACCATGGCGGCGTAGAGCTGGTCGTCGGTCATGGGTGGTTCCGGGATGGCGTGTGCACGCTCGGCTCGGTAGGCATCGAGCATCAGGTGGAGTTGCCGTCGCCACGCATCGGGCGCCGTGGTGCTCGTCGCGTCGATCATGCGGCCGTTCGACCAGATGAGGTTGACGATGTCGGCCAGGGCGATGTCCGGACGCACCCGTCCGGCGTCCTGCGCACGCGTGAGGACGTCCTCGATCTGCTGACACATCCGGTCGTGCACCTGTTCGATCTCCGCGCTGTCGGGGAACCGTCGGGACAGGAAGTCGTTGAAGCCGCGGTCCCCCGCTTGGATGCGGAACAGGTTCTCCAGGTACGAGACGAACCCGTCCCACGGGTCGGTCTTCTGCAGGGCGGCATCGGCGCCGTCGAGGAACTCCCGGAGTCGGGGCTCGAAGGCGGCCGTCAGAAGGTCGAGTCGCGTCGGGAAGTGGCGGTACAGCGTGCCGATCGCCACGCCAGCGTCCCGCGCGACCTGCTCGAGCGAGGCGTCGACTCCGCGGACGGCGAACTCCTGCTGCGCGGAGCTGACGAGCCGTGCTCGACGTTCTCGAGCATCGCGGCGCAGCGGAGCTCGCGACTGCTGTCCCTCGTGGATGCTCACCCCGTCAACCTACCGGGCCGGTCAGGGAATGAACTGAGGCACCCCTCCGGTTGTGGCCTTCTAACCGGAGGGGTGCCTCACATTACGTGCTCGTCCGGTGCAGTGTCGTCAACGGCACTGCTCGTCCAACACGAGGAAGCACACCATGACCACCATCAGCATCATCGGCTCCGGCAACATGGCGGAGGCCATCGGCACCCGAGCGGCGAAGCACGGCCACATCGTCGAGCTCCTGAGCCGCAGCACGGACAAGGCGCAGGCGCTCGCCGAGCGCATCGGTCACGGGGCCTTCGTGGGCACCTACGGGTCGCAGCCCGCAGGCGACATCGTGATCGTCGCGATCCTGTACGCCGACGCCGTCGACGTCGTCGCGCACCACGGCGAGGCACTCGCCGGCAAGGTCCTCGTCGACATCACCAACCCGTTCAACGCCGATGCGTCGGGCCTCGTGACCACCCCCGGAGACTCGATGGCCCACCGTATCGCTGCCGTCGCGCCGGCCGACACGCACGTGGTGAAGGCCTTCAACACGATCCTCGGCACCGTCCTCGCCGAGGACGGACCCCTGGACGGCTTCATCGCCGGAGACGACGCAGCGTCCAAGGCGATGGTGGCGGAGTTCCTCGAGAGCATCGGCATGCAACCGCGGGACGCCGGCGGGATCGGCATGGCGCACGCCCTCGAGTGGGCCGGGATCCTGCTGGTCGGACTCGCGAACAACGGTGCCGGTTTCAACTCGGCACTGGGGCTCGAGGTCCGCTGACATGGGCAAGCTCGAGGGGAAGGTCGCCGTCATCACCGGTGCGACGAGCGGTATGGCGCTCGCCGGGGCGCAGCTCTTCGTCGATGAAGGGGCCCACGTCTTCGTCATGGGCCGTCGGCGCGAGGCGCTGGACGCAGCGGTCGCGCAGATCGGACGAAACGTGACCGTTCGACGCCGCGTTCGCCCTCAACGCGAAGGGCACGCTGTTCACCGTCCAGAAGGCGTTGCCGCTGTTCCGGGAGGGGGGATCGATCATCATGACCGGATCGAACGCTTCGCTCCGCGGGTACCCGGGGTGGAGCGTCTACGCGGCGAGCAAGGCGGTGCTGCCCGCGTACGCGCGGGTGTGGGTGGCGGAACTGCGCGACCGGAAGATCCGGACCAACGTGCTCACCCCCGGCCAGGTCGCCTCCCCGATGATGGAGGGCGTCCTGTCGGCGGAGGTGCGGGCGGCGTTCGAGTCCGTGATCCCGAGACGGGAGATGGGCCGTCCCGAGGAGATCGCATCGGTCGCGCTGTTCCTCGCCTCGGACGACTCCAGCTACGTGAACGGCATGGAACTCGTGGCGGACGGGGGTGCGACGGTGATCTGAGCGACGGCAGGTTCCCCGAGCGGACGTCCGCCCCGTGGGCTAGCTGTACTGCCCAGGGACGTTGGTCAATCGTGTGATGGGTGACCGGTTCCCGATGGCGGTGTGGGGCCGGTGGTGATTGTAGTGATGCAGCCATCCCGGGAGCGCGTTCCTGCGTGCAGCTTCGGTCGGGTAGTGGCGTGAGAATGCCCATCCGTCGGCGAGTGTGCGGTGGAATCGCTCGATCTTGCCGTTCGTTTGTGGCCGGTATGGGCGGGTCTTTTTCGGAGTGATCCCGAGCTCGGTGCAAGCATCACGCCAGGCGTGGGATTTGTAAGCCGACCCGTTGTCGGAGAGAACGCGTTCGACTCGGACGCCGCGAGCTGCGAACCACGACACCGCGCGGCGGAGCACCCCGATCGCGGTGACCGCTTTCTCGTCTTCGTGGATCTCGGCGTAGGCGACGCGGGAGTGGTCGTCGATGACGGTGTGCACGAACGCAGTTCCGACGAGGACTCCGCGGTACTTGCTGCGGCCTGTCCCTGGAGTCGCTGCTCGGTTCTTCCCGCCCTGGGCTCGGCCGACGAAGCGCCATCCGCCGCCGTCAGGGATGTTGCCGAGCTTCTTCACGTCGACGTGGATCATCGAGCCGGGATACTCGTGCTCGTATCGGCGCACCTGCTCCCCGGTCCGGACGTCGATGTGGTGCAGCCGGTTGACCCGGCACCGTGTCAGCACGGCATGCACCGTGGACGCCGGCATGCCCAGGCGTCCGCCGATAGCGACAGGCCCCAGCCGTTTGCGCCAGCGGAGTCCGACGATCTGTTTCACGAGCGCTTGTTGGGTGCGGTTCGGCGATCGGTGTGGTCGAGAGGACCGGTCCTGCATGCCGGCCTCGCCCATTGCCGCGTACCGATCGGCCCACCGCTTCGCCGTCGGCCAGGACACGTGGAAGAACACGGCTGCGTGTCGGATGGGCCAGCCATCCTCGACGATGAGGCGCGCGAGCCGGAGACGCGCGCGCGGTGTCAGCGCAGCGTTAGCGTGGGACATGAGGACCTCCTGCGGAGAGTGCGTGAACTAAGCAGCTCCACTCCACCGCAGGAGGTCCTTCTCACGCTGCTATGACAACCGCGAGTCCCCGCAGATCAACCAACGTCCCTGGGCAGTACAGCTAGCGCAGCTCGCGCCCCGCGCCCCACACCCGCTGCACCTCGAGCGACGGGGACAATGCGACGAGGTCCGCGGCGAAGCCCGGCGCGAGCCGACCCAGCCGGTCGCCGAGCCCCAGCGCGGCGGCCGGCACGCTCGTCAGCGCCGCGACGGCCTCCGGCAACGTCCGTCCGGCACGGGTCACCGCGTTCCGCAGCGCCACGTCCTGCGTCAGCGTCGACCCGGCGATCGTGTCCGTCCCCGCGACGTGCGCGACGCCGTCGGTCACGGTGACGTCGAGCGACCCCAACCGGTAGGAACCGTCGGCTGCACCCGCAGCGCCCATCGCGTCGGTGATGAGTGCCACGCGGCCCGGGGCAGCTCGGAACAGGGTGGTCGCCACCACCGGGTGCACGTGCACGCCGTCGAGGATGAGCTCCAGCGCCACGCGGTCGTCGGCCACGGCGGCACCGATCGGCCCGGGCGCTCGGTGGTGGAGGCCCGGCATGGCGTTGAACGCGTGCGTCAGCAGCGTCGCTCCGGCGTCGAACGCGGCCCGGGCCTGCTCGTACGTGCCGACCGTGTGCCCGACGGCGACGGTGACCCCGGCGTCCACGAACCGGCGGACGGCGTCGAGTGCACCGGGCAGCTCGGGGGCGATGGTGACCTGGCGGAGGACGCCCTCGCCGGCTTCCAACAGTGTCGAGACGGCGGCGGGCGACGGGTCGATCAGGAACGACTCGTTGTGGGCGCCCTTGTTGTGCGGGGAGAGGAACGGCCCCTCGAGGTGGACGCCGAGCACGAGCGGGTCGGTGGCCATCACGGAGCGAACCCGTGCCAGCGACCCAGCGAGCGCGTCCAGCGGGTTGGCGACGAGCGACAGGACCGAGCGGGTCGTGCCGTGCGACCGGTGCATCGCGAGGGACGCCGCGAAGGAGTCGTCCTCGTACGCCTCGGTCGACCCGCCGTGCCCGTGCAGGTCGATGAAGCCGGGCGTCAGGACGGCGTCACCCAGGTCGACGACCTCGTCGGCCGCGGGAGCCTCGGGACCGGAGCCGACCGCGCGGACGGTGTCACCGACGACGAGGACCCAGCCGTCCGCCGTGGACCCGGCCGCGTCGACGACGCGCGCCGCACGGACCAGGGTGCTGCGCGCCTCCAGGCCGTCCGACGAGACCGACGAGACGCCTGCCCCGCTCACCGCGTCTCCTTCCGGAACTGCACCACGCCGGAGACCGCCGCGACCACGATGAAGACCAACCCGACCACCGGGTACCCGATGGAGATCCAGCAGCCGCCGGCCGCGATCACCAGCGCGACCTCGACGATCGTCTTGCCCACCACGTCCGTCTCGATCGGCGAGGCCGGCGACCGGAAGAAGTACCAGACCAGCGCCGCGAACACCGGCGCACCGACCATGAACAGGATCGCGGGCATCGGGAACGGCCACGCGAAGTAGCCCCACGTCGCCAGGGACAGCAGCCCGACCGTGCAGACGAGGATGCGCAGCACCCGCCACGCGTCGAACTCCCGGCGCGGCTTGCCGATCGCCGAGGGATCGGGGACCTCTCCCCAGTCGACGGGGGACTGCGGGGCGTTCGTCATGGTGCGGCCTACTTGAAGATGATCGTGCGGGCACCGTCGAGGAGGACACGGTCCTCCGCGATCCAGCGCACCGCCTGGGTGAGCGTGCGGGACTCCTCGTCCTGCCCGATCGAGACGAGCTCGGCCGGGTCCTTCGTGTGGTCCACGCGCACGACGTTCTGCTCGACGATCGGGCCCTCGTCGAGGTCGCTCGTCACGAAGTGCGCCGTCGCACCGATGAGCTTCACCCCGCGGGCGTGCGCCTGCCGGTACGGGTTCGCACCCTTGAAGCCGGGCAGGAACGAGTGGTGGATGTTCACCGCGCGGCCCTCGAGGGCGGCGCACAGCCCCGGCGACAGGATCTGCATGTACCGGGCGAGGACGACGAGCTCGATGTCGTGCTCGTCGACCGCCTCGAGGATGCGCTGCTCCATCTGCTGCTTCGACTCGGGGCCGGTGACGGGACGGTGCTCGAACGGGACGGAGTAGAACGACGCCAGCTCGGCCAGGTCGGAGTGGTTCGACAGGACGAGCGGCACCTCGATCGGCAGCTGCCCGCCGCGCTGCCGGTAGAGCAGGTCGTTGAGGCAGTGGCCCGCCTTCGACACGAGCACCAGCGTGCGCATCGGACGGCCGACGACGTCGAGCTGCACGCGGGCGTCGTAGCGTTCGGCGACGGGGGCGAGCGCCTCCTCGAAGGTGGCGCGGTCGACGGGTGCCATGACCTGCAGCCGCATGAAGAACGTGTTCGTGTCGACGCTCGAGAACTGCTGCGACTCGGTGATGTTGCCGTTCGCCGCGACCACCGCTCCGGAGACGGCGTGCACGATCCCGGGCTGGTCGTCGCAGACCAGCGTGAGGGTCCAGTGCGTGGGGGTCGGCAGGGTCGGGTCGGTCACCGGATCAGGCTACCGGGGTCCGGTCCGCGGAGCGGCCGGGCCTGGAGGCACGGCGCGGCCCCGGCAGGCACGCCCGCGTCACCGGGGGAGCGGCTTCGCGAGCGCCCGGTCGCCGATCGTGAGCACGCTCAGCAGCACCGCGACCCCGACGATCACCCACGCGAGCACGTGCAGGTCCGGCGTGGTCGGAGCCTGCCCGAAGACGCCGCCGATCAGCGACGAGGCCGCGATCGCCCCGATGTAGACGCTCGTCCGGGAGAGCCCGGCCGCGGTGCCGATGTACTCCGCGGGCACGACCCGGTACAGGGCGGCCTGGTTCGACACCGAGGCCAGGGCCTGCGGCACCCCGAACAGGGCGGGGGCGAGCACGAGCAGGAACAGCGGCGACCCGGTGTGCAGCAGCAGCAGGAGCAGCCCGCCGACGATCGGCACGACGGCCGCGATGACGAGCGGCCCGCGCACGGCGGTCTTCCGGGCGATGAGGAACGACGCGACACCGGCGACGATCGCGGCGGGCAGCTGCATGTACCCGGCGACGTCGCTCGGGTACCCCGCGACGTCCTGCACCCACTGCGAGAACCCGTAGGTCATCGTGTAGGCGAGCAGGTACACGAGGAACAGCCGCATGTACGTCCGCGACAGGGCACCGTTCCGTGCGAGCATCCGGACGTCGACGAACGGCTTCGTGGCGCGGAGCTCCCACAGGACGAGCGCGACGAGCAGCACGATCGCGACCCCGAGGAGCCACCACAGCCCGGCGGACAGGTCGAGCAGGAACACGAGCAGCGCGGACACGGTGCCGGTCATGAGGACCATGCCGAACGGGTCGAGCGCGGTCAGGACGGGCACGTCCTCGTCGGTCCGGGGCCGCAGCCGGTCGGACGGCAGCCAGAGTGCGGACACCACGATGCCGAACGCGGCGAGGGGCACGTTGACGAGGAAGATCGCGTGCCAGCCGAACGCCGCGATGAGTGCACCGCCGAGCGGCGGGCCGGCTGCGGCGGACACGAGCGAGGTGATCGACAGCGCCCCGAGCACGAGCGGCGGCGTGGGCCTGCCGATCCGGAGCGAGTGCTGCCGCAGCGTCGTCAGCGCCGCGGGGTACGCCGACGAGGTGCCGATCCCGATGAGCACACGGGCGAACACCGCTCCCCCGAACCCGGTGAGGATTTCGGGGACGACACCGGCGACGCCGACGATCACGAGTCCGGTGAGGAACACCTTCTTCGGGCCGAACCGGTCAGCGAGCTTCCCCATCGTCGGCTGCGCGATCGCACTCGCCAGGTAGAGCGCCGCGACGAGCCAGATCGCCTGCGCTGCCCCGATCCCGAGGTCCCGGGAGATCGGTGCGAGCGCGACCGACACCATCGTCGTGTTGATCGGGTTGAGCAGCGGTCCGACGAGGACGGGGACGAGCAGCTTCGGGCCGAAGCCGCTGCCCCGGCCCTGGTCAGCGGGCGTGGTGGGGACGGATGCGGTGGACGTGGACGTGGTGGCCTGCCTTGGTGGGGTGGCCGGGGCGTGACGGGCCTGGAGGCGCGGCGGGCGTCCGTGACGGACGTCGCGTCTCCGGGACGGTCACGACTCGACGAGGGGTCTGAGGACGGCGATGGAGCGCGCGACGGTCGCGCGGTCGTCGGGATCGAGGGCGGCGAGGCGCTCGGCGAGGAGGCGGGTGCGGGAGCGGTGCGAGTCCTCGCGGGCGGCGCGGCCGGCGTCGGTGGCGCTGACGATGGTGCGGCGGCCGTCGGTCGGGTCCTGCTCGCGGTCGACGAGGCCGAGGTCGACGAGTGCCTGGATCGTGGCGCCCATCGACTGCGGGCGCACGCCCTCCGCTCGGGCGAGGTCGGCGGTCGTCGTGGCACCGTCGCGGACCAGGCGGCCGAGCGCTGCCGACTGCGATGCGGTGACCTCGTCGACCTTGCCGACGAGGGTGGTCCGGCGGATGCGGCCGTAGAGCGTCAGCAGCTCGCCGGCGAGCTCGACCGAATCACGTGAATCCATACCATGACGGTACTACTTCGGCAGGGCAACTTGCAAGGCAACCTGTCGATGACGTGCGGAGCGTGGCGGAGCCGAGCCGCGCCTCCAGGCAGTCACCGTGCCGGACGTGCGTCAGCGCGCGGAGGTGAGCGTCTCGATCAGGTGTTCCTGCACGTACCCGAGCCAGTCGTAGACGTCCCGCAACCCGACCCCCGCGTCCGACGAGTACGACCGTTCCTCGGTGGCGGAGTCCACGATCCCGAGGCGATCCGCGATCGTCAGCCGCAGGTCCGTCAGGCAGCGGAGCCAGGCCTGCTCGTCCTCCGGCCCGAACGCCCCGTCGCGCGCCCCGGTCGACCAGGCGTGCACCGTCGACGCGTTCGTCGTCTTCTGCGCGACCAGGTCCGACTCCGTCCAGCGACGGAACTCCGCACTCGCGTCGGCGTCGCCCGGGTACGCGTCCGGGAACATCCGCGCCGACACCGGATCGGACGCGAGCTCACCAGCGAGCACCTGCTGCAGCTGCTCGGTGAGCGAGGTGAGCACCGAGCGCTCGCCGGAGGACATGCCGAGGTGGACGCCGTCGGCGCGGCGGACGAAGGGGATCACGGCGTCGGGGCCTTGTCCACGGAGGCCTGCAGACCGTAGCCGTGCATCGCCTCGACGTGGGCCTCCATCGCCTCGCGCGGGCCCGTCGCCACGATCGCCCGCCCCTCGTCGTTCACCTGCTGCATGAGCCGCTCCGCCTTGCCGCGCGGGAACCCGAAGTACTGCTGGAACACGTAGGTGACGTACGACATCAGGTTCACCGGGTCGTCCCACACCACCGCGACCCAGGGGGAGTCCGGGCGCACGTCGACGCGGACGTCGGTTCGCTCGTCCACGTCGGGCGTCAGCAGGGTCATGCAACCAGGGTGACACGAACCGGCTGCCTCGGTACGATCGTGGGGTCGCGACTGGCGTTGGATGGGTCACCATCGGGGAGCGACACCTGACACGGTGCGCGGCCGTACGCCTGGGCTGCACCGACCGATCGTCCGCGCGACCTCCACGGTCGTCGCCAACAACGTAGGAGAACCGTGTCCATCACCGATCTGCCCCCCGTGGCCGCCGACAGCGCTTCCGACAGTGCGTCCGACATCGAGCGCGTTGCCTTCAACGCCCCGCTCAGCGAGGTCGACCCCGAGATCGCCGCCGTCCTGCAGCAGGAGCTCGGCCGTCAGCGCGACACCCTCGAGATGATCGCGTCCGAGAACTTCGTGCCCCGCGCCGTGCTCGAGTCCCAGGGCTCCGTGCTCACCAACAAGTACGCCGAGGGCTACCCGGGCAAGCGCTACTACGGCGGCTGCGAGTACGTCGACGTCGCCGAGCAGCTCGCCATCGACCGCGCCAAGGCGCTCTTCGGTGCCGCGTACGCGAACGTGCAGCCGCACTCCGGTGCCACGGCCAACGCCGCCGTCCTGCACGCCATCGCCTCGGCCGGCGACACCATCCTCGGCCTCGAGCTCGCGCACGGCGGTCACCTGACCCACGGCATGAAGCTCAACTTCTCCGGCCGCATCTACAACGCCGTGGCCTACGGCGTCGACCCGGAGACGTTCGAGGTCGACTACGACGACATCCGCGCCAAGGCCATCGAGCACCAGCCGAAGGTCCTCATCGCCGGCTGGTCCGCGTACCCCCGTCAGCTCGACTTCGCGAAGTTCCGTGCGATCGCGGACGAGGTCGGCGCGAAGCTCTGGGTCGACATGGCGCACTTCGCCGGACTCGTCGCCGCCGGGCTCCACCCGTCCCCGGTCCCGCACGCCCACGTCGTCTCCTCGACCGTGCACAAGACGCTCGGCGGTCCCCGGTCGGGCATCATCCTGTCCAACGACGAGACCCTGTTCAAGAAGCTCAACTCCGCGGTCTTCCCGGGTCAGCAGGGCGGCCCGCTCATGCACGTGATCGCCGCCAAGGCCACCGCGTTCCTGCTCGCCGGCACCCCGGAGTTCAAGGCCCGCCAGGAGCGCACGATCCGCGGTGCCCAGGCGCTCGCCGCCCGCCTGACCGCGGACGACGCGAAGGCCGCCGGCATCGACGTCCTCACCGGCGGCACCGACGTGCACCTCGTGCTCGTGGACCTCCGCACGTCCGAGGTCGACGGCAAGCAGGCCGAAGACCTGCTCCACGAGGTCGGCATCACCGTGAACCGCAACTCCGTGCCGTTCGACCCGCGGCCGCCGATGGTCACCTCGGGTGTGCGCATCGGCACCTCGGCGCTGGCCACCCGCGGGTTCGGCGACGCCGAGTTCACCGAGGTCGCCGACATCATCGCGCTGACGCTCATGCCGAACCCCGACATCGCGGCGCTCTCGGCCCGGGTGAAGACCCTGACCGACGCGTTCCCGCTGTACGCGTGAGCGGTCCCGTGGCCGCGCCGCTGCCGCGCACGCTCTGGGACGGTGCCGGTTCGGCGGTGCGCATCGACGGCACCGCCCTCGCCGCCCGCACCCTCGACGAGCTCCGCGTCCGGATCGACCGGCTCCACGAGCACGGCATCCGGCCGGGCCTCGGCACGATCATGGTCGGGTCCAACCCGGGATCGATGTCCTACGTCGCGGGGAAGCACCGCGACTCGGCGCAGATCGGGCTCGACTCGGAGCGGATCGACCTGCCCGAGACTGCGTCCGCCGCCGACATCCGCGCGGCGATCCTGCAGATGAACGACGACCCCCGGGTCACCGCGTTCATCGTGCAGCTCCCGCTGCCGCAGGGCATCGACCCGACGCCGATGCTCGAGCTGATGGACCCCGCGAAGGACGCCGACGGCCTGCACCCGACGAACCTCGGTGAGCTCGTGCTCGCCGTGCCCGGGGGCGCCGGCTCCATCGACGCGCCCCTGCCGTGCACCCCGCGCGGCATCGTCGCGATGCTCGAGGCGTACGAGATCCCGATCCGGGGTGCGCACGTCACGATCATCGGGCAGGGGCTCACGGTCGGGCGCCCGCTCGGCCTGCTGCTCACCCGGCTCGAGGCCACCGCGACCCTCACGCACTCGCTCACCGCCGACGTCGCGGCCGAGTGCCGACGTGCCGACATCGTGGTCGCTGCGGCCGGTGTCGCCGGACTCGTCAAGCCGGACTGGGTACGCCCGGGCGCCGCGGTCATCGACGTGGGCATCACGCGTGTGGTCTCCCCGGAGACGGGCAAGGCCAAGCTCCACGGGGACGTCGACCCCGCGGTGGCGTCCGTGGCCGGGTTCATGTCGCCGGTGCCCGGTGGCGTCGGGCCGATGACCCGCGCGATGCTCATGAAGAACGTGGTCGAGGCCGCGGAGCGCCGGTTGCAGTAGGGCGCGCACGCGTCGTGAGCAGAAATGGTCGGGTTCCCTCGTGGGACCCGACCATTTCTGCTCACGACGTGCGTCCTGCCGGTGCTACGGCGGTCTTTCGCGCTGAGCGACAGCTCACGGGGCCTCGACCGCGTGACCTGTCGCTGAGCGCGAAACGAAGCCCCGGAGCACGGCCGCCCGCGGCGTGAGCGTCAGTCGCGCCGGGCGCCCTGCGCGGCGTGCACAGTGAAGACGTTCGGCTCGCGGTACCCGGCTGCCGCGAAGGCGGCGGTGACGGCCGCGGTGATCGCACCACGGGCCTCCCGGTCGACCAGCGCGATGGCAGCACCACCGAACCCGCCACCGGTCATCCGTGCGCCCACCGCACCGTGCTCCATCGCGGTCGCGACCGCGAGGTCGAGCTCCGGCACGGAGATCTCGAAGTCGTCGCGCATGGACTCGTGCGAGGCGACGAGCAGCGAGCCGATCGCCCGCGGGCCGTGCTCGCGGAGCGTGCGGACCGTGTCGAGGACGCGCTGGTCCTCGGTGACGACGTGACGGACGCGGCGGAAGGTCTCGTCGTCCAGGAGCTCCTGCGCACGCGGGAGGTCGTCGACCGACACATCACGGAGCGCCTCGACGCCGAGCACCTGCGCGCCCTGCTCGCACGAGGCTCGTCGTGCGGCGTACCCACCGGTGGCGTGGGCGTGCTCGACGCGGGTGTCGATCACGAGGACCTCGAGCCCGTTCGCCTCGAGCGCGAGGTCGACGACGGCGGTGTCGAGCGTCCGGCAGTCGAGGAACACGACCGCGTCCTGCTCGCCGAGGAGCGACGCGGACTGGTCCATGATGCCCGTTGGAGCACCGACGGCATGGTTCTCGGAGTACTGGCCGACCCGTGCCAGGGTCTTGCGGTCGAGTCCGAGTTCCCAGAGGTCGTTGAACGCGAGCGCGACACCGCACTCGATCGCCGCGCTGGACGACAGACCGGCACCGACCGGCACGTCGGACTCGATGAAGACGTCGAAGCCGGTCTTGCCGGCCAGGTCGGAGCCCTGCTCGCCGAGCGCCCAGGCGATGCCGAACACGTACGCCGACCAACCGTGCACGGTGTCGGGCGAGAGCTCGTCGAGCGTCAGCGACACCGGGCCGCCGGTCTCGTCGAACGCGGAGGCGACACGGATCACGCGGTCCTGCCGCGGGGCGATGGACGCGGTGGTCCGGCGGTCGATCGCGAAGGGCAGGACGTACCCGTCGTTGTAGTCGGTATGCTCACCGATCAGGTTGACCCGACCAGGAGCGGAGTACCGCACCGTGGGCTCGTACCCGTAGACCTGCTGGAACGTCATGCGCGTTCGATCCCTCCTCGGATGAACTCGGCCGCCTTCTCGGGCACGAGGTCCCCGATCCAGGCGCCCATGGCGGCTTCGCTGCCGGCCAGGAACTTCAACTTGTCCGCCGCGCGACGCGGCGACGTGATCTGCAACATCAACCGCACGGTGTCGCGAGCGGTGTGGACCGGCGCCTGGTGCCACGCGGCGATGTACGGGGTGGGGTCGCCGTAGAGTGCGTCGAGCCCGCGGGTGAGCCGGAGGTGCATGTGCGCCAGCTCGTCCTTCTCGGCGTCGTTCAGGCCCGCGAAGTCCGGCACGTGGCGGTGCGGCAGCATGTGGATCTCGATCGGCCAGCGTGCGGCGAACGGCACGAACGCGGTGAAGTGCTCGCCGGCGAGGACGACCCGTTCGGACGCGCGCTCGTTCGCGAGGTGCTGCTCGAACAGGTCGGGGCCGAACCGCTCGATCGACGCGAGCAGCCGCTGGGTGCGCGGCGTGATGTACGGGTACGAGTAGATCTGTCCGTGCGGGTGGTGCAGCGTGACACCGATCGCCTCGCCCCGGTTCTCGAACGGGAACACCTGCTGGATCCCGGGCATCGCCGACAGCGCGGCCGTCCGGTCCGCCCAGGCCTCGACCACGGTGCGGGCACGCGACTCGGAGATGGACGCGAACGATCCCGAGGTCTCGGGGGAGAAGCAGACGACCTCGCATCGGCCGACCGAGCGGAGCTGCCGGTTGAGACCGACGTCGCTGAGGGAGTCGAGGGAGGTGGGAGCGTCGTCCGCCTCGAGCAGGGGACCGAATGACGGCGACCGATTCTCGAACACGGCGACGTCGTATCGGCTCGGGATCTCGGACGGGTTCGCGGCCGTCTGCGGTGCGAGCGGGTCCTGGTCGGCCGGTGGCAGGAACACGCGGTTCTGCCGCGAGGCAGCGATCGACACCCACTCGCCGGTGAGGACGTCCTGACGCATCCGCGCCGTCTCCGGGCGGGGGTCGAGGACACGCTCGTCGATGCTGCGCTCGGCGGGCAGGGTCGAGTCGGCGTCGTCGAAGTAAATGAGGTCGCGGCCGTCCGCGAGCGTCGTCACGCGCTTGGTGATCACCCAACCACTCTACCGCTCATCCGAAGCGTTGCGAAAGGCATCGGAAGCAAGCGAAACTGAGCACATGACCGATGACGACCTCTCCTTCCTCGCCGGCGCACTCCCCGCGCCGCTGCGCCAGGACCGCATCGTGTCGATCGTCGAGGGTGCGCCCGGCCTGGTCCGGACGGCCGCCCTGGCAGCGGCGCTCGGTACCAGCGAGGTGACCGTCCGGCAGGACCTCGCCTCCCTCGAACTGGAGGCGCGGATCAGGCGGGTGCACGGCGGTGCCGTCCGCCTCGGGGCCGGTTCCGGCGAGCGTCCGTTCGAGGAGACCGCCGTGGAGCACCAGGTGGCGAAGGCGGCGATCGGCCGCGCTGCCGCGGGCCTCGTGCGGTCCGGCGAGTGCGTCGTGCTCGACGTCGGGACCACCCCGGCCGCCGTCGCCGAGGCGCTGGTGGCCCGCACCGACCTCGTCGACGTCACCGTCGTCACGAACTCGCTCACCACGGCGCTCACGCTCGAGCGAGCCGTCCCGCGGTTCACCGTCGTCGTCACCGGCGGCACGCTCCGACCCCTGCAGCACTCTCTCGTGGCACCCTTCAACAACACGCTGCTGCCGTTGATCGCCGCCGACGTGGTGTTCCTCGGCGGGACCGGGCTCGACGTGGCGCACGGCCTGACGAACGTGAACCTGCCCGAGACCGAGGCGAAGCGGATGCTCGCGGCGACTGCTCGGCGTACGGTCGTGGTCGCGGACGGGTCGAAGTTCGGCCGGGCCCACATCGGCGTCGTCCGCGCGCTCGAGGACATCGACGTCGTCGTCACCGCCGAGACCACGGCGGACGCGGTCGCCCCGATCCGGGCGGCCGGCGTCGAGGTCGTGGTGGCAGACGGCAGTGCCGGCACGACGTCGGCAGGAACCGGAAGGAACGAGACCCCATGACCGCAGCAGCACCCACCGGTGGCCAGTACCACCTCCGCCACGCCGGACCCGACGGGGTCGTCGAGGCAGTCGTCACCGAGGTGGCCGCGGGCATCCGGGAGCTCCGGGTCGCCGGGTTCGACCTCACCGAGCCGTTCGCCGTCTCGGAGCAGCCGCCCGGGGCGAACGGCATCGTGCTCGCGCCGTGGCCGAACCGGGTCGCCGGTGGAGTGTGGCAGCTCGAGGGCGGGCGGCAGCAGCTCGACATCTCGGAGCCGAAGTACGGCAACGCCTCGCACGGGTTGCTCCGGTTCGCGCCGTACCGCGTCGTGTCCCAGACCGAGTCGGGCGTCGTGCAGGAGGCCACGATCCACCCGCAGCACGGCTGGCCGTTCACGCTCGAGACCCGCGTCCACCACGAGCTCGTCGACGACGGCATCCGCGTCACCCACCAGGTCGTGAACCGCTCCGGCGTGCGGGCCCCGTTCGCGGTCGGCGCGCACCCGTACCTCCGCGCCGGCGACACCCCGGCCGACGACCTCGTCGTCACGCTCGACGCCGCGACCGCCTTCACGGTCGACGAGCAGAAGGTGCCGAACGGGTCGGTGTCCGTCGAGGGCACGGACTTCGACCTGCGGCAGGGCCGGCGCGCGGGTGACTCGGACCTCGACACCGCGTACACCGACGTCACGCCCGATGCCGACGGGGTCCGGCGGACGACGCTCCACGGACCGGAGGGCGACGGCGTCCAGCTCTGGCAGGACCGGTCGTTCCCGTACGTGCAGGTGTTCACCTCCCGCGAGTTCCCGCGCGGTGACGGCAAGGGGCTCGCCGTGGCGGTCGAACCGATGACGGCGCCCGCGAACGCGCTCAACTCCGGCGAGGGCCTCCGCTGGCTCGAGCCCGACGAGTCGTGGACCGGCACCTGGGGCATCCGCCGCGTCTGGTCCTGACGCTTCCTCGCCGCGCCCTCGCCGCATGCGCTCCCGCACGCGCCCCGCGCAGGGTCGAGATCGCACTTCGTGCCGCTTCGTCGTCCGGTCGACGGCGCGGAAGTGCGATCTCGGCGCCCGCACACGGCCTGCCGGGCGACGTCGAGACGGGCGCGCGGCACGACAGACGCGGCACGACAGACACCGCACGGCAGGCAACGCACGGCCGACGCCGCAGGCATGACGAAGGACCCGCCGGTGTCTCCGGCGGGGCCTTCGTCGTCGTTTCGTGGCGGTCAGCCGCGGCGCATGCGGAGCGCCTCGACCGCGAGGGACTCGGTGGCGTAGCGCCCGACCTCCTGCGCCCAGGCAGGGTCGTCGCCGCGCAGGGCGATGAAGTCCTTGCGCTGCCGGCACACGTACCCGAGCACCGACGTGGCGGTCGCGACCTCGACGAAGTCCTTGCGGATGTGGCGGGTCGTGACCTTCGCGTTGCGACGGAGCGTGTCGAGCAGGAGCTCGTTGCTCATCGTCGTGTTGGTCGCGGCGGCGAGCTCGACGATGCGGCGCGCGTCCCCGTTGGTGCTGGTGTGCGTGGCTTCGATGGGCTCGATCACGGTGTACCCCGTTCGTTCTGCGGTGGTGCTGTGCTGCAGGATCCGGCGATCGGATCCGGGAACGACACTATCGGCGGCATCCCAACAGTCCGCTGAACGCCGACTGAACTGTGAGCGGGAAACGCCATGAACCCGCTGAGGAGGACTTGTACCCCGATCAGGCGATCAGGCGCACTGTTCGCCGTCGCGCGGCGCGGCGAGCTCCTCGAGGGCGTCGTCGATCTTCGCCGCGAGGTACCGGTACCCGTCGTCGTTGAGGTGCTGCCCGTCGCCGGCCGCGTAGCTCGCGCTGTTCATCCTCGTGAACCACTGCTCGTCGAGCGGGTCGATGAACGGGACACCCGCGGCGTGTGCGCCGGCGGCCACCGCAGCCGAGATGCCCGCGGTGGTCTCGGCGCGCGGCTGCGGGGCCGACGGGCCGATCGCCACGACGACCGCGTCCGGCCACTGTCGCTTCGCCGTGCGCAGCGTTCGTTCCACGCGGGTCCGGAGCGTCTCCGCGCTGACGAGCCAGTCGTTCTGACTGCCCTGCACGATCACGAGCTCCGGGGTGAGGGACGCGCTGCGCTCGATCCGCGAGATGTAGTTCCAGCGGGTGGAGTTCGTCGCCCCCGTGTTCACGTACCCGCTACCGGGAACGCCGTCGATCGTGGCGTCCCAGTTCCGCTCGGCCACGAGGTCCTGCGCCCATCCGTGCGTGCCGTCGTACGAACCGCGACCGGTCGTGTACGAGTCGCCGACGATGAGCACGTCCGAGCCGCGTGCCATGGCGGAAGCCGCGCGGTTCGTGGAGACGTTCGCCGCCCCGGGGACGGACTGGCACGCGTCGGAGACCGCGGGCAGCATCACGAGGAACCCGGCGACGCCGAGGCTCATCGCGCCGAGGGCGACCGCCGGCATCAGGCGTCGCCTCCGGCGTCGTCGTCTGAGCGGCAGCGAACGGGGACCGTCCGGCCATCCGCCGTCGGTTCGTCGGGCCACGGCCGGGATTCTACGCGGCGCAGTCCGGGCGGCAGGTGACCGCGACCCGAGTGTCCCTGAACGCAGTGGGCCCCGTGGGGCTCGAACCCACGACCCTCGGATGAAAAGCCGGGGTTCAGGAGGGTGTGGACCCCGTGGGGCTCGAACCCACGACCCTCGGATGAAAAGCCGGGGTTCAGGAGGGTGTGGGCCCCGTGGGCTCGAACCCACGACCCTCGGATGAAAAGCCGGGGTTCAGGAGGGTGTGGGCCCCGTGGGGCTCGAACCCACGACCCTCGGATTAAAAGTCCGGTGCTCTACCAACTGAGCTAGAGGCCCTCACCCGCAAGGCTAGCGGGTGAGGGCCTCCAGTTCGGAACCGTTGTCCTGGGGTCAGCTGCGCCGACCCGTGAGGGTCCGCAGGAGCCATGCGATCACCGCGATGATGAGCAGCACGATCCCGACCCAGAGCAGGAACTTCAGGCTCGCGGCGAAACCGCCGACGAACAGCAGGATGACCGCGACGACGGCCAGGATGATGAGCAGCGCGTTCATGGAGTGTCCTCTTCTTCACGTCCAGGGAGGGGTGCCTCCCTGATGGTGGACGCTACCCGGATCCGACGGGTTGCGTTCTCGGCGAACGGGGGACAGGGAGTGTCACCGGCCGCGCCTACCCTGGAGCGGTGCCTCGCGATCACCACCGTCCCGTCCACTTCACCGACCAGGAGTTCGCCGCGATCCAGGGCGGCGACGACCCCGCGTTGGTGAACCGCGTCGCGCACGACACCGCGAACGCGCTGCTGCACCGCGTGCGGCAGGACCCCGACCCGGCGGTCGTCGAGCGCCTCGTCACCTACACGGACGTGCACGGCATCGACGCGATCGCGGAGCTCTGGGCGCGGGTCGGGGCGCACACCCTGCCGGGCGCCCTGTGGCGGATCTACCTGGTGCGCACGATCATCCGACAGAACCCGACGGAGATCGCCTACTTCTTCGAGCGTGGTGCGGAACGGATCGGCACGATCGACCAGGCCGTCGCCGGCGCCGAGGAACCGACGGGGCCGGCGGAGATCCTCACGCTGGCGGACCGGATCCTGCACGGGCTGTACACGGGCGACCTCGCGGTGGCGCTCGATCGCGGTGCGGCGTTCTGTCGGCTCACCGCGGCGGGGGCGACGTCGGTCGCGGACGACTCCGACCTGACGGCGTCCGAGCGGGCGAGCGAACTGACGACGCGGGCACTCCGTCTGACGGAGCTGGCGGCCGAGCTGACCGAGGCGGCGGCGCTCTGGCGTCGCGACAGCCTGGACTGAGCGAGCGGCGGGGCGGACGGGCGCCGCGCCTCCAGGCAGGCCGCTGACGCGGCGCAACGGACGGAACCCGCATCGACCAGCGGGCACAGAAAGACCGGGCCGCAGAAGCGCCTCTCGGCGCGAGGCCGCTCGGAGCGGCGAATTTTGGAGCCCGGGGCTTGCTGCGGCCCGGCGAGATCGATTCTACGAGACGCAGGCTGTGCGCACGACCGTGTTCACTGACGGTGGACACGGCAGCCCCTCGGGCGCGCCACGGACAAGCTCCCCGTGGACAAGCGCCCACGGACAAGCACGCCACGGACAAGCGCCCACAGGCAAGCGCCCCGCGGACAAGCGCCGCGCGGACAAGCGCCCCGCGGACAAGCGCCCACGGGCCGGCGGCCCCGGACAAGCGCCCCACGGCCCCGATGACACTTCGGTGAGAACTGCTCCAATCCGACGGCCCGAGGGTGCCGAATCATCACCGTGGCAGGCGTCCTCGCCGGTCACGCAACGAGGGCCCCGTGCGACCCGGTCCGCTCCCTGGCGGTCAATTCCCTGCGGGTCACACGGGCCCTCGTCCTCTTCGCCGCACGCCACCCGAATGCGTGCGTCGGAGCGGAACTCACAGTCGGAACGCAACCGGGAGGAGGGAAACCTGCAATGCTTGCCCTCGTGGAACGCGACACCGAGAGCTGGAGCTCAGCCGAGCCGGCTCAGGCGTCCGCTGACGACCTCCTGACCCGTGTGGCCGCCGGTGACCAAGCTGCCTTCTCCGACCTCTACGACGTGTTGTCGGGCCGTGTGCTCGGCCTCGTGACGCGGCTCCTCCGGGACCGTGCGCAGTCGGAGGAGGTCACGCAGGAGATCTTCCTCGAGGTCTGGCAGCAAGCCACCCGCTACGACCGTGGGCGCGGCACGGCGGCGAGCTGGATCCTCACCATGGCGCACCGCCGAGCGGTCGACCGGGTGCGGGCCTCGCAGGCCTCCCACGACCGTGACACGAAGATCGGCATCCGCGACTTCGAGGCCGGTTTCGACCAGGTCTCCGAGTCGGTCGAGATCCGGATCGAGCACGAACGGGTCAGCCGGGCGCTCGCGAAGCTCACCGAGTTCCAGCGGCAGGCCGTGCAGCTCGCGTACTACGGCGGCTACTCGCACAGCGAGATGGCCGAACACCTCGGTGTCCCGATCGGCACCGTCAAGACCCGTCTCCGTGACGGGATGATCAGACTCCGAGACGAGATGGGGGTGACATCATGACCGAGCACCACGACGACCCTGCGCTGCTGACCGGTTCGCACGCCCTCGACGCGCTGTCGGACGACGAGCGTGCGCAGCTCGAGGCCACGCTGTCCTCCTCGCCGGAGCTGCAGGCCGAGACGGACTCGCTGCGCGAGACCGCGCTGCAGCTCGCCTACGCCGTCACGCCGGTCGAGCCCCCCGCGTCGCTCAAGGCCTCGCTGATGGCGCAGATCGCGTCGACGCCGCAGGCTGCACCGCTGGCGTCCGCTGCCGCTGCGCCGGACGCTGCTGCTCCGGTTGGTTCGTCGCCTGCTGATCTGGTTGGTTCGTCACCCGCTGCTCCGGTTCCCGGGGCGGTCACCGACGACGGCCTGGAGGCGCGACCCACCCCCGCCTCGTCCCGCACCCGTGCAGACGGCCGGCTCACGGGCAACGGTCCGGCCTCCGCTGCCGCGAACCGCCGCTGGTTCCAGCGCCCGGCAGTCCTCCTCTCCAGCGCTGCCGCGGTCGCCGTGGTGTTCCTCGGCGTCGGACTCGGCGTGGGCACGGGGTTCGCCCCGACGAACGACCCAGGCCCGGGGACGACCCAGGCCAGCAGCGGACTCGACCGCATCTACGCCGCATCGGACTTCAAGCGGAGCACCGCGAAGGTCTCGGGCGGCGGGACGGCCACGGTCGTCTGGTCGGACACGCTCGGGAAGTCCGCGGTCATCCTCGACGGTGTCGAGCAGGCTCCGGAGGGCAAGACCTACCAGCTCTGGTACATCGGCTCCGAGGGCACGGGCGGCAAGATCACGCCCGCCGGCCTCATCGACGGTGCCGGTGACGGCGTGCACGCGGCGGTCCTCTCCGGGACGCGGTCGCACAACGTGACGATCGGCATGACCGTCGAGCCCGCCGGTGGGTCGAAGCAGCCCACCACGACGCCGATCATGGCTGCCACGACCGCCTGACCGCCGGTACGGCTCCCCGCTCGCGTGGCACGATCCGCGGGCGAGGTGTTCGGGTGCCGGACCGGGTGTTGCGGCGTCGGTGCGTGCGTACGTTCCGACGTTCCACCTGTCGATCGACGCGTGCGGTGTCGTTCGGTGCGCGTGCATCCTGTGCGTGCGCATGATGCGACGATCCACGCGTCGATCTTCGCGTGCAGTGTCGGAACGTGCGTGTACATGTTTCGACGTCCATGACGCTGACCGGCGGTCGCGGGCTCTGGACGCACGGAAAGCGGCCCGGTGCCGTCCGTGGCGGACGTGGACCGGGCCTCCAGGCAGACCGTCAGGAGACGGACCGGACGCCGATCAACCGAAGCGACCCGAGACGTAGTCCTCGGTGGCCTGCACCGACGGGTTCGAGAAGATCGTCGCGGTGTCGTCGTACTCGATGAGCTTGCCGGGGTGCCCGGTGCCCGCGATGTTGAAGAACGCCGTCTTGTCGCTCACCCGCGACGCCTGCTGCATGTTGTGCGTCACGATGACGATCGTGAACTCCTTCTTGAGCTCCTCGATGAGGTCCTCGATGGCGAGGGTCGAGATCGGGTCGAGCGCGGAGCACGGCTCGTCCATGAGGAGCACGTCCGGCTGGACGGCGATCGCACGCGCGATGCAGAGACGCTGCTGCTGCCCGCCGGACAGGCCCATGCCGGGCTTGTCGAGGCGGTCCTTGACCTCGTTCCAGAGGTTCGCACCCTGCAGGGAGCGCTCGACGACGTCGTCCGCCTCGGAGCGGGACATGCGCTTGTTGTTGAGCTTCACGCCGGCGAGGACGTTGTCCTTGATCGACATCGTCGGGAACGGGTTCGGACGCTGGAACACCATGCCGACCTGACGACGCACGAGCACCGGGTCGACGCCGGGGCCGTACAGGTCGTCGCCGTCGACCTTGACCGAGCCCTCGACGTAGGCGCCGGGGATGACCTCGTGCATGCGGTTCAGCGTGCGGAGGAAGGTGGACTTGCCACAACCGGACGGGCCGATGAACGCCGTGACGGTGCGGGGTTCGATCGTGATGTCGACACCCTCGACCGCCTTGAACTTCGAGTAGTAGACGTTGAGGCCGTCGACCTCGATGCGCTTGGACACGTGATTCCTTCGGGTGGGTGGTGACGCTGGGTGGGTGGTGACGCTGGGGTGACGCTGGGGGCGTGGTGCCGAGCGTCAGTGGCGTGGTGCCGGGAGGGTCAGCGGCTGAGCTTGGGGGCGAACAGCCGGGTGATGAAGCGGGCGAGCAGGTTGAGCAGCATCACGATGATGATGAGCAGCAGCGCCGCTGTCCAGGCCCGGTCGACGAACGGCACCGGGTTGGCGCCCTGCTGCGAGTACTGCGTGTACGCGAACACCGGCAGCGTCATCATCGGGTCCTTGAACAGGTCGTAGTTCATGCTCGCGGTGAACCCGGCCGTGACCAGGAGCGGTGCGGTCTCGCCGATGACCCGGGCGATGGAGAGCATCACGCCGGTGGTGATGCCGGCGAGGGCGGTGGGGAGCACGACCTTGAGGATGGTGAGGTACTTCGGGACACCGAGGGCGTAGGACGCTTCGCGGAGCTCCATCGGCACGATCTTCAGCACCTCCTCGGTGGAGCGCACGACGATCGGGATCATCAGTACGCTCAGCGCGACCGAGCCGACCAGGCCGAAGCGGGCACCCGGGCCGAGGAACAGCGCGAACAGCGAGTACGCGAACAGGCCGGCGACGATCGACGGGATCCCCGTCATGACGTCGACGAAGAACGTGATGCCCTTCGCGAGTGCGCCCTTGCCGTACTCGACGAGGTAGATCGAGGTGAGCAGGCCGATCGGGACGGAGATGAGCGCCGCGAAGAGCGTGATCTCGAGCGTGCCGATGAGGGCGTGCACCGCGCCGCCGCCCTCGGAGATGACGCCGCGCATCGAGTACGAGAAGAACTGTGCGTCGAAGCGGGCGAGGCCGTCCGCGAGCACGGTCCACAGCAGCGACACCAGCGGCAGCACCGCGATGACGAACGCCGTGACGACGAGCGAGGTGATGAGCCGGTCGACGGCCTTGCGCCCACCCTCGACGATGCGGGAGACGACGACGATGAGGACGTCGAACAGGACCGTGCCGAGGAACAGCGCGGCGACCACGTTGAAGTCCTTCACGGCGCCGCCCGCGTTGAGCAGGGCGAAGACGAGGACCAGGGCGACCCAGGAGCCGACGAGGAGCAGCCACGGCACCGACTTGTGCAGCTTGCCGTTGGCGTACGCGTTGCCGGCCAAGCCGGGTTGACGGAGAGCGAGGGACATCGGGGCGTGACCTCTCAGGAGACCCGGCTGCGCACGATGTAGCGCGCCAGCATGTTGATGACCAGGGTGATGACGAAGAGGATCAGGCCCGACGCGATGAGGGCGTTGAGGGCGGTGCCGGAGGCCTCGGAGAACTGCAGGGCGATGTTCGCCGCGATCGTCGAGGGGTTCAGCGAGGTGAGCATCTGGAAGGTGACGTTCGTCGACACCGACAGCACGAGCGCGATCGCCATCGTCTCGCCGAGCGCACGACCGAGGCCGAGCATGATCGCGGACACGATGCCGGACTTCGCGAACGGCAGGACCGACATCCGGATCATCTCCCAGCGGGTCGCGCCGAGGGCCAGGGCGGCCTCCTCGTTGAGGCGCGGGGCCTGCAGGAAGATCTCGCGCATCACCGCGGTCATGATCGGGATCGCCATCACGGCGAGGACGATCGAGGCGGTGAGGATCGTGCGGCCGGTGCCGGACACCTGGCCCGAGAAGAACGGGATCCAGCCGAGGTACTCGTTGAGGAACGCGTAGAACGGCTTCACGAACGGGGCGAGGACCACGATGCCCCAGAGGCCGTAGACCACCGACGGCACCGCGGCCAGCAGGTCGATCACGTAGCCGAGGAGCGGTGCGATGCGACGCGGCGCGTAGTGCGAGATGAAGAGCGCGATCCCCAGCGAGAGCGGCACGGCGATCACGAGCGCGATGAGCGCGGACCAGACGGTGCCGAAGACGAGGGGGCCGACGTAGTCCCAGAAGTTCGTCGCGCGGTTCGGGAGTTCGCCCACCTTCGCGCTGAAGGCCGGGACGCTCTGCCAGACCAGGAAGGCGGCGACGAGCACGAGCACGAAGAGGATGAGACCGCCGGCGATGACCGAGGCGGCCGAGAAGACCCGGTCGCCGATGCGGACGACGGCCTTCGGCTTGGGGGCGACGGGGGCCACTGGCTGGGCCGGTGCGGTCGTCATGGGACTCCTGTCGGAGGAACGCCGGGGGAGGCGTCGGGTTCGGGGTGTTGTCCGGTGCAGTGCTCGCGGTGACGGGCGAGTGCCCGGACGCCGGTCAGTGGGTGGGACCGGCGTCCGGGCGTTCGGGTGCGCTACTTGATGGAGGCGACCGCCGTGGCGGCCTTCTTCGCCAGGTCGTCCGTGAGTGCGGCCGACTTGGCCTCCTTCGCGGCGGCGTCCTGCGCGTCCTTCGAGACGACGTAGTCGAGGTAGCCCTTCACGAGCTCGCCCTTGTCGGCGTCCTTGTACTCCTGGCAGGCGATCGCGTAGGAGACGAGGACCAGCGGCCACGCACCGTCGGCGGTGTCCTTGCGGTCGATGTCGATCGCGAGGTCGTTGTCCTCGCGGCCGTCGGCGACCTTCGAGTCGGAGACGACCTTCGCAGCACCCTCGGCCGAGATCTCGGTGGCCTTGTCGCCGACCATGAGCTTCGCCTTGTCGAGGTCACCGGCGCCGGAGTCGTCGATGTAGGTGATCGCGTCCGAGGCGCTGGCCATGGCCGAGGCCACGCCCGAGGTGCCCTTGGCGCTGTCGCCGACCTGGTACGGGAAGGTCTGGCTCGGCTCTTCGGTCCAGACGTCGCCGGCGTTCGCCGACACGTACTCGGAGAAGTTCTGCGTGGTGCCCGAGTCGTCCGAGCGGTGCACGACCGTGATGTTCGCGTCCGGCAGCTTCGCGTCCTTGTTGATGGAGGCGATCTGCGAGTCGTTCCACTTGGTGATCTTGCCGGAGAAGATGCCGGCGATCGTCTTCGCGTCGAGCGTGAGGTCCGAGACACCGTCGACCTTGTAGGCGATCGCGATCGGGGAGATGTAGACCGGGATGTCGATGGCCTTCGAGTCCGCGGCGCAGAGGCCGAACGAGCCGGAGAGCTCCTCGTCGTTCAGCGCGGCGTCGGAGCCGGCGAAGTCCGCGGCACCCGAGATGAAGTTCTTGCGGCCGGCGCCCGAACCGTCGGGCGAGTAGTTGACCGTGACGCCGGAGGCGACGTCCTGGAAGCCGGCGGCCCACGTGGCCTCGGCCGTCTGCTGAGCGGACGAGCCCGAACCGGTGAGGGTGCCGGAGAGCTTCGAGTAGTCGGTGCCCGAGCTGGAGGAGGAAGAGGGTGCGGTGCTGCCCGCGTCCTCGTTCGCCGCGCACGAGGAGAGCACGACCGCGCCGGCGATCGCGATTGCCGCGACCGTGCCGATTCGCTTGATGTTCACAGGGGTCCCTTCGGGGATGTCAGTGCAGGTGGGACCGCTGCTGGTCCCGTGGGTCGGTGCCGACCCGGGAGCGACTGTAGGGACGCGAGGTGACGGGGATCACCCGCCCCGGTGAACGGGAGGTGAACGAGGGGTTGTGTCGGACGGGGCACCGTGCGCGGGGGCGACGACGGGTGCAGGATCGGGAACGTCGTGCACTGCACAGGAGCATGCAGACGCATACGCCCGGTGGGCGCGTCAGGGTCGTGTGCGCGGCGCTGCGCGGGCCTGGAGGCGCGGCTCGCCTCGCCGACGTCGGCCTACGACGAGACGGTGTTGCGGTGCGTCTCCACGGCCACGAGCCGCCCGTCGGCGATGTGCATGACCGCGAAGTCGCCGACCGAGAGCATGGCGGCACGACGGAGGTCGAACCGCCCGCTGTCGTCGGCGGTCGCGGTGGCGATGCGGGCGATGATGTCCGGCAACACGGGGCCGTGCGAGCAGAGGACGGTCGACTTCGCCTTCTCGAGGCGCTTCTGCACGACGCCCTTGACGTTCGCGGCACCCCGGTCGTGGGCGTCCTGGCTGATGTCCGGCGTGCTGGACACCCCGAGCTTCATCCGGGCCGACAGCGGTTCGACGGTCGCGAGGCACCGTGCCGCCGTGCTGCTGAGGATCTTCTTCGGGCCGAACGCCGCGATCGGCGACGCGACGGCCTTCGCCTGCGATCGCCCGACCGGCAGGAGCGGCCGGGTGGCGTCGGGGCCGTCCCAGTCCGAGGCGGGCACCGTCTTGGCGTGCCGCAGTGCGATGAGCGCGAAGGTGCGGTGCTCCCCGGCGGCGACGCGCTCGGCGAACCGGTCGAGGATCGCCACGTCGCGCTCGTACGTCAGTCGGCCGCGGGCGTCGTCGAGGGTGACCCACTCGATCGCGGCGACCTCGTCGTTCGGACGGAACGTGCCGGCGCGCTCGTGCTCCTTCGCGGAGACCCGGGCCGCCCAGTAGTGCACGACCTTGTCGCGACCGCTCGGCAGCACGTACTCGGCGGTGCCGAGGGGAGCGCCGAGGTGCACGCGGTACCCGGTCTCCTCGTCGATCTCGCGGACGGCAGTGGTCGGGACGCTCTCGCCCGGGTCGACCTTGCCCTTCGGGAACGAGACGTCCTTGTGGTGGTCGCGGTGCACGAGCAGGACGAGCGGGACGCCGTCCTGTTCACGCCACACCACGGCCCCCGCTGCGACGACCGGCCCTGAGGAGCCGCCGCTCACCGAGTGGAGCGCTTCCGTGCCGAGATCTTCCGCATGAGGACATTCTGCACGTCGTCGAGCGGGCGTCCGTCGTCGTCGGTCGACCGGCGCGTCCACTCGCCGTCGGACTCGAGGTGCCACGAGCTCGTGGTGTCGGCCATCGCGAGGTCGAACATCTCCTGGACCTCGTTCACGTGGTTGGGGTCGGACAACCGCACGAGGGCCTCGACGCGACGGTCGAGGTTCCGGTGCATCATGTCCGCCGAGCCGATGAACACGGCGGGGTCGCCGTCGTTGTGGAACGCGAACGCACGGGAGTGCTCGAGGTACCGGCCCACGACGCTCCGGACCCGGATCGTGTCGCTGACGCCTTCCATCCCGGGCTTCAGCGAGCAGATGCCGCGCACCCAGATGTCGATCGGCACCCCGGCCTGACTCGCCAGGTAGAGCGCGTCGATGATCTGCTCGTCCACCATCGAGTTGACCTTGATGCGGATCCCGGAGGGCCGGCCGGCCCGGGCGTGGTCCGCCTCGGTCTGGATCCGCTTGAGCAGCCCCTTGCGGAGGTGCAGCGGTGCGACGAGGAGGCGCTTGAACTTCTTCTCGATCGCGTACCCGGACAGCTCGTTGAAGAGCCGCGTGAGGTCCTTGCCGACCGTGTCGTCGGACGTGAAGAGGCCCATGTCCTCGTAGATGCGCGAGGTCTTGGGGTTGTAGTTGCCCGTGCCGATGTGGCTGTAGTGCTTGAGCGTGCCGCCTTCCTGCCGGATGACGAGCACCAGTTTCGAGTGCGTCTTCAGCCCGACGAGGCCGTAGACCACGTGCACGCCGGCCTTCTCGAGCTTGCGGGCCCACCCGATGTTGTTCTGCTCGTCGAAGCGCGCCTTGATCTCGACGAGCGCGAGGACCTGCTTGCCCGCGGCAGCCGCGTCGATGAGGGCCTCGACGATGGGGCTGTCGCCCGAGGTGCGGTACAGCGTCTGCTTGATCGCGAGCACGTGCGGGTCGGCGGCGGCCTGCTCGAGGAAGGCCTGCACGCTCGTCGCGAAGGACTCGTACGGGTGGTGCACGAGCACGTCCTTCGCCGCGATCGCGCGGAAGAGGTCGGGCTTCGTGTTCGGCTCGCCCGGCTGGAACTGGACCGGAGTGGTCGGCACGTGCTTCGGGTAGTGCAGGTCGGGCCGTGCGATCTTCGAGATCTCGAACAGGCCGCCGAGGTCGAGCGGCGACGGCAGACGGAAGACCTCCTGCTCGGTGATGTCGAGCTCGCGGACGAGCAGGTCGAGCGTCACCGGGTCCATGTCCTCGGTGATCTCGAGGCGGATCGGCGGACCGAAGCGGCGGCGGAGCAGTTCGCGTTCGAGGGCCTGGATGAGGTTCTCGGCCTCGTCCTCCTCGATCTCGACGTCCTCGTTGCGGGTGACCCGGAACACGTGGTGCTCGAGCACCTCCATCCCCGGGAACAGGTCGTCGAGGTGGTTCGCGATGAGGTCCTCGAGCGGGATGAACCGCATGCGTCCGGAGTTGTCGTCCGGCAGCTTGATGAAGCGCGAGAAGTTCTGCGGCACCTTGAGGCGCGCGAACTCCTGCCGCTGGGACTTCGGGTTCCGCACCCGCACCGCGAGGTTGAGCGACAGCCCGGAGATGTACGGGAACGGGTGCGCCGGGTCCACCGCGAGGGGCATGAGGACCGGGAAGATCTGCTCGTTGAAGTACTCGCGCATCCGGAGCCGGTCGGCCTCGTCGAGGTCGGACCAGTGCTCGATGTGGATGCCGGCGGCGTCGAGGTCCGGCTTGAGCGACCCGATGAAGGCCTGCGCATGGCGGTCCTGCAGCTCGTGCGCCTTCTTCGCGATGTCGCGCAGCACGTCGGACGGGGCGCGGCCGACGTTCGTCGGGACGGCGATGCCGGTGTCGATGCGGCGCTTCAGCCCGGCGACCCGGACCATGAAGAACTCGTCGAGGTTGGACGCGAAGATCGCCAGGAAGTTCGCCCGCTCGAGGATGGGCTGCGTGCGGTCCTCGCCCAGCTCGAGCACCCGCTGGTTGAACCGGAGCCAGCTGAGTTCGCGGTCGAAGTAGCGGTCCGTCGGCAGCGACTCGTGCTCGATCTCGACGACCTCGTCGAAGTCGTCGAGGTCCGGTGCGACGGATTCGCCGTCGAGCTGCGGTTCGGTGTCCATGCCCTCATCCTGCCACCCGGTCCCTGCGGTCGGAGTTCGCCAGGTGGACCCTGTGGAAACCGGGGGTGAACGACGCGGTGTGGAGGAGCGTCAGGGAGCGGCGTACTGGACGTCGATCGCGTGCTGCTCGAACCCCGCCCTGCGGTAGAGCGCCAGCGCGGGCGCGTTGTCGCCCTCGACGTAGAGCGCCGCGGCGGCGAGTCCACGGCCGGTCAGCCGGGCCGTCCCCGCACGCATGAGCACGCCCCCGAGCCTCTGCCCCTGCAGGTCCGGGCGCACCGCAACGGCGTAGAACTCGCCGACGTCGCCCTCGACCTTGAGCCAGCACGACCCCGCGAGCGCGCCGGCCTCGTCGCGGAGCAGCAGCAGGTCGTCGCCGGAGAACCAGTCGTCGGCTTCGCGGGCGCGGAGGTCGTCGAGCGTCATCCGGCCCTGCTCCGGGTGGTGGGCGAACGCGGCGGCGTTGAGCGCGAGCCAGTCGGCCTCGTCGCCGGGGTCGCCCGCGCGGAACGAGGAAAGGGAGTACCCGGCCGGCACGGCGGGGTCGGGTGCGACGGGCGCGATCGGTGCCCGGAGCTGCAGCAGCGTGCGGGCGACCGTCCAACCGAACCGTGCCGCGAGGGCTCGGGCAGCGGGGTGGTCACCGTGCGCCCACGCCAACCGGGGCGCCGGGGCGGACGACACCACGGGGGCGGCCCCGGCGCCCCGGCCGAGCACCCGCGTGACGAGGGCGGTTCCGAGGCCGCGGCCCCGTTCCTCCAGGCCGACCACCAGTTCGAGTTCGCCGTCGCGCACCACGGCGACCCCGCGCTGGTCCCCGACGACGGCGGCGCGACCCGCGCGCACGTCGACCAGTGTCTGGTCGGAGAATGGGCGGGGCTCACCCGGGACGGCGAACCGGTCGAGCGCGACGACCACTACTGGGCCGAGAGCCGGTCGGCGTCGTCGTCGTAGACGTTGAAGCGGTACCCGACGTTGCGGACCGTGCCGATGAGCGACTCGAGGTCCCCGAGCTTCGCCCGCAACCGCCGCACGTGCACGTCGACGGTCCGGGTGCCGCCGAAGTAGTCGTAGCCCCAGACCTCGCTGAGCAGCTGCTCGCGCGTGAACACCCGCGACGGGTGCGTGGCGAAGAAGCGGAGGAGTTCGAACTCCTTGAAGGTGAGGTCGAGCGGCCGGCCGCGGACCTTCGCGGAGTAGCTCGCCTCGTCGATGACGACACCGGAGGCGTGGATCTTCGACCCCGTCTGGTTCTTCGCGGCGCGACCGGCGCTCAGGCGGATGCGCGCATCGACCTCGGCGGGGCCGGCGGACTCGAGCACGACGTCGTCGACGTTCCACTCGCTGTTCACCGCGGTGAGGCCGCCCTCGGTGACGACGAGGATGATCGGCGTGGTCGACCCGCTCGTCGCGAGGATCTTGCAGAGGGCCTTGGCGCTGGCCAGGTCGGTCCGGGCGTCCACGAACATGAGGTCGCTCTGCGGCGCGTTGACCAGCTGTGCGGCCTCGGCGGCCACGTGGCGGATCCGGTGGCTCAGCAGCCCGAGGCTCGGCAGGACGTCGCCGGGCGCGGCTGAGGTGAGTACCAGGAGCTGGGCCACAGGACCTCCAGGGCGTGGGGGAGTCGTGCACACATCCTAGTGATGCTCGGGAAGTACCTCTCCGACCGGACGGTCGGGACCGGGCCCGCCGGACGGTCGGGACCGGGCCCGGCGGACGGCCCGGACCTGCGCGCCGGCGCACGGCGAGGCGCGACCGACGTGCTCCTGTCATGATGGAGCGCGTGACCGAGCCCGTGCCGCCCACCGACCAGCGTCGCCTCAGGCTGACGTCCGTGCTGCCGGTCTGGCTGCTCGCGGTCGTCGGTGCCGTGCTGGTCCTGACGCTCACGCAGAAGGACTCCTTCGCCTGGCTGCTGCTCGTCTTCGTGCTCTGCGTGCTCGTCAGCTTCGTGCTGCAGCTCATCACGGCGACGAAGGACGGGCTGGTGGAACGGATCAGCATCGCGTCGTCGGGGGCGTTCGTCGTCGTGCTCGTCACCGCGGTGCTGTTGCTGGCGCGTTGAGCCGTCCCGCGTAGACTCCGCAGCATGGATTCGCTGCTTGCGCTCGAGCTCTTCTACGTCGGCCTCCTCGGCCTGGCGTCGCTCGCGATCGCGTTCGTCTCGGTGACCGTCGTCGTGAAGCTGTTCAAGGGTCAGCGTTGATCGAACTGCCCGAGGGTCTCGCCCCGGAACTCGTCCCGCTGTCCTGGCTCGTCGGCGTGTGGGAAGGCACCGGCGTCGTCGAGTACCCCGTGGGCGACGAAGAGGAACCGCGCAACTACGAGTTCGGGCAGCGCGTGAGCTTCAGCCACGACGGTCTGCCCTACCTCAACTACTCGTCCACGACGTGGCTGCTCGACGACGAGCACACCCCGCTGGCGGCCGAGATGGGCTACTGGCGCATCGACCGGCCGTCCGAGCCCGGTGACCGTGGCCCGGCCATGCTGCTCGGCGAGGGGCCGACCCCGTTCAGCACGGTCGAGAGCGTCGAAGCGCTCCGGAACACCACCGACGGCTTCGACGTCGAGGCGGCGATCATCCACCCGACGGGCGTGAACGAGCTCTACGTCGGGCGGGTCCGCAAGGGCCGGATCGACCTGGCGACGGACGCCGTGATGCGCTCGCCGAACGCGAAGGACTACTCGGCCGCCACCCGCCTGTACGGCCTGGTCGAGAGCAAGCTCTTCTGGGCCTGGGACATCGCCGCGCTCGGCAAGGAGCTCACCTCGCACGCCTCGGGGCAGCTCGCGAAGGTCGACTGATGACATCGCCTGCTTCTGCTTCTGCTTCTGCTTCTGTTTTCGTGTCGCGTGACGGGTTCGTCGCGTCGTCCGAGGCGCCGACCGCACCCGCGGCGCACTTCGGCAACCCGCTCGGCGAGCAGCGCCTGCTCGCCCGCGGTCGTGCCGTCGTCGAGCTCGGCCTCGGCGTCGTGACGGTCTCCGGACCGGACCGGCTCTCGTGGCTCAACTCGATCACGTCGCAACTCCTGCTCGGGCTCGCGCCCGGCGTGTCGACCGAGACGCTCGTCCTCGACCAGTCCGGTCGCGTCGAGCACGCGGCCCGCGTCGTCGACGACGGCGAGGTCACCTGGCTCCTCACCGAGCCCGCCGACGCAGCACCGCTCGCCGCGTGGCTGTCGTCGATGCGCTTCATGCTCCGCGTCGAGGTCGCCGACCGCTCCGCCGAGCTCACGACGATCGGCTGGTTCGGCGCATCCGCACCGTTCGCAGCCGTCGACCTGCCGGACACGCCACTCGCCGAGTGGGTCGACCCCTGGTCGTCCGTCACGCCCGGTGGATGGGGCTACGCCGCCCTGGAGGCCCATCCCGGCTCCGACTGGACCCTCCGCATCGCGGTGGTCACGCCCGGAACCTCGGCCGCGATCGCTGTGTCGGACGAACCCGCCGCGGGACTCCTGGCCTACGAGGCCCTGCGGATCGCCGCCTGGCGCCCGGCACTGTCCGACGTCGACGAGCGGACGATCCCGCACGAGCTCGACTGGCTCCGATCCGCCGTGCACCTGTCGAAGGGCTGCTACCGCGGGCAGGAGACCGTGGCGAAGGTCCACAACCTCGGGCACCCGCCGCGCCGCGTGGTGATGCTGCACCTGGACGGCTCCGACGCCGTGCTCCCCGCGCCGGGCACCCCCGTCGTGCTCGACGAGAAAGAGGTCGGGCGCCTCGCGGCCTCGGCCGTGCACCACGAGCTCGGGCCGATCGGGCTCGCGATCGTGAAGCGCTCCCTCGACCCCGCCGCGACGCTGACGCTCACCGCCGACGACGTGGTCGTGACCGCGACGCAGGAGACCATCGTCCCGCCGGAGGCCGGCGCCACCGCGAACGTGCCGCGCCTGCCGCGGCTCGGGGCGGTCCGCCGCTCGTAGCCGGTCCGCCGGGCCGGCGGACGCCCGGCGTCGGGCCGCCGGGCCGAGTCTCGGCTCCGCGGACGGTTTCGCGCGGTGTCGTCCGCGAAACTGTCCGCCGCGCCGAGTCTCGGTGGTCGGCCGTCCGGTCAGGCCGGGGCGACCGCGGACCACGGGACGCTGAGCTCGCCGAGCCGCCAGCGCGTCACGCCGTGCAGCACCGGCCAGCCGCGATCGCGCATCCCCCGTACCGTCGCGATCCACCGCTGCCGGGGCCCGTACGTGCCGAGCGGCGCCGCGACCGCCCACGCCAGGTCGAGGTCGCGCAGGAACGCGTGCACCCGCTCGCCCGGGACGTTGCGGTGGATGAGGGCTTTCGGCAGGCGTTCCGCGACGATGCTCGGGACGTCGAGGCCGGCGAGTCGGAGCGACACCGTGAAGGTGTGCGGCGCGTGCTCGTCGAGCGTCACCCACGACGCCACCCGTCCGACCTCGTTGCAGGTCCCCTCGACGAGCGCGCCACCGGGCTGGAGCCGGTCCTGCATGATCCGCCACGACGCCGTCACAGCCGACTCGTCGTACTGCCGCAGGACGTTGAAGGCCCGGATCACGACGGGCCGACGGCCACCGGGCGTCGGGGTCTCGAAGCCGCCGAGCCGGAACGTCACACCGTCACGGGTGCCGGCGTTCGCGAGCGCGACGCGTGCCGGTTCGATCTCGATGCCGGTGACCTCGACGTCGGGACGGATCCGGGCCAGGCGGTCCCGGAGCTCGAGCGTCGTGGTCGGCCGTGCCCCGTACCCGACGTCGGCCACGAGCGGGTCGGACGTCCGCCGAAGGGCCGGCAGCGCGGCGATCCACCGGTCGACCCGGCGGAGCCGGTTGTACCCGGTCGTCCCGCGCGTCACGTTCCCGATGGGCATGCCGACCAGCGTACGGGCCTCGGAACGGGCCTCACGGCGCTCGGTAGACTTTCGGCCATGACCTCCACGCTCGTCCTGCTCCGTCACGGCAACAGTGACTGGAACCAGAAGAACCTGTTCACCGGTTGGGTCGACGTCCGACTCAGCGAACTGGGCGAGAAGGAGGCGAAGCGCGCCGGCGAGCTCATCAGCGAGTCGGGCATCGTCCCGGACGTCCTGTACACCTCGCTCCTCACCCGCGCGATCCAGACGGCGGACATCGCCCTGCTCGAGGCGGACCTGGCCTGGCTGCCCGTCAAGCGCGACTGGCGCCTCAACGAGCGGCACTACGGCGACCTGCAGGGCAAGGACAAGGCGCAGACGCTCGAACAGTACGGCGAGCAGCAGTTCATGGAGTGGCGTCGCTCGTTCGACGTGCCGCCGCCCCCCATCGCCGACGACGCCGAGTGGTCGCAGTTCGGCGACCGCCGCTACGCGGACCTCGGTGACGGCCTGCCGCGCACCGAGTCCCTCAAGCTCGTGATCGACCGTCTTCTGCCGTACTGGGAGTCGGACATCACGAAGGACCTCGGCGCGGGCAAGACCGTCCTCGTCACGGCGCACGGCAACTCGCTGCGCGCGCTCGTGAAGCACCTCGACGGCATCTCCGACGACGACATCGCCGGGCTCAACATCCCGACGGGCATCCCGCTGGTGTACGAACTCGACGACGAGTTCCGCCCGACGAAGCCCGCGTACTACCTCGACCCCGAGGCTGCCGCCGCCGGTGCCGCCGCGGTCGCTGCCCAGGGCGCGAAGAAGTAGCGACGCTCCGCACACGACGGAGGCCGCAGTCCCACGGGGCTGCGGCCTTCGTCGTGCCGTGGTGACGTCGTGCCGTCGTGCCGTGTCAGGCCGGCGGGTCAGACGAAGTGCGAGGCGATCTCCTGCACGAGCGCCCCGACGTCGTACGGCTTCGTCGTGTCGACGTGCACGACCGGGACACCGGGCAGCCCGATCGGCCCTGCCGCCGAGCCGTGCTCGTCCCAGAAGGCGAGGACGCCGGCGAGGTCGCCGTGCACCTCGTGCCGCGTCGGCACCGTGCCCGGGTCGTAGCGGTCCCGCAGCCGTTCATCGGCGGTCGCTCGGTCGACGTGGCACCACACCTCGACGGCGCGAGGCGACCCTGCGGAGGCGAGCCGCGCCTCCAGGAGGTCACGGTCCCGCGACGGGAGCCAGACGGCGTCGAGGACGACCCCGTTCTCGACCGCGCCGGCCATCGCCCACACGGTGTCCATCGCGATCCCGCCGAGCGGCCGCGACGCGATCATCGGCCCGACGATGTCTGCCAGGGGTTCCTTGATCCGGTCCTTCGACAGGAAGGGGCAGCCGAGCACCTCGGCGAGGGCGGCACCGATCGTGCTCTTGCCCGAACCGGGCATCCCGTTGACGATGATCGCGACCTGAGCCATTCCACGATCCTCGCAGACGTCACCGGCGCGAAGTGCCGCGCGGCCGCGCTGCGCACAACGAAAGTCTCCCCGAACCACGGCGATCCGTGGCGCGAGGAGACTTTGGTTGTGCGGGCTCGATCCGAGCCCGGTGTCAGACGGCCGCGGTCGAGGTGGACGCGCCGGTCCAGTCACCCGTGGCGAGGTACTCGACCTTCTTCGCGATCGAGACCGCGTGGTCGGCGAAGCGCTCGTGGTAGCGGGAGGCGAGGGTCGCGTCGACGGTGTCGATCGGGTTGCCCTTCCACGTCTCGCCGAGCACGAAGTCGAACACGCTCGCGTGCAGCTCGTCGACGGCGTCGTCCTCGTCGCGGATCTCCGCGGAGAGGGCGATGTCCTCGGTGGCGAGCAGGCGCGTGAGCTTCTGGGACATCGCGACGTCGTGCGCGCCCATCTGCTTGAACGTCCCGCGGAGGCCCTTCGGCACGACCTTCTCGGGGAAGCGCTGGCGGGCGAGCTGCGCGATGTGCTCGGCCATGTCGCCCATGCGCTCGAGCGAGGAGCTCACGCGGAGGGCGGTGACGACGACCCGGAGGTCGCGGGCGACGGGAGCCTGGCGCGCCAGGATGTCGATCGCGATCTCGTCGAGGCTGTTCGCGGCCGCGTCGATCTTGGCGTCGTCGGCGATCACCTCCTCGGCGAGGGCGACGTCGGAGTCGCTGAAGGCCTGGGTGGCACGGGTGATGGCGGACTCGACGAGCCCGGCGATCTCGGTCAGTCGCTCCTGGACGTCCTGGAGTTCCTGCTGGAAGACTTCGCGCATGGGGGAGTACCTCTCTCTGCGTACCGGTCGAGTGTCGTCAGCCCAGGTGAACGAACGGTGACGTGCGGCTGAACGCTTCGCGATCCGGAGCCCGAACCGCCGCGAACGGGGGTGAACGGGCCTCGAACCCCGCGTGACCATCCCTACACTGACGGCATGGACAACGCGTGGCTCGTGCCACTGTCGATGCTCCTCGGCGGGGTCTTCGGCGCGGGCGTCGTGGTGCTGATCATCACCGCCGAGCGCACGGCCCGTGCCGCCGACGTGGCGGAACGCACCCTTCCGGACGGCGTTGCCGCGGTCATCGCCACGATGCACAACCCGGCCGTGGTGGTCGACCCGTCGAACACCGTCGTCGCCGCGTCGCCGCAGGCGCTCACGGTCGGCCTGGTGGTGCGGCGGAAGCTCGTGCACCAGGAGCTCGCCGACCTCGTGGACCGGGTGCGGCGGAGCGGGGAGATGGGGTCAGAGGACCTCGAACTGCCCCGTGGCCGTCGCGGCGAACTCATCGGCTACCTCAGCTTCCGCGCTGCGCAGCTCGGCAACCGCTACGTCCTCGTCACCGCGGACGACCTCACCGAGAGCCGGCGCATCGACGAGGTCCGGCGCGACTTCGTGGCGAACATCTCCCACGAGCTGCGGACCCCGATCGGAGCCATCGGGCTCCTCTCCGAGACCCTCGTCGCCGCCGCGGACGAGCCGCAGCACGTCCGGAAGTTCGCCGCGCAGCTCGTCACCGAGTCCGAGCGGCTGGCTGCCCTGACGAAGGACATCATCGAACTCTCCCGGCTGCAGTCCGTCGACACGCTGGAGAACAGCGAGGAGACCTCGATCGACCGCATCGTGCAGGCAGCCGTCGACACGAACGAGATCGTCGCCCGCGCTCGAGACATCGAACTGGTCCGCGCGAAGAAGTCGAAGCTCCGGGTGATGGGCGACCCGGGGCTCCTGCAGATCGCGGTGTCGAACCTCATCGCGAACGCCGTCAAGTACTCCCCGGACCACACCCGCGTCGGCGTCGGGGTCCGCTCGTCCAAGGGCTTCGTCGAGATCGCCGTGACCGACCAGGGCGTCGGCATCCCCGAGGCGGACCTCGACCGGGTGTTCGAACGCTTCTACCGCGTCGACCCCGCTCGGTCCCGGGCCACCGGCGGCACCGGCCTGGGACTCGCGATCGTGAAGCACGTGGTGAACAACCACGGCGGCGACGTCCGCGTCTGGTCGCAGCCCGGGAAGGGCTCGACCTTCACCATCCGTCTCCCCGAGGCGGACACCGAACTGACCACCGCACTCGAAGAGCAACTGGAAGAGCAGCAATCGTGACCAAGATCCTCATCGTCGACGACGAGCCGGCCCTGAGCGAGCCCCTGGAGTTCCTGCTGCAGCGCGAGGGGTACGAGACCTCCGTCGCTGCGGACGGCGTGACCGCGCTGTCGAAGTTCGACGCGGAGAACCCCGACCTGGTGCTCCTCGACCTCATGCTGCCGGGGCTCTCCGGCACCGAGGTGTGCCGACAGATCCGCACCCGGTCGAACATCCCGATCATCATGCTGACGGCGAAGGACTCCGAGGTGGACATCGTCGTCGGGCTCGAGCTCGGCGCCGACGACTACGTGACGAAGCCGTACTCCACGCGGGAACTCCTCGCCCGCATCCGTGCCGTGCTCCGCCGCCGCACCGAGGACGACCCGGCGGACAGCGGCATCCTGCAGGTCGGCGGGATCCGGATGGACGTCGAGCGCCACACCGTGGCCGTGGACGGCTCGGAGACACCGATGCCCCTCAAGGAGTTCGAGCTCCTCGAGCTGCTGCTCCGGAACGCCGGACGCGTGCTCACCCGTGGGCAGCTCATCGACCGGGTCTGGGGGTCGGACTACTTCGGCGACACGAAGACCCTCGACGTGCACATCAAGCGCATCCGCTCGAAGATCGAGCGCGTGCCGAGCGCCCCGGAGATCCTGGTGACCGTCCGGGGGCTCGGCTACCGCATCGAGGGCTGAGCGCCCGGCGTCGCGCCTGGCGGACGCGCGGTGTCCCGTCCCGCAGGCGCGGCCCTGGACGCAACCGACTGGAGGCCCGGTGCAGGTCCCGTGGACCTGCACCGGGCCTCCAGTGCGTTGCGTCGGTGTCGACTCGCGCGGTGTCGACCAGCGCGGTGTCGACTAGCCGTTCGTTCCCTCGTCGCCGCTGGACGAGTCGGTCTGCGAGTCGCCGGGCTGCGTGCCCGGGGCGGTCGCGTCACCGGTCGGCTGCGTGCCGCTGTTCGACGGCGAGGTCGAGGTGCTGGTCGGGGTCGGCGTCGGCGCGAGGGTCTGGTACTCCTCCTGCGCGCTGGTGAGCACCGGAACGCTGGCGGAGACGCCCTCGGCGCCGGAGTACGAGAAGTACACCTTGACGAGCGAACCGGGCTTGGCGTCCGCGTTGTCGAAGACGACGTCGGTGCCCGTGCCGGCCTCGGTGCCCTGCGTGGTCGAGCCCTGGTCCTCGGTCGCGCCCTCGGCGGAGACGTCGGAGGACATCGCGAGGTCGACGTGCGTGTTCGCCGGGACCTCGACGGTCTGGGTGGCGCCACCGACCTCGATCGAGACGGTGATGTCGTCCTTCTCGGCGGTGTTCACGAGGGTGCCGATGAAGCGCGCGCTGTCCCCGTCGTCCGAGATGAGCAGCGCGTTGCGGACGGCGATCTTGCCCGTCGAGACGTCCACGCCGTCGGTGATCTGCTTGATCTCCGTGGTCTGGGCGGGCGACATGAACTCGCACCCGGTGGCGCCGAGCGCGATGGTTGCCGCAACGGCGACGGACACGAGTACCCGAGCTCGCAAGAGATTCCTCCGGAAGATCACGATGTGGACCGGATGGTCCGAACTCCACCATCCTAGCGAGCACCTGGGAGCCGTCGTGGTTAGGTGCCCCTTACCCCAATTCCGCTTGTGGTAAACTGGGTGTCTCGGAACGGAGCCTGATACATGCAATTCGAGGTCGGCGAGACCGTGGTCTACCCCCATCACGGGGCGGCAACCATCTCTGAAGTGAAGACGCGCGTCATCAAGGGCGAGGAAAAGGTCTACCTGAAGTTGCGGGTCACCCAGGGTGACCTGACGATCGAGGTGCCGGCGGACAACGTCGACCTGGTCGGAGTCCGCGACGTGATCGGCAAGGAAGGGCTCGACAAGGTGTTCGAGGTCCTGCGGGCCCCCTTCACCGAGGAGCCCACGAACTGGTCGCGTCGGTACAAGGCGAACCTCGAGAAGCTCGCTTCCGGTGACGTCATCAAGGTATCCGAGGTCGTCCGCGACCTCTGGCGGCGCGATCAGGACCGCGGCCTGTCCGCGGGGGAGAAGCGGATGCTCGCCAAGGCGCGGCAGATCCTCATCTCCGAACTCGCGCTGGCCGAGAAGACGGACGAGGACAAGGCATCGACCGTCCTCGACGAGGTCTTGGCCTCCTGAGCTGGCTGAACCCTGAGCCCGCTGGACCCTGAGCCCGCTGCAGCACTGAGCGTGGCAGACACGACGACCGCACGGTTCCCCTCCGGGGTGGACCGTGCGGTCGTCGTCGTTGCGGCCGGTTCCGGCACACGGCTCGGGATCGGCACCGCGAAGGCGTTCGTGCCGGTCGCGGGCTCGCTCATGCTCGCGCGTGCGCTCGAGCCCCTCTTCACGCTCCCGGCCCCGACGCTGGTCGTCGTGGTCGCCCCCGCGTCCCTGGTGGACGAGTGTCGTGCGCTGGTCGCGTCCGTCGCGGGTGCTGCGGTCGCGTACACGGCCGTCGTCCCCGGAGGCGCGGATCGCCACGGGTCGGTCGAGGCCGGCCTGGCCGTCCTGCCGGACTCCGTCACCGCGGTGCTGGTGCACGACGCGGCGCGGTGCCTCACGCCCGCTGCGCAGTTCTCCCGGGTGTTCGACGCGGTGGCCGACGGTGACGGTGCCGGGTTCGTGCCCGCGCTGCCCGTGACCGACACGATCAAGCGCGTCGAGGGGGACGTCGTCGTCGAGACGGTGGACCGTGCGGCCCTCGTCGGGGTGCAGACGCCGCAGGGGTTCCCGCTCGCTGCGCTGCGGCGTGCGTACGAGGTGTCCGAGCAGGCCGAGACCGACGACGCCGGGGTGTTCCAGGCCGCCGGTGGCACGGTGCGGTCCGTCCCGGGCGACGCCGATGCGTTCAAGATCACCACGCCGTGGGACCTGGGGCGGGCGGAGTCGATCGTGCGGTCGCGCGGCGGCACGGACGGGGGCGTGCCTGCGCCCGGCGCGGACGGCGGCGTGCCGGCGCCCGGCGCGGACGGGGGCCTGCGGTTCGGGCTCGGCGTGGACGTGCACGCGTTCGACGTCGCCTCGCCCTGCCGGGTGGGGCTGCTCGACTTCCCGGGCGAGCCCGGCCTGTCCGGGCACAGCGACGGGGACGCTGTCGCGCACGCGGTGTGCGACGCCCTGCTCTCCGCCGGCGCACTCGGCGACATCGGCGGCCGGTTCGGCACCTCCGATCCCGCGTACGCCGGCGCCACGGGTGACGTGTTCCTCCGGGGGGCCGTCGCACTGCTGGCCGAAGCGGGACTCGCGCCGTCGTCGGTGACCGTGCAGGTCATCGGGAACCGACCCCGCATCGGTGCACGGCGCACCGAGATGCAGGACGCTCTGGCCGCGGTCGTCGGCGCGCCGGTGGCGGTGTCCGGCACCACGACGGACGGCCTCGGGTTCACCGGCCGGGGCGACGGGCTCGCGGCGATCGCGACGGCGGTCGTCCGACCCGTCTGACGTCCGTCACCCGAGCGGCGCGACGTCCTAGGCTTGCGGTGTGACCGTTCGCCTCTACGACTCCCGCGCCGCAGCCGTCGTCGACCTCGTCCCGCTGGTCGACGGACACGTGAGCATGTACGTCTGCGGTCCGACCGTGCAGTCGTCGCCGCACATCGGACACCTCCGTTCGGCGCTGGTCTACGACATCTGGCGCCGCTGGCTGACCCACCGCGGGCTGCGCGTGACCCTGGTGCGGAACGTCACGGACATCGACGACAAGGTGCTCGACCTCGCCGCGGGCACCGACGAGGAGTGGTTCGCCAGGGCGTACCGCGTCGAGCTCGAGTTCACCGCCGGGTACAACGCCCTCGGCATCCTGCCCCCGACGTACGAGCCGCGTGCGACCGCGAGCGTGCCGCAGATGCACGACATCATCGCCCGGCTCATCGACCGCGGGCACGCCTACGCCGCGGCGGACGGGTCCGGCGACGTCTACTTCGACACCGGCAGCTGGGCGTCCTACGGAGCGCTCACCCGGCAGCGTCGCGAGGACATGGTCGAGGCCGCCGACGCCGACCCCCGCGGCAAGCGCGACCCCCGCGACTTCGCGCTCTGGAAGGGTGCGAAGTCCGGCGAGCCGTCGACCGCGAACTGGGACTCGCCCTGGGGCCCCGGTCGTCCGGGCTGGCACATCGAGTGCTCCGCGATGTCCCGCCGGTACCTCGGGCCGGCGTTCGACATCCACGGCGGCGGACTCGACCTCCGGTTCCCGCACCACGAGAACGAGCTCGCGCAGTCGACCGCCGCTGGTGACCCCTTCGCGTCGTACTGGCTGCACAACGGGCTCGTCACGGTCGAGGGGCAGAAGATGTCGAAGTCACTCGGCAACTCCGTCTTCGCCGCGGACATGCTCGGGTCGGCGCGTCCGATCGTCGTGCGTTACGCGCTCGGCGCCGCGCACTACCGCTCCACGATCGACCACCACGACGGCTCCCTCGCCGAGGCCGAGGCAGCGCTGGACCGCATCGACGGCTTCCTGTCACGAGCCGCGACCCGGCTCGAAGGGGTCCACCTCGCCGATGCCCCCGGGGTGCCCGAGGCCTTCGCCGACGCCATGGACGACGACCTCTCGGTGCCCCAGGCCCTCGCCGTGCTGCACGACACCGTGCGTGCCGGGAACGCCGCGCTCGACGCAGACGATGCGGAAACGCTCGGGACCGCGTACCATCAGGTGGCCGCGATGGTCGAGGTGCTCGGCATCGACCCGCGAGCCGCCCACTGGTCTGGCGGTGGCCACGACGCATCGGCCGCACCACTCGCAGCCCTCGTCGAACGCCTCGTGCAGGAGCGCGCCGACGCCAGGGCAGCACGAGACTTCGCCGCGGCGGACCGTGTGCGGGACGATCTCGCATCCGCGGGCATCACCATCGAAGACACCGCAGCGGGTACACGCTGGAGCATCGCCTGACAACGGCAGTGCCGGACAGGAGAGAGCAATGAAGAACGTCTCGGGGAGCAAGAAGGGTCGGCCCGGCGCCGTCCGCTCCGGCCGCAAGGGCAACAAGCAGGTCGGTTCCGGCGGCCAGGGCGCGCAGGCGCTCGAAGGGCGGAAGCCCACGCCCAAGGCCGAGGACCGCCCGTACCACCCGGCCGGCAAGCGCAAGGCCGCGAAGGACCGCTTCGAGGCGGCCCGCGGTCGTCACGGTGCGTCGAGCTCGCAGGGGCAGCGGACCGGCCGTCCGCCGACACGCAAGACCGACGACTCCGAGCTCGTGACCGGACGCAACTCGGTGCTCGAGGCGCTCCGCACGAAGACCCCGTCGTCGACGCTGTACATCGCGTCGCGCATCGAGGTGGACGACCGCGTCAAGGAGATCCTGGCGCTCGCCAACCACCGCGGCGTGCCGATCATCGAACTCATGCGTCCCGAGCTCGACCGCATCACCGGGCACGACAGCGTGCACCAGGGCGTCGCACTCAAGGTGCCGGCGTACCAGTACGCGGTGGCCGAGGACATCGTCGAGCAGGCGTTCGCGAAGGACGAGGTCCCGCTCGTGGTCGCGCTCGACGGCATCACGGACCCCCGGAACCTCGGCGCGATCATCCGCTCCACCGCGGCCTTCGGCGGCCACGGGGTCATCGTGCCCCAGCGCCGCTCGGTCGGCGTGACCGCGTCCGCGTGGAAGACCTCTGCCGGTGCGGCCGCGCGTACTCCCGTCGCGATGGCACCGAACCTCACGCAGACGCTGAAGTCCCTCAAGTCGATGGGCCTCTTCGTGCTGGGCCTCGACGGCGACGGCGACGTGGAGCTCGACGGGCTCGAGCTCGCCGACCGTCCGATCGTGATCGTCGTCGGCTCGGAGGGCAAGGGCCTGTCGCGCCTCGTCACCGAGACCTGCGACGCGATCGTGTCGATCCCGATCTCGAGCGCGACCGAGTCCCTCAACGCGGGCATCGCCGCGAGCGTCACCCTGTGGGAGGTCGCTCGGCGCCGTCGCGCGTCGTAGACCGACCCGCACGCCCCGCGTGCGTCACGTGCTTCGCACTTCGTGAGCAGAAATGGTCGCCTCCCGCTCGGGAAGGCGACCATTTCTGCTCACGAAGCGCGGGCTCACGAAGCGCGGGCTCACGAAGCGCGGGCGCGGGCACCGCGCGCGCGCGCGTCAGACGCTCGCGCGCCAGTCCTCGACGTCGTCGGGCGAAGCCGGGACGCCGTCCTCGACGACCGGGATCGGCAGCGTCATCGACGACGTCGGCGGGTTGATGAGCAGCCGCTCGTCACGGCGGTGGCGCAGCACGTCGTTGATGTAGGCGGTCGTGGCCTCGGGCAGCGACACCGAGCGTTCCTCTTGCTGGGACATGAACCAGCGGTGTTCGAGGAGCTCGTGGAAGACCTCCGCCGGCTCGAGCCGTCCCCGCAGGTCGCGCGGGATCGAGCGGATGACCGGCTCGAACACCTTCGACACCCACTCGTGCGCGACCATCTCCTCGTCGAGGAGGTCTCGGCCGTTCCGCGCCCGGTACGCGTCGAGGTCGTTGAGCAGTCGTCGTGCCTGGTTCTCGCCGGCGTCGAGACCGGTGAGGCGCAGCAGCCGACGCTGGTGGTGGCCGGCGTCCACGACCTTGGGCTGGATCCGCACCTGCGAACCGCCTTCGGTGGTGTGGATCGACAGTTCCTCGATGTCGAACCCGAGCGCGTTGAGCCGCTCGACCCGGTCATTGATGCGCCAGCGCTCCTTGATGTCGAACTGCTCGGTGCCGGTGAGCTCCTTCCAGAGGATCCGGTACTGCGCGACGATCCGGTTCGAGACGTCGACCGCGTCGGCGTTCTCGTCGAGGCGGCCGCCGGCTTCGAGGTCGAGGAGCTCGCCGGCGATGTTCACCCGTGCCACCTCGAGGTCGTTCTCGCGCTGCCCGTTCGAGAGTCCACCGGGGTAGAGCTTGCCGGTCTCGGCGTCGACGAGGTACGCGGCGAAGGCCCCGGCGTCACGACGGAACAGGGTGTTCGACAGCGAGACGTCACCCCAGTAGAAGCCGATGACGTGCAGGCGGACGAGCAGCAGCGCGAGGGCGTCGACGAGTCGCGTGGCGGTGTCCGGACGCAGGGTCTGCGAGTACAGGGCCCGGTACGGCAGTGAGAAGCGGAGGTGCCGCGTCACGAGGACGGGGTGCAGCGGCTCGCCGTCGGCGCTCATCCGGTTGGTGATGACGGCGACCGGGTCGACGCACGGCACGTCCATCCGCTGCAGTGTGCGGAGCATCTCGTACTCGGAGCGGGCGACCTCTTCGCCGGTCTCCTTCACGGCGGCGACGTACCCGCTGAGGTGCACGAACCGGACCAGGTGGCGCGAGATGCCCTTGGGCAGCGCGACGATGGTGTCGTCCGGCCAGTCGGCGAGCGGCAGGTCCCACGGCAGGTCGAGGAGCCCGGGGTCGACGGTGGCTGCGGTGATGGACAACGAGTCGGACACGGTGTGGTTCCTCTGTGAACGGAAGTGAGAACGGACGGGAGGCGCGGTGCCCGCTGGCACCGCGCCTCCTGTTTGTGACCTTCCAGCGTTACGCGCTGACGACGGCCTTGTCGTCGAGGCGCTCGCCCGACTCGGTGTCGAAGGCGTGCACGTGGCCCGACTTCGGCGTCACGACGATGGTGTCGCCGATCGAGGGGTGCGAGCGGCCGTCGACACGAGCGACGATGTCGACGCGAGCGCCGTTCACGTCAGCGTGACCGTAGAGGTAGCCGTCGGCGCCGAGCTCCTCGACGACGTCGACCGTGACCGGCAGGCCGTCGCCGGAGGACGACACCTGGACGTCCTCGGGGCGGATTCCGACGGTGATCTGGGCCGAACGCGCGTTGGAGAGCGTGTCGCGGTCGATCGCGTGGTTGAGCGTGCCGAACTTGATGCCGCCCTCGACCACGTCGGCCGGGAGCAGGTTCATGGCCGGCGAACCGATGAAGCCGGCGACGAAGACGTTGTTCGGCTTCTCGTACAGGTCGCGCGGCGTGCCGACCTGCTGCAGGATGCCGTCCTTGAGCACCGCGATGCGGTCGCCCATGGTCAGCGCCTCGGTCTGGTCGTGCGTGACGTAGACCGTGGTGACGCCGAGACGACGCTGCAGCGAGGCGATCTGGGTGCGGGTCTGCACGCGGAGCTTGGCGTCGAGGTTCGACAGCGGCTCGTCCATGAGGAACACCTGCGGCTGGCGGACGATCGCACGGCCCATCGCGACGCGCTGACGCTGACCACCGGAGAGGGCCTTCGGCTTGCGGCCGAGGTAGTCCTCGAGGTCGAGGAGCTTCGCGGCTTCCTGCACGCGGGTGGCGCGCTCGTCCTTGCCGATGCCGGCGATCTTGAGCGCGAAGCCCATGTTCTCGGCGACCGTCATGTGCGGGTACAGCGCGTAGTTCTGGAACACCATCGCGATGTCGCGGTCCTTCGGCGGGACGTCGGTGACGTCGCGGTCGCCGATGCGGATCGCGCCGGAGTTGACCTCTTCGAGGCCGGCCAGCATGCGGAGCGAGGTGGACTTGCCACAGCCCGACGGGCCGACGAGGACGAGGAACTCGCCATCGGCGACGTCCAGGTCGAGGGAGTCGACCGCGGGACGGTTGCCTCCGGGGTAGAGACGGGTTGCCTTGTCATAGGTGACGGACGCCATGAGCGTTCGGTCCTTTCTTCACCGGCAGGTACGTGCCGGACGATCCGAGTGAAGCGGTGTGCCCGTGGGGGCCCCGGATGGTCGTCGTCGACCATCGGTGTTCATACAACACGAGTTCCCCGCGATGCGCCAGTGCCGACCCCCCTGGTCGGGTGACTCCCAGGGCTGGTTGGCTGGCTCCCAGAGCGCCCTACTACAATCGCCGGGTCCGTCCGCCGCTCGGGGGAGGTCCGGCGGACGCCCCGAACCAGGAGGACCACTCGATGACCAACCGCCCCGAGGGTGATGCCCGCGCCGCGCGGAACGAGCGACGAGAAGCCGCCAGGCAGCGGGCGCAGCGTGCGCGGACGCAGCAGAAGCGTCGGCAGCGGGGTGTCCGCCTCGGCCTGCAGATCGGCCTCGGCGTCGTGCTGGTCGCCGCGGCGACGATCGTCACGCTCGTGCTCGTCGACTCGGTGCAGCCCGCCGGCCCCGGCCCGGCGAACACCTCGCAGGGCGGCATCACCATCGGCCAGGACCTCAAGGCCGTCAGCACGACCGGGTCCCCGTCGCCGAGTGCCACCGACGGTTCCGGCGCGGTGCGCATCACGATGTACGTCGACTACCTGTGCCCCACGTGCGGCCAGTTCGAGAAGGCGAACGGCGACTACATCGAGAGCCTCGTCGACTCGGGAGCCGCGACGGTGGACATCCACCCGATCGCCACGCTGTCGAACCGGTCGCAGGGCACGAAGTACTCGCTCCGCGCCGCGAACGCCGCCGCGTGCGTCGCCGACCGTTCGCCGAACCAGTTCTTCGCCGTCCACCAGGCGCTCTTCGCGGAGCAGCCCGAGCAGAACACCGCGGGCCTCACCGACGCTCAGCTCACGAAGGTCGTCACCGGCGTCGACGGGCTGCAGCAACGCTCGGCGATCCTGAAGTGCATCCAGGACCAGACCTACAGCAAGTGGGTCGACGAGCGCACCAGTGCGGTCACCGGTGGGGAGATCCCCGGCTCGACGCTCGAGGAGTTCCCGGGCGTACCGCTCGTCCTCGTGAACGGCCAGCGCTACGAGCTGACGTCCCCGATCACGAACGACGACTTCCGCACCTTCGTGGTGACGGCGGCCGGTGCGACGGAGCCCACGCCGACCCCGACCCCGTCGGCCACGCCGACCGCGACACCGACCCCGTCGGCCTCCTCCACCCCGAGCGCGACCCCGTCCAGCTGACGGACGCGCCCCACCGACGGGCGGACTGACGGACTGGAGGCGCGGTGCCAGCTGGCACCGCGCCTCCAGTCCGTCCCCTGGTCGCGTCGCGTGCGTTCCTGCCCATCGTGCGCGCAATGGAAGGCGGAATCGCGCGTAGGGGGCAGGAATTCCCTGCACCCCATGCGCGGAACGACTTCCTACGAGCGGAACGGCTTCCTACGCGCGGAACGGCTTCCTACGGGCGGAACGGCTTCCTACGAGCGGAACGGCTGCTTCTAGAGCGACGAGCCGGGGATGCTGAAGGTGTCGCAGGACGTCGCGCCGCGCTGGTAGCCCCGCAGGAACCAGTTCTGGCGCTGCTCGCTCGAGCCGTGCGTGAACGAGTCCGGGTCGACGCGGCCGCTCGAGCGCTCCTGGATGCTGTCGTCGCCCACGGCGCTCGCGGCGGACAGCGCATCGTCGATCTGCGACCGGGTGATCGGCTCGAAGAACGTCTCGCCGTTCGCGTCCTTCGTGTTCGCCGCGTCACCGACCCAGGCGCCGGCGTAGCAGTCGGCCTGCAGCTCCACGCGGACACTCCCCGACGAGGCCCCGGTGCCCGAACGGTCGGTCGAGGCGAAGGCGCCCTGGAGCTGCTGGACGTGGTGCCCCCACTCGTGCGCGACGACGTACATCTGCGCGAGGGGACCGCCGGAGGAGCCGTAGCGGGACTGCAGGTCGTCGTAGAACGCGGTGTCGAGGAAGATCGAACGGTCCGGCGGGCAGTAGAACGGCCCCGTCGAGGCCGAGGCCTGCCCGCACCCGGTGTCGGTCGACCCGGTGAAGAGGACGAACCCCGGGGTCGTGTACGAGATGCCGAGCTGCCGCGACTCCGCGGTCCAGTAGCCGTCGAGCGACTCTGCGGCCCCCTCCATCCGGCACTCGACCTCGAGGTTCGCGTCGCGTCCGGTGCGGCACTCGCTCGCGGCCTCGACGGTGTCGCCCTCCTGCTGGATCTGCGTCGTCCCGCCGTCCCCACCGACGATCCCGCTGAGGTCCACGCCGGTGAACTGGGCGATGAGGAACACCAGGATGGCGCCGACACCGACCGCGCCACCGCCGATGGCCGCACCCCGACCGCGCCGGGTGACCTTCCCGCCCTTGAGCTCCGAGTCGTCGTTGAACGTCATGCCCCCGAATGTACGGATCAGCAGGGGGTCGTGCACGGAGCCGCGAGTAGACACGGGGACATGGCGAACCTCGACGAAGCACACCCCCTGTTCCTGCTCGCGATGGACCAGCGGTCGTCGCTCCTCGAGCACACCTACGACGAGCCAGGCGGCGAGCCGATCGACGAGCAGGAAGCCGAACGCGTCCGCGCCGGCAAGCAGCTCGTCTACCGCGGCGTCCTCACCGCGCTCGCCGCCGGCGCCTCCCGCGACCGCACCGGCGTCCTCGTCGACGAGCGGTACGGCGCCGACGTCGCACGGCTCGCCAAGGAAGCCGGGCTGCAGCTCGCGATGCCCGTGGAGCGCTCGGGTCGGGAGTGGTTCGAGCTCGAGTACGGCGACCAGTGGATGGCGCACGTGGACGCGTTCGACCCCGACTGGGTGAAGGTGCTCGTGCGCGACAACCCCGACTCCGACCCGGCGCGCCGGGAACAGCAGGCCGCTGACCTCGCAGCGGTGGCGAGCGCCCTGCACGACGCCGGCCGGCCGTTCCTCGTCGAGCTGCTCGTGCCCGGCACCGACGAGCAGCGGGCATCGGTCGAGGACTACGACCGGGACCTCCGACCCGACCTCGTCGTGCAGGTGCTCGAGTACCTGCAGGACCACGGGGTCGAGGCCGACGTGTGGAAGCTCGAGGGCCTCGACGAGCGGGCGGACGCCGAGCGCGTCGTCGCCACGGCGCGACGTGGGGGTCGGGACGCGGTGCAGTGCATCGTCCTCGGCCGGGACGCTCCCCAGGAGCAGCTCGACCACTGGCTGCGCACCGCGGCCTCCGTCGACGGCTTCGTCGGGTTCGCGATCGGCCGGAGCAACTGGGAGGAACCGCTCGAGGACGTCGTGCGCGAGCACCTCGACACCGAGGCGGCCGAACAGCTCATCGCCGCGAACTACCGGCACTACGTCGACACCTGGCTCGAGACGCGTGGCGGCGTCGAGCACGGGGTGGACGCCGGCGTGGTCTGACCCCTGCCGGGGCCCCTGCCGGGCTCAGGTGCGGATGAGCGGCTCCACCGCCGCCAGGTCCGCGCCGATCCCGACGTCGACGAACTCGATCCGTCCCGCGAGCGTGGCGCCAGGTCCGGTCAGCAGGCCGGCCTTGACGCCGCCGAACGTCACGGTGACGTCGGCGTGCAGCACGTGGTCGTCGACGATCCCGCCGGTGTCCACGTCGATGCCGCTCGGCACGTCCACGGCGACGACGAACGGTGCGCGCTGGTCACGGGCGAGCTCGCGGATCGCGTCGACGACCTCGCGCGCGGGGGAGCGGAGCGCCGACGCCCCGTGCACGCCGATCCCGAGGATCCCGTCGAGCACGAGGTCCGCCTCGAGCGCGGCTTCGGTCGCGACCGACGCCAGGCGGTCGGCATCACTCCGCCCCGCGGCCCGGAGGATGTCCGCTGCTCCGCCGGCATCGGGTCCCGAGGCGTCGGACGGGCCGTCCAGGAGGCGCGCACCGGCGTCCAGCGCCGCTGCCAGGCCCGCCTCGTGGACACGTGAGCCGACACGGAGGACCGCCACGCGCCTCCCGGCCGCCGCGAGGCGAGCACCTGCGAACAGGGCGTCACCACCGTTGTCGCCGCTGCCCACCAACAGGAGGACCGATCCCGGCCCGTCGCCGGGCCGCACGGCCGGGTCGTCCAGCAGCGCACCGACGATCGCGGCCAACCCGTCGGCCGCGCGCTGCATGAGGGGTTCACCCGAGTCGAGGTGCGGCCGCTCCGCCGCCCGGATCTGATCGCCGCCGTAGCCGTCCATGGCGACCACAGTGCCCGGATACCCTTGAGAGGTCATGTCACTCGTCCCCGAAGCGCCCCGACCACGCGCCGTGATGTCCCCGGACGGCCTGCGGATCGCCACCTACGACTTCGGCGACCCCGAGGCGCCGGCCGTCGTCGCCGTGCACGGGTTCGCCTCCGGTGCGGTCCTCAACTGGCACGCCTCCGGCTGGACCCGCGACCTCGTCCGTGCCGGGTACCGCGTCGTCGCGCTCGACCAGCGCGGACACGGTGCCAGCTCCAAGCCGCACGACCCCGGTGACTACTCGATGGACCTGCTGGTCGCCGACGTCACCACCGTCATCGACACGTACCTGCTCGACGACGTCGCGTACCTCGGGTACTCGCTCGGCGCACGCGTCGGGTGGCACACCGCCGAGCGGCTGCCGGACCGGATCAGCCGCGCGGTGTTCGGCGGCATCCCGGACGCCGACCCGATGCGCCGCGTGCGGGTCGACCAGGCGAAGGCGTACCTCGCCGACGGCACCCCGATCGAGGACCGCGTCACGAACGGCTACCTGACGATGGCGGGGAACGTCGAGGGGAACGACCTCGCGGCACTCGTGGCGATGGTCGAGGGGATGCGGGACAGCATCGAGCCGACGCCCGCGAACGCCCCGACGCAGCCGATCCTGATGGCGGCGGGGAGCGAGGACGGCATCCGGGACAGCGCCGTGCGGCTCGCGGCGGCGGCACCCGACGCGTCGTTCTTCGAGATCCCCGGGCGCAACCACTTCAACGCGCCGACGTCGCGGGCGTTCCGCGAGGCCGCGCTGGCGTTCCTGGGCGGGCCCCTCGTGTCCGGTGGGCCCGGCTCGTCCGGCGGGCCCCTCGTGTCCGGTGGGCCCCTCGTGTCCGGCGGGCCCCTCGTGTCCGGTGGACGCTGAGGGGTACTCGCAGGTCCTCGTTGTCCGGGGTCGCCGCGCGTACCGTCCCGGCCATGGACTACAGACTCCTCGGCAACAGCGGGACATCGGTGTCGACGCTGACCCTCGGCACCATGACGTTCGGCAGTGAAGCCGACGAACCCACCTCCCACACGATCATCGACGCCTTCGTCGCGGCCGGCGGCACCCTCGTCGACACGGCGGACGTGTACTCCGGCAACGAGTCCGAGCGGATCATCGGCCGCTGGCTCGCAGCACACCCCACCGAGGCGGCGCAGGTCGTCCTCGCCACCAAGGGCCGCTTCCCCCAGGGCGACGGCCCGAACGACCTCGGCCTGTCGCGCCGGCACCTCCGGGTCGCCCTCGACGCCTCGCTCGAGCGGCTCGGCGTCGACCACATCGACCTGTACCAGATGCACGCGTGGGACGCCCTGACCCCGATCGAGGAGACCCTGCGCTTCCTCGACGACGCCGTGTCCGCGGGCAAGATCGGCTCGTACGGGTTCTCGAACTACCTCGGCCACCAGATCACGAAGGCCGTGTACGAGGCGAAGGCGCACCACTTCGCGCCGCCCGTGACGCTGCAGCCGCAGTACAACCTGCTCGTCCGTGACATCGAGCACGAGATCGTCCCCGCGTGCCTCGACGCCGGGATCGGCATGCTCCCGTGGTCGCCCCTCGCCGGCGGCTGGCTCACCGGCAAGTACCAGCGCGACGAGGCCCCGACCGGCAGCACCCGCCTCGGCGAGAACCCGGAGCGCGGCATGGAGGCGTGGGAGGCCCGGAACGGCGACGAGCGCACCTGGGCCGTCCTCGACGCGGTCTCCGCCATCGCCGACGCGCACGGTGCGTCCCGGTCGCAGGTCGCCCTCGCATGGCTCCTGGCACGGCCCGCGGTCACCAGCGTGATCCTCGGCGCCCGGACGGTGTCGCAGCTCGAGGACAACCTCGGCGCCGCCGACCTCGTGCTCGACGAGTCCGAACTGCAGACGCTGACCGACGTCAGCGCACCGCGGGTCGACGACTACCCGTACGGGACGGCCGGGGTCGCCCAGCGGGAGCGGAAGATCGCCGGAGGCCGCTGAGAGCCGGCTGTCCGCGATCTGCGGCTTTCCGCGAGGATGGGCAGCCGTCTGGACACGGTGCTCGGTGAGGTGTCACCATCACTGCACGACCGGCTGGTTACCGCGTCGAGCGCTCGGAACGCCCCCTGATCCGTGTTCCACGCGCCGGAAGCCCCGGGCGAGTTCTCGCCCGGGGCTTCCGCATGCTCGGGCCGGCAGCGGGACTTGAACCCGCAACCCCCGTATTACAAGTACGGTGCGCTACCAATTGCGCCATGCCGGCTGACCCGCTCATCCTACCGACGAGCGGGCACAGGGCTCACGCGCTCTTCTCGGCGCTCGTCGACTCGGCGGCGTCCTTCGCCGCGAAGTTGAGCGAGATCGAGTTCATGCAGTAGCGGTCGCCGGTGGGCGTTCCGAACCCGTCCGGGAACACGTGCCCGAGGTGCGAGCCGCAGTTCGCGCAACGGACCTCGGTGCGGGCCATGCCGAGCGAGGTGTCCTCGATGAGCTGAACGGCGTCGGGGTCCACCGACTCGTAGAACGACGGCCATCCGCAGCCGGAGTCGAACTTCGTGCCGCTCTTGAACAGCTCCGCGCCGCACGCAGCACAGGTGTAGACGCCAGCGCGCTCCTCGTCGAGGAGTTCACCGGTCCAGGGGCGCTCGGTTCCCGCCTGACGGAGGACGGCGTACTGGTCCGGGGAGAGGTCCTCGCGCCACTGGGCGTCGGACTTGTCGACGTTGTATGCCATTGTTTCCTCCTGCTTCCGGCCGGGCTCTTCACGGGGCATTCCCGACCACTCCACTAAACTCGCCACGATGTCCGAACATTCCGTGCACCGTGCTCGTTGGGATCGTCTGACGACGGACGAACTGTACGGCATCGTCGTCCTGCGGAACCGCGTGTTCGCGCTCGAGCAGCGCGTCCAGGCCGAGGACTTCGACGGCCGTGACCGCGAACCGGACACCGAGCACTGGTGGTTCGGCACCGACACCGAAGCGGTTGGGTACCTCCGGCTGATCCGCCCCGGTGCGGACGAGGAACACCCGGCAGGGGCGACACCGCCCGCCTGGGTGATCGGCCGCGTCGCCACCCACCCGGAGCACCGGGGGAACGGCATCGCCGGGTGCCTGGTCGCCGCCGTGCTCGAGGCGCACGGGCACGAACCGTTCGTCCTGCACGCCCAGGAGTACGTGGCCGGCCTCTACGAACGGCACGGGTTCGTCCGGTTCGGGGAACCGTACGACGAAGCCGGCATCCGGCACGTGGGGATGCACCGGGTCGGCACGGCCCGCGAGCACCGCTGATGGACACGCGCTCGCGGTACGCGGCGTACGCGGACCGGATCGCGTCCGTCTCGCCCGCCTACGCGGCCTGGGCGCGGTCGCTCGACGACGACCTGGTCGCGCTCCTCGACGAGGTCCCGGAGCCGAAGCGGCAGCCGGAACTCCTCTTCGCCGTCGCGCGACGGTTGGGTGCGGACCCGTCGGACCCCGGTGCGCTCCGCACGGTCGGCCTGGAGGCGCGGCCCGCCCTGGTCGCGGCCCTCACCTCCGCCACGGTGCAGGCCAACGACCCGCGGCGGCTCGGTCCCGTCGTCCCGCTGTTCGCCGCGCTCGCCGCGCGGGTGGGCCGGCCGCTCGGCCTCGTCGACGCGGGTGCCGCGGCGGGGCTCTGCTCGATCCCCGATCGCGTCACGCTCGACCACCGCACCGAGCACGGTGTGGTCCGCGTGCACACCGCACCGGTGGCGCCGTCGCTCCACCTCACCACCGCCGTGTCCGGCGTGCCGATCGCCGCCGCGACCGCCCCGATCGCGATCGCGGCGCGCGTCGCCCTCGACCCGAACCCGATCGACCTGGCGGAACCGCACGCGTTCGACCGGCTGGTCGAGGCCGTCCCGCCCGAGGCGACGGACCGGACCGCCCTGATGCGCGAGGCGGCGCGCGCGACGCTCGCCGTGCCTCCAGTCCGGATCGTCGGCACGTTGCCCGGTGACCTGGACCGCGCTCTCGACGCCCTGCCGGACGGCTGCGAACCGGTGGTCCTCACCACCGGGACCCTCGTCTACGTGCCCGGCGCCGAACGCCAGCGGTTCGTGGACCGCGTCCGCGACCGCGGCGTGCACTGGATCGCCCTCGAACGGACCGGCATCCTCACCGGCGTGGCGGCGACCCTGCCCGAGGGCGTCGACCCCGGCGACCCGGACGCCTTCGCGACGGCCTCGCTCGACGGGGTCGCGATGGCCGTCTCCGACCCGTTCGGCGTCCGCGTGCGGTGGCTGCGCGACCCGAACCTGTGATCGGTCTTCGCGACAGTCCAGCGGCGTGCCAGGGTCGGGATCGACTCCACCCCTACGATGTGCGAGACCCGTTACCCGACCGTGATCGGAACCGCAGTGACCGCCACCCCCGCAGACGAGCGCAGTGCTGACCAGCTCAGCGAGCTCGCCGTGCACGTGCTCGCCTTCGAGCACGAGCGGGCGCGGCAGGACCGCATGCGGCACGACCGCACCAAGGAAGCGGAGATCCGGGTCGAGTTCGAGATGTCGCCGGCTCGGTACTACCAGGTGCTGAACCGTGTGATCGACTCGCCCGCGGCGCTCGCGTACGACCCGCAGCTGGTCGCCCGGCTGCAGCGGCTCCGGCACGCGCGCACCAGTGCCCGGGCGGCGCGCAGCTTCGTCGCGCCCGGTGCAGCTCCCGAAGGACGTGAAGAGGAACGATGACCACGAGACACCCCCGTGACCGGTTCGACGACGTCGCCGACGGCCCTCGGGTCGGCGCGCACCGCGGCGCCCAGCGGCGCGGGCGCGGCTGGATCGCGTTCGCCTGGGCGGCCCTCGCCACCGGCGTGCTCGTGGGGCTCGGGGTGCTCGTCCTCGCACTGCTGAACGGCAGCTACTCGTTCACCGGCTCGACACCGTCCGCATCCTCGTCGGCGTCGGCCTCGGCGTCGTCCGGTTCCTCCGCCTCGGCATCGCCCTCGCCCCCCGCGTCGCAGGCGCCCGCGGCGGGGACCCCGGCGGACCAGGGGTCCACCACGCTCGTCGTCCTGAACGGCACCACGACGACCGGGCTCGCGGCGAAGGGCAGCGCCGCGCTGACGTCCGCCGGGTGGAAGGTCACCTCGACGGGCGACGCCGGGACCACCGGCGCGACCGCGACGATCGTCTACTACCAGCAGGCGTCCCAGGCGGCGGTCGCACGGGGGATCGCGAAGTCCCTCGGGGTCACCGCGGTGCAGCAGTCGGCGGCGTTCCCGAACGCCGACATCAGCGTCGTGCTCGGCGCGGACTACACCGGCTGACGCATTCCCCTACCGGTTCCGCCCGCATTTGTGACGGCCGTGTTTCCGGCACGTTGATTTCTGACGGAATCGACGTGAAAGAACGTCACACCCCTTGCCCCCTCGGCATTGTTCGGTAAGAGTCGTGCCAAGACGGCGACAGCGCCGTCCGGAACAGCACCATCGCAGGGAGCAAGAGATCATGGCCAACGGAACCGTGAAGTGGTTCAACGCCGAGAAGGGCTTCGGCTTCATCACCGTCGATGGAGGGGGCCAGGACGTGTTCGTGCACTACTCGGCAATCGACATGTCGGGGTACAAGGTCCTCGAGGAGGGTCAAGCAGTGACGTTCGACGTCGGCACCGGGTCGAAGGGCCCGCAGGCCGAGGCCGTCCGCCCCGCCTGAGTCGCGAGCACCGGCAGCACCACCTCGCGAACGCGTCGTCCCGTCAGGGGCGGCGCGTTCGTCGTGTGCGGGGTGCCCGTGGTTCGTGCGGTCGCGTCGGTGATCGTTCGTGCGGTCGCGTCGGTGTCGCTCGTGCGGTCGCTCGTGCTCGCTTCCGGGCGAAGTCCTGAGAACTCGACCCGCGCCTCCCGTCTGTGTTGCACTCGCACCCTCCGAGTGCCAGAATCGGCGTTGGCACTCGCTCACGCCGAGTGCCAGTACGACCCCCATGACGACGTCCGGGAGGGACGAAGAACTCACATGGCTAAGATCATTGCTTTCAACGAGGAGGCCCGTCGTGGCCTCGAGCGCGGCCTGAACCAGCTGGCTGACGCCGTGAAGGTGACGCTCGGCCCGCGCGGCCGCAACGTCGTCCTCGAGAAGAAGTGGGGCGCCCCCACGATCACGAACGACGGTGTCTCCATCGCCAAGGAGATCGAGCTCGACGACCCGTACGAGAAGATCGGCGCGGAGCTCGTCAAGGAGGTCGCCAAGAAGACCGACGACGTCGCCGGTGACGGTACGACCACCGCGACCGTCCTCGCTCAGGCGCTCGTCCGCGAAGGCCTGCGCAACGTCGCGGCCGGTGCCGACCCCATCTCCCTGAAGCGCGGCATCGAGAAGGCCGTCGCCGCCGTCTCCGAGCAGCTGCTCGCCGACGCCAAGGAGATCGAGACCAAGGACCAGATCGCCGCCACCGCGTCGATCTCGGCCGCTGACCCGACCATCGGCGCGCTCATCGCCGAGGCCATCGACAAGGTCGGCAAGGAAGGTGTCGTCACCGTCGAGGAGTCGAACACCTTCGGCACCGAGCTCGAGCTGACCGAGGGCATGCGCTTCGACAAGGGCTACCTGTCGCAGTACTTCGTCACCGACCCCGAGCGTCAGGAAGCCGTCTTCGAGGATGCCTACATCCTGATCGTCAACTCGAAGATCTCGAACATCAAGGACCTCCTGCCGGTCGTCGACAAGGTGATCCAGGCGGGCAAGCAGCTCCTGATCATCGCCGAGGACGTCGACGGTGAGGCCCTGGCCACGCTCGTCGTGAACAAGATCCGCGGCATCTTCAAGTCCGTCGCCGTCAAGGCCCCGGGCTTCGGCGACCGTCGCAAGGCCATGCTGCAGGACATCGCGATCCTCACCGGCGGCCAGGTCATCTCGGAAGAGGTCGGCCTCAAGCTCGAGAACGCGACGCTCGACCTCCTCGGTCGTGCCCGCAAGGTCGTCATCACCAAGGACGAGACCACGATCGTCGAGGGTGCCGGCGACGCCGAGCAGATCGCCGGCCGCGTCCGTCAGATCCGCTCCGAGATCGAGGCGACCGACTCCGACTACGACCGCGAGAAGCTCCAGGAGCGCCTCGCCAAGCTCGCCGGTGGCGTCGCCGTCATCAAGGCGGGTGCCGCGACCGAGGTCGAGCTCAAGGAGCGCAAGCACCGCATCGAGGACGCCGTCCGCAACGCGAAGGCAGCCGTCGAAGAGGGTATCGTCGCCGGTGGTGGCGTCGCCCTCATCCAGGCCGGCAAGGTCGCGCTCGACGCACTCGTGCTCGAGGGTGACGAGGCGACCGGTGCGAACATCGTCCGCGTCGCCATCGACGCCCCGCTCAAGCAGATCGCGCTGAACGCCGGTCTCGAGCCGGGTGTCGTGGCCGCCAAGGTCCGCGAGCTCGAGTCCGGTTGGGGCCTCAACGCCGCGACCGGCGAGTACGTCGACCTGATCGCCACGGGCATCATCGACCCCGCCAAGGTCACGCGTTCGGCGCTGCAGAACGCTGCGTCGATCGCCGGTCTGTTCCTCACGACCGAGGCAGTCGTCGCCGACAAGCCCGAGAAGGCGCAGGCCATGCCGGCCGGCGACCCGACGGGTGGCATGGACTTCTAGTCCGACGTTCCGGAAGGGCCCCGCACGCTGCGCGTGCGGGGCCCTTCCGCGTGCGCGGTGCGTGCGTTGTGCGTGCGTTCTCCGCTGCGTGGTGCGTGCGCGGTGCGTGCGTGGTGCGTGCGCGGTGCGCTGCGTGGTGCGTGCGCGGTGCATGGTTCCGCTGAGATCGCACTTCGTGCCGCATCCGATTCGGTGAGATCGCACTCCGGCGGGCATTGGCGCCGACGACGGCCGCGAAAGTGCGATCTCACGGGGCGCCGATCGAGCCGTTCGAGCGTCCGAGCCGCTGCTCAAACGCTCGACGAAGGTGCTCGAACACCATGGCCGGTCGAGCCAGGTCCGTGGACGTCGCACGGATGACCACCCAGCCTTCGGACGTGAAGTCGTTGCCCCTGCTCCGATCACGGTGGAAGGCGTCACGATCAGTTCGGTGATGATCGCCGTCGTACTCGAGCGCGATCCGGAGTCCCGGCCACGCCATGTCGACACGGCCGATGAACCGGCCGTCCGCGGCGTGCACGTCGACGTTCAGGTCCGGATCGGGAAAGCCGGCGTCGACCACCAGCAGCCGGAGACTCGTCTCGGTCGGTGATTCTGCGCCGAGACGGATTCGTTCGATCGCTGCTCGGGCCCGTGTCACGGCGCGGTCGCCGGCGTGGATCGTCGCCACGAGGTGCTCCCGACTGGTGAGCCGTCCGATGCCGATCATGTGGTCGCCCAGGATCACGAGGTCGCGGACGGTGAGCATCGTGCGGCACTCGTACCAGGCCGCAGCCGGAGTGCTCACCGCCGTCCCGAACACTGTTGCCACGTCCGCGCGTTCGACCGCAACGCGGTGACCGACCACCCCGCGACGGCGTTCGATCGGTCCGGCTCCGACGGTCGTGACGTGGATCGGGGTGCCCGTGTGCCTGAGCGCGCGAGGAAGCGGACACGACCAGAGTGCCGCCGCGGTGACGTGGCTGATGTGCTGATCGCCGCGGAGCAGGAGACCGATCGCGATCACCCGGTGGAGGAGTTCGTCGGAGTCAGCCGGCAGCCGGACGCCGCGTGCCGGGGTGATGAGGTCACCGCGGCGGAGACGATCCTTCCGGACACCGGCGTCCAGCGCGTCTCGAACGAGGAACGGCGTGTTCGTGAACCTGCTCGGCAGCGGTCGTGGTCGTCGGGGCATGCGGTCCAGGGTCGGACCCGCACCGACACTGATGGCTTGCGAAGGGACTGCCGGTGGACAACTGGGCGCGTGCTCGGCCCTGTGGAGGACCGGTGAGATCGCACTTCGTGACGTTCGTACGCGCTGACGAGCGGCGTGAGATCGCACTTCGGCGGCTGAGTCCGCGCGGGATCCGGCACGAAGTGCGATCTCGGCGCCAAGACCGGCGGAGCGCGGGGGCGCGGAGCGTCCGCCCGTCAGGCGGCGGGAGTGGCGGGGGCCGGGTCGGCGTAGTCGCGCGGCAGGAGGGGGAGCCAGACGCGGAAGGTGGCGCCGCCGCCCTCGGTGTCGAAGACCTCCACCGAGCCGTTGTGCGCCTGCACGATGCCCGACACGATGGCGAGGCCGAGCCCCGAACCGCCGGTGTCGCGGGCGCGCGAGGTGTCCGCACGCCAGAAGCGCTGGAAGATCTTGTCGCGGAGCTGCGGCGGGATGCCCTCGCCGTGGTCGATGACGTCGAGGTGCGCCATGCCGCGCTCCTCGTCCACGCCGATGCCGATCTCGATCGGGTCGTCGTGCTCCGTGAACCGCATCGCGTTGCCCATGAGGTTCGTTACGATCTGCCGGATCTTGTTCTCCTCCGCGAGGACGATCGGCGGTCGCTGCGGCAGCACGACGGTCGGCAGCGGCGTGGTCTCGTCGGTCGGGGCGAGTGCGTCGACGCTCATCGCCCGGGTCCGGCGGGCACGGAGCCGCGCGATGGTCTGGCGCGAGAACGCGATCGGTCCGGTGGTGTTCGCCGAAGTGGGGGACACCGGTGTGACGTCACCGGTGTCGGAGAGCGACGACGCGGACGACGGCGGGCGGACGGCCTGCGCGACGCTCTCCCCGGTCACGGAGTCCTCGACGAGCACCTGGATCTCACGGTCGGGGTTCGACGCCATGGTGTCGAGCGCGGCGTCGCGGGCGATCGCGACGAGGTCCACGGGGGCGAGCTCGAGCGGCTTCGACTCGTCGATGCGCGCGAGCTGCAGGAGGTCCTGCACGAGGAGCCCCATGCGCTGGGCTTCCTTCTCGATGCGTTCCATCGCCTGGGCGACGTCTTCTTCCTTGCGGAGGGCGCCCATCCGGTACAGCTCGGCGTACCCGCGCAGTGACACGAGCGGCGTCCGGAGCTCGTGCGAGGCGTCACCGACGAACCGGCGCATCTGGTCGATGGTGCGCTGCCGGTCCTCGAACGCGGTGTCGATCCGCTCGAGCATGGAGTTGAGGGACCGGTTGAGTCGACCGACCTCGGTGTTCGGGGTGTCCGCCTCGAGCCGCTGGTTGAAGTCACCCGCGGCGAAGCGGGCAGCGGTGTCCTCGACGTCGCGCAACGGGTCGAACGTGGCGGTGACGAGGAGCCGGGTGAGCATGGCACCGAGCAGGATCACCGAGATGCCGAAGCCGAGGAAGATGACGGTGAAGCGCGCGATCGTCTGGTCGGTGTCCGCGCTCGACACCGCGACGAGCACGTAACCGGTCTCGGTGCTGCCGCTGGTCTGGTCCTGCAGGGACGCCGGGATGACCTGCGCGCGCCACTCGTGGTTGTGCTGGCTGTCGTACAGGGAGAACCGCACTCCGCTCTGCGCCGCGGCGGAGAAGTCGAGCTGACGGATGTCCGGTCGGCTGGACGCCTTCGTCTGGCAGATCCGGTCGCTGTCGGAGTTGTACGCGGCGACGTAGGCGCTCTGCGAGAGGACGACGGAGAGCTTGCAGTACTGCTCACCGTCGCTGATGTTCTGGCCCTCGAGCTGCTCGGTCGTGTTCTTCACGCTGTTGTCGAGCTGCGACATGAGGTAGGTGGACAGCACCGTCATGGTGCCGAGTCCGGCGACGAGCAGGCCGAGCGCGACCAGCAGGACCGTGATCCCGGTGATCTTGGTGCGCAGGGAGATCCCGTCCCACCAGCGGCTCATTCGCGTGTGCATGCATCCCCAACGATAGACAGCGGCCGCCCGGTGAAACCGGACGACCGCCGTGAAGACGGACCCCGAGGGGCCCGGACGACCTCAGGAGGCCTTGGACGCCTTGAGCATGTAGCCGAAGCCGCGCTTGGTCTGGATGATCGGCTCGGCCGAGTACTGGTCGAGCTTGCGCCGGAGGTACGAGATGTAGGACTCGACGATGCCCGCGTCGCCGTTGAAGTCGTACTCCCACACGTGGTCGAGGATCTGCGCCTTCGACAGCACGCGGTTCGGGTTGAGCATGAGGTAGCGGAGCAGCTTGAACTCGGTCGGGGACAGCTCGATCTGCGCGTCGCCGATCGTGACCTCGTGCGTGTCCTGGTCCATCGTGAGCTCACCGGCACGGATGATCGCGTCTTCTTCGTCGTTCATGGTGCGACGGAGGATGGCCTTGATGCGGGCGACGATCTCGTCGAGCGAGAACGGCTTGGTGACGTAGTCGTCGCCACCGACGGTGAGGCCGGTGATCTTGTCCTCGGTGTCGTCCTTCGCGGTGAGGAACAGGATCGGCGAGGTGTAGCCCGAGGAGCGGAGGCGCTTGGTGACACCGAAGCCGTTCATGTCGGGGAGCATCACGTCGAGGATGATGAGGTCCGGCTCTTCTTCCAGGACCGCGGAGATCGCCTGTGCACCGTTGCCCACTGCGCGCACGGCGAAGCCGGCGAAACGCAACGAGGTCGTCAGGAGGTCGCGGATGTTCGGCTCGTCGTCGACGATCAGGATCTTGGGGCCATCGCTCATGGTCCTATCTTCTGACCGTTCCCTAATGGTTTCCTGAGAGCGGTGCGTGCGTCACCCCACGGGAGTCTGGATCTGGTCGGCATCCAGGATCGTGTAGGAGTACCCCTGCTCCGCCAGGAACCGCTGCCGGTTCTGCGCGAAGTCCTGGTCGACGGTGTCGCGCGTCACGAGCGTGTAGAACGACGCCGGCAGGCCGTCCTTGTTCGGGCGGAGGAGCCGGCCGAGGCGCTGGGCCTCTTCCTGCCGGGAGCCGAACGACCCGGAGACCTGGATCGCCACGGTCGCGTCCGGCAGGTCGACGGAGAAGTTCGCCACCTTGGAGACGACGAGCACGTCGATCGTGCCCTCGCGGAAGGCCTGGTAGAGCCGCTCGCGCTCGTCGACCGGCGTCGCCCCGGTGATCTCCGCCGCGTCGAGCGACTCGGCCAGTGCGTCCAACTGGTCGATGTACTGCCCGATGACGAGGATCTGCTCGCCGCGGTGCTTCTCGATGAGCTCGCGCACGACCGGGGTCTTCGCCGGGGACGTCGCCGCCAGCCGGTAGCGCTCGTCGTCGCTCGACGCCGCGTACTCGAGGCGGTCCTGGTGCGGCAGGTCGATGCGCACCTCGAAGCAGGCTGCGGGCGAGATGTAGCCCTGCGCCTCGATCTCCTTCCACGGGGCGTCGTAGCGCTTCGGCCCGATCAGGGAGAACACGTCGCCCTCGCGCCCGTCCTCGCGCACGAGCGTCGCGGTGAGGCCGAGGCGACGGCGTGCCTGGAGGTCGGCGGTCAGCTTGAACACCGGGGCGGGGAGCAGGTGCACCTCGTCGTAGACGATGAGGCCCCAGTCGAGGGCGTCGAGCAACGACAGGTGCGTGTACTCGCCCTTCCGGCGGGCCGTGAGGATCTGGTAGGTCGCGATCGTGACCGGTCGGATCTCCTTGACGCTGCCGGAGTACTCGCCGATCTCGTCCTCGGTGAGGGACGTGCGGCGGAGCAGTTCAGACCGCCACTGCCGTGCCGAGACGGTGTTCGTGACGAGGATGAGCGTGGTCGCCTTGACGGTCGCCATCGCGCCGGCACCGACGAGCGTCTTGCCGGCACCGCAGGGCAGCACCACGACGCCGGAGCCCTGTGCGAAGAACGTGTCGACGGCCTGCACCTGGTACGGGCGGAGGTGCCAGTCGGCGGTGGCGAGGTCGATCGGGTGCGGCTGCCCCGGCGTGTACCCGGCGAGGTCCTCGGCAGGCCAGCCGAGCTTGACGAGCTCCTGCTTGATCTGCCCGCGGGCCCATGGCAGCAGTTCGACTTCCTGCGGGGAACGCATGTTGCCGAGCAGGGGCTTGATGCGCTTCGAGCGGATGACCTCGGCGAGGACCGAGGGCTCGGTCGCGGTGAGCAGCAGCAGCGGCTGGAGCTCGAGTTCCTCGGCGGGGGAGTTCGCGATCGCCGGTGCGTCCGGGCGCTCCTCACGCCGGATGACGAGCCGGCCGTAGCGGGCCACGGTGTCGCGGATGTCCACGGTGACGCTCTGCGGCACGGGGAACTTCGCGAAGTGCTCGAGCGTGTGGATCATGCTCTCGGCGTCGTGGCCCGCGGCGCGCGCGTTCCACAGACCGAGTCGGGTGATGCGGTAGGTGTGCACGTGCTCCGGGGCGCGTTCGAGCTCCGCGAACACGGCGAGGTCGTGCCGCGCGTCCTCGGCGTCAGGGTGTGCCACCTCGAGCAGCACGGTGCGGTCGCTCTGCACGATCAGCGGTCCGTTCATGACGGATGAGCCTATGCCGCGCGCCTGCGAACCGGTGCGGTCCGGCCAGACTGTGGAATCAGGCGTCACTCTCCACAGCCACGACGAGGGAGAGCGGCAGGGTGCGCTCGACGTCGACCGCCGTGTCGCGCCCCCGGACGCGCCCGGCCGCGACCGAGGTCGGCACGATCGAGAACGGACGCTCGGTGCCGTCCGGCATCCGCACGGTCAGCCGGATCGGGGTGCGACCGCGGACGGCCAGGTCGATCTGCCGTCCGAGCCACTCCTGCTCCGGTTCGGCGTCCCCGCGCTCGGTGGTCAGCCGGAGCCGTTCCACGAGTGCGTGCGCCGCCTGCTCCGGGTTGCGTCCGCCGGCACGTCGACGGCCTGGAGGCACGGATCCCGCGGCAGGGCGAGCTGCGGCCGTCAGGACGGCCGGGTAGCGCTGGGCCTCCAGCGCGGAGTGGACGACGTGCGGCGGGTAGCGGGTGAGGAGCGTCGTGAGGTCGCTGCGCTCCCACGCCAGCTGCCGGAGCTCGGCGTCCACACCGATGAGGTCGAGCTGGTCGGCGGTGCCGTGCACGAGGGTTCCGAGACCGTCCGCGCCGACGTCGACGACGATGCTGCCGTCGCGGGAGGACACCTGGTCGACGAGGTAGGCGAGGGGCTGCGGCAGCCCGGTCGCCGAGAGCCGTTCGAGGAGCGCCACGACCTCGTCGCGGGTGTGCCCGGCACGGAAGGCCCGGCGGAGTGAGTCCTCCGAGATGCGGTACCGGGCGGCGAGTCCCGGCGCCTCGAGCACGGCGACGCTCCGGAGTGCGTCGTCGTCGACCGGGGCGAGCGGCCCGGGGGCGATGACCGTGAGGTCGTGCTGCAGGTACACGCCGTCGACCGTCGGTGGGAGGTCGGTGGTGGCCGGGGTGCCGTCGTCGTCGAGCAGGGCGCGACCGGTGCTCGTGACGACGCCGTCCACCGCCACGCCGAGGGCCTCTGCGGTGCCGGCGACGTCGAGCAGCACGGCGTCGAGCCACCGGGCACCCGCGGGAAACGCCCAGCGTCCGACGGCGACGAGGTCACGCAGGTCGTCGCCCGCGACCCCGAGGACGTCCTGCACGGCGGGGTCGAGGGTGTCGCGCCACGCCGACACGAGCGTCGACCAGCGGTCCGGCCAGCTCGCGACGAGCCAGGCGTCGCCGGCGGGGGTCGTCGCCCAGGTGCCGTCACCCGGGACCGCGAAGCCGACCCGCTCGAGGAGCGCCAGACGCCCCGGCACGACCTGGGCGTCGGCGCCGGCGCGCTCACCGAGCGTCTTGGCGAGCGGAGTCCCGATGCCGCCCTTCACGAGTTCGCGCACGGCGCCCTCGGACACGGCGCGCAGGAGTTCGGCGACCACGGTCATGGTCGCGAAGGCGTGCTCCGCGCCGATCGTCCGGGCGCGCGCGTCGTCCCCCGACGGCGGGGCCGAGCCGGCGGGACGGGGGTGAGCCGTGCCTCCTGGCAGACCCACGAGGTCCGGGTGGGCGGCCAACCGGGCCGACACCGCGTCGTCGACGCCGCCCTCGTCGTCGGCGAGGCCGAGCGCGACCGCCGGGGCGAGGGCGTCGACGTCACCCGTGCCGTCGCGGAGCGCGAGCAGCGTGGCACGCGGCAGGTGTTCGATCGCGGCGTCCACCGCGTCGTCGGTGCGGAGCGCCTCGGCGAGGTCGAAGAAGTCCGAGACGCGCAGCGGGCCGGTCTCACCGAACACCGCCGTGGGGAGTCGTCTGGCGAGGACGAGCCGCTCGAGGGCGTCGTCCGGCATCGCCCGGAGCCGGGCGGCGAGGTCTGCGGTGGTCGTCATCGTCCGCCGCGATCGTCCGACGCGGGCCTCAGCGCGCCGTCCGGTTCGCTCGCGCCCTGCGCGTCCAGGTGATGCCGAGCAACGTGAAGACGAGGACCATCCCGATCGGGAAGCCGATGAGCGGGATCGCCATGATCACGGGCCACGGCATCGAAGCCTGCGCGCTCGGAGCGGTCAGCCACATCACGATCATGGCCGCCATGCAGAGGAACGCGGCGATGAAGATGCCGCCGACCATGAAGGCGAGTGCACGTTCGGTACGATTGAACGTCACTGGGGGTTCCGCAGGTTCCTGCGTGTTCCCGGTGGACCGGGTCGGGTTGGCCATCGACCCAGGATATCCGACGCACCACGGCCGTTCCACGATCACGAGGAGACCGACGAATGCCCACCGGCAAGGTCAAGTTCTACGACGACCAGAAGGGGTTCGGGTTCATCACCGGCGACGACGGCGAACCCGTCTTCCTGCACGCGTCCTCGCTGCCCGACGGTGTCACGTCGGTGCAGGCCGGATCGCGCCTCGAGTACGGCGTGGTCCAGGGCAAGAAGGGGTCGCAGGCGCTGTCCGTGCGGCTCCTCGACCCGCAGCCGTCCCTCGCGAAGATGTCCCGTCGATCCGCGGACGACATGGCCGTCATCGTCGAGGACCTCGTGAAGGAGCTCGACCGGATCAGCGGGGACTTCCGCCACGGTCGGTACCCGAAGAACGGCACCCGTATCGCCGCGATCCTGCGGCACGTCGCTGACCAGTTGGACGCGTGATGACCGACATCGATCCCTCCTCCACCACGGAGCCCACCGCACCGGTTCCCGGTCCCGACCTCACCGCGCTCGCGCGGACGGCCCTGCTCGAGGTGACCCCGGACTCGACGGTCGGGGCGTCCGTCGGCACGGTCGACGAGGGCGACGGCGTCGTCTCCGTCCTGTTCGCCAACCGCATGCCCGGGTACCCGGGCTGGCGCTGGACCGTCTCCATCGCCCAGGTCGAGGGTGACGAGCCGAGCGTGCTCGAGGTCGAACTCATGCCGGGCGACGGCTCGCTGGTCGCGCCGGAGTGGGTGCCGTGGTCCGAACGGCTCGCCGAGTACCGGGCCGGGCAGGACACCGAGGACGCGCACGACGACGAGGCCGACGACGAGTCGGACGACGACGACTTCGACGGCGAAGACGACGACGAAGACGACGACGAAGACGACGAAGACGACGACTCCGACGAGGACGAAGACGACGCGTCCGACGAGGACGAAGACGACGACGACTCGGACGACGACTTCGACACCGACGAGGACGACCTCGACGAGTCGGACGACGACGACATCGACGGCGTGGACGTCGACGAGCTCGACACCGACACCGACACCGTCACCGACGACACCGAAGAAGACGACGACGACGAGGACGACGCCCCGCAGCCGTTCCGGGGCGCTCGCCGCCGCACCCGCCGCGTCCGTCCGGTCGATCCGGACGAGGACCTCGAGGCCGACCAGCTCGACGCCGGCGAGACCGATCCGGACCGTCACCACTCCTGACGCCCGGCGCCCCCGTTGCGTTCTGCAATCGGGTGGGACCGACCGCGACGCGGGGTCAGCGCAGGGCGTTCACCGTGAAGTCGATCGCCCGCACGAGCTTGGCGACGTCGTCCGGGTCGATCGCCGTGAAGGTCGCGATGCGGAGCTGGTTGCGACCGAGCTTCCGGTACGGCTCCGTGTCGACGATGCCGTTCTGGCGCAGGGTCGCGGCGACCGCCTTCGCGTCGATCGAGTCGTCCAGGTCGATCGTGGCGACGACCTGCGACCGGTGCTCCGGCACGCTGACGAACGGCGTCGCGTAGTCGACCGACTCGGCCCAGTCGTAGAGCGTCGACGAGGACGTCTTCGTGCGGGTGTCGGCCCAGGCGATGCCGCCGGACTGGTTGATCCACTGCACCTGGTCGTCGAGCATGATGAGGGTCGCGAGCGCCGGCGTGTTCAGCGTCTGGTTCAGGCGCGAGTTGTCGACGGCGTTCTTGAGCGACAGGAACTCCGGGATGTACCGCCCGCTCGCGGCGATGCGCTCGACGCGCTCGAGCGCTGCGGGGGAGAACAGTGCGAGCCAGAGGCCGCCGTCCGACGCGAAGTTCTTCTGCGGGGCGAAGTAGTAGACGTCCGTCGCGCTGACGTCGAACGCCGCACCGCCCGCGGCGCTGGTGGCGTCGACCACGGTGAGCGCGCCGTCGTCACCCGCGGCGCGGACGACGGGGGCCATGACACCCGTCGAGGTCTCGTTGTGCGGGTAGGCGTAGACGTCCACACCCTCCACCGGCTCGAGCGACGTGAGGGAGCCACCCGGTGCCTCGAGGACGTGCGGTGCCTCGAGCCACGGAGCTCCGGCGGCCTTCGCGAACTTGGAGCCGAACTCGCCGAAGGACAGGTTCTCGGCGCGGCGCTCGATGAGGCCGAACGCGGCGGCGTCCCAGAACGCGGTCGAACCGCCGTTGCCGAGGACGACCTCGTAGCCCTCGGGGACGTCGAACAGGTCGGCGAGGCCCTGCCGGACGCTGCCGACCAGGTCCTTCACGGGCTTCTGACGGTGGGAGGTCCCGAGGATCGTCGCCCCGCGGGTGACGAGGGACTCGAGCTGCGCGCCACGGATCTTGGACGGGCCGCAGCCGAATCGGCCGTCGGTCGGGAGGAGTTCGGCGGGGATGACGATGTCTGCCATGCACCGATCCTAACGAGCGGTATCCCAACGCTCGTGACCGCAGCCCGTGCCACCAGCCCGGCCGGACGGGGCGGGCGTGCACCGCGCCTCCAGTCCGCCCGCGACCCGTCCGGGACGGGACTTTCTTGCACCACGCAAGTGTTGGTCGTTCCGTGTCCCCTCGAACAAGTAGGGTGGGGCGCGCTGGGCCCAGAGCTGAGAGGCGGACCGTGACCGATCTCGTCGACACAACGGAGATGTACCTCCGCACCATCCTCGATCTCGAGGAGGAGGCGATCGTTCCGCTGCGCGCTCGCATCTCGGAGCGCCTCGGCCACTCGGGTCCCACGGTCTCGCAGACCATCGCTCGCATGGAGCGCGACGGGCTCGTCGTCGTCTCGGGCGACCGTCACCTCGAACTCACCGGTGAGGGCCGCTCCCGTGCGACCCACGTGATGCGCAAGCACCGCCTCGCGGAGCGCCTGCTGTCCGACGTCATCGGGCTGGACTGGGCGTTCGTCCACGACGAGGCCTGCCGCTGGGAGCACGTCATGAGCGAGCAGGTCGAGGTCCGGCTGCTCGAGATGCTCGGCAACCCGACCGAATCCCCGTACGGCAACCCGATCCCCGGGCTCGCCGAGATCGGCGGTCCTGCCGCTGCCGGGTTCCTCGACGGTGTGCAGAACATCGTCGCCGCGACCGAGGGCACGGACGCCGTCGCCACCGGTGTCATCCGCCGTCTGGGCGAGCCCGTGCAGTTCGAACCGGAACTCCTCCACCAGCTGCGATCGGCGGGCGTGATGCCCGGACGTCTCGCGAGCGTCCAGCGTGCCGGCGCGTACGTCGCGGTCCGCGTCGACGGCGAGGAGTCGGGCATCGAGCTGCCCAGCGAGGTCGCGCAGCACGTCTACATCGAGCGTCCCTGACCCGTCGGACGTGCCGTGGCCCGGCAACTGGGGCGGGGCGTTTTTCTGCGGCCTGATCAGGGGTTCTTAACCGAACTGTTACAAACGGGCGTTTTCATCTCGACAAGGTAACGGTCCGCACGTACACTCGACGAGTCCGCCGGCCACCCACGAGGCCCAGGACCCGTGACAGGACGTCTCGAACCCGTCTCCTGTCTCGATCGGAAACGATGACGAACGGATGGGGTTGCACGGACCGCGGTCACCCCCGCGGAACGTGGTGACGAGACGCCGGAGACACCCCTTTTGACGCAGACCGGTTCCGCCGCGGACGCCCAGACGCCCGTGAACCCGACGAACACCGCGAACGCCACCGATGCCCCGCTCTCACGCCGGGCCGCTCGACAGAGCGAGACCGAGGCCGCGCGCACCACGCGTGACGCCCGTCCCGCTCGTGTGACCCCCGTGCGCGACGCCCCGCTCCCCGGCGGCCGCCGTGCTGCGCAGGCCGCTCGCACCGCAGCCACCGCCAAGGCGAGCTCGTCGGCTCGCAAGCGTCGCTTCCTCGCGCCCGTCGTCCTGACCGTCGCCGCCGGCATGTTCGGCACCGTCGCAGTCGCCCCGGCCTTCGCCGCCACGCAGCAGTCCACGGGCACCGACGCCGCCAACGCGCAGCGCGCGATCCGCACCACCGAGGCGCAGAACTTCTCCGTGTCCGACGCGGTCGCCCTCGCCGGCACGAGCCGCGACGGCTACGGCGCCACCTCGACCGCCACGCTGAACGCCGAGAAGGCGCAGAAGGCAGCCGCCGAGGCCGCGAAGCAGGCGGCAGCGCAGTCCGCCGCCACGCAGGCCGCCCGCGCGCAGACCGCGTCGCAGTACGCCGCCTACACCGGCCCGACCGCGTCCGACTACGTCGCGTCCTCGACCGCCGCGAACACCCCGTTCTCGCTGCCGGCCGTGGTCGCCACCGCGAAGCAGTACATCGGCACCCCGTACGTCTTCGGCGGCGCCGACCCGTCCGGCTTCGACTGCTCGGGCTACGTCATGTTCGTCTACGCCCAGTACGGCATCAACCTCGCGCACTCGGTGCCGCTGCAGGACCAGGCCGGCACCACGATCCCCGAGTCCGAGGCGCAGCCGGGTGACGTCGTCATCTTCAACAACGAGGCGCACGACGGCTTCTACATGGGCAACGGCATGATCATGGACGCCCCGAAGCCCGGTGGCTCCGTGTCGATCCGCCCGATCTGGACCAGCGACTACCACATCGTCCGCTTCGGTATCTGACGAGAGCCGGCGCTCCCGCGTCGATCCCGTGAACATCGGAGGAACCGGCCCGCACACCCTCGTGCCGGGCCGGTTTCTGACGTAACCTGACGCTGCACCGGTCCGATCCGGCCTGCACAGGGAGACCTCATGTCAGCGTTCCGCACGACCCGCACCATGGGTCGGCGCGCGCACGTCGACATATGGTCGACCACCGCCTGCGTGCACGAGCACACCCCTGCATGACGAGAGCACCGCCCATCCGGGTGGTGCTCTTCGTGGTTCCGGGGTCGTCCGCGCGAGCGACGGTCACCTGCGTGGCGCCCCGGTCCGACGCACCCGCACCGCCTGGAAGCCGTCCAGGCACGTCGGAAGGGAACCCATGCGCACTCTCGTCCTCAACGCCGGTTACGAGCCCCTCGCGGTGATCTCGTTCCGTCGGGCCCTCGTGCTCGTCATGAACCAGAAGGCCGCCATCGTCGCCGCCGACCTCGAGCACCCGGTCACGGGCTCGACGTCGACCTACGACCGTCCATCCGTCATCATCCTCACCCGGTACGTGCGGATCCCGCAGTCCAGGCTCGTGCCGGTCTCCCGGCGCGGGGTCCTGCGCCGGGACGCCAACCGGTGCGCGTACTGCGACCGGCACGCGACCACGATCGACCACGTGCAGCCCCGCTCGCGCGGCGGCGAGGACTCGTGGGAGAACCTCGTCGCCTGCTGCCTCGCGTGCAACAACACGAAGGGCGACCGCACCCCGCAGGAGATGGGGTGGCGGCTCCGCTTCCGTCCCAAGGCCCCGCACGGAGCGTCCTGGGTCGTGCGCGGGATCGAGCGTCCGCAGTCGGAGTGGGACGAGTACCTCGTGGCCGCGTAGCAGGACCGGGCGCCGGACCGGGCGTCAGGCCGGGCAGCGGACCGGGCAGCAGGCTGGCCCTCAGCCTGAACGTCCGCCAAGGTTGACGGGTGCGAACGCAGCGACCCGCCCCCGCCCACCCGCCGACGGGCACGCCCCGGCTCGGCCCGCTGTACGCCGCGGGCTTCGTCACGGCGTTCGGTGCGAACGGCATCGCGGCGGCCGTGGGCGGCGAACACCTCGAGCTCGGGCTGACCCTGGCGTGGCTCGGGGTGTTCCTGGCGCTGTACGACGTCGCCGAACTCATCCTCAAGCCGGTCTTCGGCGCACTGTCCGACCGCATCGGCCCGCGCCCGGTGATCATCGGCGGGCTGGTCGTGTTCGCGGCGGCCTCCCTCATCGGTGTGTTCGGGACCGGGCCGTACTGGCTCGGGCTGGCGAGACTCCTCCAGGGTGCCGGCGCCTCGGCGTTCTCGCCGGCGTCCTCCGCCGCGGTCGCCCGGCTCGTCCCGGCCGGACGTCGCGGCAGGTACTTCGGCCGCTACGGATCGTGGAAGGGACTCGGCTACGCCGGCGGCCCGGTGATCGGGGCCCTCGTCGTGCACGTCGGCGGGACGCAGTGGCTCTTCGCGGTCCTGGTCGTGATGGCCCTCGTCACGGCAGCGGCCGTCCTGGTCCGGGTCGACCCGATCGTCCCGCTGCCCCGACAGCGGGCGACCGTCGCCGTCATGCTCCGTGCCGCGACCGACCGGCAGTTCCTCGTCCCCGTGGTCGTGCTCGCCGTCGGCAGCGCCGCGATCGGTGCGCTCACCGGCATGCTGCCGGCGCTCGGCAACGACGTCGGCATCCCGCTGCTGGTGTCCACGATCGCCGTCGCGGTCCTCGCGGTGACGTCCTCGCTCGTGCAGCCGGTCGCCGGCCGGCTGCACGACGCCGGGCGTCTCGGAGCCGGGACGGCCGGCATCGTGGGCACCCTCGCGGTCGCGGTGGCCTTCGCGCTGCTCGCGGTCGTCCCGTCGGTCCCCGCGCTGTTCGTCGCGGCACTGCTCGCCGGCGCCGGTGTCGCGACCCTGACACCGGTCGCGTTCGCGCACCTCGCCGGCACGACGCCGCCGGACCGTCTGGGACGGACGATGGGCTCGGCGGAGCTCGGCCGCGAGACCGGCGACGCCATCGGGCCGCTCGTCGTCGGCGGCGTCGGGAGCGCGATCGCGCTGCCGTTCGGGTTCGCGGCGTTCGCGGTCGTCGCGCTGCTCGGGACGGCTGCAGCAGCATGGCTCCCCAGCCGGCCGCGCGAGCGCGAGGACGCAGCCGTCAGCAGGTGACCGCCCGCCCGCTGCGGGTCGCGGATCGCGGACCGTCGCCCACCGGCCTGGAGGCGCGTGGCGGGCCAGCACCGCGCCTCCAGACCGGTGGGTGGTGCGTCAGCTCGGCCGGCCGGAACCCGCGGGCCCCGCCGGCGCGTCAGCCCAGCCGGCCGGACCGGCCGGGCCGGGTCGGAGGGTCCGTGCGCGGCGACGGCGGACCGTCAGCGTGATCGCCAGCGCAGGGAGACCGAGCATGCACGCCCAGAAGACGACGATGCCGGTGACCCAGAGCGCCGTGCTGCGGGTCGCGCCCTGCTCGGCAGCGGCGAGCGTCCCGGCCGTGGGGGCGTGGACCGAGCCCACCGGGCCGTGCTCGACCGCGTGCGGGTCGTCGCCGAGGACCACGAGGAACGACAACCGGCGGGGGTGGTCACTCGACGGCGGGAAGCCCCAGGTCTCGTCGCCCACGGCCGTGAGCGTGCTGCCGGCGGCCGGGTCGTCGACGTCGTCGGGGATGGTCAGCGTGTAGTGCGGCGTCTCCTTCGGCATGCCCGAGGTGGTGTCGACGTCGGTGAGCACGCCCTCGACGACGACGGAGTGGCCGACCAGGGGACGCAGTTCGGCGATGTGATCGCGGGCGGTGTCCGTCGCGCCGCCGAGGAGCCAGAGCCCGAAGACGCTCGGCAGGAGCAGCACGCCGAACACGACCCAGACGGGCCATCCGGGGAACGGCAGGCGGGGTGCCGGGGCCGGGGCTGCCGTCCACACCGGAGCGCCCTGCTGCCAGCCGCTCACGTGGAGACCCCCGTCGTTCCCATGCGCTCATCCTCACAGCGGACGCCCGGGCCGTCCACCCGGCTGGGCCGTCCACCCGCCCGGGGCGTGCACCCGGCCGGGGGGTGCACCGGCCCGGGGCGTGCTTCCGTCGGGGGTGCGTCGTAGCGTCGGGTCATGGCAGAGACCCCGTTCATCGACGACGCGACCGTCGCCGACCTCCGCGCGCGACTCCGTGCCACCCGCTGGCCGGACGTCCCCGCCGGTACGGGCTGGTCGCTCGGCGTCGACGTCGACGAGCTGCGGTCACTCGTGGAGTACTGGGCGGACGGCTTCGACTTCGACGCGCACCGGGCCGTGTTGTCCGCACTGCCCTCGCGCAGGGTCACCGTGGACGGCATCGGCATCCACGTCCTGCACGCCCGGGCCGGCACCCCGGACGCGCTGCCGCTCCTGCTCGCGCACGGCTGGCCGGACTCCGGGTGGCGGTACCGCAAGGTCCTGCCGATGCTCGTCGCAGCCGGGTTCGACGTCATCGTGCCGGACATGCCCGGGTACGGGTTCTCCGAGGCGCCGCCGCAGCCGATCGACGCCCGGCAGGTCGCCGGCATGTGGGCCACGCTCATGACCGAGCTGGGGTACGAACGCTTCGCGGTGTCCGGCGGCGACATCGGCACCCACGTCGTCCGCTACCTCGCCCTCGACCACCCCGACCGGGTCGTGGCCGTGCACCGCATCGACGGCGGACTCGCCTGGCCGGGACTCGACCCGGCGACGCTGTCCGGCCCCGAGCGGGAGTTCGTCGCCGAGACCGACCGGTGGCGGACGTCCGAGGGCGCGTACGCGATGATGCACCGGACGAAGCCGCAGACGGCAGCTGTCGGGTTGAACGACTCTCCAGCCGGGCTCGCGGCGTGGATCGTGGAGAAGCTCCGGTCGTGGAGTGACTGCGACGGGGACCTCTGGTCGGTGTACACGCGGAACGAGGTCCTGGCGCTCCTCACCGAGTACTGGGCGACGGCGACGATCGGGTCCGCGATGCGGATGTACCACGCCAACGCGGCCGTCCCGGCGGAGCAGATGGCACGGCGGGTCGAGGTGCCGTCCGGGTTCTCGATCTTCCCGGGCGACCTCGTCCGGGCGCCGGTGGAGTGGCTCGAGCGGACCACGAACCTCGTCTACCACCATGAACTCGACCGCGGCGGGCACTTCGCGGCGTTCGAGCAGCCGGACGTCTTCGTCGCCGAGCTCAGGGCCTTCCTGGAGCCCTTCCGCCGCTAGAGTGGACGGGCCAGCCTCTGTAGCTCAATGGAAGAGCAGTTCCGTCCTAAGGAAACGGTTGGGGGTTCGAGTCCCTCCAGGGGCACCAGCGGGTCGTCGGGGTTCGAGTCCCTGCCACGCCGGTCAGGGGCACCAGCGGGTCGGGGTTCGAGTCCCTGCCGCGCCGGTCAGGGGCACCAGCGGGTCGGGGTTCGAGTCCCTGCCGCGCCGGTCAGGGGCACCAGCCGTGCCGCGCCCGGCCGCTCGCTCGCTGATCGGTCTCCCGAGTCTCGCCCCGGCGGACACTCTGCGCCCCGCACGACCCGGGAGTCGTCCGCCCAGCCGAGTCTCGGGCAGCCCTGCAACACCGACCTCGCGACCAACCGTCGCGCCGGACGGTTGCACCACCCGCACGCCCCGTACGATTGACCCCGTGTCCAAGGTCCTGAGCAGTCTCCCCGTCGGCGAACGAGTCGGCATCGCGTTCTCAGGAGGCCTCGACACCTCCTGCGCCGTTGCCTGGATGCGCGAGAAGGGAGCGGTGCCCTGCACGTACACGGCCGACATCGGCCAGTACGACGAGCCGGACATCGACGCCGTCCCGAGCCGCGCCCACGAGTACGGTGCCGAGATCGCCCGCCTGGTCGACGCGAAGAGCGCCCTGGTGGAAGAGGGCCTCGTCGCCCTGCAGACCGGCGCCTTCCACATCCGCTCCGGCGGCAAGACGTACTTCAACACGACACCCCTCGGCCGCGCGGTGACGGGCACGATGCTCGTCCGCGCCATGAAGGAGGACGGCGTCGACATCTGGGGCGACGGCTCCACCTACAAGGGCAACGACATCGAGCGGTTCTACCGCTACGGCCTGATGGCCAACCCGCGCCTCCGCGTCTACAAGCCGTGGCTCGACTCGGAGTTCGTCGCCGAGCTCGGTGGCCGCAAGGAGATGAGCGAGTGGCTCGTCGAGCGTGGGTTCCCGTACCGCGACTCCACCGAGAAGGCGTACTCCACGGACGCGAACATCTGGGGTGCCACGCACGAGGCGAAGAGCCTCGAGGAGCTCTCCAGCGGGCTGGACATCGTCGAGCCGATCATGGGCGTCGCTGCCTGGCGTGACGACGTCGAGGTCGCGACCGAGGTCGTCTCGGTCCGCTTCGAGGGTGGTCGCCCGGTCGCGATCAACGGCGTCGAGTACCCCGACGCCGTCGCGCTCGTCTACGAGGCGAACGCCATCGGCGGCCGCCACGGGCTCGGTGCGTCGGACCAGATCGAGAACCGCATCATCGAGGCGAAGAGCCGCGGCATCTACGAGGCCCCGGGCATGGCGCTGCTGCACATCGCCTACGAGCGCCTCCTCAACGCGATCCACAACGAGGACACGGTCGCGTCGTACCACAACGAGGGTCGCCGGCTCGGTCGCCTCATGTACGAGGGCCGCTGGCTCGACCCGCAGTCGCTCATGCTCCGCGAGTCGCTGCAGCGCTGGGTCGCCTCGGCCGTCACGGGCGAGGTCACGCTGCGCCTCCGTCGCGGCGACGACTACACGATCCTCGACACCACGGGTCCGGCGCTGTCGTACCACCCGGACAAGCTGTCGATGGAGCGCGTCGGCGACGCCGCGTTCGGCCCGGACGACCGGATCGGCCAGCTCACGATGCGGAACCTCGACATCGCCGACTCGCGTGCGCGCCTCGAGCAGTACGCGGCCGCCGGGCTCATCGGCGGGGCGACGGGTGACCTCGTCGGCCAGCTCGAGGCGGGCGAGGCCGAGGAGATCCTCGGCGGAGCGGTCGTGACCTCGGACGCCGACGACGCGCTCGGACGTGCGACGGACGCGGCGTCCGAAGGCGCGGCGTTCGACTCCGGCACCGACTGACGCGTGCACGACCGAAGGGGCCTCCGCGGCGACGCGGGGCCCCTTCGTCGTGGTGCGACGGCGACGAGCGACATCCCCGTTGGGTGGATTCAGGTGGTGGTTGCACCACCTGAATCCACCCATCGACAGTGTCGTTACAGCGCGTGGATCGCGGACGCCCGCGCGCACGCGCGCACGCCCGCCCGCACGGACTGGAGGCGCGGTGCCAGCTGGCACCGCGCCTCCAGTCCGTCGCGGGTCGCGTCGAGAGCCGTCAGCGCGCCTCCGCGGTCTCCACACGCTTCTGGCGCCACGCGCGGGCGGGCGTGTCCGGCCCGTCCCACACCTGGATCGCACCCCACGCCGCGGCGAGGAGCGGCACCGAGATGATCGCCCCGGTGATGCCGGCGAGCACGGTGCCGGCGGTCAGGCCGATGAGGATCACCAGGCCGTGCAGCTTGAGCGTCTTGCCCATCAGGACCGGCTGCAGCAGGTTGCCCTCGAGCTGGTTGACGAGCACGACGATGCCGACGACGATGAGCGCCTGGACCGGACCGAGCGCGACGAGGGCGACGAGGGCGGCGAGGATGCCGGCCGCGGTGGCACCGACGATCGGGATGAACGCCGTGATGAACACGACCACCGCGAGGGGGAGCGCGAGCGGGACCCCGACGATCGCGATGCCGACGCCGATGCCGATGGCGTCGACCGCGGCGACGGTGGCGGTTCCGCGGACGTAGCCGCCGAGCGTCTGCACCACCCGGTTCCCGACGCGACGCGCACGCTGGTACCGCTCGCCCGAGAACGGACGGAGCAGGAACTCCCAGATGCGGGGACCGTCCTTGAGGAAGAAGAACAGGACGACGATCATCAGCACGAGGCCGGTGAGGAAGTTCGCCGTGGCCGAGGCGCCCGCGAGGGCTCCGGAGCCGAACTGCGAGCTCGTCAGGAAGTCCTCGACGCTCTTGACGATGTCGTCGACCTGCGAGTCGGAGATCGAGATCGGCAGCGTCGTGGCGAAGTCCTGCAGCTGCCCGAACCCGCGCACGGCGGACTTCTGCAGGTCCGGCCACTGCGAGATCACGGCGACGACGATGAGCCAGCCGACCAGGCCGAGCACGATGAGCACGCCGATGAGGACCGCGAGGGTCGCCAGGACCGACGGGACCCGGTGCCGGCGGAGCCACGAGACGACCGGGTGCATGGCGGACGCGATGATCAGCGCGAGCAGCACGGGGATGGTCACGACGCTCAGGGTCGCCGCTGCGTAGACGATGCCGATCGCGATGACGAGCACGATGATCGCCTGCAGGCACCGCGTCGCGATGCCGCCGAACGAGTCGGACCACTTCTTCGACACCTCGGTGGGTGCGACGGCGGCGGGCGGGGTGCTGGGGGTGTTGCCGAACAGGGGCATCTGGCTCCTCGGGGTGCGGGTGTGCCCGCCCACCGTACCGGGGACGTCGGCCGCCGTACCGGGGATGTCGCGCGCCCGACCGGAGTGGTCTCGCGCTGCACCGGGAGGGCCATCGCGCTCCGGCCCGAGCTGCAGGGAAGTGCTCGAGGGCCGGAGCGTCGATGCTCGCTGCGAGTCCCGGCGAGGGGAGCGCCGGTCGGGTGTGACTCGCTGCTGATGTCCACTCTAGCGGTCCACCGAAGTGTGGACAGACAGATCGGTCTCCCCAGTTCGGGGGTGCGGTTTGCGGAGGGTTTTCGTGCGTGGTGCCGAACGCCGTTACGGTGAAGGGACCAGGCCGGAACAGGGTCTCGTGGTCTTGATGCTCCTCGCGGTCTGCGAGGTCTGGCGCAACGAGGTGGCCTGGTCGAATCCGGAGTGCGCATCACTCCGACGAAGGGCTGGTCGCCATGACCGCCACCACCACCGCTCCGTGCACGCCGACAGTCGACCTGTTCGCGAGTTCCACCCGGACGCCGGCAGCGCACCCGGCCGGGTCGTTGCTGGAGCTCGTCCTGTCGTAGGGCTGCGTCGCGCCGGCCGAGTGCCGCGTCGCGCCGGCCGAGGGCCGTAGCACGCGCGCATCAGCGCAAGCACCACCGGACTGGAGGCGCGGTGCCAGCTGGCACCGCGCCTCCAGTCCGGTGGACACGCAGGTCGAGACCGTCAGGCGGCCGCCCCTTCCAGCGTCGCGTCCGCCCGCTCCGGCGACCCCTCGGCGAGACCGCGAGCGATCCTGCCGCGCGACGCGAGCCACAGGACGAGCGCTGCGACGAAGACGAGCACCTCGGTGACGGTCAGCGCCCAGATGATCCCGGCGAGCCCGAACCACAGGTTGCCGACGATGACGATCGGGACGAAGAGCACACCCTGCGCCATCGAGAGGACCATCGCGGGCAGCACCATGCCGGTCGCCTGGAACAGTGAGGTGAGCAGACCCGTGAACCCGTTCACGATGGTCGCGACGAGCTGTGCCGTGAGGATCGTCAGGCCGATGGCGAGCACCGAGTGGTCGCCGGAGAAGATCGTGAAGACCTGCTCCCGGAAGACGAACACCGTGCCGGAGAACAGCAGCACGATCGTGCCGACGGTGAACGCCGCCCCGCGGAGTGCGGCGCGCATCCGGACGGCGTCGCCCTTGCCGAACGCGTAGGCGAGGAGGGGCAGCACGCCGATCGTGACGCCCATCACGAGGAACTCGGGCACCTGGGCGATGCGGACGGCGACGCCCATCGCGGCGAGCGGGTCGTCCCCGTAGCCGGCGGCGAGGTTGTTGAGCACGAGGGTCGTGACGATGAGGAACGCGGACTGCAGGAGCTCGCCCGCACCGATGCCGAACACGCCCTTCAGGATGTCCGGGCGGAGCGTGAACCACCGCGGCGCGAAGCTGACGTTCTCGCTGTTCCGCTGCAGCCACACGATCCAGTAGCCGATCGCGACGAGGTTGCCGAGCCCGATCGCGAGTGCGGCGCCGGCGACGCCCCAGTGCAGCACCAGGATGAAGAGGACGTCGAACACCAGGTTGCCGATCGTCGACAGGACGAGTCCGACCATCGCCTGTCGCGCGGCGCCCTCGGACCGGACGATCTGCTCCAGCGCGAACGACGCGGCGAGCACCGGCACGAACGCGAGCATCACGGCGACGTAGGCGCTCGTGGCGGGCACGGCGGCGGCGTCCGCGCCGAGCACGGCGACGAGCGGCCGCAGGAGGACGAGCCCGATGACGGCGAGGACTGCGCCGGTGACGACTGCGCCCCACAGGGCGAAGGACGCGACGCGTTTGATGTCCTGTGCCTTCGCGGGGTCGTGCTCGGAGGCGCCGAGCATCCGCGACATGAGCGCGCTGCCCCCGACGCCGAACACGCCGCCGACCGCCATGATGAGGCCGAGCAGCGGGGTGCCGAAGGTGATGGCCGCGAGCAGCGACGTGTCGTGCTGCGAGCCGATGAAGCCGGCGTTGATGACGTTGTAGACGGCGCTGACGACCATCGCGGCGGCCATCGGCACACAGAGGTGCACGAGGGCTCGACCGATGGGCGCGGCCGACAGGTACCAGCGGTTCCTGGCTGCGGCGGTGTCGGGCACGGGGGTTCCGGTGGGTGCCGTGGTGTCCATGGCTGCCTCCTTCTGGGCAGGGCTCCGCCGGCCCTCGGCGGGCAGGACGGAGCGCGCGGGCCGCAGGGTGCAGTCGCGTGGGTGGGGCCTCCGGCGGTGGGCCTGGAGGCGCGGGGTGCGCTGGGTGGATCGGTCGCGTGTGCGCGGGCGCGCGCGGCGGATCGGGTCTAGCGGGTGGGCTCCGGCAGTTCGGCCGTCACCTTCTGCAGGAGTGCCTGCAGTGTGGCTCGTTCGCCCCGGTCGAGGGGCGCGAGCAGGACGTCGTCGAGGGCGACCATGGCGTCCTCGAACCCGGCGATCAGGGCGATGCCGTCGTCGGTGGCGTACACGCGCTTCGTCCGGGCGTTCTCGGCGTCCGCGCGTCGTTCGACGAGCCCGCGGCGCTCGAGCCCCTGCAGGAGACTCGAGACGCTGGCCGCACTCGTCCGGGTGATGTCGGCGATGTCCCGCTGGATCGCCCCGGGCGTGTGCTGCAGGTACCCGAGCACGAAGGACTGCTCCTGGGTGAGGTCGCGCTCGCGGACCCACTCCTCGGCGGCCTTGCGCTGTGCCCACCCGATCCAGCGCATCTGCTGGAGCGGCGTGTCCATCCGGGGTGCCTGCTGCGTCATGGTCAGAACACTAACTGTTCGATGTCTAACTGTCAACGATCGAAGTGTTCGGTTCGTGGTCGGATCTGTCTCCTGATCCCGTGCGCACCGGGTGTCGCAGCGGGATACTGGGGCGGTGCGTGAACTCCAAGCCGCCATCGCAGCGGACCTCAACGTCCAGCCGACCATCGACCCCGAGCAGGAGGTCGCCCGTCGCGTCGGGTTCCTCCGCGACTACCTGCTCGCGTCCGGTGCGAAGGGCTACCTCCTCGCCATCAGCGGCGGCCAGGACTCGACGCTCGCCGGTCGTCTGACCCAGCTCGCCGTTGAGTCGCTCCGCGCCGAGGGGCACGCCGCCGAGTTCACCACCGTGCGCATGCCCTACCGGGTACAGGCGGACGAGGACGACGCGCAGCTGGCGCTGCAGTTCATCGCGGCCGACCCCGGCATCACCGTGAACATCGAGCACGGCGTCGACGGGGTCGTGCAGGACACGGCGGCCTCCGGCGTCGCGCTGAGCGACTTCGTGAAGGGCAACGTCAAGGCGCGCATGCGCATGGTCGCCCAGTACGCCGTCGCCGGGCAGCGCGGGCTCCTGGTGGTCGGGACCGACCACGCCGCCGAGGCCGTGAGCGGCTTCTTCACGAAGTATGGCGACGGCGGCGTCGACCTCACGCCCCTCACCGGGCTGTCGAAGAGCCAGGGGCGGCAGATCCTCGAGCACCTCGGCGCTCCGGCCCGGCTGTACGAGAAGGCCCCAACGGCGGACCTGCTCGACGAGACTCCGGGCCAGACCGACGAGGCGAACCTCGGGCTCACCTACGCCGAGATCGACGCCTACCTGCAGGGGCACGACGTGCCCGTCGAGGTCGCCGAGGCGATCGAGTCCCGCTACCGCGCGACGGAGCACAAGCGGCAGGTGCCGGCGACGCCCTTCGACGACTGGTGGCGTGCGGGCGCGTAGGCGCGTGGTCCCCCTCGTTGTCGGCTCGTCCTCGTAGGATGGGAGACAACGGAACAACAGATGCGGAATCCAGGTCCGCGCCCACCCGGGCCGCGCCTGGTCCGGAGGGGGAGCCATGGAAGTCCTGTTCGCGCTCGGAGCCGTCCCGCTGATCATCGCGGGGATCATCGTCCTCGCGGTCATCGCGCTGATCTACGCCAAGGTCGTCTACCGCAACGCCGGTGCCGACGAAGCACTCATCATCACGGGCAAGCGGTCCCGCAAGGTCAAGAACGCGGACGGCACCGAGACCGTCGAGTCCGGCATCAAGGTCGTGCTCGGCGCCGGCGTGCTCGTCCGGCCGTTCTTCGAGAAGGTCGCGAAGCTGTCGCTGAGCTCGCGCGCGATCGACATCAACGTGAACGCCCAGGACTCTCGCGGCGTGACCATCGACGTGGAAGCGGTCGCACTCGTGAAGGTCGGCGAAGCCGACGCCTCCATCCGGGCCGCGGCGCAGCGGTTCCTCGGGCAGGAGAAGAAGATCGACGACTTCGCGCGCGAAGTCCTGTCGGGTTCCCTCCGTGCCTCGATCGGTGCGACCGACGTGTCCACGATCATCCGCAACCGCGACCAGCTCACCGTCGCCGTGCTCGACGTCGCGAAGGACGCCCTGCACAGCCAGGGGCTCGACGTGGACTCGTTCGAGATCAAGGGCATCTCCGACCGCAACGAGTACATCAGCGACCTCGGCCGTGCCGAGCGCGCACGTGTGCGGCTCGAGGCGGAGAACGCCGAGGCGCAGGCAGACCGTGAAGCGCGTGAGGCGCGGGCGACGGCGGACCAGGCCATCGCCGAAGCGGAGAACACCCTCGCGATCCGTCGCGCCGCGCTGCAGCTCGACGCCGACCGCGCTTCCGCCGAAGCCGCTGCCGCCGGGCCGCTCGCCCAGGCTCGCGCGTCCCAGGGTGTCGTCGAGCAGGAACAGATCACGGCACAGAAGCGTGCCGAGCTGCGTCGTGCCGAGCTCGAGTCCGAGGTCTCCGCCGTCGCCGAGGCCCAGGCGCGCAAGACCCGCGTCGAGGCCGAAGCCGCCGCCGGCGCCCAGGTTGAGACGGCCCGCGCGCAGGCCGAGGCCCGCCGGATCTCGGCCGAGGCGATCGCCGCAGAGGCGAAGGCCGAGTCCGAGGCCCGCAAGCTCGCAGCCGACGCCTCCCGTGCCGAGGGTGAAGCCGCCGCCGACGCGATCCGCGCCAGGGGCCAGGCCGAGGCCGACGCGACGAAGGCCCAGGCCGACGCACTCGCCCAGCACTCCGACGCCGTGCTCCGGGTCAAGGTGATCGAGACGCTGCCGAGCATCGCCCGCGAGCTCGCCGCACCGATGGGGAACATCGACAAGCTCACGGTGGTCTCGTCCGACGGCGCGGGTGCGCTCGCGAAGAGTGTCGTCAGCCAGTTCAGCGAGGTCGACGCGCTGCTCGGCACGACCGCCGGGTTCACGCTGAGCGACATCGTGAAGAGCGCCACGACGGGGCAGGCCGCTGCGCGTGCCGTCGTGCGTGAGCAGGCGCCCTCGGCGAGCGAGTGAGCGTCAGGATGTGATGCCGGGTGCGGCGGGGATCAGTCCTCGTCGTGCCCGTCGTCGTTCCGGCGCTCCCGCTGCTGGCCGCCGGCGTCCTCGCGCTCGCCGCTGCCGTGCTCGTCGCTGCCGTCGTGGCTGCCGGCATCGCGTTGCTCCGCGAGGTGCTGCTGCCAGACGACGCTGCGGGCGGCACCCGACAGGACGTCGTCGACGCTCCGTCCCGACTGCGCGGCGAGGGCTCCGCTGAGGCCCGCGGTCAGCGTGCCGCCGGCGGCCGCCAGCCGCTCGACGACCTGCTCCTGCCGTTCCGTCAGTGGTTCGTCGATCATCTCGTCGATGACCTCGCGGATGTTCTGCTCGCTCGCGTCCAGGGCCGCATCGTCGCCTGAGTGCAGCGCTGCTGCCTCGCCGACGACGACGAGTCCGAGGCGTGCGGCGTCGTCCTCGGGACGCGGGCTGCTGTCGTGCTCGTCAGTCATGCGGTGGACCGTACGCTCCGGGACGTTGCGGTTCCTGGATCATCGGGGTACCGCCGGGCGCACGATGAGCGGTCAACGGCGCACGGACCACCGCCGGAGCAGCCACTCGGCCGCGGCCAGTCCCTCGCGGCGTTGGAAGTCCCGCAGTGAGGGCATGTGCGGGATCGCCGGTCGCGCGGCCTTCTCGAAGAACGTGCCCGCGAGCCCGGCCAGGACTGCGTCGACGGCCGCCGGTGACGCCGAAGCGAAGACCCTGCTCGTGCAGTCGGAACCCGTCCCGGTTGCGGGAGCGCGACAGGGTCTTCACGAAGGCGACCCGGGCCTGCAGGATCGTCGGCACTTCGGTCCAGGTCGTGCGTCCCATGCGGGCCACCGTAGCTGAGAAGCCGTTCACGAAAGTGCACAGATGGCAACTTTGCGTTGGAAGCAAAGGTGCTCGTGATGTAAAGTTGCAGCGTCTGCAAGGTTAGTCGCGCAGACGATCACCCTCGCACCCCTGAAGGACCCCCATGTCTACTGCCACCGCACCCGTCGAGGTGCAGCGCGGACGACAGAGCACCCCGGCCAGCGCGCCGGGGAAGCCGATCATGTCGCACCGCCAGATCCTCCTCGTCATCTACGGCCTCATGGCCGGCATGTTCCTGTCGTCCCTCGACCAGACGATCGTCGGCACGGCGATCCGCACGATCGGTGACGACCTGCACGGGCTGGACCAGCAGGCGTGGGTCACCACGGCCTACCTGATCGCCTCGACGATCACCACGCCGATCTACGGCAAGCTGTCCGACGTCTTCGGCCGCCGCCCGCTCTACATCTTCGGCATCGCGGTGTTCATCCTCGGGTCGCTGCTCTCGACGATGTCCACGTCGATGATCATGCTCGCCGCGTTCCGCGCGTTCCAGGGCATCGGAGCGGGCGCGCTGATGTCGCTGCCGCTCGCGATCATGGGCGACATCCTCGCCCCGCGTGAGCGTGCCAAGTACCAGGGGTACTTCCTCGCGGTGTTCGGCATCTCTTCCGTCATCGGCCCGCTCATCGGTGGCCTCTTCGCCGGTGCGACGAGCATCCTCGGCATCACCGGTTGGCGCTGGGTCTTCCTGGTCAACGTGCCGATCGGTGTCGCCGCGCTCCTCATGGTCATCGCGTTCCTGCACCTCCCGAAGTTCGGCGACGCCAAGGCGAAGCCGCGCATCGACTGGTGGGGTGCGACCTCGGTCATCGTCACGCTCGTCCCGTTCCTCCTCGTCGCGGAACAGGGCCGTACGTGGGGCTGGGGCTCGGCGGCCGCGATCGCCTGCTACGTCATCGGCGCGCTCGGCCTCGTCGCCTTCCTCGTCGTCGAGACGCTCATGAAGGACGACGCGATCATCCCGCTCAAGCTGTTCCGCTCGAGCACGTTCTCGATGGCCACGATCCTCGGGTTCCTCGTCGGCTTCGCGATGTTCGGCGCCATGCTGACCATCCCGCTCTACCTGCAGATCGTCACCGGCCTGACCCCGACCGAGTCCGGCTTCGCGACCCTGCCGATGATCGGTGGTCTGATGATCGCCTCGATCGCATCGGGCCAGATCGTCGCCCGCACCGGCCGGTACCGGATCTTCCCGGTGATCGGCACCGCGCTGGTGTCGTGCGGCTACGTCGTCCTGACGTTCATGACGATCGACAAGCCGCTCTGGTTCCTCATGATCGGCATGTTCCTCATCGGCCTCGGCCTGGGGCAGCTCATGCAGAGCATCACCCTCGCCTCGCAGAACTCGGTCCAGCCGCGTGACATGGGTGTGGCGACCAGCTCGGCGACGTTCTTCCGCCAGATCGGTGGAACGCTCGGCACCGCGGTGCTCCTGTCGGTCCTGTTCTCGATCATGCCGGCCAACATCCTGCACGCGACAGCGGACGAGAAGAACCTGACCTCGGCCCTCGATGCCGCCCTGAACCCGACCGTCGCCAGTGCGAAGGCGAACCAGGGCGTCATGGACCAGATCTGGAACCCGATCGTCACGCCGGTCAAGCAGCAGGTGCAGTCGGGTCTCGACGCCGCGACCGCCAAGGTGACCCAGGCCACCACCGGCGCTCCGGAGGCCGTGCAGCAGCAGGCCCTCACGGCCGCTGCTGACAAGGCGCACGCCAGTGTGCAGGACGGCAAGCTCGTCGTCGACTGGTCGAACGAGGCGCAGCGCACCTACTGGGTGAACGACCTCGCGCCGACGCTGGCGAAGCAGATCGACAAGGGTTCGAACTCCTCGAGCAACTCGAACGCCGAGACGAGCGACACGTCCTACCTGAACGGTGCGGACAAGGCCCTCACGAAGCCGTTCATGACCGGGTTCAACTCCTCGGCCGTGACGGTCTACTGGGTCGGCTTCGCCGTGATCCTGCTCGCGTTCATCCTGAGCTGGTTCTTCAAGGCGCCGCCGCTCCGCAAGAGCTCGGCACTGCAGGAGCAGGCGGACAATGCCGGCACGGCTGACGACCTCGAGGTGCAGGCGGTCAAGGCTGCGGACACCATGGGATCGCCCACCGCTCCCGTCACCGGTTCGATCGCCGTCCAACGGAGCGCGTCGAACGACTAGGCCGATCGGGGCCTCCTGCCACCAGCCAGGAGGCCCCGCTCCGCATGACCCGTGCCACACCAGGAGCAGCACGTGACCACCACCGAAGCGACCACCACCGAAGCGACCACCGCCGAAGCGACCAACACCGAGGCGCCCGCCGACGGCGGCCTGCGGGAGCGCAAGAAGCAGCAGACCCGGGCCGCCATCCACGGGGCCGCGCTCGAGCTCGTGACCGGCCGGGGGCTCGCGGGCGTCACGGTCGAGGAGATCTGCTCCTCCGCGGGGGTCTCGCCCCGCACGTTCTTCAACTACTTCCCGTCGAAGGGCAACGCCGCGCTGGGGCTCCCCGCCACGACGGTGCCGGATGCGGCCCGTGCCGCGTTCCTCGTCGGCGAGGGGCCGCTCGTGTCGGACCTCTGTGACCTCGTCGCGCAGACGGTGACCCTCCCCGAGGACCGTCGCCGCATGAAGGAGCTCGTCCAGGCGCGGCCGGAGATGGTGCCGACGATGCTGCAGTGGATGGCGGATGCACGGCTCGCGATCCACGAGGTCGCATCGGAGCGCGCCGACGCCGACTCAGCGCGGACCGCGGTGACCCTCGTGATGGCGGCGGCCATCGAGGCCGCGCACCGCTTCACGGTCGGCACGCACGACGAGCTGGCGGACCGGCTCCGCGGCGTGGTCGCCGAGATGGGCCGGCTCGCCACGTCCTGACCCAGCCTGACCACGGCCTGGAGGCGCGGTGCAGGTCGGACCCGCACCGCGCCTCCAGGCCGTGGTCGCGTTCCGACCCATCGCAGCTGCGGTAGAAAGCGCTTTCGCGCATAGGGGGCAGGAAATTCCTGCTTCCTACGAGCGGAACGGCTTCCTACGCGCGGAACGACCCACTACGAGCGGAATGGCCCCCCCCGCCAGCGCGCCGGTGCCGAGTCATCGGACGACTCGCCGCGCTTCGTGGCTGAAACGCAACCAACTCGGGTCTTGACAGCAGAGACATCGGATGTTTCGATTGCCTCGTTCGGTCGACGGAGACCGGACGGGCAGGAGACACGATGAGCCGCATCACCGGTCTGCGCGTGCGCGACATCCGGTTCCCGACCTCACGGGAACACGACGGGTCCGACGCGATGAACCCGGCACCCGACTACTCCGCCGCCTACGTCGAGATCGCCACGGACGCCCTCGACGGGCACGTCGGCACCGGCTTCGTCTTCACCATCGGCCGCGGCAACGAGGTGCAGGAGGCGGCGATCGCAGCCCTCCGCGACCACGTCGTCGGCGCGGACGCCGAAGCACTCCTCGACGACATGGGCGGCACCTGGCGCGCCCTCGTGCACGACTCGCAGCTCCGCTGGCTCGGCCCGGAGAAGGGCGTCATGCACATGGCGATCGGCGCCGTGGTGAACGCGCTCTGGGACCTCCGGGCGAAGCGCGCCGGGCAACCCCTGTGGGCGCTGCTGGCGGGTCTCAGCCCCGAGGCGCTCGTCGACCTCGTGGACTTCCGGTACCTCACCGACGCGATCACGCCCGACGAGGCGCTCGGACTGTTCCGCGACGCCGAACCCCTCCGGGCCGAACGCCGCGAACGGCTCGAGCGCGAGGGCTACCCGGCGTACACGACCACCCCGGGCTGGCTCGGCTACGACGACGAGAAGCTCGCCCGGCTCTGCCGTGAAGCCGTCGACGAGGGCTTCGCCCAGATCAAGCTCAAGGTCGGCGGCGACGTCGACGAGGACGTCCGACGGATGGGCATCGCCCGCGCCACCGTCGGCCCCGACATCCGGATCGCCATCGACGCGAACCAGCGCTGGGACCTCGACGAGGCCGTCGCCTGGATCGAGCGGCTGCGCCCGTTCGACATCGCCTGGGTCGAGGAGCCGACGAGCCCCGACGACGTCCTCGCGCACGCCGAGATCGCCCGCCGCATCGCCCCGATCCCGGTGGCGACGGGGGAGCACATGGCGAACCGGGTCATCGCGAAGCAGCTCATCCAGGCCCGCGCGATGAGCGTCCTGCAGATCGACGCCACCCGGGTCGCCGGGGTGAACGAGAACCTCGCGATCCTGCTCCTCGCGGCGAAGCACGGCGTCCGGGTGTGCCCGCACGCCGGCGGCGTCGGCCTGTGCGAGGCCGTCCAGCACCTCTCGATGTTCGACGCGGTCGCGCTGACCGGCGAGGTCGACTCCCGGTGCATCGAGTTCGTCGACCACCTGCACGAGCACTTCGTGACCCCGGTGGACGTCCACGACGGCCGGTACTGGCCGCCGACCGCGCCCGGCGCCGGCACCGAGATGCTCGCCGAAACCCTCGACACGTACTCGTTCCCGGACGGCCCGGTCTGGGCCGGCACGGCCGAGGACATCCCCGACGCGGTCCGCGTCGCCTGACCACCACGCCCACACCCTCACCCGATCACCACGACGAAGTGGAGACTCCGATGCAACGACGACGAATGATCGCCGGGCTCGCGGCAGCAGCTGCCGCGGCCCTCGTGCTCACCGGCTGTTCCTCCGGCAGCAGTGCCGGTGGGAGCCAGTCGAAGGACGCCCTGACCTGGTCCATGTGGATCGCCGGGAAGGAGGACAAGGCCGCCTGGCAGAAGGTCGCCGACACCGTGAAGAGCGAGGACGGCATCACCCTGACGATCCAGGGCGCACCGTTCGAGAACTACTTCACGAAGCTCAGCACGCAGCTGAGTGCCGGCGGCGCCCAGTGCGTCGTGAGCATGCAGTCGCTCCGCGCCGCGAACTACACGTCGTCGCTGCTGCCCCTCGACGACCTCGCCGAGAAGGACGGCACCGACCTGTCCGCGTTCGACAGCACGGCGCTCGACGGCATGAAGGTCGACGGGAAGCTCTACGGCCTGCCGTACGACACCGGGCCCATCATGATGTTCTACAACCGCGACCTCTTCAAGCAGGCCGGCGTCGCCGAGCCGAAGCCGGGCTGGACGGTCGACGACTTCGAGGCGGCGGGCGCTGCGCTCAAGGCGAAGGGCATCACCGAGTTCGGTTCGACGGTCAGCGACCTCAACCTCGAGTCGATGGTCTACGGCTACAACGGCGGCCGGGTGATCACGTCCGACGGCAAGCTCGACGCGTCGAACGCGAAGTTCGCGGACGGCCTCGACTGGCTCTCGACGCTCGTGAAGAAGGGCTACGCGACGCAGGCGTCGTCGGACTCGTCGACACCGGGAAACGACTTCGCCGCCGGCAAGGTCGCGATGTACACCGACGGTCCGTGGTCGCTCATCAGCCAGAAGGCCAAGGTGAAGTTCGACCTGGGCGTCACGACGCTCCCCGCCGGCACCTCGGGTCCGTCGACCTTCGCCGCCGGCTCCGGCTTCGGCGTCTCGAAGCAGTGCAAGTACCCGGAGCAGGCGTTCAAGGCCGTGCAGACGATGACCAGCGAGAAGGTCCTGACCTCGCTCGCCGAACAGGGTCGCGCGTTCCCCGGTCGCACCGCGGCGCAGGCGGCCTGGTACTCCAGCGCCGGCATCGAGGGCGCCGAGCCCGCGCTCAAGGCAGCACTCGCGAAGTCGTCCCCGCTCCTCGGGAACAAGCAGAGCGACCAGCTCTCCCAGCTGTTCACGCAGTACGCGCTGCAGGCGGTGAACGGGCAGACCTCCGGCAAGGCGACCATGTCCTCGATCGCCGGTCAGCTCGGCACGCAGTAGCCAGCGCGCCACCCGCCGGACTGGAGGCGCGGGTCGACCCCGCCCCGCGCCTCCCGTCCGTCTCCACCCCACCCAGGACCGCGCGAACGACGAGGAGGTCGTCGCATGACCACCATCCAGGACCCACCGGCCGAAGCGGCCGTCCCCGCGGTCGCCACCGCGATCGCGGTCGGAGCCGCCACCCCGCGGCGGAAGGGCGGCGAGGACACGAGCGCGCTCGGGCGCCGCTCCTGGTGGGGGGCTGCGTTCGCGGCACCGCACTCGATCGGACTCGTCGTCTTCACGGCGTTCCCGATCATCGCGTCGCTCGTCGTCAGCTTCATGAACTGGCCCATGCTCGGCGAGCGCAGCTGGGCCGGCATCGAGAACTACGCCCGACTGTTCGCCGACCCGGTCTTCCGCACGGTCGCGCTGAACACGGCACTGTTCGTGGTGCTGTACGTGCCGCTGAACCTCGTCGTGTCGCTCGGGCTCGCCGCCTGGCTGACACCGCGGATCGCCGGTCGACACGTCTTCCGCGTCCTGTTCTTCATCCCGACCATCACACCGATCGTCGCGAACGTCGTCGTGTGGCGGATGCTGTACCAACCCGGTGGGGCGATCGACGCGTCGCTGCAGTCCACCGTCGGCGTGCACGCGCCGAACTTCCTCGCCGACGAGCACTGGGCGATGTTCGCCATCGTCGCGATGAGCGTGTGGCAGGGCTTCGGCTACAACATGCTGATCTTCTCGGCGGCACTCGACGCCGTGCCGGAGAACCAGATCGAGGCCTCGCAGCTCGACGGCGCGAACGCCTGGCAGACCTTCTGGGCCATCAAGTTCCCGCTCATCTCGCCGTCGGTGTTCTTCGCGACGATGATGACGCTGATCACCTCGTTCCAGGTGTTCGTGCAACCGTTCGTCCTGACGAAGGGCGGGCCGGGCACCGCGACGGAGACCCTCGTGCAGTACATCTACAACACCGGCTTCCAGAACCAGCAGCTCGGTCTGGCCTCGGCCGGCGCCTGGGTGCTGTTCGTCATCATCCTCGGGATCACGGCCGTCCAGTTCCTCGGGCAGAAGCGGTGGGTGCACTATGAGTGAAGCGGTCCGCGGGCACGTCGGTGCCACCACGTCGAACCGGACGGTCAACCCCCGCGCCGTCGCCAGGACGAAGTCCGCGCCACGACCGGGGCGGGTCCGGCACGCGATCGGGTACGCCCTGCTCTGCCTCGTCACGCTCCTGTTCGTCTCGCCGCTCATCTACATGGTCGCGACGAGCCTCAAGCCCGCCGATCAGGTGTTCACCACCCCGCCGACGCTCTGGGGTCGCTCGCTCGAGTGGGACAACTACGTGCAGGCGTTCACCTACCTGCCGTTCGCGCGGTTCATCCTGAACGGGGTGTTCGTCGCGGCGGTCGGGACGGCGATCAACGTCGCCGTGGCCGTGCTCTCCGGCTACGCGTTCTCGCGCTTGCGCTGGCGCGGCCGGAACACGGTGTTCCTGCTGTTCCTCGTCACCCTGATGATCCCGCAGGACGTCCTCGTCATCCCGATGTACGTGATGATGCAGGGCTTCGGCTGGGTCGACACCTTCCAGGCGCTCATCATCCCGTGGGCCTTCACCGCGCTCGGCGCCTTCCTCGTCCGGCAGTTCTTCCTGACCGTGCCGCAGGAGCTCGACGACGCGGCCCGCGTGGACGGTGCCGGAGCGATCCGGACGTTCTTCTCGGTGATGCTCCCGCTCGCCCGGCCGACCATGGCCGTGCTCGCGGTGTTCTCGTTCATCTCGTACTGGAACTCGTTCCTCTGGCCGCTCGTCGTCGTGAACGACGTCGAGGCCCACGGCACCATCCCGCTCGGCCTGCAGCAGTTCTTCGGCCAGCAGGGCTCCGAGTGGAACCTCGTGATGGCGGCCTCGGTGATCTCGATGCTGCCGACCGTGATCCTGCTCGTCCTGCTCCAGAAGCACCTCGTCAAGGGCATCGTCACCTCCGGCCTCGGCGGCCGCTGACGCCCCGCCTTCCCCTTCGTCCGTCCCCTTCGTCCGTCCCCTTCGTCCGTCCTGAAAGGAACACTGGCCTCATGACCATCACCGCACCTGCAGAGCCGCAGACCGAGACCGACGCCACCGGCCTGCCCGCGTGGTTCAGCCACGACCGGTTCGGCATGTTCATCCACTGGGGGCTCTACGCCCTGCCGGCACGGCACGAGTGGGTGAAGAACCGCGAGCGGATCACCGACGCCGACTACCAGAAGTACTTCGACCACTTCGACCCGGACCTGTTCGACGCCGCCGACTGGGCACGCCGAGCCCGCGAGGCCGGGATGAAGTACGTCGTGCTCACGACGAAGCACCACGAGGGCTTCGCGCTCTGGGACAGCGCGCTGACGGACTACAAGGCCACGAACACCCGGTTCGGCCGGGACATCGTGCGCGAGTTCGTCGACGCCGTCCGCGCCGAGGGCCTGCGCGTCGGGTTCTACCACTCGCTCATCGACTGGCACCATCCGGACTTCACCATCGACGGGGTGCACCCGCGACGCGACGACTCCCCGGAGGAGATCGCCCGGCTCAACGAGGGCCGGGACATGGCCCGCTACCGCGACTACCTGCACGGACAGGTGACGGAGCTGCTGACCGACTACGGCCGGATCGACTACCTCTTCTACGACTTCTCGTACCGGGACAACGACCACGAGGACATCTGGGGCGGCAAGGGCCGCGACGAATGGGGTTCCGAGGAGCTCATGGCGCTGACGAAGCGCCTGCAGCCCGGCATCATCGTCAACGACCGGCTCGACATCCCCGGCGACCTCGTCACCCCGGAGCAGTACCAGCCGGACAAGCCGATGGAGGTCGACGGTGTCCGTGTGCCGTGGGAGGCCTGCCAGACCCTCAACGGCTCGTGGGGCTACGACCGCGACAACCTCAACGTGAAGAGCGTCGACCTGCTCGTCCGGATGCTCGTCGACGGGGTCTCGAACAACGGCAACATGCTCCTCAACGTCGGGCCGACGGGTCGCGGGGAGTTCGACGGGGTCGCACGGACGGCGCTCGCCGGGGTGGGCTCGTGGATGCACCAGCACGCGCGGTCCGTCTACGGCGCCGGGCCGTCGTCGTTCCGGGCGCCGGCCGGCACCGTGTACACGCAGGCCGGGAACCGCCTGTACCTGCACCTCTTCACGTGGCCCTTCGAGCACGTGCACCTCCCCGGCCTCGCCGGGAAGGTCGAGTACGCGCAGCTCCTCAACGACGCGTCGGAGATCCACCACCGCGAGATCCCGGAGGGCACCCGCGCGCAGAACACCGGACTCGGCGGACAGCCGGCCGGCACGCTGACGCTCACCCTGCCGATCGTCCGACCCGACGTCGCGGTGCCGGTGGTCGAGCTCTTCCTGCGCGACTGATGCAGCGGATCCTCTCGAGGACACGGTTGCGGGCGGGCCAGGAGGCCGCCTACGCGGACGCGCACGCCGCGATCCCGCCCGCACTCGTCGAGCGGCTCCGTGCCGCCGGGGTCGCCAACTGGAGCATCTGGCGGGACGGGCAGGACCTGGTCCACCTCATCGAGGTCGAGGACTACCGTGCGATGCGCCGGTCGCTCGCCGGCGACCCGGTGAACGCCGCCTGGCAGGACGTCATCAACCCGTTGCTCGAGGCGGACGACGACTACTCGGGCAACGACGACGGCATCCCGCTCGTCTGGACACTGGAAGGACAGGCATGACCGACCCCGACCTCCCCCTCGACGCCGGGCCGTTCTGGCTCGGCGGCGCCGGGATCGGCAACCTGCTGCACCCGGTGTCCGACGAGGACGCCCGGGCCACCGTCGACGCAGCGTGGGACGTCGGGGTGCGCGGGTTCGACACCGCGCCGCACTACGGCCTCGGACTGTCCGAACGGCGACTGGGTCAGGCGCTCGCCGACCGGCCCCGCGACGAGTACCTCGTCTCGACGAAGGTCGGTCGGTTGCTCGTGCCCGGCCGCGGCGACGGCGACGACCTGGAGTCCGGCGGGTTCGCCGTGCCGGACGACCTCGTGCGGCAGTGGGACCCGTCCCCGTCGGGTGTCCGGCGATCGCTCGACGAATCGCTCGACCGGCTCGGCCTCGACCACGTCGACATCGCGTACCTGCACGACCCGGACGTGTACTCCCTGACCGACGGGCTCACCCAGGCGCTCCCCACGCTCGCCGAGCTGCGGGACGAGGGCGTGGTCCGGGCGGTCGGCGTCGGGTCGAACTCCGTCGAGGCCCTGTCCGCCGCGGTCGACACCGGGTTGTGCGACGTCGTCATGCTCGCCGGCAGGTACACGCTCTTCGAGCAGCCGGCGGCGTCGCTCGTCGCACGGTGCGAGGGCCTCGGGGTCGCCGTCGTGGCGGTCGGCGTCTACAACTCCGGGCTGCTCGGGCTCGACCGGCCCGCCGCGGGGGCGCAGTACGACTACGCCGAGGCCCCGGCCGACCGCATCGAACGGGCGAACGCCATCGCCGACGTCTGCGAGCGCCACGGTGTGACACTGCCCGAGGCCGCGCTGGCGTTCCCGCGCCGCGCCGCCGCCGTGCGGACGATCGCCCTCGGGGCGCAGTCCGCCGACCAGGTGCGCTCGAACGCCGAGCGTGCCGCGGCGGTCGTGCCCGACGCGCTCTGGGACGACCTGCGCGCGGCCGGGCTGCTCGGCGACTGACCGGGCGGGCGCCCGGGCGCCCGGGGGGCCGGCGGGTGCGGGCGGGGCCCCGCACAACGAAAGTCACCCCGAGCCGCGCGTTCGCGCGGCTCGGGGTGACTTCGGTTGTGCGGTGGTGCAGGGTCAGCGCGTGGCGCCGCGGCGGCCGGTGACCCGCAGGTAGATGAACAGCACGATGATCGCGCCGATGATCGAACCGATGATGCCGGCCGGCTGGAAGAAGCCGTCCATCGGGTCGTGCTGGAAGATCAGGAAGCCGAGGAAGCCCCCGACGAACGAGCCGATGATCCCGAGCAGGATCGTCATCGGGATCGAGATGTGCTGCTTGCCGGGCATGACGAGCCGTGCGACGGCGCCGGCGATGAGTCCGATGATGATGAGGCTGATGATGAGACCGAGCACGGTTTCCTCCTTGTGGGTGCGGTTGCCGCGGCATGGTTTGCCGGAGTCAGGGCCGACGACCGACTGAACACGGTCACCCCTCAGTGCGCACTCAGGTTCAGTCCAGCGAGCGGCGGAGCCAGCGCTCCACGCCCTCGACGTGCGACACGACGAGGGCCTGCACGAGCTGCGGATCCCGGCGACGGATGGCGTCCACGATCGCCGCGTGCTCGTCGAGGGTGCGCTGCACGGAGCCGTTCTGCGTGAGGCCGCGCCACACCCGCACCCGCACGGTCTTGCTCGACAGGGCGTCCAGCAGGCCGGACAGGTACTGGTTGCCGCCGATCCCCGCGATGGTGGAGTGGAACAGCAGGTCGTGGGCGACGAGGTCCTCGACGCCGGTGTCCTCGCCGACCGAGGCCATCAGGGTCGCCAGGTCGTCGATCTGCTGCTCGGACGCCCGGGCCGTCGCGAGGACGGCGGAGGCGGGCTCGAGGATGCGCCGGACCTCGAGCAGGTCCACGAGCGAGCGGTCGTGGTGCATGTCGACGACGAACGACACCGCTTCGAGCAGCACCCCCGGCTCGAGGGAGGTCACGTACGTGCCGTCGCCGCGCCGGACGTCGAGCACGCGGATGAGCTCGAGGGCCTTCACCGCTTCGCGCAGGCTGTTCCGGGACAGCCCGAGGGACTCGCTGAGCTCCTTCTCGGGCGGGAGGCGCTGACCGGGCTGGAGCTCGCCGCTCACGATCATCTGCTGGATGCGCGCGATCGCGTCGTCGGTCAACGAAGCCACGTCACCACCTCCTGCTCAGCCCACGCACGCCGGCGCGAGCCGACAGGTCGACGATAGTCGTGCCTCCAGGCCCGGTCCGGCACCATCAGGCGGGCCGGAGCCGGAGTGCCTGCATCCCGCCGTCGACCGCGAGGTCGACGCCCGTCGTCGACCGCGCGAGGGGACTCGTCAGGTACGCGACGGCCTCGGCGACCTCCTCCGGTGCCACGAGCCGGCCGTGCGGTTGCCGTGCTTCGAGCGCTGCGCGTTCGGCGGCCGGGTCCGGAGCCGCTTCGAGCAGGCGACCCACCCACGGGGTGTCGGCGGTGCCCGGGTTGACAGCGTTGACGCGGATGCCCTCGCGGAGGTGGTCGGCGGCCATCGCGCGGGTGAGCGCCGCGATGGCGCCCTTCGTCGCCGAGTACAGCGCCCGCTGCGGGAGGCCGGCGGTCGCTGCGATCGAGCAGGTGTTGACGATGCTCGCGTTGCCGGAGACGCGGAGGTGGGGGAGTGCAGCACGGGACAGCCGGACGGTGCCGAGCACGTTCACCTCGTACACGCGGCGCCACTCGTCGTCGGGGTTGTCCTCGACCGTGCCCTGTGCGCCGATGCCGGCGTTGTTGACGAGCACCTCGAGTCCGCCGAGTTGGTCGACGGCGCTCGCGACGGCCGCGCGGACGGAGTCGTCGTCGCCGACGTCGCAGGTCACCGAGACGACGCCCTCGGCGGTCGACGGCTGCAGGTCGAGCACGGCGACCGTGGCCCCGCGGTCCTGCAGTGCGGTGACGATCGCTGCACCGATGCCGGATGCGCCACCGGTGACGATCGCGCGCACGCCGTCGTGTGACCCGGTCATCACGCCGCTCCGACCGTCTGCCGCTGCGAGCCGAGGCCCTCGGCGGTGAGCTCGACCACGTCGCCGGGCTGTAGGTACGGGGCGTTGCCCGCGAGCGCGACGCCGGCCGGGGTACCCGTGCTGATGACGTCGCCCGGGTACAGCACCATGAACTGCGACAGGTACCGGACGATCTCGGCGGGACGGAAGATCATGTCCGCGGTCGTGCCGTCCTGACGGACCTCGCTGTTGACGGTGAGCCGCAGGGGGATCGCGGTCGGGTCGATGCCGGCGTCGTCCAACGACGCGGGCGTCACGAGCCACGGTCCGAGTGGGTTGAAGGTCTCGCAGGACTTGCCCTTGTCCCACTGCCCGCCGCGCTCGAGCTGGAACTCCCGCTCGGACACGTCGTTGGCGATGGCGTAGCCGGCGATGTGCGTCGCGGCCTCGTCCTCTGACTCGCAGTAGCGGGCGGTCGTGCCGATCACGACGGCGAGCTCGATCTCCCAGTCGGTCTTCGTGCTGCCTCGGGGGACCAGGACCTCGTCGTCGGGGCCGATCACCGTCATCGGGTCCTTCATGAACACGATCGGTTCGGTCGGGATGTCCGCGCCGGTCTCGGCAGCGTGGTCGCGGTAGTTGAGGCCGATGCAGACGACCTTGCCGGGGCGGGCGACGGGAGCACCGCGGCGGAGCGAGTCGGCGTCCGGCATGGACCGCAGGTCGCCGGCGCTGCGGGCGTGCTGCACGCGGCCGACGGGGTCGGACGCCAGGAACGAGCCCGAGACGTCGTTCGTGATCGGGCGGAGGTCGAGGACCTCGCCGTCGGTGTCGATGGCCACGGGGATCTCGCGTCCCGCCGGGCCGAGTCGTGCGAACCGCATCGTTCCTCGCTCTCCTGCTGCGCCAGTGCAGCGGAAACATCCTATGTCTGCCGCTGGCTCCGGGCAAGGTACACACGCTCAGCGGTCCCGCGGAACACGGCGTCCCGTTCGTGCTCGCTGAGGTCGGCGAGGGCGGAGGTCGTCACCGCGAGGACCTCGGCGTAGTCGGTGGCCAGGGTCGACACCGGCCAGTCCGAGCCGAACACCGTGCGGTCCGGGCCGAAGGTCTCGACGACCTCGCGGGCGTAGCGGGCGACGGGGCGGTCGCGCCAGTGGTCGCCGGCCTCGGTGAGGAGGCCGGAGACCTTGCACACGACGTTCGGGCGGGCGGCGAACTCCCGCATCCGGGCGCGCCAGGCGTCGGCGGCGCCGTCGGTTGCGGTGGTTGCAATGGCTGGGGTGGTCGGGCAGGCTGCGCTGGTCGCGCCGGCTGCGCTGGCTGCGCTGGCCGCGATCGCCGGCTTGCCCGCGTGGTCCAGCACGAAGGACGCCTCGGGGACGGCATCGACGAGCGCGAGGGCGGCAGCGTGCTCCCGCTCCCGCACGAGCAGGTCGAACACGAGCCCGGCGGCGGCCACGGCTCGGATGCCCCGGGTGACGTCGGGACGTGCCAGCCAGTCCGGGTCGGGCTCGTCCTGCGCCTGGTGCCGGATGCCCACGAGGCGCGGATGGCCGATCGCGCCGAGTCGCTCGGTCACGTCGGGCGCGGTGAGGTCGACCCAGCCCACGACTCCCGCGACCGGTTCGGGCTGCTCGAAGAGCCAGGCCGTCTCACCGGGATCGTGCACGGCCTGCACGACGATGGTCCGCGTGACGTCGGTGTCGCGCGTGACCGTACGGAGGTCGTCCACGTCGAACCGGCGGCGGATCGGGGCGACGGAGTCGTCCATCCAGGGGTACGGCCGGTCGGCGGGGTCCCAGAGGTGGTGGTGAGCGTCGATGATCACGCCGCCATCATGCCCGATTCATCCGATGTCCGGTCGCGCGGGGTCGCGCGGTGGTGTCCCGGCGGTGTTCCGGTGTGGCGGCAGCGGCGTTCCGACCCATCGCGCATGCAATAGGAAGCGGAATCGCGCATGGGAGGTCGAAACTTCCTGCTCCCTACGCGCGATTCGGCCCCCTACGCGCGGAACAGCCCCACACCCAGCCCCGCGCCACGGGCTCAGACGAGCGCGGACGCCTCGAGCTCCGAGCGCAGCTCGGCGTCGGACGGCTCCACGAAGTGCTTGCCGTTCGGCAGCACCACGACGGGGATGTTCTTCCGCCCGCTGATCGCCTCGGCACGGTCGGCGGCGGACAGGTCGGCCTCGACGTCCACGTACTCGTAGTCCACGCCGAGCGTGTCGAGCAGCGCCTTGGAACGTCGGCAGTCGCGGCACCAGTCAGCGCCGAACATCGTCACCTTGTCGAACGTCTCGTCAGTCATGTTGCTCGGAACACCAGGACGGTCCGCGCCATTCCCGTGACCACTCGTGCACGGGTCGGAGCACCATGTCCCCATGAGCCTGCCTGCCGACGTCAGCGTCGCCCATCCGCACCATCGCCACGGCTGGTGGTGGAAGACCCTCGTCGTCGGGTTCGTGCTGTGGGTCGTCACCATCGTCGTGACGATCTCGACGAGCAACACGAACCTCGTGCCGACGATCATCCTGCTCGGCAGCTTCCTCGTGCCGTTCACCGTCGTGCTGTTCGTGATCGAGCGGGTGACGGGCTCGGTGAGCACCATGCAGTTGATCGTGGCGTTCTTCGTCGGCGGCATCCTCGGGGTGCTCGGGGCGTCGCTCCTCGAGGCCGATCTGCAGTCCGGTGCCGCGGTGTACGTCGTGGTCGGGTTCGTCGAGGAGTTCGTGAAGGGCGTGCTCCTCGTCGTCGTCGGCTGGCGTGTGCGGCCGAAGACGGCGCGGCAGGGGGCGCTCCTCGGTGCGACGGTCGGCGCGGGGTTCGCCGCGTTCGAGTCCGCCGGGTACGCCTTCAACGCGGCGATCACGAGTCGCGGCATCGACCTGGCGTCGCTGCTGCAGACGGAGGTGGTCCGGGCGATCCTGTCGCCGGTCGGGCACGTGCTGTGGACGGCGATCCTCGGGGCGGTGCTCTTCGGCGCCTCGCACGGTCGGGCCCGGTTCCGGTGGTCCTGGGCGGCGGTCGTTGCCTACGTGGTGGTGTCGGTGCTCCACGGGTTGTGGGACTCGAACTCGACGATCTCGACCCTCCTGGCGTTCGTCGTGACGGGGACGCCGTTCTCCGCCCTCCGGAACGGTTACGTCCCCGCGTCGCTCGCGGGGGTCGCCACGACGCTGTACGTGATCGGCCTGTTGATCGTGTCGGCCATCGGGGTCGTCATCCTGGTGGCGGTGCTCGTCCGAGCGCGGAAGCGGGCCGCTGTCGGAGGGCCGGGCAGCGTCGACGGGGACCCGGCCTGGGAGGCGACCCCGGCACCGCACCCGCTCGCGTGATGCTGCACGTTCTGACCCACACCGGGTGCAATGGGAAGCGGAATCGCGCATAGGGGGTCAGAAGAACTGACCTCCTACGAGCGGAACGACCTCCTACGAGCGGATTGACCTCCTACGAGCGGAACGACCTCCTACGAACGGCCGCCCTACGATTGACCCATGCCGCCCGGACCCGACCCCGAGACGCGCGCCTGGGCCTCGGCGGCCGTGCGTCGCTTCGCGGCCGCCACGAACCTGCTCGTCGCCGCCCGCCGGTTCCGCATCGTCGGCGGTGACGCCCGCGACGTCGCTGCGCTGCACGGCCTGCTGACCGGCCTCGGTGCCCGGCCGTCGGCCGACCACGAACCGGTCGACCAACTCTGGTGCCTGGGGCACCCGGACGAGACGACCGCGGTCGTCGAACGCGAGGCCGACCGCCCCCGCGGCGCCACCCTGGTCGTCGTGGACGCCGGTCGGCACCTGCCCGCCGTCGACGAGGACGCCTTCGGCCCGGTCGCGGCCGTCCGCCCCGGCGTGCTCGGTGTGCCGGCGCTCTCCGACGACGTCTTCCTCGTCTCCACCGGCCGCGAACCGGAGGACGACCCGGCCGCCGACGCACGGCTCCGCTGGGCGCGGCGTTCGATGCCGGTCTCCCGTGCGGTCGCGGCGGAACTCCGCGACGGCGGGCTCCTGCGGGGCACCCGGATCGGCGTCGCGATGTTCCTCGAGCCGAAGACCGCGGTGCTGAGTCTGCTCCTCCGCGACGCCGGCGCCGAGGTCGTCGTCTACGCCCACGCCGACGAGACGGACGACGCGGTCGCGGACGCGCTCCGGCGAGCGGGGCTGACCGTGCACGCGAGCAGCACGGCGACGACCGCCGAGCAGCTGCAGCTCGCCCTCGCGATGCTCGACACCCGGCCGCACGTCCTGCTCGACGACGGCTCCCACCTCATCCGGCTCGCGCACCAGGAGCGCCCCGACCTGCTGCCGACGATGCTCGGCGCGGCGGAGGAGACGACGAGCGGCCTCCGGCCCCTCCGGGTGATGGCGTCCCGCGGGGAGCTCGGGATCCCCGTGGTCGCGGTGAACGACGCCCGCACGAAGACGTTCTTCGACAACCGGTACGGCACCGGGCAGTCGACGGTGTTCGCGGTGCTCGACCTGGTCGACGGGCTCGCGTCCGACACGCACCGGGTCCGGCCGGGAGGCGCGGCGGTCGTCGCCGGGTTCGGGCACGTCGGCGAGGGGGTCGCCCTGGTGCTCGCCGCGCTCGGCTTCCGGGTGACGGTCGCCGAGACGGACCCCGTCCGCGCGCTGCAGGCGCTGTTCGCCGGGTACGCGGTCGCTCCGCTCGTCGACGCCGTGCGCGGTGCCGACCTGGTGATGAGTGCGACCGGCGTCGCCGACACGATCGACCTCCAGGCGTTGCGAGCCTGTGCGGACGGAGCGGTCGTCGCCGTCGCCGGCGGGGTCGACCAGGAGGTCGCGGTCGACGCGGCGCTCGCCGCGGGCGCCGTCCGGACGACGGTCGGCGGGAAGACCGAGCGCTTCACGTGGCCCGACGGCCACGACGTGCTCGTGCTCGACGGCGGCGGGTGCATCAACATCACCGCCGCCGAGGGCAACCCGATCGAGATCATGGACCTGTCCTTCGCCGCGCAGCTCGGTGCTGTCCGGATGCTCGTCGAGCGCGGCGACGAGCTCGACCGCGCCGTCGTGCCGATCGACCCCGCGGTGGACGAGGCGACCGCCCGCGTGGCGCTCGCCGCGTTCGGGAGTCGACCCGCGCCTCCCGGCCCGCTCGCCGAACACCCTGCGGATCGCGAGCCGGACGTCCGCACCCGCCGTTTCGGGGACCTGTCGTGACCGGCACGCAGCCGGCCGCGCACCGGGCGGCGCACCCGGCCGCCGCCACCGCACACGCCGGGCGGACCACCGTGCACTCGGCGCGGATCGTCCTGCCGATGACCGCGCCGCCGATCGCCGACGGTGCCGTCGCGGTGCAGGACGGCCGGATCCTGCACGTCGGCGACCGGTCCTGGGTCGTCGACCAGCTCACGAGCGCCGGCACGGCCTTCACCGAACGGCGCTGGCAGGGTGCGCTCCTGCCCGGGCTCGTCAACGCGCACTCGCATCTGCAGTACACCGGCATGGCCAGTGTCGGGCAACGCCAGTACAGCGGGTTCGAGGACTGGGCGACCGCGTTCAACCGGGTGTACGCCGAGCCGCACGACTGGCATGCCGAGGCGGGCGCCGGTGCGGAGCAGTCGATCCTCGCGGGCGTCACGAGCATCGCCGACGTCGTCACGGACCTCGAAGCGTCGACCGCGCTCGAGACGTCCGGTCTCGGCGGCATCGCGTACTGGGAGGTCATGGACTGGGAGAACGAGGCGTGGCAGACCCACGGCCGTGACCAGGTCCTCGCCGAACTCGAACGCATCCCGACCACCCCCGGCGCCGGACTCTCCCCGCACGCGCCGTACTCGCTCGACGTCGCACCACTGCTCGAGCTGCCCGACATCGTGCGGCAGCGCGGACTCCGACTGCACCTGCACCTCGGCGAGGCGGCGTTCGAGGGCGAGCGGATCGCGCTCGGCCCCGTGCCCGGGCTCGAGGGGGTCGACGGCGTCGGCCACGGCACCGACTGGCACCTGGCGAACGCCCCCTCGTTCCGGGCGATGCGCGCGCTCGGGTTCGGCGCGAGCGCGACCGCGTTCGTCGACCGGCTCGGTGTGCTCGGACCCGACTGCCACATCGCCCACGGCGTGTACATGACCGCGGCCGACCGGGCGCTGCTCCGGGCCCGCGGGACCGCCGTCGCGCTCTGCCCCCGGTCGAACGCCGTCATCGGGCTCGACCCGCCGCCGGTCGCCGACTACCTCCGCGAGGGCAGCCCGATCGCGATCGGCACCGACTCGCTGTCGTCGTCGCCGTCCCTCGACCTGATGGCCGACGTCACCGCGCTGCACCGGATCGCCCGGTCCCAGGGCTACGGCCACCGGGACCTGCACGAACGGCTCCTCGCGGCGGCGACCCTCGGCGGTGCGCACGCGATGGGGCTCGCCGTCGGGCCGGACCGGATCGGGCACCTCGCCGTCGGGGCACGCGCCGACCTGGCGGTGTTCGACGTCGACGCCCGCACGGTGTCCGACGCGATGGCCGAACTCGTCGAGGACGGTGCCGGCCGCGCGGTCGCCACGGTCATCCGCGGGGTCGTCCGGGCGTCGTCCGGCACGATCACGGACGCGCACGCATCCCGCACCACCCCCGAACCCCGCCTCACCCAGGAGGAACGATGACCGAGACCGCACCCCGACCCGGCATGGCCGCACGACGCACCGTGGCCGGCGAGCTCATCGAGTGGCTGGACGTCCCGAAGCGCGCCGTGGCCCTCGGCATGGAGCCGCACCCCGAGGGCGGCTGGTACGTCCGGACGTGGACCTCGCCCGCGACGGTGTCGACGCCCGCGGGGGACCGTCCGGCCGCGACGCTCATCCACTTCCTGCTGCCCCCGGGCGAGGCCTCGGCGTGGCACCGGGTGACGAGCGACGAGATCTGGATGTGGCACGGTCCGGACGCCGTCGACCTGCAGCTCGGCGGCGACGGGGACCAGCCGGAGCCCGGCGCGACGATCACGCTCGGTCCCGATGCCGGACGCGACCGGGTGAACGACGCGCAGGCGTTCGTCCGCGGCGGCGTGTGGCAGCGGACGATCCCCGGCGACGGTGAGGTCCTGCTGAGCTGCCTGGTCTCGCCGGGCTTCTCGTTCGAGGACTTCTCGCTGGCGGACTGACGGCGCGGCCCCGACGTCGCGGCCCTGACAGCGCGGCCCGACGGCGCGGCCCCGACGGCGCGGAGTCGCACGCCGACATCCGTTTCGCGCTGGTATCCCAGTGCGACGTACACTTCGTCCTGCCCTGACCCCCTCACGAAGGCCCGACCGTGACCCGTTCCCTCCGTCTCACCCTCGCCGTCGCCACCGCCGCGGTCGCCGCGCTCGGCCTGTCCGCCTGCGCCGCCGGCAGCAGCAGCGGTGACGGCACCGTCACCGACGGCAAGCTCACGATCGCCACGGGTCAGCCCGCGTACTCGCCCTGGATCGAGGACAACAAGCCGCAGTCCGGCAAGGGCTTCGAGTCCGCCGTGGCCTACGCGGTCGCGAAGGAGATGGGCTACAGCAAGTCCGACGTCGTCTGGAAGCGCAGCACCTTCGACAGTGCGATCGCCCCGGGCCCGAAGGACTGGGACCTCAACGTGCAGCAGTTCTCGATCGACGCCAAGCGCAAGAAGGCCGTCGACATGTCGACGGCGTACTACACGACCACGCAGGCGGTCGTGACGACGGAGCAGTCGAAGGCCGCCGACCACGCCACGATCGCCGCGCTCAAGCAGGACGCCATCGGGGTCGCCACGGGTTCCACGAGCATCGCGTCCGTGAAGAGCGTGCTCGGCGTCACCCCGCAGGTCTTCAACTCCAACGACGACGCCGTGCTCGCCCTGAAGTCGGGCCAGATCGACGCGATCGTCACCGACCTGCCGACGGCGTTCTACATGGCGTCGTCCCAGGTCGACGACGGCACCGTGTCGGCGCAGTTCCCGGCGGACGGCAAGGGCGACCAGTTCGGGTTCGTGCTGCCGAAGGGCTCCGAGCTCACGAGCAAGGTCGACAAGGCCCTCGCCGCGCTCCGGAAGGACGGCACGCTCGAGGACATCCAGACGAAGTGGCTCTCCTCGGAGACCGGCGCCCCGGTCCTGAAGTAGCCGCGTGACCCTGCCAGCAGGCGCCGGCACCCCGGTGGCCGCACCCGCTCCGAGCCAGGTCGAGCTGGAGCGTCGGCTGTACCGTCGGCAGCGCGGACGCCGGTCGATCGTGGTGTCGGTCGCGTCGACCCTCGTGGTCGTCGCGATCGTCTACTTCGGTGTCGTGAACACGCCGGGCTGGGCTGCGGTCCAGCAGTCGTTCTTCGACCCGCAGACCGCGATCGACAGCTTCCCGGACATCCTGGCCGGCCTGTGGCTGAACGTCCGGATCCTGTTCTTCAGTGCCATCGGTGTCGCCGTGTTCGGCACGCTCCTCGCGGTGGTGCGGGGCTTGCGGAACCCGGTGTTCTTCCCGCTGCGGATGCTCGCGACCGGGTACACCGACCTGTTCCGCGGCCTGCCGCTCATCATCGTGCTGTACCTGGTCGGCTACGGGATCCCCGGGCTCGGGGTCTTCCCGCGCCTGCCCGCCGAGGTCTGGGGCACCATCGCGATCGTCCTGACCTACTCGTCGTACATCGCCGAGGTCCTCCGCGCCGGAATGGAGGCCGTGCACCCCTCGCAGCGCCTCGCCGCCCGGTCGCTCGGGCTCTCGCACGTCGCGACCCTGCGTCTCGTGGTGCTGCCGCAGGCGATCCGCAAGGTGACCCCGGCGCTCATGAACGACTTCGTGTCGATGCAGAAGGACGTCGGCCTGGTGTCGATCCTCGGCGCCGTGGACGCCGTGCGGTCGGCCCAGATCGCCCAGGCGGAGTCCTACAACTTCACCCCGTACTTCGTCGCCGGGCTGCTGTTCGTGGTGATCAGCCTGCCGCTGATCCGCGTCACCGACGCGATCGCCAGGCGGCAGCAGCGGCGCGAGCAGATCGGAGGGACCGTGTGACCGGCCTGGAGGAACGGATCACGCCCGACACGTCGGCCGCGGTCCTCGAGCTGCGCGGCCTCCGCAAGGCGTTCGGCGAGCACGAGGTGCTGCGCGGGATCGACCTGACCGTGCACCGTCACGAGGTCATCTGCGTCATCGGGGCGTCCGGCTCGGGGAAGTCGACGCTGCTCAAGACGGTGAACCTCCTGGAGGGCATCGACGACGGCGAGATCCTGCTGCAGGGCACGGACATCGCCGACCCGCGGATCGACGTCGACGCCACGCGGGCCCGGATCGGCGTGGTGTTCCAGCAGTTCAACCTGTTCCCGCACATGAGCGTGCTCGACAACGTGACCCTGGCGTCCCGGCGGGTGCACGGCATCGGCAAGGCCGAGGCCGAGGAGACCGCCCGCCGGCTGCTCGACCGGATCGGCCTGGCGGACTTCGCCGGGGCCTACCCGGACCGGCTCTCCGGCGGGCAGCAGCAGCGCGTCGCCATCGTGCGGGCGATCGCGTCCGACCCCGAGCTGCTCCTGCTCGACGAGGTGACGAGCGCCCTCGACCCGCAGCTCGTCGGCGAGGTGCTCGACCTCGTCACCGAGCTGAAGCGGCAGGGCTCCACGATCCTGATGACCACGCACGAGATGCACTTCGCGCGGAACGTGGCCGACCGGATCGTGTTCCTGCACCAGGGCGAGGTCGTCGAGCAGGGTTCGCCCGCCGAGGTCCTCGACGCTCCGGGTCACCCGGCGCTGGTCGAGTTCCTGGCCCGCGTCCACGCCTGACCCGGCCGACTACGCGACGGGGGCCGGCGCGACGGGCGTGACCTGCGCCTCCAGGCCGTCGACGGTGACCACGTCGGCGACGGGTGCCGCACGTCCTGCGGGGAGGAACGCGGCGGCGATCGCGCTGATCGCCACCACGGCCGCTCCGACCATCACCGCGGGCTGGGCCGCGCCGACGTAGCCGGTCGGCGTGAGCTCGCCGCCGTTGCCCGTGAAGACCGCGGTGAGGACGGCGATGCCGAGCGCGACCCCGATCTCGCGGACGGTCGAGTTCGCTCCGGAGGCCTTGGCGTGGTCCTGCTGCGGCATCCGGGCGAGCACCGCCGTCGAGATCGGCCCGAACACGGCGCCCATCCCGATCCCCGCGAGCAGGAAGCCCGGCAGCAGCGTCGTGAAGGTGACGTCGGCCGACATCGTGCTGGCGATCCAGAACAGGCCGGCGGACAGGAACACCATGCCGCCGGTGATGAGCGCCCGTGTCCCGACCCGCGGCGCGATGATGCCGGCGAGCGGTGCGACGACCATCGGCGCGAGGGTCCACGGCATGGTCCAGACGCCGGCCTCGAGGGGCGAGCGACCCTGCACGACCTGCAGGAACTGGATGAGGATGAACACGGCGCCGAACGCCCCGAACGAGAATGTCATCGCGACGACGTTGGCGAGCGCGAAGCTCCGGTCGCGGAAGAAGCGCAGCGGCAGGAGCGGTGCCGTGGTGCGTGCCTGCCAGAGGACGAACGCGACGAGCAGCACCCCGCCGCCGACCAGGCCCGCGAGGACCTCGCCGCTCGTCCAGCCGGCGTCGTTGCCACGGACCACGCCGAAGACGACCCCGAGGACGCCGAGTCCGGCGAGCAGGACCCCGACCACGTCGGCACGGACCCGGGCACCCCGGGTGTTCGGCAGGGCGTACAGGGCGAGCGGGATCGCGACGATGCCGACGGGGACGTTGAGCCAGAAGATCGCCTCCCAGCTCCAGCTCTCGACGACGGCGCCGCCGATGAGCGGGCCGAGCGCGACGCCGAGGCCGGAGATGCCGCCCCAGACGCCGATGCCGACCGTGCGGAGCCGGTCGGGCACGCTACCGACGAGCAGGGTGAGCGAGAGCGGCATGATCGCGGCCGCCCCGGCACCCTCGACCGCACGCCACACGATGAGGGCCGTCGGGTCGGTGCTCAGCGCGGCGAAGGCCGACGAGACGGTGAACACGGCGATGCCGGCGACGAAGAGGTGCCGGCGGCCGAGCCGGTCGCCGAGTCCGACGGCCAGGAGCATGAGTGCGGCGAACGCGAGCGTGTAGGCGTTCGTGATCCACTGCAGCTCCTCGACCGAGGCGCCGAGGTCGGCGTGCACGGCCGGCAGGGCGCTCGTCACGACGAGGTTGTCGAGGGTGGCCATGAACATCGGGAGGGACGCGGCTGCGATGGCGAGCCAGACGGGGATGCGTCGTTCCATGGTGGGAGTCCGTTCTTTGTAATCCGATGATTACTGTCGAGACTGGACTGTAGTAATCGACTGATAACATGTCAACCATGACTTCCGAGACCGGACGAGCGGCGGCGGCCACCGCGACCCGCATGCCCGCCGCGCAACGACGCGCGATGATCCTCGACGCGGCCCGTGGGCTCTTCGGCCGCCAGGGCTACAACGGCACGACCACGGACCAGATCGCCGCGGCAGCAGGCATCAGCCAGCCCTACGTCGTGCGGATGTTCGGCACGAAGGAAGCCCTGTTCCTCGAGGTGTTCCGCGGCACGCTGTCGACGCTGCTCGACGCGTGGCGGGAGACCCTCGCGCACCTCGGCCCCGACGACGTCGTCGCGCGGGTGATCGGCGAGCAGTTCATCGACCTCGCCGCCGAGCGCGGGCTCCACACGATGCTCCTGCAGGGCTTCGTCTCCGGCGCGGACCCGGCGATCGGTGCGGCGGCCCGCACCGGGTTCCTCGAGATCTACCGGTTCCTCCGCGACGAAGCGCGGATCCCGGACGAGCAGGTCCAGGGCTTCCTCGGCAGCGGGATGATCTTCGCCGTCATGCTGGCGATCGACATGCCGTCCCGCTTCGACGAGGACCCGGACGCCGCGGCCCTGCTCCGCGCCACCTTCGGCCCGAAGTGCAGTCAGGTGCTCGACCTGCTGCGGGCGGTGCCGGGCGCCTAGCCCCCGCGCCCGGCCTCCTCGCGCCTAGGGCGTCAGCAGCACCTTGCCGACGACCTCGCCGTCGCGGACCCGGCGGTGCGCCTCGGGGGCCTGGTCGAGCGGCAGGACGGAGTCGATGACCGGACGGATCCGGCCGTCGGCGACGAACGGCCAGACGTTGTAGCGCACGGCCTCGACGATCGCGGCCTTCTCGGCGACCGGGCGTGCCCGCAGCGTCGTCGCACTGATCGTCGCCCGCTTCCGCATCATCACGCCGAAGTCGAGCTCACCCGTCCGGCCACTGCCGGAGGCGATGACCGCGACGTGCCCGTTCGTCGCGAGGACCTCGAGGTTCCGGCCGAGGTACTCCGGCCCGACCACGTCGAGCACCACGTCCACACCCCGGCCGCCCGTGAACTCGAGCGTCCGGGCGACGAAGTCCTCGCTGCGGTGGTCGATCACCAGGTCGGCACCGAGGTCGCGCGACGCCTGCACCTTGCGCGCTCCACCGGACGTCGCGATCACCGTCGCCCCGAGCGCCTTCGCCCAGAGGACCGCGTGCGAGCCCATCCCGCCGGTGCCGCCGTGCACCAGGAGCGTCTGGCCCGGACGGAGCCCGGCGAGCATGCCGACGTTCGAGTACACCGTGCAGGCCGCCTCCGGCAGGCCGGCCGCCTCGACGAGGTCGACGCCCTCCGGCACCGGCAGGACCTGGGACGCCGGTGCGACCACGAGCGACGCGTAGCCCCCGCCGGACAGCAGCGCGCAGACGCGGTCGCCCACCGCGAACCCGTGCACGTCGGACCCGAGCGCGCGGACGGTGCCGGACACCTCGAGCCCGAGCACCTCGGATGCGCCGGGCGGCTGCGGGTAGTTGCCGGCGACCTGCTGCAGGTCCGCGTTGTTCACACCGGCGGCGGCGACCTCGATGAGCACCTCGCCGCTCGACGGCACCGGGTCCGGGAGCTCGCCGACGTCGAGGGAACCGTGGTCCGGGGTGATCGCGCGCATGCCCTCGACCGTACGCGACGTGGCCGACGCGAGCCGACAGACGGATCCCGCCCCGTGCCTCCAGGCCGGGAGGCGCGGGGCGCGTCGGTCAGACGGCCGCCGGCTGCGACGCGTCCAGTCGGGCGACGTCCTCCGGACGCAGCCTGATGGTGGCGGCCGTCACCGAGTCGAGGATCGACTGCGGACGGGACGCGCCGGGGATCGGCACGACCACGTCGCTCTTCTGCAGCTCCCACGCCAGCGCGATCACCTGCGGACTGACCCCGCGGTCACGAGCGATGTAGGCGAAGTCCTCGTACGCGGTGCCGAGGGCCGCCGCGTTCGCGATGCCGCCGAGGGGGCTCCACGGCAGGAACGCGATGCCGAGCTCGTCGCAGAGCGCGAGTTCGGGCTCGCTCGACCGGAACTTCGGCGAGTACTGGTTCTGCACCGACGCCAGGCGCCCGTCGAGCACCTCGTTCGCCGTGCGGATCTGGTCGGGGTCGGCGTTCGAGATGCCGGCCATCCGGATGACACCCTCGTCGAGGAGCTCACCGAGTGCGCCGACCGAGTCCGCGTAGGGCACGTCCGGGTCCGGTCGGTGGAACTGGTACAGCCCGATCTGCTCGACGCCGAGACGCTTCGCCGATGCCTTCGCGGCCTCCTTGAGGTACTCCGGGCGTCCGTTCTTCGCCCAGGCGCCGGCTTCGGGCCGGAGGTGTCCGCCCTTCGTCGCGATGAGGACCTCGGACGTGTCGCCGTGGTACTCCCGCACCGCCTTCGCGATGAGTGATTCGTTGTGTCCCACCTCGTCGTGGGCGGCCAGGTGGTACGCGTCGGCGGTGTCGATGAGGGTGACCCCGGCCTCGAGTGCGGCGTGGATCGTGGCGATCGACTGCCGTTCGTCCGGGCGTCCCTCGATGGACATGGGCATCCCGCCCAGTCCGATGGCACTGACCGACACGTCTCCGATGACTCGTTGCTTCATGGGCCCAGCATGCGCCGGGACGAGCCGTCACGCTCAGGGAGCGTGGTCGCGGCCCGTGCCGCCCTCCCGCCGCGCCCACGCCGGCGCGTGCTCGGGGAGCGGGCCGAACGCGATGCCCCTGGCGTAGACACCCCGCACCGGCGGCACCCACCGAGCGAGCAGCACCGGCAGCTTCGGCGGTCCGGACTGCAGCGCACCGGTGAAGGCCCGTTCGAACACCACCCGGTGCAGCATCGCCTGTGCCGCCTGGACGATCACCGCCGGCACCGAGCGGCGCCGCTGGACCGCGGCGAGCGCGCCGTCGAGTCCGGCTCCGCGCAGTCCGCGCCGGAGTGCGGGCACCAGGATCGCCGCCGTCGCCACGGCGTCCTGCACCGCCAGGTTGATGCCGACCCCGCCTGCCGGGGACATCGCGTGCGCGGCGTCCCCGATGCAGAGCAGCCCCGGTCGCCACCACCGGCCGAGCCGGTCCATCCGCACGTCGAGCACGTGCACGTCGTCCATCGACCCGATCGTGTCCACGCGGTCCGCGAAGTCCGGACGGAGCCGGGCGACGCGGGCGCGGAACGTCCGACGCCCTCCGCCCGGAGTGCGTCGTCGGAGCCCTTCGGCGCGAAGTACGCGACCTGGTGGTAGTCCGGCCGCGGGAAGCTCAGCATCACGTCGGTGCCGGAGAACGCCGGCACGAGGGCGGTCGCGGCGTCGCCGGGTGCACGGGGGAGCCGGAACCACCACGTGTCGAACGGCACCGGGAACGAGCGGGGTCGGAGCCGGGCGGCGCTCCGCAGGACCGAGTCGCGGCCGTCGCAGGCGATGACGAGGTCGGCGCGGAGCTCCTCGTGCTCGCCGTCGGGGTCGCGGTACGGCCGCAGGTGCACGCCCGTGACGACGCCGTTCTCCTCGATCGTGCCGGTGGCCGCGAGGCCCATCGAGATCGTGAACGACGGCTCCTCGTGGGCGGCGGTGACGAGCATGTCGAGCAGGTCCCACTGCGGCACCATCGCGACGTGGTCGTACGGCGGGCGGAGGCGTGAGAAGTCGCCGAGCAGCGCCCGGGAGCCGTCCGGTATCGGCAGCGAGAAGTCGTCGAGCCGCGACTGCGGCAGCGCTCGGAACCGATCGCCGAGCCCGAGTTCGTCGAGCAGTCGGATCGTGGAGGCGTGCACCGTGTCGCCGCGGAAGTCGCGGTTGAAGTCGTCGTGCTTCTCGACCACCCGCACCGCGATGCCGGCCCGGGCCAGCAGCAGGCCGAGGACCACCCCCGCGGGGCCGCCGCCGACCACCGCGACGCTCGTCCGCGAGACCGTCACCATGCCCTGGACGCTACCCCGATGCGGACTGGAGGCACGGTGCGGGCCCGACCCGCGCCTCCAGGCCGCCGTCCGGTCGCGTCCACCGCCGCGCATGCGACCCAGGCGATGTCGTTCCGAGCCGGATGCGCCCGCTCACGTCAGGCGGTGCTGCCGACGGAGCTGGACGTCGTCCCCGCGTCGGTGGCTCCCGCGAAGACGATCCCGCCCCACGTGATGCAGGCGATCGCGAGCACGAAGCCGATCGCGGCGATCCACCACGAGCTCCGCCGACGGATCCAGGCGCCGACCGCGAGGACGACCGTCGCGACGCCGATCACGAACGCACCGCTGACCGCGATCGCCGCGCCGCCGAAGTACGCCCCCGGGGAGCAGCCGGTGGACGCGTCGCACGTGGCCGTGGCGGAGATCACCGCGATGATGCCGACGATCGCGGTGACGACCGTCATCACGGTGCCGAACGCCAGCAGGAGCACGGTGGAGATGCGGTCGGCGAGCTTCGCTGCCGGGAACAGCGTGGTGCCGCCCTGCTCCCACGCGGCACGCTGCGCGTCCGAGCTGCCAGAGGGGGAGGACTGCGGCGGTCCGCCGGGGACGTTCGACCAGGTCATGGGACCGTCCTACCGTGCCTCGACGCCGAACGCCTGTGCGAGGCGCTGGATCTTCTGCGCACGACCGAGCCGCGGCAGGTCCGAACCGTCGCGGATGACCCTGCCGCGGGCCTCGAAGTCGTCGAGGAAGTCCTGCGCCCAGGCGACGTCGGTGGGCGTCGGCGAGATGACCTCGTTGATCACGGGGAGCTGCTCGGTGTCGAGGCAGAGCTTGCCGGTCAGGCCGAGCGACACGGCGACCTGCGACTGCTCGCGGAGGATCGGGTGCGACGAGCCGACGGTGGGGCCGTCGATCGGGCCCGGCAGGTCGCCCACGCGGGAGGCGACGACGAGCTTCGACCGCGGGTAGGCCATCGCCAGCGTGTCGGCGCTCGTGCCGGTGTCGCGGCGGTAGTCGCCGGAGCCGAAGGCCAGGCGGAACGCGCCCTTCGCCCGGGCGATCGAGACGGACTCCTCGATGCCGAGGGCGGACTCGACGAGCGCGATCACGGGGGTCTGCCCGCCGAGGCGGTGCCACGTGTCGGTGACCTGCGCCGGGGACTCGGTCTTCGCGAGCATCACGCCCTGCAGGCCGGGCAGCCCGCGGAGCTCCTCGACGTCGTCGGCCCAGAAGTCCGTGGTGACGTCGTTGATCCGCACCCAGGCCTCACCGCCGCCGGCCAGCCACGAGGCCACGGTGTTCCGCGCGCCGGGCTTCGCGGCGGGGTCGACGGCGTCCTCGATGTCGAGGATGATCTGGTCGGCGCGGGAGCGCTGGGCCCGCTCGAACCGGTCTGACGCCGTGCCCGAGACGAGCAACCACGAGCGTGAGATCTCGGCGGGGACCGATCGACGCCGGTTCGGCACGGGGGTGGACGGAGCGGAGCGGTCGTCGATGGCCATGCCCCGTTGGTACCACATCGCCTCGCCCGGGATCGCATCGGGCCGGCCCGGAAACCCCGAAACCTCGGTTCATTGCCAGAGAGGAGGCCCGATCCCGCCTACAGTGTCGGATGTGTGGCGAGCGGACAGGGTGACCGACGGCGGGGACGACGTGAACGACGACGTCCGCGTCGAGGGTGCTGTCGCGCCCGGAGACGACCGGAACGAACAGCACGACCAGCAGGGGGAGCAGGACCAGTCGGGGCAGCAGGAAGAGACCGTCGTGAGTGACGAACCCGACCGCACCCTGCGTCCGGAACTGCAGCTCACGAGTCCGCAGGCGATCAGCCTGGGTGATCCGCGCCTCCAGGCAGGCAACGCCGCCGAGCCCGTGTGGGACGTGTGGCGGAAGCAGCTGACGGGTGTCGGCAGCACGAGCCCGCTGACCCACTTCTCGGACCACCCGCGCGCCCGCATCGAGCTCTCCACGACGCACCCCGGTGGCCTCGCCCAGTTCATCACCGGCAAGACCACGCTGCTCTCCAGCCTCATCCGTGACGAGGTCGCGCTCCGTGCCGCCCGCATCGCCGCCGCGCAGGTCGAGGCGAAGGGCACCGAGCTCGCCACCGTGCGCGGCATCGACGCCGTGAAGCTCGGCATCGGCATGGCCGACTGGAAGCACGGCGACGAGCAGTTCCGCGGGCCGGTGCTCCTCCGCCCGCTGGCCATCCGTCGCCACGGACGCGACTTCGAGGTGCGCCTGCTCGGCGAACCCGTCCTCAACCCCGGCCTCGCCGACGCCCTGCACGAGCAGTTCGGCGTCATCCTCGACGCCCAGTCCTTCGTGGCGCTGGCGCAGCAGGACGGCTCCTTCACGCCGAACCCCGTCATCGACCGCCTGCGCGGCCTGACCGCCCACATCCCGGGCTTCTCGGTGCACGCACGCCTCGTCGTGTCGACGTTCGCCGAGGTCGCGACCGGCATGGTCGAGGACACCGAGGACCTGTCGCACCCGGTCCTCGACGCCCTCGCCGGCAACCCGAGCGCCAAGTGGCAGGTCGAGCAGTCCTACCACCCGGTCGAGCAGACCCCGTCGGACGAGCGCAGCCCGGAGACGGACACGCTCCTGCTCGACGCCGACGACGAGCAGGAGAACGTGATCGCGCAGATCACGGCCGGTAACTCGATCGTCGTGAAGACCCTCCCGGGCACCGGTGGCACGCAGACGATCGTGAACGCGCTGGGCGGCCTCGTCGCCGCGAACAAGCGGGTGCTCGTCGTGAGCCCCCGCCGCGCGACCCTCCGTGGCATCGCCGCCCGCTTCGCCGAGGTCCAGCTGCCCGGGGTCGCGGTGACGCCCGGCACGCTCCGCCGTGACGTCGTGCGGTCCATCGCGCGCAACGAGAAGGCGTCGCGCCCGAACCTCCGCGAGGTCGACGACGCCCTCGTCCGGCTGCGCAAGGTGCTCAAGGACTACCGCGGGTCGCTGACCCGCGTGGACCCGGACTTCCGCGTCTCCGTGCTCGACTGCCTCGTCGAACTGTCGCGGCTCTCGCTCCTGCCGGTGCCGCCGTCGACCACCGCTCGGCTCTCGAAGACCTCGGTGACGTCGATGGTCGAGGGACGCTCGCGCGTCGCCGAGACGATGGTCAGCGCGGCGAACCTCGGTGAGTTCCGCTACGGCCCGGACGACTCGCCCTGGTACGGCGCGAAGTTTTCCTCGAGCGACGGAGCGCAGCGCGCCCACAAGACCGCGAAGGACCTCGACGCCGACGGGCTGCCGACGCTGCTCCGCCGTGCCCACGACCTCGTGGCGACGACGCACATGCGGCAGTTCACGACGATCAACGAGCTCGGCATCTACCTGCGCCTGCTCACCGAGATCCGGGACACGCTCGACCGCTTCCTGCCCGTCGTCTTCGACCGGTCGGTCTCCGAGCTCGTCGCCGCCACCGCTCCGCGCGGTGAGGGCGCCCCGATGTCCGCGACGAACCGTCGCCGCCTGAAGAAGCTGGCGCGCGAGTACGTGCGTCCCGGCGTGCACGTGTCCGACGTGCACGAGGCGCTCACCCGCGTCCAGCAGCAGCGCGTGCTCTGGCAGCGGTACGTCGCCGCCGGCGTCAACCCCGAGGTCCCCACCGGCATCGCGGACGTCCAGGTGCTGTTCTCGAACGTGGTCGAGGACCTCGCGCGCCTCGACGAACCCCTCGGCCGCGCATCGCGTGAGACCCAGCTGGCGAACGTGCCGATCGACGAGCTCGTCCCGACGATCGCCCGCCTCGCGGAGGAGTCGGACGTCCTGCACAACCTGCAGGAGCGCACCGAGCTCATGCAGACCCTCCGTGACCTGCAGCTCGAACCGCTCATCACCGACCTGGCGAACCGCCACGTCCCGGACACGCACGTGCCCGCCGAGCTCGAGCTCGCGTGGTGGCAGTCGGCGCTCGAGACGATGCTCGAGTCCGACCGGGCCCTGCTCGGTGCGAACACCGACATGCTCGACCGGGTCGAGGCCGACTTCCGCCTCGTCGACGACGCGCACGCGGCCGGGGTCTCCCAGGGCCTGGCGTGGCAGCTCGCCGAGAACTGGAAGGTCGGGCTCGTCGACTGGCCGGACGAAGCCACGGCGCTCAAGACCCAGCTCAAGGAGGGCGCGATCAGCTCGCGCCTCCTGCAGGACTCCGCCCCGCACCTGTCCCGGTCGATCGCCCCCGTCTGGCTCGCGAGCCCGTACGAGGTGTCCCAGATCGCGGACACGATGCCGTTCGACACGGTCATCCTCGTCGACGCCGGCGCCGTCACCATCGCGGAGACCGTCGGTGCCGTCCGCCGCGCCCGCCAGACCGTCGTGTTCGGCGACCCGGTCACGCAGACCCCGTCGCCGTTCCGGATCGCCGTCGACCCCGCGCACCGTGCACTGCAGGTCGACGAGGAGACGCTCGACGGCTTCCACGCCGACTCCGCGCTCGCGAAGCTGTCCACCCTGCTGCCGACGCTGTCGCTCACCCGGTCGTACCGCGCCGGCGGCGAGGACCTCGCCGAGCTCGTCAACCGCCGCTTCTACGGCGGTCGGATCGAGTCGCTGCCGTGGGCCGGGTCGTTCCTCGGACACGGTTCCATCGCGCTCGACTACGTCAGCGACGGCAAGGCCGTGCCGGACCCCGAGTCCGGAGCCGTCGAGAGCGTCGACGCCGAGGTGGACCGCGTCGTCCGACTCGTGATGGACCACGCACGCACGCGGCCGACCGAGTCGCTCATGGTCATCACCGCCTCGGCGAAGCACGCCGTCCGGGTCGAGCAGGCCGTGCTCACCGCGGCACAGGGCCACAAGGACCTCACCGAGTTCGTCATCGGGGACCGCGCAGAGCCCTTCATCGTCGCGACGCTCGAGCAGTCCGTCGCCCAGAGCCGCGACCGCGTCGTGTTCTCGATCGGCTACGGCCGGACACCGCACGGTCGCGTGCTGCGCGACTTCGGTCCGCTCGGCAAGCCCGGTGGAGAGCGCCTGCTCGCGGTCGCGATGACCCGCGCCCGTCGCTCGATGGTCATCGTCACGTGCTTCCAGCCGTCCGACATCGAGGCCGAGCGGATGGGCCACGGCACCGTCGCGCTGGCCGAGATCCTCGCGGAGGTCCGTGCCCGCACGACCGCCGAGTACGTGCCGGACGACTCCGACCCGCTGCTCGTCGACCTGGCCCGCCGGCTCGAGATGCGCGGCATCCCGGTCGCGCTCGGCCACCGCGGGAAGCTCGGCCTGGTGGCCGCGCACGGCGGGGTCTGCGTGACGATCGAGACCGACGCGTCGCTCGTGAAGGGGTCGCTGCGGGAGTCGCTGCGGCTCCGGCCCGAGGTGCTGCGCCGGCTCGGCTGGCACTACGTGCGCGTGCACGCGTTCCAGCTGTTCTCCGACCCGGACCGCGTCGCGAACACCGTCGCCGCCGTGCTCGGCGTCGACCGCGGCGCCACGCAGGAGATCTCGATCCCGCCGATCCCCGCACGCCGATGAGCACGCTGGATCTCCATCCCAGCGTGCACACGGCTGGCCCCGCCCGCCGATGAGCCGTCGGGCGCATCGGCCAGCTGGTCCGGTGACGCCCGAGACGGACCAGCTGGTGGGCACGTGGACGCGAGCCGACGACGCGTCGCAGGGCGCGCCTCCAGTCCGTCAGACCGCTGAGGGTGGCGAGACGGACGCACGGCCTGGAGGCACGGGTCGACCCCGCAGGCGAGTCACCACCCAGCCCGCACCGGGCTCCGACCCCACCCCCGACCCGGAACCGGCGCGGCACCGCGACGGCGAGAACGATGCACGGCTCCGGGGGGACGTCCCACCGCACTGGTGAGCCGGTAGCCTTGCCTGCGATGACTGACACCGCGCGGCAGCGCCCCGACTGGCAGACCTGGCCGAACCTGATCACGCTCTTCCGGTTCGTGCTGATCCCGGTCTTCGTGGGCCTCGTCGTCGCCGGTCACCCCGGCTGGGCGCTCGTCGCCCTCGTCGTCCTCGGCGTGAGCGACTGGGCGGACGGTTTCATCGCGCGGAGGTTCGACCAGACGTCGCAGCTCGGCAAGTCGCTCGACCCCGTGGCGGACCGGCTCGCCATCATCGCGATCGTGCTGTCGCTCGTGCTCGTCGGGCTGCTGCCGTGGTGGGTCGTCGCCGTCGTGGTGCTCGTCGACCTCGTGCTCGTCGTGCTCTCGAGCGTGCTCTTCCACGGCAACCCGGACCTCGACGTCACGTGGACCGGCAAGATCCGTTCGGCGCTGCTGTTCGTCGGCCTGCCGGTGCTGCTCTTCTCCGCCGTGCACACCGTCGACGAGAACGCGCCGTGGGTGCGGGTCGTCGCCCTGGTGTTCGTGTACCTCGGCACCGCCGGGCACGTGCTCGCGGGCGCGCAGTACGCGGTCGCGATGTTCGCGAAGCGCCGCACGGTGGCCGCCGCGCGCTGACCCCGGTCGCACCCCCGGACGAACACCGCGCCCCGCAGTGGCGGGGCGCGATGTCCGTACAGGGGTGCGGAGCGACTAGAGCTTCGTCGTGCCGCCGATGCCGGGCCCCTCGGGAGCGTTCGACGGGGCGACGTGCGCGCCGCCGCCCGGGTTCGCGGGCACGCCGTTCTGCGTGCGGAGCAGGTCGCGGATCTCGAGCAGCACCTCGACGTCGGTCGGCGGGACGTCCTGCGGCGTCTGCTCCTCGTCGTTCTTGACCCGCTCGAACGCGACCTTCTTGAGGTGGTTCACGGGGAGCACGAGGGCGAAGTACACCACCGCGGCCACGATGATGAAGTTGAGCGCGGCACCGATGATCGCGCCGAAGAGGATCTCCGCGTGTCCACCGGACACCGTGGGGATCTTCCAGATGAGCGCCTTGTCGAGGCTCGACGCGTTGAAGACGGCACCGATGAGCGGGTTGATGAGCGCGTTGACGATCGCCGTGACGATCGCGGTGAACGCCGCACCGATGACGACTGCGACGGCCAGGTCGATGACGTTGCCGCGGAGCAGGAACTCCTTGAATCCCTTCACGGGACTCCTTCCGGGTCGAGGACGGCCGCCGGTCGGCGACGCCCACAAACCTACCGAGGAGTCGGACCGTGGGTCAGGACGCGGAGGTGCTCGGCTTCGGCGTGCTGGGCTTCGACTCGGTCTTGGCCGGCGCGGGTGCGGGCGACGACGACCCGGACGACCCGGACGACGACGACCCCTCGGCCTTCGGCGTCGCGCGCGAGTCCGTGCGGTAGAACCCACCGCCGTTGAAGGTGACGCCGACCGGCGAGAAGACCTTGCGCAGGACGCCGCCGCACACCGGGCACTCGGTGAGCGTGGCGTCGGAGAAGGACTGCTTGATGTCGAAGGCGTTGCCGCACTCGGTGCAGCGGTACGAGTAGGTGGGCACCCTAGCTCCGGAACGTGATGATGCGGGACGGCGTGATGATGCCGTCGACGGGTTCGTCGTGGGCTTCGCGCGGGACCTCGTCGAGGTACTCCGCGTCGAAGATCACAGCATAGACGGGCGGACGGTTCGCCATCGACCCGAGGGTCTTGTCGTAGTAGCCCCGTCCCCAGCCCATCCGGACCCCGTCATGCCCCACCGCGGCGGCCGGGGCGAGGATCGCGTCGACGTCGTTGATGGCGAGGGGGGAGAGCACCTCGCCGACGACCTCGGGCATGCCGAAGAGCCCCTCGGTCTCGGAGGACCCGTCGCCGACCGCCCAGTCGAGCAGTCCGTCCTCGCGGGTGACGGGGAGCAGGACCCGCAGCCCGTTGTCGTACGCCCAGTTCAGGAACGGTCGCACGTTGGGTTCGTCCGGCGCGGACAGGTAGAGCGCGATCGACCGGACCTGACGCTCCTCGGCGAAGCGCTGCAGGGTCGCGGTGAGTGCGCTGGCGTCCGCATCGCGTTCGGTCGTGGTCCGGGTGCGCCGCCGCTGCCGGAGCTCGGCTCGCAGGGCGCGCTTCTCGTTCCCGAGATCGGCGATCATGCGGAGGAGTCTACCGAGCGGTCCGGTTGCGGCTTCCCGCCGGGAACACGCCGTCCGGCTTGTCCCCCGGAGCGACGACATGCCCCAGAAAGGGGGATCGGATACGGTCTGTGCCATGGGCTTCCAGATTTCGAAGGCGGTGATCCCAGCTGCAGGGCTGGGCACCCGCTTCCTCCCCGCGACCAAGGCGATGCCGAAGGAGATGCTCCCCGTCGTCGACAAGCCGGCCATCCAGTACGTGGTGGAAGAGGCTGTCGGTGCCGGGCTGACCGACGTGCTGATGATCACGGGCCGCAACAAGAACGCGCTCGAGAACCACTTCGACCACGTGTCCGAGCTCGAGGAGACCCTCAAGAAGAAGGGCGACCACGAGAAGCTGCAGAAGGTGAACCAGTCCACGGACCTCGCCGACATGCACTACGTCCGTCAGGGTGACCCGCTCGGCCTCGGCCACGCGGTGCTCCGCGCGAAGATGCACGTCGGCCGCGAGCCGTTCGCCGTGCTCCTCGGTGACGACATCATCGACGCCCGCGACCCGCTGCTGCAGCGCATGATCGAGGTCCAGGGCGAGAAGAACGCGACCGTCGTGGCCCTGCTCGAGGTCCCCGAGTCGCAGACGCACCTCTACGGCATCGCCACGGTCGAGCAGACCGACACCGACGACGTCGTGAAGATCACCGGCCTCGTCGAGAAGCCGGCTCAGGGCGAGGCCCCCTCGAACCTGGCCATCATCGGCCGTTACGTCATCCGTCCCGAGGTCTTCGACGTCCTCGAGAAGCAGGAGCCGGGCAAGGGCGGCGAGATCCAGCTGACCGACGCGCTCATGAAGATGGCGAGCGCCGAGGAGTGGACCGGAGGCGTGTACGGCGTCGTGTTCCGTGGACGCCGGTACGACACGGGTGACAAACTCGACTACATCAAGGCGATCGTGCAGCTCGCCTCGGACCGCGAGGACCTCGGCCCCGACCTCAAGTCGTGGCTCAAGGAGTTCAACGCGGGCGAATGAGTCGACCCATCCCGCACGGGTCCGGTACGCCGGGCCCGTGCGGGACACCCGCCCCGAGGATCAGTCGGGGCACCGGAGGAACCTGAGCGATGACGACGATCCCGACCCTGTCCCACGGGCGGGTCACCATCCGGCCCCTCCGGCTGCGCGACACGCGTGACCTCGACGTCGCGCTCGCGACCAACCGTTCGTGGCTCCGCACGTGGGAGGCCACGAACCCCACCGGACACGTCTCCACCGACGTCCGCGGCAGCATCCGCGCGCTCCAGGCCAACGCCCGCGCGGGGCTCGGGCTCCCGTTCGCGATGGAGCTCGACGGTCGTTTCGTCGGACAGCTGAACGTCTCCGGCATCACCTACGGCTCGCTCGCCAGCGCGTCGATCGGCTACTGGGTCGTCGAGGACGCCGCCGGCCACAACGTCACGCCGATCTCCGTCGCGATGGCGGTGGACCACTGCTTCCGTGCGGTCGGCATCCACCGGATCGAGATCTGCATCCGTCCGGAGAACGCGCCGTCGCTGCGCGTCGTCGAGAAGCTCGGCTTCCGGTTCGAGGGGCTCCGCCGTCGCTACATCCACATCAACGGCGACTGGCGCGACCACTTCTGCTTCGCGCTCGTCGCCGAGGAGGTCCGCGAGGGCGTCCTCGAGCGCTGGGTCCGCGGCGAGGTCCCGCCGGGTGTCGGCAGCGTCCCGCTCGCCGCGCGCGACGAGGCGGCGCTGCCGCTGCACACGACCCCCCGCGTCTGACCCGTCGGCTCGGCTCCTCGCGGATCCGGTGGGACGGCCTGGAGGCGCGGCTCACCCCCGGTGATTTCGTCACGACACGCGCAACACGCGTCCGGCAATCACCCGCCAGGGGAACGCCCGCCCCTACCGTGTCCCCATGGCAGGTATCGGCTCGTGGGGCGGGGGCATCGTCCTGCTCGTCGCGGCCGTGCTCTGGCTCGTCTACCTCATGCCGTCCTGGGCGGCCCGGCGGCAGTACCTCGCCACCGAGCGGAACGCGATCCGGCTGCAGCAGACCCTCCGGATCCTCGCGCAGACCGCTGAGCTGCCGGACGAGGTCCGCGTCGAGATGAACGCGAAGTCCCTCGCCGAGGCGCAGCGCGTCGCCCGGTCCGAAGAGGCCAAGCGCACCGCCATCGTCCGCGCCCACGAAGCCGCCCGGCAGCGGGAGATCACCCGCCGTCTCGCCGAGCAGGCTCCCGTCCTCGAACGCGTGTCGGCCGTCCCCGCACTCACCGCGATGCGCATGCGTCGCTCCCGGCTCGGTGCGACGCTCCTCGGTGCCGCCGGACTCGTCGTCGCGATCGTCGTCTTCGCCGCAGCCCCCGCGATGTGGCTCGTCGGCGTCGCCGGGCTCGTCGCCGTCGGTGGGTCCGCAGCGGTCCTCGCACAGCTGCACCAGGTCGCGAAGGCGCGGAAGACCCGGACCGCGACGGCCGTGACGGGGGCGACCCGTGCCTCCAGGCCGGCGACCACGTGGACGGACCCGGCGCCGCCGCTGTCCACCGAGCAGCCTGCGGAACCCGCGCGTGACCGCAGCTGGACCCCGAACGCCGTGCCGAAGCCGCTCTACGTCGAGACGCCCACCGCACCCGCTGCGGCGCCGGAGTCGGCGGCGGAACTCGCCGCACGGCTCAAGGAGCGCGTCGCCCAGGCCAAGGCGGAGGCCGACGCCGAGGCCGCTGCGATCCGCGCTGCCGAGACGGACCCGTCACTCGCCCGTGTGTCGCGGATGCGGCCCGACGTGGAGGAGGCCGTGGCGTCGCTGTCGGCGCACGACCAGGGCCGGCTGGCGGAGCGGCTCGGGCTGCGGGCGCCGACGGGTGCTGCTCCTGCAGCGGATCCTGCAGCGGTTCCTGCTGCCGGTCCCACGGCTCCGCCGGCCGGGCCGGCTGCGCCGCCGGCGCCGCCGAGCAAGTGGGCGGGCATGGGCGTCCTCGTCGAGGACGCGTACGAGCAGGCCGACCTCGACGCGATCATGCGTCGCCGCCGCGCCGTCTGAGCAGTCGATTTCGGATCGGCCACGGGCTGGTGTTAGTGTTGTCGAGCACTTGGGGCTATGGCGCAGTTGGTAGCGCGTCTCGTTCGCAATGAGAAGGTCAGGGGTTCGAATCCCCTTAGCTCCACCAGGCAAGAACACAGAAGGCCACCCGATCGGGTGGCCTTCTGTGTTTGTCGGGTCGAGCTGTGTTTGTCGGGTCGAGCTTTCCGGTCCGAGCCGGCAGCTCTAGCCGGGCACGCTCTCCGTCAGGATGCCGGCCTGCGCCAGCTCCGCGTGGATCGCGTTCGCGGCCTGCTCGAACGCACGGTTGCCGCGCGAGATGCCGAGCGCGCCGCCCTTGATCGCCGACTTGCCCGAGCCGCGCAGCAGGCGTGCGACGGTCCGGCCGTCCGGCGTCACCATCACCTGCACGTCCAGGCGGGTGTGGAAGGTGCGGTCGTTCGCCATGCCGCCGATGAGCAGCGTGAGGCCCAGGCTGCCGCGGGTCGCGCGGAGAGCTCCCTGGTCGCCGTCCTCGACGGTGTAGCCCTCGCGGGCGAGCGCTCCGCGGACGCGGGCACGGACGGATTCGGGGTCGGCGGCGACGAAGAAGTCGTGGCTCTCGGGCATGGTGAGTGATCCTCTCAACGGTGGTTCCTGCCAGTGATCATGCCGTGTCGTCGCCTACCCTGGAAGCACCATGACTGCTTCGTTGACCCGCCGGTCCCTGCTCTCCCTCGCCGGCGTGACCGGGATCGGGCTCGCGGTGGCGGCGTGCTCGTCCGGCGACGGTGGTCCGGGCGGCGGCAAGTCCTCGGCCACGGGTGACGGCAGCGGGTCCGAGACCCCGACGGCGAAGCCCGTCGCGAAGTCCCTCATCCCCGCGCAGGTCCCGCTCGCCGGCGGGGTGACGATCTCGGTCGCCGGCACCGGGCTGGCCGCGGTCAAGGGCGTCACCGTCGGTGGGATCGCTGCGCGGGGCGTGAAGGCGTCCGCGACGAAGGTCACCTTCACGGCGCCGCACCAGGCGATGTACACCGCCGGGTCCGCCGACGTCGCACTCTTCACCTCGGTCATCGAGCCGGCGCCCTCGGCGAACCAGTCCTCGGACGGCAACGGCAGTGCCGCGAACGACGGGCAGTCCGGGGCGACGCAGGACTCGTCGACGTCGAGCTCGTCGCCCACCGCCGCCGCCGTGCCGGACGCCTCGACGGCCGTGGCGACGACGACCCTCGCGTACGCCGCCCTGACCGACGTCGACCGGCAGCTCCAGTACGCGATGGCGCACTGGAGCGACTACAACCTCGCCGAGTACGGCACGATGAACCCGATCGGCGGCGACTGCGCGAACTACGTCAGCCAGACGCTCATCGCCCGCGGGTGGAAGCAGCGCGACGACTGGTACAACCGGGCCGCCGGCGCGGAGCACACCGCCACGTGGACGTACTGCCCGACGATGGACCCGTGGCTGACCGCGAACGCCGCGGAGTTCGGGCTGACCCGACGGTCCCTCGACGAGCGGGACGAGGTCAAGGTCGGCGACATCGTCTTCTACGACTGGAACGACAACGACTCGCCCGACCACACCACGATCGTGTCCGAGGTCTTCACCGAGGCGGACGGCACCGTCCGCATCAAGTCGGCGAGCCACAACCAGGACGGCCCGTACCGCGACCTCGACGAGATGATCACCGTGCAGCACCCGGGCGGTACCGCCTGGTTCCACACGTTCGACGCGTAGGCGGGCGCTGCCCGCGCGGTGGGCGCTGCGGCGCTGCCCGCTCGCCGGCGCTGCCCGCGCTGCGGGCTCGCCGGCGCGCTGGCGCGGCCCGCACAACCAAAGTGCGCCCGAACCGTGGGAACGCGCGGCGCGAACGCACTTCAGTTGTGCGAACCGCTCCGAGCGCGGAGCCCCGCCGCGCCGCGCCCCGCGCCCGCTCAGGGGTACCCGAGGAACCACAGCAGCACGATCGCGACCGGCTGCAGGCACACCCCGACGACGAGCCACGTCACCGCACGCCGCCGCGTCCGCACGAACACGTCCGACCCGAGCAACGGCGCCATCGGCATGAGCAGCCGCGGCAGGCTCTGCTGCGGCAGGAACACCGCCACCAGGTAGAGCCCGTACGACGCGGTGAACGCCAGCACGTCCACCCCGAGCGCCCGCACGGCCGGCCGGGTCCAGAACCACACCGCACCGACGAGCACCACCACCACGAGTGCGATCCCGAGCGGCCCGAGCCACGTCCCCGCCATCGTGAACCACGGGGTCAGCGGCGCGAAGTGCTGCCGGCCGACGAAGCCCACCCACCAGGACAGCTCGGTGTCGAGGTACGCGTTCGGCCTCCCGGTCACCGCGGAGGCGACGAGCGGCCAGGCCAGCCCAGCCGCCGCGACGACGAGCCCGGACACGACGATCGCGATCGCGTCCCGGACGGGGAGCGCCCGCCGCTCGTGCACCCACCGCACGACGAGGTGCACCGCGAGCGCGACCGCGAGCGCCAGCACGCCGGGCTTCGTGAGCGCCGCGACGACCCCGAGAGGCGCCACCAGCCAGTACCGTCGCCGCACCAGGGCGAGCAGCGCACCGAAGAGCAGCAGCAGGAACGTGCTCTCGGCGTAGGCGACCTGCAGCAGGAACGCCGTCGGGCCGAACGCGAACAGGGCGGTCGCCCACCTCGCACGGTGCGAGCACCCGACCGCGAGGACGAGCCGGTACAACAGCACGCACGCCCCCGCTCCGGCGAGCGTCGCGACGATCACCCCGGCCACCCAGAACGAGCCGCCGGTGAGCGGCATCACGACGCGGACGAGCGCGGGGAACGCCGGCAGGAACGCCCAGGCGTTCGGCAGCACGTGCCCAGTGTCGTCCAGCGGGACGGTCACCGGGTACCCGTGCTCGGCGATGATCCGGTAGAACGACGCGTCCCACGAGCCCGAGAAGGTGAAGAAGGACGGGTCACGCCGGTACGACGCGAACGTCCACCCGCTCGTGGTGGCGACGACGTACATCGTCGCCAGCAGCAGCGTGCTGACGACCCGGGAGCCGGCCCAGATCACGAGGGGTGCGGCCCAGGCGCTGTGCCGTCCGTCCAGCAGGGCGCGCAGCCCCGGCCTGGAGGCACGGGTCGTCTCCGCAGCGCTCGTCACCCGAACGATCCTCCCAGATCACCCCCCGCGCCGGTCCGCGCCGGTCCGCGTCGGTCCGGGTCGCCGGGCCGCGCGCCGATCCACGCGCTTCGTGAGCAGCAATGGTCGGGTCCGTCGGTCGGACCCGACCATTCCTGCTCACCGGAGTGGCGCCTCCCGGTCAGCGACCCGTGACCGCGCGCCGGATCTGCTCGATCGGCACCTTCGGGGTGCGGTCGGCGTTCAGCAGGCCGTTCGTCTCCTGCATCGTGTCCGTCAGCTGCGTGTAGCAGGAGCCGGCGAGGAACGAGCTCGCACGGATCGCGTCGTACAGCGCCGTGATGCGGGCGATCCAGTCGTCACCGTCGACGGCGGAGGTGTACCCCCAGCCGTCCTCGCGCTGCGAACCGGGCTGGTAGTTCACGCCGCCGAACTCGGTCAGCATCACCGGCTGTCCGTGGTCCGCGGCGCCGCCGACGAGGATGCGTCGGTCGGCGGGCCCGATCCCGTTCACGAGCACCGTCCGGGCGACGTCGTCAGCGTAGGTGGCCGCCATCCGCGGTCCGTCGCCCTCGTAGTCGTGGACCGTCAGGATGTCCGAGTTCGTGTGCTCCCAGCCGTCGTTCGAGATCACCGGTCTGGTCGGGTCGATCGCCCGCGTGACGTCGGCGAGGGCACGGGCGTAGGCCTGCTGCGCCGGGTCCGTGGCGATGTGCTGCACGCCCCAGCTCTCGTTCGCGGGGACCCAGGTCACGATCGACGGGTGCGAGGCATCGCGCTCGACGGCGTCCATCCACTCGCGCACGAGTCGCTGCACCGCGCGCGGCGAGAACGCGTAGGCGCCCGGTGCCTCGCCCCACACCAGGATGCCGAGCCGGTCCGCCCAGTACAGGAAGCGGGGGTCCTCGATCTTCTGGTGGTTGCGGGCGGCGTTGAAGCCGAGCTCCTTGATGAGCTCGACCTCGCGGCGGAGGGCCTCCCGCGACGGGGCCGCGATGTGGGAGTCCGGCCAGTAGCCCTGGTTGAGGACACTGCGGACGTCGTAGCGGCGGCCGTTGAGCAGGAAGGCGCCCCCGTCAATGCCGACCGTGCGTACGCCGAAGTACGAGGCGACGGCGTCGGTCGGCGTGGTGCCGGTCCCGGCGGGCAGCAGGGTCACCGTGGCGTCGACGAGGCGCGGGGCCTCCGGCGTCCAGTGCAGTTCGTCCTCGGCCTGCCCGTTCGACTGACGGGCGAGCGGCACGAGCACGTCGAACTCGTCGCCGGTCGTGCCGAGGGTGGACTCGATCGTGGCGAGGTGCTCGTCACGCTCGTCCCAGCGGGCCTCGACGCGGAGGCGTTCGCCGCCCGTGCGGACACCGGCGATCCGGACGGTCAGGCGGAGGGTCTCGTGGTCGACGTTCGTCCAGCGGAGGTACGAGATCGATGCGGTGGGCACGGCCTCGAGCCACACGGTCTGCCAGATCCCGGTGGTCCGGCGGTACCAGATGGCGTGCGGGTCCTCGTGCCAGTCCTGCTTGCCGCGGGGCTGGGTGAGGTCGTGCGGGTCGTCCTCGGCGCGGACGACCAGGGTGTGCACGGCGTCCGGGTCGGTGGCGAGGGCCTCGGTCACGTCGAGCGAGAACGGGGTGTGGCCGCCCTCGTGCTCGCCGATGAACTGCCCGTCGATCCAGACGCGGGCGCGGTGGTCGACGGCGCCGAAGTGCAGGACCAGGCGGGGCGCGGCGGCACCGTGGCCGGCAGCGTCCAGCTCGGCGCGGGTGATCGGACGGGAGTACCAGACCACGGGGTGGAAGCCCGGCTCGTCGATACCGGACGCGACGGACTCGGGCGGGAACGGGACGACGATGTCGCGGGCGTCCGGGAAGCCCGCGCGCCACGCGTCGTCGTCGCCGTCGTTCCGGAACGACCACGTGCCGTCGAGGTCCGCCCAGTGGGTGCGGAGCATCTGGGGGCGGGGGTACGTGCCGTCCTGCCGAGAGGCGAGCGGGAGGGCCGGCGTGGGGGCGGTGTCAGGTGCGGCGACGGTGCCGTCGAGCGTGCTCATGCCTCCATGCTGGCGTGCGTGTACATCGTTGTAAAGGGCTCGGCAACGAATACCAAGCAGGACCGGAGCCGGGCCGGCTCAGCCGATCGCGGCGTCGCGCGTGAGGACCATGACGTCCATCCGGCCCTGCTGGACGACTTCGCCGCGCTGGTTCCGCAGTGAGACGGTCCGCTCGACGATGCCGGTCTTCCCGGAGCTCGTCAGCCGTGTCGACAGGATCTCGACCTCGCACGTCACGGTGTCCCCGATGAACACCGGGGCCGTGAACCGCCACTGGTCGATCCCGAGCAGTGCCACCGCCGAGCCCTCGAACACCCCGGTCCGCGCGATGAGGCCGAGGCACAGGGAGGTCCCGAGCAGCCCGTGCACGATCCGCTGGCCGTACCGGGTCTTCCCGGCGAACTCGACGTCGGTGTGGACCTGGTTGTTGTCGTTCGTCCACGAGGCGAACGAGACCACGTCCGCCTCGGTGATCGTCCGACCCGGGGTCGTGAAGGTCTGTCCGGCGGCGAGGTCCTCGAGGTAGTGCGGCACGTCGTCATCCTCGCAGACCGTCACACCTTCGCGAGCAGCTTCCGCGCCCGCTCCCACGCCTGCTCGACCGCGGCGTGCTCCGTCGTCGCCAGTGCTCCGTAGCCGAAGGTGTCCTCGCCGTTCCGGGCAGCGACCACCGCGAGCTGCCGGTAGGCCGCGGTCGCGTGGGCGGCGTCGAGCACCTCGCCGAGCGACTCCTGCACCCGCTTCAGGAACCCGAGCCGGCGCTTCCCGAGGTCCGGCGCACCGCGCGCAGCCTGCAGGGCGTACCGCAGCCGGCGCGCTGCCTTCCGGACCTCGTGCAGCTCGTCGAGTCCGGCCACGGGGCCCTCGACCGTCTTCGTGACCCGGAGACGCTCCTTCCCGATCCGCCGGACGACGAAGGCCGCGGCGTCCTCGTCGGCGTGCGGACCCTTCGGCGCTCGCTCGATGAGGTCGTCCAGGTGGTCGAGCGCGGAGAACCACACCGGGGAACGCATCGTCCGCCGGAGGTCCGTGGCCGCCTCGGTCCGCAATTCGTCGACGTGCGTGCCGATCCGGTCGAGGGTCGTGGCGTCCACGTACCCCTCCGGCGTCCGGGCCGCGGTGCGCAGCAGCCGGTCACGGAGGACCTCGGCGTCGCGGGCGGTCCCGGCGACCCGGGCCACCTCGGCCAGTTCCGCTCGCAGGGTGTCGGTCGCGCCGGGGTCGAGGGCGCCCCGGAACGCCGCCAGCACGCTCCGGAGCCGCCGAAGCACCTTCCGGAGGTCGTGCACGGACTCGCGCTCGTCGCCGCGCACACGGGGGTCGACGGCGACGAGGTCGGCACGCAACGACCGCAGGACCTCGCGCACGACCGCCGCAGCGGTTCCCCGCCGGGGCCGCTTCGACGCCCCGCGCCGCCGGACGGGCTCCAACCGTGCGGGCTCCAACCGTGCGGGCTCCAACCGTCCGGGCTCCGACCGGACGGCCTCCGCCGGAGTGGACGAAGCGCGGCCCTCGTGCGCCTCGGCCGGGTCCGCAGCGTCCGCCAGCGCCCGCTCAGTCGCCCGGGCCACCGTTCCGCCGTGCCCGTCGTCGCTGAGCGCCCACCACCGTGCGGAGCGCAGGAGCGCCGTGTCGGGATCTCCTTCGTCGACGCGGACGTCGGCGACCTCCGCACGGAGCCGTCCGTCGCGACCCCGGAGCTCGACGAGCGTCGTCTCGGTGCCCCGCACCCGTGTCACGCCGAGTTCCCGGCCACGGAGGAACACCTCCACCGCGTCGCGCGGCACGGCACCGGCGTCGAGCGGGTCCCCATCGAGGTCCGGCCCCACCGCCACCGGGCCGTCCCCGCGGTCGACCGACCACCCGAGGTCGGACCGGAGCAGCTCGACGCCCTCGGCCGCCAGCGTGCGATCATCCGTGTCCCAGACCGTCTCGCGGAGCACCACCGGGTCGTGGCGGAGGACAGCATCGGCGAAGGGCTCGAGCGCGGGGAGCCGACGGTCGTCGGGGATCCGCCACGTGCAGCGGGGGTCGGAGCGGGCCTCTGGTCCAGGGTGCTGAGTCGGCATGTCGACGAGTGTCGTCCGCGGAGCCTGTCCCGTCTCGGCCCGCACAGCGTTCTGTGGACGGTTCCGCCCGGAAGCGCCCTGTGGAGGAACCGACCCCGAACCGACACCGCCCCAGGGCCCGACGCGTACGGTTCGCTGCATGAGCGACGAGCCCACCGCCGAGCCCACCGCCGAGCCCACCGCCGACCCAGCCGACGAGCCCACCGCAGATCCCAGCGACCGCACGCTCGAGGGCTGGATCGCCCACCAGCGCTGGTACACGGCGAAGGGCGCCAGCCCCCGGCTCACCACCATCGCGCGGACCGACGGCACCCGCCTCGTCCTCGACGACGCCCCCACCGGTCCCGTCCTGTACCAGGCCCCGGTCACGACGGGCGAGGACGGCACCCTCCGCGACGCCACCACCGATCCCGGGTGGGTGGGCTCACTGGCCGCGCGCATCGACGCGGACCCGGACAGCCTCCGGCCGATCGGCACCGTGACGGCCTCGCGGGTCCTCAGCGGTGAACAGTCGAACACGTCGGTGATCTGCGACACGGCGTCCGGCGAGCAGGTCATCGTGAAGGTCTTCCGCGTCCTGCACCACGGCGACAACCCGGACGTCACGACCCAGCTCGCGCTCTCGGCGGCCGGCAGTGCGCGGGTCCCGCGGGTCTCCGGCGCGCTCCGCGGGTCCTGGCCCGACACCGGCCGACCCGACGGCACGGCCACCGGTCACCTCGCGTTCGCGCAGGAGTTCCTGCCCGGCCTCGAGGACGCTTGGCGCGTGGCGCTCCGCGACGCCCGGCAGGGCACGTCCTTCGTCACCGGTGCGGACCGGCTCGGGGAGGCGCTCGCCGAGGTCCACCGCACCCTCGCCCACGCGCTGCCGACCGAACCGGCCGACGAGGCCCGCCGGAGCGCCGCCGTGGCCACCATGCACGCCCGCCTCGACGCCGCGGCTGCCGAGGCACCGGCGGTCGCCGAACACGTCGACGCCGTCCGCGCCGTCTACGACCGGGCCGCCGAGGCCGTGTGGCCCGACCTCCAGCGCATCCACGGCGACCTGCACCTCGGGCAGGTCCTCGCCGCACCGGAACCGCGCGGATGGGTGTTCCTCGACTTCGAGGGCGAACCGCTCCGTCCGCTCACCGAACGCTCCCTGCCGGACGTCACGCTGCGCGACGTCGCGGGGATGCTGCGGTCGTTCGACTACGTCGCCGGCGCGCTCGCACAGGACGCCGAACCGGTGGACGCGGGGGAGTGGGCGCACGCTGCCCGATCGGCCTTCGTCGACGGGTACCAGCGCGGGACCGGTGCGGACCTGCGCGCGCACCGAGAACTCCTCGACGCCTTCGAGCTCGACAAGGCCGTCTACGAGGTCGTCTACGAGACGCGGAACCGACCCGACTGGGTCGGCATCCCGCTCGCGGCGGTCACCCGCCTCGTCGCCCGCAGCGCGGCCTGAGGAGGCGACCCATCGAGACACTGGAGGCGCGGTGCCAGCTGGCACCGCGCCTCCAGTCCGTCACCGGTGTCAGTTGACGGGCCCGGTGTACTTCTCCCCGGGGCCGGCGCCCGGCGCATCCGGGATGGCCGACGCCTCGCGGAAGGCGAGCTGGACCGACCGCAGGCCGTCGCGGAGCGGACGGGCGTGGTGGTCGCCGATCTCGGTCGCGGCCGCGGTGACGAGGCCCGCGAGGGCCGTGATGAGCTTCCGTGCCTCGTCGAGGTCGGTCTGCTCCTGCGGGTCGTCGGCCAGGCCGACCTTGACGGCGGCGGCGCTCAGCAGGTGCACGGCGACGGTGTTGATGAGCTCGACCGCCGGCACCTCCGAGATGTCGCGGGCTGCCTCGTCGGCGGCGTTCCCTGCGTCGACGGGGGCTGGGGTGTCGGTCACGGTGCTCCTCTGCTAGGCTGTGTGGCGGCAGATGCTGTCTGCGTGCCCGGACTCGTGCAACGAGGCCGAACACACCGTCAGCGTCACGAAAGAGGAGTCTCTCCCACCCGCGGCCGCGCACCACCAGGCTACCGGGTCCACACCGCTCCACCGGCGTCCGCGTCGGTCGGCCGTCCCGCAGGGGTGGCGTCGGGCGGCTGCCGAACGGGTTCCGATCCGTGCGTCAGATCTCCTCTCTCGTGCCGTCGCCCAGGGCAAAAGCCCCGGACGGCCACCACCTGATTGAAGGAGCTCCGCATCACCGATCCCCGTACCAACGACCGAATCCGCGTTCCCGAAGTCCGACTCGTCGGCCCGCAGGGTGAGCAGGTCGGCGTTGTCCCGATCGCCATGGCACTGCGCCTCGCGCAGGAAGCCGAACTGGATCTGGTCGAGGTCGCGCCGAACTCGAAGCCGCCCGTGGCCAAGATCATGGACTACGGAAAGTTCAAGTACGAGGCCGCTCAGAAGGCCAAGGAAGCGCGTCGCAACCAGGTGAACACGGACCTCAAGGAAGTCCGTTTCCGCCTGAAGATCGACGTGCACGACTACGAGACGAAGCGCAAGCGCGCCGAGGGCTTCCTCCTCGGTGGCGACAAGGTGAAGGCGATGATCCTCTTCCGTGGCCGCGAGCAGTCGCGTCCGGAGCAGGGTGTCCGTCTCCTCCAGAAGTTCGCCGAGGAGATCGCTGAGTTCGGTGTCGTCGAGTCGCGTCCGACCCAGGACGGCCGCAACATGACGATGATCATCGCCCCGCTCAAGAACAAGTCCGACGTCAAGGGCGAGCAGAACGCGAAGCGCGCTGCACAGAAGGCCGAGCGTCGTGCCTCCGAGCACGCCGCGAAGGACCACTCTGATGTCGAGCCGGAGACCGAGGCCCCGGCCGAAGCACCCGCGCAGGACACGGCACCGGCCAAGAGCGACGCTCCCGCCGAATAGGTCACCCAGACCGATCCCGCAACGACGCGGCCCCATCCACCCCACGGAAAGGCACCACCATGCCCAAGCAGAAGACCCACTCCGGGTCGAAGAAGCGCTTCAAGGTCACCGGTAGCGGCAAGATCATGAAGCAGCAGGCCGGTATGCGTCACAACCTCGAGGTCAAGTCTGCCAAGCGCAAGGCCCGCCTCAACGAGGACCAGGTCCTCTCGAAGGCCGACGCCAAGAACGTCAAGAAGCTCCTCGGCCACTGAGCCCCCGGATCGTAAAGGAATAGTGCAATGGCACGAGTAAAGAGAGCGGTCAACGCCGCCAAGAAGCGTCGCGTCATCCTCGAGCGCGCCGAGGGTTACCGCGGTCAGCGTTCGCGTCTGTACCGCAAGGCCAAGGAGCAGGTCACCCACTCCCTCGTCTACGCGTACCGCGACCGTCACGCGAAGAAGGGCGAGTTCCGTCGCCTGTGGATCCAGCGCATCAACGCTGCCTCGCGTGCGAACGGCCTGACCTACAACCGCCTCATCCAGGGTCTGAACCTGGCCGGCGTCGAGGTCGACCGTCGCATCCTCGCCGACCTCGCGGTGAACAACCCCGAGACGTTCACGGCGCTGGTCGAGACCGCGAAGAAGGCCCTCCCGGCCGACACCTCGGCCCCCAAGGCCGCGTAGTCACTCCAGCTGCTCACGAAGCCCCCGTTCCGTCCGCGGAACGGGGGCTTCGTGCATGCTGCGACACTTGGTCCGTGACTGATCTCCTCGAGAACCCCCGTGCCGGACGCGTCAAGGCCGTCGCCGCCCTGTCGAAGAAGGACGTCCGTGCCGAGACCGGACTGTTCCTGCTCGAGGGGCCGCAGGCGGTGCGCGAGGCGATCGAGTACCGCCCGGAGCTCCTCCGCGAGCTCTACGTGACCCCGACGGCGGCCGCGCGCTACGCGCTCGACGACGCTCCGGTGGACACCTGGTTCGTCACCGAGCAGGTGCTCGACGCGATGGCCGACACCGTCACGCCGCAGGGCGTCGTCGCGGTGTGCCAGCAGTTCCCGACGTCGGTGAAGGACGTCTTCCCGGACAGCGCTGCGGTCGCCGACGAGTCCGGTGATGCCGGCCTGGAGGCGCGTGGCGGCCTGCCGGGGATCGTCGCGATCCTCGAAGAGGTCCGTGATCCCGGCAACGCCGGCACCATCATCCGCGCTGCTGACGCCGCTGGTGCCGACGCCGTGGTCCTCACCGGGCGGAGCGTCGACCCGTACAACCCGAAGGTCGTGCGCTCGACGACGGGCTCGCTCTTCCACGTCCCGGTGTCCGTCGGCGTGACCCTCGCCGACGCGGTGTCCCGTGCGCGGGGTCTCGGGTACACGATCCTCGCCGCCGACGTCTCGGGCGACGACCTGCCCGACGTCCGTGCCGAGGGCATGCTCGACGGCCCGACGGTGTGGGTGTTCGGGAACGAGGCCCGCGGCCTGACGGCGGAGGACCTGGCCCTCGTCGACCGTGCGGTGAAGGTGCCGATCTACGGCAAGGCGGAGTCGATGAACCTCGCGACCGCGGCGTCCGTCTGCCTGTACGAGTCGGCGTTCGCGCACCGGACGCAGTAGCCCTCGACGGACCCGCTCCAGTCCTCCACAGGCCGACATCCGCGCGGGCTCTCCACCGACCGTGCGGTGCAGGACTGCGGTATCCCACGGGCCGGTAGGCTTGGGTCTCGTGTCAGAACCTCTCGAGATCAGCGAATCGGCCGTCGCCGACGCGGTGGACCGGGCCCTCGCGGCGGTCCGTGCCACGACGACCGTCGCCGAGCTGAAGCAGGCCCGGGCCGAGCACACCGGTGAGCAGTCGCCGCTGGCGCGGATGAACGCCTCGATGCGCAGCGTCCCGCCCGAGCAGAAGGCCGCCGCCGGCAAGCTCGTCGGACAGGCCCGCGGTCAGGTGAACGCAGCGATCGCCGAACAGGAGTCCGTGCTCGCCGAGGCCGAGGAACGTGCGCGGCTCGAGGCCGAGCGCGTCGACGTCACGGCGCTGCCGGTCCGCCACGCGCCGGGCTCGCGCCACCCGCTGTCGCTCCTCAACGAGACCGTCGCCGACATCTTCGTGAGCATGGGATGGGAAGTCGCGGAAGGTCCCGAGCTCGAGCACGAGTGGTTCAACTTCGACGCCCTGAACTTCGACCCGGACCACCCGGCGCGCGCCATGGCCGACACGATCTTCGTCGAGCCCGTCGACCGCCACCTCGTCATGCGCACGCACACCTCACCGGTGCAGGTGCGGTCGTTGCTCTCGCGCGACCTGCCGCTCTACGTGATCGCCCCGGGGCGCGTGTACCGCGCCGACGAGCTCGACGCCACGCACCTGCCGGTCTTCACCCAGGTCGAGGGCATCGCGATCGACAAGGGCCTGACGATGGCGCACCTCCGCGGCACGCTCGAGCACTTCGCCCGGCAGATGTTCGGGGCCGAGGCGCAGATCCGCCTCCGCCCGAACTACTTCCCGTTCACCGAGCCGAGCGCCGAGATGGACGTCTGGCAGCCGAACGCCAAGGGTGGCGCGCGGTGGGTCGAGTGGGGCGGCTGCGGCATGGTCAACCCGAACGTCCTGCGCTCGGCGGGCATCAACCCCGACGAGTACCAGGGCTTCGCGTTCGGCATGGGCATCGAGCGGACGCTGCAGTTCCGCAACGGCCTGAACGACATGCGTGACTTCCTCGAGGGCGACATCCGCTTCTCGCAGCAGTTCGGAACGGTGGTCTGATGCGCGTCCCACTCCGTTGGCTCGGTGAGTCCGTCGACCTCCCCGACGACGTCACCCTCGAGCACGTCCACGCGGCGCTCGTGTCGGTCGGCTTCGAGGAAGAGGACGTCCACACCTACGACCTCACCGGACCGATCGTCGTCGGCCGCGTGCTCGAGCGTGAGCCGGAGCCGCAGAAGAACGGCAAGACGATCAACTGGTGCCAGGTCGACGTCGGCGAGGCAGCGCCCCGCGGCATCGTCTGTGGTGCGCACAACTTCGACGTGGGGGACCTCGTCGTCGTGACGCTCCCCGGCGCCGTCCTGCCCGGGCCGTTCCCGATCGCTGCACGGAAGACCTACGGGCACGTGTCCGACGGCATGATCGCCTCGGCCCGCGAACTCGGGCTCGGCGACGAGCACGACGGCATCCTGCGCTTCGCCGACCTCGGCATGGAGCCCGAGGTCGGTGCGGACGCGATCGCGCTCCTCGGTCTCGACGACGCGGCGGTGGAGATCAACGTCACGCCGGACCGCGGCTACGTGATGAGCATGCGCGGTGTCGCTCGCGAGTACGCGCACGCCACCGGCGCGACGTTCCACGACCCGGTCGAGCGCGTCACGCCGCGCACGGGTGACGGCTTCCGCGTGTCCATCGACGACCAGGCGCCGATCCGTGGCCGCGTCGGTGCGAGCACCTTCGTCACGCGTGTCGTCCGCGGCGTTGACCCCACCGTGAAGACACCGGCCTGGATGGTGTCCCGCCTCGCGCTAGCCGGGGTGCGCTCGATCTCGCTGCCGGTCGACATCACGAACTACGTCATGTTCGAGCTCGGCCAGCCGCTGCACGGGTACGACCTCGCCAAGGTCCGTGGCGGCCTCGGTGTCCGCCGCGCTGCCGCCGGCGAGACCCTGACGACCCTCGACGACGTCGAGCGGAAGCTCGACCCGGAAGACCTCGTCATCACCGACGACGACGGTCCCGTGGGCCTCGCCGGTGTGATGGGCGGCGCCCGCACCGAGATCTCCGACACCACCACCGACGTCCTCATCGAGGCCGCCGGCTTCGACCAGGTGTCGATCGCGCGCACCGCCCGCCGGCACAAGCTGCCGAGCGAGGCGTCCCGCCGCTTCGAGCGCGGTGTCGACCCGCTCGTCGCCGAGGCCGCGGCGAACCGTGCCGTCGAGCTCCTCGTGGAGCTCGCGGGCGGCACCGCCGACCCGCTCGGCTCGACGCTGGTCGACAGCACGCCGCGCCCCCTCGTCTCGATGCGCCTGTCGCGTCCGGCCGAGATCATCGGTGTCGAGTACACCGATGCCGAGGTCATCGACACGCTCCGGGCGATCGGTTCCACGGTCGAGGTCGACGGTGCGCTGCTCGCCGTCACGCCGCCGACCTGGCGTCCCGACCTGACGGACGACACCACCCTCGTGGAGGAAGTGGCCCGCATCGTCGGGTACGACCGCATCCCGAGCGTGCTGCCGGTCGCGCCTCCCGGGCGCGGGCTCACCGGGCACCAGCTCGCACGCCGCCGGGTCGCCGCGGCGCTCGCTGCCGACGGCCTCGTCGAGGTCGTCACCGCCCCGTTCGTGTCCCGGGCGACGCAGGACGCCTACCCGGGCATCGACGGCGACGGCGGTCCGAGCGTCGTGCTCGCGAACGCCCTCGACAGCGAGCAGAGCCTGCTCCGCCGCAGCGGGCTGCCGGCCCTCGTCGACGCCGCCCGACGCAACGTGTCCCGCGGCCTCGTCGACGTCGCCGTGTACGAGACGTCCCGTGTGTTCCTGCCCGTCCAGGGCGTGACCCTCGGGACCGATTCGGTGCCCGCCGGGGCCGCGCTCCCCGATCGCGAGACCCTCGCCGCGCTCGACGCCTCGTTGCCGCCGCAGCCGTTCCACGTGTCCGCGCTGCTCACCGGCCACCGCGTCGTGAAGCAGCCCGGCGTCCTGCCCGAGCCGTACGGCATCGCCGACGCGCTCGACGTCGCCCGCGCGGTGGCCTGGGCCGTCGGGGTGGACCTCACCGTGACGCAGACCACGCACCCGTCGCTCCACCCGGGGCGTGCGGCATCGCTCCTCGTGGGGGACGCCGTGGTCGGGATCGCGGGGGAGCTCCTGCCGGAACTGAGCGAGGCCGCGGTGCTGCCCCGCGTGGTCGCCGTCGTCGAACTCGACCTCGACGCCCTGGTCGCGGCGGCGCCCGATCTCGTGTCGGTGGCGCCGATCGTGTCCTTCCCGGCGGCGACGCAGGACCTCTCCCTGGTGGTCGCTGCCGACGTACCGGCGGGCGAAGTACTGGATGCCGTCGAGCGTGGTGCCGGAGCGCTGTTGGAGTATGCTCGGCTCGTGGATGACTACCGGGGCACCGGCGTGGACGAGGGACAGAAGTCCCTGACGTTCGCGCTGCGGTTCCGCGCCACGGACCGCACCCTGACCGCTGCCGAGGCCACCGAGGCCCGTGACGGCGCTGTCCGACGTGCCGGCGAGCGATTCGGGGCGACCCTGCGCGACTGATCCACCGGGATCAGCACCGCCCGGGGTCGCCGCCTCCGACTCTCTCGACGACCAGTCCGACCAAAGGTGGAATCCCATGTCCGTATCCGTCGCCGTGGCAGGTGCCTCCGGCTACGCGGGCGGTGAGCTCCTCCGTGTGCTCTCCGCTCATCCCGAGTTCGATGTCAGGACGGTGACCGCGTTCTCGAACGCCGGCCAGCCGCTCATCGCGACGCAGCCGCACCTCCGCTCGCTGTCGCACCTGACCCTCGTCGAGACGACGGCGGAGAACCTGCGCGGGCACGACGTCGTGTTCCTCGCGCTGCCGCACGGGCAGTCCGGGGCGATCACCGCCGAACTCGGCGACGACGCCCTCGTCGTGGACTGCGGCGCGGACCACCGGCTGACGGACCCCGCCGCATGGGAAGCGTTCTACGGCGGTGACTACCACGGCGCATGGACCTACGGACTGCCGGAGCTGCTGCTCGCGGCTCCGACGCCCGTCTCGGCAGAGGAATGGCGCGACGTCGACGACATCCAGGCCCAGGGTCGCCAGCGGTCCGCGCTCGTCGGCACGAAGCGCATCGCGGTCCCGGGCTGCAACGTCACCGCGGTGACCCTCGGCATCCAGCCGGGCATCCAGGCCGGGCTCGTCGAGTCCGACGACATCGTCGCCGTCCTGAGCGTCGGGCCGAGCGGTGCCGGCAAGAAGCTCGCGACGACCTACCTCGCATCCGAGATCATGGGGTCGGCCAGCGCCTACGCGGTCGGTGGGAAGCACCGGCACATCCCGGAGATCCAGCAGAACCTGCAGGTCGCCGGTGCCTCGGACGTGACGATCTCGTTCACGCCCGTCCTCGTCCCGATGTCGCGCGGAATCCTGGCGACGACGACCGCGAAGCTCGCCCCCGGCGTCAGCGCCCGCGACGTGCGGCTCGCCTGGGAGCAGGCGTACGCCGACGAACCCTTCGTGCACCTGCTGCCCGAGGGCGAGTTCCCGCGGGTCGCGGACACCATCGGCGCCAACACGGCACTGGTCGGCATCGCCGTCGACGAGGCCGCGGGCCGCGTCGTCGCGGTGACCGCCCTCGACAACCTGGCGAAGGGCACCGCCGGTGCCGCCGTCCAGTCGACCAACATCGCCCTGGGCTTCCCGGAGACCCTCGGCCTCAGCGTGGACGGAGTGGCACCGTGAGCGACGTGACCCAGCAGACGGACGCGACCGCGGGCCTCCAGGGCGTCACCGCAGCAGCGGGCTTCCGCGCGGCGGGCGTGACCGCAGGGTTGAAGCCGAGCGGCAAGCCGGACGTGGCGCTCGTCGTCAACGACGGCCCGGACGCGGCCGTGGCCGCCGTCTTCACCAGCAACCGAGCGCAGGCGCACCCCGTCATCTGGTCGCGTCAGGTGGTCGGCGACGGTGTCGCGCGCGCGGTCGTCCTCAACTCCGGCGGCGCGAACTGCTTCACCGGTCCGTTCGGCTTCCAGACCACCCACATGACGGCCGAGGCGGTCGGCGACGCGCTCGGCGTCGGTGCCGGCGACGTGGTCGTCTGCTCGACCGGCCTGATCGGCGTGGGCGACCAGACGTTCCGCGACAACGTCCTGAAGGGCGTCGACCTCGCGAGCGCCGCGCTCACCGCCGACGGCGGACTCGACGCGGCCACGGCCATCATGACGACCGACACGAAGGCGAAGCTGTCCGTCGCCACCGAGGACGGCTGGACCGTCGGCGGCATGGCGAAGGGCGCGGGCATGCTCGCACCCGGACTCGCGACGATGCTCGTGGTCATCACCACGGACGCCGCACTCACGTCCGACGAGCTCGACCAGGCGCTGCGTGCGGCGACCCGGGTCACGTTCGACCGTGTCGATTCGGACGGCTGCATGTCCACGAACGACACGGTGGTCCTGATGTCCTCAGGGGCGAGCGGTGTCACGCCCGAGGTCGGCGACTTCCAGGAAGCCCTGACCGCGGTGTGCGCCGACCTGGCACGGCAGCTGCAGCAGGACGCCGAGGGCGCGAGCCACGACATCGCGATCTCCGTCGTGAACGCCGCCAGCGAGGACGACGCGGTCGAGGTCGGACGGAGCGTGGCGCGCAACAACCTGTTCAAGGCCGCCGTGTTCGGCAACGACCCGAACTGGGGCCGGGTGCTCGCGGCGATCGGGACGACCGACGCCGAGTTCGACCCCTACGCCGTCGACGTCTCGATGAACGGCGTGCGCGTCTGCCACGCCGGCGCTCCGGACCAGCCGAGCGAGACCGTCGACCTGACGCCGCGGGACACGCACGTGCTGATCGACCTCGGTGTCGGTCCGTACGCTGCCACGATCCTCACGAACGACCTCACGCACGACTACGTGCACGAGAACAGTGCGTACTCCAGCTGATGAGTGACCTGACGAAGCAAGAGGAGCACGAGCTCGCGGCCGTCAAGGCCGCGACCCTCATCGAGTCCCTGCCGTGGCTGAAGCGGTTCTCCGGGAAGATCGTCGTCGTCAAGTTCGGCGGCAACGCGATGATCAACGAGGACCTCAAGCGCGCGTTCGCCGAGGACATGGTCTACCTGCGGTACGCCGGTCTGCACCCCGTCGTCGTGCACGGTGGCGGCCCGCAGATCTCCGCCGCGCTCAAGGAGCAGGGGATCGCGTCCGAGTTCCGGGGCGGGTACCGCGTCACGACGACCGAGGCGATCACGGTCGTCCGCGACGTCCTCGCGGGCGAGGTCAACCGCGAGATCGTCGACCTCGTGAACGAGCACGGCGCGGGCCTGGCCGTCGGCGTCTTCGGCGACGGTGGTTCGCTGTTCACCGGCGAGAAGAAGGGCGTCGTCGTCGACGGCGAGCACTTCGACCTCGGCCACGTGGGCGACATCACCCACGTCGACCCGTCCGGTGTCCTCGCCGCGATCGAGGCCGGCCGCATCCCGGTCGTCTCGAGCATCGCGATCGACGACGCCCACCCGGACCAGGCGCTCAACGTGAACGCCGACGCCGCCGCCGGTGCACTCGCCATCGCGCTGAAGGCGTCGAAGCTCATGATGCTGACCGACGTCCCGGGTCTGTACCGGAACTGGCCGGACCGGGACTCGCTCGTCGACCTCATCGCGGTCGAGGAGCTCCGTGAGCTCCTGCCCTCCCTCGAGTCGGGGATGATCCCGAAGATGACCGCGTGCCTCGACGCCGTGGTCGGCGGGGTGGGCGGCGCGACGATCATCGACGGCCGGATCCCGCACTCGATCCTGCTCGAGGTCTTCACCCTGCGGGGCGCGGGCACCGAGGTGATCCCGGACCCGAGCCGTCGCACCGAGAACCAGATGACCCACGCCGAGATCGGCCGTCGCGTCGCCTCGCCGACGAGCACCGCCGGCCTGGGTGCCGGCCGCCCGGCCACCGCCGGACGCCATGAAGCCAGCACGACCGAGAAGGTCGGCACGACCGAGGAAGGACACGCGCAGTGAGCACCGAGACGCAGACCGAGACCTGGAACGACCGGTTCGGGGCGTCGCTCATGCGATCCCTCACGCCGCCGAAGATCATGCTCGAGCGCGGTGCGGGCTGCCGCGTCTGGGACGTCGACGGCAACGAGTACCTGGACTTCCTCGCCGGCATCGCCGTGAACTCCCTCGGGCACGCGCACCCCGCGCTGGTCGAGGCGATCTCCGACCAGGCCGCGAAGCTCGTGCACGTGTCGAACTACTTCGCCACGCCGCCGCAGCTCGAGCTGGCCGAGCGCCTCAAGCGCATCACCGGCGCCGGCGACACCGGCCGCGTGTACTTCGGCAACTCCGGCGCGGAGGCGAACGAGGCAGCCTTCAAGCTCGCTCGCCTCAACAAGGGCGCCGACGGGCGGAAGACGCGCATCCTCGCCCTGAAGCAGGGGTTCCACGGCCGGACGATGGGGGCGCTCGCCCTCACCGGCAAGCCGGCCCTGCAAGAGGACTTCCTGCCGATGATCCCCGGGGTCGAGCACATCGACTCGGCGGTCGACGCACTCGAGCAGTCGATCGACGACACCGTGGCAGCACTCTTCATCGAGCCGATCAAGGGTGAGGCCGGCGTCGTCGACCTGCCCGAGGGCTTCCTGCTGGCTGCCCGCCGTCTCACCGAGGAGCACGGTGCGCTCCTCGTCCTCGACGAGATCCAGACGGGTGTCGGCCGGACCGGCAACTGGTTCGCCTTCCAGGGGCACGGCTTCGAGCCGGACGCGGTCACGGTTGCGAAGGGCATCGCCGGCGGCTTCCCGATCGGGGCGCTCGTGACGTTCGGCTGGGCCTCCGACCTGTTCTCGGCCGGCCAGCACGGGTCGACCTTCGGCGGCAACCCGCTCGGCACCCGCGTGGCGAACGCCGTGCTCGAGGAGATCGAGCGCGCCGACCTGGTCGCGGGCGCCGTCGTGAAGGGTGCGCGCATCCGTGCGGGCATCGCGGGTCTGGCATCGCCGCTCGTCGAAGAGGTCCGCGGCACCGGACTGCTCATCGGCGTCGGGCTGACCGGCCCGATCGCGGCCGCCGTCAGCGCGGCAGCGCTCGAGCGTGGCCTCATCATCAACGCCCCGAACGAGTCGAGCCTGCGCATCGCGCCGCCGCTCATCGTGTCCGACGACGAGATCGACGAGTTCGTGTCGATCCTCGCCCAGAGCTTCGCGGCCGTCGCTGCCGCCCAGGAGACCTCCGCATGACCCGCCACTTCCTCCGTGACGACGACCTCAGCCAGGCGGAGCAGTCCGCGATCCTCGACCTCGCCGAGGAGATGAAGGCCGACCGCTGGGGTGCGAAGCCCCTCGCCGGCCCGCAGAGCGTCGCGGTCATCTTCGACAAGTCGTCGACCCGGACCCGGGTGTCGTTCCACGTCGGCATCTCCGACCTCGGCGGCAGCCCGCTGATCATCTCGACGGCGAACAGCCAGCTCGGCGGCAAGGAGACCCCGGCCGACACCGCCCGTGTGCTGGAGCGCATGGTGTCGGCGATCGTCTGGCGCACCTACGGCCAGGCCGGCCTCGAGGAGATGGCCGCGAACACGACCGTCCCCGTCGTGAACGCCCTGTCCGACGACTTCCACCCGTGCCAGCTCCTTGCCGACCTGCTGACGATCCGTGAGCACCGCGGCACGTTGGCGGGGCAGACCGTCGCGTTCATCGGTGACGGCGCGAGCAACATGGCGCAGTCGTACCTGCTCGCCGGTGCGACCGCGGGCATGCACGTCCGGGTCGCCGCTCCGGCCGAGTTCTCGCCCGCGGCCGAGGTCGTCACCGACGCCGAGCGCCGTGCTGCCGAGACCGGCGGATCGGTCCTGGTCGTGACGGACCCGGTCGCCGCCGTCTCCGGCGCGGACGTCGTCGTCACCGACACCTGGGTGTCGATGGGGAAGGAAGACGAGAAGCAGGCGCGACTCGACACCTTCAACGGCTACCGCGTGGACGACGCCCTGATGGCACACGCCGCAGACGACGCGGTGTTCATGCACTGCCTGCCGGCGGACCGCGGGTTCGAGGTGACGGCCGAGGTCATCGACGGACCGCGCAGCATCATCTGGGACGAGGCGGAGAACCGTCTGCATGCCCAGAAGGCCCTCCTCGCCTGGCTGCTCGCCGCCAACGCCAACGCCAACGCCGCCAATGCCAACGCCAACGCCGCCAACGCCAACGCCAACGCCGGCGCCGCCGCGACCGCCACGATCGCCACCGGCGCCTGACCGGGAGACACCAGTGGCAGACCGCGTCGTCCTCGCGTACTCCGGCGGCCTCGACACCTCCGTCGGGATCGGCCGGCTGCGTGACGCCACGGGCAAGGACGTCGTCGCGCTCGTGGTCGACGTCGGTCAGGGCGGCGAGGACCTCGCGGCCATCCGGCAGCGCGCGCTCGACTGCGGGGCGGTCGAGTCGATCGTCGTCGACGCGAAGGACGAGTTCGCCGACGACTACATCGTGCCCGCGCTCAAGGCGAACGCCCTGCACCAGAAGCGCTACCCGCTGATCTCGGCCCTGAGCCGACCGCTCATCGCGAAGCACCTGGCGCTGACGGCCACGCAGCTGGGCGCGGACAGCATCGCGCACGGCTGCACCGGCAAGGGCAACGACCAGGTCCGGTTCGAGGCGGCCGTGGCAGCGGTCGCGCCGCACCTGTCGACCCTCGCGCCGGTGCGTGACCTCGCACTCACCCGCGACCGGGCGATCGCGTACGCGGAGGAGCACGGGCTGCCGATCGAGCAGTCGCCCCGGTCGCCGTACTCGATCGACCAGAACGTGTGGGGCCGTGCGGTGGAGACGGGCCTCCTCGAGGACCCGTGGAACGCCCCACCGGAGGACCTCTACGCGTACACGCAGGACCCGACGGTGCCGCGCGACCCGGGCGAGGTGACGGTCACGTTCGAGCAGGGCGTCCCGGTCGCGATCGACGGCCAGCGCTTCAGCGTGCTGCGGATCGTGCAGGAGCTGAACGCCCTGGCCGGCAAGCACGGGGTCGGACGCATCGACGTGGTGGAGGACCGGCTGGTCGGCATCAAGTCGCGCGAGGTCTACGAGGCCCCGGCGGCCGTGGCGCTCATCGCGGCGCACGAGGAACTCGAGAGCCTGACGCTCGAACGCGACGTGCACCGGTACAAGCGGCACGTCGAGGCCGAGTGGGCTGACCTCGTCTACGACGGCCTGTGGTTCGGTGGCCTGAAGCGCAGCCTCGACGCCTTCGTCGACCACACCCAGCAGCACGTGTCGGGTGACGTGCGCCTGCAGCTGCACGGCGGGCGAGCGGTGGTCACCGGGCGCCGGTCGAGCCAGAGCCTCTACGACTTCGAGCTCGCGACGTACGACACCGGCGACGCGTTCGACCAGTCGCAGGCGAAGGGCTTCACCGACATCTGGTCACTGCCGAGCAGGATCGCCGCCCGCCGCGACCAGGCGAACTGATCCAGCAAGCGGCGACCGGGCGAACTGATCCAGCAAGCGGCGACCAGCCCCGAACCAGCCCCATCCACGACGAACGAGCAGAGCGAGACATGACCGACGCGACCCAGCCCGCCGCCAAGACCGACGCCACCAACACCGGCGCCCTCTGGGGCGCCCGTTTCGCCGACGGCCCGAGCGCCGAGCTCGCTGCCCTGTCGAGGTCGACGCAGTTCGACTGGCAGCTCGCGCCGTACGACATCGCCGGGTCTCGAGCGCACGCCCGGGCACTGCAGACGGCGGGGTACCTCTCGGAGGACGAACTCGACCGGATGCTGGCCGGCCTCGACCGGCTGGAATCCGCGCACGCCGACGGCACCCTCGTGCCGGACGACGGTGACGAGGACGTCCACGGCGCCCTCGAGCGCCTCCTCATCGCGGACGTCGGGCCGGAGCTGGGCGGCAAGCTCCGCGCCGGCCGGAGCCGCAACGACCAGATCGCGACGCTCGGCCGCATGCACATGCTCGACCACGGGCGCCGGATCGGGCGCCTCGTGATCGACCTCGTCGACGCGATCTCGCAGCAGGCGAACGAGCACCCGGGCGCGATCATGCCGGGTCGCACACACCTGCAGCACGCGCAGCCGGTCCTCCTCGCCCACCACCTGCTCGCGCACGCGTGGCCGTTGGTCCGCGACCTCGAGCGGCTCCGCGACTGGGCCGACCGGGCGAGCGTGAGCCCGTACGGTGCGGGAGCGCTGGCGGGCAGCTCGCTGGGGCTGGACCCGGCGGCGATCGCCCGGGAACTCGGCTTCGCCCGCCCGGCCGACAACTCGATCGACGCGACGGCCGCCCGCGACGTGGTGGCCGAGTTCGCCTTCGTCCTGGCGCAGATCGGCATCGACGTGTCCCGTCTGGCCGAGGAGATCATCCTCTGGAACACGAAGGAGTTCGGCTTCGTCCGGCTTCACGACGCGTTCTCGACCGGCTCGAGCATCATGCCGCAGAAGAAGAACCCGGACATCGCCGAGCTCGCCCGCGGCAAGTCGGGCCGACTGATCGGCAACCTGACGGGGCTGCTCGCGACGCTGAAGGGGTTGCCGCTGGCGTACAACCGCGACCTGCAAGAGGACAAAGAACCGGTCTTCGACTCCGTCGCCCAGCTCGAGGTGCTCCTGCCCGCCTTCACCGGCATGGTGGCGACGCTGGCCTTCGACACCGACCGGATGGCCGAGCTCGCGCCGCAGGGGTTCTCGCTCGCGACGGACGTCGCCGAGTGGCTGGTCCGCCAGGGTGTGCCGTTCCGTGACGCGCACGAGATCTCGGGTGCGCTGGTCCGGGTCTGCGAGGAGCGCGGCATCGAGCTCGACCAGCCGACCGACGACGAGTACCGCGCGGTGTCCGAGCACCTGACGCCGGAGGTCCGCGCCGTCCTCACGATCGAGGGCAGCGTCGCATCCCGTGCCGGTGTCGGCGGGACCGCGCCGGACCGGGTCGCCGAGCAGCTCGCGTCGCTCACCCACCGCGTGCACGACCTCGCCGAGGGCGTGCCGTTCACGCGATGACCGACCCCGTCCTCGCGCTCCTGTCCGAGCCGGCTCCGGTGTCCGCGCCGGCGCTGCTCGGGGCGACGATCGCGGGCAAGGGCGTGACGCTCCGGATCACCGAGGTCGAGGCCTACTCCGGCCCGACCGATCCGGGCTCCCACGGCCACCGCGGTCCGACACCGCGCAACCGGCACCTGTTCGGACCGCCGGGGACGCTCTACGCGTACCGCTCGTACGGCATCCACACCTGCGTCAACGTGGTCAGTGCCCCCGAGGGCACGTCCTCCGGTTCTCTGCTCCGCGGCGCGGAGGTCGTCGACGGCGTCGCGGCCGCTCGGGAGCGGCGCGGGCCCTCGATCGCGGACGTCGCGCTGGCACGAGGGCCCGGCAACCTCGGCGGGGCACTCGGCGCCGTCCTGGGGGAGGACGACGGGACCGGACTCCTCGACGGGTCCGGTCCGTACGTGCTGACGCTCGCACCCGGCCTGGAGGCGCGGCTCGCCTCCGCCGGGACGGCCCACGTCGTCGAGGAACTCCTGCTCGAGACCCTCCCCGGACCGGCCGCGACCGGCCCGGTCCCACGGATCTCGCGCGGCCCGCGCACCGGCGTCGGCGGCATCGCCGGCGGGGCGGGGTTCCCCTGGCGTTTCTGGCTGACCGGTGACCCGACGGTCTCGACGTACCGACGTCACAAGGGTGCGGTCGGCTGACCAACCCGCACCGCGCCTCCAGGCTCACCTGCGCCGGTACGATGGCGAGGTGTCCAGTGAACCCGCTCACGATGTCCTGACGCGCCAGCAGAACGACCCGACCTTCGCCTCGGTCTGGGACGAACTGCGCTGGCGCGATCTGGTGCACGTCTCGACCGACGAGACCGCACTCAAGGAGGCCCTCGACGGCGAGCCGATCACGTACTACTGCGGGTTCGACCCGACGGCTGCGTCCCTGCACTGCGGCAACCTGCTGCAGCTCCTGACGATGCGGCGGATCCAGTTGGCCGGGCACAGGCCGCTCGCTCTGGTCGGCGGTTCGACCGGTCTGATCGGTGATCCGCGGCCGACGGCCGAGCGCACCCTGAACACCCCGGAGACCGTGGCGGACTGGGTGACCCGTCTGCAGGGCCAGGTGTCGCGGTTCCTCAGTCCGGACGGCGACAACGGTGTCCGTCTCGTGAACAACCTCGACTGGACCGCGCCGCTGTCGGCCATCGACTTCCTGCGCGACATCGGGAAGTACTTCCGCGTGAACTCGATGCTGAAGAAGGACGCCGTCGCCGCGCGCCTGAATTCCGACTCGGGGATCAGCTACACCGAGTTCAGCTACCAGATCCTGCAGGGCCTCGACTACCGCGAGCTCTTCCGGCAGTACGGGTGCACGCTGCAGACCGGTGGGTCCGACCAGTGGGGCAACCTGACCTCGGGGACGGAGCTGATCCGACGCTCCGAGGGCACGTCGGTGCACGCGCTGGGGACGCCCCTCATCACGAACTCCGACGGTACGAAGTTCGGCAAGAGCGAGGGCAACGCGATCTGGCTCGACCCGGAGATGACGTCGCCGTACGCGTTCTACCAGTTCTGGCTCAACACGACGGATGCCGACGTGATCGCCCGGCTGCGACAGTTCACGTTCCTGTCCCGCGAGGAGATCGAGCGTCTCGAGCGGGCGGTGGCGGACGAACCCTTCCGCCGAGAGGCGCAGCGGACCCTCGCGGTCGAGGTGACGACGATCGTGCACGGACCCGCGGCGACGCAGGCGGCGATCGATGCCTCCGCGGCACTGTTCGGCAACGGCGACCTGGCGGCGCTCGATGCGGCGACCCTGCGTTCGGCCATCGCCGAGCTCCCGGGGTCGGTGACCCTTGCCGGCGATGCGGACGTGGCGCGAGCGCTCGTCGACACCGAGTTGGTGAAGTCCCTGGGGGAGGCCCGTCGTGCGATCGACCAGGGCGGCGTGTACGTGAACAACGCCCGCGCCGAGGATCCCGCGGCCTCGCTGTCCGACCTCGCCCTGCCCGGGGGAGTGCTCGTGCTCCGTCGTGGCAAGAAGACCCTCGCCGGAGTGACGCTCGCCTGATCGTCCGCGATCGGCGGAGCTCTGCGGTGTCCGTCGGTGTCCAACGGTGCCCGGTTCCCCTGGTGGGAGCCGGGCACCGCTGCGTTCCGGGGCTGATGTTGCAGAACGCGACACGCCCGGGATGTGGGCCGGCTTGGCGCTCCGCCGAACCCCTGCGTAAAGTAATCACTCGTCACCCCAAAGGTGCGGCGGAGCGGCTGGAGCGAAAGCCCAGAGCACGTCGGCCCTCAAGCGGGACCATCCTCCACTGAAGTTCAGATCTGGCCTTGCGCTGGACTGCTTCGACGCCTAGGATGACTACTCCACCGGTTCTCTCCTTCGGGATGAGCCACTGGGCCCACGAGGTGCAACGCCTCCGGACCCGACGCAGGTCACGCGACCTGACCGGTGACAACCAAGAACGAATGCCTCTCTGGCGGAACCTCTTTCGGGGTCGAGCGGGGAGTGCGTCTGGTCCTTGAGAACTCAACAGCGTGCACATTGTCAATGCCAATTTATTGATTGACCTCGTGCCTGGTCGGCTTGCTGACCGGGTCATGAAGCAATTCCTTTTGGATTGAAGATTGTCAGTAGACAGTCAACAGTCAGAATCAACTCGCTGACACTTCGGTGTTGGTTGTAATTTTTTACGGAGAGTTTGATCCTGGCTCAGGACGAACGCTGGCGGCGTGCTTAACACATGCAAGTCGAACGATGATGCCCAGCTTGCTGGGTGGATTAGTGGCGAACGGGTGAGTAACACGTGAGTAACCTGCCCCTGACTCTGGGATAAGCGTTGGAAACGACGTCTAATACTGGATATGACTGCCGGCCGCATGGTCTGGTGGTGGAAAGATTTTTTGGTTGGGGATGGACTCGCGGCCTATCAGCTTGTTGGTGAGGTAATGGCTCACCAAGGCGACGACGGGTAGCCGGCCTGAGAGGGTGACCGGCCACACTGGGACTGAGACACGGCCCAGACTCCTACGGGAGGCAGCAGTGGGGAATATTGCACAATGGGCGAAAGCCTGATGCAGCAACGCCGCGTGAGGGATGACGGCCTTCGGGTTGTAAACCTCTTTTAGTAGGGAAGAAGCGAAAGTGACGGTACCTGCAGAAAAAGCACCGGCTAACTACGTGCCAGCAGCCGCGGTAATACGTAGGGTGCAAGCGTTGTCCGGAATTATTGGGCGTAAAGAGCTCGTAGGCGGTTTGTCGCGTCTGCTGTGAAATCCCGAGGCTCAACCTCGGGCTTGCAGTGGGTACGGGCAGACTAGAGTGCGGTAGGGGAGATTGGAATTCCTGGTGTAGCGGTGGAATGCGCAGATATCAGGAGGAACACCGATGGCGAAGGCAGATCTCTGGGCCGTAACTGACGCTGAGGAGCGAAAGCATGGGGAGCGAACAGGATTAGATACCCTGGTAGTCCATGCCGTAAACGTTGGGCGCTAGATGTAGGGACCTTTCCACGGTTTCTGTGTCGTAGCTAACGCATTAAGCGCCCCGCCTGGGGAGTACGGCCGCAAGGCTAAAACTCAAAGGAATTGACGGGGGCCCGCACAAGCGGCGGAGCATGCGGATTAATTCGATGCAACGCGAAGAACCTTACCAAGGCTTGACATACACCGGAAACGGCCAGAGATGGTCGCCCCCTTGTGGTCGGTGTACAGGTGGTGCATGGTTGTCGTCAGCTCGTGTCGTGAGATGTTGGGTTAAGTCCCGCAACGAGCGCAACCCTCGTTCTATGTTGCCAGCGCGTTATGGCGGGGACTCATAGGAGACTGCCGGGGTCAACTCGGAGGAAGGTGGGGATGACGTCAAATCATCATGCCCCTTATGTCTTGGGCTTCACGCATGCTACAATGGCCGGTACAAAGGGCTGCGATACCGTAAGGTGGAGCGAATCCCAAAAAGCCGGTCTCAGTTCGGATTGAGGTCTGCAACTCGACCTCATGAAGTCGGAGTCGCTAGTAATCGCAGATCAGCAACGCTGCGGTGAATACGTTCCCGGGCCTTGTACACACCGCCCGTCAAGTCATGAAAGTCGGTAACACCCGAAGCCGGTGGCCTAACCCTTGTGGAAGGAGCCGTCGAAGGTGGGATCGGTGATTAGGACTAAGTCGTAACAAGGTAGCCGTACCGGAAGGTGCGGCTGGATCACCTCCTTTCTAAGGAGCATCTGGTTCTGTGGCTGCCCCTTTGGGGTGGTGATGGGATCCAGGCGCCGAGTAACCCGAACGTGGTTGCCGGTAGCTCATGGGTGGAACATTGACAGTGCAGTTGGGAGTGATGCTTCCGATTTTTAGTACACCGGGCTTTGTCTGGTTGGAACGGGTCGGGGTGGAGCTGCTGGCTGGTGCACGTTGTTGGGTCCTGAGGGACCAGGCTTCCTGCTGGTCATGCCCTGATGGGTGTGGGTGGTGGGGGTTGGGCCGCACAGGTTGTGAGACTTGTGGGTGTCCTTCGGTGGGCTGCATGAAGCTGGAGCGTTTGCTTCGGGGGAGTGTGGTGCCGATCGTATGTTGAGAACTACACAGTGGACGCGAGCATCTTTTAGATCACTCGCAATGATGATCACCTTTCGGGGTGGTCTTGTTGACGAGTCGATCGCAATTTTAATCTTTGTGGTCAAGTTTCTAAGAGCAAACGGTGGATGCCTTGGCATCTGGAGCCGAAGAAGGACGTAGAAATCTGCGATAAGCCTCGGGGAGCTGATAATCGAGCTGTGAGCCGAGGATTTCCGAATGGGGAAACCCCGCTGGGCGCTTTTGCGACCTGGTGACTCCCGCCTGAATATATAGGGCGGGTAGAGGGAACGTGGGGAAGTGAAACATCTCAGTACCCACAGGAAGAGAAAACAACATGTGATTCCGTGAGTAGTGGCGAGCGAAAGCGGATGAGGCTAAACCGATCATGTGTGATAGCCGGCGGGCGTTGCATGGTCGGGGTTGTGGGACACGTCACTCAGTTCTGCCGGACTGGGACGGTTACAGCGCATCATAGTCGAACTGGTTGGAAAGCCGGGCCGTAGTGGGTGATAGCCCCGTAGACGAAATGGTGTTATGGCCGGATGTGTATCCCAAGTAGCACGGGGCCCGAGAAATCCCGTGTGAATCTGTCAGGACCACCTGATAAGCCTAAATACTCCCAGATGACCGATAGCGGACAAGTACCGTGAGGGAAAGGTGAAAAGTACCCCGGGAGGGGAGTGAAATAGTACCTGAAACCGTTTGCTTACAAACCGTCGGAGCCTCCTTAGTAGGGGTGACGGCGTGCCTTTTGAAGAATGAGCCTGCGAGTTAGTGATATGTGGCGAGGTTAACCCGTGAGGGGCAGCCGTAGCGAAAGCGAGTCTGAATAGGGCGATTCAGTCGCATGTCCTAGACCCGAAGCGAAGTGATCTATCCATGGCCAGGTTGAAGCGACGGTAAGACGTCGTGGAGGACCGAACCCACTTCAGTTGAAAATGGAGGGGATGAGCTGTGGATAGGGGTGAAAGGCCAATCAAACTTCGTGATAGCTGGTTCTCTCCGAAATGCATTTAGGTGCAGCGTTGCGTGTTTCTCGCCGGAGGTAGAGCTACTGGATGGCCGATGGGCCTCAACAGGTTACTGACGTCAGCCAAACTCCGAATGCCGGTGAGTGAGAGCGCAGCAGTGAGACGGTGGGGGATAAGCTTCATCGTCGAGAGGGAAACAACCCAGACTACCAACTAAGGTCCCTAAGCGTGTGCTAAGTGGGAAAGGATGTGGAGTTGCATAGACAACCAGGAGGTTGGCTTAGAAGCAGCCACCCTTGAAAGAGTGCGTAATAGCTCACTGGTCAAGTGATTCCGCGCCGACAATGTAACGGGGCTCAAGCACACCACCGAAGTTGTAGATTTCGCACACTCGATAAGCCTTCGTGGTTCAGTCGTGCGGAGTGGTAGGAGAGCGTCGTGTGGCGAGTGAAGCGGCGGAGTGATCCAGCCGTGGACGCTACACGAGTGAGAATGCAGGCATGAGTAGCGAAAGACGGGTGAGAAACCCGTCCTCCGAAAGACCAAGGGTTCCAGGGCCAGGTTAATCCGCCCTGGGTAAGTCGGGACCTAAGGCGAGGCCGACAGGCGTAGTCGATGGACAACGGGTTGATATTCCCGTACCGGCGAACAACCGCCCAAGCTAATCCAGTGGTGCTAAGAGTCCTAACCCGGTTCCAGCGGATCCCTTCGGGGTGATGCGGTCCGGTCTAACGCTCGAACCCATGCTGGTGCGGTTAGCGTATGAACAGGTGTGACGCAGGAAGGTAGCTGAGCCAGGCGATGGTATCCGTAAGGTGAACCTGGTGTAAGGATGTAGGGCTGACGATAGGCAAATCCGTCGTCTGTATGCCTGAGATCCGACGCGTACCCGTAAGGGGAAATCAGTGATCCTATGCTGCCGAGAAAAGCATCGACGCGAGGTTGCAGCCGCCCGTACCCGAAACCGACTCAGGTGGTCAGGTAGAGAATACCAAGGAGATCGAGATAATCGTGGTTAAGGAACTCGGCAAAATGCCCCCGTAACTTCGGGAGAAGGGGGGCCGGACACGTGACCGGATTTACTCCGTGAGCGTTGAAGGCCGCAGAGACCAGTGGGAAGCGACTGTTTACTAAAAACACAGGTCCGTGCGAAGTCGCAAGACGATGTATACGGACTGACGCCTGCCCGGTGCTGGAAGGTTAAGAGGAGGGGTTAGCCTTTGGGCGAAGCTCTGAATTTAAGCCCCAGTAAACGGCGGTGGTAACTATAACCATCCTAAGGTAGCGAAATTCCTTGTCGGGTAAGTTCCGACCTGCACGAATGGCGTAACGACTTCCCAGCTGTCTCAACCGCGAACTCGGCGAAATTGCACTACGAGTAAAGATGCTCGTTACGCGCAGCAGGACGGAAAGACCCCGTGACCTTTACTACAGTTTGGTATTGGTGTTCGGAGTGGCTTGTGTAGGATAGGTGGGAGACTGTGAAGCGGGCACGCTAGTGTTCGTGGAGTCATTGTTGAAATACCACTCTGGTCACTTTGGATGTCTAACGTAGGACCCTGATCGGGTTCATGGACAGTGCCTGATGGGTAGTTTAACTGGGGCGGTTGCCTCCCAAAGAGTAACGGAGGCGCCCAAAGGTTCCCTCAACCTGGTTGGCAATCAGGTGGCGAGTGTAAGTGCACAAGGGAGCTTGACTGTGAGACTGACAGGTCGAGCAGGGACGAAAGTCGGGACTAGTGATCCGGCAGTGGCTTGTGGAAGCGCTGTCGCTCAACGGATAAAAGGTACCTCGGGGATAACAGGCTGATCTTGCCCAAGAGTCCATATCGACGGCATGGTTTGGCACCTCGATGTCGGCTCGTCGCATCCTGGGGCTGGAGTAGGTCCCAAGGGTTGGGCTGTTCGCCCATTAAAGCGGTACGCGAGCTGGGTTTAGAACGTCGTGAGACAGTTCGGTCCCTATCCGCTGCGCGCGTTGGAAATTTGAGAAGATCTATCCCTAGTACGAGAGGACCGGGATGGACGAACCTCTGGTGTGTCAGTTGTTCTGCCAAGGGCACCGCTGATTAGCTACGTTCGGACCGGATAACCGCTGAAAGCATCTAAGCGGGAAGCCGTCTTCGAGATGAGATTTCCATGCACCTTGAGTGTGAGAGGCTCCCAGCAGACTACTGGGTTGATAGGCCGGATGTGGAAGCGGGGACTAACGACCCGTGGAGCTGACCGGTACTAATAAGCCGAAGACTTGACACCAACTATTTCCCAACCTTCGGGTTGGGGCTCGCGTCCACTTTGTGGTTCCCGACAGACGATCGGGAACATGAAACTGAATACCGCGCTGCACCCGTATGGGTGTCAGCCGGGACAGCTTTTCTGATCCTCGTATTGGGTCGAAGGTGTTCCGGTGGTCATAGCGAGAGGGAAACGCCCGGTCACATTCCGAACCCGGAAGCTAAGCCTCTCAGCGCCGATGGTACTGCAAGGGGGACCTTGTGGGAGAGTAGGACGCCGCCGGACTTAACGTGCAACACCAGATGTGGCCATCGGCCCTCCATCGAGAACTCGCAGGGGAGACCCTCGTTCTCGACGGAGGCCGGTGGCCATTTCTGTTTCTGCCGCAGGTCACTCGACTCGTGGACTCGTCCGTGATGGACTAGATCCACGAGCACCGAGGGACGGGTGCGGCACCGACAACACACAACGACACAGCGGACGATCGCACGAGCATGAGCTCGTGCACGCAACGAGGAGCAACGGTGGCGAACGACGACGAGCAGCGGCGGAACGACGGCGACCGCGGAGACCGACCCCGCCGGGACGGCGACCGTGCCCCTCGGGGTGACGGTGGGAACCGTTGGTCGTCCGGGCCCCGTGACTTCGAACGTCGCGAGGGTGAGCGTCGTGATGCTCCTCGGCGTGACGGCGATCGTCCTCGCACGGGTGGGCCGGCGCGCGACGGCGGGCGGTCCTTCCGTGACGGCGACCGCTCGGGCGCTGATGGTGGGCGTCGCCCGGCCTGGCGGGGCGACCGTGACGACTCGAGCCGTCCTCCGCGTGGTGACGGACCCCGTGGTGCCGACCGTCCGCGCCGCGACGGGGATCGTCCGGTCCGTTCGGACCGTCCCGCTCGTGATGGGGATCGTCCGTTCCGTTCGGACCGTCCCGCTCGTGATGGTGACCGTCCGTTCCGTTCGGACCGTCCCGCTCGTGATGGTGACCGTCCGTTCCGTTCGGACCGTCCCGCTCGCGATGGTGACCGTCCGCGTCGCGATGGTGACCGTCCGTTCCGGTCCGATCGTCCGGCTCGTGATGGTGACCGTCCGCGTCGCGATGGTGACCGTCCGTTCCGCTCCGACCGCCCCGCTCGTGATGGTGACCGTCCGTTCCGCTCCGACCGCCCCGCTCGTGACGGTGACCGTCCGTTCCGCTCGGACCGCCCCGCTCGTGACGGTGACCGTCCGTTCCGGTCGGACCGTCCGGCCCGTGGTGGCGACGACGGTCCGCGTCGCGACGGTGACCGTCCGTTCCGCTCGGACCGCCCCGCCCGTGACGGCGATCGTCCGTTCCGGTCGGACCGTCCCGCGCGTGACGGCGACCGTCCCTTCCGCGGTGGTTCCGACCGCCCGCGCACGGGCGACCGCCCGCAGCGTGACGGCGACCGCCCGTTCCGTGGTGGATCCGACCGTGACCGCGGTGGCCGCGACGACCGTCAGCGCTTCGGCGACGGCAGCCGTCACGCCGGCGCCCGCTTCGGTGAGGCCGCTCGCGACGACTGGGAAGACCGCGACCCGTACGGCACCAGGTCGATCCGTCCGCGCCACGAGGACCCGGAGATCCCCGAGGAGATCACTGCGCGGGACCTCGACAAGGTCGCGCGGACGGAGCTCAAGACCCTCAGCAAGGACAACGCCGACTGGGTGGCGCGTCACCTCGTGGCGGCCGCGATGCTCGTCGACGACGACCCGGAGACCGCGAACCAGCACGCCCTGAGCGCCGCTCGCCGTGCGGGCCGGGTCGGGGTCGTTCGTGAGACCGCTGCGATCACGGCCTACCGGCTCGGTGACTTCGGCACGGCGCTGCGCGAGCTCCGCACGTACCGCCGGATCTCCGGCCGCAACGACCAGCTGCCGATGATGGTCGACTGCGAGCGCGGCCTCGGCCGTCCGGAGCGTGCCCTCGAGCTCGGCCGCTCGGTCGACCGTGCTGCACTCGACACCGCCGTGCAGGTCGAGCTCGCGATCGCGATGTCCGGTGCGCGACTCGACCTCGGGAATCCCACAGCCGCACTCGGCGAGCTGGAGATTCCACAGCTCGACCCGTCCACTGCGTACACCTGGTCCCCGGCGCTCTACAGTGCTTACGCGGCCACGCTCGAGGAGCTCGGCCGTCAGGACGAGGCCGACGAGTGGTGGGCCCGTGTCGATCGTGCTGCCGAGGCCCTGGCCGAGGTCGCCGATGAGAACGCTTGGGAGACAGTTGATGTGGTCGAGGAAGAAGTCGAGGTCGAAGGACGCGGAGACGACGAGTTCGACGCCGTCGGGAACGACGACGTCGACACGGAACCCGCTGACGACATCGCCGACGACGAAGCAGCCGACGACGAGCCCGCTGACGGCGAGCGCGTCGACGGCGAGCCAGTCGACGGCGAGCTCATCGACGAACCCCTCGACGAGCCGGCCGACGACGAGCCAGCAGGCGACGAGCCCGGCGAGATCGACGACGACAACCCCGTCGACGTCGACGGCTCCGCAGCCGACTGAAACCCCGAAGCCGCCGACGGACGGTGTGGACGTCGTCCTCACCGACCTCGACGGCGTCGTGTACCGCGGCCGCAACGCGATCCCGCACGCGGTCGAGGCGCTGACGCGTGCATCACTGACCGCACGCGTCGGGTACATCACCAACAACGCGTCCCGGCGTCCCGTCGACGTCGCCGAGCACCTCGAGCGCTACGGCCTCGAGGTCTCGGCTGACGACGTCGTGACCTCGTCGCAGGCGGGCGTCCGGTTGCTCGAGACGCTCGTCCCCGCCGGCTCCACTGTCCTCGTCACCGGGGGCCTCGGACTCACGAGCATCGTCGAGGAAGCCGGCTTCACCGTCACGACCAGCGCTGAGGACTCCCCGGCGGCCGTCATCCAGGGGTTCTCGCCGGACCTCGGGTGGACGCACCTGGCCGAGGCGTCGTTCGCCCTCGCGGACCCCGAGATCCCGTGGGTCGCGACCAACATGGACTGGTCGATCCCGGTCGAGCGCGGCATCGCTCCCGGCAACGGCACGCTCGTGTCCGCCGTGCACCAGGCCGTCGGACGGATGCCGGTCGTCGCGGGGAAGCCCGAGCGGCCGATCTTCGACGCGGCGATCGCCCGGTTCGGCGGCGAGCACCCGCTGTTCATCGGGGATCGGCTCGACACCGACATCAAGGGCGCCAACGACGTGGGCATCCCGAGCGTCCTGGTGCTGACCGGCATCGACACGGCGAAGCAGGTGCTCGCGGCCGACCAACGCTCGCGTCCGACGTACATCCTGCGGGACCTCCGCGGGCTGTCCGAGCCGTACCCGCTGACCGTCCGCCGCGAGGACCCGGACGGCACCCGGTACGCCACCGTCGGTGCGGTCACGGTCGCGATGCGCGGACACGTCGTGCGGGTGCTGGACGACGGCGACGCGCTCGATCTGCTGCGCGCGGGGACGGCGCTCATCTGGGAGTCCGGGCTGGCCATCTACGGCCTCGATGTCGACCCGAAGCTGTACGGCGGCGAGTAGCGTGTCTGACGTGCCGGACGACGAGCAGGGAACCGACGACTTCGCGCAGCGGACCGCTGCGGCGGAGGAGCTCCCGCTGACCGATCGCGCGGACGCGTTCGCTGCCCTGCACGACGAACTCCGGACCCGGCTCGAGAGCGGTGGCTCGGCGAGTGCCTGACGACCCCACGGTCGGACAGGACACCGCGCCCGTCCGGCTCGACGCGCTGCTCGCCGTCCGCGGGCTGGCGAAGTCACGGACTGCGGCGGCGAAGCTCATCCTGGCCGGTCGGGTGACCGTCGCGGGTGCGCCGGTCGTGAAGCCGTCCACGGCGGTCGCCCCGGCTGCGCCGATCGAGGTCGACACGGTCGACGAGTGGGTGTCCCGCGCCGCGCTCAAGCTCGTCGCCGCGCTCGACACGTTCGGCGTCGACCCGAGCGGACGTGTCGCGTTGGACGTCGGCGCGAGCACGGGCGGCTTCACGCAGGTGCTCCTGCACCGCGGCGCCCGACGGGTCGTGGCGCTCGACGTCGGTCACGGCCAGCTCGACCCGGTCCTGGCGCTCGACTCCCGGGTGGCCGTGGTCGAGGGGCTGAACGCCCGGAACCTCACCGCCGAGGACTACGCGGCGCTCGACCCGGCGGCGTCGGAGACGAGCCTGGTGGTCGGAGACCTGTCGTTCATCTCGCTCCGCCTGGTGTTGCCGGCCCTGGTCGAGGCGGTGCCGGCGGACGACTTCGTCCTGCTCGTCAAGCCGCAGTTCGAGGTCGGACGCGGTGGTGTCCGCGAGGGCATCGTCCGCGACCCGGCACTGCGGAACGACGCGCTCATGAACGTGCTCTGGGCGGCCTGGGACCTCGGTCTCGGCACGACCGGGCTCGCTGCGTCCCCGATCGTCGGCACGCACGGCAACCACGAGTACCTGGCGCGCTTCCAGCGGGATGTCGGTACCAATCCGACAGAATGGATCGTCCGGGCGACGGAACTGACGGAAGGGGCGGCATGAGCGAGGACCGGCACATCCTCCTGGTGTCCCACACGGGTCGTCGGGACTCGATCGACGCGGCGGTCGAGGTCTGCGACCTCCTGCACGCGGCCGGCCTCGTGCCGGTGATGCCCTTCGACGAGTACGCCGACATCCGCCGGGCCGAGGCGTCGGTCGGCCAGGTCGACATCCTCGGCGTCGACACCCAGGCGGACCAGCTCGAGATCGTCATCGTCCTCGGCGGCGACGGCACGATCCTCCGTGCAGCCGAACTCGTACGCGGCACCGGCGCCCCGATCGTCGGGGTGAACCTCGGCCACGTCGGGTTCCTCGCCGAGAGCGAGCGCGACGGGCTGACCTCCACCGTCGAGCGGGTCCTGGCCGGCGAGTACCACGTCGAGGAACGCGTGACCCTGCAGGTCGACGTCGTCGTCGGCCACCAGGTCGTCTACTCGTCCTGGGCGCTCAACGAGGCCACCATCGAGAAGGCCTCGCGGGAGCGCATGCTCGAGGTCGTCACCGAGGTCGACGGTCGCCCGCTGTCGTCGTTCGGTTGCGACGGCGTCGTCGTGTCCACGCCGACCGGCTCCACGGCGTACTCGTTCTCCGGCGGTGGCCCGATCGTCTGGCCGGACGTCGACGCCCTGCTGATGGTGCCGCTGAGCGCCCACGCACTGTTCGCCCGCCCGATCGTGGTCGGGCCGGACTGCACGCTCGCGATCGAGGTCCTCCGGCGGACCAGCGGCGTCGGCGTGCTCTGGTGCGACGGCCGCCGGACCCACGACCTCCCGCCGGGCGCGCGCGTCGAGGTACGGCGATCGCCCGACCCCGTGCGGGTCGCCCGCCTCAAGGACGCCCCGTTCACCGACCGGCTCGTCGCGAAGTTCCAGCTGCCCGTCACCGGGTGGCGTGGCCCGCAGCCGGGCGACGAGGACGACCAGTGATCGGCGACGCAGCGTGATCGAGGAGATCCAGATCTCCGACCTCGGGGTGATCGGTGAGACCACCCTCGAGCTCGGTCCGGGCTTCACCGTCGTGACGGGCGAGACCGGTGCGGGCAAGACGATGATCGTCACCGCACTCGGGCTCCTGCTCGGCGCGCGCGCCGACGCGACGTCGGTGCGACGTGGTGCGTCGAGCGCGGTGGTCGAGGGGCGCTGGCACGTGCCCGACCACGACGCGGTCGCCGAACGCGTCGAGGACGCTGGCGGCACCGTCGAGGACGGTGAACTCATCCTGACCCGCACCGTCTCGGCCGAGGGACGCAGCCGTGCGACCGTCGGCGGGCGCAGCGCCCCGGTGGCGGTGCTCGGCGAACTCGCGGACCAGCTCGTCACCGTGCACGGCCAGTCCGACCAGATCCGGCTGACCTCCTCCACCGCACAGCGTGCGGCGCTCGACGGCTTCGGCGGTGCCGCGCTCGAGAAGGTGCTGCAGCGGTACGTCACGGCGTACGACACGTGGCAGCAGCACACCGGTGAGCTCGAGACCATCACCCGCGACCGCGACGACCGGCTGGCCGAAGCCGAACGCCTCCGTGCGGCATCGGACGAGATCGAGGCCGCCGACCCGCAGCCGGGCGAGGACTCCGAGCTCGCCGACCGCGCGGAACGCCTCGGGAACCTCGAGGAACTGCGACTCTCGGCCGGGCTCGCGCACGAAGCGCTGTCGAGCGAGTCCCTGGACGGTGTGCAGGACGTCGTGGGCCTCGTCGAGTCCGCACGCCGGGCAATCGAACGGGTCGCCGGGTCGGACGCCGAACTCCAGCCGGTGCTCGAGCAGCTGACGGAGCTCGGCATCCAGGCGTCCGAGGCGTCGGCGAGCCTGTCGAGCTACATCGGCTCGCTCGAGCCGGACGCCGGGCACGACCTGGAACTCATCAACGAGCGCCGTGCACTCCTGGCCGGACTGACGCGGAAGTACGGCGAGACGATCGACGACGTCATCGCCTTCGGGCAGCGTGCGAGCGACCGCCTGCTGGAGCTCGACGGCGACGACGACCGCATCGTCGCGTTGCAGGCCGCCGTCGAGCAGGACGAACAGGCCCTCGAGACCGCGGCCGCCGCACTGACCACGGCCCGCACGAAGGCCGCGACGGACCTGGCGAAGCGCGTCACGGCGGAGCTGAAGACCCTGGCGATGGCCGGTGCGACCCTGGTGGTCGAGGTCACCGACGCCGGCGAGTACCGGCGGCACGGGCGCGACCAGGTGTCGATCCTGCTGCAACCGCACTCGGGCACGGACCCGCGGCCGATCAGCAAGGGCGCTTCCGGTGGCGAGCTCTCCCGGGTGATGCTCGCGATCGAGGTCGTCATGGCCGGCAGCACGACGGTGCCCACGTTCGTGTTCGACGAGGTCGACGCGGGCGTCGGCGGTGCCGCGGCGATCGAGATCGGGCGGCGCCTCGCGAAGCTCGCGGAGCGCACGCAGGTCATCGTCGTGACGCACCTGGCGCAGGTCGCGGCGTTCGCGAACAACCACCTCAACGTCGTGAAGGACGCCAGCGGTGCGGTCACGTCGTCGAGCGTCCGGCGCCTCGAGGGCGAGGAACGGCTGCAGGAGATGGCGCGGCTGCTCTCCGGGCTCGGCGACAGCGCGAGCGGCATGGAGCACGCACGCGAGTTGCTCGACGTCGCTGGCCAGAAGGCCTGACCCGCCACAGCGGAGACACCCGCCACTCCTGAGAGACCGCGGCACGCCCGACGCAACGCCCACGGCGAACCGAGGTCGCGCCTCCCGGCAGTTCTGACGTACGATGGAATCCCGTGGCGGACACTCTCAGCAGCGGTACCCAGGCAAACACCTCGACCCCGAAGGTGACGAAGCAGATCTTCGTGACCGGCGGGGTCGTCTCGTCTCTCGGCAAGGGCCTGACGGCGGCCAGCCTCGGCAACCTCCTCACGGCTCGCGGCCTCAAGGTCGTCATGCAGAAGCTCGACCCGTACCTCAACGTGGACCCGGGCACCATGAACCCGTTCCAGCACGGCGAGGTCTTCGTGACCGACGACGGTGCGGAGACGGACCTCGACATCGGGCACTACGAGCGCTTCCTCGACATCGACCTGTCGCAGTCGGCGAACGTCACGACCGGTCAGGTGTACTCGACCGTCATCGCCAAGGAACGCCGCGGCGAGTACCTCGGCGACACGGTGCAGGTCATCCCGCACATCACCGACGAGATCAAGCGTCGGATGCGCGAGCAGGCGGGGAACGACCCGCAGCCCGACGTCATCATCACCGAGGTCGGCGGCACGGTCGGTGACATCGAGTCGCAGCCGTTCCTCGAGTCGGCCCGCCAGGTGCGCCACGAGCTCGGCCGCAACAACGTCTTCTTCGTGCACGTCTCGCTCGTGCCGTTCATGAACGCGTCCGGCGAGCAGAAGACGAAGCCGACGCAGCACTCCGTCGCGGCGCTCCGCTCGATCGGCATCCAGCCGGACGCCCTCGTGCTCCGCTCCGACCGCCCGGTCTCCGAGTCGAACAAGCGCAAGATCGCGCTGATGTGCGACGTGGACGAGGACGCCGTGGTGAACGCCGTGGACGTCCCCTCGATCTACGACCTGCCGACGCTGCTGAACAGCCAGGGCCTCGACCAGGTCATCGTCGAGGCCCTCCGCCTCGACGCCGGTGCGGTCGACTGGACATCGTGGAACCCGGTCCTCCGTGCGGTGCACGAGCCGACGAAGGACGTCACGATCGCCCTGGTCGGCAAGTACATCGACCTCCCCGACGCGTACCTGTCGGTGACCGAGGCGCTCCGTGCGGGTGGCTTCGCGCACAACGCGAAGGTCACGCTGAAGTGGGTCGTGTCCGATGACTGCACCACGCCCGAGGGCGCTGCGAAGCACCTCGGCGACGTGGACGGCATCTGCATCCCCGGCGGCTTCGGCGTGCGCGGCATCGAGGGCAAGCTCGGTGCGCTGCGCTTCGCCCGTGAGCAGGGCATCCCGACGCTCGGCCTGTGCCTCGGCCTGCAGTGCATGGTCATCGAGTACGCCCGCCACGAGGCCGGTCTGACCGACGCGTCGAGCACCGAGTTCGACCCGGAGACCTCGACGCCGGTCATCGCGACCATGGCGGAGCAGGTGGACATCATCGCCGGTGGCGACCTCGGTGGCACCATGCGTCTCGGCCTCTACCCGGCATCGTTCACGCAAGGATCGCTGGCGGCGGAGCTGTACGGCGCGCCGGAGGCCTCCGAGCGGCACCGTCACCGCTACGAGGTGAACAACAAGTACCGCGAGCAGATCGCGGACGCCGGCCTCGTGTTCTCGGGCACCTCGCCCGACGGCACGCTCGTCGAGTACGTCGAGCTGCCGCGGGACGTGCACCCGTTCTACATCGCCACGCAGGCGCACCCGGAGCTGCGCTCGCGTCCGACGAACGCGCACCCGCTGTTCGCGGGCCTCGTCGAGGCCGCGATCACGCGGCACGAGGCGTCGAGCCTCTTCGACCCGCAGACCGAGGAGCAGGTCGCGTAGGCGCAGACCCACCGCATCGGACAGGTCGCGTCAGCGCGGGCCCACCCGCATCGGACTGGAGGCGCGGTGCCAGCTGGCACCGCGCCTCCAGTCCGTCCTGTGGTTGCGTCCACTGCGGACGCTGGTTGGATGGACGGGTGACTGACACGCCCCTCTCCGACGAATCCGCCTCCTTCGAGGTCACCGACTCCACCGTCGTCTACGAGGGGGCGGTGTGGAACGTCCGACGCGACACCATCGCGTACCACGACGACACGATGGTGCGCGAGTACATCGACCACACCGGCGCCGTCGCCGTGTACGCAGAGGACGACGAAGGCCGCGTCCTCGTCATCCAGCAGTACCGCCACCCCGTCCGGCTGCGCGACTGGGAGCTGCCCGCGGGGCTGCTCGACATGGAGGGCGAGGACCACCTCACCGCCGCGAAGCGCGAGCTGGGCGAGGAAGCCGACCTCGAGGCCGACACCTGGGAGTCGCTCGTCCGCTACAACACGTCCTCCGGGGGGAGCGACGAGTTCATCCAGATCTACCGTGCACGCGGTGTGCGCGCGACCGAGTCGGCGTTCGAGCGTGAGGCGGAGGAAGCCGACATCGTGACGCGGTGGGTGCCGCGCTCGGAGATCATCGACGCGATCTTCGACGGACGGCTGCACAACTCCGCACTCGTCGTCGCGGCGCTCGCCGTCGAGGCGCTCGAGCAGCGCTAGCCTCGTGGAGTGACCCCGCTCGACCGTGCCACGGAGACGTACCTGCGGCACATCGCGATCGAGCGGGGGCTGTCGCAACACACCCTGTCCGCGTACCGGCGCGACCTGGCCGCCTTCGCCTCGTGGCTGGAGTCGGCGCCGGTCGTCGACTCCGACGGAGCCGACCGGGCCGGGGGGTCGGCGGTGCTCGACGACGTCGGACGCATCGCTCGTGCGGACCTCGCGGGGTTCGTGACGCACCTGGCGACCAGACCATCCGGGCCGCTCGCCCCGCGGTCGATCGCGCGGATGCTCAGCTCCGTCCGGTCGTTCACCGTGTTCGCCGTCGGGGAGGGCTGGCTGCCGCTCGACCCCGGCGCCTCCGTCCGCCCGCCGAAGGCGCCGATGCGACTGCCGAAGGCGATCTCGGTGCACGACATGGAGCGGTTGCTCGCTGCGGTCTCCGTCTCGGCCGACGACCCCGTCCAGCTGCGGGACCGGGCCTTGCTCGAGCTGCTGTACGCCACGGGAGCGCGCATCTCCGAGGCCGTCGGGCTGTCCGTCGACGACGTCACGACGCTGTCGGACGCCGGGGGAGAGCTCTCCGTCGTGAAGGTCACCGGCAAGGGCAACAAGCAGCGCGTGGTGCCGCTCGGCAGCTACGCCCGGGCAGCGATCGACGCGTACCTGGTGCGGGCCCGGCCGGTGTTCGCGGCCCGGGGACCGTCCACGCCGGCGCTGTTCCTCGGTGCCCGCGGCGCGCGACTGTCACGGCAGAGTGCGTGGCTCGTGATCCAGGCGGCGGCGGCGCGTGCCGACCTCGCGGAGCACGTGTCGCCGCACACGTTCCGGCACTCGTTCGCGACGCACCTGCTCGAGGGCGGGGCCGACGTGCGCGTGGTGCAGGAGCTGCTCGGGCACGCGAGCGTCGCGACGACGCAGATCTACACGATGGTGACGGCGGACATGCTCCGGGATGTGTACCAGACGTCGCACCCGAGGGCGCGGCGGTAGGGCGGCGGGCGGCTCGCTCGGCCGCGCTGCGTGCGGTGCGCACAACCGAAGTGCGTTCGAACCGCGGCGTTCCCCGGTTCGAGCGCATTTCGGTTGTGCAGCGGGTCGGCGGCGGCGGCGCGCGGCGGGCGCGCGGCGGGCGCGCGGCGGCCGCGCGGCGGGGCGGACGGCGGGGGCGCGCGCGCGGCTCAGAACAGGTGGAACTGCACGGACCCGGCCACCGCGGCGGTCGCCACGGCGACGACCAGGGCGCTCGCCGAAGCGCTGCGGGCGAGGACCCGCCAGCCGCCGGTCGCGCTCGGGTGGACCATGCCGAACAAGCCGGTGAAGAGTGCGCCGAGGCTGCAGAGGCCCCACGGGTTGAACACGACGGACGTCGCGGCGAGCAGCACGGCCAGGGTCGAGAACACGCTGAGACGGTGCACGGTCGAGCCGCCCGACGCCCACGACGCGGTCCGGATCACCGACGGTTGCACGGAGAACGACGGCCCGACGGGCGCCACGACCACCGGCACGACGGGCTCGGACCGACTCGGGAGCACGCGTGTCCCCGCTCCCCAGGCGCGACCGTCCCACCAGCGCAGACGACTGGCGTCCTGCGGGTCCGGGAACCAGCCGGCGGCCGGCAGTGTCACGGGAGCTCCTCGAGGTGCGGCGGATGGGGCTCTCCGACGGTACGGGAGTCACCGGACCCACCACAGTCCCAGGCCGGGTGTCGGCAGGAAGGGGGACCGTCAGTCGTCGGACGCGACCACGACGGTCACCCGACCCTGCCCTCGGTCGATGACGACGTACTCGTGGAAGCCCGTTCCGCCGACCGTCGCTGCGTAGTCGTGCTCGGACTCGGGTCCGGGGTGTCGCAGACGGTGGAGTGAACCGGCGTCGAGGCCGTCGATGACGCCCTCGATCTGTTCGAGGACCTCCGGTGCGTGTCGGTACTCAGGGTCGTACCAGTCCTGGTCGGTGGACCAGCTGCGGATCGTGCGCGCGGCGTCGTCCACGGTCGTCGGCTCGAACTGCTCGGCGGTGATGCACGCGAGCCGCCACCGGCCGTGCACGGGCACCGCCCCCGCCGTGTTGTGACCGGAGAACGGTGCGGCGAAGTCGTGCCCGTACCCGTCGGCCGCGATCAGCTCCTGGAGGACCTGCGCATCGGAGGACTCACCGGAGAACGCGAAGCACGTCGACACGATCCACATGCGCGTGCCGCCGAGATGAACGATGTTCGACCCCTCGAGCACGACCCCCATGGCCGCGACTCTAGCGAATCAGGCGGGGACCGGGGCCGCGTCCACCTCGCGCATGACGTCCTTCACCGCGGCGAGCAGCCGTGCGTTGAAGTCGACACCGAGCTGGTTCGGCACGGTGACGAGCACGGTGTCGGCGGCACGCACGGCCTGGTCCGCCGCGAGCTCCGCGACGAGGTCCTCTGGTGAGCCGATGTACGAGCGGCCGAAGCGGGCGAGTCCGCCGTCGAGGTGCCCGACCTGGTCCTGACCCTCGACCTGCGCCCGCACGCCGAAGTAGTGCCGCGACTCGTCGTCGATGATCGGGATGATGCTGCGCGACACGGAGACGCGCGGTTCACGCCCCCACCCCATCGACTCCCAGGTGGTCCGGAAGCGGGCGATCTGCTCGGCCTGCAGCTCGTCGAACGGCACGCCGGTGTCCTCGGTGAGGAGGGTCGACGACATGAGGTTCATCCCCTGCTCGGCGGTCCACTCGGCGGTCGCACGGGTGCCGGCGCCCCACCAGATCCGGTCGCCGAGCCCGTCGGAGAGCGGCGAGATCGGCAACGACCCGACGGAGCCGGTCATCTGCGGATTGGCGTTCGCCATCGGTTCGCCGGCGATCGCGCGGCGGAACACGTCGGTGTGCGCCCGCGCCATGTCGCCACCGTTCTCGTCGGTGGCGTCCGGCACGTAGCCGAACTGCTGGTAACCGGCGAGAGCGGTCTCGGGTGATCCCCGCGAGACGCCGAGCTGCAGTCGGCCGCCGGAGATGAGGTCGGTCGCCGCTGCCTCCTCCGCCATGTAGAGCGGGTTCTCGTAGCGCATGTCGATCACGCCCGTGCCGATCTCGATCCGGCTGGTGCGGGCAGCGATCGCCGAGAGCAAGGGGAACGGTGCGGCCTGCTGCGGCGCGAAGTGGTGCACACGGAAGTACGCACCGTCGACGCCGGCGTCTTCTGCGGCGACGGCGAGGTCGATCGCCTGCACGAGGGCCTCACGGCCGCTCCGCACCTTCGACCCCGGCACGTCGCGCCAGTGTCCGAACGACAGGAACCCGATCTTGGTCATGTCGATACGAACGCATCCGACCCCTGCGGCATTCCGGCACGACTAGCGTGTCCGGCATGGACGACCCCCGCTCGGCACTCGCCGCCGAACGCGCTCGCAATGAGCGGCTGCTCGCCGACCTCGAGCGGAGCATGCGCGACGTCAGCGACGCGCGGCAGGACGCCAACTCGGACGACGAACACGACCCGGAGGGCGCCACCCTCGCCTGGGAACGCGGCTCGCTCGGTGCCGTCCGCGACGCCGCGCGCGAGCGGATCCGGCTGGTCGACGCCGCGCTCGCGCGGCTCGACGCGGGGACCTACGGGCGGTGCGCCGTCGACGGCGAACCGATCCCGGAGGCCCGTCTCGCCGCCGTCCCGTGGGCCGCGACGTGCGTCGCCCACGCGTGACGCGCCTCCAGGCAGTCACGATCTGACGGACTGGAGGCGCGGGTCGACCCCGCCACGCGCCTCCCCGTTCGTGCACGGTGCGTCCACCGCCTGCGCCGCGGATTCCCAGCCGGGAGCCCTACATTTCCGCACATGGACGGCGACCCGAACGAGCGAGCTGTCGAGCTCCGGCCCGACGCCCCTCGTCAGCGCTTCCAGTGGTTCCGCGAGCTGCGGACCTGGATCCACGCGCGGCCGCACCTGCACCTCTTCTACAAGGTGATCGTCGGGATCGTCGGTGGGTTGGTCGTCATCATCGGGCTCATCCTCGTGCCGCTGCCGGGTCCGGGGTGGCTCGTCGTCTTCATCGGACTGACCGTCCTGGCGAGCGAGTTCCACTTTTTCCACAAGATCATCGTGTGGCTCAAGGCGCAGCTGCACCGCTTCTGGGACTGGGCGAAGGCGCACGGTCCGCAGTGGCTCCGGAACGTGGCCGATCGGGGCAAGGCCGACGTCGACACGGCGCACGACGACGCGCACCGGAGTGTCGGTGTCCGGTCGCGCGGCGCGAAGCGGGCGCGACCCGGGCACTAGGTGCTGGCGTCGCACGGTGCGAGGGGTTGGGCGCACGTCCCTCGCAGGGTGCGAGGGGGTTGGGCGCACGTGCCTCGCACGGTGCGAGGGGTGCTGACCGTGGTGCGAGGTTCCGGACTCCGTGCGATGGTGAACGCGTCGCACCGTGTCGGCAACCTCGCACCGAAGTAGCGCGGCGCGAAGCGGGCGCGGCCCGGGCGCGAGGTGCCGGTGTCGCTCAGTCGGCGGGGCTCGGCGCGACCCGGATCGAACCGGTCGCGGTGCGCTCGGCGATCTCGGCGGCGGCCTCCTCGACGGACGCGGCCTCCTTCGACGTGAGCTGCAGCACGAGGGCGACGACCGCGGCGAGGACGATGAACCCGCCGTACCCGGCGATCACCGGCACGAGGCCGATTGACGGCTCGAGCAGGCCGCCGATGACGGCGGGGACACCGAACGCCAGGTAGCTCACGACGTAGATCGTCGACAGGAGGCCCGCGCGGTGCGTCGGGGCGGCGGTCGCGAGCAGCATCCGGAGCGGCGCCTGGAACCCGGCGCCGAAGCCGACACCGGCGATGGCACTGCCGACGACGAGGCCGGGCAGCGAGTGCGCCATCACGAACGCGACGGTGACGACCGGGCCGAGCACGAGTGCGACGAGCCCGACGAGGACGGCGCGGCGGGCGTCCATCCGCTGGATCGCGAGTCCGGTCAGTGCGCCGACACCCGTGACGACGGCGATGAGGGCACCGGCGGCGAAGTGGTTCGTGATGCCGAACACGGCACCGAGCGCCGAGGGGACGAGGGAGAGGAACATCCCGCCGAGGGCCCAGCTGGCGACGAGGGAGCCGGCGACGCTGCGGAACAGACGGCGCGAGGAGCGGGGGACGCTGATGCGCGGGATGAGGGAGCGGAGGGCTCCCGGACGCCGGGTGACCTGCTCCGGCACGACGACGAGCGCGATGACCATGAGCACGAGCAACGCGCCGAAGATCACGTAGACGAGCTGTTCGGGTGCGGGGCCCCACTGCACGAGGGCGCCGCTCGAGACGGCTCCGGTCGCGAGGGCGATCGGCGGGATGACGCCGTTCAGCACGCCGGCAAGAGCCGGGTGTCGCTCGAGCGAGTTGTCGATGAGCGCGGCGCCGAGCGCACCGATGAGCAGACCGACCGAGACGCCCTGGACGATGCGGTCGACGATGAGGGCTCCGACGCCGTCCGCGATCGCGAACAGCCCGAGGGAGAGCGCGACGCCGAGGCCGCCGACGACGAGGACGGGCTTCCGGCCGACGTGGTCGGAGATCCGACCGGCGACGAGCAGGCTCGCGAGGAGACCGGCGACGTAGATCGCGAAGACGCCCGTCAGCATGAGCGGGGTGAGGTGCCACTCGGCCGCGTAGACGGGGTAGATCGGCGACGGGACCGCCGACGAGGCGACGGACACGAGGAGCATCGCCGCGAGGATCCAGAACCCCGCGACCGAGCGAGCTGACTGCGCCATGGGCGCCCCTTCCTTCGTGCGTCTCGCGACGCGGTGCGTCGAGCCGACGGGATTGTACGAGTGCATTCGTACAGGAGATTGCAGTACGACGCAAGTCGTACTGTGAGGTGAACGGTGGTAGCGTCCCGTCCATGCCCGCGCACGTGGAAGCCCCTGAACAGCTGCCGCAGCCGTCCGTGGCGGAGATGGACCTCCCCGTCGTGATGGACGCCCTGAGCGACCCGATCCGCCTCGCGATCCTGCACCGCTACCTGGTCGACGCCGCCGGCGGGATCCGCAGCTGCGGCTGGGTCGGCATCGACCGGCCGAAGTCCACGCTGACGCACCACTTCCGTGTCCTGCGCGAGGCCGGGCTGCTCGAGCAGCACAAGGAGGGCCTCACGCGATCGAGCCGCGCCCGCGTCGAGGACGTCGAGCAGCGGTTCCCGGGGTTGCTCGACCTCGTGTACGCGTGGGAGGTCCCCGCGGCCCTCATGCGCGACGAGATCGCAGCGTGAGCGGCGCGACCGGCGTGACCGGCGCGACCGGCGCGACCGGCGACGGCGCCGTGCGCATCAGCAGCGCTCCGCACGTCCTCCCCACGATCACCGCCGAGGCTGCCGTGACGGATGCCCTCCGCCAGGACCTCACCGCCGCCGGCTTCACCGTCGACCGGCTCGACGGGCTGTGGGGTGCCGAGGCCGCGGCGTCCCTGCACCGGGGCTCCCGGGTCGCCGCACTCCGAGCGCTCGCCGCACGCGACACGACACCCCTGAGCACCCTCGCCACCCTGTTCGTCCTCGGCCTCCCGGTCGCCCGTGCCGACGCGGACGCCGCGTTCCCGACAGCGGGCCTCGACGCCGTGATCGCCGCCGGCCTGGTGCGTCCCGAGGACACCGGCTCCGAGGACGGCACCCCCGACGCAGGCACCGAGGACGGCACCGTCGCTCCCACGGTCGACCTCCGCCCCTACGCCTTCGTCGACGACCTCGGCGCCGGCAGCTGGTGGATCGTCTCGGACCTCGGGGAACTCGCACTCGGCACGGCCCTCGGTGAGGAGCACGTCCTCGGCATCGGCGGCGCCACCACGACGCTGTCCGGCCTGCAGGTCCCCGTACCCGTCCGGCGTGTGCTCGACCTCGGCACCGGCTGCGGCATCCAGGCGATGCACGCCCGACGCTTCGCCGACGAGGTCGTCGCCACCGACATCTCCCGACGTGCCCTCGACATCGCCCGGTTCAACGCGCAGCTGAACGACATCGACGGCATCGAGTTCCGGTACGGCTCGCTGTTCGAGCCGGTCGCGGGGGAGCGCTTCGACCGGATCGTCTCCAACCCGCCGTTCGTCATCACCCCGCGCCGCGAGGGCGTCCCCTCGTACGAGTACCGCGACGGCGGCATGGTCGGCGACGCCCTGGTCGAGACCGTCCTCCGTGGGCTCGCGGACCACCTCGAGCCCGGCGGGACGGCGCAGCTCCTCGGCAACTGGGAGTACCACTGGGGCGTCGACGGTCTCGACCGGGTCGGCTCCTGGTTCGAGGGCACCGGGCTCGACACGTGGGTCATCGAGCGTGAACGGCAGGACCCGCCCGGCTACGCCGAGATCTGGATCCGCGACGGCGGCACCAAACCCGGCACCGCCGCGTTCGACCAGCTCGTCGACGCCTGGCTCGACGACTTCCAGGCCCGCAGGGTCACCGGGGTCGGGTTCGGCTACGTCGTCGTCCGACGACCCGCTGCCGGAGTGGCAGGGCCTGGAGGCGCGGTGCACCTCCGCCGCGCCGAGCGCCTCCCCGAGACGCTCGGCTCCAACCCCGCGGGGCTCGGTGCGACCGTCGCCCGCGTCCTCGACGCGGCCGAGTGGCTCGGTGCGCACGACGACGACGCGCTCGCCGCGGCGCACCTGCGGGTGGCCGGGGACGTCACCGAGGAGCGCTTCTACTGGCCGGGCAACGACGACCCGACGGTGATGACCCTGGTGCAGGGCGGCGGGTTCGGACGTCGGGTCGACGCGGACACGGCGCTCGCCGCGTTCGTCGGCGCGTGCGACGGGGACCTGTCGGTGGCGGCGATCATCGGTGCGATCGCACAGATCACCGGGGCGGACGAGCGGGCGCTCACGGCGGACCTGCTGCCGCGCGCCCGGGACCTCGTGCTCGACGGCCTGCTGCTCCCCGCCTGACCGGCGCCCGCCCACCCCGCGGGCTTGCCGTTCAGGAGCGGTGGTTGCGCCAGGTGTGCTCGGGGGCGTAGCCGAGGAGCTCCCGGGCCTTCTCGGACGACAGGAGCGAGCTGACGCCGTCGATGTCGGCGCGGCGCTCGATCTCCGGCACGAACTGCTCGACGAGTTCGATCGTCGGGGTGTCCATCACGGTGTCGGGGCTGGCGATGACGAACGCCTCGAAGCCGGTGAGCTCGGCCTCGAGCGACTTCCGGACGGCCTGGGCCCCGTCGCGGGAGTCGATGTACGACCACAGGTTGAAGGTCTTCGCCTCGGGGGTGGCGTCCCACGGGAACGCCGGGTAGTCCGTCTCGTCCATGACGTTCGAGAACCGCAGGCCGATCATCTTCAGCTCCGGGTCCCACCGGGTGAAGTGACGGGCCATCTCCTCCTCCACCGCCTTGCCGAGGGAGTACGAGGACTGCGGGCGGACCGCGAACTCCTCGTCGACCGGCAGGTAGGGCGGGTGGTGCTCACCCATCGGGATGCCGAGCAGGGTCTCGCTCGATGCCCACACCACGTTCTTGATGCGTGCGGCACGGGCCGCGTGGAAGACGTTGATCGACGCCGTCACGTTGTTCGTGATGAGGGCGACGTCGGGCACCTGGCCCGGGGCCGGGACGGCCGCCAGGTGCACCACGGCGTCGACGTGGTCGTACCGGTCGTCGACCCCCAGCAGGACGCCGAGGACCTGGCCGTGGTCGCCGAGGTCGGTGCGGACGAACTGCACCCGCTCGGGCTTGTCGGGGGAGGGGACGCGGTCCACCAGGACCACGTCGTACCCGTGTGCATCGAGGTCCCGCACCACCGCCCGTCCGAGCTTGCCGCTGCCGCCGGTCACCACTACACGCGTCATCGCGTCACTCCACATCGTCGTCGGATCGCCCTCGCGGGCACGGCCCATCCTGCCGTGCGGTCGTGGGAGGTGACCAGGCACTGGCGGTACCTGTCCGGCGACCGCACGCCGTGCCTCCCGGTCAGACCGCCCGTCGGGCCGTCTGGCCGGCCGACCGTCGCGCCGTCTGTCGGGCCGACCGTCAGGCCGACGGGACCGCCTGCGCGATCGCGAGCCGCGCGACCAGCTCGACGTGCTCCGCCATGTCGCGGGTCGGGTCGTAGAGCCACTGGATCTGCATGCCGTCCGACACCGCGAGCAGGACGCTCGTCAGCTCGACGGGGTCGACGTCCGCCCGGAGCCGGCCGTCCTCCTGCATGGTGCGGAAGTCGGCGGAGAGGTCGCGGCGGCTGCGCTCGTAGCGCTCCCGGAAGTACTCGTGCGCCGGGTGCCCGGGGTCCGTCGCCGCGGCCGCGGACAGGTTGACGAACATCTGCACGAGCCCGGGGACCTCGGTGTTGTGCCGGACGATGGCGGCGAGCAACGCGGCCGGGTCGGAGGCGTGCCACTCGTGCGCGAGGTCGATCTCGTCGCGGCGACGCAGGATCTCGACCCAGAGCTCGTCCTTCGAGTCGAAGTAGTGCAGGAGCCCCGCCTGCGTGAGCCCCACCGCGTCGGCGATGTCCTTGATGCTCGTGCGGCGGAAGCCCTGCTGCGCGACGAGGTCGAGCGCGACCGTGAGGATCTCCTCGCGCTTCGCGATGCCCTTCGCGTACGAACCCCGTCGTGCCATGGCAGGACCCTACCGCCCTGCGGTGGTCCGGAGAACTCGGGCCGGTCCGGAGAACTCGGGCCGGTCCGGAGAACTCGGGACCGATCCACAAAACCAACCGCCATTCGGTTTTGTTGGTACGGTGGCACTGATCGAGAGGACCCACCATCGTGAGCACCATGAACGACGCGAGCACTGCCTCCAGTCCGGCGACGACGCCGCTGACCGAGCGCATCGACGCGCTCCTGGACCAGTTGACCACCGAGGAGAAGGTGCAGCTGCTCACCGGCCGCGACTTCTGGACGACCTGGCCCATCGAGAAGATCGGGCTGCGCCGCATCCTGATGTCCGACGGGCCCTCGGGTGTCCGTGGTGAGGTGTGGGACGAGCGCGACCCGTCCCTCAACCTGCCGTCCGCGACGGCCCTGTCGGCCTCGTGGGACCGTGCGATCGCCAAGCGCTACGGCGCCGCCGCGGCCGTGGAGGCCCGGCGCAAGGGCGTCGACGTCGTGCTCGGCCCGACCATCAACCTGCACCGCTCCCCGCTGGGCGGCCGTCACTTCGAGGCGTTCAGCGAGGACCCGGTGCTCACCGGCGACCTCGCGGCGTCCTACGTCGACGGCGTGCAGGAGAACGGCGTCGCCGCGACGCCGAAGCACTACATCGCGAACGACTACGAGACCGACCGCTTCACCGCGTCGACCGAGGTGTCCGACCGGGCGCTCCGCGAGCTGTACCTGCTCGCGTTCGAGAAGGCCGTGACCGAGGCGCACGCCTGGGCGATCATGTCGTCGTACAACGCGATCAACGGCGTGACTGCGTCCGAGAACGACCTGCTCGAGACCCCGCTCAACTCGGAGTGGGGCTTCGACGGCATCGTGGTGTCCGACTGGACCGGGGTGCGATCGGTGGACTCGGCGAAGGCGTCCCAGGACGTCGCGATGCCCGGACCGAACCCGTGGTGGAGCGAGGGGCCGCTGCTCGCCGCCGTGCTGTCCGGAGCGGTCCCCGAGGCCGACATCGACCGCAAGGTCCGCCGCATCCTGACCCTCGCCGCCCGCGTCGGAGCGCTCGAGGGGTTCGAACCCGTCGCAGCGTCGCCCGTGCGCGTCGAGGACGGCGTCGCGTTCGTCCGCGAAGCCGAGGCCGAGGGCACCGTCCTGGTCCGGAACACCGGCGTCCTGCCGCTCTCCTCGGCCGCCGTCGCGCGCGTCGCCGTGATCGGCCACAACGCCGACCAGGCCCGCACCCAGGGCGGCGGTTCGGCCACGGTCGTGCCGGCGTCCGTGGTGTCGCCGCTCGACGGCATCCGCGCGGCCTTCCCCGGTGCGACGGTGGACTACGCGATCGGCGCCGTCGTGCAGGAGGGCATCGCGGAGTTCCCGCTGGCCACCATCACGAACCCCGCGACCGGGCTGCCCGGCGCCCGGGTGGCGTTCGTCAAGGACGGCACCGAGCTGTACGTGGAGGACCGCCGCGCCACCGCGCTGTTCTGGTTCGGCGGCGATGCGCCGACGCGCGAGGCCGACCGGCTCGACATCACGACGACCTACACGGCGCCGTCGACCGGCACCGTCCGGTTCGGCATCGGCGCCGCCGGACGGTCCCGGATGTGGATCGACGGCGAGCTCCTGCTCGACGAGGACGTGCCGTTCGAGGGCGACCAGCTGGGCGCCGCGTTCCTCAACCCGCCGGCGCGCTCGGTGCCGGCCGCGGTGACCGAGGGCCAGGACGTGGCGATCCGCATCGAGTACGACGTCATCCAGGACGAGACGCTCGGCGGGGTGCTCGCGTACCAGTTCGGCACCGAGCCCTCCGACGAGGACCCGTCGGTGCTCATCGACGCCGCCGTGTCCGCCGCGACCGGGGCGGACGTCGCCGTGGTCGTCGTCGGCACGAACTCGAAGGTGGAGTCCGAGGGCTACGACCGGACGTCGCTCGCGCTGCCCGGGCACCAGGACGACCTGGTCCGCGCCGTGGCCGCCGCCAACCCGAACACGATCGTGGTCGTCAACGCCGGGTCGCCGGTGGAGATGCCGTGGCGGAACGACGTCGCCGCGGTCCTCCTCACCTGGTTCGGCGGGCAGGAGTACGGCAACGCGCTCGCCGACGTGCTCACCGGCGCGCAGGAGCCGGGCGGACGCCTGCCCACGACGTGGCCGGTCGCGATGGCCGACGTCCCCGTGCTCGACGTCACCCCGGTCGACGGCAAGGTGTCCTACGACGAGGGCGTGCACATCGGCTACCGGGCCTGGCTCAGTGCCGGCACCGAACCGGCCTACCCGTTCGGGCACGGCCTCGGGTACACGACCTGGACGATCGACGGCGTGACGGCGACGCCGACCGTCCGCGAGGGCGACGCGGTGACCGTGACCGCGACGGTCGCGAACACGGGGGACCGGGCCGGGAAGCACGTCGTGCAGGTGTACGCGTCACGGGACGCGTCGGCGGTCGACCGGCCCGTTCGCTGGCTGGTCGGGTTCGCCCCGGTGCGCCTCGGCGCGGGGGAGTCCGCCGAGGTCTCGATCGAGGTCCCGGCGCGGGCGTTCGCGCACTGGGACGGTGCCTGGCAGTACGAGTCCGGCACGTTCACGCTGCACGTCGGCTCGTCCGTCGTCGACCTGGCGGGCACCGTGGCCCTCGAAATGGCCTGATTCGTCCGGTTTCCGCGCAGGGGTGATGTTCATTCAGTAACATCTAACTGCGCCAGGCGGCTGGTTACCGTCGGTGCGCGCACCGAGACGGGGTCGCCATGCGTGCGACACGGCCTCCTGATCCGGTCGATGGAGCCCTGGTGGCCCTGGTGCGTCCAGAATGCGTCCCCGCGTCCGCGCGGGGGCGCATTCGTCTTTCGGTGGCGTTGGTTGCCCACCACGACACGGGGCAGAGGGCAACCGGTTGACTTCATGCCGATCGGCAGAAACGGATGACCGATCGTCATTTTTACGGTCCACGATCCGCAAGTTGGTGTGACAAACCGTTCGGTAGGTGGAACGATGGTTGCACCATCCCGTACGGATCAGGGACGAGATGGTCATCCGGCCGGGCTCCCGCGGCCTCACCATCCACGGTGCGGGCCCAGCCGGATGCCCTAGTCCGAAGCCGGTCGCTCGTCGGCCGCACGCACCGCCGGGGCGATCTCCTCGGCCACGATGCGCAGGATCCGTTCGTGCGAGGCCGCGTCGCCGTTCGCGGGCAGGGTGATCACGAGCTCGTCGGTCGCGCGGACCGCGGGGTCGGCGAGCAGTGCGTCGACGATGGCGGACGGTTCGCCGGAGAGCACCTTGCTGAAGCGGAACGGCGGCGTGCCCGAGAGCGGGCGCCCCTCGTCGTCCATGCCGGAGGCGTACCCGGTCAGGAACTCCTCGTGCACCGCGCGGTCGTGGTCGTCGAGCAGCGGGACGACGATCCGGCCGACCGCCACCTTCGGCCTGCGCCCGGGGTGCAGCTCGGCGAAGCGTTCGCGGTACGCGGCGATCTGGTCCGCCTGCGCCACGGCGAACGGTGCACCGGTGTCCTCGGTGTTGAGGGTCGAGCAGTGCAGCAGCAGGCCCTTCTCGGCCGTCCGCAGTGCCGTGCCCATGCTGCCGCCGCCCCGCCAGACCCGGCCCCGGAGCGCCGGGCTGAGGGGCTGCAGCGTCAGGTCGGCGCCGGCGGGGATGCTCTCGTAGCCCTTGCCGGCGGTGCCGAGCGGCTCGCCCTCGAGGACCTCGAGGAGACGTGCGGCGCGGGCCTCGGCCTCGTCGCGGAAGCTCCGCTCGGAGCCACCGAACACCGGGTCGAGGATCGGCCCGTAGCCGGCGATGCCCGTGCTGATGCCGAGCTGCACGCGACCGCCGCTGAGCAGGTCGACGGTGCTGGCGTCCTCCGCGAGCCGGACCGGGTCCTCGTAGCGCATGCCGAGCACGGCGGTGCCGAACCCGATCCTGCGGGTCCGCTGGGCGGCCGCCGCGAAGAACGTCATCGGGCTCGTGAGGAACGGCTCGAAGTGGCGACCGCGGACCCAGCCGGTGCCGTAGCCCAGGGCCTCGGCGGTCTCGAACAGGCGGAGCCCGTCCTCGAGCGCGGCGGCCGCGCCTGCCGTGCCGCCGTGGTTCGGGACGAAGGAGAGGAAGCCGAGTTCGCGCACGACGCGAGTCTATGCGCGCGTATCGAGACGCGCCTCCAGTCCGGCACCCATCGGACTGGAGGCGCGGGGCGGCCTGGCACCGCGCCTCCAGTCCCTCATGGAGGTACCTGGGAGGATGGGGGCATGACGGACGTCTCCACCCTGCCTCCGCTCGTCGCGGCGCTCCCGCCGGCGCGCTCCGCGGCCGACGGCGGCGCCGTCGACCCCGACGAGGTCTACGAAGCGTTCGCCGACTGGGCTGCCGGAGGCGGCCGACCGCTCTACCCGGCGCAGGACGAAGCGCTCATCGAGCTCGTGTCCGGTGCCAACGTCGTGCTCAGCACCCCCACCGGCACCGGCAAGTCCCTCGTCGCCGCCGGTGCGCACTTCGCGGCGCTCGCCGAGGGCAAGCGCAGCTACTACACCGCACCGATCAAGGCGCTCGTCTCGGAGAAGTTCTTCCAGCTCGTCGACCTGTTCGGCGCGCAGAACGTCGGCATGGTCACGGGCGACTCCAGCGTCAACGCCGATGCCCCGATCGTGTGCTGCACGGCCGAGATCCTGGCGAACCTGGCGTTGCGACAGGGCCCGGACGCCGACGTCGACGTCGTCGTGATGGACGAGTTCCACTTCTACGGCGACCCCGACCGCGGATGGGCGTGGCAGGTGCCGCTCCTCGTGCTCGAACGGGCGCAGTTCCTCCTCATGTCCGCGACGCTCGGCGACGTCACCACCATCGCCGACGACCTCTCCCGCCGGACCGGGCGACCCACCGCCCGCGTGACCGGTGTCTCCCGCCCCGTGCCGCTCGAGTACGAGTACGTGATGACGCCCGTGCAGGAGACCGTCGAGCGGCTGCTCGAGGAGGGCAAGGCGCCGATCTACATCGTGCACTTCGCCCAGGCGGCCGCGCTCGAACGGGCGCAGTCGCTGATGTCGGCGAAGGTCGCGTCGCGCGAGCGTCGGGACGCGATCGCCGAAGCCATCGCGGGGTTCCGCTTCAGCGCCGGGTTCGGCCAGACCCTCTCCCGCCTGATCCGGGCCGGCATCGGCGTGCACCACGCCGGCATGCTGCCGAAGTACCGACGGCTCGTCGAACAGCTCGCACAGCGCGGGCTGCTCCCCGTCATCTGCGGGACCGACACCCTCGGCGTCGGCATCAACGTGCCCATCCGGTCCGTGCTGTTCACCGGGCTGACGAAGTTCGACGGCACCAAGATGCGGCAGCTCTCCGCCCGCGAGTTCCACCAGATCGCCGGACGAGCCGGTCGCGCCGGGTACGACACCGAGGGCGACGTCGTGGCCGAGGCCCCCGAGCACGACATCGAGAACGCGCGGGCCGTGGCGAAGGCCGGCGACGACCCCAAGAAGAAGAACAAGATCAAGCGCAAGAAGGCCCCGGAGGGCTTCGTGTCCTGGGGGCAGGCGTCGTTCGACCGCCTCATCGGCGCCGAACCGGAGCCGATGGTGTCCCGGATGCGGATCACCCACGCCATGGTGCTGTCCGTCGTGGCGCGCGGTGCATCGCCGTTCGAGGACGTCCGGTCGCTGGTGTTCGACAACCACGAACCGCGCTCCCGGCAGCTCGCGATGGCACGACGAGCACTCACCATCGCCCGGACGCTCATCAACGCGCGGGTGATCGAGAAGGTCGACGGGACCTACCGCCTGACCGTCGACCTGCAGTCGAACTTCGCGCTCAACCAGCCGCTGTCGCCGTTCGCGCTCGCCGCGTTCGAGCTGCTCGACCCGTCCTCGCCGACGTACGCGTTGGACATGGTCTCCATCGTCGAGTCCACCCTCGACGACCCCCGGGCGATCCTGTCGCAGCAGCAGTTCAAGGAGCGCGGCGAGGCCGTCGCCCGGATGAAGCAGGAGGGCATCGAGTACGACGAGCGGATGGAGCTGCTCGAGGAGGTCACCTGGCCGAAGCCGCTGTCTCCGCTGCTCGAGGCCGCATACGAGGCGTACGCCGCCGAACAGCCCTGGGTGCTCGACTTCCAGCTCTCGCCGAAGTCCGTCGTCCGCGACGTGTACGAGCGCGCCATGACCTTCGGCGACTTCGTGCGGTTCTACCAGCTCACCCGCTCCGAAGGACTCGTCCTCCGCTACCTCTCCGACGCCTACCGCACGATGCGGCAGACCATCGCCGAGGACCAGCGGACGCCCGAGCTCGACGACCTCATCGAGTGGCTCGGCGAAGTCGTCCGGCAGACCGACTCCTCGCTCGTCGACGAGTGGGAAGCACTGATGAACGGCGACGTGCTGCTCGCCGCTGCGGAACACGACGAGGTCAGCCCCCCGCAGCCCGCGCGGCTCACCGGCAACGTGCGAGCCTTCCGCGTGCTCGTCCGCAACGCCCTGTTCCAGCGGGTGCTGCTCGCCGCGGACGACAACGTGGAGGCGCTCGGGATGCTCGACGCGCAGGACGGGTTCGACCGGTCCGCGTGGGACAACGTGCTCGAGGAGTACTACGACGAGCACGACACCGTCGGCATCGACGCCGACGCCCGGTCGATGCAGTACCTCGTGCTCGACGAGAACGGGCCCGGCCGCACGTGGCGCGCGCGGCAGATCTTCGCCGACCCCGAGGGCGACAAGGACTTCGGGTTCTCGGCGACGATCGACCTCGACGCGTCCGACGAAGCGGGCGAGGCCGTCGTGCGGATCACCGAGATCGGGCGGTTCGACGGGTGGGCCGAGGTGGACGTGGACTGAGCGGGCTGTCGGGGGCGGTCGTCTGAGTTCGTCTGGGTTCGTGCGGGTTCGTGCGGGTTCGTCCGGGTTCGTGCGGGTTCGTCCTTGTTCGTGCGGGTTCGTGCGGGTTCGTCCGGGTTCGTGCGGGTTCGTCTGGGTTCGTCCGTGAGATCGCACTTTCTGCCGCTCTCGGGCGGCGTGGGAGGCGGGAACTGCGATCTCGGCGGACTGAGCGGCGGTTCGTGCGACTGCGGAGGGCGAACCGGGACGCGCGTGGCCCTCGTCGCCGCGGACCGGGTACGTTCGACGCCAGCCCCGGGCCGCCCGGTCGCGGGGCCATCGAGAGGACACCCACCGTGCGCATCGGATCGAGCATCGCCCTGATCGTCATCGGCGCCATCGTGGCGTTCGCCCTGAACATCCAGCTCGCCGGCATCGACCTGCGGCTCATCGGCTACATCCTGATGGCCGCCGGCGTCGTGCTGCTCATCATCAGCCTCGCCGTGGCGTTCGGCGGACGCCGGACCACCACCACGACACGGTCCGGAGTGGACCCGGCGTCGGGCGAGCAGATCACGCGCCAGGACCGTCGCGACGGGACCTACTGAGGCGATCCCGTCGGCTCGGGGCTCGGGGCTCGGCGCTCCGGCTCCGGCTCGGGCTCGTGAGCGAGGCCCGAGGCCCGAGGCCCGAGCTCGGGGTCAGAACAGCGTCGCGGGCGGTGCTGTCTCCGGCAGGGCAGCCGGCTCGGTGACCTCGACCCCGGGCCAGCCCGGCCCGTGCGGCACCGGGGTGCGCTGCTGGTAGGCGGTGGCAGCGCCGCGGGCACGGACGTCGGCGGCCTCGTTCATCTCGTGGCCGACGTGACCGCGGACCCACTCGAAGGTCACCTTGCGGCCCTGCAGCTCGGCGTCGAGCTCCTTGATGATCTCGACGTTGAGGACCGGCTTGCCGTCGGCCTTCCGCCACCCCTTCCGCTTCCACCCCGCGAGCCACTCGGTGCACGCCTTGATGGCGTACTGGCTGTCGCAGAGGATGTGCAGCGGCTCGCCGGTGTCCTTCGTGGCGCGGAGCAGCTGCAGCACGGCGGTGAGCTCGCCCTGGTTGTTCGTGGCGATCGGCCAGCCGCCTGCGGCCCAGCGGTCGTCATCGACGTACCAGGCCCACCCGGCGGGACCGGGGTTGCCGAGGGCTGAGCCGTCTGCTGCTGCGACGATCGTCACGGTGGGACCTCCTGCTGGGAGCGAGTGCTGGTGGCGAGTGCTGGTGGCGACTGCTGGTCAACCGTAACGGACCGCACCGACCCCGACCGCTCAGCGTGCGGAGGGGTCCAGGTTGAGGATCGTGTCCTCGTAGATCCAGCCGTTCTTCTTGACCCGCATGGTCGGGTTCAGCCACCGGAGCTCGGGGATCGTGATCCCGAACCGCATCGCGACCGTGGTCTGGTCGTCGCCGTGGGCCACCGCGTAGGTCCTTGGCACGCCACCGTCGTCCAACCGTTTGCCGTCCGCGCCGAACACGTACCCGTAGGCACCGGGACGGTCCTTCCCGATGACGATGTGCATGCCGGGGAACGGGTTCGGGATCGTCCAGTCGAGCGTGCCGAGTCCGAGGACCGAGCCGACCCAGGGCCGCGCGGAATCGTCACCGGTACCGGACGGAGCGGGGACGAGGACGACGTCGTGCAGGTAGTCCGGGTGCGTCCCGGCCTGCCGGAGGCTCACGCTCGTGGGCACCGGCTCGTGCTCACTCCACGAGGTCGCGCCGATGGCACCGTTGTCCCAGTAGTCGCCGTACTTCGCGGTCCGGCGGAACTCGATGCTCATCGGTTGCGGCTCGGTCGTACGGTAGCCCGACAGCTCGGCGTCGAACGTGCCCCCCGCGTTCGCGACGACGCGGACGTGGATCCGGGTGTCTCCGCTCTTCGACACGGCGTCGGTCTCGGCGACGACGGTGCCCTTCGAGAAGGCCTGCTCCGAGCCGGCCTGCTCGGTCCCCGTCGTCGCGTTCGGTGGCGGCGTCTGCGCTGTCGTCCGGCCGCCGCCGTCGACCGATGCCTGTCGCGTCGGCTTCGGGACGCTGTCGTCCCCGCCGAACGCCGAGCACCCGGTGAGCAGCAGCCCCATCAGCACCGTGCCGGCGATCATCGTCGTGGCGCGTGTCCTCCGCATCGTTGCAGGTTGCATCGTCGTTCCCCCTCGCCGAGATCGTAGCGAGCGTCGACGCAGGGGCTGACCCTCGTGATCGAACTGGTACCCGGGACCCACGGACTACCGTTCCCGCCATGAGCGACAGCATCCCGAAGGCACCAGGCCCGAACCCGTCCGACGACCGCGCACGCAACGACGCCCTGCGCGAGCGCACCGAGCGCGACGACGAGCAGGCCTCATCGGATCGCGAGCAGCGGGCGGCGGACACGTCGTACAGCCCGTCGAGCGAGCGGGAGATGGACGCGTCGCAGACGCAGCAGCGTGATCGGTCGGACCTCGAAGCGGACGGCATCGACCCGTCGAGGGTCGTCGCGGCTCCGGGGACCGGTGGCGCGGACGACGCGGGTGACGTCGAACCCGAGCCGGGCGACCTCAACCTGCCGTGGCAGTCCGAGGAGGACCGCCAGGTATGACCCGCCGTCGCTAGGCGACCGTGTCCGGGTGGGACCCGGTCCGCTGCCCGGACTCGAGTGACGCGATCGCCGCGAGGTCGTCGTCGCTGAGGACGAACCCGTCGACGTCGAGGTTCGACCTGATGCGCGACGGCGTCACCGACTTCGGCAGCACCACGACGCCCTGCTGCACGTTCCACCGCACGAGCACCTGCGCGACGCTCACCCCGTGGGCATCGGCGATCCGGGTGAGGACCGGTTCGTCGATGAGCCGACCTCGACCGAGCGGCGACCACGCCCCGGTCACGATGCCGTGCTGCTCGTGGAACGCGATGAGGTCGCGCTGCGGCAACCACGGGTGCCGCTCGACCTGGTTGAGGGCAGGGACCTCGCCGGTCTCGCCGATGATCCGCTCGAGGTGCGGCACCTGGAAGTTCGAGACCCCGACGCTGCGGGCCCGGCCGGACTCCCGCAGTTCGACGAGGGCCCGCCAAGTGTCGACGTAGCGGTCGTTGGCCGCGGCCGGCCAGTGGATCAGGTAGAGATCGACCGAGTCCAGTCCGAGCCGCGCCAGGCTGCCGTCGAACGCCCGCAGGGTCGCGTCGCGCCCCTGGTGGTCGTTCCACACCTTCGTGGTCACGTAGACGTCGTCACGGTTCAGCCTGGAGGCACGGATCGCCTTCCCGACGCCGGTCTCGTTGCCGTACATCTCGGCTGTGTCGACGTGTCGGTAGCCGGAGTCGAGCGCCAGACCGACGGCGGTCTCTGCTGCGGCGTCGTCGACCTTGTAGACGCCGAAGCCGATCGCGGGGATCGCTGCGCCGTCGCGGAGGGGGACTGAGGTGACCATGCACCCATCCTGCCGATCCTGGCGGGGGTGCGCCGCGCCTCCCGGCGTTCTGTGGAGGACGCGATCCGTGCGCCGGGCTGTGAAGGAGTGCGTTCCTTCCCATCTCGCGCGGAATGGAAAGCGGAATCGCGCGTAGGAGGCAGGAATTTCCTACCTCCTATGCGCGGAACGGCTTCCTACGAGCGGAACGGCATCCTACGAGGGGAACGGGCACGCTGGGCGCGCGCCGGCGTCAGGTGGGGATGGTGACCGGCTCGGTGTCGGGGATGGGGCTGGCGTCGCGACCACGCAGGTCGGGCAGCCACCGCCGCATGACCAGCGGCAAGACCACGCCGACCGCAGCCGCGATCGCGCCGACCATGAGCCCACCGGTCGGGCCGTTGCTGTCGATGAGGAACCCGGCCACGGCCGACCCGCCCGCAGCGCCGATGAGCTGCCCGGTGCCCATCCAGCCGTACGCCTCTGCCGTGTCGGAGAACTTCACCGTCGCCGACACCGAGCCGAACATGACCGCGAGGGCCGGCGCGATGCCCGCACCCGCGATCACGAGGGCGAAGCAGAGCCACCAGAAGCTCGTGCCGCCCACGGCGAGGGCGAGTCCGACGAAGACGATGGCCATGCGGGTCCACAGCGTGTTCTTCGAGATCGGGCGGTGGCCGAGTGCCAGGCCACCGATGAGCGAGCCGACCGCGAAGACGGCGAGGACGATGCCGGCGTTCGGGCTGCCCTCGCCGAAGACGCTGGTGACGCTCGCCTCGACCGCGGCGCACGCCCCGATGAGGAGCATGCCGGTGAGGGTCGCCACGACGACCGACGGACGCTTGAGCACGACACCGAACGCGCGCTTCGAGCGGGGGATACGGACGCGACCGAGCTCGGGGGAGCCGATGAACCACGTGCCGCCGACGACGAGGAAGACCATCGCGACGACGATCGCCTCGACCGTGCCGACCTGGGTGGCCACGAACGTGGTGATGACGGGGCCGGCGACCCAGATGAGCTCCTGCGCGCTGGCGTCGAGGGAGAAGAGGGGAGTGAGCTGCGACGAGGTCACCATCTTGGGGTAGATGGTGCGGACCGCCGGCTGCACGGGCGGGACCGCCAGGCCGCCGATGAACCCGACCACCACGTAGCCCCACAGCGGCATGGTGACGAACGCGATGACGGCCATGCTCACGAGCGCGACGATGCTCGTCAGGATGAGGACCGGCCGCATGCCCCAGCTGCCCATCCACCGACTGGTGAGCGGGCCCGCGAAGGCCTGTCCGACACTCGTGGTGGCGAGGACGAGCCCCGCCGCACCGTAGGAGTGGAAGACGTGCTCGACGTGCAGCAGGTACGCGAGCGACAACATGCCGAACGGGAAGCGTGCGGTGAGCTGCGCGGCGATGACACGACCCACTCCGGGGGTCTTCAGCAGGGGTCCGTACGTGCTCACGGAACGAGTGTACGGACCGGACTGCCGGGGCTGTCACCCGTCCGGGGGAGGAGGTGGATCGTCCGTCCGGAACACCCCCTGTGGAGGACTCACGCGACACGCCGATGCCCTCTCTCCACAACGGGGGACAATCTGCTCCACACGGTGTGGAGAGATGTCGGAGGTCGGTGCGAGAGTGGCGGAAATCCGGCCTTCGGGACGGGGCCGCAGACCATCCACACTGTGGACGGCCTGTGGAGAACTACACGGCTGTAACACTTTCTCTTGTGGTCGCTCGCGCTGTCGGCCACTAGATGTAGTATCGAGTCACCGGAAAGCACTCACCCGGAACAGTGCGATGTCGAGTCCGACCAACACTGTTCACCAGGCGCAGAGACGCCGGTCCACAGGCACCAGAACAACCACCACAGCATCAGCAGAACCAGGGGAGATCATGGCCGTCACCGTCTACACCAAGCCGTCCTGCGTCCAGTGCACCGCGACGTACCGCGCGCTCGACAACAAGGGCATCGAGTACGAAGTGCACGACGTCTCCACTGACGAAGCCGCGCTCGAGCACGTCAAGAGCCTCGGCTACATGCAGGCCCCCGTCGTCGTCACCGACGACGACCACTGGTCGGGCTTCCGCCCCGACAAGATCGCGACCCTCAGCGCCGAACTGGCGTAAGGCGTCTCCCGTCCGTCGGACGGTGATCTGGTCCCGTTCAGGAGGCCCGGATCACCTTCCACGGACAACCCACGGTCCGTCTGTCCGCACCTTCTCCAGAGGAGCGCACCATGAGCCGATTGGTCTACTTCTCGAGCGTGTCCGGGTACACCGCACGCTTCGTCGAGAAGCTCGGCCGCGACGCGGACCGGATCCCGCTCTACCCGAGCGACCCGTTCCTCCACGTGGACGAGCCGTACGTGCTGTTCCTCCCCACCTACGGTGGCGGCAACGGCGAGGGGGCGGTCCCCAAGCAGGTCATCAAGTTCCTCAACGACGCGCACAACCGCTCGCTCATCCGCGGTGTGGTCGTCGGTGGCAACACGAACTTCGGTGAGGCCTACGGCCTCGCGGGGGACGTCATCGCACAGAAGTGCAACGTCCCTGTTCTCTACAGATTCGAACTCTTCGGGACCCCTGACGACGTGCAGGCGGTCAACACAGGATTGGATGCATTTTGGACGCAGCAGTTGCAGACGTCGATCTGACGTCGCCGCAGACGGGGATGGACTACCACTCCCTCAACGCGATGCTCAACCTCTACGACGCGGACGGGAACATCCAGTTCGACAAGGATCGTGAGGCCGCCAAGCAGTTCTTCCTGCAGCACGTCAACCAGAACACCGTCTTCTTCCACAACCTGAAGGAGCGGCTCGACTACCTGGTCGAGAACGAGTACTACGAACAAGCCACGATCGACATGTACTCGCTGGACTTCATCCAGCGACTCAACGACCTGGCGTACTCGAAGAAGTTCCGGTTCCAGACGTTCCTCGGCGCGTTCAAGTACTACACGAGCTACACGCTCAAGACGTTCGACGGCAAGCGCTACCTCGAGCGCTTCGAGGACCGCGTCGTCATGACCGCCCTCGGCCTGGCCCAGGGCAACGAGCAGCTCGCGATCGACCTGGTCGAAGAGATCGTCGCCGGCCGCTTCCAGCCCGCGACCCCCACGTTCCTCAACACGGCGAAGGCCCAGCGCGGCGAGCTCGTCTCCTGCTTCCTCCTCCGCATCGAGGACAACATGGAGTCGATCTCGCGCGGCATCAACTCGTCGCTGCAGCTCTCGAAGCGCGGCGGCGGCGTGGCCCTGCTCCTCTCCAACATCCGCGAGGCCGGCGCCCCGATCAAGCAGATCGAGAACCAGTCCTCGGGCATCATCCCCGTGATGAAGCTGCTGGAAGACTCCTTCTCCTACGCGAACCAGCTCGGTGCGCGCCAGGGTGCGGGTGCGGTGTACCTCTCCGCGCACCACCCGGACATCATGAAGTTCCTCGACACCAAGCGCGAGAACGCCGACGAGAAGATCCGCATCAAGACGCTGTCCCTCGGCGTCGTCGTGCCGGACATCACGTTCGAGCTCGCGAAGAACAACGAGGACATGTACCTGTTCTCGCCGTACGACGTCGAGAAGGTCTACGGCGTCCCCTTCGGCGACGTCCCGATCTCCGAGAACTACCGCGCGATGGTCGACGACTCGCGCATCAAGAAGACGAAGATCAAGGCGCGTGACTTCTTCACGACCATCGCCGAGATCCAGTTCGAGTCGGGCTACCCGTACATCGTGTTCGAGGACACGGTGAACAAGGCCAACCCGATCAAGGGTCGGATCAACATGTCCAACCTGTGCTCGGAGATCCTGCAGGTCAACACCCCGACCACCTTCAACGAGGACCTGTCCTACAAGGAGATCGGCAAGGACATCTCCTGCAACCTCGGCTCGCTGAACATCGCGCTGACGATGGACTCGCCGGACTTCGGCAAGACCATCGAGACCGCCATCCGCGGCCTGACCTCGGTCTCGCAGATGTCGCACATCACCTCGGTGCGTTCCGTCGAGGACGGCAACGACAAGTCGCACGCCATCGGCCTCGGCCAGATGAACCTGCACGGCTACCTTGCTCGTGAGCGCGTGTACTACGGCTCCGAAGAGGGCATCGACTTCACGAACATCTACTTCTACACGGTGCTGTTCCACGCCCTTCGTGCGTCGAACAAGATCGCGATCGAGACCGGCGAGACCTTCGACGGCTTCCGCGACTCGAAGTACGCGTCGGGTGAGTTCTTCGACAAGTACACGGACCAGACGTGGACCCCCGCGACCGCTCGTGTCGCGTCGCTCTTCGACAACGCGAACATCACCATCCCGACGCAGGACGACTGGAAGGCGCTGAAGGCGTCCGTCCAGGAGCACGGCATCTACAACCAGAACCTGCAGGCCGTCCCGCCGACCGGTTCGATCTCGTACATCAACCACTCGACGTCGTCGATCCACCCGATCGCGTCGAAGATCGAGATCCGCAAGGAAGGCAAGCTCGGTCGCGTCTACTACCCGGCGCCGTTCATGACGAACGACAACCTGGACTACTACCAGGACGCGTACGAGATCGGCCCGGAGAAGATCATCGACACGTACGCCGCGGCGACGCAGCACGTGGACCAGGGCCTGTCCCTGACGCTGTTCTTCAAGGACACCGCCACCACGCGCGACATCAACAAGGCGCAGATCTACGCATGGCGCAAGGGCATCAAGACGATCTACTACATCCGTCTCCGCCAGCTCGCGCTCGAGGGCACCGAGGTCGAGGGCTGCGTTTCGTGCATGCTGTGACGCCTTCGGCGTCGTGCATGCTCTGATTGCTCACGCAGTCATCTTTGGCCTGGAGGCGCGGTGCCAGCCCGCACCGCGCCTCCAGTCCGTCACTTAGTCACCATCTCTTGAAGGAAACGTGCGTTGGTCGAGAAGCTGAAGCTCATTGATCGGGTCCAGGCCATCAACTGGAACCGCATCCAGGACGACAAGGACGTCGAGGTCTGGAACCGCCTCGTCAACAACTTCTGGCTGCCCGAGAAGGTGCCGCTGTCGAACGACGTGCAGTCGTGGAACACGCTGACGCCGGCCGAGCAGAAGCTCACCATGCGCGTCTTCACCGGCCTGACGCTCCTGGACACGATCCAGGGCACCGTCGGCGCCGTGTCGCTCATCCCCGACGCGATCACCCCGCACGAAGAAGCCGTCTACACGAACATCGCGTTCATGGAGTCGGTGCACGCCAAGTCCTACTCGTCGATCTTCTCGACGCTCGCGTCGACCCCCGAGATCGATGAGGCATTCCGCTGGTCCGAGGAGAACCCGAACCTGCAGAAGAAGGCGTCCATCGTGATGGACTACTACCAGGGCGACAACCCGCTGAAGCGCAAGGTCGCCTCGACGCTGCTCGAGTCGTTCCTGTTCTACTCGGGCTTCTACCTGCCGATGCACTGGTCGTCGCGCGCCAAACTCACCAACACCGCCGACCTGATCCGCCTGATCATCCGCGACGAAGCCGTCCACGGGTACTACATCGGGTACAAGTACCAGAAGGGCCTCGAGACCCTCACGCAGGCCGAGCGCGACGAGCTCAAGGACTACACGTTCTCGCTGCTGTTCGAGATGTACGAGAACGAGGTGCAGTACACGCAGGACCTCTACGACGAGGTCGGTCTGACCGAGGATGTCAAGAAGTTCCTGCACTACAACGCCAACAAGGCACTGATGAACTTGGGCTACGAGCCGATGTTCCCGAAGAACATCACGGACGTGAACCCTGCCATCCTGTCCGCCCTGTCGCCGAACGCTGACGAGAACCACGACTTCTTCTCGGGGTCGGGGTCGTCGTACGTCATCGGCAAGGCCGTCAACACTGAGGACGAGGACTGGGACTTCTGATTCTCCCTCGGAAAGGGAGGCCAACCCAAGGAGGGGCAATTGGGTCACAAAGTTTATATTTCCTTCAAGACTGAGGACTCCGCTTACAAGGAACAGATTCAGTCCTGGAGTCACCTTGACTATGTCGACAAATCGTTGAATGAAGCAATTCAGTCCAACGATCAAGACTATATTCTGCGGACAATCCGTGAAGACTACCTTCGCGACTCAACGGTGACGATCTTCATCATAGGTCAGCACAGTGCTGAAAGCGCCGGCCCAATCGAGCAGTACTTCATCAAGCGAGAATTGCAGGCATCGCTATTCGACGGCCAGGGCAATACGAAGAGCGGTCTCCTTGGGGTTGTCGTTCCGGAGTTTGAGGCTTCAATCTTCGGCGGAGGTCAGAGGTGTGAGACTTGCAATGGGGTGCATACTTTGGTCAAGCTAAATGACTCCACAGTTGTCAAGGAATTCAGTTACAACTATTTCTTGCCGCAGGAGCGATGTGCCTGGACTGAAGATGACCGATACTGTGTCCTGGTAAGATGGAATGAATTCCGGGCCGACCCCAATCGCTGGATCGATATGGCCTTCGATAAGCGGTCATCTATCGCCGCAACGCGCACGAGGGTGCGTCCAGCATGAGTGCGAATCCATTGAATGATTCTGATCTACCCAGTTATTTCAAGGCGGCCGACTCGACCTCCAACTCGGCTCAGCGCGCGTCGTTAAAGGCAAACCGTCTGCGGCTCTCGGGTGTGACGCTTTCCGCTGTGGGGGGAGCTTTTTCGCTGTGGCTCGGGCCGATAGACATCTGGGCGGTGGCAGCCTTGCTTGGGTTTGTTGGCGCCCTCGCCGCTGAGTTGTTTTTGATAGTCGAACGTCCTGATCGTACTTGGTATCAATCGCGAGCTCTCGCCGAGTCCACAAAGACGCTCAGTTGGCGGTTTGCGGTTGCGGCGGACCCATTCTTTCCGACTCTCGCTGACAACGAAGCCGAAGCGCTATTCAGAAGCAGGGTCGATCAAGTGGCTCTGCAAGGGACTCAAAGTGTCGCTGTTCCAGACGCAGACGGGAGTGCACCGACGTCAAGGATGCGCCGCCTACGCTCTATGCCTTTCGTCGATCGCAAATCGGCGTATTTAACGGGACGAACGGAAGCGCAGCGTGATTGGTATACAAGGAAGGCCGAATACAATTGCCGAGCGGGGCGCGGTTGGCGCGTAGGCCTAATTGTCGCTGAACTTGTGGCTATTGTTCTCTCCGCTGGCAGGCTGTTTGCGGGTTGGGATATTGATTGGGCAGGCATCCTTGCCGCCGGCATCGGAGCAGGTGCAGCTTGGCTTGCTCTCAAGCAGCATGCAACCCTTCGTGCGGCATATTCGCTCACGGCGGCTGAACTTCAAAAGCAGGTCTCTCTGCTCAGGTTGGCCAGTGAAGCGGATTGGGCAGCAGCCGTCGCCGACGCGGAGGAGGCGATAAGCCGCGAACACACTACGTGGCTGGCCTCGCGCGGCGAAGTTAACGAAGGAATATCGTGAATTCTCGTCATGTCATTAGGTGCGGAATGGTACCGATGTCAACGCGACTCGTAGTCGCGCAGGGAGTCACGGCTCTCACGGCTTCGAAGAGCTACCGCTTCATAACTGCGCATGAGGTATTCGGATGACTGATGTCGAGCAATCTTGCTTTATTGCCATGCCTATATCCACGTCTTCGGCTGCCGCGGATCTGTACGGCGATCCCGATCACTTTGTACATGTTCTTGAGCACTTATTGGTGCCGGCGGTCGAGAGTGCGGGGTATCGGGCGATCAGGCCGGCGGCGGTGGGATCGGATCTCATACATGCGGAGATCATCCGGAATATCGGTTCCGCTGATCTTGTGTTATGTGACGCTACTTCGCTCAATGCGAACGTGTTCTTCGAATTGGGGATTCGCACCGCTCTAAATAAGCCTGTTTCAATCATTCGCGATTCCCTCACTCCAGTCTTGCCTTTTGACACGGGGGTCCTGAATACCCATACGTATGATTCTTCTCTGGCGCCTTGGCTCTTGAATGATGAGATCGAGAAGATTGCAAATCACGTGCAGGTTTCAGCCGATCGCGCTGCCGGGCAAAATGGCCTCTGGAAGTATTTCGGGTTGGAAGTCAGCGCGCAAGAGGTGCCGCGCGATCGTGGGGACCCAGTCCTCGATCGACTCGATCTGCTTCTTAGCGAGGTCCGTGGGGCGCGCAGTCATCGGGAGGAACCACCCTCGCCATCTCTCGCTGATCTGCTGCCGCGTGGCACCTCGAAGGGTAAGCTCGTAGTGCCGCGTGTCCAAAGCTGGCATTCCCGTGATTTTGAAACAGCTTTACCGAGTAGCTCTCGCGCTGGCTTCATGCCCGAGGGCTTGAGTGACGAAGAGCAAACGCTGTTGAAGAGGCTGGCAGATGTTGCCGGCCGCGTGAAGGCTCGTGTCTGGCTTGAGTCCATCACTGATGAGTCCGTGGCCATCGATTGTCGACCGTTCGAGTTGGCGCTCTTCCAGGTGGACGAGATGAAGGCTGTTGCTAACGAGTCGGGTCGTGCGCTTTTCGTGCAATTCGGTGATAGCGACGATTAGCGTCGCTCGGCGCAGCACCGCACTCATCAAGCAGGAACTGACCTGCTGACCGTTCGCCGGATCCGATCCTCCGCCACCACCCGTACCGCCGCATCTAGATGGTGCCCGTAGATCGCCAACTCCACCCAAAGGTCGTAGAACGCGAGTCGCGCCGAGAGTGAAAGGAGGGGACATCGATCTGGATCAACGGGGAGGTGCGAGCGGCAGGTGCGGTCATCGCCAACGCGGCAGGGATCACCGCGGTGGTGCACACGCTCGCGAAGGCCCCGCGCGCGGCCGACGCGATCGCCACGGCGCTCCTCGAGCGGGAAGTGCGGGAGACATGCAACGGCTGATGAACGCACCGATGGCCAGCGCCCGCGGCCGACGTGGGCGAGAGGTGGTCTTCGCTGCCATCGCTGCTGCGTTCCCCGTCGTCGTCGAGGTCGCGCTCACCAGCGCCTGGTGGGATCGGCTACCCGAACGGATCGCGACGTCGTTCGGCCCGGACGGCAGCCCGAGCGGGTACGGAACACCGTTGGGAACCGCGATCCTGCTCGCGGCGGTACAGGCGCTGTTCCTCGTGGCGGCTGTCGGCTCCGCTTTTGCTCGAGACCGGCGCAGAGGTCGGATCTCGTGTGCGGTCACCGCAGGGTTCGTTACGGCTCTCGCGATGAGCTGGCTGATCATCGTGGGATTGGCGTCTTCGACGTTGAGTCCGACGGCTTGGTGGCCTCTCGCGGCGGCGCCCGCGTGGGCCTTTGTTCCGTACTGGCTGCTTTCCCCCGCGCGGGACTGAAAAAGCGCATCGCTCAGACGGTGACTGAGCCCGTAGGGGCGGTGAAAGGCGAGGGCAGTACCAACGCGACCTGTCGACCGGACCGCAGCCGCGCCTCCATGCCGGATCGAAAGCCGAGCACGCGGCGGACGCAACACGAACGGCGGCCCTCCTCCTTCCGGAAGAGAGCCGCCGTTGTGTCTTTCAGCGACTAGCGTCCCGACGGAACTGCGGTGCCGACGAGCTCAGCCCGCACGATGTCCGCTCCAGCGGACAGCGCACCGAGCTTGTCCAGCGCGGCCCCACGCGCAAGGGGAGCCATCCCGCAGTTGGAGCTCGGAATGAGCTTGTCCGCGTCGACGAACTCGAGGGCGCGACGGAGCACCTCCGCGACCTCCTCCGGGGTCTCGACGGTCTCGGTCGCGACGTCGATGGCGCCGAGCATGACCTTCTTGCCACGGATCAGCTCGACGAGTTCGAGCGGGACGTGCGAGTGGATGCTCTCCAGCGAGATGATGTCGATGGAGGACTGCTGCAGGAGCGGGAACGACTGCTCGTACTGCCGCCACTCGGCTCCGAGCGTCTCCTTCCAGTTGTTGTTGGCTTCGATCCCGTAGCCGTAACAGATGTGCACGGCGGTCTGGGCGCGGAGGCCCTCGGCTGCACGCTCGAGCGCGGCCACGCCCCAGTCCTGCACCTCGTCGTGGAAGACGGTGAAGGCGGGCTCGTCGAACTGGATGATGTCGACGCCGGCGGCTTCGAGTTCCCGCGCCTCTTGGTTGAGGATCGTGGCGAACTCCCACGCCAGCTTCTCGCGGCTCTTGTAGTGCTGATCCGAGAGGGTGTCGATCATCGTCATCGGGCCGGGGAGTGCCCACTTGATCGGGCGGTCGGTCTGGGCGCGGAGGAACGCAGCGTCCTCGACGAAGACGGGCTGGCGGCGGCTCACCGCACCGACGACGGTCGGGACGGCCGCGTCGTACCGATCACGGATCCGGACGGTCTCCTTGCGCTCGAGGTCGACGCCGTCCAGGTGCTCGATGAACGTCGTGACGAAGTGCTGGCGGGTCTGCTCACCATCGCTCACGATGTCGATGCCGTGGCGCTCCTGCTCGTGGACGGCGGCCCGGAGTGCGTCCTGCTTGCCCTCGGTCAGCGCTGCCCCCTCGAGCAGCCAGGGGGACCAGAGACGCTCGGGCTCGGCGAGCCAGGACGGTTTCGGCAGGCTGCCGACGATCGAGGTGGGGAGGAGAGAACTCATGGAGGTGACGGTCCAGTCGGTCAGCGGGCGGGGACGGAGTCGGCAGCGAAACGCGAGAGGAGCGCGTGGTGCGGCGTCACGAGGTGCTCCTCGGTCCACCGCCCCTGCGTGATCCCGAGGCGACTGCGCTCCTCACGGTCGTAGGTGACCGGGGTGGGCGTGAAGTCGGTGTGGTCGAGGGTGGGGCGGTAGGTGCTCCCGGCCGGGGTGTTCGCGGCGTAGATCTCCGGGCGGTAGATCTTCTGGAACGTCTCCATGGTGGCGATCGTGCCGATGAGCTGCAGGTCCGTGTAGTCGCCGGTCAGGTCGCCGCGGGTGTAGAACGCGAGCGGGGCCGACGCCCCGGCGGGCTGGAAGTAGCGGACCCGCATGCCCATCCGGCCGAAGTAGTCGTCGGTGAGCGAGGAGTGCTCGTGCTCGTACTCGTCGCCGAGGACCGGGTGGACGTACCCGGTGCGGCGGTAGGTCTGGCTCGTCGAGACGCTGATGCACACGACGGGCTCGGCACTGAAGTCCGAGCGGAACGCGGACGACTCCAGGAAGCGCTGGAAGAGCGCCCCGTGCAGCGCCCCGAAGTCAGACGGCAAGCCCGGCGATGACGGCAGCAGGACGGAGAAGTCGTAGTCGCGCAGGTACGACGAGAAGTTGTTGCCGAGGATGCCGTGGTGGTGCTCGCCGGTGTGCTGGTCGACGATCGTGACGTCGAGCATCTCGAGCAGCGGGAACTCGGCGTCCGATCCGCCGTCGGAGAACGCCAGTGCGGCCGAGACGATGTCGAGCTGCAGGCGGTAGCGGTCATGCACCCCGGCGAGGTCGTTCGCGCGCCCGTCGATCATCCTCAGCGCAGCACGGAGGTTCTGCTGACGGTGCTCGCCGCGCGCCAGGTTGGCGAAGTTCGTGGTCAACCGGGAGCTGTCGGCGGGGGAGTAGTCCTCGTCGAACCGGGTCCGGGTGATGCTGAAGGTGAGGTCGTTCGCCATGGTCGGCAATCTGTTCGTCGAGCGCTCGCGGGCGCTGGGGAAGGGGTGCTTCGATCATGGCGGGATTCCCGGGTCATCAGGTAATACCGAGACGCTATGCACCGGTATAGCCTCGGCCTATGGCCCGGGTCTCGAACGACATCACCCTGCAGCAGCTCCGGTACTTCATCGAGGTCGCCACGGAGGGCTCGATCAGCGCAGCGGCCGATCTGCTCTACGTCGCGCAGCCGACCCTGTCCGCGGCGATGAAGGACCTCGAGACGCGCATCGGGCGCGCGCTGTTCGTCCGTTCGGCCCGGGGCGTCGTGCTCACCGTCGACGGCGTCGAGTTCCTCGGGTACGCCCGACAGGTCGTCGAGCAGGTCTCTCTCCTGGAACGGCGTTACGTCGGTGGGCAGCCGTCGCGTCGCCTGCTCGGGGTGTCGGCGCAGCACTACTCGTTCGCCGTGGAGGCCTTCGTCCGCATGGTCGAGGGCGCGGCCGCGGACGAGTACGAGTTCTCGCTCCGCGAGACGCGGACCTGGGACATCATCGAGGACGTCCGCACACTGCGGAGCGAGGTGGGGATCCTCTACCGCAACGACTTCAACCGGCAGGTCCTCGGGAAGCTGCTGAGGGATGCCGGGGTCGTGTTCACGCCGCTGTTCGTCGCCGAGCCGCACATCTTCGTGGCCAAGCGGAACCCGCTCGCATCACGGGAGCGGGCGACCCTCGCCGACCTCGCCGACCTGCCTCGGCTCACGTTCGACCAGGGCGCGAACAACTCCTTCTACCTGGCCGAGGAGATCCTGTCGACGATGTCGAGCAAGCGGGAGATCCGTGTCTCGGACCGGGCGACGATCTTCAACCTCATGATCGGCCTCGGCGGGTACACGATCTCGACCGGACTCATCAGCGACGACCTCGATCCCGAGATCGTCGCCATCCCCCTCGACGTCGACGAACGCATCGAGATCGGGTGGATCGCCCACGCCTCGGTCCCCCTCACCGTGCAGGCGCAGACGTACCTGGACGAGCTGCGGGCGGTGGTCACCAGCTACGGTGTCGAGCCGCTCGGGTAGGCAGGTGATGGCTGACGGACCTGCGCGGATCGCGCGTGTGGTGGCGGTGCAGGAGACGGGACGACCTGACGGACTGGAGGCGCGGTGCCAGCTGGCACCGCGCCTCCCGTCCGTCAGCAGGTCGTGACCGACTCCCGCTACCGCACCGCCCCAGGCTGTGTCTCGCCCGGCGCGACCTCGTCAGCGGCGAGGTCCTTCTGCACCGCGAACTGGGTCCGGTGCAGCTCCTCGTACCGCCCACCCGCGGCGAGCAGTTCCTCGTGGGTCCCGCGCTCCACGATCGAGCCGTCCTCGACCACGAGGATCAGGTCCGCGCTGCGGATGGTGGAGAGGCGGTGGGCGATCACCATCGCAGTCCGTCCCGCGAGCGCCTCGCTGAGCGCCGCCTGCACAGCGGCCTCGGACGTGGAGTCCAGCGCCGCGGTCGCCTCGTCGAGGATGACGACGCGCGGCTGGGCGAGCAGGAGCCTCGCGATGGTCATCCGCTGGCGCTCACCCCCCGACAGCCGGTAGCCACGCTCACCCACCATGGTGTCCAGCTGATCCGGCAGGGACCGGATGAGCGGCTCGAGCCGTGCGCGCCGAACGGCGTCCCACACCTCGTCCTCGGTGGCCTCCGGCCTGGCGAGGCGGAGGTTGGAGAGGATGGTCTCGTGGAACAGGTGGCCGTCCTGCGTCACCATGCCCATGGTGTGCCGCATGGAGGCGAACGTCACGTCGCGGACGTCGGTGCCCGTCAGGCGCACGGCACCACTGTCGACGTCGTACAGGCGCGAGAGGAGCTGCGCGATCGTGGACTTGCCGGCACCGGACGTCCCGACGAGGGCGACGGTCTGCCCCGGCTCGATCCGGAAGGACACACCGTGCAGCACCTCATCGCCGCCGCGGGTGTCCAGCGTGGAGACTTCTTCCAGGGAGGCGAGGGACACCTTGTCGGCAGAGGGGTAGGCGAAGCGGACGTCGTCGAACTCGACGGACACCGGGCCGTCGGGGACGGTGCCGGCGTCGGGCTTCTCCTGGATGAGTGGTTCGAGGTCCAACACCTCGAAGACGCGCTCGAAGCTGACCACCGCGCTCATGATCTCGACCCGTGCGTTCGCGAGGCTTGTCAGCGGCGCGTACAGGCGGGTGAGGAGGAGCGCCAGGGTGACCACGTCGCCGGTGTTCAGCTGACCGCCGAGCGCGAGGGCGCCACCGACCCCGTACACCAGGGCGAGGGCGAGCGCGGAGACCAGAGTGAGTGCGGTGACGAAGACGAACTGCAGCAGCGCACTCCGGACCCCGATGTCGCGGACGCGGGCGGCGCGGACGCGGAACTCCTCGGCTTCCTCGTCGGGTCGTCCGAACAGCTTGACGAGGGTGGCGCCGGGAGCGGAGAAGCGCTCGGTCATCTGCGTGCTCATGGCGGCGTTGTGGTCGGCGGCCTCGCGGCGCAGGGCGGCGAGGCGGCTGCCCATGCGGCGCGCGGGCACCAGGAAGATCGGGAGCATCACCACGGCGAGGACCGTCACGAGCCACGACGTGCTGAGCATGACGATCAGGGTGAGGATCAGCGCCACGAGGTTCGTGACCACGCCGGACAACGTGCCGCTGAAGGCCTGCTGCGCGCCGATCACGTCGTTGTTGAGGCGGCTGACGAGCGCGCCCGTCCGGGTGCGGGTGAAGAACGCGATCGGCATCTTCTGCACGTGGTTGAAGACCGCGGTCCGGAGGTCCAGGATCACGCCTTCGCCGATCCGCGCCGAGTACCAGCGCGTCACGAGTGACGCCGCGGCGTCGGCCACGGCCACGAGGGCGATGACGACCGCGAGCCGGACGATCGTGCCGACCTCGCCACGGGCGGCGATGACGTCGACGACCTGACCGGCGAGCACCGGCGTCGCGACCGCGAGGAACGCCCCCACGACGGAGAGGGCGATGAAGACCAGCAGCTTCGCGCGGTACGGCACGGCGAACGTCATGATCCGCCGGACGGACTCACGGGAGAAGCCGTGCTTGCCGTCCCTGGCGGTCGAGATCTTGTACAGCGAGCTCCAGGCAACGCCTTCCATGCTCATTGCAGTTCCTTCCGTGGGCGACGGGCCCGACTGGGTGCGGGTTGCCCGAGCTCAGGGTTGTTCCCAGCGGCAGCGAGCCGGGGGCCAGGATACGGCGGGCGCTGTCGCGTCGGATGCGGCGTGCGCTTGACTACGTAGACAATCCCGTGGTTGTCTTGCTCTCACACCCGGCCCCATCGGGTCCGACGGACGCAGCGAAGGAGCTGGACGATGAGCGACACCGCCCCCGTGCGCCGCCTCCGCCCCGCCTCCATGACCGACGTCGCGACCCTGGCCGGCGTCTCGCAGAAGACCGTCTCCCGCGTGGTCAACGACGAACCGCACGTCACCGAGGCCGTGCGCGACCGAGTCCTCAGGGCGATCGACGAACTCGGCTTCCGTCCCAACGCCGCCGCCCGATCCCTCAAGTCCCAGCGCTCTCGCCGTGTCGGGTTGATCACCATCGGCACGAACCTCTACGGCCCCACGGCGATGCTCACCGGCGTCGAGCAGGCCTGCCGCACGAACGGCTACGCCCTCGCCGTGGTCCGCACGGTGGCCGCGACCGCCGCCGAGCTCCAGCCGGCGGTCGACTCGCTCGTCGGGCAGGACGTCGAGGCGATCGTCTTCTCGGAGCCGGTCGAGAACCAGATGGACCAGCTCCGACTGCCGACCGGCGTGACGGTCCTGACCCTCGGCCCGCCGGACGTCGCAGACCGCGAGAACACGCTCGCGGTCGGCCTCGACGAGACCGGCGCCGCGTTCGCGGCCACCGACCACCTGCTGGCCCTCGGCCACGAGACCGTGTGGCACATCGCGGGCCCGGCGAACTGGACCTCGAGCTCGCGCCGGTTGGCCGGGTGGCGCGCAGCGCTGGACGACGCCGGCGTTGCCGAGCACGCGGTGGTCGAGGGGGACTGGTCACCGCAGAGCGGTCACGAGGCCATGCGTTCACTGCTCGGCCGGCCGGACCTGACGGCGGTGTTCGTGGCGAACGACCAGATGGCGATCGGGGCGATGTCCGCCATCCAGCAGCACGGACTGTCCGTGCCGGACGACATCAGCATCGTCGGCTTCGACGACATGCCCATCTCGGCCTACCTGCCGACGCCGCTCACCACCATCCGCCAGGACTTCGACGAGGCCACCCGCCTCGCGATGCACCGACTCTTCCGTACGCTCGACGGTCACCCGCCGGCCGAGCGACACCGGATGCTGCCCGGCCAGCTGATCACGCGCGCCACCAGCGCGCCGCCTTCGCCCGCGCGGCGTCACCTGCGCCCCGCCGACTGAACCCCCGGACGGGAGGCGCGGCTTGCGTCCGTCCCGTGAGTGAGCGCTCACTTGCGCTCACCGCCACCTCCGCAATCACCTCGACGACGACGTCAGGAGACGAACGTGACCCCAGTACCAACGCAACGCTCTGTACCCGCAGGGTCCGCGCCTCCAGGCCGTGGGATGAGCCGACGTGACCTGCTCCGATGGGGCGCCGCCGCGGGTGGCAGCATCGCCCTCGGCAGCCTGCTGGCTGGATGCTCCCCGCAGTCGTCCGCAGCCGTGCGTTCCGGACGCGCCGACCTGGCGTTCTGGACGCACGACCCCGGCTACGAGAAGTTCTTCACCGAGGCGCTGCCGGTGGCGGACCGCAAGTCCGACTTCGCCTTCGCGTTGGACATCACCACCATCGCGGCCGCGGACATCCCGACGAAGCTCATCGCGCAGGCGGTCGCCGGAACGGGGACGCCGGATGTCGCCGGGCTCGAGATCGGGGCGTTCTGCCGGATGCTCCGCGGCGACATCGCAGCCGAGCTGCTGAGCGACCTGTCATCGTCGGTGGCGTCCCGGAAGGACGACCTGATCGGTGCACGACTCACGCCGTTCTCGAAGGACGGCCACCTGTACGCGCTCGACTCCGACACCCCACTCTGCGTCTACTACCACCGCGCCGACCAGTTCGAGGCCCTCGGCATCCCCGACGACCTGACGACGTGGGAGGAGTACATGGACGTCGGCGCGAAGCTCAACAAGAGCAAGGGCGCCTCGTTGCACGCCGTGGCGGTCACCGACCCGGGCGGCACGCTGCAGAGCTACCAGATCCTGCTGCTCCAGCGCGGCGGCGACCTGTACGACGAGGACGGCGGCATCGCCATCCAGACCCCCGAAGCCGAGCGCACCCTGCAGTTCCTGGTCGACGGCGTGCAGTCCGGCGCGATCGCGACGGTCGCCGACATGTACGGGCCGAGCCTGCAGTCCGGGCTGAAGGGCGGCACCATCCTGGCCGTCGACATGCCGTCCTGGTACGCCAGCTACGGCATCAAGCCGAACGTGCCGGAGCAGAAGGGCAAGTGGAAGGTGCGGAACCTGCCGCGGTTCGCCGGCGGCGGCAGCACGACGAGCGTCGGCGGCGGCACCGGGTTCTCCGTGCTCCGCGACAAGCCGCTCACGAAGGCCGGGATCGACCTCGTGCTCGCCGCGTACCTCGACCCGGACCAGCAGGTGAAGCGGTACCAGGACCTCGGGTACCTGCCGACGCTGCGCTCGGTCTACGACGACCCGCGGCTCGCGGCGCTCAGTGACCCGTACTTCGGCGGGCAGCAGCTGTTCGGCGTCTACAAGTCCGTGGTCGACGACGTGCCATCGCAGCACCAGAGCGCCGACGCCTCGATCCTGCAGACCGTCCTGAGCGGCTACCTCATCAAGGCCTACAAGGGCCAGATCTCCCCGAAGCAGGCGCTCGACGCCGCTGCGGCCGACTTCCGCGGCCAGACCCGCGCCTGAGGAGGACTCTCGATGTCCACATCCACCGCCACCGGACTCCCGGTGTCCGCCACCACCACCGCAGATCCACCCGCCCGTCGCCGACGCCTCAACACGAACGGAGGCAGCGCACCGTACCTCTTCATCGCGCCGTTCTACGTGCTCTACGGGCTGTTCATGATCGTGCCGGTGCTCGCCGCCGTGTACCTGTCGCTCACTGAGTGGGTCGGCCTCGGCACGCCGAACTGGGTGGGGCTGTCGAACTACGCGAACCTGTTCCGGGACACCAGCTTCGGCACGGCCCTGGTCAACTCGCTGATCTACACACTCATCGCCGTGTTCGTCATCGTGCCGTGCTCGCTCCTCGTCGCGCAGGCGCTCAACGCCAAGGGTCTCCGTGCCCGGGACCTGTTCCGGGTGACGTTCTTCATCCCGATGGTGCTGTCGCCGATCGTCATCGCGCTCATCTACAGCCTGGTGTTCGACACGAACTACGGGCTGCTCAACGCCACGCTCAAGGCACTGTTCGGACTGCCGAACACCGACTGGCTCGGTGACCCGACGCTCGCGAAGGTCGCGATCGGCTTCGTGCTCCTCTGGCGAACGGTCGGGTACCTGACGATCTTCTTCCTGGCTGCACTGCAGAACGTGTCGCCCGAGCAGTACGAGGCCGCGTCGCTCGACGGGGCCGGCACCTTCCGGAAGTTCACCAACGTGACGCTCCCGGCGATCCGACCGGTCACGGCGTTCGTCGTGGTGACGAGCTTCATCAGCGCCGCCCAGCTCTTCGACGAGCCCTACCTGTTGACGAAGGGCGGGCCCGGCGAGGCCACGTTGTCCGTCGCCATGTTCATCTACCGCGCCGCGTTCGAACGGCAGCAGTTCGGGTACGCGGCAGCCGCCGGCGTCGTGCTGTTCGTCGTCGTCTTCGGCGTCAGCCAGATCCTCAACCGCGCACTCGCCATCGGGAGGGACGCATGACCGCGACCACCGACCGCCCGGACACCCGGGCCGTCACGACCGCCGGAAGCCGGGCACCCCGGTCCGGCCCACCGCGCACCAGGGGGTGGATCGCACGCCGTGGTCTGCTCTACGCCACACTCGTGGCCCTGCTGCTCGTCTTCGTGTTCCCGCTGCTGTGGGCTCTGTCCGGGTCCTTCAAGCAGCGCGGCGACATCTTCGCGACGCCGCCAACCCTGATCCCCAGCCCGGCGACCGGCGAGAACTACACGAACCTGCTCTCCACGCAGCCGTTCTGGGCGTGGTTCGGCATCAGCGTCGGGACCGCGCTGATCGCGACCGTCGTCTCGGTGTTCGTCTGCGCCATGGCCGGGTACGGCTTCGCCAAGTTCCGGTTCCGGGGCAAGCGGGTCCTGTTCGCTGTGATGTTCTCGTCCCTGTCCGTGCCGTTCGCGGTGATCCTCGTACCGCTCTTCATCCTGGTGGTGAAGTCCGGGCTGACGAACCCGTGGTTCTCGCTCGTCGTCCCGTGGGTGGCGCCGGCGTTCGGCATCTTCATGATGCAGCAGTTCATCGTGCAGGCGATCCCCGACGAACTCATCGAGGCGGCCCGCATCGACGGCAACTCCGAGTTCGGAACGTTCCGCCGGGTCGTGCTCCCGCTGCTCCGGCCGTCGCTCGGCGCCCTGGCGGTGTGGAGCTTCCTGCAGAGCTACAACTCGTTCCAGTGGCCGTTGGTCCTGCTGTCCGACTCGAGCCAGTACACGCTGCCTCTCGGCCTCAACGCGATCTTCGCGTCGGAGAACCGGTCGTACGACCTGGTGCTCGCCGGCGCCGTGCTGGCGAGCGTGCCGACCATCCTCGTGTTCCTGCTCCTCCGCAAGCAGCTGCTCGACGGGCTGACCGCGGGGGCGGTCAAGGGATGACCGACACCCGCACCCACCACCGATCCTTCTCGAACGGAGCACCCAGCACCATGCAGCACGACCGCGTCCTCTTCGGCGCCGCCTACTACCACGAGTACCAGCCGACCCCTCGGCTCGACGAGGACATGCGCCTGATGCAGGAGGCCGGCTTCTCGGTCATCCGCGTCGGTGAGTCCGTCTGGAGCACCTGGGAGCCGGAGAACGGCCGCTTCGACCTGGAGTGGCTCGCACCGGTGCTCGACGCCGCCCACGAACACGGCATCCGGGTGATCCTCGGCACACCCACGTACGCCGTGCCGATGTGGCTCGCCCGCATCGTGCCGGAGATCAACGTCCGCCGCCGCACCGACGGCGAGGCGATGGGCTGGGGTGCCCGGCAGGAGATCGACTACGCCCACCCGGCGTTCCTGTTCCACGCCGAGCGGGTCATCCGGAAGATCGTCGTCCGGTACGCCGAGCACCCCGCCGTGATCGGCTACCAGGTCGACAACGAGCCGGGCAACGAGCTCATCGCGAACCCCGAGGTGTTCCAGCGCTTCGTCGACCACCTGCGTCACACCTACGGCAGCGTCGAGCGGCTGAACGAGGAGTGGGGTCTGACCTACTGGTCCCACCGGCTGTCCACCTGGGCTGACCTGTGGACGCCGGACGGCAACGCGCAGCCGCAGTACGACCTGGCCTGGCGCCGGTTCCAGGCCTCGATCACGACGGACTTCATCGCCTGGCAGGCATCCGTCGTGCGGGAGTACTCGCGTCCGGACCAGTTCGTGACCACGTGCATCGCCTACGAGCGGCCGACCGTCGAGGACGAGGTGCTCACCAGGACGCTCGACGTCACCGCCGGCAACCCGTACTACCGGATGCAGGACGCCCTCGAACTGCCGAGCGCCGAGGAACCCGCACAGTTCTGGACCTCGTCCGGTGCCTGGTCGATCTTCGCGTCCGGCGACCGCATGTACGGGTCGAAGCAGGCACCGTTCCTGGTCACCGAGACCAACGCGCAGGCCATCGGGTTCTCGTGGATGAACGAGCCCGCCTACGAAGGGCAGTGGCGACAGGCCGCCTGGGCCCTCGTGTCCCGAGGCGCGTCGATGATCGAGTACTGGCACTGGCACACGCTGCACTACGGCGTCGAGACGTACTGGGGTGGCGTCCTGCCGCACTCGCAGCAGCCCGGCCGGACCTACGAGGAGATCGCCCGGATCGGAGCGGAGTTCGCGCACGCCGGGGACCGGGTCGCCGGCCTCCGCCCGCACGCCGACGTCGCCCTGCTGTTCTCGAACGAGTCGAAGTGGGCGCTGAACGAGCACCCGGCGCTCGGCGACGGCATGGAGCCCGACCGGCGCTCGTGGCAGACCGTCCACGACGCCTTCGCCCGAGGTGTCTTCGATGCCGGACTGCAGGCGAACACCGTGCATCCGTCCCAGGTCTTCGACCGTGACCCGGCGTCCTTCGCCGCGGAGCGTCCGGTGCTCGTCGCTGCCGCGTTCACCATCGCGACCGACGCTCAGCTGCAGTGGCTCGCCGCCTACGCCGAGGCAGGTGGCCACCTCGTCGTCGGCATCCGCACCGGGTACGAAGACGAAGAAGCCCGTGCGCGGCTCGAACGGAAGCCCGCGTTCCTCGACGTGCCCGCCGGCGTGCACTACGACGAGTTCAGCAACCTCGGCCGACGCATCCCGGTGTTAGCCGGAGCTGCGGCTGCGGAACATGGGTTCGCCCTGCCGACCGGGGCGACGGCCACGCGCTGGGCGGATGGCCTGCTCGTCGACGATGCGGACGTCCTCGTCGGGTACGACCACCCGCACCACGGTCGCTTCGCGGCGGTGACCACGCGTACGCACGGAGCCGGGCGAGTGACCTACGTCGGGACGGTGCCGGACCCCGCGCTCGCCGCAGCCGTCGTCGACTGGGCGGTCGGGCAGGGCTCCGGTTCGACGGCATGGCGTCCGCAGACCGAGACACAGTCGGTCGCGAGCTCGGTCAACGGACGCGGGGAGAGCGTGCACGTCGTGCACAACTGGTCGTGGACGCCCAGCACCTTCGCGGTGCCGGTCGCAGCGGAGGACGTGCTCGCCGGCACTGCCCTCGACGCTGGTACCGAGATCGAGCTCAGCCCCTGGGACGTCCGGGTGTTGGCCGCGCGCTGACGCAGAGCAATGACGAGGTACCAAGCGGGTGGGCGGGAGACGACATGTAGCGCGGTGCTGCGCCCTGGGGCCGGCGCCGAGACGTCTCCGAGATGGCGCGGACCGCTCTCCCGCCTTGACCGCTGGAGCGACATCATTCCGCGGGACAGGGTTGTTGCAATCCAGTATGTGAAGCACTACGTTCTGTCGGTATGACAAAGATGTACATGCTCCGATTCGCTGGCGTAAACGCCGAATTCCCAGCGCTCCGACCAAGAAGGGGTGATCGAATTGGAGCCGCTCCACAAACCGCACGGTGAAGTACGCGACGTCGTCACGGCACCCTTTTCGATTCGGATGTTGGGCGGGATCGTCGCAGCGTTCGGACTGAGTTTGATCGTGGGAAACATCCTGGTTGAATTCGATGCGTTCCTGGTCACGGCGTCTGCGATCGGGAGCGCCGCTGGGGTCGTCGTTCTGCTCGCGAAGCTGTCGACGCGCATCGCAGAAGGCCACGTGACAGTCTGGTTCATACCGCTCCTCCGGATCCGCGTGCCCCTGACGGACGTTCGGAACGTGTCGATCGACCTGATCGACCCACGAAGGATCGGCGGCGTGGGTATTGCGCGGCATGAGGGTGGCCGAGTGCTCTGCCTCTCGGCCGGACGAGGCGTGCGTTTCTCCTCTCGCCAAGGAACTGTCCTCGTCCAGTGCAACGATCCGGACCTGATCGCGAACGCGCTGAAGCTCGGATGAGCGCGCGCCGCTCGCGCTCAACGTGTTCGCCACCCATCAGAGCGTGCTGTTCCCGCCCTTCGACCAAGTGGTGACGGGTCCGCTCTCGCTGACCGGCCGGCTGCTGATGGCAGCGATGCTGATCGTCGTCGCCGTGCGGGATCGCAGCAGGCGACCGAACGGCTGCGGCACCGCCACTGATCGGGCGGCGAACGACCCGCCCGTCAGGCCGCGTCGAGCTCCGCCCGCAACGCCGCCACGAACGCGTCGATGTCCTGCTCCGACGTGTCGAACGAGCACATCCACCGCACCTCGTTCCGGCTCGCGTCCCAGTCGTAGAACCGGAAGTGCTCCCGGAGCCGCTCGGCCACCCCGGCGGGCAGCGTCGCGAAGACCCCGTTCGCCTGGGTCTCCTGGCTGAACCCGACCCCGCGGATGCTGCCGTCGGCGATCCGGGCCTCGAGTGCGCCCCGGAGCCGCATGGCCATCGCGTTGGCGTGCGAAGCGGAACGGAGGTAGAGGTCGTCGGTCAGCAGTGCGATGAGCTGCGCCGACACGAACCGCATCTTCGACGAGAGCTGCATGTTCATCTTGCGGAGGTAGTGCAGCCCCTCGGACGCCGAGGGGTTCAGCACGACGATGGCCTCGCCGTAGAGCATGCCGTTCTTGGTGCCGCCGAAGCTCAGGACGTCCACGCCGGCGTCGGTCGTGAAGTCGCGGAGCGGCACCCCGAGCGTCGCTGCCGCGTTCGAGATGCGTGCGCCGTCCATGTGCAGCGTCATGCCGAGCGGGTGGATGTGGTCGGCGATCGCTCGGATCTCGTCGACCGTGTAGGCGGTGCCGAGCTCGGTGGTCTGCGTGATCGACACGACGAGCGGCTGGGGTCGGTGCTCGTCGCCCCATCCCCACGCTTCCCGGTCGATGAGCGCGGGGGTGAGCTTGCCGTCCGGGGCATCGACCGTGAGCAGCTTCATGCCGGCGACGCGCTCGGGAGCCCCGGCCTCGTCGGTGTGGATGTGCGCGGTCGAGGTGCACACGACGGCACCCCAGCGCGGGAGCATCGACTGCAGTCCGACGACGTTCGCACCCGTGCCGTTGAAGACCGGGAACGTCTGAGACTGCGGCCCGAAGTGCGCGGCGAAGACCTCCTGCAGGCGTGCCGTGTAGACGTCCTCGCCGTAGGCGATCTGGTGGCCGTTGTTCGCGGCGGCGATGGCCTCGAGGATCTCGGGGTGGACGCCGGCGTAGTTGTCCGAGGCGAAGCCCCGCAGGTCCAGATCGTGGAGTCGAAGGGTCACTGGTCCATCCTAGGGAGAGGGCCGCGGGCAGAGAGGGGAACGCGGGCGCCGTTGACGTCCGACGGCGCGGCCGACCAGAGCCGGACGACCTCGTCGCCGAGACGCTCCTCGAGCCCGGCGAGACCGCCGACGACGAACACGGTGGCTGCCGCCGAGTCCGGCGCGTCCTTCCCGAAGCCCTGGGCGACGGCTCGGACCCAGGCGTCGGACGCGGCCTTCGCTGAGGCGTAGTTCGCGGCCCCGGCGGTGGGGGAGTCGACAGCGGTGGACGAGACGTACGAGAGCCGTCCCGCCGGGGATGCGACGAGGTCGCCGTAGAACGTCCTCGTCGTGTTCCGCAGCGTCCGGAACGCCCGGTCGAAGAAGTCCCAGTCCTCGTCCGACTGCCCGGCGATGCTGCCGCCGCCGCGCCAGCCACCGACGAGGTGGACCAGGCCGTCGATCCGACCGGACGAAGCGTGGACGTCGGCCGCGAGCGGGGTGACCGCACCGAGGTCGGAGAGGTCGCACGTGTGGGTGGTGACGCCCGGGGGACTCGGATTTGGCGCAGCAGCTCACGAAGGACCCCTACGTGTTGGACTTCCTCGCCCTCGACGGCGACGCGAAGGAACGCCACCTCGAGCAGGCGCTCGTCGATCGGATCATCGACACGCTCCGCGAGCTTGGGGAAGGGTTCGCGTTCGTCGGGCGGCAGGTGCACTTCGACGTCGATGGGGATGACTTCTACGTCGACCTGTTGTTCTTCCATGTCGAGCAGCTCCGCTACGTGGTGATCGAACTCAAGACGGGCAAGTTCAGGCCCGAGTACCTCGGTCAGCTCGGCTTCTACGTCGCCCTCGTCGACGACAGACTCCGACGACCTCAGCACGCCGACACGGTCGGACTGCTGCTCGTCGCGGACAAGAACGACGCCGTCGTCCGGTATTCCCTCGGCGCACACCAAACTCCGATCGGCGTCGCCAGCTACGACCTGCTGCCACCATCCGTGCAGGCCGCCCTTCCCACGGAGGCCGAGCTCACTCAAGCGCTCCGTGACTCCGCTGAGGACGCCGTCCTGGCTTCCGGCGACGCAGCCGAGGGTGAGTGACGCAGTGGGCAATCTCATTGCTTCTCTCGCGCTTGTGGTCTCGATCTTTGGCGCCGCATGGGTCGCCTACCAAGACGCCGGGCGCTGGCGCCGCCTCGAGCGGTTGGGAACGCAGTTCAGTCAGCCCGACCGGGCAGCCTGGAGCAGGCCACGTTGCAGTCGGTGTTCGACCAGCTCGCACTTCCGCTCGCGCTGGAAGCGCTCGCACCACCGAGAAAGAAGCTCCGCAGGGGGGGGCCTGGGTAGCTATTCCTGTCGGGCTCGTCATCGAGACGGTTTGGATTCTGATGGTCGCGGTCGACCAGCACGGTTGGCTCTCCTGGACCATCTACGGCATTGGCCTGGCCGTCCTCGTGACCGGAGCGCTTCTTAGGGCGACGTGGCGCGAGCGCCGCCAGCAGTGGATGCGGGAGGAGATGCACCGACGCCTCACACAGCTGTCCACGCCCGCGTACTCGAACTGACACAAGGCTGAGTATCGGCAACGGCCGCCAAGCTGGGACGCTGACGGGAAGTGACGGGAAGTGACGGGAAGTGCCAGGCTCCTGCGCGATGCTTCGGCTTCGGCTTCGGCTTCGGTGTCAGCGCTGGCGGGCCAGGTCGCTGAGTTCGTGTCGGCTGGTGGTGTCGGTCTTGGCGTAGATCCGGGTGAGGTGGAAGCTCACCGTGCTTCGACTGATGAACAGTTCCCTCGCGATCTGGGCGTAGCTCATGCCCTTGACGACCAGGGATGCGACGTCACGCTCGCGATCCGACAGCATGCCGAGCGGCCCGGGGAGCTGGACTGCCGCCGTGACGGGCGACGGCCCGGGACCGGCCGGGTCCTGCGCGGACGGGAGCGCGTCGACGTCCCTGAGGAGGTACGGCACGGCTTCCAGAGCTGTGTATTGCGCTCGGGCGGACCGCGCGGCTTCGACGGCCGTCGTCCGGTCTCCTGCGGTCCCGGCGACACGCGCCAGGTCGGCGGTGATGTGTGCTGCGAACACCGGCAGTCCTTCAGGCCAGGCGCTCCGAGCCGCTGCGATCAGCTCGATGGCGGCGAGGTCCTCGTGGGCGTGCTCGGCCACCAGCCCCTGCACCCACAATTGCGCAGCCTTGCCCCAGGCCAACCAGGGGCTTTCGGCGAGGACCCAGCCGAGCCCGTTCGCTTCGTCGAGTTCGCCGGCCCAGACGCAGGCGATCGCCGCGTGCAGCCCCCACATCGCGCTCCCCGCGAGCTTGTCCGCCTTGTCGCCGAAGTCCCGTCGCAGACCGGGGAGGAACGCCGCTCGCTCGGCATCGTTGCCGAAGGCGTGGAGGGTCGTGACGCTCCCGACGAGGAGTGCGTACACGCCCTCCGCCCACGGCATCTCCTGCAGCGTGTCCCGGGCGCGGGTGAGCAGCGCGTCCGCGCCCTCGCGATCGCCGGCGATGACTCGCCCGGTGGCTGCGTATGAGGCGCTCATGGGGTTGGGGCGGGGGAGCAGGAGCCCCTCGGCGACGCGGAACTGTCTGGCCGCGAGCCCAGCGTCCCCGGCCCACCAGTGTGCGAGTCCGAGGAAGGCGTTGGAGAGGCCGTCGCCGACGTTCATCAAGCCGGTCGACATCCGGCTGTCTACTTCACGGAGTGGCTCGATCGCGTCGGCGGCCCGACCGGACATCACCGCGGCGAACCCTCGCCAGGCGAGCCAGTAGGTGTCATCGAGCGGCACGGCGCCCGGACGCTGCGGAAGCAGCCCGAGGCGTTCGTTCAGCTGGCGGGAGCGGCCACGGCGCCGGTCGAGCATCGCGGAGGTGAAGGTCGCGAGGCCGGCGAGGCTGTCGTCTCGTGTCGGCATCGCTTCGGCTCGGTCGAGTGGAGCCCACGCGGCATCAGTGTCCATGCCTGCGGCGAGGCTGGCCCACGCGAGCAGCACTTCGATGCGGTAAGCGCGCAGGTCGACTTCGCCGGTGGCGGCGACGGGTGTGAGCACCTTGACCGCCTCGCACCAGTCGTTCTCGAGCACGTGGAGGGCGCCCTCGACCAGCGCAGCGCCGATGCGATCACGGGCGGTTCGCAGCTCGGGCTGGGCGTTGCGGACAAGCTCCACGTTCCCTGACAGGAGGCGCTCGAAGCACGATGCCGTCCATCGGGCGCTCCTCCGCAACCCGTTGGCCGAGAGTCGACAGGCCCAGTCGAGGTACTGCGCGGCGGTGCGGTACTGACCTGCCGCGTGCTGCAGCTCCGCGGCAGCTTCCAGACGTTGTGCGAGCGCTTCGTCGTGGGTCGTGGTGGCGGCGTACGAATGCCGCAGTTCACCGACCTCGTCCGACGCCACCTCGGCGGCTCGCCGGTGCAGTCGGACGCGCTCGGCGGCGGGGATGTTCTGGTAGATGCTCGCCTGGATGATGGCGTGCACCATGCGGACCTCCGTCCCGACCTCCGTCGAGCGCTGCTCGAGGATGAACTCCAGGACGAGGACGTCGAGCGCGGAGGTGACGTCGTCGTCGGCGGCGGCGACGTAGGCGGCTTCCGCGAGCGGCATCCAGCCCATGCCGATCACCGACACCGCTCGGGCGAGGGTGACCGCGTCGTGGCCGAGGGTCGCGAGTCGGACCTCGATGGCGTGTGCGTAGTCGAGTGGTGCGGGCAGCTGCACCATCCGCTCGAGCGCTGCAGGCGTGTTCCGGCGCACCAGTGAGGTCAGGAAGAGGGGATTGCCGCGAGTGTGCTGCCACAGGCGTCGGACGAGGTACTCCGCGACCTCCGGCCGGATGTCCCGCAGCACCGCACGTGCCGTCGCGAGGTCGAGTCCTCCCAGCTCGACCGGCACCACCAGTGGGCTCGTGCCGACGAGGGCCTGCCACGGCAGGTGCTGGAACGGTTCGAAGTACCCCGTCGTGACGATCACGAGGAGGCGCTCTGCCACTGCCGACGTCAGGAGCCGAGCAAGCGCTTCGACGGTCTCCGGGTCGATCCACTGGAGGTCGTCGATCGTGATGAGCAGTGGCCCTTCGTCGAGGACGTCGTCGACGGCCTCGCGGAGAGCCTGTTCCACCTGCAGCGGGTTGTCCTCGTCCGGGTCGATGAGGACGCCGAGGTCGATCAGCCCCCGACGGGGTTGGTCGGACTTGACGGTGCCGCCGGCGGACCAGTGCGTGAACGCTGTTCCGTCGCCGGCGGCTCGGGCGAGGACGCGCTCGGTCATCGACCGCAGGAAGCTCGATCGTCCGGAGCCAGGACCGCCGTGGACGACGACGAGCTTCGGCTGTCCGACGATCGCCGACCCAGCGGCGGCGTCGACAGCCTCGACGTCGTCGTTCTGCCAGATCAGCACGTCATCTCCCTACTAAGACGTGAGCCTTCCGATGGTAGAGCGAACGGCTCCGCCGTGCCAAGGGGTCACCGTCGCGAGGGTCCGGGTTCCCGGCGTGTGTCCGGCTCGGCGGCTCGAGGTGTGCGGGTCTTCGACAAGAGGAGCGCCAGGACCGCGACCTCCACGATCGTGACGACGCCCACCGACAGTGTCGCGAGGGTGCTCCCGGCGGTGCCGAGGACACGGGTGCCGAGGACTGCGGCGCCGTCCCACAGGCCGTGCGCGACGGCGACACCGAGGTACGCCAACGGGAGGTACCACCGGAAGCGGTAGCGGCTCCCACCAGCTGCGGCGAAGACGGCAGCGGCGAGGAGCGCCGACCAGAGCGGGTGCCCCAGCGGGGTCGAGAGTGCCCGGTTCACCTGCACCTCCGCGGACTGCGTCAGGAGGGCCGTGGTGAAGCGGTGGTCGAGGAACGGTGCCATCGCGTAGCCCATGTCCTCGAAGACCGCGAAACCGAGGCCGACTGCGGTGCCGACGAGGAGCCCAGAGCGCAGGTCCTTCCGGCGGATCGAGGCGCCGACCGACATGACGACTGCCAGTTTGCAGGCTTCCTCGACGAAGCCGGCGAGGAGGAGGGTGCGGTCGTCGATGACACCGTCCGGCGACGTCGGCTGGATGAGAGCGTCGATGGTGCCGCCGATGACGACCGCGACCACTCCACCGGCGGTCGCCGCGAAGACCAGGCGTCCGAGGGTGAGGTCACTGGTTGGCCCCAGTCCGCCGAGGACTCCGATGAGTAGGCCACCGGGGACGGCGACCGACCCGAGGACGATCCACATCGGCAGGAGTGCGGCGTTGTGGAGGACGCCGAGGAGCACGACGCCCACGTACGTCCAGACCATTGCCACGACGACCGCGAAGAGCGCTGCGGTTCGCCACCGCGACCGTGGTGTTCGCGGTCGGATCGCAGGGACGGCATCGGATTGGTGTCGCATGCGTGGGGACCTTCCGTGGTCGTGACGTCGAGCCGACGTGCGGTCGATCGCCGGTCGGCATGATGACCAGGCGTCGGGGACCGACGCCTGGTCATCTTCAGCGGGAGGATGTTCAGCTCTGTACGCCAGGGAGGCTCAGGACGATCGACCCGTTGCTCGCCAGGTGCCAGTCGGCGTTCGTGACCCCGACGTTGCTGACGGCGTCGGATGTGAACGAGGACCCGGCGCCCCCGCCCTCGCCGAAGGCACCGGTGATCCCGGCCAGGCCGCCCGCGAGTCCACCACCGCCGGCACCGGCTGCGCACGCTCCATCGGTGGTCTGCGACTGTCCCTGCGACTGGCTGTTCGCGCCGCCCTTGCCGCCCTGGTTGTTCGGGCCGCCGTTGCCGCCGGTCAGACCACCGTCGGTGCCGGTCCCCCCGATGCCGCCGGTGTTGACGTCGCTCCCCTGGTTGCAGCCGACGTCGCCGGCGCCGCCAGCGCCGCCGGCGATGACGACGGGTTCGCCCGTGCTGGCGTCGATGATCACCGACGCGCCGCCGCCACCGGAGCTCAGGCTGGCTCCGGGGGCGCCGTCCCCACCCGAGTAGCTGTCCGACCCGATGGGCAGGCCCCACCCGCCGGTGACGTTGTTCCACATGTCGTTGCCCACGCCGCCGACGCCGACGGTGAGTTGCTCGCCGGGCGTGACCGCGATGGTGCCCGTGATCTTCGCTCCCGGCGACGGCTCCGACACGCCTGCAGCGCCACCGGCTCCACCGATCGCGGTGACGTCCATGGAGTACACGCCGGTAGGGACCGTGTAGCTGTCGGCCTTGCCGGTGTAGTTGAAGGTGTGACCGGGGGCGATGGCCCACTCGACGGTCTGGAACTGGTTGGTCTCGTCGTACTGCCACTGACCGTAGGTGTCGTACTGGGGACTGGTCGAGGTCTGCGTGATCTTCGACGAGCCCTTCGTCGCAGCGTCGTCGGCGTAGAACGTGTAGATGTGCCCGTCCGGGTCCTGGTACTCGAGGTTCACCTCGTTGCCGCCGGCGCTGTAGTCGCTCACGACCGCCTGACCGGGCTTGCCTGCGGTCGCCGCCGGCAGGGTCTGCGGCGCCTGGTCCTTCCAGTGCGTGCCCATGCCGCTGTGCGTCGCAGAGACGAGCGTGAGTGGCTGGTCGGACCAGTTCAACAGTGTCGCGTGGACCTGCTCGAACTCGTCCTCGCCGAGCACGCCCACGGCGGCCAGCGGCGTGCCGCTGAGACCGGCGGTCGCGACGACGCCAGCGATGACGGCGCAGCCGGCCGCGGCGGTGAAGATCTTGGAGCGGAGCTTCATGGTTCCTCTTCTGGTTCAGGGTGGTGGTACCGGGGCGGGGCGTTCCCGGTCCGGCTCCACCAGTCTGTTTTCGGCGGGCGATCGGGCGGCTGCGCGTTCTACCCAGTTCTGCCGGAGGCGCCACCAGCGTCGATGACCTGGGTGTTCCGGCCAGGTGCCGGAGACGTCGTCGTCAGCGCGAGTCGTTCGCACGGGCTGCGGCGGTTGCGATGGCAGCGAGCAGGGGCGGTACGTCGTCGGACGGGACCTCCGCCACCACGACACTGACCCCGGTCTCGGCTTCCCGAGCGCGGTGGAGCGCTGCTCGGAGGCCCGCGACGGTGTCGGCACGGTCGACCCCGGAGGCACCGAGCGCGATGGAGAGCGCTGCCCAGTCCCAAGGAGCGATGTCGTTGTACTCCGCCGCTGCGCCGTGGATCGCACGTTCGACGGTGTACCCGCCGTTGTCGACCAGGACGACGATCGCTGGGATCCCGTTCCGGACCAGGGTGCCCAACTCCGCGACGGTCATCTGCGCTGCACCGTCGCCGATCAGGAGGACGGGTCGGCGCTTCGGTGCTGCGAGCGCAGCGCCGAGGACGGCGGGCAGGGTGAACCCGATCGAGGCCCACAGGGGTTGTCCCATCATGAGCACGTCGTGCGGGAGCCGGTGCGCTCCCATCCCGTAGAACGCCGTGCCCTGGTCGGCGAGGACCAGGTCACCGCTCTGCAGCCACGCCGAGACGGTCTCCCAGAGGCCGGCCTGCGTGAGCTCGTTCGTCGCCTCTGCGGACGGTGGGAAGACCGGTGGCCGCTCGTCCGTGCGGACGGGGAGCGGGTCCCGTCGTTCGTCGAACAGCTTCCGGAGCACCCGCAGCGCGTCGGCCATGGCGATCGGCCCGAACGTCCTCCCCCCGACGATGCTGGTGGTGCCGTCGACGACGATGCCGGCGTCGTCCGCCAGGTCCTGGCTGAAGAACCCGGACGTGAGGTCCGTGAACTGCACGCCCGCCTGCACCAGCAGGTCGGCGTCCTCGACGACCGCTCGCACGCCTTCACGACTCGCTGCGCCTACGTACGTCCCGACGAAGTTCGGTGCCGACTCGTCGACCACTCGTCGGCCCCAGAGCAGGGACGCGTGCGGGAGGCCGGTGGCGAGCAGCTCGTGGAGGGCCTCGCGAGCGCCGAAGCGCCCGACGAGGATGTCGGCGAGGACCGCCGGTCGTCGGGCCTCCTGCACCATCGGACGGGCGGCCTGTTCGAATCTCCGCAGCGCCCGGACGCTGGTGGCGTCGAGGTGGCGCTGCAGGGGATGGGCTGCCGGATCGATCTCTGCGAGACCGACGTCTACCGGGATGACCAAGTACCCGGGCAGGCGGCGCTCGAGGACCTCGCGGATGACGTGGTCGATCTCGGGCGCCGCGTTCTCCAGGGTCAGCGACGCTTGCACGCAGGTGACCTCCGCATGCATCCGCTGGAAGTGACGGAAGTCACCGTCGCCCAACGTGTGGTGTGTCGGTCGGCCTGACCGCTGTGTCGCCAGTGACGGTGCCCCGACGATGTGGATGACCGGGACCCGCTCGGCGTAGCTGCCGGCGATGCCGTTGATCGCGCTGAGCTCGCCCACGCCGAACGTGGTGCAGACGACGCCGAGGCCGCGGACGCGCGCGTACCCGTCGGCGGCGTACGCCGCGCCCAGCTCCGTGGCGCAGCCGATCCATGACGCATCAGGGTGTTCCACGATGTGGTCGAGCATCGGCAGGGTGTAGTCGCCGGGGACACCGAAGAGCTTCTCGACGCCGAGTGCGGTCAGGCGGTCGAGGAGGTGGTCGATGACGGTGTAGGACGTCGCATCTGCGTGCATGACGTCAGGATCTCGCCACCAGGACCACTCACGACTGTGCGCTTCGTACAGTCGCCGGCGTGCGACCCGTCGGCGTTTGCTGCCAAGGCAAGCGATGCTCGCTGTCTCCCTGGCCGCCAACTGCCACGAGGCTGCGTACTGGCAGATCCGTGGTCCCCGGAGGCGGCGGCGCACCAGAAGTGGGAGAAAGGTGGCGGAGGAGGGAGCGACCCAAACACTAAACTGACATAAGACCGTGATCGGCAGGCGACGGCCTGGGGGAGCGGGCCGTACTGATGCAAAGTGGCCAAGGCCTGCGACTGCGCCCGGAAGGGGATCGGCTACCGGTCGTCCTGCTCGACGACGACGAGCCGTGGGTCGAGCGCTGCCGCCGAGGTTTTTCGCGCCCGGGTGGATTGGTTGGATCGACCCTAGACTCGTCGCAATTGCTCCAGTACCCAGACCTCGCGCTGTAGCTCCTTCATGGAGGGAGTCAACATGTCTAGGTCCAGCGACGCGATTCACCGCGCGGGGGACGGTGACGAGGACGACGATCTCGCCGCCCCGTTCGTTACCGTCCTCCCGATCGCGGCAGCGGTGGTCTCCACCCTCGGTGGAGTCTTCGGATCAGCCGTCGTCGATGCGTCCGATCCGAGCGCTGCGGCCGCGGATGAACAGCAGGTGACGCTCGGGGAGGGCCCGGGGTGGTCGGCACTTCGACACCGGAGCGCGGTCACCGTGTACGACCTCTCCACCGCGACCGCCGAGGAGTGGCCGACAGCCCTCACGATGCTCCGGCACACCGACTGGTCCGGGCTGCTGTCCTTTTCCCTGTTCGTCGGACCGCTCGACATCGGCGCCGTCACCCTCTACTTGTCCGGTCCTGCACCGGACGTGTCCGGTGCAGGACCGGAAACGTCCGGTGGGGGACCGTTCTCGCCGGCGCAGATGTCCGAGGCGACACGTTTGGCCGGCCACACCGCGCAGCGGATCCTCGCCGGCGCCGTCCGCGAGATGGCAGCAGGGTCCACCCCTGCTGTGTCGTCTGTCATGCAGCCGTCCGGTCGGCGCATTCACCAAGCAACCGGGATGGTGTCAGCACAGTTCGGCGTGACCGTCGAGGATGCACTCCTCGTCATGCACGCTCGCGCGTTCGCGGACGACCAACCGCTCCACACACTCGCGGAGGCGATCCTCGAGCGCCGCTTGGACCTGCGTCACGACCCGGGCAACCAGTAGGAACTGAACAACCACCGCTAGCAGCTCACGTCCCCGCGCTGCCAGGGCAACCGGATCAAATGCCCGGTAGCTGATCCTTCATTGGACGGGTGGGCGCCGCAACACTCTTCGGCGGTACGGGCGCCATGACCAGGTGCCGCTTTACCTGTCGTTCGCCTCGCGCACTGGTGCACGTTTCGTCGTTCGTCCGTGCGTGATGTCGTCGATTGTGCTGCTGGGGTTCGCACTCAGGTCCAGTGGTTCTTGGATGCGCGCTGTTGGTGCCCAGCTGTTGAGGAGGTTGAGGGCGTCGCGGTGCTTAGTGCCGACCTCGGCCGTGTAGAGGAAGAGTGTTTGGTCGGGGTCGCCGGGCAGGGTGACGGTTTCGTACTGGAGGGTGAGGTCTCCGACGATCGGGTGGTGGAATCGCTTATCGCCGTGGGTGCGTTGGAACACTCGGTGTTCCTGCCACCAGGCGGCGAACTCGCTGCTCGCGATCGTCAGCTCGCCGACGAGGGCTTGGGTTGCAGGGTCGTGCGAGTTCCGGCCGGCCTCAAGTCGTAGGTTCTCTACGACGACGCGTGCCTGCATCTCCCAGTCCGCGAACAGGTCCCGGGCCTCGGGTGCCAGGAACATCCAGCGGGCGTAGTTGCGGTCCTTCGCCGGCATCGCGTCGAAGTCGGTGAGGAGCGCCCGGGCGAGCTGGTTCGTGGCGAGCACGTCGGTCCGGCGGCCGAGGAGCATCGCGGGAACCGTGTCGAGGGCTTCCATGAGTTGCAAGAGCCCATGGCGGGGTCGTTGCATCCGGGGAGTGCGGCGTTGCTGCGCGATGGTGTCGGTGCCGCCGATCAAGTGTCGGAGGTGGGTGAGGCCGGCATCGTCGAGGTCGAGTGCTCGAGCGATGGCGTCGATGATCCCGGCCGACGGTGTGATCGGGCGCCCCTGTTCCAGACGGGTGTAGTAGTCCGACGACACTCGCGCGAGCTGCGCGACTTCCTCGCGGCGGAGGCCCGGGACGCGGCGGACCCGTTCATCGACAGGGAGCCCTGTACGAGTGTGATCGACCTGGCTGCGTGCGCGGCGGAGGAAGTCCGCAAGCTCCTGGTTCCGTTCGCTCATCGCCTCAGTTTCGCGCAGGGACGGCCCCGGCCGCATGGGTCTTCGCATCCTAGGTACCAGCGGGCCAGAGATGCGTCCCCGCGGCAGCAGCTGCCGACCGAGGGTGGGAACACCACCTCAATTGGAAGGGATCCGATCATGACCTACCCCACCAACCGTTCCGCCACCTGGTTCGTCACCGGCACGTCTCGCGGTCTTGGCCTCGACCTTGTCAAGAAACTCCTTGCCGGCGGCAATCAGGTTGCGGCAACAACCCGTTCGACGAAGCGGCTACTCGCTGCGCTGGACGGAGTCGACACCACGGGTCTGCTCCCGCTGGAGGTACAGCTCACAGACCAGGACGACGTCACCCGCGCCGTCGAGACAGCCATCACCAGGTTCGGGCAGATCGACGTCGTCGTCAACAACGCCGGCTACGGCTACCTCGGCGCGATCGAAGAAACCACCGACGAGGACGTGCGACAGATGTTCGACGTGCAGGTCCACGGCACCTGGAACGTCATCCGCGCGGTCCTTCCGGGAATGCGAGCAACCCGATCCGGACACATCATCAACATCTCCTCCATCCTCGGCCTCGTCTCCTTCCCTGGATGGGGTCTGTACTGCGCCGCGAAGTACGCAATCGAGGGACTCACCGAGTCGCTCGCGGCGGAAATCACCGAGCACGGGATCCAGGTCACCATCGTCGAACCCGGATACTTCAACACCGACTTCCTCACCAGCAACTCACTCGCTCTGCCGGAAAACACGAGCGACGCGTATCCCGCCATCAGGGAGATGGTCCAGGCCCATCAAGCGATGCCCGGCACGCAGCTCGGCGATCCCGCGAAGGCGGCAGCCGCCCTTGTGACCATCGCCCAGCGAGGCAACGGGCCGCTCCGTCAGCAGCTCGGCTCCGACTCGTCCGGGTTCGCATCCTCGAAGGTGGCCGCGCTCACGGCAGACATCGACGCTGGTCGAGAGCTCGCCTTCTCGACCGACTACGTCCGATAGGTCCCCTCGTTCGCGATCACGGGAGCGGGCACGGCCAGCGCTCAGGCGGGCGGTTCGCATTCGGGTTGCGTTCTGCCCGCCTGAGCGTTTCCGGCCCGAGGTCGAGAAGCTCGACCGTCATCCGCCGTGCAGTTTCAGCAACGTGACGAGCGCAGGCGTGTTCGTCGCCCCCCCTATGGGCGGGCGTCGAACCGGCTTCCCTTCACGGACTGCCGTCGAACTGAGGGTCAACCGCGATGGCTGGCCTGTTTAAGCGAGGATGCGCAGGTTCGGGGGTTGCGCATCGTCGCTGTCGTCGTCGGTGGCGTCTTCGTCTTCGACGACGTATTCGTCCTCAAACGCCCCTGCCGGGTCCGTTGCGGTCAGGGCGTTGGTGACTTGTTCCAGGGTCCGGGTGAGGACGTCGTTGTCCTCTTTGGGAAGGTGGTCGATGACTTCGACCACGGCCCGGTGGTAGCGGGCGTAGGCGTCGTCGATCTTCCGCGCTGCCTGCACCGTCGGTTCGAGCACTTGTGCTCGTCGATCGGTGGGGTGCGGTGCGCGAACGAAGTCACCCTTCTTGACGAGTCCGTCGACGATCTTCGTCACGGACGCGTTGGAGACGTTGAGCATGACCGCGAGGTCCTTCGGGCCCATGAGGCGGCCGTCGCGGTGGGCTTGGAGCATGTAGCGGACCGCGTGGAACTCGTTCTTCGTGAGCCCGGACTCCTTCCGGGCCTGCTCGAGTTGCTGCTCTTCCGCGTGCTGCAGCCGCAGGAGCGCCTCGACCGCGTTCTTCGCCGCCCTCGAGCGGGGTTCCCGCGCGTAGAGGTGCATGTGTTCACGGCGGACAACAGTCAACGGCACGGCAATTCCCTCATCAGATCCAGACTTAGTGGCTTGATCCTAGAGCGCAGGCCCCACGAAGAAGTCAGCGTAGGAGGGACCGGTGCCCTCACTGAGGAGCGTCGGGTCCTCCGCTCGACGTGCAGCGTACGTTTCGATGATCGTGGGATCGGTCAGACCAAACCGGCGGTGCATCCCCCCGACGCGCATCGTCTGCGGCATCCCCTGATACGTGCTGTGCATCTTCCTCGCCACCCTCTGCTTGCTCGGTTCCCGGTCATCTGCGCCCGGACAGCAACATCCTTCACTCTCTGAACAGTTTCCGCAACTGAAAGTCTACGAGGATGTACTGTTCGCGCAACGAAGGATGCTGACGCATAGATGCCTCGAACCCGCGGCCCGACGACAGTGCGCCGGTTGGGGTCGAGTGGGTATCCGCCCGGCGACGCAGTCAGCTGCAGGGGATGAGGGCTAGCAGCAGCCCAGAGCCGGGCAATCTGACATAAGGTACATTATCGGCTACCGAAGATACGTCACTCGAGGAGACCCGCGGTTCGCAGTCGTGCCAGGATGCGGCGACCGATGACGCGCCGATCGGGGTTGTCGCGGGTCCTCCGAGAAGCGTCCACCGCTTATGAGGTCGTCCGACTCGGCAGCGCTGCTCTGTGCAAGCCGGCCGGTCACGATTGGGGTCGATAGTAGCCGATTAAGTTTTCGTAATAGTCGGCTATCGTTGCCTACATGCTGCCAGAGCAGAACCCGTACAGTCCCGGATCAGGTCGGCGTCCCCCTGAGCTGGTGGGACGCACCAACGAACTCGAAGCGTTCGACACGCTTCGTGCCCGGGTCACGAACGGTCTCGGTGACCGTGGCGTCGTTCTTACCGGGCTGCGCGGCGTCGGGAAGACGGTGCTGCTCAATGAGATGCATCGGATGGCGGACGATTTCGAGTGGCTCACCGTCCGGATCGAAGCACGCCGCGATGAAGCCGGCGCCCGCACTGTTCGGCGTGCTCTCGCGCGGGAACTCGTCGTTTCCGCCCGGAAACTCACTCGCACGCGCCTGAGCGGTCGGATGCGGGACGCATTGGGCACGATCTCATCGTTCAATGCGAAAGTCGGCGCGACTGGCATCGAGCTCGGTGTGACCGTGAGCGAGGGTCGAGCCGACTCCGGGGATGTCGAAGTGGACCTCCTCGAGCTTGTTGAGGATGTCGCCGTGGCGCTTGGGGAGCGGCGCCGTGCGTTCGGCGTCTTCGTCGACGAGATGCAGGACCTTGACCCGGAGACTATGGGGGCTCTGATTGCAGCGCAGCACGCGGCGAACCAGCGCGACTGGCCGTTCTACATCATCGCCGCGGGACTACCGAACCTCCCCCGAGTGCTGACAGAGACACGCTCCTACGCAGAACGGCTGTTCAACTACCGGCCGATCGGCAAGCTCACGCGTGACGAGGCTGGACAAGCGATCCGGGAACCTGCCGAGAAGCTTGGCGCCGAATACGCACCGGACGCACTCGATGCACTCCTCGACGCCGCGGGAGGGTACCCATACTTCATTCAGGAGTACGGACAGGCCGCCTGGAACCTCTCGCCCGACCGGCTCATCCGCTATGACGACGCGGCGGCAGCCGTGCAGTTCGGCACTGAGCAGCTCGACGCCGGGTTCTTCCGCTCACGCTGGGAGCGGGCAACTCGTTCCGAGCGGCGAATGCTCCAGGCGATGGCTGCTGACGGTGAAGGGCCCTCTTCAACAGGGGCCGTCGCAGCCCGCATGGGAATCCAGCCCAGCAGCCTCGGCCCCTACCGGGCGGCACTTATCAACAAGGGCCTCGTCTACTCACCCGAACACGGGCAGATCGCTTTCACTGTGCCCGGTATGGCCGGCTACGTTGACCGTCATCACGACGACCTCGATGGCTCCCCTACCGGGATTGACGACCTCTTCTAACGCGCACCAGCCCAGTCACCACATTGAGGCACCGCCGCACTGCCTCCGCTCATGTCGAGCCTCACGTTGCCTGCCAGACTCCGCGGAACACGCTCGGCCGACACGGACTACGCCCCAGCGCGTCCGCGGCTCGTCGCATCTTGAAGGAGCCCGTCGCCCGCACTGGTCTTGTGGCCTGTGGGGGCGGAGCGGTGATGCTGCTGCTGGCCGCAGTGTTGCGCTGGACCCCGTTACCAGTGGCGTTTCTGCCAAGGAGCGTCGGCCCCACGGGTGCCGCCGACGTGACCCGAATCGGCGGCGGCACCCGCTTGGCGCGACCGTTCACTCAGCAGATTGTTGGCGGGCTAAATGAGTCGCCACTACTCATGCAGGGCGAGGCGCTCGCACGGGCCGGCCGCATTCGGGTTGCGTCTGGCCCGTGTGATGCCCGCTCCGGACAGCGTGGTCTGATTACTCGACGGCGGCGAGCACGCAGGTGGTGTTCTTCGGCGCAGTGAAGTCCGCGGCGGCGTTCCATCGGGCCGTGCTGCCAGCGCCGACATCCTTCGTGGCCTGCTGCCAACCCACGACGGTGGCGGCGGCGTCGGTGAAGTAGACCGTGATCGCATACGCGGTAGCGCGCTTAGTGGGGTTCTTGATCGTGCCGCTTGCGGCCCACCCCGTCTTGGTTGCCTTGCAGCTGCCGAGCGTGACCGCGGCACGCTTTGCGGCGTCGTTCTTCAGCTTCGTGGGCACGTCGATCGCGCCGGTCACGCCTTCCCGTTCGCCGGGAAGCTGCGGCGGTGTGGTGGACGTGCTCGTACCGGTTGGTGTGCTCGTCGGCGCTGGGCCGCCATCGCTGCACCCGGTGAGGGTGCCGACTGCAATGGCAATGCAGGATGCGACCGTGAGGACGCGGGTCATGCGGCTTGTGATGGTGCGCTCCATAGTGTGGCTTCTCGTGGAAGAAGGGGCCGATTGCTCGGCCCCTTCTTCACTGTGTCAGATCTCGTCTCGTCAGATCTGGTGTCGACGACGGCGACGGCTGAACAGGATCAGCGCGACTCCGCCGAGGAGCAGGAGCCCGGTGCCAGCGGCTGCTCCGGTCAGGGTCCAACCGGTGAACGCGAGCTCACCGGGCCGGGTAGCCGGGTCCGCTGCGCCCCCGGGGCCGCCTGCTGCCGGAACGACTGCTGCACGCATCGCAACGGTCGATACGGACGGGTCGGAGGTGACGGCTTCACCAGTCGTCGCGTCACCGGAGACCACTGCAGTGTTCGACAGGGTCCCCGCCGCGACGTCAGCCGCGGTGGTGACGTAGGACGCTGCGCACTCCACGGTGGTGCCGGGTGCGATCGTCGATGCTCCTGATGCGCAGGTGATCGCGGAGAGAGTTCCCGTGCCGGTGAAGTCGCGGTCCGTGATGTCGACGTTCCGCATGGTCACGTTGCCGGTGTTGGTGACGGTGAACGTGTACTTGATGGTCGCGCCCGCGCCGGTGACGGTGTCGCTGTTCGCTGTCTTCACCACGGTGAGACCGGGTGCAGCGGCGGTAGCGATGGTCGCCGTCGACGGCGTTGACGGGTCGGTGACGTCGCCGGTCGGCGTCGTCGCCACGGCGGTTGCCGTGTTCGTCAGCGAGCCCGCGTCCACGTCGGCCTGCGTGGTCGAGTACGTCGCGGTGCAGGTGACCGCCTGTCCGGGCACCAGGGTGGTGTCGGCCGGGCATGTGACCGCGGTCAGGTCGCCGGTGCCGGAGAAGTCCGTGTCCTGCACCTGCGGGTCGGTGAGGGTCACGCTGCCGGTGTTCGTGATGACGAAGGAGTACGTCACGTCCTGATCGGGCGCCGAAACAGTGTCCACGTCAGCGGTCTTCACCACGGACACGGAGGCGTTCTGCGGTGTCGGGATAACAGCGTCGAACGGCGTCGACGTCAGCGGCTCGTCACCGTTCACCGGCGTGCCGTGTGCGAGGGCCGCGTTGGTGACCTTCCCAGCGTCGATGTCCGCCTGCGTCAGCGTGTAGGTCGCCGTGCAGAGAAGCTGCTCGCCCGGTGCCAGGGACGTGTCGTCTGTGGTGCAGGCCAGGTCGGACAGGGCACCGGTGCCGGTGAAGTCGGTGTCCTCGATGGACACGTCGTTCACGGTCACGTTGCCGGTGTTCGTCGCCACGAAGGTGTAGGTCACCTCATGGCCGGCGACGAAGTCCGCCTGACGGGTGAGGTCAGCGGACTTCACCACATCAAGTCCGGGCGTCTGCTCCGCCTCGATTTCGACGGTGGACGGTTCGGTCGGGTCGGTGACAACGCCCGCGGGGGTGGTTCCCGTCGCGGTCGCGGAGTTCGACAGGGAGCCAGCATCGACGTCCGCCTGCGTAACGACGTAGGTCGCGGTGCAGGTGATCGTGTCATCCGGTGCGATCGAGCCCACCGGGCAGTCGACGGCCGAGAGGTCGCCGGTGCCGGAGAAGTCACTGTCGTCGATCGCGATGTCGCTCATGGTCACGTTGCCGTCGTTCGTGACAGCGAACGAGTAGGTGACCGTCTGACCGGCGCGGGTGATGGTGTCGGTGTTGGCCGTCTTCACGATCGACAGCGCCGCCGTCGGGGCGATCGTCACAGTTGCCGCCGAGACAGCGGAACGCACGACGTCCTCCCCGTTCGGCGCAGTACCGATCGCACGGGCACTGTTGGTCACGGTCCCAGCGTCGACGTCCGCCTGGGTGAGCGTGTACGGCGCCTCACAGCTCACGTCAGCGCCTGGCGCGAGCGATGCGGTACCGGGTTCGCAGACGATGTCGCCAAGCGTTCCGGAGCCGTCGAATGTGTCCTCCTGCACCTGCACGTCGGACAGGGTGACGTTGCCGGTGTTCGTCAGCGCGAACGAGTACGTGATGTTGTCGCCTGCTGCGGCCGCGGTGTCCGGCGTCGCTGTCTTCTCGAGCTGCAGCGCCGGGGCAGCCGCCACGTTGACGGCAGCGGTCGACGGAGCCGACACGGGCGTGGCCAACCCGGCCGGTGCGTCTCCGGTCGCGGTTGCCGTGTTCACGATGGTGCCCGCGTCCAGGTCGTCCTGCAGGACGTCGTAGGTGGCGGTGCAGGTCACGTCGTCCCCGGGGGCGACCGATGCTGCACTGGCGGGGCAGGTGACTGCGGGGGCGGTCCCTGCGCCGGTGAACACGCCTTCGTTGATGGTGAGATCGCGGAGGGTCACGTTTCCGGTGTTGGTGACGAGGAACGAGTACTCCACGGTGTCGCCGACCGAGTCGACCGTCGGCGTTGCCGACTTCACCAGCGCGAGCGACGCAGTGAGGACGAGGTCGTCCGTGTCTGCGTCGGACGCCGTCAGCGTCACGTCCGGCTGGGTCGGGTCGACGACGCTCACCGACGCTTCGTTGGTGATGTGGTCGTCCGCTTCAGCGGCCTGGACCACGCGGACGGTGACGGTGAGGCGCTGGGTGGCGTTCGCGCCGCCCGCTCCGGCGTCGCCATCGCCACTCGTCTGACCTGCTGGGGCGAGGGATCCGAGGTTCCAGGTGACGGTGCCACCAGCCCGGTTACCGTCCGCGGCCGGGTCCGCCTGACTGATCACGGTGCCGCCGTTGCTGGCGGAAACGAAGGCGAGGCTCGAGGGGAGCTCGTCCGTCACGGTGAGGTCGGTCAGCGTCTCCCCGACGAGGAGGTTCGCTGCGTCGATGGTGTAGGTGTACTCGTCGCCGATGGTGACATCGTCGCGGTCGTCATCCTTGGTGAGCCCGACAAGGCTTTCCCCGGGCAGGACGGCGAGGCACGCGGAGTCCGTGTTGTTGGCCGTTACCGGGTCCGACATCAGGCCGGACACGGTGGCGGGGAAGCATGCGTCGTCGCCGACGAGGGCATCGTCCGGCACCACAGCGGGGAGGTTGAGCGCGTCGGGTTCATCGAGGGCGAGCATGCGAGAGGAGCCGTCAGCCGTGACCGGGTCGCACGTCAGAGTCACCGGGCCGAGAACAGAACCGTCCGGGTCGGTGTCGTCCGCGGAGCACAGCCACCCTGCCGGGGTGAGGCTCGAGATGCGGATGCCGCGCGGTACCGCGATTTCGACGCTCGCCGGGGCGGCTTCGGAACCGCCGAGGTTCGTGACCGTGAAGGGCACAACGCCCGGGCGTCCTGCCTGCAGCGGCAGCCGGTCTGGGACCGTCACTGCGAGGTCGGCTTCCTGCGTCGTGGCGCACACGGCGCGGGGTTCGCTCGGGAGCGTGCTCGCGCTGTCGATCGCGACGGAGTTGCAGGCCACCGCGTCGGCCGGAGCTCCCGGCACGACATTGGTGGTGAACACGAACTGCGCGGTAGCGCCGGGCGCGAGCGTCCCGGTGACGGCGGCACGGACGGCTTGAGCGCCGGACGCAGTACCACTCCAGTCGTCGGTGCAGCCCGGGTTGGTCGCGACGACCTCAGCGCGGCACGGATTCTGTGAGCCCGAGTACGTCAGTGCGACGTTGGCGGACTGGGACGTCACCGAGTTGAACGTCTCGCCGAAGGTGCTGCCGCGGGCATCGTTGACGTACGGCAGGACGTCGTAGCCGACGACATCGGACAGGACGGTGTTGCCGCCGTTCTGCAGCGTGATCCGGTAGCTGATGTCAGTGGCGTCCGGGTCGACACCAACAACGATGTCCGGGTTCGAGACCCAATCGCAGCCGTCCGCGGTGCGGACGCAGATCTCCTTGACGACGTCGAGTCGCTGCGTGCCGCTGACGGTGACGCTGGTCGTCGCCGAAGCGAAGGCCTCTGCGGTGTTGCCGTCGCCGTCGATGTCGGTGGTGTCGACGACCTTGCCACCCCAGGTCGTGGTGTTCGCGTCGTAGACGTTTCGGGAGTCACCAGCCCAGGTGGTGGCGACGCTGTTCGTGCCGGCGGCGACCGTGGCGGTCGGGCTGGCACTCACACTCATGGTGGGCCATGTCGCGTTCGCGCCGAATGTGGTGCCGGTCGGCCAGGACGCGATCACCGCCTCCCTGGTGGCACCGGCGATCGTCACGGTCTTGTAGACGTAGCTGACGCCGGCCGGAACCGAACCTGCGGGGAAGCTCGCAGAATTCCGCGTGACGTTCCACCCCGCTGGCGCAATGAAGACGTACTGCGGCGATACGTCTCCGCCTGACGGGATATTCGCGGTTGCACCGCGAACGCCGAAGGTGACCTTGCCACCGGGCACAACCTGTCCGCCACCCTCGACCACTGGTACGCCTACGAAACCCGCGGAGAAGGCCGGCGCGGCAGCCGCTGTCTTCGGCATCTCACGGAAAATCACGCTCCCGCTCGAGGTGACCGGAATCGGTACGATCTGCGGCTGCCCCGGGTACGTCATCGTCGCCGATGCGCTGTTGCGCCAAGTGAACAACGGGCTACCGACCGGAACGTCATACCCGAAGCCCACGCGGAACAAGGTTCCAGCGGTGCCGCTCGGCGTGAGGTTCGGGCCAGCAAGAGAGCCAGAGGTCACCGTTGCCGCCGTCAACCAGCTGCCTGCCGGAGCGGTGTAATTCGCCCCCGCCGTGGTGCCGGTGGTGGTCGTGGTGCCGTCCGTGATGGTCCAGGCGATGGTCTGTGCGGGCGCGGTTGCGTTCGTCACAATGCGGCGGACACGCACGTCGGAGTTGCCAAGCTCGTTGTCCACGACCGTGGCCACACCGGATACGTTGCCGCGGTTGTAAGTGTCGACCTGCCAGTAGTGCTCCGTCCGGGTCGAGAACGGTGCGACCGGCTGCCCGGCGGTGCATACGCGGTTCCAGTCATCCCGGCCAGATGAAGGACACACGAGGCCCGTTGTGTCCGGAGGAACGTTGACATAGCGCTGCGATCCGACCGTCTGGTCCGCGGTACTTGCCTTCGCCTGATCCGCTCGCCCAAACGGGGCAGTCCGAACGACGTCATTCCGGAACGACGTCGTCGCAGTTCGGGTTGTCGCTGCATCGTCGAGGTACGTCGCGCTCACATCAACGTTGTTCGTGACAGAAGCCGAAAAATCGGCACCGCCAGCGGACTCAGGGAACGCGCTCGCGGGGTAGCGGACGGTCACCGTGCGCACGTTGTACCCGTATCGCTGCGTCCAGTTGGCGAACGTCGCGGCACCCCAGCCACCGGCAGCACCGGGACCGCTCTCGGCCCAGTTGATCGTGTGCGTTGCGGCGTCGTACGTCCCGCCGTCCGACGCGCTCACGAAAACCGCCTGCTCAGGGAGTCGATCGACGACCTCGTAGCTTTCCGCACAGAGCGTTCGGCCGGTCGCAACCCACCGAGACGAGCCCAGGTTCTCAAAGCAGCCGCTCGACATGGCGATGGTGTACGTCATGTCGGTGTCCGGTGCCGTGGTCGCGGGCCCGGTTTTCACGATTGACGGCGACGGCACGGCGATGTTCCAGGTCACCGGAGCTGCGGAGGAGGTCACATCCTGGGTCGCGTTCGGTGACGCGATCGTCGCCGAACGCTCAATCTGGTAGCCGGGCGGGAAGTACGCCGCCGCAACGGCATTCGGTGCGCTGGTGTCCGTGCCGCGAAGGTACTGCACGACGAACGTCGCCGACGTTCCAGCGGCGACATTGCCCAGCCTGACCGTCACTCCGGTCGTGGCCGAATTGGTGATGGTGGCGCCACCACCGGCCGGTGGTGTCCAGGTCTCGTAGTCGTAGAGCCGGTACTGGTTGTACGTGGGGTCGAGGTCAAACGCAGGAAGCGTGACGACCGCGTCGGTGCACTCCGCGACCGAGCAGGAATATCCGATCCGGTAGGCGAGACGGTTGTTGTTCTGCCCGTACGCCGTGCTCGTGACTGCCTGGCCCGTCGTCGGATCGACCGCAGTGATCTCGAGCGACAACGTCGCCGGACCTGCCGCCTGCGCGGGCGAGGCGCCCACGAGTACGACCGCAACCAGCGCGACTATCGCTGTGATGATGACGGCGATCCGCTGGTGAAGCGTTCGCGCCCGAAGACTGAGTGTCACGGTGACCCCTACGTGGCAGTGGCAGCCTGAGAACCAAGCTGTGAAACTGATCATAAGGCGGGTGACGAGTTCGTCAATGTCCGGACATGACGATTTCGGTCGCGCTCAGCACCCCCATTACGCGGCTCATCCCCGCTCGCCGACGCCGTCCAACTCGAGGATGGCGTTGCAAAGGTTGTAGCGGGCAGTGGCGGGTGTGAACGCGGCCGAGAGATCTTGGGGCTCCCGGGTTCGATGAGATGACCGCGGGACGGATACGAGGTCACGTTCCTGTCCGACCCAGGAAACCCCACACCGCGGCGACTCGTGACGATGGGCCGCGCGGTCTCTGCACCGGCTGTTCAAGCTGCAGCCGCACCGGGGATGAACGCCAGTGTGGTGCTCAGCGGGCCTGCTGCAACAGCGTTAGAACAGCCCCTCTGACCCGATAGCCGGCGCTATCGCGCTTGCGTGTCTAGGTTTGTGTGCGTCTTGCAGGTCGCCTCCAAGTGTGCAGGCAGCGTCTCAAACGGCCTGCAACCTGGCAAGTACCGCACCGACGGCGGCGTCCGTGTCGCCGAGCTCCGGCCGCTGTAGATGATGCTGAGATCATCCGCGAACGACATCGTGACGCGCTCGGAAGCGGCAGAGATCAGGGCACCGCTCTCGGTCGCGGCGGATTGCGTGGCCGTGATTGTGTAGGTGCCGGCGGCTACGCCGGGCATTTCGGCTCTCCACATGGGGCAGCGGCCGAGTCGAGCCGGGCCAGTGGCGGTGCGCCGGACGAATTTGGGTTACCAGCCGCGGGCGATCTGCTTGGTGTGGCGGGGAAGCTCGCCGAACTCGTCCCGGTACGTGCCCGCGAACCGACCGAGGTGTGCAAACCCCGCTCCGCGCGCAACCTCCGCAATGGACAGGTCGGAATCGGATTGGAGCTGCTCCCGCGCCAGAAGGAGTCGAATGCGTCGAAGGTATGCCAGCGGCGTGATGCCGTGATGCCGGTTGAACGCAGCTTGGAGGCCACGGACGCTCAACCCGGCCGCGTCGGCGATGTCGCCGACGGTGATCTGCGCAGTCGCATGCTCGAGCAGGAACGTCTCGGCTCGCGCGAACCGTGCACTCGCAGCGGTCTGCGGGCCGGATAGGCCGACGGGCCAGTGCGGGATCGCCATCAGGAGGCCGGCGGCAGCGAACCGGGTCAGCTCACCTTCCCGCTCCTCTGACACCTCGTCGGGCCCGTCGAGCACTTCCGCGGCGACCGTGCGGACCATCAACCAGAATGCGGCCAGCGTCGGCCCCTCGGGAACGTGCCGAGGCTGGAACTCCAACGGTCCTGCCGCCCAACCCCCACGCTCCGCAGCGACCCGCTCAACCGTCGCACGGTCGATGCGGAGTACATCCTTTTGGAACGACTCGAACCGGACCGGTTGCGGCGCGTTCCGGTAGAGCACGGGCCGGCCGATCGGGACGCGGTGCCCGTCAACGGTGCCCCGCCCGGACTTCAACCACACCAGCACCATCGCACTGTCCGGCTCGATCGTGCCCCTGACCGCGCCACTGCAGGCGGTCGACTCCAGCGACAACAACCGCGTCCCACGAACCCGTTCCTCAAACCAGAAGGCAGCACCACCCGGGTCCACGTCAACCCCGTGCGTCACGTGCGTGCGCGCGATTGCATCCGCAGCCACTGTCGGGTCAGCGGTCTGAGCCACCCGTCGAATACGGGGCATCGGTTCGGTCACCGTCTGATCATGCGGTCAACCCGTTCTGTCCACAATACGTCGAGATAACTTCCGAAAACGGATATGTGGGCCGGGGTCACGCCTTATTGACGCCCATCGGCGTTCCGGGCTGGCCGTAACCGCGCTCCCGCCATGTCGCTACCCTCGAACGGGGGGGGGTACGGGAACCACGGGCAGTCACAGGGAGATTAGCCATGAGCATCTACACCAGCGATGACAACGCCGAACCGGCACGCATCACTACCTTCAAACGCGTGCGGAAGCAGTGGCGCCGCGAGGGTGTTGCTGACCTTTCTGCCAGCGGCTGTGACTTCTTCCGTGATGATGCGCCGGAGCATGCAACCCGGTAGCTTCGCCGAGGCTCTGGCGGAGGCCGCTTGAGACGGACCCCGTCGGTGGGCGATCAGCGAGTGGAATGGTGTCATGCAGACGTTCGATGACATCACACGAGGTAGTGGTGTCGGTGCTCCGTGCCGGTGGGAGTGGTGACGTCGTAGTGCACGGTCAGGGGCTGCTGCCAGTCGCCGTAGTAGTCGCCCCACTCGTACAGGACGCTGTCGGGGATCACATCGTGTTCGGCGGCGAGTGCTCGCTCGGCGAGGGCGATAAGGCGCTGCCGATCCGTGTTCATGCTGCTGCCTCGCTCGCTGACTCGTTGAGCGCCCGCACACTACAGGAGAACTTCATCAAGCACCTCGAGGTCAGCCTCCGCCGCGCACGTCAGCAGGGAGTTCCCGCCCGTGGTGACGCTGCCGATGACCGGTGGGAACGCTGCCTGCTTCAACCGCAGTGGTCCCCTGCACCGCATCAGCCGACGCGCAACCCCTACCGCTTGGGCGCCGAACGGCGCACGATGGGTCAGTAGCGGATGTTCCGCGAGCAGCGACCCCAATGGAGGTGCTGCATGAACTGGCAAGAAGTCCTCGACGTCGGCCGAGCCGACGCAGCCGAACACCGGCGCCAAGCCACACTGGAACGAGCGAATGCCGCGCACTGCGCCAGCGAGGCAAAAACGGCAACGGACACGGACAGTGGCGTGCTGTGGCTGATGCGCGCGATGCAACAACGCTCCGCCGCAGTCAGCAGCGACGCGGCGTCCGACATCAGCGACCGAATCGCCGACCACGCCGACCGCGTCCTCAACCCATCACCATGACCCGCAGCAGATCACTCCGCTTGAAGGCCCAGTAGACGATCTCGGTGGGTAGCGGACAGTGCCGGGCAACGCTATCGGATGCGGCGTTCGGCGACGAGGGGGCACTCGAACGGGTTCCGTGCGGCGAGTCCGACACGGTTGAGGTACGTCACGACGATCCGGTACGAGTCGATCAGCGTGGTCTCCGTGTACGGAACGTCGTGTTCGGCGCAGTAGTCCCGCACCATCCGGCGAGCGGCAGCGAGGTGCGGGCGGGGCATGTTCGGGAACAAGTGGTGCTCGATCTGGTAGTTCAGTCCGCCCATGAAGTGGACCATGAACCAGCCACCCCGGATGTTCCGGGACGTCAGGACCTGCCGGCTGAAGAAGTCGACCTTCTGGTCGTGAGGGATCATCGGCATGCCCTTGTGGTTCGGCGCGAACGACGCACCCATGTACAGGCCGAACACCGCCAGTTGCACGCCGAGGAACGCGAACGCCATCCCCACGGGCAGGAACCAGAACACCACGCCGAGGTAGACGACGAAGCGGAGCAGGAACAGCGCCGCCTCGATCCGGCGTCCCCGGATCTCCTTCACGTTGCCGAGGACCCGTGCGGACTGCCAGTGCAGGTTCGCGCCTTCGAGCAGCAGTAGTGGGAAGAACGCGTACCCCTGCACCCGGACCAGCATGCGGAGGAACCCGCGCCGCTTCGCTGCGTCCTCCTCCCGGAACGAAAGCGCGTCGAAAGACACGTCCGGGTCCTTCCCGACCGTGTTCGGGTTGCCGTGGTGACGGGTGTGCTTGTTCATCCACCACGAGTAGCTCACCCCCGCCAGAAACGTCCCGGCGTACTGGGCCGTGCGGTCGTTCCACCGGTTCGACGCGAACACCTGACGGTGCGCTGCCTCATGGGACAGGAACGCGAACTGGGTGAACAGCACCCCCAGCACGCCAGCGACAATCAACTGCCACCACGATGCGCCGAGGAACACGAACGCCGTCCACGCAAGCCCCAGGGTCACGATCAGCACGGCGAAGACCGTCCAGTAGTAGCCGGTGCGGCGCTCCAGCAGGCCACGCGCCTTGACCTGCTTCAGCAGACCCGAATACCTCGAAGTGCCACTGTGCGATCCGGCCGGTGCTGGCCGGGTACGCGTGAACCCGATGGGTGTGGTCTCCGTCATGGTCTTGCGTCCCTCCCGCAGCGTCTCACTGCACCCGTCCTTCGTGCTGCAAACAAAATCAGCAGCACGGTGAAAACGCGGAAAGGTTGGCGAAGCGGACACCGCCCAAAAGGGCCCACCACGGCCCTGTGGCTGCGTCTACCCGAAGAGTGCCGGAGCCACGGACGCCGGTACTGCGGAGGAAGCAATGTTGTCCTGCGCGTGCTGCTTCCGGCGGCGGCACCTTCCTCGTAATCCGACGCCGCAAGCAGCTCAACGGCCAGGACGACAGCGCCTGATCTACTGAGTAGTAACTGACACGGCGAGGGCCGGTCCGGGGAACGGGGCCGGCCCTCAGCCGTACCCCATTCAGCCTCGTGACCCGGTGACGGTTCTCCTCACCCTGACCCACCAGCATCATCGTGCCGCCGGAAGGATGGCCGGCAGGACATCTCTTGCGAGACGCGCGCCGCTGCACTCTAAGGTCATTTCCGGGTGTCGACGACTCGTTCGGCGTGGTCGGCGATTTGGTCGCTGATCTCCGACGCTGCGTCGCTGCTGGCCGCGGCGGAGCGTTGCTGCACGGCCCGCATCAGCCACAGCATGCCGTCGTCTGAGTCGGTTGCGGCTCGCGTCTCGCTGGTGCAGTCCGCGGCGGTCGACCGCTCGATCGCGGCTTACGCGCGGTGCGTGGCGGCGTGCGCCGGCCGACGCTGCACTTCTTGCCAGTGCATGCAGCCTCCGTCATGGACCATCGTCCGCCAGAAGCGGCTGGCGATACATGCACCTCTCAGGCGGGCCCTCCGTTCATCGCGGACGAGGAACGCCGGTAGTTCTCCGTCGCTCGCGCTCAATGGCGGCAACTACATGCCCATGCATGGTTTAGCGCGCGAACTGTCCAAGGTGCGAAATATTCACTTGCGTGAACCGTTCAGGTCGTGAAACAGTTCTGGTGCCCCCAAACGGGGGATGGCCTTCCCAGGGGAGGGAGCAGCTCAACGACGAAGGGGACATCTCGTGCGCAGCACCTACCAGAGCCTTCCGCAGACCCGCCGTCTCCCCGGAATGCATCGACGCTTCGGCCTCACTGACCCAGCCACCCTCACCGCGTTCGTCGACCAACGCGTCAACGACCCGTCGCTGCTGTCCACTGGCGCCGGCCCGTCCTACGCGGACTTCTTCGCCGCGCCCGCGCAGTAGCCTCTCTCGAGGATTAGTTCTTCTCGAAGGGATCACTCCTGTGCCGTTGACCGTTGTCCGCCGTGAGCACATGCACCTCTACGCCAGAGAGCCCCGCTCTCGTGCGGCGAAGAACGCGACCGACGCGATCCTCCGGTTGCAGCACGCGGAAGAGCAACGCCTCGAGCAGGCCCGCATCGCGAGCGGCCTGTCGAAGAACGAGTTCTACGCGGTCCGGTACATGCTGCAAGCCCACCGTGACGGTCGCATCATGGGGCCCAAGGACCTCGCGGTGATGTTGAACGTATCGAACGCCTCGGTGACGAAGATCGTCGACGGTCTCGTCCAAAAGGGCGACTTCGTCCGTAGCCCGCATCCGACGGACCGCCGAGCGCAGGTCCTGGAGCCAACGGTGCAGGCGGCGAAGAAGATCGACGAGGCGTACGCGAGTTACCACCAGGTCGTCGTCGAGGTCATCGACCATCTCTCCTCCGAGGACAACGAAGTCCTGAGCCGCTGCCTGGCCCAGATCACTGATGCCCTCATCGAGGGCGCGCCGGTACCGACTGATGAGTACACGGTCATCGACGAATCCGACGACCAGGCACCCAGCGCTGAACTGACTGCCTGACGCTGGCAGGACAACGGTCGGTGACCGGTACGGCCGCCGATACCCGATCTCCGGACCAATTTCCGGGCGAAGGCCGCCCGCCCGTGAACCGGGGCGGGCAGCCGCGCCGATCTCGGGATCAGGATCGAGACCGCAGCGCTCAACGGTAACCAGCCGCCGTACACACATTGTGACGCAGCCCGAAGCAAAATGCGAAGGCCAGCCAGAAAGCAAACCCCGGCGGGGCCCATAACCCGTGCCCCAGGTCAACCCCTCCCATATGTGTTGACAAGCCGCTATCGTGGTGAGGCTTCGTCGGATCAGGACGCAGCAGCACTCAGGCGGGGGTTCGCATTCGGGTTGCATTCACCCCGCCTGAGCTCTCTTGACCGCCGCGCAACCGGGCGCCGACTGGATTCGTTGCGTGGGGCGGCTCCGGCCAGTGATCGGGTTCACGGCTGTCGGGGCTCAGCATCAGTGATCGTTTACTGGGAGCCTGCGGAGAGCGTGTGGTGGCGGAACCAGTGGAGGAGGGCCTGCGTTCGCGACGAGTCCGCTTCCCCTGATCGGAGGGAATCGCTGAACCCAGGCAGATCGCGAGCCGACTCATCGGTGATCGGTTCGTAGGCCATGGACCACTCTGGGAACCACCTGGCGTCTCTCTGGGCGCGGCTGAGCAGTTCAAGGCTGTGGTGGCGGCTGTCCATCCGGATGCGGGCGAACGTGCCGTCGACTGCAGCGTCAGGACCCTCGAACAGTTGCATGAAGCGGCCGCGACGGTACGCGAGGAGCCCGGTGATGCTGTTCTCAACGTTCAGATCGCGCGAAACATCCAGGATCGCTTGGAGGTCCGCGTCGGCGAGTTCCGCTCTCGCCGTGCTGACGTACACAATCGAAAGCATGTTGCCCCTTCCAGAGCTGGTCTTCCCGCCGGAGAAGAGGATACGGGCGGCAGAGGCCTGCACGCGACGAAAGTCAGGAAGCGGGGTTGACCCGTCTCTGTAGCTGCCGCTCTCTGATTGACTCAGTGACGCCCGGTAGCGGATCCTTGACCGGGCGGCATGATGCTGTGGGGCAGGGTGAGGAGAACCGTTACCGGGTCACGTGGCTGAATGGGGGTACGGCTGAGGGCCGGCCCCGTTCCCGGGACCGGCCCTCGCTGTGTCAGTTACTGCTCAGTAGGTCAGGCGTTGTGGTCCTGGCCGTTGACCTGCTTGCGGCGTCGGATCACGAGGAAGGTGCCGCCGAGTGCCATCAGGAGCAGTGCGAGTGCTGCGCCGGGGGCGACGAGGTCGCTACCGGTGAAGGCGAGCGCTCCTGGGTCGCGGGTTGTCACAGCCGCGGCCTTGACCATCGTGTGTTCGGTGGCGCAGCCGGTGTTGCCGTCTGCGGCGGGGACGCACGCTGCCGTCGTGTCGGGGCTGGTGACGACGTTGCCGATCTTGCCGTCTCCGTCACCGTTCGCGGTAACGGAGTAGGTGATCGTCGCGGTCTTGCCCACTCCGAGGCGTCCGGTCCAGGTGAGCTTGTTGCCGTCACGGTTGATGGTGCCGGTGCTCGCCTTTGCGTTGTCGACCCAGGTGGCGTCATCGAGAACGTTCGTGAGGTTGTCCACGACGGTCGCGTTCACTGCAGCATCGCCGGTCTGGGTGACCGTGACGGTGTAGTTGATCCGCTCGCCCGCTGCGACCTTGGTGCCCGACTTCGGGTCCGAGGTCTTGGAGAATGTGTACCCGCCGTACTTCTGCACAGTGCGGCATCCAGGGGTGCCGTCCGGTGCGGTGACGCACTCGGCAGCAGGGCTGCCGGGCGGGGTGGTGACGGTGTTCTCCAGAGTGGTGTCGCCACCACCTGCGACGGTCACCGTGTAGGTGATCGTTACCGTCTGCCCGACGGCGAGGTCGCCGCCCCAGTTCAAGGCGTTACCGTCCCGGGTGAGGGTTCCAGCACTGGCCTTGGCGTCATCGTTCCACGTCGCGTCGTCCAGGACTCCGGAGAGGTCATCGACGAGTTTCGCGCCGGGAACGCCCGCGGTGCCACGCTGGTTGACGGTGACCGTGTAGGTGACCGTGTCGCCCACCTCGACGGTTGCCGGTGACTTGGGGTCGGACATCTTCGAGTAGGTGAAGGTGCCAGCGTGGTGCGTGGTGGTGCAGTCCGGGTTCTCATCCGAAGCCGGGACGCAGGAGCCAGCGTCGGAGGCGACCTGGTTGGTCAGGGTCGTGTCACCCGCCGCGGTCACGGCGACCGTGTAGGTGATCGTGACCGTCTGCCCGACCGCGAGGTCCCCGTTCCAGGTCAGCGTGTTCCCGTCACGGGTGACGGTGCCGTCGCTGGCCTTCTCGTTCCCGGTCCACGTTGCGTCATCGAGGACTCCGGAGAGGTCGTCAGTGACGGTGACGTCCCGCTGCGGGACGGCTCCGACCTGCTTGACAGTCACGGTGTAGTCGATGCTCTGCCCCGCGACGACGTCCGCGCCCGGTGCCGGGTCGGAGGTCTTCGAGAAGACGTAGCTGCCGGCCTCGTGGTGGGTGAGGCAATCCGCGAACGCCTCGCACCCTTCGGAAGTGACGACGTTGTCGAGCATGCTGTCGCCGTCGGCGAGGTCAGCGGCGCTGTTCACGGTCACTGAGTAGGTGATCTTCGCCACACCGCCGACCGGGATGGTTCCGGCCCAGTCGATCGTGTCGCCGTTCCGGGTTGCGGTGCCGATGTCAGCCGCGAGGTCGTCGTTGAACGTTGCGTCGTCCGTGACGCCGGCGAGGGCGTCGTGGAGTTCCGCGTCAGCAGCGACGGATCCACGCTGGGTGACGGTGATCGTGTAGTTGATCGTCTGGTCGGGCGTGACGTTCGCACCCGAGGCAGGGTCCGAGGTCTTCACGACGGAGTAGCCGACGATGTCGATACCGGCCGGGTCGCACGGGATCGTGGGCGCAACGCCGGAGTCAGCGGGTGTGTCCGCAGTTCCGCACGCCGTGTTCACGAAGGATCCGCCGATGGACTCATTCAGCACCCTCGAGTACTCGTGAGTCTGGCTTTCGCCGGGCTCGAGACGGTCGATGGTGAAGTTGCCGGCGTCCGGGTTCTTGTCGTCACTGACGGCGAAGTTCGTCAGTGCGCCCTGACCGGTGTTGGTCACGATGACGCGGTAGTGGACCGTGTCGCCGTAGTGGAAGGTCGGGTAGTCGCCGGCGTCGTTGGCGTCGTGCCAGTTGCCGTCGACGTCCTGAACCTCCTTCTTCAACGTCGCGGAGTAGTAGTTCGCGACGCTGATCGCGGCAGAGGTGCGCATCACCAGTGCGGTGTGCTCATCGCGTGCCTGTGCCCGGTTGACGAGCGTGTCGCCGCCCGTCACGCCGTCGGTGGTCACCGGGACGGTGAACGCCTGCGTGGCACCGGGCTGGAGCGTGGAACCGATCACACGGACAGCGGTTGCGTCCGCGGTGTAGGTCGTCGTCCAGCCGACGGTGTTCCCCGAAACGGTGCCCGGGGCGCCATTGGAGGTGTCTCCCGGGTCATCGCTCAGCGAGGCAGGGTCAGCGGTGGTGTAGTACACCGTCGCCCCGTCAGCAGCCCGGACCCGGTCGACGTCATACGAGCCCGAGAAGGAGGTCCCGCGGCCGTCACCGTTGTAGGGGAGGATGTCGATGGTGTCCGTGTAGTCCTGAGCGACCGGGTCGAAGGAACGCAGCGTGACGGTCCAGGAGCCCGTGCCCGTGCCATCGCCGTTCACGTTCGGGATGAACTGTGCATCCGCGGACTTCACGATCGTGGTGTACCCGCTGGTGGCAACCGTGACCTGCGCCGACGCGGGTGCAGAGGTGTTTCCCGCGAGCGACGAGGTGGCCGTGTTCGTGAGTACCTGGCCCGGCGTCACCGCATCGCCTGCGACAGCTTGGTAGGTCAAAGCGTGTGGGGCGTTAGTGGCGACATCATCGAGGTTCCAGGTGAGCACTTGCTGCCCGGAACCGTTCGTCGTCACGGTCGGCTCCGGCGTCGCCGAACCCGTCACATACGTCATGTTCGCCGGAAGCGTGTCAACGATCTGGTACCCGTTGACGGTGTCGGGGATCGCTCCCGCACCGTTTGCAGCGTAGGTGAGCGTGAAGTTCGCGGGCTCGCCCGGCTTCACGACCGACCGGTCCGCCGTCTTCTGAATCGACGGCGTCGCAAAGATGGTCCGGAGGATGTCCCGCCGGCCATTCGTATTGACGTAACGGGTACCGGGCGTCGGAGTGATCACTCCGTCGGCGCTCGGGCCGGTCCAAACGCCGTTGACGTTGACGGAGCCGAACATCCACACGTCCTGGCCGATCGGCGTGTCGGTCTTGATCGTCGTCTGCACGTAGAGCTGCAGGTGGGTGGCGTCCTCCGCCTCGAACGAGGAATGCGGGAAGGTGCTTCGCACGGCCTTCACGGCAGCAGGGTCGGCAGGTGGCGTGGACGTCCAGCCACCGTCCGTGGTGCCACAGTCGAACTGGTCCGGGTTGTACTGAGCACTGTTCGGGTCGAGGAGCGCGCTCCCGCCGACGTAGTACTCCACCGTCGACGCGAACTCGTGACCACCGTTGTTGCGGTTGTTGTAGGCCCAAATCGTGTCACCGCCGGGCAGGTAGGTGACGTACCGCGTGTCGAGCGCAAGGCAATTGCCGTACGTGGCCGTGCCCGGTACTGCATCAGCGGAGAAGGCATTGGTCGCCACCTGTCGGACGGTCGTTCCCGCGGAAACCCGGTACGAGTCGTCCCACGGTGATCCTCCGCTACCGGTCCATTCACGGTTCCAGGATGCACTCCACGAACCGGGCAGCGTGTACGCCTTGTTCGTCGTGTTGTTGCTCGGCAAATCTGTCGACAGCATGCCGGTCGCGGACGTGTACGTCGGAGCATCTGACGTCAGCGAAAGCGAACCCGGCTGGTTCGTGGCGACGTGGAACCACAGCGATCCGCTGGCGACGTAGCTCCAGTCCGTGGGCAGCGCAGCGCCCGCGGAGTCCTTCGTGGGGTTCTTGAGCAGGTCGTAGTTGATGCCACTGAGAGTGAGGTCGAACTGGCCGGGGCTGACCTCGGTCAGCGTGCAGCTGTCCACGAACGACGCGATCTGATCGGCCGGGTAGTTGGGCAGCTCAGACCAGGGGTTGCCCGATGCAATGTCCGAGTTGAACGGCCCACATCCAACTGTGTTGCCGCGTCCTGACGTGCCGACGCTCACATCGCCGCCGTTCGAGTCAGCGACCGTCAGGCGGTACGTGACGCTGTCGGGGCCCGGCTCGGATCCCTTTCCGATGCGCAGGGACCATTCCGTGTCGAGGTCCACGCCAGTGGTGTCGCTGTTCCAGTAGTAGGCGCCGGTGTTGCCACCGAACTGCATGTCCTCCGCGAAGGAGTTCGCGATGTTGATGGGATCGAGCGCGACTGATTGTCCGTTGATCGTGCCGGTCGCGGTGATCTGATCCCCGGTCAGCCCATCGGCAACGACCGGAGTAAGCACCGTCACGGCAGTGCCCTGGTTCACAGTGCCCAGGTTGCAGGAGAGCGTGCGACCGTCAGCGGAAATCGCCGAAGCCGTGTCGACTCCGGTGGTCAGGCACAGGTCGGGCAGGTTCTTGAACAGCCCGTGTTGCAACGTGATGCTGAACGTGACGTTGTCGACCGGGTCGTTGGAGGGTGCCGGCTGGTCATCGTTGACGTTCAGCCGCCAGGTGGCGTTGAGAACATCGCCCTTCGCGACCGTGGCTGGTGTGCTGCTGTCCCAGCTCCCCGTGATCTGGAAGACGGGCGCGGCTGTCGCCGGCGACGCCAACCCGACCCCCGCTGCTACCAGCAGCCCAGCGAGTGCGACGCTCAGCACACGTCGACCCTGCGTCATCGCTGATGCCGCCCTGACACTTTTCCCTGTGAAGTGCTTGCGCACCCCATCCCAACGTGGTTTCACCTGATCCCCTAGCTTTCGAACGGGTTGAACGAGCGCACTGCGTGGTTTCGCGGCGCTGCGTCTGGGGGCAATCCTGGCGGAACTGTGAGCATCTATCCAGGTTTTGCCCCCGTAAGGGGGACGTACTCGAGGGAACAGTTACTGTTTCGCAACACAACAAGCGGCAGGTCCCCGTCCGGCCCGTTGCCTGCCTGCGGTAGCCGAGTCGCCGCATCGACAGCCGTGGCGGCTTCTGGATCGCGTGCGTCGGGCGGCCCTACCGATCGGAGGGGAGGCTCTCCGTGCGGCGTCGGCTCATGCGGGCGGTGCTGTCGTTGGCGAGGCCGATGATGAGGCCGCCGGAGACGTGCACGGCGAGGTTGTAGAGGATCGCGGCCACCGCGCCGATCACGGTTCCGACGACGACCGTCAGCACGGCGACCGGGACCGCGAATCCGAGGACAGCAGCCATCGACAGACTGTGCTCCAGGGAGTACGTCGAGTCCCCAGTGATTTCGTGCAGCAACTCATCCACCGGGCGCAGGAGGTTGATGGAGAGCACGGCCTGCGATCCGAGTGTGGTGATCAGCACTCCAGCTACGGCGAGCACGAGGGAGATCAGCGCTGCGAGCTTGGTCCAGGACCCGGTGTCGGCGACCATCAACCGGAGCCGGGCTTGCCGCGCCTGTTCGCGTGGGCGCTTGTCCCTCTGCAGCACCAGCCGTCGTCCCTCGTCCCTGGCCCCCTCGTAGCCGCCGTGGCCCGGCTAGGGGAAAGCGGGCCACGGCGAGCGATACCGCCATCAGTGACACGGGCATCGCGAGGACTGGTCAGGGGTCCTCCCAGCACTGACGGTACCGGCAGTACGGGGCGGCGAGCCACCCCAAGTGAGGGGACGCGCGATGGCAGGCCAAGGGGTGGCGGTAACGGCTACGAGCTGGAACGTCGCCGCCCTGCGCCGGCCGGAGTTCACGCTCCATCCCGGACGCCATCGACTATCGGATGGGGGTGCTGGGCTGCTGACACGCGCGCGCCCTGGCGTCCCATCCTGGACAGGTGCTGACAAAGACGGAAGTATCAGCATGGTCCGGCTGCGTACGGGGCGCGACGGCAAATCGAACAAGGGGCTCTCTGTGGCGACTGCTGCACGAACACACGACCATCACCGATCTGTCGTTCACGGCGATCGGCCACGGAAGACGTTGGCAGTGCTGCTTTCCGGCGGACTCGCCCTGACGGGTCTGGCAGGGCTGAGCTTCGCGGCCCCCGCCCACGCGGCGGAGCCTGCCGACACGATCACGAAAGTCGTTTCGTTCGCGCCGAACGGGAACCAGCAGACGACGTACACCGTTCCGTCTGACGCGCTCGGCGTCACGGTCGAGGTGGCGGGCGCGGACGGTATCGCAAACGCGATCCTGGCCGGGTATCCGATCGCTTCCAAGGGTGCCGATATCACGTCCGATCTCGGTACCGCCTTCAACGGTGAGACCCTGAACCTTGTCGTCGGTGGCGTTCGAGCGGGCAGCATCCCGGCGACCAACGTTGGTATCCAAGGCGGTGGGGGCAGTTACCTCGCCACGGATGATGAGTTCCTGGCCATCGCTGCCGGCGGCGGTGGGGGTGGGGTCAACGGTACGACCGCTCTCGTCGGTGGAGATGGCGGGCTCCCCAGTCCCGGCGGCACGCCGCCTGCACTGCCCAACGGCCTGCAAGCCAACGGATCCGGCGCCACCGACACAGCCCCTGGCACACTGCCGGATCTGACAACCGCGCCGAACAACACCGCGTCGGTCACTTTGCCTCAAGGCGGAAGCGGCACGGGGCAAGGCCCCGCGACCGTCGTCGACGGGGTCATCACTCCCGCGCTCGGCGGTACCGGCGCCCGTTCCGGCGCCGGCGGCGGTGGCGGATACTACGGCGGCGGCGGCGGCGTCTCGCTGCTCAAAGCCCCATCGCTCGTCCGTGGCGGTGGCGGCGGCGGCTCCAGCCTCGTCGGCGACGCACTGCCGCATCCCGTGTGGGGTCAGAACCCTGCAACGACACCGGCTACGGCCGACGGCTTCATCACTTTCACGCTCACCTTGCCGGCCCATCCGAGCCTGACCGCCACCGGCTCGGTCACTTCTGACCCGGTAGCTGCTGTTGGTGACCCAGTCACGTACACCTACACCGTGACCAACAACGGCGACATCGACCTCACCGACATCGGACTGAATGTCGACGGAACCACCGGGAACACCCCGACCGTCACATGTGAGGCCGAAGCACTCGCCATCGGCGCGTCCACCGTCTGCACCGCCACGTACACGGCGACGCAGGCCGACATCGACGCGGGCGGTATTCCGAGCACAGTCACCCCGACCGGAACCGACACGAACGGGTACCCGGCAGTCGCGGACACCATTCCAGCCCCCGTGACCGTCACACCGACCCGATCCCTCGGCATCGTCGCGGAGCCCGCAACCACCGCGGGGAAGAAAGCCGGCGAGGAAGTCACGTTCCACTACACGGTGACGAACACCGGCACCGCTACGGCCACTGGCGTGTCCCTCGAGCAGGGCGACTTCACCGGCACCGGTGACGCACCGGCCCTGTCCTGCCCAGCTGGTCCCGTCGCGCCCGGCGCTTCGGTGGAGTGCACCGGCACGTACACGCTGACGCAGGCCGATCTCGACGCCGATGAGACGATCATCAGCACCGTCACCGGCACTGCGACCGCCGCCGGCTCCCCGGTCCTCAGCGCACCGGCTGTCGCAGCCCAACCCATCACACAGTCCCCGGCAGTCACGGTGACGGTCAAGCCGAGCACCGACGCCGCCACCGTCGGGCAGAAAATCACGTACACCTTCACCGTGTCCAATACCGGCAACGTCACCGTCACCGATCCCACCGTCGGCGACATCGACTTCTCCGGCAGCGGCGACCTGTCCAACCTCTCCTGCCCATCAGTGGGCTCGCTTGCCCCGGGCGAATCAGTGACGTGCACGGCGACGTACACCGTGACCGCGGCTGACCTGCAGAACGGGCCCCTGACAGTCACCGCTGCCGGTACGGCGACGGACCCGTCCGGCGCCTCGATCACGGCAGACCCGTCCGACGAGATCACCGTCGCCGTCGCAGCACCCACGGACAACGGTGACGACCCGGCAAACAACGATCCGGGCAACAGCGCAGGCAATGCGCCGGGCACCGGTGCGGGCAACGATGCGAACGCCACAGGCACGTTGGCGTTCACCGGGACCGACCTGGTCCTCCCGGGCGCATTGCTTGCGATCATGCTCCTCGCACTCGGCGTGACGGTCCTCGTAGTGGGGCGTCGGAAGCGACACGTTCAGGACGGCACCATCTGATTCGCTAAGCGGTACGCGACACGCACAAGGGGCCGGTCCTTCGGGAGCCGGCCCCTTGTCAGTGCCACGGCGTCATCCTTCCGGCCGGGCGTCGTCTGGTTACTTGGAGGGCACGCAACAGCGATGTCCGTTGCACCGGGAGGATCGGCACATGCACGCAGGAGAGTTATCGGCCGCCCTCTGGGCTGAACGCCGCGCGCTCGAGCAGCTCATCGATGCACTTCGGGCTCACGCCGACCCGGCGACCGTCTCTGCCCGCACAGACGCACTGCGTGACGCACGCCTGTATCGCGATCTCCAACTCGTCCCCGTGCTGGAGGAGCTCGGTCTCCGAGCCGACGGTGCGCTCGAGGACGTCGTCGGTGCCGAGCTCCCGTCGCCGTGGGACATGCTCCTTCCGGAGCACATGCAGGCGCTCCAGGGGCTCCGACACCAGCTCGACCAGCTGCTGCCGCCCGCACAGCTCTGACGAGCTGGCGGCCGCATCAGCCCCCGACGTCGTCGTGCGGAGCGGCCATCAGCCGGTCAAGTAGCTGCTGAGGTCATGCAGGACACCGTGCGACGGTGCAGTCGAGTACCGCATGCCGGTGACGGCAGGAACGCTGTCGGAAGGGCTCGTCGGACCGGACCAGAACGTTTGTCCATCGGACAGCACCGCGATCATCTTGCTTGTGCCGTCGCTGTAGAGCACCTCGACGTCCGCACCCGGCGTGCCCTTCACCCAGTACAGATACTCACCGTCCTGAACAGTCGGAGGATCCACGACCAGGTCGTCCGTGTACAACACGCTGGTCGCGTCGGTCGCTGTGGAGGTGAGATCGCCGATGGTCTGTGTGATCGTGAGCGTCCACTCCCCCGCTTCGGGAAGCTCTGGGACGAGCTGCCAGGCTCCGGCGTCGTCGACCGTCGTGACGAAGGGGCCCGCGACGGTACCCGCTGCCTCGGTGGCGTTGACCACGATCGTTGCGCCTGGTTCGGCCGTTCCGCTGAGGACGGGAAGCAGACCGCTGTGCTCCTGAGAGGTGGAGACGACGGGTGCGGACGGCGCCGTCGGCGGATCGGACGGTGTCGTCGGCGGGTCGGTTGGTGCCGTGGGCGGGGCTGTCGGGGTAGTGGTCGGGCCCGTTGGGTCTGACGGCGTCGAGCCGGGGGTGGGCACCGACGGCGGCGAGTTCACGGCTCCGGGCTCGGTAGAGGTCGCGTCGCCGGTGTCCGCACGGGGGCCGATGGCCGCGGAGCCGGTTCGCGTGGTCGACGTCGGGAGGATGACTGTGGATGGATGATCGGCGGCTGGTGCTTGCCCGGTCGTCGCCGTCCCGGTCTGGTCGGGAGCGGGCTCCGTGATCGGCGGTGCCGCGCGAAGGCGTGGCTCGTCCGGTGCTGCGTGCGGTTCGGCCGCAACGGCAGCCTGTGATTCGAGAATGTCCGGGCCCCGGTTGACGGCGGCGTGTACGGCAACGCCGGTGAGTGCGACGGCGGCGACAGTGGCGACGGCTCCTGCTGTGAGTCGAGCCCGTTTCGTCGTCATCCGTCCGCCCGCGAGCGGCGCACTCGGCATGGTCGCACCACGTGTCGTCGCATACGACGCGTAGGCGGTAGCGGCGGAGCCGAGCACGAGCGGTAGCAGCACCAGGGCGATGCGGGACGCTGCGTTGTCGATCTCCTCGAACGCGAGGCGGCAGTTCGGGCAGTCCTCGAGGTGCTCGTCGATCTTGCGGCGTTGCACTGCTGGCAGCTTGTTGCGGGCGTACTTCGCGGCCCGTTCAATGGCCCATTTGTGTTCGTCGGGCACGTTCTCGGAGCGGACGTGCGCGGCGATCCACGCCTGCTTCAATCCTTCTCGGGCTCGAACGGACAGCGCTGCGACAGAGTTCGCGGACATCCCCAGCAGCGGTGCCACCTCGGCCGGCTTCATTTGCTCAACCTCGGTGTACCAGAGCACTTCCTGCCACCGGTCGGGCAGGGAGTGGAACGCGCGCGCGGCGAGGGAGCGGTCGTCGGCGTGCGCTGAGGCGAACTCGGCGAGGGTCTCGTCTTCGACGTCGCCTGCGACATCGAGCGGGAGGTCGGATCGGGCGCGAGACCACTCCGTGGCGATGTTGCGGGCCGCGACCATGGCGTAGGGCCGGAACGTGTCAACGGGTCCGTGGCCGTGCTCAATGCTGCGAAGCACGCGGGCGAATGTCTCCGCCGTGACGTCGTCGGGGTCGAAGCCAGTGAAGAAGGACGCCGCTTTGCGGATGGCCTCCGCGTGGCGGGACCACAGTTCGCCGTATGCGTCGCGGTCGCCGGCGCGGACTGCTCTCAGCAGGTCGCGGTCGGCCATGAGCGGGTGAGGACGCATGGGGCAACCATTCAGATGTTCAGGGGGTGAGTCCATTGGATCACGGCCCCGCCTCAGAAGCCAGCGGGCCAGCACCGCCAGAGCGTGCACCCGCCGCCCACACCTGGAGCGCACGAAGCAGTCGCTGTTCGTTGCCGGGCAGGTGCAGCCACTCGACGTAGTCGTGATTCCGTCTGAACTCGCAATCGCAGGCCACGAACAGCAGGTCCTGCACGCTGCCGCGCAGGCGGAACCGTTCCCGGTGCCATCGCCGTCCTCCGCTTGTCATCGGTGCTCCTTGCTGTGCGCTGTGGGCAGACGGACGGGCGACAACGCCCGACCGGTCCCTGTTGGTGTTGTCGCAGAGGAAAACGGCGGCTGGCGCCGTTCATGACGCGGCAGCGGCGAAAGTGACATGACAAAGCGGGGTGGGTAGGAATGCATCGTTCCTGCCCACCCCGCTCCGCAATCCGGCGGGTGCTACCCGTTGCGGCGGCGTACCCGCAGGAGCATGAGCCCGACGAGCAGCAGCGCGGCCGCGGCGATGACTCCGGCGCCGATGTTCGCGCCGGTGAACGCGAGCGCTCCAACCTGCGGTTCCGTATGCGTGCCGGTGCCGGTGCCGGTGCCGGTGCCGGTGCCTGTGCCGCTGTCTGAACCGTTGCCTGAGCTGCCGACATGCGGGGTCGTGGTGGGTGCTGGCGTCGGTGTGCTGTCACCCGGGGTGACGGGGACGGTGGTGAAGGTGTTCGTCACCGTGACAACTGCGCTCTGATCGCCAGCCGAAGGGATCGTAATCCCGCCCTCGGGTTCGACTGTGGTTTCGTCGGCACCGCCGGTAGCGGTTTCCTCAACGGTGCAGTCCGCACCCACTGGGACGTCGATGGTCTTCGTCCCGGCGGTAGCGAAGGTGAGTGTCTGCGGAGAGCCCGGAACATTGTGTCCCTGGTACGTGCAGGTGACCTCGATCTCGTAGGGGCCCTTCGCGGAAGCTGCGCCGGCGCCGGCGAGCTGCTTGGTGACGGTGAGGTGCCCCATGGGGTAGGTGTTGTTCACGGTCACTGCTGCGGTCGTGGTGTCGTCCGCGGTGTAGCGCGGTTCGATCGTGATCGTCTTCGCATGATCACGGTCAGCCGCGTCCGAGACGGCACCCTTCGCGTCGGTCTCCCAGATGGCGCAAGACGCGCCGGCCGGGATGTGGTCGACCGTTCTGGTCTCGTCCGCTGTGAGAGACACCGCGCCTTCGGCGACGGTCTGCTGCTGGCCACGGGTCGGGGTGAGCGTGCACTGGTACGCCATCTCGTAGGTGGTATCGCTGAGATCAAGGTTCCCGGGGTTGTCGCTGACGGTCTTGTGGATCGACAGGACTCCGTAGGTGGTGGCGACACCGACCTTGATCGGTTCAATCGGTGCCAGGACGCGCGGATTGCCGTTGGCCTGCTGCGTGGTCTCGGCGTGCGCGAACGAGTTCCACGCGATCGTCGGCGTGCCGGCGTCAGCAACCTCGAGTGGGGTGGTCATCGCGAACTGCAACTGCACACTCTCGCCCGGAAGAAGAGGGTCAGCGGTGAAGTCCAACTGCGCCTGCAACGCGGTGGCGTCTGTGGTGAAGTCGTTCGACCAGTCCCCATCAGCGCAGCCGCTGGACGTGAAGTCGAGGTCCTTCGTGCAGTAGTCCTCCGCCGCGGTGTACCCGATGTTGGCGGTGCCCTTCCCAACCAGAGTCGCTGCAGTGGCGAGGGTGGGGCGGTGGTCCCATGCGGTGCCACGGACGGCGCCGATGACACCCTTGTCTCCGTGGACGGGCAGGTCATCGACCATCGTCATGTGGGTGGCGGGCTCAGTGCCAGCGTTGACGACGGACAGGACGTAGTCGAAGCGGTCGCCGGGCCCGACGAGCGCGATGCATGGTGTGGACGTGTACTCGGTACCGTCGGGACCGGTGTGGACGGGGCAGCTGGCCGCACCAGTGGCGACGTGGCTGTTGCTGCGGGTGTCGTACCAGCCGAGCGATGCGGTGCCGGCGACCCACTTGCGGGCCTCGAATGACGCGCCAGAGCGGGTCGTGACCTTCGCTGTGTCCGTGCAGTAGGTGCCGTCACCGTAGCTGCCGTCGGTGTTGCTGCCGCTGGCGTCACACAGCATGCCGGCGGCGCTGGTCGTGGCAGCCATCGTGTTCGTCAGGTCGACGCCGGCGGCGTTGCCCGGGACGGAGGCTCGCAGCGCCTCCAGGCCGTCTGGCCTCGTGCCCACCGCGACGACGGTCGCGCCGGCGGAGGTGAGTGCCCGCGCGACGGCCGCGCCGCTGGTGCTGGTCGCTCCCGCGATCAGCACCAGGCGGCCGGCCAGGGACCCGCCGCTCACGCGGCGACGCCCGAAACCGGCGGAGCAGCCGACGGATCAACCGAGGGAGCAACCGGCGGAGCAGCCGACCGAGCAACCGACGACGACCCCGTGATGCCGGCCGTGGACGCGATGACCGCCGCCATCTTCTTGTTGAGCGCCTCGTAGAACATCGACAGCGGGAACTCGTCGTCGAGGACGGCGTCGGTGTAGCCCCTCGGCAGCCCGGCGAGCGTCTCGTCGGGCAATCCACGTGCCCAGACGGACGCCGGGTGCGGTGTGAGCGTCCGCGCCAGCATCCGGTGGGCGGCGAGCCAGTGCGCCGCCTTCGGCCGGTCGATCGACCGCCAGTACAGCTCGTTGATCTCGTCGCTCAGGGCGATGACGACGTCCGGGACCTCCGGCCAGTCGATCGTGAGCTGCGTGTCCGTCCAGTGGAGGACACCGTGCTGGTGCATCCACGCGAACAGCAGCTGTCCGCCGAGCCCGTCGTAGTTCCGGACACGGCTGCCGGTGATCGCGAAGCGGAAGATCCGGTCGAAGACGACGGCGTACTGCACGAGGCGCGCGTGGTCGCGGATCGCTCGCTCTTCGTCGGACAGTTCGTCGTCGGGTCGTTCCGTGAGCGAGCGGTCGAGCCGCACCGACTCGCGGTACGCCGTCAGGTCGCAGCGCAGCTCCTCGAGTGAGTAGAGGAAGAACGGCATCCGCTGCTTGATCATGAACGGGTCGAACGGCAGGTCACCGCGCATGTGCGAGCGGTCGTGGATGATGTCCCACATCACGAAGACCTGCTCCGTGAGCTGCTGGTCGTCGAGCATCGCGGCGGCCTCGTCGGGCAGCTCCAGCTTCGTGATCTCCGCGGCGGCCCGGACGACGCGGCGGTAGCGGGCGGCCTCGCGGTCCTGGAAGATCGCGCCCCAGGTGAAGGTCGGGATCTCCCGCATCGCGACCGTCTCGGGGAAGAGCACCGCCGAGTTCGTGTCGTAGCCCGGGGTGAAGTCGACGAAGCGCAGCGCGACGAACAGGTCGTTGTCGTGGTCGCCGGCCTCGAGTGCGGCGATGAACTCGGGCCAGATGACCTCGACCAGGAGCGCTTCGACGAACCGCGAGGAACTGCCGTTCTGCGTGACCATCGGGAACACGACCAGGTGGCCGAGTCCGTCGACACGGTGCTGCTGCGGCTGGAACGCGTTCAGGGAGTCGAGGAAGTCGGGGACCCCGAACCCCTCTGCTCCCCACCGTTCGAAGTCGCGCTGCAGCGCAACGAGGTACGACGCATCGTGCGGGAAGAAGGGCGCCAGTTCGGCGACTGCCTGGAGGATCGTGGCCAGCTGTCCGGACGCAGCCGCGTGGTCCGACGGGTCGGGTACCGAGCCGTCCGCCGTCTGCAGCGCACGGAACGACACGACGGCGTCCTTGAGCCGCAGCCACGCGGGGTGGTCGGCGACCTCGCGGACGGTCCGGTGGTCCTCGACGACCTCGGGCTCACCGACGATGGCATCCTGGTCGAACCCCTGGACGAACTGCGACATGTCGAACCTCCCGTCATCGGTCGGCCGCTGCGGTGCGGCGGGATCGGGCGCGCGGCGCGATCCTGACACGAGCCTAGGGAAAAGCGTCGGACGGAAAGTTGCCCGTTTCCGGCGGAATCGTGCGCGTCAAGCGCTGGCCGTGGTGACTCCCGACGACGTCACGCAACACTTCGGTGCTCGGTGGGGACGGCTCCCGCTACGCGGTGGGTCCGCTCGACCGGTTCAGGCGGTCGGCAGCGCGGCCGAGCAACCAGTTCACGGCCCACCCGAGCACGCCGATGACGGGGAGCGCGATGATCGCCACCGTCCAGAGGACCTTCACGAGGTCGCTGCGGCGGCGGTCCCGCCAGACCTGCACCAGCGCGAGGACCTCGAGCGCCAGGAAGACCAGGATGACCAGCACGTGTGTGCCGCCCAGGTTCTCGAACATGTCGTGCTCCCCTCGTCGCGCCGGAGCGCGCGCCCAACGATAGGGGCGCGTCGCGGACCGCAGCGTCCTCCCGACGGATGACATCACGACGGCCGCCGTGCGGCGGCCCGCTTGCTGCGGGACCACCGGAGGGGACGGCGGTGGACGGTCACCGATGACGGCCTGGAGGCGCGGGTCGGGCCCGCACCGCGCCTCCCGTCAGAACCGGGTCGAGCCCCGCAACCGGCGTGGCCGACCGTCGGGGTCGACCGCGAGCTTCGCCGCGGGCGCGGCCCACAACCGCTGGAGCGCCGACACCGGCTCCGGCTCGTGCTGCCGGACACGACCAGGCGGCCGCGGGCCGGGCCGACCGTCCTCGTGCCAGTGGTCGAGCGCTCGCGCGCGGGACCGCCAGAGCGCGAGGAGCTCGGCGCCGGAGCCGTTCAGCCGTGGGTCGTCCGGCGTCGTCGCCAGGTGCTCGGCCCACAGCTGCAACCGGAGGTCCCGCGCGACTGACCCGTCGCCGTCGGGCCCGTCGACCACCGCGCAGGTGAGCTCGCTGTCCGTCGTCCACGAGCGACGGTTGAAGTTGTCGGACCCGATCGTGAACCAGGTGTCGTCGACGATGCACACCTTGGCGTGGATGTAGATCGGCCGGCCGGACTCGTGCTCCAGGTCGAAGACGCCGACACGGTCCGGGGCGGTGCGGCGGAGTTCGCGGATCGCGTCGATCTGGCCGAGGCGACTCGGGGGACCGCTCAGCACGCCGTCGGAGTTCGGGTACCGGGGGACGAGGATGATCACGCGCAGCTCGGGGTTGTGTTCGAGGGCCTCCGCGATGCCCGAGGCGACCTCGCGGGACCACAGGTACTGGTCCTCGATGGAGATGAGGGACCGGGCCGTGCGGAAGGCCTTGGCGTAGGCGCGCGCGATGCTCCGTTCCCCCTGTGGCGCGAACGGGAACGGCGGGCGCTTCACCCCGTACGTCCGCAGGAGTTGGACGGCGTGGTCCCCGGCGACCGGTGGCGGGGGAGTCCGCTCGGGCAGGGGCTCCGGGTGGCGCGGCATCCGGGTCAGACGCTGCAGGAGCATCCGGTAGGGCAGGCTCCGGTCGAGCGGGTGCGGATCGTCCCACCGCTCGGCGAAGACCGCGAGGACGTCGGCGACGACCGGACCGCGGAGCTCCATCGAGGCGTCGTGCCAGGCAGGGCGCTCGCCGTACCGGGCGTCGATCGAGACGTGCTGCGGGTCGCCCTCGTGCGCGGCGTCGTCACGGCGGCTGTGGCACAGGTCGATGCCGCCGACGTAGGCGACGTCGTGCGCCGGGTCGTCCCGGTGCTGGATGACGAAGAACTTCTGGTGGTGCGAGCCGAACACCCGGACGCGCTGGTCGAGGAGGACCTCGCCACCGGCGTCGTTGATCTTCCGGCCGAGCAGCTCGTTCGCCCGGGCGCTGAGCGACGCCGAGATGCGCTCGCCGTGGGAGCGCCAGATCAGGCCGCGGACCTCGACGCCGGCGCGGGCACGGTCGGCGAGCAGGTCGCCGATCGTCGGGCCGTCGGGCAGCAGCCGTTCGTCGTCGTCACCGCGCCAGTCGGTGAACCACACGCGGTCGCCGGGCCGCAGTGCGGAGAGCTCGGCGTGGAGGCGCTCGAAGTACGGGCCGCCGTGCACCAGGGGGCGGACGAGGTTGCCCTCCGACCAGGCCGGACCACCACCGTCACCGCCGCCGGAGTGCACCTCGGTGGCGGTGTTGCCGCGCTCGTCGCGGGCGAGGAACCAGTGAGCCGGGTCGGTGGGCACCCCTGGAGACTACGGGGCGGACCCGTCGGCGGTACGGCGGGCGGGGGTACGGCGGGAGGCGCGGTGCTGTGGGGGTCCTCAGGTCGCCCTGCGAGTCGGACGGGAAGCGCGGTCTCCGCGGACCCCGGCGGCGCACGCGCCTACCGTGAGGGCGTCATGACTGCTGAACCGCGCACACCCGTCGAGCCCGATGCGGCTCCCACCGACCAGCCGGACCCGAACCGCTGGAAGGCCCTCGTCATCTGCCTGCTCGGCGGCGGGATCGTCCTGCTCGACGTGTCGATCGTCAACGTCGCGCTGCAGTCGATCTCGAAGGGGCTCCCGGGGGCCTCGCCCGAGGCGGTGCAGTGGATCCTCTCCGGCTACGCGCTGTCGTTCGGGCTCCTGCTCGTCCCCGGCGGGCGGCTCGGGGACGTCTCCGGGCGCCGACGGATGTTCGTCATCGGGGTCGGTCTGTTCACCGTGGCGAGTGCCCTGTGCGGCTTCGCCCCGAACGGCATCGTCCTGGTGATCGCCCGCCTGGTGCAGGGCCTCGCCGGCGGTCTGCTGACGCCGCAGGTCACCGCGCTCATCCAGCAGCTGTTCCGCGGCAAGGAACGCGGCACCGCGTTCGGGCTGTTCGGCGCGACGGTCGGCATCGCGACCGCGATCGGCCCGCTCGTCGGCGGCCTGCTCATCACGGCCTTCGGGACGGAGAACGGGTGGCGGTTCGTCTTCTTCGTGAACCTGCCCGTGGGGCTGGTCACGATCCTCCTGGCCTTCCGCTACCTGCCGACCGCGGCCCGCGCCGAACGGGGGCGGAAGCACGACTTCGACCCGGTCGGGATTGCGCTGCTCGGTGCCGCCGTGGTCGCCCTGCTGCTGCCGTTCGTGCAGTCCGAGCAGTGGAAGAGCAACGCGAAGTGGTGGCTCGTGGTCGTGGCCGTCGTGCTGGGTGTCGTGTTCGTGCTGTGGGAGCGGCGGTACCAGCGCACGAAGGAGCCCGTGATCGACCTGCGGCTCTTCCGGCGTCGGTCGTTCTCGCTCGGCGTCGGACTCGCGACGCTCTACTTCGCCGGGTTCACCCCGCTGTTCTTCGTCCTGACGCTCGCGCTGCAGTCCGGTCTGCACTACTCGGCGCTGCAGGCGGGGCTGTCCTCCGTCGCCTTCGCCGTCGGGTCCGGGATCGCCTCGACGATCGGCGGGCGGGTCGTGCACCGGTTCGGTCGACAGCTCATCGTCGTCGGGACGGTCCTGGTGCTGCTCGGCCTCGGCGGTGTGATCTGGGTCGTCGCGAACCACTACCGGTCCGACCTCGGGTGGTGGCTCGTCCTCCCGTTGCTCGTGGCTGGTGTCGGCTCCGGGCTGACCATCTCGCCGAACCAGACGCTCACGCTGTCCGAGGTGCCGGTCGAGCAGGGCGGCTCGGCGGGTGGCCTCATCCAGGTCGGGGCGCGTGTCGGCTCCGCGATCGGCATCGCCGCCGTCGGCAGCGTCTTCTACTCCGCGCTCGCCGACTCACACGGGGACTACTCGCAGGGTCTGCCGCTGGCGCTCGGGGTGTCGCTCGGGTTCGTCGCGGCGGCGCTGCTCGCCGGGATCGTCGACGTCGTGGTCGGGAAGGCGCGGGGGACCGAGGCGTCGGTGTGACGCGGGGGACCGAGGCGTCCGTGTAGGGACGCGGGGTCTGGCCAGCGGGTTCGCGAGCGGGCGGAACTTCCGGGACACTGGACTCCGCCGTCGCACTGGCTGCACGAACTCTCACCCTGCAAGGAAGGCTCCGCATGCCCGAGCTCCCCGTCGTGTTCGAAGTCGGGTCGATCATCGCGCTCGTCGCGATCCTGCTCGCGGACCTGGTCATCGTCGCCCGCCGTCCGCACGTCCCGACGCTCAAGGAGTCCGGCATCTGGGTCGGCGTCTACGTCGGCCTCGCGCTCGTCTTCGCGCTGGCGATGCTGTACTTCGCCGGGGGAGAGCCGGCGGGTCAGTTCCTGGCCGGCTGGCTGACGGAGTACAGCCTCAGCATCGACAACCTCTTCGTGTTCGTCATCATCATGGCGAGGTTCGCCGTGCCGAAGAAGATCCAGCAAGAGGTGCTCATGCTGGGCATCATCATCGCGCTCGTGCTGCGCGGGGTCTTCATCCTCGTCGGGGCGCAGCTCATCGAGAACTTCTCCTGGATCTTCTACATCTTCGGCGCGTGGCTCGTGTGGACCGCTATCCAGCAGCTCCGCGGCGAGGACGACGACGACGAGCAGAAGGACAGCTTCATCGTCCGGCTGCTGCGCCGGCGCGTGCGCATCACCGACACCTTCGACGGGATGAAGTTCCGGACCACCCACGACGGGGTGCGGCACTACACGCCGCTGCTCATCGTGCTCATCGCGATCGGCACGACCGACCTGCTCTTCGCGCTCGACTCGATCCCGGCGATCTTCGGCATCACCGAGAGCGCGTTCATCGTGTTCACCGCGAACGTGTTCGCCCTGATGGGGCTGCGGCAGCTGTACTTCCTGCTCGGCGGGCTGCTCGAGCGGCTCGTCTACCTCAAGTACGGCATCGCGTTCATCCTCGCGTTCATCGGCGTCAAGCTCGTGCTGCACGCACTGCACGGCAACGAGCTGCCGTTCCTCAACGGCGGCGAGCACATCGCCTGGGCGCCGGAGATCCCGACGTGGGTGTCGCTCGTGGTGATCGTCGTCGCGATGGCGGCGTCGACCGTGGCCAGCCTCGTCCGGATGCGCCGGGACCCGGCTCCGGCGGACGAGGAAGAAGCGGCGCGCACGGCGGACTGACCGCGCGGTGCCAGCTGGCACCGCGCCTCCGGTCCGTCGTCAGGACGCCCCGTCGCTCCGCAGCCGCAGCGCCCCGCGGAGCGCCGCGAGCGTCTCCGTCAACCGCGCCACCTCGTCCGACGGCAGCGCACCGAGCATCTCGCGCTCCAGCGCCCCCGCGACGACCCGCGCCTCCCGCAGCTTCGCAGCGCCCGCCGACGTCAGCAGGACGAGCCGCCGCCGAGCATCACCCGCGTCGGCGCGGCGCTCGATGAGCCCCCGGGTCTCCATCCGGCCGAGCATCTCAGTGAGCGTCGCCTTCGTCGTCGCGCTCGCCTCACCGACGGCCTTCTGATCGAGCCCGCCGGTGTCGTCGAGTGCTTCGAGCACGGCGTACTGGGGCTTCGTGAGGTCCGGCAGCCGCTCCGCCCACCTGGCCCCGTGCTCCTGCAGGATCACGCGCATCAGGTGGAACGCGGTGTCGTCGAACACGGAGGCCTCCGAGCGGTTGTAGTTCGTGTACGAACAGAGTACAGTCACTCCTGACAGATAGTTCGCATACGAACAAAAGGAGGGCCATGCGACTCATCGTGGGCATGTCGGGAGCGACCGGGGCGCCGCTCGGCGTCGCGCTCCTGCAGGCGCTCCGAGAGATCCCCGAGGTCGAGACGCACCTCGTGCTCTCCCGCTGGGCGCGGACGACGATCGAGCTCGAGACGCCGTACTCGGTGTCCGAGGTGCGAGCCCTCGCCGACGTCGTGCACGGGTCCGGCGACCAGGCCGCGTCCATCAGCTCGGGGTCGTTCCGGACGGACGGCATGGTGATCATCCCGTGCAGCATGAAGACCCTCGCGGGCATCCGCGCCGGGTACGCCGACGAACTGCTCGGCCGAGCGGCAGACGTCGTCCTCAAGGAGCACCGGAAGCTCGTGCTCGTCCCGCGGGAGACCCCGCTCAGCGCCATCCACCTGCAGAACATGACGGCACTCGCCGAACTCGGCGTCCGGATCGTGCCGCCGATGCCCGCGTTCTACAACCACCCGGAGACCGTCGACGACATCGTCGACCACGTCGTCGCCCGGGTCCTCGACCAGTTCGACCTGCCCCACCCCCGCGCCCGGCGCTGGGAGGGACTCCACGCGGAGCGTGTGCGTGACGGCGCCGCTCCGGCACACGACAACCGTCAACCAGGAAGGACATCCGATGCCGTTCGATGACCTACGGTCGTTCCTCGACGCGCTCGACGAGCACGGGCAGCTGCTCCGCATCTCCGACGAGGTGCAGGCGGAGCCCGACCTCGCCGCCGCCGCGAACGCCGCCGGCCGGATCGGGGAGGCCGCCCCTGGCCTCCTCTTCGACAACATCCAGGGCTTCACCGATGCCACGGTCGCCCTCAACACGCTCGGCTCCTGGCCGAACCACGCGATCGCGATGGGCATGGACCCGCAGACCACGACGCGTGAGCAGGTCGCCGAGTTCATCCGCCGCTGGGACGCGTTCCCGGTCGCACCCGAGCGCCGTGAGGACGCCCCGTGGCGCGAGAACACGGTCGAGGGCGACGACATCAACGTCTTCGACCTGCTCCCGCTCTTCCGCCTGAACGACGGCGACGGCGGCTTCTACCTCGACAAGGCCGCCGTCGTCTCACGCGACCCCGACGACCCCGACAGCTTCGACAAGCAGAACGTCGGCATCTACCGGATGCAGGTCAAGGGGAAGCGACGCCTCGCCATTCAGCCGGTGCCCGTCCACGACGTCGCGCTGCACCTGCACGCCGCCGAGGAACGCGGCGAGGACCTCCCCATCGCGATCACGCTCGGCAACGACCCGATCATCACCCTGATGGCGTCGACCCCGCTCCGCTACGACCAGTCCGAGTACGAGATGGCCGGAGCGATCCGACAGTCGCCGTACCCGATCGCGACCGCACCGCTCACCGGCTTCGACGTGCCGTGGGGCTCCGAAGTGGTCATCGAGGGCGTCATCGAGGGCCGCAAGCGTGAGCTCGAAGGCCCGTTCGGCGAGTTCACCGGGCACTACTCCGGCGGCCACAGCATGCCCGTGATCCGCATCGACCGGATCTCGTTCCGCACGAAGCCGATCTTCGAGTCGCTCTACCTCGGGATGCCGTGGACGGAGGTCGACTACCTGATCGGCCCGGCGACGTGCGTGCCGCTGTACAAGCAGCTCAAGGCGGACTTCCCCGAGGTGCAGGCGGTCAACGCCATGTACACGCACGGGCTGCTCGCCATCGTCTCGACGAAGAAGCGCTACGGCGGCTTCGCGAAGGCGGTCGGGATGCGTGCCATGACCACGCCGCACGGTCTCGGCTACGTGAAGATGGTCATCGTCGTGGACGAGGACGTCGACCCCTTCAACCTGCCGCAGGTGATGTGGGCGCTGTCGACGAAGGTGAACCCGGCCGGTGACCTCGTGCAGCTGCCGAACATGTCCGTCGTCGCCCTCGACCCGAGCTCGTCGCCGTCCGGCATCACGGACAAGCTCATCATCGACGCGACGACGCCCGTGGCCCCGGACGCCCGCGGCCACTTCAGTCAGCCCGCACGGGACCTCCCCGAGACCGCGGACTGGATCACCCGCCTCACGACCATGATCGGAGCACAGCGATGACCGCGTCCCCGTCCCAGTCCGTCTGCCCCCGCTGCGGCGCCGAGGCGATCGAGACGATCGCCCTCAGCCCCGTCGCCGGTGTCTGGGAGCTCCGGCAGTGCGAGCGCTGCCTGTACACCTGGCGCACCACGGAACCGGCCCGCCGCTCCCAGCGCGACGCCTACCCCGAGGTGTTCCGCCTGACCGAGGCGGACATGCAGCACGCCGAGGAGATCCCGCGCGTGCCGCCGCTCCTCGAACGATGAGCGCCGGCCGCCCGACCCTCATGTGGGAGGCCGCCGCGTCCCCGAGCCAGGGCGACGACCTGGTCGCCTGGGTGCGCGAGGTCGCCCTGCCCGAACTCGGCTCGGCCGACGCACGCCTGTTCCGGTCGAACGACGACCGGGTCGTCGTGATCGCCTCGGTCGACGGTCCGGACCGGCCGCGGATCGCCGCCGACCCCGGGGACCTGGTGCGGCGACCGCCACACCAGTGGTGGTTCGACGAGGTCTCGTAGCGACGGACGAGACGGACTGGAGGCGCGGTGCCAGCTGGCACCGCGCCTCCAGTCCGTCGTCCGGTCCGCAACTGGTGCCCCGACGCGACCACACGCTCGGTACGGTGGACGCCATGCCCCGCTTCACGCCCCCAGCCGCTGACGCGATGCGCGCGAAGCTCCTGCTCGCCGCGCGCGACGAGTTCGCCGCGGTCGGGATCGGCGGCGCCCGCATCGAGCGCATCGCCGCAGCGTCGGCGAGCAACAAGGCGCAGATCTTCCACTACTTCGGCAGCAAGGAAGGCCTGTTCGACGCGCTGTACGCGCAGACCGTCGCCGAGACCCTCGACGCGGTGCCGATCGACACCGAGGACCTGGCGGCGTCCGCCGGGCGGCTGCACGACCACTTCACGGAGCACCCCTGGGTGCCGCGACTGGCGACGTGGCACCGTCTGGAGCGCGGCGCGGAGCCGCCGCTCGAGGCGGTCGTGAGCACCGACGCCGCGGCGATCGCCGAGGTCGAACGGGCCCAGCGGGCCGGGGTCCTGCCGCGCTCCTGGCGAGCGCCCGTGCTCCTCGGACTGGTGGTGCACCTGGCCGCGTTCTGGAGCGCGGCCAGCCCCGAGTTCGAGACGTTCGTGCCGGCCGTCACGGCGGCGCGACGGCGGCAGATCGTCGTGGACGCGGTGACGGCGCTTCTCGGCGACTGATCGCGTCGTCCTGCCGCGTCGTCGTGCTGCCGTCGTGCCGCGTCGTCGTGCTGCGTCGTTCGCTCCGGCGAGTGCTCAGCGGCGGGCGCTCCCGGACGGCAGCGGGATCTCGCGAGCGCGGTCCCACGGCTCGGCCCACCCGAGCCGGTCGAAGAGTGCATCGAGCAGCATCGCGGTGAAGCCCCAGACGGTGTGGGTTCCCGATCCGGTGTCGATCGTGAAGGCCGGGCCACGCCATTCGTGTCCGTCACGGCGGATGACGGTCACGCCACGGTGTGCGGGATCGAGCAGGTCCGCGACCGGTGCGCGGAAGACGGCTGCGGACTCCCCTTCGTCGACGACCCGCACCGCTGAGCGCTCCCGCCACCAGCCGAGCACGGGTGTCACCAGGTGCCGAGAGAACGAGAGCGGCACCGGGTGCAGCATGCCGAGCACGTCGACGCCGGCGGGGTCGAGCCCGGTCTCCTCGTGGGCTTCGCGCAGGGCGGCCGCGGTGGGGCCGGCGTCACCCGGGTCGATGCGGCCACCGGGGAACGCCACCTCGCCCGGGTGTGCCCGGAGGGTCGCGGCGCGGGCGAGCAGCAGGACGTCGAGGTCCTGACCGACGCGGTCGTCGACGGCGCTCCGCTCGCTCGGGACCCGGTCGAGCACCCCGAACAGGATGAGGACCGCGGCGTGCCGGGAGGACTCGGCGATCGGCATGTCGGGCACGAGCGGCGGCTCGCCGGGGCGGACCAGCGCGGACAGCTGCTGACGTGCGGTGACCACGTCGTCAGCCTAGGCGCTGGGGCGGTGCGGGTTCGGAGCCGCTCGCCGGATGGAGCCGAGCGATGGACACGTCGCGCCCGAGTACGGCGACCGCGGCCCGGTGCCCCGAGTACAGGGCGGCTGAGACGGTCGCCGGGTCGTCCGTCCACGTTGCCTCACCGGCCAGGTGCAGCACGCCCCCGATCGGCAGTGCGAGGTCGTCGTGGTCGTTCGTCGCCGAGCCCGGGAGCATGTGGGCGTACGAGCCCCGGGCGTACGGATCGTCCTGCCACGCCGTGACGTGCACCGAGGTCGGCGTCCCCACCCGGTCCCCGTACAGCCGCCGGAGCTGCTCGAGGACCGAGGTGGCGACCTGTTCGTCGGTCCACCCTCGGATCGTCCGCGCCGCCGGTCCCGCGGCGAAGGTGAGCAGGGTCGGGACGCCGTCCAGGCGAGTGAGGTCGTACCAGGAGTGCCACCACCGCCCCGACGGTCCGAGCTGCCGGATCGCGTAGACGTCGTCGTCCCAGAACCGCGTGGGGAAGCGGAGCACGACCTTCTCGAAGGCGTTCATCCGCAGGCGGCCGAGGGCATCGCGGTGCCGCTCGGGCAGGGGTGGCGTGATCGTGAACTCGTCGGACAGCAGCACCCCGACCGGCACCGTCACGACGGCCGCGTCCGCCCGGACGGTGGCCCGGTCGCTCGTGACGACGACTCCGTCCGGCCCCCAGGAGACCGCGTGCACGACGTGACCGAGGCGGACGTCGAGGCCACGGGCGAGGTGCTCCGGCAGTGCGTCGTAGCCGTCGGGGAAGACGACCTCGTCGCCGTCGATCGTGTCGTCGTCGAGTCCGTGCGCCGCGAGCTCGGCGCTCGGGACCCCGTACTGCTCTTCGCTGCGGTGCTCGAGGTGCTCGCGGACCCGCTCGGTCCGGTCCGCGTCCCAGCGCTGCTCCGCGAGGGCTCGTTCGACGACGTCGTGGTAGCTGTCCGTCGCGGCCGACCGTTCGATTACCTCGGCCAGGGAACGGTCGACGGTGTGCACGTCCGCGGCGAACTGCGCCGTGGCCTCGACACCGAGCCGGGTGCCGTCCGGGCCGTGGTAGGTGATGGGCCGGCCGTCGACCTGGTAGCCGCCGACGGTGAACTCGGTCGTGCGCATCCCGAACGCGGCCGCGGCGTCGGCGACTGCGCTGCCGTCCACGCCGTGGATCCACGAGGCGCCGAGGTCCGTGACGAGGCCGTCGCGACGGTCCGTGTGCACCCGGCCGCCGACGCGGTCGCGTGCTTCGAGGACCACCACGCGGCGCCCGGCGTCGGACAGCAGTCGGGCCGCCGTCAGGCCGGCCACGCCGGCACCGATCACCGCGACCTCGACGTGCTCCATGCTGGTGCTCCTTCGGGTCTCCGGTCGGACCGAGCGTCGCTGCGGGTCGGACTGCTGCGGATCAGACTGCGCCGCCGAGCAGCACCATCGCCAGGACGAAGGCGAGCGACTGGAAGACACCGTAGCCCGCGACGACGATGCCGGCGATGCCCGCAGTCCGTGCGAGTGGCCGGCGGCCGTCGGTCCTCGCCAGGGCGATGCCCGTCCACACGATGAGACCGATGAGCGCCAGTGAGGAGACCGCGCCGGCCCAGAGCAGGTCGATCGAGGTGCTCTGGACGACGACGGTGACGATGCCGAGCACGAGCGCGGCGAGTCCGGGGCCGGCGATCCGCCGACCACGTGAGCGGTCCAGGCGGACTTGCTCGCGGGCGAGGTGGTCCTTGCCCATGGTGGCACTCACGGGGTTGCTCCCTCGGTCGGTTCTGCGGAGGCGGACGGTGATGCTGCACCGGGGATGTCCGGCGGGGTGTTCGTGTGGCGCTCGCCGTACTTCTCGCGGTTCAGGTCGTCGACGACCCCCTGCGTGCACGGTGTCTGCAGCTGCAGGGTCGATCCGTGCCGGGTCGTGCTGAACTCGATGAAGAACCCGTCGTCGAGCGAGGACGCGGCGGGGTACCGCAGCATCACACCTGGCGCATCGCCACCGAAGTCCGACCGGACCGGCTTCCACCCCTTCGCGTCCCAGCGCCTCTCCAGCTCTTCGAGCTTCGCGACGCGGTCGTCCGGCTGCGTTCCGGGCCCGAACCGGTTGATGACCCATTGCACCCCGTCCGCCCCGCACGCCCTCGCCGCGGTGTCGGACGCGAGCCAGCCCGGACCGACGATGGCCTGGGAAGCCTCGACCGCAGTGTTCATGCTGTCCCAGACACGCTTCGCGCCGGTCGACTCCGTGCCTGACATCGCTGACTCCTTCGGTGATGCGGTGTTCGCGCATCCCGACAGCGCAAGGCAGGCTGCCAACGCCGGGAGGATGAGTGAGGACGCGCGGTGCTTCGTCATGGGATCTTGCGGCCTTCCGGGGTGAACCCGAGGCTCGTTCGCGCGGTGTTGTACAACGACGAGGTTCCTGCGTCGAGGTACCCCTTGCCAGTGACCTCTCTGCCGTTGATGCCGGCCTCGGTGGCTGGCGTCGCGGAGTGTCCGTCTGAGCCCGGGTAGGCGTCACCATCGATCTCTTCGTCGTTGGACGAGAAGGTGCGAGCTCCCCAGTCCGGGTCGCCCGGGTTGCGGGGGTGCGTGCTCCAGAGCTGCAGGACGGGGGAGCGGTTCGACGTGAACGGATTCCCGGTGTTGAGCGGCTGGTCCCCGCCGAAGCCCGGACGCGGAACCTCCACCACGCCTCGACCGACGTTCGCGACGAGATCGGACTTGGCCTGGGACGCCCAGACGTGCCCGGTTGGCACCTCGACCGCGTGCACGTCGGGCACCCGGTCGTCGATCCCGGCCGAGGCGAGCAGCGTCAGGTTCGCCACGGGGGTCTTCGCCGCGGCCAGGGTCGCGGTGGTCGTGCCGTAGGAGTGTGCCACGACGGACAGGTGGTCCCCGTCCTGCCATCCGCGAGTGCCGGACACCCCCATGAGGAACGAGCTGAGCTTCTCGGCGCCCGCCAGGGCCTTGGCGGACATGAGGACCTCGGGGCTCGGAGGCATGTCCGGCGTGTCGTAGCCCATCCACGCGATGGTAGCGACGTTGCGGTCTGCTCCGAGCCCGGCGGCCGCATGGCGTTGCTCGTTGTAGAGATTCTCCGCCCCGCCGGTCCAGCCCTGCATGCTGTCCGCGACGGTGTTGCCCATCCCCGGCACGTTCACCGTGATGTTGCTCGCCGTGTCGAGGTCGCCGATGGCGACGGCGGCGAGCGGCGGATGGCCGAGCCGCAGGGAGACGATCGAGCGAGGCGACGCAGCGGTGCTGGAGAGCAACGTCTTCTCGAGCGCCTCCAGTGCTGCGATCCGCTCGATGAGGAGGTCGAACCCAGTCCGTTCGGCATCGCTCAGTGGACCGCCGAGACCGACCCTCCGGTACATCTCGAGTCGCTCGGCCTTCGCCTCCTCGAGCGCCGTGTCGAGCGTGTACCGGTTCGCCCGGCCCCGGTCCGCGTAGAGCACACCGTTCAGGTTGCCCACGACGACGGACAGCCCGGTCACGAGGACAGACCGTTCGTCGGCGCCGAGCCCCGACCACCACTTCTTCACGGTGGCGGTCGCTGGCGGGTGGTCGAGCATCCGCTGCGCCTGTGCAGGGTGGCCGGCGGCCCACTCGCGGAGCGCATCGGGTCCCTTCGCGGCGAGAGCGCTCAGCAGCGGAAGGGTCGCGGCGTCGCCGAAGGCGCGGGAAGCCGCAGCGAAGTCGACCATCGCGAAGGGAGCGGCGAGGGTGTTGCCGCTCAGCGCCGGGAAGAGGCGCGGCGTCCCGCCGATCTGTCCCCGGATCGCCTGGGTGAGGTCGTCCTCGGCGGTGCTCCACCGTGTCCGGAGTCGCCTGGCGCGAGTGTGGAGATCGTCGTTGTCCGCCTGGTACTCGGCGGGAACGGCGTCATCGCTGTCCGATGCCGCCACTCTGTTGTGGAGTTCTTCGATGTCTGCCGCGAGCGAGCGACGGGCCCTCCGCACGGCAGCGACGTCGAGCGCGAAGGAGTCGAGCGCCGTCGCCACGGCCGCGCCGGCCGTCGCGAGGTCGGTGGCCGTCTCGGTCGCGCTGTGCATCGCGATCGGCAGCGCGTCCGTCGCTCCGGGCGAGGACAGCGCCGCGCCGATCCCCACCCAGGCGTCGCGCGCATCGGTCGCGGCGCGCCGGACCTGCGCCGTCGACGCCTGGAGCGCTGTCGCGCTGTCGACGACCGTGCCGCTCGTCGGGGCGATGGTCGGCAGCGCGCTCTCGTCGATGAGCCCGCGGTTCACGGCGCGCTCCGACCGTCGGTGCTCGCGTTCGCCGTCGTCGTGTCCCCGGCCATCGTCGCGTCGGCCTCGGCGAATGCACGCATCGCGGTGGTCGCGGCGGTGATCCCGCGCTCGACTGCATGCACGGCCGTCATGGCGTCCCCGCGCCGGTCGTCCAGGAGCGCCTGCGCCGCTCCTACCGCGTCCGTCCCGGTGAGCGCGGCGACCGTGTCGCGGAGCGCCGTGTCCACGTCGACCGCCGCGCCCTGCATCGAGGAGCCCGCACTCGCTGCCTTGTCGATCACCGCCTTCGATCCGGCGATGTCGACGTTCCACCCGTGATCCATGAAGCCCCCGTCCTGGACGGAAGCGTAGCGGGTGATGTGCAGGATTTCAGACCTGGTATCTCACCTGTGGACGGATCATCTCACCTGCATCTGCCGCCACGGGCGGACCGGGAGGTGCGGTGCGGGGCCGCCCCGCGCCTCCAGGCCGTCAGCTGGGAGCGTTCCGGGCGCGACTCAGCGCTGGGTCGAGCGGTGCCGGTGCGTGGACCGGCGGCTGAACAGCGCCGACAGCAGGCGCACGATGGGCGGCTCCGGCACGGGCTTCGTCTCGACCGGTCGGGTCGGCGCGTGGAACGCCAGGTCGTGCAGCATGTTCCGCTTCGAGCCGTCCCAGTTCGCGAAGAGGTAGGCCCCGCCGAGGAACGACAGGCTCCGGACCGGGGTCCGCTTCCACGAGTCGGCGGCGACGTAGTACCCGGTGTGGCCGGAGTGGATGTGTTCGATCACGGTGTCGACGTCGATGACGCTGGTGGTCGTCACGACGGCGGTGATGCCCGTTCGGTCTCGGGCGACGTACTCGATGAGGTGTTCAGTCACGAGGGGCTCTTGTTCGCAGTTCTCGCCCGTCGCGCTGGAGGGGAAACGCACGACGAGGCATGGCCGGAATCGTCGTTGCTTCCGAGTCGAAGAATACGCTGTGACGTCCTCGGAGGACGAACAGGTACGGGTCCGGATGCGCATCCCGAACAGTGGCCGACCCGACCCTGCACGATCCGATCCGACCCGTCCGCGTCACCGGTCGTCGTCGTCCGGGCGTCGTCGGAGCGTCTCGGCGGGGTACTCACCGAAGCTCCGGTGGTAGACGGCCGAGAACCGTCCCATGTGCCGGAACCCCCAGGTGGCGGCGATCTCCGCGACGGTGGTCTCGCCTGGGTCTGCGGCCTGGAGTGCGAGCCGGACCCGGTCGAGGCGCATCTCGCGGAGGAAGACCGTCGGTGTGGTGCCTCGGACGTGGAGGAACGCGCTCTGCACGGTCCGGACACTGACCCCGATCGCGCGGCTCAGTGTCGGCAGGGTGACGTCCTCGTGGCAGTGCTCGGCGAGGTACGCGTCGGCGAGGCGGACCGTGGTCGCGGCGGCGCTCGACGGGTCCTCGACGGAGCGGGGACCGTAGGCGCGGAGCACCGCCTGGAGGAGCCGGACCTGGACCGAGAGTCCGCGCGGTCGCGCCGGAGCGGAGGTCGCGGTGGCGACGGCCTGGATGCTCGAGCGGAGGGCGGGGAGTGCGGCCGGGTCGGGGTCGAGCGAGAGTCGGAGGTCCTCGCACGAACGATCGCGGACGAGTCCCTGGACGCTCCGGCTGAAGTCCGCATCGACGACGACCAGGCGCAGTGTGCCCTCCGGTGCGCCGAGGTGGAACGGTCCGGTCGACGGGAAGAGCACCGGGGAGCCGGCGGGCGCGATCGTCGTGCGCTCGCCGACGGTGACCTCCAGTGACCCGCCCGTCGTCCAGCCGATGACGGTCCTGCCGGCGGCGTCGAACATGCCGTGCAGACCGGGCGACACGACGGTCACGAGCTCGACGTGGGAGTCGCGCTGCGACCGGAAGCGGAACCGGAACCGCCCTTGCTCCGGCTGGTCGAACTCGAGCTTCGCGCCGACGCCGGAACCGAGCAGCACCCGACGGGCGAACTCCGCATCCGTGCCGGCGTACTCCGCCTGGCCCCGCTCGTCGTCACCGGTCCGTCTCGCGGTGCGGGCGCGCGGGGCGCACTCCAGCGCGGTCATCGCTGGGACCGGGAGCCGTGGTCGACGAGGTGCCGGCCGCCGCACTGGTGTTCGAAGTACTCGTGCGCCGCCTGCAGCGACGAGGTGTGCTCCCGCTCGTGCAGCGCCGCCATGAGCGTGCAGTCGAACCCGTCGGCGGTGCGCTCGACGAAGCCGATGAGCATCTCCGGGTCGCCCCAGGCGGCAGCCGCGTCCACGACCCGCCAGCAGGTCGAGTCGACGGGCTGCACGCGAACGTCCGCCGGGTCGGTCGACGACAGTGCCCGGATGCGGTCGGTGTGCACGACCTGCTCCCACGTCCGCTCGGCAGCGGCTGGTGCGTGGTCTGTTCGTTGCAGTCTCATCGTGCCTCCCACTCGACGTGCGGCTCCACCCTCGGCGCCGCACTGGACGCATCCAGTATCGACAGGGCGCTTTCCGTCCTGAAAGGGGTTGACAACAGGGGTCGACGGGCGCATGAGCGCTCGTCAGGACGGCGGTGCCTAGGCTGTGGGGATGAGCCCCGAGCGCGACGGACCACATCGTCTTCCGCGCGCCGTCCGGGATGCCGTGCAGATCCTCCGCGAGCGTGCGAGGACCCGGGTCTCGCTCACTGACGTCGCCACGGCCGTCGGTCTCTCGCCCCGGAGCCTGCAGAAGGCGTTCCGGTCGGAGTTCGGGCAGACACCGGGCGAGTACCTGCGGGGGATCCGGCTCGACGGCGTGCGGCGGGAGCTGCAGGACATGGCGGCCGCCCCGGATCGTGAACGGATCGCCGACATCGCTCGCCGGTGGCAGTTCAGCAACGCCGGTCGGATGGCCGCCGCCTACCGAGTCGCGTACGGCGCAGCACCCTCGGATGCCGTCCGGTTCTTCGAGCCCGACACCGCCGCCGCGGACCGGGTCGCCCGGCGCCGTTTCCGTCTCGTCCTGGACTGCGAGATCGACGTCGACGACCTCGAGGCCGCGATCGACAGCGCCCGGCGACGAGCCGAGGGGACCTCGTGGCAGGGGTACCGGCCGGACGGCGGCGCCGAGAGCGTGGTGGCGTTCGTGCTCGGCAACGCGATCCGTGCGGCGGCCGGGCAGACGGACGGTGTCCAGTTGCTCGCCGTCGACCCGATGGTCCGCGTGCCGGACGCGCTGGGTGGGTACGAGCGAGCCGAACTGCCACCGTGGGGGCCGAGCCCGCCCGCGCGTCCGGTGGGTGCCCCCGGAGTAGGATCGGACGTCAGCAGGGAAGGCGCGCATGACTGACGCATTCGAGCGCGCGTTCCGCGCTCTCGCATCGACGGACGTCCCGGACGGCGAGCTCAGCCGCCCGTTCGCCGACGTGCTGCCGGTCGGTGGCGTCGCCGTCTCGACCTTCGGTTCCCTGGGTGCGAGCGAGACCATCTCGGCCAGCGACGACGTGGCCTTCCGGATCGACGAGATCCAGTTCGACCTGACCGAGGGGCCGTGCTGGACGGCGCTCCGCAACGAGGCTCCCGTGCTCGAGGGCGACATCGTCGGCCGGCCGAACCCCTCCTGGCCGGCCTTCAACGACGCCGTCCGCCGCGAACCCGTGCGGGCCGTCTTCGCCTTCCCCATCGTCTTCGGTCCCTTCCCGCTCGGCGCGGTCGACCTCTACGCACCCCGTCCGACGACCCTCGGACCCGATCAGGTGCAGCACGGCGTCTCGCTGGCCTCGGCCGTCGGGCGCCGTGTGCTCCGCCGGGCGCTCCGTGCGATCGACGACGAGGTGCCGGAGGACCGCAGCCCCTTCTCCCGTCGCGTGGTGCACCAGGCGACGGGCGTGGTGCTCGCCCAGCTCGACATCAGCCCGGACGACGCGTACCTGCTCATCCAGGGGCACGCCTTCGCTCGGCGCACGTCGATGCGGCAGGTCGCGGAGGAGATCCTCGCCGGCGCCGTCCGGTTCGAGAAGCACGGCGGTCTGATCGAGGAGGCCCGATGACGACGGACGAACGTGAGATGCGGATCGTGGAGGCGTTCGCGACGCTCGCGGACACGCTCGTCGACGGGTACGACGTGGTGGAGCTCCTGCAGACGCTGGTCGAGACCTGCACCGACGTCCTGGCCGTCGACGCGGCGGGCATCATGCTCGCCAACGCCGACCAGGAGCTCGAGGTCGTGGCGTCGACGTCCGAGACGAGCCGGCTCATCGAGGTGCTGCAGCTCGACGCCGAGGCGGGGCCGTGCATGACCTCGTTCGCCACCGGACGGTCGGTGGCGTGCCCGGACATCACGGACGCTCCGCCGGAGTGGGCGGCGTTCCGCGCGGGGGCGCTCGCCCTCGGGATCCGGTCGGTGCACGCGGTGCCGCTCCGGCTGCGGACGACGGTGATCGGCACGCTCAACCTGTTCGGGGCGACGACGGGCAGCCTCGCCGACGGGCACCTCCGCATCGCGCGGGCGCTCGCCGACGTCGCGACGATCGGGATCCTCCACGAGCGGACCCTGCGCGAGCAGGAGATCGTCCGGTCGCAGCTCCAGCGGACGATCGGGTCGCGTGAGGTGATCGAGCAGGCCAAGGGCGTGGTGTCGCACCTCCGTGGCGTCTCCATCGAGGACGCGTTCGGGGTGATCCGGGCCTACGCGGTGGACCACCACGAACCGCTGTCCGAGGTCGCCCAGGCCGTCGTGGAGCGCCGTCTGGCGCTCTGACGGAGTCCCCGAACCACATGCACGTCTCGCGTCAGTCCGTCGCCGCTGCCCTGCCCGGCGTCGCGCTGGCCGTCGCGGTCGGCGTCGTCGCCACGCTCGTCGGCCGAGCGGTCCCGGTCGTCGGCGGCCCGGTGCCCGCGGTCGTCCTCGGTGCCGTGGTCGGCTGGCTGGTGCGACGGCGGCGCCAGGACGACGGTGGGCAGCGTGGCCTCGGTCCGCTCCAGCCGGGCGTGACGTTCTCGTCGAGCCGGGTCCTGCAGTTCGCCGTCGTCCTCCTCGGGGCCCAGCTCTCCATCGCCGAGGTCCTGCGGATCGGCGGCGAGACACTGCCGGTGATGCTCTCGACGCTGGTCGTCTGCCTGGTCGCGGCGTGGGGCATCGGCCGGCTGCTGCGGGTGTCGGGTCCGCTCCGGACCCTCATCGGTGTCGGTACCGGCATCTGCGGGGCCTCGGCGATCGCCGCCGTCACGCCGGTGATCGGTGCGGTGAGCGCGGACGTCGCCTACGCGATGTCGACGATCTTCCTCTGCAACATCGCGGCCGTGTTCGTCTTCCCGCTCGTCGGACACGCGCTCGGACTGAGCCAGCACGCCTTCGGCGTCTTCGCGGGCACCGCGGTGAACGACACGTCCTCGGTGGTCGCCACCGCGACGGTCTACGGTCGCCAGGCGACCGACACCGCGGTGGTCGTGAAGCTGGTCCGGACGCTCATGATCATCCCGATCGTCGTCGGGCTGGCCGGCCTGGAGGCGCGGCGCACCGCCCGCACGCAGCTCGCCCCCGACACCGGGCCGCGTCCAGGGCCCCGCGTGTTCCGGTTGGTCCCGTGGTTCCTCGTCGGCTTCCTCGTGGTGGTGCTGCTCCGCACCACCGGTGTCCTGCCGGCCGATGCGGCCCCGGGGTTCGCGGCGGCGGCGACGTTCCTCATCACGGTGGCGCTCGCGGCGATCGGGGTCTCGACGGACTTCGGCGCACTGCGACGGGCCGGGTTCCGTCCGATGCTGCTCGGCATCGCGCTGTGGGTGCTGGTGGCGGGGACGAGCCTCGGCGCGCAGGCGGTCTTCGGCCTGCTCTGAGGCACGCCGTCGGCCGCAGGCGCGTCACCGTTCGCGCTCACACGATCCGGGAGTCGATCACCGCCCGGTCCCCGCGGTAGCGCGAGAACCCGTACTCGACCGGGGTGCCGTCGGCCAGGCACATGAGCCGCTCGATGTGGAAGATCGCCTGCCCGGGGTCGATGTCGAGCAGGTCGGCCGTCCACTGGTCCGCGTTGACGGTGCTGAGCAGGAGCCGCCTGGCGACCGGCCGCTCGCCGACCCGACGGACGAGCACGTCCGGCACGTACTCGGTGAGCGGCTCGGACACCAGGTCGGGGAACCGCTCCTGCGGCACCCAGCTGGTGCGCACCCGGCTCGGCTCGCCGTCGAAGGAGATGAGGCTCTCGACGAAGTACGCGGTGCTGCCGGTCATCTCGAGGTTCCGCCGCACCGTCTCGGGGGCGGGCACGAGCTGCACGCACAGGTGCACGATGCTGAGGCGCGGGGAGTCGAACACGCTGCCGCCGGCGTTCTCGCCGTAGATCGTGACCTCCTCCGTGGTCCGGGCGAGGCTGACCGACGCCACCGGGCGGACGCCGAACGTGCCGGACCGCGGCGCACGGGTGAGCAGCCGCTGTTCCTTGAGGAGCGTCAACGCCGCGCGCAGCACGTTCCGGGTCGTGCCGTACAGGTCGAGGAGCTCCCACTCGTACGGCAGCGGCCCGGCGAACCGACCGGCGACGATGTCCGCGCGGATGAGGTCGGACACCTGCCGGGCGGCGTCGGACCGACGGTTGAAGCCGATCCAGTGGCCGGGGGAGACGTCCCCGGTGCCCATGTCGGTCCACGGTGGTGTCACTCGGAGGTCGGTCACGATGCCACTCCCACGGTCGAGGTGTCGCCGGTCCAGCCGGCCCAGCGGAGGAACTCCCGGGCCAGCCGCACCGGGTAGTCGGGCGCCTGGATGTCGAGAGACACGAACACCCGACGGTAGAACGTCGGGCCGCCGAGCAGGTCGACGGCGATGCCCAGGTCGACGTCGGGCCGCAGGTCGCCGGCGTCCATCGCGCGCTGCAGCATCGCGTTCACCCGGACGCGGCGGTCGAGGTGCCACGCCGCGACGGCCTCGGCCACCCGGGGCTCGTGCGACGCGAGTTCGACGATGAGCGGGAGCGCACGCCCCACCGGCGTCGCGACGAGCGCGTGCACCCAGCCGCGGGTGAGGCCGAGCACCCCCTCGTGGATGGGCGCGTCGAGCTCCGTCGGGATCGTCTCCTCCATCAGGCGGATCACGGTCTCGGTGAGCAGGACGTCCTTCGTCGGCCAGCGCCGGTAGATCGTCGCAGCGCCGACCCCGGCGGCGTCGGCGACGGCCCGGATCGTGCACGCGCGTGGGTCGCCCTCCGCCAGGATCGCCACGCAGGCGGTGTACACGGCCTCGTCGACGGCGGCGTTCCGGGGTCGCCCGCGGACCGGCGCCTCGGTGGTCACGCCGCGCTCCGCTGCTCGCCGTCGGCGCTCCGCTGCTCGCCGTCGGCGCTCCGCTGTTCGCCCGCCGACCGCCAGTGCGCGAGGACCCGCTCCATGTCCCAGACCTCGCCGATCTTCGCGGCGATGTCGAACAGGTTCGCCTCGTGCACGCTCGGCAGCCGGTCGCCGACGGCCTGTCGGACGACGATCGGCACGAACCCGTGCTGCATCGCGTCGGTGGCGGTCGCCCGGATGCAGCCGCTGGTGGAGAGCCCGGCGATGAACAGCGTGTCGACCCCACGGGCGACGAGGTCCGCCGCGAGCGACGTGCCGAAGAACGCACTCGGGTACTGCTTCGGCACGAGCGTGTCCCCGTCGACCGGCGCCAGCCCCTCGATGAACGCCCCCGTCGAGGTGCCCGGCAGGTACGCCGCGAGGGCGGGGACCTTCCGGAAGAACACCCCGGCGTTCGAGCCGTCGGGCGAGAGCGACATCGTCGTGACGGCGACGTGCACGCCCGCCTCGCGGGCCGCGGCGGTCAGCTCCCGCATCCGCTCGACGGGCTCCTCGAGGCCGGCGTACAGCCCGCACGACGGGTCGACGTAGGCGTTGACCGGGTCGACGACGACGAGCGCCGCCCGCCGACCGGGCTGCAGCGCGCCGGTGTACCCGGCCGAGACGTAGTCGTCGTGGTCGTCGCTCATGCGGTCCTGCTTCCGTCGTGTCCTGGTGCGTGGATGGCTGGTGGGGCTGCCTGGAGGCCCGGCTCGCGCCCGGCGGGTCGGCCGACGGTCATGCGGACGTCCCCGTCTCGGGCACGGGGCCCGACGTGCCGGACCGGAGCGGTGCCTCCCGGTCCGGTGGTCCGAACGGTCCGAACGCGACGATGAGCGCGCCGACCGCCGCGCACCCGGCGAACGTGAGCGCTGCCGCCCGCACGCCGTCGACGAAGGCCTGGACGTCCGTGGCCGGCAGGCCGAGCAGACTGCCGTCGTAGGCGGCGGCCTGCTGTGCGGCCGAGAGGCCGCTCGTCGCGATGGCCAGGCCGAGCGCCGTGGAGAACAGGAACCCGGCGTTCTGCAGCGCGGACCGGATGGCGTTCGCGATGCCGCGGCGGTGCTCGGGGACCCGGGTCATCAGCGCGGAGGTGCTCGGCGTCATGAAGACGCCGGTCCCGACCCCGACCGCCCCGAGGCCGATCGCGGTCACGACGTAGGACGCGTCGTCGGCGAGCGACACCGCGAGGACCGCTGCCCCGACGGCGATGAGCAGCATCCCGATGGTGGACAGGGTGCGTGCGGGCACCCGGCGGGCGAGGACCCCGGCGCTCGCCGCGGCCACCGTCGTGCCGATCGGGGTGGGGAGCACCCAGAGCGCGGCCTCGACGGCGTCCTTGCCGCCGACCGCCTGGAACGAGAGCGAGGCGAGCAGCACGAGGGCGTAGCTCGACAGGGCACAGAGACCGGCGGCGGAGAACAGCGTGATGGTCGCGCGGTCGCGGAAGATCGCCGGGTCGACGAGCGGGTGCGCGACCCGACGCTGACTCCACACGAACACCGTGCCGAGCAGGACCGCACCCGACGCCATCGCGACCACGGGCGCGGCCGTCCACCCGGCCGAACCGCCCACCGACACGGCACCGACGAGCAGCCCGACGGCACCGACGGACAGCACCGACCCCGGCACGTCGAGGCGCTCCCCGGAGCGGGGTCGGGTGGTCCGGGGGATGAGCCGGAGCGACCAGACCAGTCCGGCGAGCGAGATCGGCACGCCGGCGAGGAAGATCCAGCGCCAGCCGAACGACTCGGTGACGAGCCCGCCGACGATCGGGCCGATGACCTGCCCGACGGCGGCGACGGTGGCGTTCAGCCCGAGACCGAGCGACAGGATCGACTCGGGGAACACGTCGGTGAGGAGCGCGGTCGTGTTCGTGACGATGGCCGCGGCGCCGACGCCCTGCACGAGGCGGGCACCGAGCAGGACGGCGGCGTCCGGGGCGAACCCGCACGCGAGCGAGGCGAACAGGAAGACGAGGATGCCGGCGATGTAGAGGCGGCGGCGACCCACGAGGTCGGCGATCCGGCCGAACACCAGGATGAGCGTCGTGGTGGTGAGCATGTAGCTGAGCAGCACCCAGCTGGACTGCAGCGCAGTGGCGTCGAGGTCGCGGCTGACGTCGGGGAGCGCGACGAGCAGCGCGCTCGAGGAGATGAAGACGAGGACGACGCTGAGGCTCGACGCGCAGAGCACCTGCCAGGCGCGTCGGCGGGCGCCGTCCTCGTCCGTGGTGCGGTTACTGATCGGCCGACCCTCTCGTGGCGGATGCCGGGGGCACCCTGCGGTGGTGGTCGGTGACCGTCTGGAACGCCGCGGCGGCCGACAGCACGAGCCGGTCGTCCCAGGGCCGGGCGACGAGCTGCACCCCGACCGGCAGACCGTCCGGGGCGGTGCCCGCCGGCATCATCAGCGCGGGGAAGCCGACGTAGTCGAACAGCCGGGTGTTCCGCGGCACGACGTCGTGCAGGTTGAACCGCTCGCCGTCGACCGACATCGTCAGGTCGTCGAGACGGGGCGCGGTCGCACCGATGCCCGGGGTGAGGACGACGTCGACGCCGGCCTCGTCCATCCGCGCCACCATCGCCGCCTGCACGAGCGGACGGCGGCGGAGGGCGCGGAGGTAGTCGGCGGCGGTGGGCGTGAACGCCACGTCGAACCGGGCACGGGTGCCGGCGTCGAACAGGTCGGCGGTGGCGGCGTTCGCCTCCTGGTTCGCGGCGAGCTCCCCGTAGAAGACGGTCCAGCACTCCGCGTCGATCGCCTCGAGGTCGTCGAACTCGATCGGCACGAAGGTCGCGCCGAGCGCGCGGAACCGTGCGACGGCGGCCTCGTGGGCGTCGAGCACGGCAGCGTCGACGCGTTCGGTGAACCAGCCGTGCGGGACCCCGATGCGGAGCCCCACGACCCGTTCCGGTGCCGCCTCGATGAGCGGGACGGCGGTCTGGGTCGTCGGGTCCTCGCCGTCGCCGCCGGCGATCACCGCGAGGACGAGCGCGAGGTCCTCGGCGGAACGCGCCATCGGGCCGACGTGGTCGAGCGTCCACGAGAGGCTCGCGACGCCGGTGCGGGGGACGAGCCCGTAGGTCGGTTTGATGCCGGTCGTCCCGCACAGCGCCGACGGCACCCGGATCGAGCCGCCGGTGTCCGAGCCGAGCGCGAGCGGGACGATGCGGGCGGCCAGGGCGGAGCCGGAGCCGGTGGACGAGCCGCCGGTCCAGCGCTCCGGGTCCCAGGGGTTCCGGACCGCGCCGTACCGGGCGTTGTGCGGGCCCCCGCAGGCGAACTCGGTGGTGGCCGCGGTGAAGACCGGGATCGCGCCGGCGGCCCGGAGCCGCGCGACGACGGTGGCGTCGGCCGGGGCCACGCGGTCCCCCGTCTGCAGCGAGCCGCTCGTGACGACGGTGCCGGCGACGTCGATGATGTCCTTCACGGCGAACGGGATGCCCTCGAGCGGCCGGGCGTCGCCGGTGGCCCAGCGGCGGGTGGACTCGGCGGCTGCCGCCCGGGCGCCGTCGACCAGCCGGAGGACGGCGTCCGACCAGACCGCGTCGTCCCGCTCCCAGTGCGGTGCGAGCGCGGTGAGGACGGCGGTCGGGGTGGTGGAGCCGTCGCGGTAGGCGGCGAGGAGCTCGGTGACGGTGGCGTCGGCGAGGTCTGCTGTGGTGCCGCCAGCAGTCGGGGCCGCCGGCGTGGTGCTCGCCGCGGTCGGGGCCGCGTCGATCGCCGCCCCGAGGAGCCGGGCGAACAGCTGTGCGCTGTGGCCCGGCTCCGCGGGGAGGGACGACGGCGACGCCGGCAGGGGATTCGCCCGGCTGTCGGCGAGTGCCTGCTCGAGCTGGGGCGCGATGGTGCCGCGCACCACGGCGAACACGTCGGTCACGTCGGTCACCCCGGTCACGTCGGTCACCCCGGTCACGTCGGTCACCCCGGTCACGTCGGTCACCCCGGTCACGTCGGTCACGCCGGGACCGCCGCTGCGTGCGCCTCGGCCAGGTAGCGGAACACGCCGGGCTGCCGGTCGCGCCCGAGGGGGAAGTCCTCCCGCGCGCTGGCCACCTCGGCCACGTCGACCGTCGCCCGGATGACCGGACCGGCCACGTGGGCGGGCGCCGAGACGACGAGTTCACCCCGGGGCGACACGATCGACGACCGGCCGAAGTAGCTGACGGTCTTGCCGTCGACGGTCTCCTCGCCGCCGCGGTTCGGCGCGACGACCCACGTCTGCGTCTCGAGGGCGCGGACCTGGAGCTCCTGGGTGAAGAGCGTCTCGCGGAAGCCCATCGAGGACACGAGCACGAGCATCACCTCGGCCCCGGCGGCACGGGACGCCAGCCAGTACTCCGGGAAGCTCCGGTCGTAGCAGATGAGCATCCCGAACCGGGTGCCGAGCGCGTCGAACACGACCGGTCCGGAGCCCGCCGCGAAGTAGTGCTTCTCGTCGACGTCGGACAGCTCGTTCGTGGGGATCGACGTCTTCCGGTAGGTCGCCACCGAGTCCCCGTGGACGTCGGTGCCGTGCACGAGCGTGCCGTCGGCGTCGATGAGCACGGCGCTGTTGTACTGCGCGTCGCCGGCGTCCTCGTAGAGCCCGAAGACCACGGCGGTCCCCAGGCGCTTCGCGGCCTCGGCGAAGCGTGCGGTCGCGGGGCCGGGGACGGGCTCGGCCCACGCCTTCCGGCTGTCGTTGCGGACGCCGCAGAAGTACGGGGTGGTGGCGAGCTCGGGGAACACGACGAGGTCGGCGCCCTCGGCCGCCTGCTCGAAGAGCGCGATGAGCTCGTCGAGCGCGGCGCCGCCGTCGGCGGGCGTCTGCCCGGCCTGGACGACCGCGACCTCGAGGACGGGTGCGGCGCCGGACGTGCTGCCGGCCGTGCTGCCGGCCGTCATGCCGTGACCGCGCTCGGGGTGACGGCGGGCGCGGAGGAGACGACGCCCTCGCGGGTGCGCATGAGCGGCTGGATGCGGGTGCCGAAGTCGTCCATGCCCTGCAGGAAGTCGTCGAAGACGAGCATGATCCCCTTCGTGCCCTCGACGTCGGCGGCCTCGTCGAGCATCGCCGCGACGTGCTCGTAGGAGCCGACGAGCGTCCCCATGTTCATGTTCACGGCGCCCTCGGGAAGCGAGATCCGCTTCGCGGTGTTGCCGTCCTCGCCGTTCGTGTCGGTGAGCGCCTGGCCGGTCATCCACGAGATCGCCTCGACGTCGATGCCGTCGTTGTACAGCTCCCACTTCGCCTGGGCGGCCTCGTCGGTCTCGTCCGCGATGACCATGAACAGGACGTACGAGCCGACGTCGCGACCGGTCTTCTCGCGGGCCTCGATGAGGCTCTTGTTCTGGTCGGCGTAGGCGGTCGGGGTGTTCACGCCGACGCCCATCGAGAAGTTGTAGTCGGAGTACTCGGCGGCGAACGCCATGCCCTGCGACGACTGCCCGGCGGAGACGATCGGGATGTGCCCGGTCGGCTTCGGCAGCATCTGGCAGTCCTTCATCGTGAAGTACTCGCCCGAGAAGTTGCTCTCGCCGTTCTCCCACAGCTCCTTCATGACCTGCATGTACTCGGTCTGGTAGGCGTAGCGGCGCTTGAAGTGCACCTCGTCGCCCGGCCAGAGGCCCATCTGGTCGTACTCCGCCTTCTGCCATCCGGCGACGAGGTTGAGCCCGAAGCGGCCGTGTGAGATCGAGTCGACGGTGGCGGCCATCCGTGCGGCGATCGCCGGCGGGATGGTGAGCACCGCGGTGGTCGCGAAGAGGCGGATCCGCTCGGTGCGTGCGGCGAGCCCGGCCATCAGCGTGAACGACTCGAGGTTCTCGTCCCAGAAGCCGCTCGGGCCGCCGTAGCCGTGCAGCTTGATCATCGAGAGGGCGAAGTCGAAGCCGTACGCCTCGGCCTTCTGCACGATCTCGAGGTTGAGGTCGAACGACGGCTTGTACTGCGGCGACGTGGTGGAGATGAGCCAGCCGTTGCTGCCGATCGGGATGAAGACTCCGATGTCCATGGGGGACTCGCTTTCTGTGGTGGTGTGGCGGGTGACGGGGAGGGAGAGGGTCAGGAACGCTTCGCGGCGGCCTTCGCGGCACTCGCCACGGAGTGCCGGCGGATGGTCTGCGAGACGGCGACGGCGACGATGAGCGCGCCGCCGTAGAACAGCTGCTGGACGAAGTTGTCGGCGCCGAGCATCTGCAGGCCGACGACCCCGGAGAACAGGAAGTAGACGGCGATGAACGTGCCGATCGCGTTGAACCGGCCGGGGACGATCGCGGTCGCGCCGAGGTAGCAGGCGGCGAACGCGGGGAGCAGGAACGACTGTCCGCTGGAGGGGTCCGCACCGCCGAGGGTGCCGGCGTAGACCACCCCTGCCACCGCCGCGGTGAGGCCGGCGCCGACGAACGCGCCGACCCGCAGCCGACGGACGTTGAGCCCGGACAGCTCGGCGACGGTGCGACCGGTGCCGACGAACAGCAGTCGGCGTCCGACCGGGGTGGCGCTCAGCACGACGAGGACGACCACGGTGGCGATGAGCCCGTAGACGAATGCGAGCGGCAGCCCCGCGAGACCGCGCCACCCGACCGTCGCCTGCACGAGTGCCGGGTCGATCCCGGTCACCGACGAGGACGCGCTCATCCACTGGATGATCCCGATCATGAACGTCGAGGTGCCGAGCGTCACGATGAACGAGTCGATGCGGAACGCCACCGTGAGCAGGCCGTTCACCAGGCCGACGACCACGCCGATCACCAGACCGACCAGGATCGCGGGCAGCAGCGGGATGTCCATCTTCGCGTTGAGGACGGCGATCGTCATCGCGGAGAGCGACATCGTCGAGGCGCCGGACAGGTCGAACTCGCCGGCGGTCAGGGGGAACAGGAAGCCGAGCGCCAGGATGAGCAGCACCGACTGGGACCCGAGGATGTTCTGCAGGTTCCCGAGCGTCGGGTAGGTGTCCGGCAGCGCGACGCTGAACGCGATGACGATGACGAGCCAGGCACCGAGCAGGGCGTACCGCTCGGTGTGGCCCCAGGAGAACCGGGGACGCGTGGGACGGACGATCGAGGTCTCGAGGACGGGTTCGGCGGTGGTGGACATCAGGCGTTCTCCTTCACGGGGGAAGCAGCAGCGGGGGAGCCGACGAGGCTGGGGTCGACGGGGCTGGGGTCGACGAGGGTGGGGTCGACGGGGGTGGAGGAGGGTTCCACGAGGCTCGCGACGACCGCCGCGGCGATGACGTCGCGGTCGATCCGGTCGCCGGTGAGCACGTCGTGCACCCGGCCGTGGGCGAGGACGACGACGCGGTCGCACATCCGGGCGAGCTGGTCGTAGTCGGTGGAGGCGCAGACGATCGAGACGCCCCGCTCGGCGCTCCGGCGGAGCATCGAGAAGATCGCGGCGCGGGCCCCGACGTCGATGCCCTGCGTCGGCTCCTGCAGCAGCACGAGCCGCGGGTCGTCCTGCATCCACTTGGCGAGGACGGCCTTCTGCTGGTTGCCGCCGGAGAGGGTGCCGAACAGTGCGGACGGATCGGCGGGCCGGACGTCGTAGTCGCGGACGAGACCGGCGACGTGCGCCCGCTCCCGTGCCGGCGACAGCCCGAACAGCCCGCGCAGGCGACCGAGGACAGGGAGCGTGACGTTCTGCTCGACCGACAGGGTCAGGGCACCGCCCTCGCGCTTCCGGTCGGCGGGGACGTAGACGACGCCGCGGGAGATCGAGGCGCCCGGCGAGGTGCGGGCGAGGTCGACGGCGGTGTCGTGCACCGTGAGCGACCCGGTCGCCGGGCGAGCGCCGTACAGGCCGGGCAGGACGTCCTCGACACCCGAGCCGGCGAGGCCCGTGATGCCGACGACCTCGCCGTCGGCGACGTCGAAGGACAGTCCCTCGACGACCCCGACGTGCAGGTCGCGGACCGTCACGACGGCGTCCCCGGTGGTGGCGGGGCGCGGGGTCCGTGCCCCCGCCTGGTCGAGGCCGCGTCCGACGATGAGCGAGACGAGCTCGTCCGCCGTCGTGGCCCGGGTGTCCCGGTGCGCCTGGACCCGGCCGGCCCGGAGCACCGTGACCCGGTCGGCGTGCTCGAGCACCTCGGACATGTCGTGCGACACCAGGAGCGCCGACGTGCGGCCGTCGGACACCAGGTCCTTGACGACGCGGAACAGCAGGTCCGCGTCCTCCTTCGGCAGGAACACGGTCGGCTCGTCGAGCACGATGAGTGCACGCTCCCCGCCGAGCTCGCCGACCGCTCGGAGGATCGCGACGAGGGCCTTCTGGGTGTCGGTCAGCTCGTCGATCCGGGCCCGTGGGTCGATGTCGACGCCGTACCGGGCGAACAGCTCGGCGGCGGCACGGTGCTCGGCGCCCCAGCGGACGAACGGCCCGCGTCCGGCCACCACGGTGGCGAGCCGGAGGTTCTCGGTGACGCTGAGCGACGGCACGAGCGCGAGGTCCTGGTGGACGAAGCTGATGCCGACGCGGCGGAAGTACCCGGGAGGCACCGGCAGGGGGAGCCGGGCGCCGCGGACCTCGATCGTCGCTCCCGCTTCCGGCGCGTACGTGCCGGAGAGGATCTTGATGAGGGTCGACTTGCCGGACCCGTTCTCGCCGAGGAGCGCGTGCACCTGACCCGGTCGGACCTCGAGCTCGACGTCGTCGAGTGCGGTGAGTCCGCCGAACCGCTTGGTGAGCCCGCTGATGCGCAGGACCGGCGCGGTGTCGTGCGCCGGGGCGACCGGTGCCTCCCGGGTGGCACTCACTTCGCCGCGCCCCAGATGGCCGCGTACCCGGTCTTGTAGGCGTCGCCGTAGCCCTTGCTCGGCGCTGGCGGGGTGCCGGTCTCGTCGACGTTGTCCTTCGTGAACACCTTGAGCGGGGTCTGCTCGTCGCCGTCCTCGATGATCGGGGTGTCGGTGAGGACCCGGCCGGCCTGGTCGAGCGTGGCGTAGGCGAGCCACTCCATGTTCTCGCCGATGTCCATCGTGAGGACGTTGCCGTCCTGCAGGATCTTCAGCACCGCCGGGGTGCCGTTGTAGGACGAGGTGAAGACCTGTCCGGTCTTGCCCGCGGCGGTGACCCCGGCCTCGACGTAGAGCGCCATCGAGTCGTACACGGGCAGGACGTAGTCGAGGTTCGGGTTCGACTGGATCGCGGACTGGACGGTGGTCGAGATCTTCGTGGCCCAGTCCGAGACCGGCACGTTCGTCACCTTGACCGTGCAGCCGTCGCAGTGCGCCTCGAACTCCTCCTGCATCGCCTTGACGATGCCGTCGGACGGCGGGACCTCGGACGACGTGATGATGAGGACGTCGCCCTGGCCCTTGGTCTCCTTGATCGCCCAGTCCGCGTTGAGCTTCGCAGACTCGTGGAACGGTGCGGTGACCTGCGCGGCGACGAGCCCCTGCAGCTGGTCGGGGAGCGCTTCGCCGGTCTGGTACGTGTGGCTGATGAGCACCGGGATGCCGGCGGCCTTCGCCCGCTTGAGCGCCGGGACGATGAGCTCGCCGTTGACGCCCTGCGCCAGGACGATGATGTCGGCGTCGCGGCTGATCGCCTGGTCGATGCCGGCGGACTGCTCGGTGGGCGTGCCCTGGTTGGTGTACTCGATCCACTTCGCGCCGTACTGCTTCGCCAGCGCCTCGCCCGCCTCGTCGACCGAGGTGATGAACGGCACCGCCGACGAGTTCGGGATGTTGAAGATCGTCTTGCCGGCGATCTTCGACATGTCGAAGGGGGCGCCCTCGAACGTGAACGCCGGGTCGACGCTCGCGGCCGTGATCTGGCTCGTGGCGTGCTCGACCCCGGCGGAGTCGTCGGCGGACCCGGTCGAGGCGGTCGACGTGGCGGAACAGGCGGACAGGAACAGCACGCCACTGAGGGCGGCGGCGAGGAGCGCGGGGCGGGCGAGCCGCGTTCGGGACGGTGCGGGGGACGACATCGGGCGGGGACCTCCAGGACGGGTGGAGCGAGGAAGGTGGTGAGCGAGTGGGGACGACGAACACCCCGCGGCGCGGGGTGGGCGGAGCAGGGCAGGACGGTGGTCCGCGTCACGGCTCGGGGTGCGGGAGAGAAGCGCTCCGCCGGCGGCGAGGCGTCCCGGTGACGGGGCCGCTGCAGTGGGGCTGATGCGAATGTAACGGCCAACGGGAGCGAGCAGGGTGCCCCGCGGTAACGGTCGTGTTAGGCGTTTGTTTCGCTGGTGTTAGGCCACCGCGGCCGAACCGTCCGCGAGCCCTCGTCCCGCGCGGTTCCGGCCCACACGATCCCGCCGCCCTTCCCCGTGGATGCGCGGATCCGCGCGATCAGCGGGCGGCGCCGGCCGGGCGAAACACGCCGGACGCACGAGTGTCGACTTCCGGTAACGGCTCTCTCGGAATCCCGACGCGCAGCACCCTCGTCGTGCTGGCGCAATGCCGGACCCGGTGCGGAGCACGTCGGTGCTGACCGGGACATTCCGGCCGCTGCGGTGCAGTGTGGCTGGCGTAACCCGACCGATACGGCACCGCCACGGAGGCGAAACGATCGGCGGGTGGACTGCACTCCACACCCCGATCACCACCACGGCAGGAGCACACGATGATCACCACCGTCGTCGCCGGCAACCCGAAGCCGGCATCGCGGACGCTCGACGCCGCGACGGTCGTCCTCGAACGGCTCACCGGCCGAGCGCCCGACCACGTCGTCGACGTCATCGAGCTCGGCCCGGGCCTCCTCGGCTGGGGCGACGAGGCGGTGGCCGAGGCCGTGCGCACCGTGTCCGGCTCCGACCTCGTCGTCATCGCGTCGCCGACGTACAAGGCGACCTACACCGGCGTCCTCAAGCTGTTCCTCGACCAGTTCGCGACGGCCGACGGGCTCGCCGACGTCGTCGCCGTCCCGCTCATGCTCGGCGCCGGCCCGGCGCACGCCCTCGCTCCCGAGGTCTTCCTCAAGCCGGTCCTCGTCGAGCTCGGCGCGACCGTCCCCGCACCGGCCCTGTACCTCAACGACAAGCACTACTCGGAGCCCGCGTCGACGGAGGCCTGGATCGCGCGTTGGCGCGGCGTCCTCCTCGGCGCGGCCACGAGCCTCCAGGAAGGAACCCGCCCATGATCAGCCCCTACTCGACCGAGGCACCCGACCTCACCGCGCTCCGCCAGGCCTTCTCCGGCTTCCCCTGCGGCGTCGCCGCGCTGTCCGCGATCGTCGACGACGAGCCGACCGTCCTCGTCGCGTCGTCCTTCACGGTGGGGGTCTCGCAGGACCCGCCGCTCGTGATGTTCGCCGTCCAGCACACGTCGACCACGTGGCCGGTGCTCGCGGGGGCCGGTACGATCGGCGTCTCGATCCTCGGCGAGGGGCACGCGCAGGTGACGCGGCAGCTCGCCTCGAAGGACAAGTCCGTGCGGTTCGTCGGGGTGGACACCGCGGTGTCCGACACCGGTTCCGTCTTCCTCGAGGGGGCGCCGATCTGGCTCGAGTGCTCGGTCGAGCACACCTACCCGGCCGGTGACCACGACATCGTGGTGCTCCGGGTCCTCGGGCTCATGTCGGACTTCGCGCACAGCCCGCTGGTCTGGCACCGGTCCGCCTTCGCGACGTTGAGCGCCTGACGGCGCGACGACCTGGACGGGAGGCCCGGATCACGTGAGCAGGTCTGCTCACGTGATCCGGGCCTCCAGTCCGGACCTGCGGCGTCAGCCGCGCAGTGCCTCCGTCAGCTTCACCCGGCTGCCGGTGCGCAGGAGCGCGTTCTCGTAGATCCGCGCCCCGACGAGCACCACGAGGACGACGGACACCAGGACGAGGACGAGGGACAGGATCGGCTCCCACCACTCGGCCGTCCCGAGGAAGATCCGCATCGGCATCCCGATCGGCGCGCTGAACGGCACGTACGACATCACGCCGAGGATCGTCGGGTTGTCGTAGGCGACGATGATGAGGATGTAGGGGATCATCACGAGCATCATCACCGGGGTGGTGACGCTGCCGACGTCCTCCTGGCGCGACACCAGCACGGCCGCCGCGGCGAACAGCGAGGCGATGAGGACGAAGCCGATCGCGAAGAAGCCGACGAACCAGAGCATGCTCGGGCCGAGCACGGTGAACATGTTGTCCTGCCCGGTCACCGCGAGGGTCACCGCCGCCGCGACCGCCACCGCCACGATCTGCGCGAAGGCCATCACGCTGTTGCCGAGGACCTTGCCGGCGAGCATGGCCCTGGCCGGGATCGCCGCCATCAGGATCTCCACCACCCGGGTCGACTTCTCCTCGACGACGCTCTGCGCGATCGACTGGCCGAAGGTCACCGCCGAGGCGAAGTAGACCACGCCGAACGCCAGCGCCACGATGTAGACGAGTCCACCGGGGATCGCGTTCGGGTCGAGCAACTCGATCCGTGGCGAGACACTGAGCGCCTGGACGACGTCGGTCGGGGCGTCGTCGAGGCCGACGACCTTGTAGCCGAGCGGGTCGTCGGAGGGCAGGACCGCCGCGTCGACGTCCCCGTTCTCGACCAGACGCTCCGCGGCCGCAGCGGTGGACGCCTCGGTGACGTCGAGACCCTTGCTCGTCGGCAGCGAGACGCCGTCGACGACCGCGATCGGGGTGGTGTCGCTCGCGGTGGCCTTGCCGACGATGCCGCCGACGACGATCGACGCCACGACCATCAGCACCAGGATGAGCGCGGACACGATGAAGGCCTTGCTGCGGACCCGGGCCTGGATCTCGCGGGCGGAGACGAGCCGCACCGCCTGCACGAACGACGCGTTCATCGGACGACCTCCCGGAAGACCTCGCTGAGCCGCGGGACCCGCGGGGTGAACGACCCGACGGTGCCGTGCTGGACGGCACGCTGCAGGACGCGCTGGGCGGTGGCGTCGTCCGCCTCGAACAGGGCGTAGCCGCCGTCGAATTCGCGGACGGTGACGCCCGGCTCGTTCCGGAGCCAGGCGACGTCCCCGTCGACCAGGAGCTCCCACGCCGCGGCACCGGCCGAGCGACGCAGTTCCTCCTGCGGACCGGCGGCGCGGATGGTGCCGCCGGCGATCACCACCACGTCGTCGCAGAGCCGCTCGACGACGTCCAGCTGGTGGCTCGAGAAGAGCACCGGGGCACCGCCGGCCGCGGCTTCGCGGAGCACGCTCAGCACGACGTCGACGGCCATCGGGTCGAGGCCGGAGAACGGCTCGTCGAGCACGAGGACCTCGGGGTCGTGGGCGAGCGCCGTGGCGACCTGCACGCGCTGCTGGTTGCCGAGGGACAGCTTCTCGACGGCGTCTTCCGCGTGCGGCGTGAGGCCGAGGCGGTCGAGCAGGTCGGTGGTGCGCGAGGCGGCCGTGCGCTTGTCGACCCCGTGCAGCCGGGCGAAGTAGGTGATCTGCTCCGCCACGGGCATCTTCGGGTAGAGCCCACGTTCCTCGGGCATGTAGCCGAACCGGCGCCGGTCGGCCGGACCGATCCGGGTGCCGTCGATCGACACGGTGCCGGAGTCGGCCTGCAGCACGCCGAGCAGGATCCGCATCGTCGTGGTCTTGCCGGCGCCGTTGCCGCCGACGAAGCCCGTCAGACGGCCGCTGCCGACCGTGAACGTGACGTCGTCGAGCACGCGGCGGTCCCCGTACTGCTTCGTCACCCCTTCGATGGTGAGCATGTCGTTCCCTTCCCCGGCGGGAGGTCCGCCTGCGGTCGACGCCGTGGCGCCTGGGTTCGACGCTATTGGCGGGGGAGGGTCGGGCGCCTCCGGCTGGGGGCGGGGATCCGTCCTCCGCCGTGCGGCGGAGGAGCGGGGCGCTCGTCCGCGCGTGCCGCTGTTGCTGCTCGTGCTGCTCGTGCGGCTCGTGCCGCGCGTGCTGCTCGTGCTGCTCGCGTCAGCGGGCGACGCCGTGCTCGAACGCCCACACGACCGCCTGGATGCGGTCGCGCAGCCCGAGCTTCTGCAGGACGTTCGACACGTGGGTCTTCACGGTGGCGTCCCCGACGTACAGCTCGGCGGCGATCTCGGCGTTGCTGAGGCCCCGGGCGAGCAGGCGGAGGACCTCGGACTCCCGCTCGGTGAGCCCGGCACCGGCGAGTGCGGCGTCCCCGTCCGGAGCGGCTGCCCCGCCCGCCGGCGGAGCGCCGGCCGCCGCTACCGCCGCTACCGCCGCTACCGCCGCTGCCGTCGCTGCCGTCGCGCGGCTGATCACCCGCCGCGTGACGTCGGGGGCGAGCAGTGCGTCACCCGCGGCGACGGTCCGGACGGCGTCGATCAGCCGTTCGGGGGAGGCGTTCTTCAACAGGAAGCCGCTCGCCCCGGCCTCGAGCGCCTGGAACAGGGCGTCGTCATGGTCGAACGTGGTGAGGATGAGCACCGCGGGCGGGTCCGGCAGCGCCGCGATCCGCCGTGCCGCCTCGAGCCCGTCGACGTTCGGCATCTGCACGTCGAGGCAGACCACGTCCGGTCGCTCGGCACGGACGACGTCGACCGCCTCGGCACCGTCCCGCGCTTCGCCGACCACGCGGAAGCCCGGCTCGGACTCGAGGATGACGCGGAAGCCGGCCCGGACGAGTTCCTGGTCGTCGGCCAGCACGACGGTCAGGTCGTCGGGAGCCATGCTCGCACCAGGTAGCCTCCCCGGGCGCGTGGCCCGATCTCGATCCGTCCGTCCACCGCGGCCACGCGTTCGCGCATGCCCACGTGGCCGAGTCCGCTGCCGGTCGTGTTCCGCGGTGCCCGGTCGCCGTGGCCGTCGTCGCAGACCTCGACCTCGACGCCGCCGTCGAGGTACCGGACGCGGACGTCGGCGTGGGCGCTCGGGCCGGCGTGCTTGAGGACGTTCGTCACGGCCTCCTGCGCGATCCGGTAGGCCACCGCGGACACCGTCGGTGGGACGGTCCGGGGTTCGCCGACGACGACGTACTCCGTCGGGTGCCCGGCCGTCCGTGCGGAGTACGCGAGCTCACCGATCCGACTGAGTCCCTCGGTGCTCGGGGCGCTTCCGGTGTCCTCGTCCGCCGAACGCAGCGTGCCGAGCATCCGCCGCAGTTCCTCGACCGCGGTGCGGGCGCTCTCCTCGACCACCCCGAGCGAGGCGGCCGCCTGGGCCGGGTCGCGGTCGATCACGCGGCGCGCGGCACCGGCCTGGACGCCCATGAGCGAGACGTGGTGGGCGACGACGTCGTGCAGTTCGCGGGCGATCCGGACGCGTTCGATCGTGATCGCCTGCGCCGCGCTCCGTTCACGTTCTGCGGCGAGCTCAGCGGTGCGCTCGTCGAGCTGGTGCCTCGCCACGGCCGACGCCCACGCCCGGTTGCCCGCGTACCAGGCGGCACCGAAGTAGATGACGTTGATCACGATGTTGAGCAGCGAGTAGGCGATGGCGGGCGGGATGATCGCGTCGGCCTCGTTCGGCAGCGCGTTCGGGACCGCCCAGCCGAAGGAGATCGCGATGAACAGCCACGCGAACATGCCGCCGATGACGACCCAGCGGACGACCTCGGCGCGGACCCGGTCGGAGCACCACGCCCCGACCGTGTACAGCGAGATGAACAGCGTGAAGTTGACGAGGAAGACCTCGGGCACGTGGAAGAGCTGCGTGGACGCGAACGCCAGCGCCGACACCAGGGCGACGCTCATCGGGAAGCGCCGGCGGAACGCGATCGGCACCACGTTCGCCAGGAGCACCAGCGCGGACACCCACCAGGTCGCCTGGTCGTCGCCGTAGACGCCGGACGCCCCGTACAGGAACGTGGTGATCGTCAGCCCGCCGGCGAGCACGACCGCCAGCACGACGTCCTGGCGGTACTCGAGGCGCCCCACCGGCAGCCGTGACCACTCCGCCGTCGTCCCCATGCGCACAACGGTAGCGGGTGGGCCGGCGGTGTCCCCAGTGCGCCCGTTGGCCGCGGGCAGGAGGGCTGCCATGCTTGGCCCGACCACGTTCCCAGGGAAACGAGACGCGATGGCCGACACCACCGACCGAAGACTCCGAGCAGGGACCGACAACGGATGGCGTCGGTTCTGGGACCGCGGTGGCTGGTGGCGCGCAGTCCTCGCGGTCGTCGCGTACCTCGCGGTCTACACGGGCGTCGGGTGGCTCAGCGCCCACACCGTCGGCCGCGGCGTCACCGGCGACATCCTGTCGTCGCCCGGGAACGTCGTCCTCGGGCTGGCGCTGCCGATCCTCGTGATGGGGATCCTGACGCTCGCGTTCGTGCGCTCGCTCGGCTGGCAGCGCGAGGTGTTCGGTCGTCAGCCGATCGCCGGCCGCGGATGGATGTGGATCGCGGTGGCGCTCCTCCTCGTGCCGGTCGTGGTCCGGGTCGTCGCGACGAACTGGTCGGCGTACTCGGTCGCGGTGGTGTTCGCGGTGCTGTTCCTCGGGCTGTGCATCGGGTTCACCGAGGAGCTCATCGCCCGAGGGGTCGCCGTCACCCTGCTCCGTCGCGGACACCACTCGGAGCGGGTCGTCGCACTGCTGTCGTCGCTGCTGTTCGGCCTCATGCACGCAACGAACGCGATCTCGGGGGCGAACCCCCTGACGGTGCTGCTCACGGTGGTCTACACGTTCGGGATCGGCGTCATGCTCTACCTGTCGATGCGGGTCACGGGCAGCATCGTCCCGGCGATCCTGCTGCACGCGGCGACCGACCCGACCACGATCCTCGCCACCGGTGGGATCGATGGCCAGTCGGCGACGTCCGGTGGTGCCGGGCTCATCGCGTTCGCCGGTGTGTTCAACATCCTGTACCCGGTCCTCGGACTGCTCGCGCTCTTCCTCATCAAGGGCTGCGTCGACGCGCGTCGCGACGTGGACGACGCGGCGAGCGTCGGCCAGGGCGTCTGACTGGAGGCGCGGCGGACGTGACCGACGTCGGTCACGTGATCCGCGCCTCCAGGCCAGAGCGGGTGGCGGCCCTCAGACGTCGGCGTCAGCGGGTGTCGCCACGCGGACGCGCGACGGCAGGCCCGCCACAGCGGCTCGCCACGTCCAGGCCGCAGCCCCGAAGACCAGCGCGGTCAGGGCCCAGAGCAGCCACGGGACGTCGGTGTCGAGCAGACCGAGCGTGAGCGGGAACAGTGCCATGCCCACCGAACCCGCCGTCTGGAAGACGCCGATCGCCCGGCCCCGGATCCTCGGGTGCGGCGCCTCCGCCATCACCGCGTTCGCGGCCGGGAGCGCGAGCATGTCCGCGATCGCCAGCAGCACGGCGACGGCCACGACGTACGACCACGCCGCGAGCCCGTCGAGCGACGGGAGCACGATGAGCGGCACCGCCGTCAGCCCGGTCAGGGCGGCACCGACGGCCACGAGCACGCCACGGTCGATGCCGGCGACCCAGCGGGTGACCGAGGTCTGCAGGCACGCGGCGAGACCGGTCGCGACCGCGAACTGCACGGGCGCGACCGCGGCGGGCATGTGCCAGCGCTCGATGAACAGGACGCTCAGCGCGACGTTCGGCAGCACCATCGCCGGCCCGAGGAGGAACTGCCCCAGCGTGATGAGCCGCATCGAGCGGTCGGCGGCGAACTCGCGGAGGGAACCCGTCCGGACGTCGTCGCCCGCCCGCCCGACTGGTTCCGCGGAACGGACACCACCGGTGCGCTGCGTGGCGAACACGACCGCGGCGGCGACGCTCGTCACCACGTTCGCGAGCACCAGCCACCGCAGCCCGTCGTGGCCCCCGCTCGTCAACGTGACCGCGGCGACGACCGCGCCGGCGCCGAGGGCCGCGGCCTTGGTGGCCTCGAGGAAGGCGAACCACCGCTCGAACGGACGACCGGCCGACAGGTCGTGGACGTACGCCGTCCACGACGTCCAGTAGAGCCGCTCGGACGCGCTCGCCAGGAGGATCGCCGCGAACACCACGACGGGGTCGTGCGCGACCAGGTACAGCGTGAAACCCGCGGCGGACAGCAGGTTGTTGGTGATCATCGACGCCCGGGCGCCGAACCGGTCGGTGAGCACCCCGCCGACGAGCCCCACGGGCAGGGCGAGCAGCGACGCCGCGGTGGAGAGCACGCCGATCACCGCGAGGGAGAGGTCGGTCGTCAGGGTGAAGTAGACGATCGTCAGCGGCAGCGTGAGGCCGGCGCCGATCGTGTCGACGAGGACCGCGAACGTGACGAAGCGGTGCTCGGTGAGCGTGGAGAACGAGGCCCGGAAACGGGCACGGATGGAGAACACGGGGAATCCCTCGGAGTCGTCGCGCGGCATCGGTGCCGCGCGGGCGTACTGGAAGCGCGCGGACCGTGTGGTCCGCGTGGAGGGGGAGCCGGCTCAGGTGCCGGCTCAGCGCTTCGTTGCCATGACTCCGCTGTCGAGTGGTGTGTTCGAAGGTGGTGCGTGTTGGTGGCGTCCTCGTCGTGAGGAGTGCTCGCCGTCACCGTAGCGCAGGAGTAGCCTCCCGCCAACGAGCAAGGGGAGAAACGATGCAGTTCCTCGTCAACGTCATCGACGACGGGCAGGCCCAGGCCGCCGGTCGGACGGAATCCGGGACCCAGGCCGAGATGGACGCGGTCGACGCCTTCAACACTCGCCTCGGCGACGCGGTCGTCCTCGCCGCAGGGGTGTCCGCGCCCGCCGACGCCACCGTGGTCGACGCTCGCTCCGGGACGACGAACACCACGCCGGGGCCGATCGTCGCCGCGGACGAGTACGTCGCCGGGTTCTGGGTCATGGACCTGCCGGATGCCGAGACCGCCCTGCGTGTGGCCGCCGAGGCGTCGGTGGCGTGCAACCGGAAGATCGAGCTCCGTCCGATCCTCTGAGACGTCGCCCGAACGCCGCCGGGACCGTGCTGGCGACGGTCACGACGGCGCCGGCCACGAACGTGATGACGGGCCCCGCCGCGCCGATGAGCCCTCCCGCCGCGGCCGCACCCGCCGCCTGGCCGAGGACGAGCGCCACGAACAGCATCGACGTGCCCGCTGCCGCGCGGTCCGCGTCGAGCTCGGTCGTCCAGGCGATGAGCGCTCCGGTCGCCGCCGTGTAGCCCCAGCCGAACACGGCGCAGGCGAGCAGCGCGACGGCCGTCCACTGCGGTGCGACCCCGAGCACGAGGACGGCGACCGCGACCGATCCCGTCGTGACGACCCAGAGGGTGCGGGCGCGGAGGCCGCTCGTCCAGCGTGCCGTGACGGCGACCGACGCGCCGCCGAGGCCCAGCGCGATCCAGGCCGACACCGACACCACGACCGGTGCGCCGACGTCGACGAGGACCGAGCGGCCGTACGTCCACATGACCGCCGAGCCGGCGCCGAACAGCAGGGCGAGCAGGAGCACTCCGCGGTGGGCGGTGAACCAGGGTGCTCCGGGAGCGGGTGGGGCCGGGATGCCCTCGTGCTCGTCGCCACCCCGCCGGGCCGCACTTCGCTGGGCAGCACCGAGCAGCACGGCGCCGACGACGAGCGTGAACGCCCCCGACCAGCCCCACGCCGTCCGCCAGTCGGGCAGGAGCACGAGGGCGAGCGCGCCGGCCCCGACCAGCCCCGGCCCGGTGCCCGAGTTCACGACCGCCTGTGCCCGCGTCTGCGCCGCCTCGGGGATCTGCTCGGCGACGAGTCGCACCAGGGCGGGGGAGGCCAGTCCGGCGCCTGCGGAGGCGATCACCGACGCGACGCCGAACGGCAGCGGACCCGCGGCGGCGGCCATGCCGAGGGCCCCGCCGCCCGCGACGACCGCAGCGACCGCGACGAGCGCACGCGGGACACGGGCGGCCAGGACGAACCCGGCGACCGCGGCCAGGCAGTACACTCCGGACGCGCCGGACGAGATCCAGCCCGCGGCGTCGGCGCGGAGGCCGAGGTCGCGCTGCACGTCCGGCAGGAAGAGCCCGTACGCGAGCCGCACGAGACCGTAGGTCGCCGCGATGAGCCCGAGCCCGCTCGCGAGGAGGACACGCTGTCGTAACGAAAACGATCGTTTCACTTTTCAGAGCCTAGGGTGCAGGTGTGGTCATGCGTCCAGGAACCGAGCAGAAGCTCCTCGACGCCGCCGAGGAGCTCTTCTTCACGCAGGGCATCGCCGCGACGCCGATCGACGCCGTGCTCGAACGCGCCGGCATCTCCAGCGCCACGCTCTACCGCGGCTACCCCAGCAAGGAGTCCCTCGTCGCCGCCGCGCTCCGGCGCCGGCACGACGACTGGGCCCGGACATGGGACCGTGCGGCCGAGGCCGCCCGGGACGACCGAGGGCGGTTGCTGTCGGTGTTCGACGCGCTCGACGCCTACCGCTCGACGCCGACGGGATCTCGGTGGTGCGCGTTCCTCGGGACCGCCGCCGAGTACGCGGACACCCCCGGGGACGTCCGCGCCGTCCTCGACCTCGAGACCGGGACCCTGCGTCGCCGTCTCGTCGGCTTCGCGATGCCGCTGGTCCACGATGGTGCGGCGGCGCTCGCCGACCAGCTGCTGCTCGTCGTGTCGGGGTACCTCGCGATGCGTCTCCGCGACCCGGCGCTCGGCACCGAGACTGCGCGCCAGGTCGCCGCGGCCCTGGTCGACGCCGGCGTGGCCGGCCCCGCCCCGGGCGCCGAGATCGCACTTCCTGCCGCATCGCGCGCCCCCGGGCGACCCGAAGTGCGATCTCGGCGGACCTGAGCGGCGTGTCGCGAGACCTCGAACGACGTCAGGCGGCGCGACCGCGGTTGCGGCGGCGGATCTCCTTGGGTGCCCGTCCGGCCATGAACGACCGCGCCGGGTCGACGAGGAACCCCTGACGGAGGGCCTCACGACCGACGAGCATCCGGAAACCCATCTGGTCGCGGTTGCTCAACGTGACCTCGGCCTGGAAGACACGCCCGGCGAGGGTCATCTCGGTGAGGACCACGATCCGCTCCTGCGTGTGCCCGGTCGAACTGCGGACGGTGCGCCGGTCGTGCACGTCGCACTCGACGGTGACGGCGTCGGCGTCGGTGTCCTGCCACGGGTGCAGTGAGAACCGCACCCGATCGCCGGGGAGTTCCTCGAGGTCGAACGCATGCAGCGCGGAGCTGCGGGCGCCGGTGTCGAGCTTCACCTTGATCCACGGGATCCCGAGGTCGGGCAGCCCGGCCCACTCCCGCCACCCGGCGACGACGAGACCGCCGTTCGGGGACTTCGGAGCGCGGGCCATGCGCCCATCCTGGCGCATGCCCGGACGTGCGTCCGCATGCTTGGATGGAGCGTCGTCGACGACTGCGCGCCGCCGAAGACAGCCCACCGCCAGATCCAGGACCCCGCGGAGCAGCACCGATGAAACTCGCCATCCTGTCGCGCGCCCCGCGTGCGTACTCGACCGAGCGCCTCCGGGCCGCCGCGATCGACCGCGGGCACGAGGTGAAGGTCCTCAACACCCTGCGCTTCGCCATCGACCTGTCCGGCGAGGACCCCGACCTGCTCTACCGCGGCAAGCTCCTCAGTGACTACGACGCCGTCCTGCCCCGCATCGGCAACTCGATCACGTACTACGGCACCGCGGTCGTGCGGCAGTTCGAGCAGATGGACGTGTACACGCCGAACACGGCGACGGGGATCACGAACTCGCGCGACAAGCTCCGGGCGAACCAGATCCTGTCCCGGCACCACATCGGGATGCCGGCGACCACGTTCGTGAACAGCCGGGCCGACGTGCGCGGTGCGATCGAGCGGGTCGGCGGCGCACCGGTCGTCATCAAGCTGCTGGAGGGCACGCAGGGCATCGGGGTGATCCTCGCGCCGGAGGAGAAGGTCGCCGAGTCCATCGTCGAGACGCTGCACTCGACGAAGCAGAACGTCCTCATCCAGTCCTTCATCTCGGAGAGCCGCGGCAAGGACATCCGGGCACTGGTGGTCGGCGACCGGGTCGTCGCGGCCATGCGGCGGAGCGCGTCCGGCGACGAGTTCCGGTCGAACGTGCACCGCGGCGGGACGGTCGAGAAGGTGACGTTGACGCCGGAGTACGAAGAAGCGGCTGTCCGTTCGGCGCAGATCATGGGCCTCCGGGTCGCCGGCGTCGACATGCTCGAGGGCAACGACGGCCCACTCGTGATGGAGGTCAACTCCTCGCCCGGGCTGGAGGGCATCGAGCGGGCAACGGGCCTCGACGTCGCCGGCGCGATCATCGACTTCATCGGCAACCAGGTCGCCTTCCCGGAGATCGACGTCCGCCAGCGGCTGACGGTCTCGACGGGGTATGGCGTGGCCGAACTGCTCGTGCACACCAACGCGGACCTGGTCGGGAAGACGATCAAGGAGTCCGGCCTCTGGGACCGTGACATCACGGTGCTGACCCTGCACCGCGGCGCGACGGTGATCCCGAACCCGCGGAGCGGCGTCGAGCTGCAGGCCAGCGACCGACTGCTGTGCTTCGGCAAGCTCGAGGAGATGCGGTCGATGGTCCCCGACCGCCGGCGCCGCCGGAGTCGGGTCCGGAAGCTCCCGAAGGACGCCTGACGACACCGTTCAGCGCACCCGGATCGCGCGCACAGCCGGAATGCGGAAGTATGTGTCGGTGACGATCATGACGGAACGGCCGGTCGACCAGTCGACGAGCAGCGATCCGGAGCGGCCGGGCAACGCCACGGCGAAGCACCAGAACGTGTCGCTCCTGTCCGTGGCGACGACCACGGCCGAACGGGTGACGACCTCCGCGGACATCGAGGCACGCCTCCGCGGGGTGCTCCGTCGACTCCGCCTGCCGATGGGTCTGCTCGAACGCGTCGCGGGTGTCACCGAGCGCCGCAACTGGGGCGAGGGCCAGACCTTCCAGGATGCCGCGATCGACGCCGGCCGTCGCGCGATGGCCGAGGCGGGTGTCCGCCCGGAGGACATCGGCCTCCTCATCAACACGTCGGTGACCCGTCCGCACCTCGAGCCGTCCGTCGCGGTCCGCCTGCACCACGGGCTCGGCCTGCCGACCTCGGCGATCAACTTCGACATCGCCAACGCCTGCCTCGGCTTCGTCAACGCGATGAGCGTCGCCGCCGGCATGATCGACTCCGGCCAGATCAAGTACGCGCTCGTCGTGGACGGCGAGGACGCCGACCAGGTGCAGCTCAACACGATCGACCGCCTCAACCAGGGTGGCCGGAACCGCAAGGACTTCATGAGCGAGTTCGCGAGCCTGACCCTCGGGTCCGGTGCCGCGGCCGCCGTGCTCGGCCCGTCCGACGCCCACCCGGAGGGACACCCCATCATCGGTGGCGTCACCCGTGCCGCGACGCAGTGGTACGACCTGTGCGTCGGCAGCGTGGACGGCATGTTCACCGACGCGAAGATGCTGCTCAAGGGCGGCATGGAGCTCGTGGTCGCGGCCTGGAACGAGGCCCGCGCGCACTTCGACTGGGCCGACATGGACCGGTACGTGCTGCACCAGGTCTCCGACGTGCACACCAACGCCTTCGTCGAGGCGATCGGCATCCCGCGTGCCAAGGTCCCGACGACGTACCAGCGCTTCGGCAACGTCGGGCCGGCGTCGATCCCGATCACCCTCGCGGACGAGGTCGCCAACGGCGGCATCACCCGCGGCGACCGGGTGTTCCTCGGTGGCGTGGGGTCCGGCATCAACACGGCGATGATGGAACTGCGCTGGTGAGGTCCAGCCTCCCGCGCGTCGCCGCTGCTGCGGCTCCGGCGACGCTCCCGCCGCCCCTGCCCGGACTCGACCCGGCTTGGTCCCGTCTCGTGACGGTCCCCGGGACGACGGGCGACCGGCCGGGAGGCGCGGATCGCCCCGAGCGGACCTGGCACCTCCTCGACACGGCCGGTTCCCTGGACGCCCTCGGCGTGCGTCCGGTGGGCACCCTGCTCTGCGTGCACGGCAACCCCACCTGGTCGTACCTGTGGCGGTCCGTCGCCGCGCGGTCGCTCGAGATCGCCCGCAGTGGCGGCCCGGCGTGGCGCGTCATCGCGGTCGACCAGCTCGACATGGGCTTCTCGGAGCGCACCGGGCAGCAGCGTGGCCTGCCCGAACGCGTCCGCGACCTCGGCGCACTGACCGACGAGCTCGGACTCGCAGGCCCAGTGGTCACCCTCGGGCACGACTGGGGCGGCGTCGTCTCCCTCGGGTGGGCGGTCGACCACCCGGAGCTCGTGGTGGCGGTCGCGACGTGCAACACCGCCGTGCACCAGCCCGCCGACGCCCCGATCCCGGCGCCGCTCCGGTTGGCGCTCCGCCCCGGACTCCTCGGCCGTGCGACCGTCCTGACGCCGGCGTTCCTCGAGACCACCCTCGCGATCGCGCACCCGAAGCTCGACCGCGTGACCGCCGACGCCTACCGGGCGCCGTACCGCGGAGCCGCACGCCGCGGCGGCATCGGCGGGTTCGTCGCGGACATCCCCGTCGACCAGGCGCACCCGAGCGCGCCCGAACTCGACCGGATCGCGGCGGGCGTCGCGGCGCTCGAGGTCCCCGCGCTCCTGCTGTGGGGCCCGCGCGACCCGGTGTTCCTCGAGCGGTACCTCGACGACCTCGCCGAGCGGCTGCCGCAGGCGGACGTGCACCGCTTCGAGGGTGCCGGCCACCTGCTTCCGGACGACGCCGACGTCGCCGGGACGGTGTTCGAGTGGCTCGGTGACCGCCTGCCGGACGGCCACGCACCCGTCGGGGCCGAGCCGCGCCTCCAGGCCGTCGCCGCGGAGCCGTCGGACGCGAGCCGCCCGCTCTGGGCGGCACTCGACGACCTGCGCGACAGCGACGAGCCCGCGCTCGTCGAGATGGCCGCACCGGGCGGCACCCGCACCGTCTCGTGGCGGCTGCTCGCCCGCCGGGTCGAGGAGATCGCAGCCGGACTCGTCGACCTCGGCGTCCGCCCAGGTGACCGCGTCTCGCTGCTCGTCACGCCGGGAGCCGACCTCACCGCCGTCCTGTACGCCTGCGTGCGCATCGGCGCGGTCGTCGTCGTGGCCGATGCCGGACTCGGGCTGCGCGGGCTGACCCGTGCCGTCCGCGGAGCCCGCCCGGACTGGATCATCGGCGCCCTGCCCGGTCTCGGTGCCGCACGCGCGCTCGGGTGGCCGGGCCGTCGCATCGCGACCGTCTCGTTGCCGGCAGTCGCACGTCGGGCGCTGCGGGTCGAGCACACGCTCGTCGACGTCGCCCGGGTCGGACGCCGTCGTCTCGCGGCCGGTCCCGGACTGCCGGACGCGCCGTCGTCGGACGCTCCGGCCGCGGTCCTGTTCACCTCCGGGTCGACCGGTCCGGCGAAGGGCGTCGTGTACACGCACGGCCAGCTCGGCGCCGTTCGCGATGCCCTGGCGACCCAGTACGACATCGGTGTCGGCACCGGACTCGTCGCCGGGTTCGCACCGTTCGCCCTGCTCGGACCGGCGCTCGGTGCGCGCTCGGTGGCGCCGGACATGGACGTCACCGCGCCCCGGACCCTCACGGCGACGGCGGTCGCCGCGTCGGTGACGGCTGCTGACGCGACCGTGGTGTTCCTGTCACCGGCAGCGCTGGCGAACGTCGTGGCGACGGCGTCCGTGCTCACCGACGCCGAGCGTGCGGCGCTCGGCCGCGTGCGGCTGTTCCTGTCGGCGGGCGCTCCGGTGTCGGCTGCGCTGCTGACCGCGGCGACGGAGCTCATGCCGAACGCCAGCGCGCACACCCCCTACGGCATGACCGAGGGGCTCCTCATGACGGACGTCGACCTCGACGGGGTGCGCGCCGCTGCTGCCGCTGCCGACGACGGGATCTGCGTCGGGCAGCCCGCCGCGAACGTCCGTGTCCGCATCGCCCCGCTCGACGCAACGGGGCAGCCGACCGGAGCCCTGACCGCCGAAGCCGGCGTCACGGGCGAGATCGTCGTCGCGGCGCCGCACGTGCGGGAGCGGTACGACCGGCTCTGGCGGACGAACCGGGTGTCCCGGCTCGACGTGGACGATCCCCGCGGACACCGCACCGGCGACGTCGGACACCTCGACGCGGCCGGGCGGCTCTGGGTCGAGGGACGGCTCCAACACGTGCTCACCACCCCGTTCGGAGTCATCACACCGGTCGGACCCGAGCAGCGCATCGAGCGCGTCGACGGTGTGGGCCGTGCCGGTCTCGCGGGCATCGGGCCGAGCGGGACGCAGCAGGCCGTCGCCGTCGTCGAGACGAGTGACCCGCGCGGTCGCGGTCGCGGTCGCGGTCGGCGTCGGCGTCCGGGTCGTCCGGCCCTCGCCGAGCCCGTGCTCGCCGCTGCCGTGCGTGCTGCGGCCGGGATCCCGCTCGCCGCGGTCCTCACCGTGCCCGTGCTGCCGACCGACATCCGCCACAACTCGAAGGTCGACCGTGCACGGCTGTCGCGGTGGGCTGCGTCGGTGCTGTCCGGCGGACGGATGGTCCGGCCGTGACGGGCGCGTGCGCCGGCGCGTGCGCAGCGTTCTCACGCGCTCAGCGACAGTTCACGCGTCGTGCGACGCGTGAACTGTCGCTCAGCGCGAAACCCCGCCCGGCGTCGGTGCTCTCCGGCGGAAGGATGGTCCGGCCGTGACCGTCCTCGTCACCGGGGCCAGCGGTTTCCTCGGGCGGGCGACCGCTGCGGCCGTGCGGGATGCCGGGCACGAGGTCCGGACGTTCCAGCGCCGACCCTCGGGGGTGTCCGGGGTCACGGACGTGCTCGGCTCGATGACCGATGCCGAAGCGCTCGCGCGTGCGGTGGACGGCGTCGAGGCGGTCGTGCACCTCGCCGCGAAGGTGTCGCTCGCGGGCGACCCGGCCGACTTCGTCCGCGTCAACGTCGACGGCACGCGGGCCCTCGTCGACGCCGCCCGCCGGGCCGGGGTCCGACGGCTCGTGTTCGTGTCCTCACCGTCCGTCGCGCACACCGGGTCGTCGCTCGTCGGCGTCGGGGCCGGCCCGGCCGAACCCGCGCGTGCCCGTGGCGACTACGCCCGCACGAAGGCCGCTGCCGAGCTGATCGCCCTCGAGGCCGACGCCCCGGACTTCGCGGTCGTCGCGGTCCGGCCGCACCTGGTGTGGGGGCCGGGCGACACGCAGCTCGTCGGGCGGATCGTCGACCGGGCACGGAAGGGGCGGCTGCCGCTGCTCGACTCCGGTGCCGCGCTCATCGACACGCTCTACGTCGACAACGCCGCGTCCGCGATGGTCGCCGCGCTGGCCCACGCCGCCGACGACGGGGTGCACGGGAACGCCTACGTCGTGACGAACGGCGAGCCTCGGCCCGTCGCCGAGCTGCTCGCGGGCATCTGCGAGGCGTCCGGGGTCCCGGCGCCGCGGGTGCACGTGCCCGCCGGGGTCGCCCGCGCTGCCGGGTCGCTCGTGGAGGTCGTCTGGCGGGTCCGCCCGGGGGAGGACGAGCCGCCGATGACGCGCTTCCTCGCCGAGCAGCTGTCGACGGCGCACTGGTTCGACCAGCGCCGCACGCGTCGCGACCTGCAGTGGGCACCGACGGTGTCGATCGACGAGGGCCTGTCGCGCCTGGCTGCCGCGCGCTGACGCCGTGCGCAGGCCGTGTGCCGAGTCTCGGCTGGGCGGTCACTTCTCGCGCTCTGACGGCGCGAAACTGTCCGAAGCGCCGAGTCTCGGGGCGGTCGCCCCGGCGGCGGTCAGGCCTGGTCGGCTGCCACGTAGACCCAGGCCGTCCGGCCCGAGGCCAGCGTCACCCGGATGCGCTGGTAGTCGGCGACCTCGTAGCGGTCGACCGCGCGGAGCTGCCACTCGTACCCGAGGGCGAGGACCGAGCCCTCGACGACGTCGGCTGCAGTGCCCCGGCGCAGGATCGGGTGCCGATCGGACCCGCTCGTCCGGATGACCTCGGGATCGGTGATCGTCACCCAGTCGAGTCGCCAGCCGGGGAGTGCATCCCGCTCGGTCGGCACGTGCCCGCCGAACAACGACTCCTGCACGAGGGGCTGCCGCAGTGTGCCGTAGGAGAACACCCGTTGCGTCTGGCCGGGCAGGGGAGCGGGCCGCTTGATCGGCTTCGGACCGATCGTGGGCGTCGACGTCCAGACGAGGGCTCCCGCGACGCCCGTCAGCCCGAGGTGCAGCAGCCCGATGATGCCCAAGACGGTGCCCCAGACGACTCCGGAGGTGTCGCCGGGGCAGGGCTCGGGGAACCCGTCGTCGTCGAACGGTCCGCACATCGCGTTCCCGTTCGCCACACCGATGGCGATCGCGATGATGCCCACGAGGATGCAGACCAGCGCGAACGCGCCCAGACCGAGGACCCAGCGCTGGCCGGGGGAGAGACGCTTCACGTCGCGAGAGTAGCGGACTGGAGGCGCGGACCACGCGAGCCGATCGGCTCGCGTGATCCGCGCCTCCAGTCCGGCGGCGTCACCCGCAGAACTCGCCGGGAGCCTGCGCCTGCGCGCTGATCCAGACGAGTCCGACCCGTTGCGTCGACGCGTCCTCGACGAAGGTGATGTGGAACCCGTTCCGCTCGATCGTCCACTGCGGGAAGTCACTGTCCGGCGTCGCACCGTAGTCGGACGGGACGAACGTGAGGTCGGCGTACGCCTCGCGGAGGGCGGCCATCGTGCTCCCCGTGCCGAGGCCCTCGGCAGTGGTCGGGGCCACACCGTCGGACGGGATGTCGTTCCCGATCGCGACCGCCGCCACGACGCCGTTCGTCTCGATGACCGTCACCACCGGCCCGTCCGTCCGGGTGAACGTCGCCACGTTCGGGTTCGGGCAGGCGTTCTCGACCTCGCGTGCGTACGCACTGTCGAGATCGTCGAGTTCGTCGGCGACGGCCCCACCGAGGGCGATGGGGCCCACCTCGCTGCCCGAGATCGTCCACGTGGACGGATCGGACAGCGAGTACGGCGGCCGGGTCGACGTCGGAGCGGGCGTCGCGGTCGGCGTCGGGCGACCGACGACCGGCGCTCCCGAGGAGGTCTCGGTCGGTGTCGGCTCCGCGGTGGACGTCGCCGTCGGAGCGGGTTCGGCGGTGATCGCCGTGGGGATGAGGCCGAGCGCGACCCCACCGCCGGCGACGCCGAGGAGGAGCACCCCGACGACGCCGATCGCGATGCCGGTGCGACGGCCGCGTCGCTTCGGGCGAGGGGTGGCCCGCTCGAGGACGTTCTGCTTCATCGAGACGAGCATGCGCTGCAGGTCGTCTCCCTCGGGGGGTTCAGTGTTCATCGTGCGTCACCGCCTTCTTGAGTCGTCGGCGGGACCGTGAGACCCGCTGGGTGACCGCTCCGACGCTGAGCCCGAGCAGTTGGGCGGCCTCCGCGTAGGAGTACCCCTGCAGGAGGCAGAGCTCGCAGATCCTGCGGTCGGTGTCCGGGAGCGTGGCGATCTCGTCACGCACCCAACGGAGCTGTTCCGAAGCCTCGGTGGTGTCCGAGGGTGCGGCGAGGTCGAAGGGCAGCTCGTCGCCGGTGTGCTTCGCGTTCCGACGTCCGAGGTTCCTGGCGTGGTTGCGGCACACGACGAGCAGCCACGGCAGCAGTGTGCCGGTGGGGAGCTCGAGGCCGTCGGCCCGCTGCCAGAGCGTCAGGAACGTGTCCTGTACGACTTCTTCGACGTCCGACCGGCTGCCCACGATCGCCCACGCGTACCGGGTCAGCGTCGGCGCGAACCGGTCGAACGCGGTCGCGAGTGCTGCTCTGTCCCCCGAGGCGAGGCGCCGTGCGAGGCCGGCGTCGTCATCTGCGCTGTTGTCCACGGTGCTCCCTTCACCTGAACAATGTCGAGGGATCGCCGAACATGACAAGGATCACGACGCGAGTCGTCCACGTCGTGATCCAGGTGTGATGCGGCGGGGTGCCTCGGGCGGCACCGGCGGGCTCGTCAGCCGGTGAACCGGGCCCAGAGCTCGGCGACGATCGGCCACACGTCGCCGGCGCGGTCCGCGGACCCGATGGCCACCAGGACGATCGGGACGAGGGTGACGGCGATGCTCACGAGGACGGCGAGCACGACGGCCGAGACGGCGGTCGCGGTGTGTCGTCGGGTGACTGCGAGGGTGAGGAGTCCGAGGACGATCACCGACCCGGCGATCGCGATGAGCGTGACGCGCACGAACGGGAACGGCACGAGCCCGGACGTGGTGGCGGTCACCGCGCCGAGGAACCCGACGAGGGGCAGGAACGCGCCGAGTGCCGTGCCGAGGACCAGGACGACACCGATGCCGCCCGCGATCCAGACCCCGTGCGGCCGGGGCCGACGGAGCTTCGTCCGGCGGTTCCCGGACCAGGCGGTGGTCACGGTCGCGCCTGCACGTTCGGGTCGTGCTGCATGGTTCCTCCTCGTTCGGGATCCGCCGGGACGCGTCGGGGCACTCGACTGCGCGAGTGCCCCGACGCGGTGGTGAGACCTACTTCTTGAAGACGTCCTTGACGTCCTCGCCGGTCTTCTTGACGCTCGCGGCGGCCTGGTCCTGCTTGCCCTCGGCGACCTTGGAGTCGTCGTTGGTGGCGTTGCCGAGTGCTTCCTTCGCCTTGCCGGCGAGGTCCTGAGCGGCGTTCTTGATCTTGTCGTCGAGTCCCATGAGGGGTCCTTTCGTCGGTCGGGCGTGCGCCCGGTGGGTGGTGCGGGATGGGCCTGGAGGCCCGGGGTGCGTCCGGCTGACGGGTGTCAGTGGACGCGGGTCGGCTTCGCGAGTGCGGAGCGGGTACCGCCGGTGAGGTGCACGAGCACCGGCACCTGGCGGCCGAGGGTGCGGTCCAGGACCGCGACCGCCCGGTCGACGGCGTCGAGCACGGTGACCGCGTCGCCGCCGCGGCGGACGGCGACCCGGATCCGAGCAGCACGCTGCCGGCGGACGAGGTAGGTGTCGACACGCGAGCCGACGACGTCGCGGACGCCGGACAGCTCGTGGTCGAGGACGTCGCGGACGAGTGCCACGTTGACGGTGACCGCGTCGTCGCCCGATCGATCCCGGACTGCGACGGAGGTCCCGCCGCCGCCGCGGGTGCACACCCACACGAGGGCGAGCACGATGACGAGGGCGCACGCGCCGGCGATGATCCACAGCGAGGACGCGGGGACGTCGAGGCTTCGGGGCAGGTCGACGTACGGGGCGGTCGCGTCGCGGACGGCGGGCAGCACGCCCGCGCCGATGACGAGTCCGACCACGACGGCGACGAGGCCGAGCACGAGGAGGATGATCCGGTTGAGGGTCCGGTTGCTCTTGGTCATGCGAGGGTTCCCTTCTCCTCGACCCGGACGCGGATGCTGCGCCCGAATCGCTCGTCGAGACCGCTGAGGCGCTCGCGGACCGCGTCCCGGACGACGCTCTCGTCGACGGGGACGCCGGTGACGGGGACCACGCGGACCTCGGTCCTGCGGCCACGTGCCGTCGCCGAGGCGTTGCCCTCGGGGACGCCCGCCGCGGTGCCGGCCGCGTTCGCCGCGGTCGACGCCACGATGCGGGTGTCGATGATCACGGCGCCGCGGTCGTGTTCGACGACGGAGCGGTGCCGGCGACCCGGCGCGACGGCGAGGACGACCAGCACGATCCCGAGGACGACGAGCACGCCGGCGACGACCTCGGCGATCGTCACGAACGCCGCGTCCGGCCGGAGTGCCGCGTCGACCACGGACTGCGGGTCGGCGAGGAGCGGGGGCCGTCCGATCGCCCGGAGGACCGACTCGGTGCCGATCCAGGCCGCGACGAGGACGAGCACGACGAGTGCGACGGCCACGGCGGTCGAGCGGGAGCGGTGGACGCTCCTGCGACGGATGCGTCGTTCGACGGAACCGTTGCTCATGATGGTCTCCTACCGGGTCCGGGCAACGTGCTCGCGCACGATCCCGGTGAGTTCGATGTGGGCGCTGCCGACCCGACGGCCGGTGAGGTCACCCACGCGGCCCTTGACCTCCTCGGCGACCCGGGCGGAGCGGCCGACGATGTCGTCGCCCGCCGCGATCGGGCCGGTGATGTCGAGGGAGAGTGCGCCGGACGCGTCACCGAGTCCGACCCGCACGCGCTTGGCGGGGGCGCCGAGCCGTTCGGCTGCGACGGCCCGCGCCAGCGAGGTCAGTGCGCGCGCGGTGATCTCGACGCGGCCCGGGACGTCCGGGCCGGCGTTCACCGGGAGCTCCGGCGCCCGGTGAGCACGTCGGCGAGGGCGCCGCGGTCGATGCGGCCGGTGACGAGCGCGGCCACGAGGGCCCCGACCGCTCCGAACACGACCACGAGCACGAAGCCCCAGAAGCCGAACTGCAGTGCCACGACGGCGAGGACGGCGCCGATGAGGGCGCCCATCAGTGTGTTGCTCATGCGACGCGCGCTTCCTGCTTCTCGTCGTCCTTGTCGTCGTCGTCGCCGGGGATGAAGACGTCCTGGACGGTCACGTTGACCTCGGCCACCTCCATGCCGACGATCTCCTCGAGTGCACGGGCGACGCCAGCACGGACGCCGTCGGCGACCTGCTGGAGCGCGACCGGGTACTCGGCGACGATGACGATGTCGGCGGCGACCTGCTTCTCGCCGACCTCGACCTTGACGCCCTGGCCGAAGTCACGCTGGCCGATGGCGTCACGGAGGGCGCCGATGGCACGGGCGGTGCCGCTGCCGAGGGAGTGGACCCCGTTGACCTCGCGGGCGGCGATGCCGGCGACCTTCGACACGACGGTGTCGTCGATGACGGTCTTGCCGGTGACACCGTCGGTCGCGGTCGCGATCGTCGTCGCGTGGCTCACGGAGCTCGTGGCGGCGGTCGGTGTGGTGGTGGAGTCAGCCATGTTCGTTCCTTCCGATGTCCCGCCGGGTGTTCCCAGCGGTCGCTGTTCACGGATGAGACGGGGCTCACGAGACGTTCGTCACGGACGGGGGATCGGTTTCAGGTGACTGTCAGAGAAACGGCCCGATCCCAGTGCTGGCGTACCCCGAGGGGTGGGTGGGTCAGTCCGCAGCGCGGATTCCGGCCGCGCCGTTGCGTCCGGACGCACCACGGATCGAACGGACGGCCGCTGTCGGGGACTCGCCCCGTTCCTCCTGGAAGAGCTGCTGGAGCCGTCGTGGACGGAGGCCGGCCGCATCGGCGATCTCCTGCAACGTCAGGTCGTCGTCGACGTGCTGTTCGATGAAGGCGAGCGCGCGTCGGAGCCGCCACGACGCACGACCGGTGTCGGGCCGAGCGGCCAGCGAGGCACGCATCGTCGTTGCCGGGTCCTCGCCGAAGCGCTCGCGGTACGCGGCGGCGAAGCGGCCCTGGTTGGTGAACCCCCACCGGCGTCCGACCGCGGAAACGCCCTCGGAGCCGTCACTGCGGAGGAGCTCCTGCCGGACGCGGTCGAGCCGGTGGTCGCGGAGGAACCGGTGCGGGGTCGAGTCGAGCGTGCGGGCGAACACGTCCTGCAGCCCGCGCTGGCTGAGGCCGCACGCCGCAGCGATCTCCGGGACCGACGGGCGGTCCGACGCGCGTGCCTCGATGAACCGGATCGCGTCCCGCAGCCGGTTCGCCACGGGCACGTCGGTGCCGCGGTCCCGGACCGGGAAGGTGTCGAGCACGACGACCGCGAGGCGGCGGTTCAGCTCCGTCCGCATCCGACCGAGGACCCGCTCGTCGACGAGCAGGGGGCCGACCTCGTGGATGAGGTGGCGGAGGGGCTCCCGCCGGGCGATGACCTCGTCCTGCTGGTCGAACAGGAGCGGACCGGCGGGCAGCCGGTAGCCGAGGTCCTTCCCGACCTCGCGGAGGAACCGGTCGGCGACGTGCACGCCGTTGTAGACGGTCCCGGTGGATTCGAAGCGGTACGCCTCGGAGGCCGACGCGATGTACGGGTTCCCGGGCTCGACCGTCCGGGAGCGGTCGGCGAAGTGCATCTCCAGCCGACCCTTCGTGAGCCAGAACACGACGTGGTCGTCCCGCGGTCCGATCACCCCGCCGCGTCGACCGCCCTCGGCGCGCATCGTCCGGAGGGTGAGGTCGTCGTCGCCCACGACCGTGTACTCGTACCGGGCGTCCTCGGTCGCGAAGGTGTCCGAGGCGAAGTCCGAGCCGTGGTACTCGGCCTCGAAGATGGCCGCGTAGTCGGAACCCTCGCCGTCGGTGAACCGCAGCCGGCGGAAGCCGTTCGTCGACGAGGCGGTCATCCGCGCATCATGCCACGGTTGCACCGGAGGCCGGAAGGAATACCCTAGGGGGGTACCGTATTGAGGACCGTGGAGGCCAGCATGCACGAACACGTCGGCTACATCGGCGACAAGGACGACCTGCTCAAGCGACTCCGCCGAGCCGAGGGGCAGGTCCGGGGGATCGCCCGCATGGTCGAGGACGAGACGTACTGCATCGACGTCCTCACCCAGATCTCCGCGGCCAACCGGGCGCTCGAACGGGTCGCCCTGTCCCTGCTCGAGGACCACCTGTCCCACTGCGTCGCCGAGGCGGTCGCCGAGGGCGGGGACGCCGCGAACGCCAAGGTGCGCGAGGCGAGCGAGGCCATCGCGCGGCTCGTCCGCTCCTGACCCCTGTCCTGCAGGCCCTGCCCGTCCTGCCCGTCCTGCCCGTCCTGCCCGTCCTGAACACCGAAGGAACCACCGTGAACACCGAACTCCTGCTCGTCGAGGGCATGACCTGCGACCACTGCGTGATGAGCGTCACCGAGGAACTCACCGACCTCGACGGGGTGTCGGACGTCGCCGTCCAGCTCGTCCCCGGTGGCCGCTCCCAGGTCACCGTCACGTCGGACCGTCCGGTCGCGGCCGAAGCGCTCCACGGTGCCGTCGTCGAGGCTGGCTACGAGGTCGTGCGCTCGTGACCGACGGAGTGGTCGAGCTCGACATCACGGGGATGACCTGTGCCTCGTGCGCGAACCGCATCGAGCGGAAGCTCGGCAAGCTCCCCGGTGTCACGGCGACCGTGAACTACGCGACCGAGAAGGCCCGGGTGCAGGTCGTCGGCACCGAGCCGGCCGACCCCGCCGCACTCATCGCCGCCGTGGAGTCCGCCGGGTACGGCGCCACGGTCCCCGTGCCGGTCGCGCCGGTCGCGCCGGTCGTGCCGGACGGCGGCACCGCGGACGTCGCTCGTCCGGATGCCTCCGTGCTCCTCCGGCAGCGGCTCGTGGTGTCGGCCGTCCTCACGCTGCCCGTCGTCCTCCTGTCGATGGTCCCCGTGCTGCAGTTCCCGAACTGGCAGTGGGCGGCCCTCGCCCTCGCCGCACCCGTCGCCGTCTGGGGAGCCCTGCCGTTCCACCGTGCCGCCTGGGTGAACGCGCGCCACGGTGCCGCCACGATGGACACCCTCGTGAGCGTCGGTGCCATCGCCGCGTTCGGCTGGTCGCTGTACGCGCTGTTCCTCGGCGACGCCGGCACGACCGGCATGCACATGACCTTCTCCTGGTTCGCGACCGACCCCGAGGCGAGCGACCTCTACCTCGAGGTCGCCACCGCCGTCACGGTCTTCATCCTCGCCGGTCGGTACATGGAGGTGCGGGCGAAGCAGCAGTCCGGGGCCGCGCTCCGTGCCCTGCTCGAGCTCGGCGCGAAGGACGCCACGGTGCTGCGGGACAGCCCGTCCGGGCCGACCGAGACCCGCGTCCCCGCAGCGTCACTCGTCGTCGGGGACGTGGTCGTCGTCCGACCGGGGGAGCGGATCCCGAGCGACGGCACGGTGCGCGACGGGTCGTCCGCGGTGGACCTCAGCATGCTCACCGGCGAGTCCGTCCCCGTCGAGGTGCGCCCCGGCGACGCCGTCACCGGGGCGACCATCAACGTCGGCGGCCGGCTCGTCGTCACGATCACCCGCGTCGGCGCCGACACCGAACTCGCCCGCATGGGCCGGCTCATCGAGGACGCGCAGACCGGCAAGGCCGAGGTCCAGCGCCTGGCCGACCGGGTGTCCGGCGTCTTCGTCCCCGTCGTCATCGGCTTGGCGGTCCTGGCCTTCGTCGGCTGGCTCGTGCTCGGCGGCTCCGTGACCGCGGCGTTCACTGCGGCGGTCGCGACCCTCATCATCGCCTGCCCGTGCGCCCTCGGGCTCGCGACCCCGACCGCGCTCCTGGTCGGCACCGGCCGCGGCTCGCAGCTCGGCATCCTCATCGGTGGACCCCAGGTCCTCGAACGCACCCGTGGCGTCGACACGATCGTGCTCGACAAGACCGGCACCGTGACGACCGGGGCGATGGCGCTCCGCACCGTGGTCGTCGCACCCGGTGCAGACCTCGACGCCGACGCCCTGCTCCGGCTCGCCGCGGCCGTCGAGGACGGCTCCGAACACCCGGTCGCCCGTGCGGTCACCGCCGGCGCCCGGGACCGCGGGGTCCCGCTGGCCAAGGCCGCACAGTTCACCGCGACCCCCGGCGCCGGCGTGCAGGCCGTGGTCGACGGCGACGTCGTGCTGGTCGGGACCGCACGGTGGCTCGACGAGTCATGGTCGATCCCGCTCCCGCAGGCGCTCGCCGAGGCCCTCGACACCGCGGAGTCCGACGGCGGCACCGCCGTCGTGGTCGCCCGCAACGGTGCCGCTCTCGGCGTGGTCGTCGTCGGGGACACCGTGAAGCCCGAGGCCGCCGACGCCGTCCGTCGGTTCGTCGGACTCGGACTCCACCCCGTCCTGCTCACCGGCGACAACGAGGGAGCCGCCCGTGCCGTCGCCGCCGAGGTCGGCATCGACGAGGTCCACGCCCGCGCGACACCGGCGTCGAAGCTCGACACGGTCCGACGGCTGCAGGCCGAGGGGCGGAGCGTCGCGATGGTCGGCGACGGCGTGAACGACGCCGCTGCGCTCGCCGCGGCGGACCTCGGCATCGCGATGGGCGCCGGCACGGACGCGGCGATCGCGGCGAGCGACATCACGGTCGTGAGCGGCCGCCTCACCGTGGTGGCCGACGCGGTTCGACTCTCCCGGGCCACCCTCCGCACGATCAAGGGGAACTTGTTCTGGGCGTTCGCGTACAACGTGGCGGCGATCCCACTCGCGATGGCGGGGCTGCTCAACCCGGTGCTGGCCGGCGCCGCGATGGCGTTCTCGTCGGTGTTCGTGGTGACGAACAGCCTGCGACTCCGCCGTTTCACCCCGCAGGCCTGAGCCGCGGTCCGTACCGGTCCGCATCGGTCCGCACCGGTCCTCGAGGCCGGACCCGGGCCATGGGGCCGGCCACGCTCGGGCGTGACGTGCGGGGCGGGGGCGAGCCGCGCCTCCAGGCCGCCGTTCCTGCCCATCGCACGCGACATGGAAGGCGGATCCGCGCATGGGAGGCAGGAAGTTCCTGCTCCCTACGAGCGGAACGGCCTCCTACGAGCGGAACGGCCTCCTACGCGCGGAACGGCCTCCTACGCGCGGAACGGCCCCGCGTGCCGCCGGACTGTGCGCACCACCTGCCGGAGCGCACTACGCTCGAACTCGGTCCGCGACGCAGTGCTGCGGTGACCCGCGGGCTTGTACGTCTTGAAGGTGATCCAGGAGGACCCCGTGACCGAATCCGCGCCCGTCGACCCCACATCGACCGAAGGCTGGAAGAAGCTGGACGGCATCGCCGCCGGCTTCACCCCGGACCTGCGAGGGTGGTTCGACAGCGACCCCGGCCGGGCCGAGCGTTACACGTTCCAGGCCGCGGACCTGACCGTCGACCTGTCGAAGGGCCTCGTGGACGACGAGATCCTCGGCGCACTGCTGCAGGTCGCGAAGGACGCCGGCGTCGCTGAGCGCTTCCAGTCGATGCTCGCCGGTGAGCACATCAACGCCACCGAGGACCGCGCGGTGCTGCACACCGCACTCCGCCGTCCGAAGGGCGCCAGCCCCGCGCTCGTCGTCGACGGCCAGGACGTCGACGCCGACGTGCACGCCACGCTCGACAAGGTCTACGGCTTCGCGGAGCAGGTCCGCAGCGGCGCCTGGACCGGTGTCACCGGCAAGCGCATCGAGACCGTCGTCAACATCGGCATCGGCGGCTCGGACCTCGGCCCGGTCATGGTCTACGAGGCACTGAAGCCGTACGTGCAGCCCGGTCTCGAGGCGCGCTTCGTCTCCAACATCGACCCGTCGGACATCTACGAGAAGACCGCGGACCTCGACCCGGAGACCACGCTCTTCATCGTCGCGTCGAAGACCTTCGGCACGCTCGAGACCCTGACCAACGCCCGGCTCGCGCGCCAGTGGCTCTGGGCTGAGCTCGGCCTCACCGACGCGTCCGACGACGAGAAGTCGAACGCCGTCGCGAAGCACTTCGTCGCCGTCTCGACCGCGCTCGACAAGGTCGCCGCGTTCGGCATCGACCCCGAGAACGCCTTCGGCTTCTGGGACTGGGTGGGCGGCCGCTACTCGGTCGACTCGGCCATCGGCACGAGCGTCGTCATCGCGATCGGCCAGGAGAACTGGGAGCAGTTCCTCGCCGGCTTCCACGCCATCGACGAACACGTCCGCACCACGCCCCTCGAGCAGAACGTCCCCGTCCTGATGGGCCTGCTCAACGTCTGGTACACGAACTTCCTCGGTGCGCAGAGCCACGCGGTCCTGCCGTACACGCAGTACCTGCACCGCTTCGCCGCGTACCTGCAGCAGCTCACGATGGAGTCGAACGGCAAGCGCGTCCGCTGGGACGGCTCGCCCGTCACCACCGAGACCGGCGAGGTCTTCTGGGGTGAGCCCGGCACGAACGGCCAGCACGCGTTCTACCAGCTCATCCACCAGGGCACCCGCCTGATCCCCGCCGACTTCATCACGGTCGCCAACCCGGCCCGTCCACTGAAGGACGAGACCGGCGACGGCAAGGGCGTCGCGCCCGGCACCGACGTGCACACGCTGTTCCTCGCGAACTTCTTCGCGCAGACGAAGGCGCTCGCGTTCGGCAAGAGCGCCGACGAGGTCCGCGCCGAGGGCACCACCGACGAGGCCATCGTCGCGGCGCGCACGTTCCCCGGCAACAAGCCGACCACGTCGATCCTCGCGCCGGAGCTCACCCCGAGCGTCCTCGGCCAGCTCATCGCCCTGTACGAGCACATCGTGTTCACCGAGGGCACGATCTGGGGCATCGACTCGTTCGACCAGTGGGGTGTGGAGCTCGGCAAGCAGCTGGCGCTGCAGGTCACGCCGGCCGTCGAGGGCGACCAGGCTGCGCTCGACGCGCAGGACCCGTCGACCAAGGCGCTCATCGCGAAGTACCTGGAGCTGCGCGGCGAGTAACGCACGCACCTGATGGCCTGGAGGCCCGTGGCGGATCCCGCCACGGGCCTCCAGTCCGTCGTGGGTCGCGCTGGCGGCCGCGGGCCGGCGCGTGGTCGCGTTCTTTCGCGCTCAGCGACACTTCACGGGTCGCAGGACCCGTGAAGTGTCGCTGGGCGCGAAACGGCGGGTGGCCGCGCCCGCGGCGGCCGGCTCAGCGACCGAGCGGGTCGAGGTTGAGCGACGTGTCCTGGTACAGGTGCTGGTCCTCGCCGAAGACCTGGACGCCCTCGTTGAGCCACACCAGGTCCCGCACGCTGATGCCGAAGCGCGCCGCGACGTCGCCGATGAGGTCGTCCGGCGCCACCCGGTAGGTCTTCGGCGCACCGGAAGCGGCCGCCGCGGTGACCTGGCCGTTCGCGTTCGCCCGGGCGCCGGCGTCCTTCGGGTGCACGTTCGTCTGCCGCGCCGGCACCGACCAGCGGACGGTCGTCACGGCGAGGACCTTGTCGGCCGCGATCTCGACCGGGACGTCCTGCCCGGGAGTCGCGGCGGAGTACGTCACGAGGGTGCCGAGGTGCGACGGGTCGACGCCGGAGCCGCTCAGGGGGACGTTCACCGAGACCGGGCTGCTGGTGGGTCCGCCGAGGGTGTGGTCGCCCACGCCGCGGTAGGTCAGGCCGTCCCCGACCTTCCGCGACAGGTCGAACAGGCCGACGCCGACCGGGACCGGGAGCGTCGAGGTGATCCCGGAGTACTGCGCGGTGAACGAGTCGTCGCCGTTCGCCACCATCCGGAAGTGGAAGTGGATGCTGCCCTTCGGCGATGCCACGTCGCCCTGGGCCAGGACCGTGCCGGCCGGGATGGGCGTCAGCGTCGGAGCGGGAGCCGCGGCCTCGGTCGGGGCCGGGGTCGGCGTCCGGGGGTTCGCGGATGCCTCGAGCAGGTCGGCAGCCGATTCACCGTCAGCCGAGGCGGTCGCGGTGTCGCTCGGCGTCGGGGTGGTCGCGGGCGGGGTGGACGGAGCGGGCAGGGCGTCGTCCGATCCACGCAACAACGAGCAACCGGACAGCGCGACACTCGCCAGGACGACAGCGCTGATCGTCACGAACCGCTTCATGATTCCCCCACGCGACGATGCTAGCCGAGCGCCGTCCGGGGGAGGAGTCCCCGTCGCACGATGTGTCCACCGGTCCAGTCGCCCCGAGCAACGGTGCAGCCGCTCCGAGCACCGGGGCCAGCCAGCGCGGTGTCGGCGCGCGGTGTCGGTCCGAGCGGCTACCGTCGAGGTCATGGAGCGTTCGGAGATCCTCGCCGCGGCCGCAGCTGCGCACGCCGCCCGCATCGCCGAAGCCGGCGGTGACGACGCCGCTGCACGCGAGCGAGCCGAGAACACCCGGAGGCGTGCGGACGGCCTCACCGACCGGATCGAGCGGAGCGAGGCGGCGGACGCCGACCGCGATGCCCAGCGCCGCCGTGCCGGCGAGGCGGACCGTGCGGCCTCCCGGACCGAGGGCGCGCTGTCCGACTGGCACCGCATGGGCACGCGGCGCGGGGTCACGCCGGACGACCAGGTCCGCTCGGCCTGGACGATCGCGGGGGTCCCCGAGCCGGGTGACGCCCGGGCTCTTGCCAACGTCCTGCTCTCCACGGCCGGGCACGCGGGTCGGGTCGCCGACGCCGCACGCCGGAACCCCCGCCTGGCCGGTGCCGCGAGTGCCGCTGCCCGGCGCACCGTGCGCCGGTACACCGACCACGGTGCGGACATCGCGTCGCTGGGGGACGTGCTCGGCGCGCGACCGGAGGACGCCGGCGACGACGACTGACCGCTGATCAGGACTTTGTGGACCGATCCAATCGGCCAGTTGTCCTTATGTGTGATTGACAGGACATGGAATCGGGTTACGATCTTCCCAGCGATGAAGCGTGATCACTGACGAAGGAGTCACCCGCATGGTCGACATCAAACCGACAGCCCCGAAGACGGCGCTCCCGCCGGTCGGACAGGGTCCGCACGTCCGCCGCCTCGGCGTCCTCGCCCTCGTCGCCACCTTCGGCGGCCTCCTGTTCGGCTACGACACCGGCGTGATCAACGGCGCCCTGCTGCCGATGAAGCAGGAGCTCGGACTGACGAACCTCACCGAGGGCGTCGTCACGAGCTCGCTCCTCTTCGGCGCAGCGATCGGCGCCATGCTCGGCGGTCGCATCGCCGACGGCTGGGGGCGCCGCAAGACGATCATCCTGCTCGCCGTCACGTTCTTCGTCGGCACGCTCATCTGCGTCTTCGCCCCGGTCTTCGGCGTGATGGTCGTCGGCCGCGTGCTCCTCGGCCTGGCGGTCGGTGGTGCATCGACCGTCGTGCCGGTGTTCCTCGCCGAGCTCGCCCCGTACGAGATCCGCGGGTCGTTGTCCGGCCGCAACGAGCTCATGATCGTCATCGGTCAGCTCGCCGCCTTCATCGTGAACGCGTTCATCGGCAACCTCTGGGGTGAGGGCAACGGCGTGTGGCGCGTGATGCTCGCCGTCTGCGCGCTCCCCGCGATCGCGCTCTTCGTCGGGATGCTCCGGGTGCCCGAGTCGCCGCGGTGGCTCGCCTCGAAGGGGCGCAACGACGAAGCGCTCGAGGTCCTCGGTCAGATCCGCTCGAAGGAGCGCGCCGAGGCCGAGCTCGAGGACATCAAGCGCACGAACGACTTCGAGGCGAAGGTCCAGCGCCAGAGCGGCTGGCGCATCCTGCTCGGCAACAAGTGGCTCATCCGCATCGTGCTCATCGGTGCCGGCATCGGCGTCGCGCAGCAGCTGACCGGCATCAACTCGATCATGTACTACGGCCAGACCGTCCTCATCGAGTCGGGCTTCCAGCAGTCCGCCGCCCTCATCGCCAACATCGCTCCCGGGGTCATCGCCGTGGTCGGTGGCTTCATCGCGATCTACAACATGGAGAAGATCAACCGCCGCACGACCCTGATCCTCGGGTACTCGCTGACGACGCTCTGCCACTTCCTCATCGGCATCGCCTCGATGACGCTCGTCGAGGGCAACCCGGCTCGGCCCTGGGTCATCCTGTTCCTCGTCGTCGCCTTCGTCGGCTCGATGCAGACCTTCCTCAACATCGCGACCTGGGTGATCCTGTCCGAGATCTTCCCGACGCAGATCCGTGCGCTCGGCATGGGCATCGCGGTGTTCTGCCTCTGGATCGCGAACGCGTTCCTCGGGCTCTACTTCCCCACGATCGTGGCGGCGACGGGCATCACCGGCACGTTCTTCGGCTTCGCGGTCGTCGGGGTCCTCGCCCTGCTCTTCATCTGGAAGTTCGTCCCCGAGAGCCGCGGCCGCACCCTGGAAGAGGTCGAAGAGGGCGTCACCACCGGCAACATCTTCACCGTCCCCCCGAAGAAGGCCCGCCGGTAGGCCGAATCGCTCGTAGGAAGCCGAATCGCGCATCGGAGGTCGGTTCATCCGACCTCCGATGCGCGATTCCGCTTTCCAGGGCGGGCGCGATGGGTCAGAACGCGCGTCATGACGGACGGGAGGCGCGGTGCCAGCTGGCACCGCGCCTCCCGTCCGTCTCCCGCTCGCGTCTACGGGCGCAGGAGCACCTTGCCGACCCGGCCGGCGGTGTCGCTCGCTCGCACCGCGTCGCGGACGTCCCCGAAGGAGAAGGTCTCGGCGACGGGGAGCGTCAGCGACCCGTCGAGCACGCGGGTGATGAGCTCGCCGAAGAGCTGTTGCTTCGTCTCGGCCGGCATCGTCCGGCTGACGACGCTGCCCCAGAAGCCCTTGATCGTGACCTGCTTGAAGATCACCGCTCCGGAGGGGATCGTCATCGTCGGCGACGCCATCGCGCCGAACACGACGAGGGTCGCACCGTCGGCGAGCGTGGAGACGATGTCCGCAGCGGCCTGGCCACCCACGGACTCGACGCCCGCGACGAGCGGGGCGCCACCGGTGAGCGCCGTGACCTGGTCCTGCCACCCCTCGGCGTCGGTCGCGACGATCCGCTCGATGCCCTGGGCGCGCAGTTCCTCGACACCGGCAGCGCGACGGACGAGTCCGACGACGTTGATGCCCCGCGCGGCGGCGAGCTGCGCGACCATCCGGCCGACGGCACCGTTCGCGGCGTTCTGGATCATCCAGTCGCCCTCGTGCAGGTCGAGCGAGTGCAACAGGCTGATCGCGCTGAACGGCATCGAGACGAGCTGGGCGGCGGCCTCGTCGGACATCGCGTCCGGTACGGGGATGAGCCCCGCTGCATCGGCGACGTAGTGCTCCGCCCAGACGCCGAACGTGCCGCCGGCGACGCGCTGGCCGACCTGCAGGTGCGTGACGCCGTCACCGAGGGCCTCGACGACGCCGAGTGCCTCGGTGCCGGACTGTGCGGGCAGCTCGGGCTTGAAGCCGTAGGTGCCGCGGACGGTCCAGAGGTCGTGGTTGTGGATGGGGGAGAGCACGGTGCGGACGAGGACCTGTCCGGCGCCGGGCTGGGGGACCGGGCGCTCGGCGACGGTCAGGACGTCGGCCGGCTCACCGAAGGTCTCGTGGACGACAGCGCGCATGGTGGTGGGGGTGCTCATCGACTAGTCCTCCGAGACGGTGATCGTGACGTCGATGTTGCCGCGCGTCGCGTTCGAGTAGGGGCAGACCTGGTGCGCGGCGTCCGCGAGGGCCTGGGCCTGGTCGTGCTCGAGTCCGGGCAGGACGACCTCGAGCAGCACGGCGAGCTGGTAGCCGCCCTCGCCGTTCGGGCCGATCTGCACGCGACCGCCGACGGACGAGTCGGTGATCTTCACCTTCTGGCTGCGGGCGACGCCCTGCAGCGCGGAGTGGAAGCACGCGGCGTAGCCGGCGGCGAAGAGCTGTTCGGGGTTGGTGCCGGCGCCGGAGCCACCCATCTCCTTCGGGATCGCCAGGTCGAGCGCGAACGAGCCGTCGCTGGTGGCGACACGGCCGTCGCGGCCGGCTCCGGTGGAGAGGGCCTCGGCGGTGTAGAGGGCTTCCATGTGGTGTTCCTTCCTTCGTGGGGTCGTGCAGTCTTCGTCGTGGTGCGAGCCGTTCCTTCGCGCTGAGCGACAGTGCACGGACTCGGGGACGCGTGAGGTGTCGCTCAGGCCCCGACGTCGCGCGGGGCGCCGGCGGCGGCGGCGGCAGCGCCAGCGGCGGTGGCAGCGGCAGGGGCGGCGGCAGCGGTGGCAGCGTGCATGGTCTCGGTCAGCCGGTGCAGCGTCGCGATGAGCTCCATCGCGGCCTGCTCGTCGGACAGTCCCATGCCGGCGGCGATCCGCGCCGGGATGTGCGCGAGCTCGGGACGGAGCGCCGTCCCCCGCTCACCGATCGTCACCGTGACGACGCGCTCGTCGGCGCTGCGGCGCACTCGGCGGACGAGGCCCGCCTGCTCCATGCGGCGGAGCAGCGGGGAGAGCGTGCCGGAGTCGAGCTGCAGGTGGTCACCGAGGCTCGAGACGGTCTGGTCGCCCTCGATCCACAGGGTCACGAGCACGAGGTACTGCGGGTAGGTCAGCCCCCACGGCTCGAGCAGCGTCCGGTACGCCTGGGTCGTCGCACGGGAGGCCGCGTAGAGGGAGAAGCACACCATCTCGTCGGTCACGGGCATGGATCAAGCATTGCACGCAACCGAATTGTGCACAACCTACTTCGCGCCGACGGGCTCGCGATCGTGCCGCTGACCGGGCACGTGTCCCAGCTCGGCCAGCGCGGCCCGGGCGTCCTCGAACGACGAGTACGGCACGTGCGCTCCCGCGACGTCCCGGTAGTCGGTGAGGCCCGGGCCCGCCCAGTACACGACGCCGTCGTCCCCGACCTCGTCGAGGGCACGGCGGACGGCCCGCGCCGGGTCCGGCACCTCGAGCACGAGCGCACCGTGGGCCACTCCGTTCGCGCCGTCGAGGATCGCTCGCCGGATCGGACCGGGCGCCTCGAACCGCGGATGGTGGTCGGCGACGACCACGACGTCCGCCCACCCGGCCGCGACCGCCCCCATCGCCCGCCGCTTGCTCCGGTCACGGTCGCCGTCGGCGCCGAGGACGATCGCGACCCGACCGGTCGCGAAGGCGCGGATCGCGACCAGGCTCTTCTCGAACGCATCCGGCGTGTGGGCGAAGTCGACGTAGACGCGCGGGCCCGTCGCGGCGGAGGCGTCCGCCATCCGACCGGGCACCTCGACCTCGAGCGGGCCCGAGGTGGCGTCCCGCAGCGCGGCCGTGGGGACCCCGGCGACCGCCAGCATCGCAAGCGCCAGGCCCGCGTTCGCCACCATGTGCACGCCGAGCAACGGGACGTCGAGCCCGAACACGGTGCCGTCCGGTGCGGTGACCGCGGCCCGGGTACCGTCCGGCCGTTGTTCGAGCACCCGGACGACCCAGTCCGCCCCGGCGTCGGGGTCGGTCGAGATCGTCGTCACCGGGACCGTCGCACTCGCCGCGATCCACCGGCCGGCCGCTGAGTCGAGCGACACCACGCCCGCTCGGGACCGTGCCGGCGTGAACAGCATCGCCTTGGCCGCGAGGTACGCGTCCATGTCCGGGTAGTCGTCGAGGTGGTCGTGGGACAGGTTCGTGAACCCGGCGACGTCGACCACCACCCCATCGGTGCGGTGGCGGGAGAGGCCCTGCGCGCTCACCTCGAGCGCGGCGCCCTGCACGCCCTGCTCGGCCGCTCGGGCGAGGAACTCGTGGAGCTCCGGCGCTTCCGGGGTGGTGAGCGCGCTCGGCACCGCGACGTCGAGCACCCGGCGCTCGACCGTCGAGCTGAGTGCCGTCCGCCACCCCAGCCGTCGCATCAGGGCGTCGAGCAGGTGCACCGTCGAGGTCTTCCCGTTCGTCCCGGTGACCCCGAACACCGGGAACGGCAGCGTCGCGGTGCCGGAGGTCAGTCGCGCGACGTCGCCGAGTCGGCTCCGCGGATCGGGGACGACGAGCACGGGCAGTCCGCTCCGGTGCGCGGCGGCCTCGCCGTCCGGATCGGTCAGCACCGCGACCGCGCCGGCCGACCTCGCGGCGTCGCTGTGGTCCGCGCCGTGTCCGTGCCGGCCGGGCAGCGCCGCGAACAGCACACCCGGTCGGACGTCGGCGGTCGACAGCGCGACGCCCACGACCGCGTCGTCGACGGACCATCCGCCCACGACCGCGTCGCCCCCGACCGCGTCGTCGACGGACCACCCGCCCTGACGGCGGAGGCCGAGGGACCGCGCCACGTCGTCGAGGAGGACGGGCCGGGAGGCCTCCGGGTGGAAGGCGTGCGTCATCGCGGCTCCTCGTGGTCGGGTGACCCGATGCTGCGACGCGCTGCCGGGGTGCCGTCCCAGGAGTGCGCGTACGGGACGGCCGGGCACCCGGCGTACGCAACGGCCGGGTGCCTCATGTATGACTACCATGTGGTAGTCATGCATGGACGACTACCGTATGGTAGTCAGATCCGGTTGACTACCAAACGGTAGTCGCATAGCGTGAGGTCCCTCGACGAGCTGGAGGTGGCGATGTTCCGAGCGGCCGTCGAGACCCGGGAAGACCTCGGTCTCGCGCTCCAGCAGGCGAGACTCGCTGCCGGACTCAGCCAGCGCGACGTGGCCGTCCGGATCGGCGCGTCCCAACGGTACGTCTGGGAACTCGAATCCGGCAGGGACTTCACTGCGATCGAGCGCCTCCTGGCGATGCTCGGTGCGACTGGCGCCCAGCTCGTCGTCGAGGTGCCGGAAGGCGACGTCGATGGGTGACCTCACGGTCGCCCTGCACGGAACTGTCCTCGGTCGGCTCTTGGACCGGGGCCGCGACTTCGATTTCCGGGCCGATGCCGAGGCGATCAGGCAGTTCGGACTGGGCAACCGTGTGCTCTCCCGCGCTGTGCCGCTCGTGCCGCGCCCGCAGGCCGCGCAGCTCGGACTGCGGCAGAACTTCTTCTCCGAATTGCTCCCGGAGGGGCAGGCGCGAGAACGGCTTGCCCGGGAGGCGGGTGTGCGCGAGACCGACGTCGTCGGCATGCTCCGCGCCTTCGGCCGCGACGTCGCAGGAGCGGTGCAGCTCTGGGACCCGGACGTGCCCGGTGAGCCCAAGCAGCCGGACACTGAACCGATCGACGACGACGACGTCGCGGACCTCCTCCGGAACGTGCAGGCCGCGCCGCTCGGGAACACCAGCCGACGGAGCAAGCGCGAGGGCAAATCGTCACTCAACGGCGTCCAGAACAAGATCGTGCTCGTCCGCGACGGCGACCGCTGGTCGCGCGCGCTGGACGGGTACCCGTCGACGCACATCCTCAAGCCCGTCGTCGGGCGGCTCCCCACCGTGATCTTCGACGAGGAGTACGGATCGCGGTTCGCTCGCGCGCTCGGACTGGCAGCGTTCGAGACAACCTTGCAGGTCTTCGGCGGCGTCACCGCGCTCGTCATCGAGCGCTACGACCGTTCGCCGGCGGCGCCCGAGGGGCGCATCCACCAGGAGGACTGCAACCAAGTACTCGGATGCGCCGGCGACGAAAAGTACGAGAAGTGGGGCGGGCGCGGGCTCCGTGACGTCGCGAAACAGCTCGCTGGTCAGGACCTCCCGCGACTGCTCCGACTGGTCACGATGTCCGTCGCCGTCGGGAACCTCGACCTCCACCTCAAGAACATCTCCGTCCTGCACGACGAGCGCGGTGGCACCGCGCTCGCGCCGGCGTACGACATCGTGCCCCAGCACTTCCAGCGCAACGACGGCGAGATGGGACTGGATGTGAACGGAGTGCGATCCCATGCCGCGATCACGCGGGACGACCTCGTCGGCGAGGGAGCATCCTGGGGTGTGCGTGATGCGGACGAGATCGTCCGCGGAGCGCTTGCGGAGATCGAGCTGGTCGCCCGTGCGGAGATGCCGCACATCGGCGCGGAGATCGCGTTGCAGGAATCGATCCAGCGGATGGCGGGCAACCTCCTTGACGGTCGGCCCGTCGGCGGCAGTACAGCGTCGCCAGCGCGCCGCGACGGCGGCTGGGGGATCGGTCCTGTGCACGATCCGCTCATCTGATGCACGGGGCGGGGGACGGACACGGTCGGGGCGCACGGACGGTGCTGGCCGGTTAGGCTGACGTGACCCACGATGACCAGCAACGACCTCGACAACACAGCGACCACTGGAGCAGGCGACACCCGCCGCACCGGGAGGGCGTCGTCCCACGGCAAGACGATCCTGATCGGGGAGCACGCCGTGGTCTACGGCGCCCCCGCTCTCGTGCTGCCGGTCCTCGACGCCCGGGTCGTCGCGACCGTCACGCCGATCGACCCCACGGGCACCACCACGGGGTCCGCCGGCACCGGCCACCACCTCGAGTCCTCGGTGCACACCGGCCCGCTCGACCTCGCCCCCGCGGCCGTGATGCCGACGGTGACGGCCGTGACCGCCACGCTCCGGTACTTCGGCAGCACCGACCGCCACTTCCACGTCCGGGTCGACAGCGAGGTCCCCACCGCCCGGGGGATGGGTTCGAGCGCCGCGGTCGCCGCCGCCGTGACCGCCGCCGTCGCCGACGCCCTCGGCGAGACCCTCGACGTCGAGACCCACCACGGCCTCATCCAGGAGTGCGAGCGCGTCGCCCACGGACGCCCGTCCGGTCTCGATGCCCGCGGGGTGGTCGCGGACGCTCCGGTCTGGTTCGACGGCGGTCGCATCGAACCGGTCGAACTCGGTGCCCGCTTCAGGTTCGTCGTCGCCGACACCGGTGTCCCCGGCCACACCCGCGAGGCCGTCGCCGCTGTCCGCGCCCGTCGGGACGCGGACCCGGCGGCGACCGACGCCGTCATCGACCGCATCGGGGAGCTGGCCCGTCGGGCACGGGGGACACTCGTGGACGGCGATGCTCAGGCGCTCGGTGCCACGATGGACGCCGCGCACGGACTCCTCACCGCACTCGACGTGTCGAGCGACGACCTGGACCGGCTCGTCGGTGCCGCACGTGCTGCGGACGCCCTCGGCGCGAAGCTCACCGGCGGTGGGCGCGGCGGATGCGTCCTCGCCCTCGCCACGGACGGCGAACACGCGGACCGCATCGCGGCCGCGCTCCGCGGCGCAGGTGCCGCAGCCACCTGGACCACCACGATCGGAGACCGCGCTTGATGACCGCCACCGCCGTCGCGCACCCCAACATCGCCCTCGTGAAGTACTGGGGCAAGGCGGACGCATCGCTCGCACTGCCCGCCACCGGGAGCGTCTCGATGGGGCTGGACGTGTTCCCGACGACGACGACCGTCACGCTGGACGGCGGGTCGGTCGACGGCCGGGAGGCGCGTGATGCGTTCACCCTGAACGGCACGGTCGTCGAGGACGGTGCGCTGGTGCGGGTCGAGCAGTTCCTCGACCTGGTGCGGGACCTGGCCGGCAGCGACGCGCGCGCCCGTGTCGTCTCGGAGAACACGGTGCCGACCGGCGCCGGGCTGGCCTCGAGCGCCTCAGGGTTCGCGGCGCTCGCCACCGCGGCCTCGGCGGCGTACGGCCTCGACCTCTCGCAGCGGGACCTGTCGCGTCTGGCCCGCCGCGGCTCGGGCTCGGCCACCCGGTCGATCCCCGGCGGCGTGGCCGTCTGGCACGCCGGCGACGACCAGGGTTCCTACGCGGAGCCGATCCCCGCGCCGCCGATGGCCATGGTCGTCGTGACGATCGACGCGGGCCCGAAGGCGATCGGGTCGCGTGAGGCGATGCGCCGCACCATCGCGACGTCTCCGTTCTACCCCGCCTGGGTCACCTCGACGACGGAGACCGTCGGCGACATGCTCACCGCCTGCGCCGCCGGTGACTTCACGCGCATCGGCGAGCTCACCGAGAGCAACGCGCTCCGCATGCACGCCACCATCGAGGGCGCGTTCCCGCCGATCCGCTACCTCAACGCGCGCAGCGTCGCCGTGTTCGACGCCGTCGCCGAGCTCCGTGCCTCCGGCGTCGAGGCGTACGCCACGGCCGACGCCGGCCCGAACGTCGTCGTGCTGACGACGCCGACCGACCGGGGTGCCGTCGCGACCGCGCTGTCCGGCTTCGGCGACGTCATCGAGTCCGGCACCGGACCCGCCGCGCGTGTGCTCCGCTCCGAAGGAACGGGGACGCCCGATGCGGGTGTCGCCCCCGACCCCGAGGAGAGCGCCGAGTGATCGAGTTCCGTGCCCACGGCAAGCTGTTCGTCGCGGGCGAGTACGCCGTCGTCGAGCCGGGGCAACCGTCCGTGCTCATCGCCCTCGACCGCGCCATCACGGCACGGGTCACCGAGGGCCACGGCGCCGGCAGCGTGCACTCCGAGGAGTACGGCCACCTGCCGCTCACGTGGACCCGCGCCGAGGACGGCATCGCGCTCGACACCGAGCACCACCCGTACGACTACGTGATGGCGACGATCGACCTGGTCGAGAAGCTCCGCGGCGAGCAGGGCATCGCACCGCGCTTCCACGACCTCCGGATCCACAGCCAGCTCGACGACGCCAGCGGGCGGAAGTTCGGCCTCGGGTCGTCGGCGGCGGTGACCGTCGCCACGGTCGGCGCCCTCGACCGCTTCTACGGTCTCGGCCTCTCGCAGCGGAAGCGTTTCCAGGTCGCCCTGCTCGCGACGATCAGGGTGAACCCCCGGGCGTCCGGCGGTGACCTCGCCGCGAGCACCTTCGGTGGGTGGCTCCGGTACAGCGCGCCGGACCGGGAACGGCTCGCGGCGCAGCTCGACCACCGCAGCGTGACGGACGTCCTCGGCGACGTCGATGCCTGGGAGGGCTTCGACGTCCAGCGCCTCCCGGCGCCGGAGAACCTCGAGCTCCTCGTCGGGTGGACCGGTTCGCCGGCGTCCACCACGAAGCTCGTCGGCGTCGTCCGCCGGCACCGCAACGGCGGGTACCAGGCGTTCCTCGACGAGAGCCGCGCCTGCGTCGACGACCTGACCACGGGCCTCCAGACCGGCGACGCCGACCGCACACTCGGGGCGCTGCGCCGGGCGCGGGGCCTGCTCCAGCGACTCGGCGACTCCGTCGGGTCGAAGATCGAGACCGACCGTCTGGCCACCCTGTGCGACGTCGTCGAGGCGGCGGGCGGGGCGGCGAAGCCGTCCGGAGCCGGCGGCGGCGACTGCGGCATCGCACTCGTCCCGGCGGAGACCGACCTCGCCGGCATCCACCGCGCCTGGGAGGCGCACGACATCAGACACCTCAGCGTCGCGGTGCAAGCGCCCGAAGGGAGCGTCGATGACTGACCTGCTGACCCCGATCCCCACGAAGTGGGTGGGGCCGATCCGCATCAGCGGCAACGCGGTGGAGGGCGAGCACGAGGTGCCGCTCGCCACCTACGAGTCGCCGCTCTGGCCGTCCGTCGGCCGTGGCGCCCGCATCTCGCGGATGGTCGAGGGCGGCATCGTCTCGACCGTCGTCGACGAGCGGATGACCCGGTCCGTGGTCGTCCGTGCCACGAGCGCGGCGGCGGCGCACATCGCCGCCGGCCAGATCCTCGCGCGCCAGGACGACCTCGCCGCCATCGTGTCCGGGCAGAGCCGGTTCGCGAAGCTCATCGAGGTGCACCCGGAGATCGTCGGGGACCTGCTGTTCCTGCGCTTCGCGTTCACCACGGGCGACGCCTCCGGGCACAACATGGTGACGCAGGCGGCGGACAAGCTGCTGCCGGCGATCCTCGACTGGCAGCCGGGCCTCCGCTACGTGTCGGTGTCGGGCAACTTCTGCACCGACAAGAAGGCCACCGCGGTCAACGGCATCCGCGGTCGCGGTCGGAACACCATCGCCGAGATCGTGATCCCCGGCGAGATCGTCGAGAAGCGCCTGCGTTCCTCGACCGAACGCATCGTCGAGCTCAACATCGCGAAGAACCTCATCGGGTCGACGATCGCCGGGGCGATCCGCTCCGCGAACGCCCACTACGCGAACATGCTGCTCGGGTTCTACCTCGCCACGGGGCAGGACGCGGCGAACATCGTCGAGGGGTCCCAGGGCATCACGTCGGCGGAGAACCGGGGCGGCGACCTGTACTTCGCGACCTCGCTGCCGCACCTCATCGTCGGAACGGTCGGCAACGGCAAGGGCGGCGACCTGCCCGTGGTCGAGGACGCCCTCGAGCGCCTCGGCTGCCGTGAGGACCGCGAGCCCGGCGCGAACGCCCGCCGTCTCGCCGCCCTGTGCGCCGCGACCGTCCTCTGCGGGGAACTGTCGCTCCTCGCCGCCCAGACGAACCCGGGCGAGCTGATGGCCGCCCACGTCGCCATGGAACGCCGCGGCGCGAAACCGGCAGGGGGCGCGGCATGACCGGCGTCGGCATCCACGACATCGCGATCGCGACCGGGCACCACGTGCTCGAGCTCGACGACCTGGCCGAGCGTCTCGGCGTCGACCCCGCGAAGTACCACGTCGGCATCGGCCAGGACGCCTTCAGCGTGCCCGCCGCCGACGAGGACATCGTCACGATGGGCGCGGCCGCCGCGAAGGAGCTCATCGACCGCCACGGCGTCGAGGGCATCCGGACGGTGCTGTTCGCCACCGAGTCGGGCGTCGACCAGTCGAAGGCCGCCGGCGTGTTCGTGCACGGGCTGCTCGGTCTGCCGCAGAACGTCCGCGTCGTCGAGCTGAAGCAGGCCTGCTACGGCGGGACCGCCGCCGTGCAGCTCGCCCTCGGGATCGTCGCGCGGGCCCCGCGCGAGCGCGTGCTCGTGATCGCCGCCGACGTCGCCCGCTACGACGTCGACACCGCCGCCGAGCCCACCCAGGGTGCCGGCGCAGCCGCGATGCTCATCGCGGCGGACCCCCACCTCATCGAACTCGAACCGGCCGCCGGCGTGTACACGGCCGACGTCGACGACTTCTGGCGGCCGAACGACCGCTCCACGGCGCTGGTCGACGGACGGCTCTCCGTCAGCGCCTACGTGAACGCCTTCGTCGGCGCGTGGGACGACCTGGCGTCGCAGGGCGGCCCGGCGTTCGACGACATCGTCCGGTTCGTGCACCACCAGCCGTTCACGAAGATGGCGATCAAGGCGCACCGCAAGCTCACGCAGCACGTCGGCGCGCCCTTCGACGAGTCCGAGCTGGCGATCGGCTTCACGTACAACCGGCAGACCGGCAACACCTACACGGCGTCGCTCTGGATCGGGCTGGCGGCACTGCTCGACCTCGACGACGACCTCGGCGGGGAGCGCATCGCGCTGTTCAGCTACGGCTCCGGCAGCGTCGGCGAGCTCATCACCGGCATCGTCCGGCCGTCGTACCGCGACCACCGCCGGGTGAGCCGGGTGCGCGACCTGCTCGACGCACGGATCCCGCTGACGGTCGACGCCTACCGCGCGCTGCACGCCGAGGGGGCCGCCACGAGCGAGGACGTGGAGCGTCCTCGTGTCACGACCGCGCCGTTCCGCTTCGCGGGTGTGCGCGGCGGTGCCCGCCACTACGAGGCGACCGTTCGCGACTGACCCCCGCGAGGTGCGCGGTGCTGCGCGGCGGTGATCCGTCGCTTCCGCGGACGAGACGCGACCGGATGACGGCCTGGAGGCGCGGGGCCAGCTGGCACCGTGCCTCCCGTCCGTTGCCGCTCACGGTGCGGGCGTGAGATCGCAGTCCGGCCGGTCCTCGCGGCACGGCCGCGTCACCAAGTGCGATCTCGACCACCGGCCGCGCCGTCTCCTGCTCACGCCGCGGCGGTCAGGACCTCGCCCTCGAGACGCTGGTAGCTGGCCTCCATGCCGTCGGTCATGCCGGTGGCGAGGACCATGTCCCGCTGGGCCTGGTCCGGGTAGGTGATGAGCAGTGTCATCAGGGTGACACCGTCGACCTCGTCGAACTGCAGGTCGTTGACGTTCGCCGGGAACGGTGCGCCGGTCATCCGCTCGGTGGTGACGATGCGGCGCTCGGGCTCGATGACGAGGTTCTCGCCGTCGAAGCCGAAAGGCTCGCCCGCGGTGTCCCCGGTCGGCGCCCAGGCGTTCCGGTAGGTGCCGCCGACGACGAGGTCGTTCTCGCAGACGGTCATCTCCCACCCGTCCGGCCCGAGCAGCCACCGGCGCATGAGCTCCGGGTCGGTGTGCGCACGCCAGAGCAGGTGCCGCGGTGCCTCGAACGCCCGGGTGATCCGCACGTGGGTGTCGTCGACGAGGTCCGTGACGGTGCCCTTCCCGAGCGCGTACTCGCGGAGGTCGGCGAGGACGCGGTCGAGCTGTCCGAACGCCTGCGTGTAGCCCTCGAGCATGCCCATCGCGAGCATCTGGTCGAGGTCGGCGGACGACGTGAACGACGTGAGGACGGTGACCCGCGACCTGGCCCCGACGGGCTCGAACGTCAGCACGGTCTCGCTGCCGGGCATCGAACCGTCGACCTCGCCGTCCTCGGTCGCGAACAGGTCGCGGAAGACGATGCGGTTCGGTTCGTCGACCTCGGACACCTGCCACAGGGAGCGGAACAGCTCGCCCTGCGGCGACGTCATCCGGTAGTGCGCGCGGCCACCGGGGCGGAGGTCGAACGACGTGAACGTGGCGGGGAACCCGGGCGGGCCCCAGAAGCGCTCGAGCTGCCGCGGGTCGGCGAAGGCGCCCCAGAGGCGCTCGACGGGCACCGGGAACTCGGCGACGAGGGTCATCGTGAGTTCTTCCGGGTCGGTGTGGACGGAGGTGGTCGGCATCATTGGCTCCTGCGGTCTCGGTCTCGGTCGTGGTCGTGGTCTTGGTCTCGGTCGTGGTCTCGGTCTTCGCCGAGCAGTGCGTCGAGCCGGTCGATCCGGCCGCGCCAGAGGTCCGCGTAGGTGTCGAGCAGACCGCGGACCCGGTCGATCTGGCTCGGGTCGGCCCGCACGATCCGGGTGCGGCCGCGGGGGTGCTTGGTCACGAGTCCTGCTCCTTCGAGGACGGCCACGTGCTTCTGGACGGCGGCGAACGACATCGTGTAGGCGTCGGCGAGCTCGCTCACGGACGCCTCGCCGAGGAGGGTCCGTCGCACGATGTCGCGCCGCGTCGCGTCGGCCAGGGCGTGGAACACCCGGTCGACCTCGGTGTCGCTGAGTTCCATACGTACAACCATTTGGTTGTACGGTACGCCGGTCGTCACCGGTGCACAACCCCTTCGGTGTAGAAGGGCACATGGGCCAGCTCATCTACGACGGCGAGGTACTCGACCTCCGAATCGACGACCGCGCCCTCACCCACCTGCAGATCGTCATCGTGAACATGCTCCGGCGGGACCACCGCTTCGTGTTCTCGTGGAAGGACGACGTGATCCACGGCGACGGGCGCAGCAGCATCTGGCTGCACCCGAACGTGAGCCTGCACTTCAAGTTCGGGGGCAGTCGGGTCCCCTCGATCAACCGCAGCTGGCTCGAGGAGCTCTACGCCGCGGCGACGTCCGGCGCCGGGCTCGTCCTCACGCCGGAGCCGGCGGACACCAGCACCGCCGACGACTCGGCGTGGTCGCGCGCCGTGGTGCCGGGCGACGCCGAGGACGCCTCCGAGCAGTAGCGCATCCGAGCAGGAGCAGATCCCAGCCGGAGCCGATCTGAGCGGTAGCACAGGCAGCCAGGACGGTCAACGGGTTCCGTCCGGCCGTGCATCGACGTACGGTGCAGGTACCGCGTTCGCGGCCCGCGCCGGGTAGGGACTCGGCAGAGGTCCGTCCGCGGTCGAGGGGGATCCACGTGGTGGGAGTCCCGGATCAGGGGCCTCCCCGGCCACGCGCTCCCTCGCCGTCGCCCCGGCGTGGATTCGGGTTCCGCACCGGGGCGACGGACACGGACACCGGCCGTCCGGCCTGGTCGCCGCTCAGTACACGTCGCGGACGTACCGCTTCCCGCGCCGCATGTCCGCGAGGTACGCCTGCGCGTCGTCCGCACCGCGCGCGCGCTGGTCGGCGATGACCGACAGGAGCGCCGACTCGACGTCCTTCGCCATCCGCGAGGCATCGCCGCAGACGTAGACGTGGGCGCCGTCCTCGAGCCACCGGTACAGCTCGGTGGCCTGTTCGAGCATCCGGGTCTGCACGTAGACCTTCTCGGCCTGGTCGCGCGAGAACGCCAGGTCGAGGCGGTCGAGCACGCCCTGCTCCTGCAGCTCGGTGAGCTCGTCCTCGTAGACGAAGTCGGTGTCGCGGTGCTGGTCGCCGAAGAACAGCCAGTTCCGACCGGTGGCGCCCGCGACGGCCCGCTCGTGCAGGAAGCCGCGGAACGGCGCGATGCCGGTGCCCGGGCCGATCATGACCATCGGCGCCGAGTCGTCCGCCGGCACGCCGAACGCGGCGTTCGGCTGCAGGTACACGTCGACGGTGCCGTCGGGGGAGACCCGGTCCGCGAGGAACGTCGACGCGACCCCGGCGTACATCCGGTGCGGGTCGCCGTAGCGGACCGACGCGATGGTCAGGTGGATGCGGTCCGGGTGCGCCAGCGGGCTCGATGAGATCGAGTACTGGCGGGCCTGCAGCGGCCGGAGGTTCGGCAGCAGCTCGTCGAGCCCCGGAGCAGCGGGCCCGGCGTCGCGCAGCAGGTCGAGCACGTCACGCCCCCACAGCCAGCGGTCGAGCTCGTGCTTGTCGCCGTGCGAGACGACGGCCGCGAGCTCGCTCGACGGTGCACGCTGCACGAGGTCCGCGATGAGGTCCTTCGACGGCGTCCGGACCTCACGGTCGGTCCGCAGGACCTCGGCGATCGGTCGCCCGTCGAGTGCCTCGCCGCCGTTCGCGCCGACCTGCTCGAGCAGCTGCCCGACGAAGACCTCGTCGTTGACGGGCACCACCGCGAGGGCGTCGCCGGCCGCGTACTCGATGCCCGAGTCGCCGAGGTCGAACTCGTAGTGCCGGATCTCCTTCGCGCTGCGCGGCGAGGAGAGCAGCCGGTTCTCGACCAGACGTGACGGGTACGGGTTGCGCTTGTTCCACTGGGCACCGGGCCTGGAGGCGCGGCTCGCGCCCGCCCCGCCGGCCGCGGCCACGGACGTGGCGGGTCCGGCGGCGGCGCCGCCCCCGGCAGGCTGGGCTCCGGCTGGCTGGGCTCCGGCCTCGGCCGCGAGGCGGTCGAGCACCGCGGCGGTCCAGAGCGCCGCCGGGTCCTCGTAGTCGACGTCGCAGTCCACGCGGTCGTGGATCCGCGTCGCACCGAGCTGCTCGAAGCGGGTGTCGAGGAGCTTGCCGGCCTGGCAGAACTCGTCGTAGCTCGTGTCACCGAGGCCGAGCACCGCGTACTGCAGGCCCTCGAGCCGCGGGACGGTGCTCGCCTGGATCGCGTCCCAGAACAGCCCGGCGTTGTCGGGCATCTCGCCCTCGCCGTACGTCGAGGTGACCACGAGCACGTGCGACATCCCGGCGAGCTGCTCCGGCGTCACGGCGTCGAGCGCGCTCGCACGACCGCCGAGCCCGCGGGCCTTCGCGCCCGACACGAGTTCGTCGGCGAGGAACTCGGCGTTGCCGGTCTGCGTGCCGAACAGCACGTCGATCGTCGTCGTCGGGGCCGCCGCCGAGGCCTTCTTGCCGGCGGCGGCGATGCCCGCGATGAACCCGGCGAGCCAGGACTCCTGCGCGGCGGAGAACGGTGCGTCGACCGGGATGAGCGACCCGGTCGGGGGGAGGAGGCTCACGCGGACACCGCCTCGGTCGGGGCCTGCGGTGCACGACGGGCGATGTCCTCGAGCGCAGCCCCGGCGAGGAGCTCGTCGAAACGGGCCTCGCGGACGCGGCCGTCGTTCTTGGCGTTCTGGTGCATGATCCACCCCGTGGTGCCCGGCGCGTCCATGCTGCGGTTGTTCCGCTGCGTGAGCGCGCGCTTGTAGTCGTCGAGGCGCTTGATCGCGATGAGGGTCGCGAGCTCGTCCGCCGCGAACCGGTCGAGGGTGCCCCGGAGGTACTTCACGACGCGCTGCTTCACGAAGAAGTCCTCGGTCAGGATGAGGTTCTTGACGGCCTCGGTCACCCGGGGGTCGTTCGGACCCGCGGCGCCCGGGACCCGCTCGAGCGCGAGGTCCTGGGCGACGCCGAGCACCGTGTACGACGACAGCAGCGAGAACATGTCGTCCCCCTGGTCGCCGAGCGCCGGGGCACGGCCGCCGAGCACGGTCCGCTGGTCGCGGTAGTCGACCTTGAACGCGCGGAGCTTGTCCGTCGCGATCGAGGTCGCCAGTTCGTCGAGCAGCTCGGCCGGGGTCGCCGCGGCGAGGATCTCGCCGGCGTCCTGGGTGAGCAGGAGCGCGCGGGGCATCCCGACGTACACGTGTGCCCTGGTGGTCTCCCACTCGGCGAGCAGGCGTCCGGCCAGCGCCGAACCCGTCGACTCGAGGTGCCACTCGAGGAGCAGCCGTGCGGCGTCCTCGTGGAAGGCGCCCCGCGTGGTGTCGGTGACGGGGAAGACCAGGAGCGAGTCGGTGCTCGCGCGCTCGGCGACCTGGCCGGACGGGTCGAACTGGTACAGGAACCCGCCGGACATGCCGTTGCCGAGGCCCTTGCCGTACGAGCCGAGGTTGAACACGGCACCGCCCGTCATGTACTCGCACCCGAAGTCGCCGACGCCCTCGACGACCGCGGTCGCCCCGGAGTTCCGCACGGCGAAGCGGTCGCCCGCCTCACCCTCGACGAACGTGCGGCCACCGGTCGCGCCGAACAGGGCGAAGTTGCCGACGAGGACGTTCCCGCCCCGCTCGGCACTGCCACCGCCGGGCGCGCGGACGATGATCCGCCCGCCGCTCTGGCTCTTGCCGACGCCGTCGTTCGCGGTGCCGGTGTGGTCGAGCACGACACCGTCGTTGTTGAACACGCCGTAGGACTGCCCGGCCGAGCCGGACGTGCGGATCGTCACCGCGCCGTCCACCAGCCGTCGACGGCCGCGGTCGTCCGTCGTCACGGCCGGGAGGCCCGCGACGTCGTCCGCGCCGAGCTCGTGGTTGAGCAGGCGCTCGAGGTCGATGCCGAGCTGACCGCCGACGGACTTGTCGGCGTTGCCGAGCAGCACGCCGTGCACGAGGACGTGCTCCTGCGCGTGGTCGACGAGGGCGGTGCGGACCCGCTCGAGCAGGGCGTCGTCGGTGTGGAAGTCCTTCTCGAGGTACTCCGGGTCGGCGACGACCTTCTCCGGCACCTGCGCCAGGAGCGCGCGCACGTCGAGCCGCCCGACGCTCGCCGGGTGGTCGAGGAGCTGCAGCAGGTCGGTGCGACCCCGGGCCTCGCGCAGGGAGCGCAGGCCGAGGCGGGCGAGGATCTGCCGGACGTCGTGGGCGATGTTGAGCAGGTACTGCGCGAGCGCGCGGGGGTCGCCCTCGAACGCCTCGGCGTTCGTGGTGAGGCCCGCCGGGCACTTCACGTTGCAGTTCTTCGCCATCACGCAGCCGAGCATCATGAGCGCGGTGGTGCCGAACTCGAAGCTGTCGCCGCCGAGCAGCGCGCTCGTGACCACGTCGCTGCCGGTCTGGTGCGCGCCGGAGCAGCGCAGCGTGACCTTCTGACGGAGGCCGTTCGCGACGAGGGCCTGGTGGACCTCGGCCACGCCGATCTCCGCCGAGCGGCCCGCGTACTTCAGGCTCGTGACCGCCGCGGCGCCCGTGCCGCCGGTGTTGCCCGCGACGTTGATGACGTCCGCGCCGGCCTTCGCGACGCCGACGGCGATGGTGCCGATGCCCTCGGAGGACACCAGCTTCACGATCACCCGGACGCGGGCGGCCTTGCAGTCGTGGATGAGCTGCGCGAGGTCCTCGATCGAGTAGGTGTCGTGGTGCGGCGGCGGCGAGATGAGTTCGACGCCGGGCGTGCCACCACGGGCCGCGGCGATGTCCACCGTGACCTTCGGCGCGGGCAGCTGGCCGCCCTCGCCGGGCTTCGCGCCCTGACCGATCTTGATCTCGAGCTCCTCGAGCATCGGGTCGGCGAGGTAGCCCGCCCAGATGCCGAACCGGCCGGACGCGAACTGCTTGATCCGCGAGCCGCGGATGGTGCCGTAGCGGGAGTGGTGCTCGCCGCCCTCACCGCTGTTCGACATGCCGCCGACCATGTTCGTACCGTGCGCCACCGCTTCGTGCGCGGTCGCGACGAGGGCGCCGTGGCTCATCGCGCCGGACGCCAGGGTCCGGGTGACCTCGTGCGCCGGCTGGACCTCGTCGAGCGGGACGCTCGCCGGGGCGCTCTGGAGCAGCGCGAGCAGGTCGACCGCGGAGCCGGTGGCGCGGAGCGTCACCTGGGTCTCGTCGACGGAGTCGACGTCGACCCGGCCCGGGTGCAGCAGCGCGAGCCCGTCCGCGAGGGCCGCGTGGCGCAGTGCACCCGTGGTCCCCGTCGAGGTGAGCTCCAGGCGGAAGCGAGCCGTGCCTCCCGGCAGGTCCTGGTCGGCCGACGGACGTGAGCCGGACAGGCCCCGCACCGTGATGCTGGCGTTGCCGGTGGTCGCGAAGCGACCGAGCTCGCGGGCGAAGTCCTCGGCCTCGTCGATGCCGGTGACGTCCGCGGGCAACGCGAGCACGTCGCGGAGCGCTGCGGGACGGCGGGACCGCTCGTCGTGCGTGGTCTGCAGGAAGGTGACGTAGCCCGGCGTGATGCGGTGCGCGTCGATCTCGGCGTCGCTCAGGCGGTCGTACCCGGTGTTCCGGTACGCGGCGTCCGTGATGCCGAACGAGTCGTCGAGCTGCCCGAGCGTGAGCAGGCGCAACGCGTCCGAGTCGCCCGAGCGCTCGAAGGCCGGACGCTCCTCGGTCATGCCGCCGAAGCCGCGCACGCTGGCGACGCCGAACGAGTGCCCGGCACCGTCCGAGCGCTCCTTGAACAGGCCGAGCAGGGGCACCTGGCCCTCCGACTCGACCGAACGGGCGCGCTCGTGCCAGTCCGTCGCGGCCTGGGCGATCCGGGCGAAGCCGACACCGCCGACCGGGGCCTGCATGTGCGGGAAGACCCGGGCGAACAGGTCGTCACCGGTGTCGAGGTAGTTCGGCTCGAAGAACTCGCCGCCGATGTAGCTCTCGGCCGTGCAGAGCCCGACGCGGCCCATCGTCTTCGCGAGGGCCTTCTCGGCGGCCTTCCGGAACTTCGCGAGCGCCTTGTCGGTCTCGGTGTACTCGCCGGCGGGTGCCGCGGCGGCGGGGTACTTCTCCTCCGCACGGAGCCGCGCGCTCAAGCTGTACACAGCTGCCGCACCGAAGCCGAGCGCGGTCGCCACGTGGTGTGACGATGGCAGCTGACCGGACTCGGCGACCACGGAGACCCGCAGGCGCAGACCGGTCTCGATGAGCCGCTGGTTGACCGCGGCCACGGCCAGGATCACGGGGAGCGGCGCATGGGTCGACGAGACCTCGCGGTCGGTGAGGACCGCGATCCCGCCGGTGCGCTCGGCGAACTGCTCGACGGCGGTGCAGAGCGCGTCGACGGCGGCGCGCATCGCGTCCGCGTTGGCCTGCTCGTCGCCGAGGACCGGCACGTAGAGCATGTCGAACCGCTCCAGCGGCACGATGTCCTGGTCGCGCAGGCGCACCATGTCCAGGTGCCCGAGGATCGGGGACTGCACGACGAGCTGCCGGGTGGGCGTGCCCGTGCTGCTGCCCGTGCCGTCCGGCTTGCTGCCGAGCGTCACGCGCATGCTCATGCCGTCCGCCTCGCGGATCGAGTCGAGCGGCGGGTTCGTCACCTGGGCGAAGCGCTGCGAGAAGTACTTCGCCATGCCGCCCTCGGTGTCGCTGAGCGCGTTGATCGCGTTGCCGTAGCCCATCGCCGAGATCCGCTCCGACCCGTTCTGCAGCATCGGGTCGAGCATGAACCGGAAGCTCTCCTGGTTCAGCGAGTACGCCACGTACCGGCCCTGCAGCGACAGGTCGCCGTCGTAGCCGAGGGTGTTCCTGGTGCGGTCGTACGCGGGCGCGGGCAGGTCGTCCAGGTTCACGCGGGCGGCGTCGAGCAGGGTGCCGTAGTCACGGCGGGCCGCGAGCATCTCGAGCACCTCGCCGGTGCGCATGAGCGAGCCGGTCCGGTGGTCGACGACGAGCATCCCGCCGGCCTCGATGCGACCGCGGTGCACGACCTCGTCGGGGTCGAACTCGACCTGACCGGCCTCGGACGACACCATCAGGTACTCGGCCGTCTGCACCGAGCGCAGCGGACGGAGCCCCAGGCGGTCGAGGCGGGCGCCGACGACGTCACCGTCGCTGAAGATCACGGCGGCCGGACCGTCGTTCTTCTCCTCGTAGAGCGAGAAGTACTCGAGCATGTCCCGCACGTCGGGGGTCAGCGTGCGGTCGTTCTCCCACGCCGGCGGCATGAGCGACACCACGGCCTCGACGATCTCGAGGCCGTCGTCGAACACCCGGCTCTGCAGGGTCTGGTCGAGGCGGCTCGAGTCGGACTGGCCGGGCGGGCGGACGATGCTGCGGGTGCGCGCCCGGGCGAGGGCCTCGTCCGACAGCCGGTTCTTCCGGTCCGTGTTGAGCTCGCCGTTGTGCGCCATCAGGCGGAACGGCTGCGCCATCGTGGGGTGCGGCTCGGTGTTCGTCGAGAAGCGGGTGTGGAAGTACAGCGTCCGCACCGAGTGCCGGGGGTCGCGCAGGTCCGTGAAGTACCCGATGACCTCGCCGGAGTTGAGCCGGCCCTTGAGGATCTGGGTCCGCGCGCTGAGCGACAGCGGGTACAGGGCGGCGTGCTCGGCGCGCTGCTCCGCGGCCTGACCGTACGAGACGGCCTCGATCGCGAGCAGGGCACGGTTCGCTGCGGCGTCGACGCTCGTGCGGGTCCAGGCGTCGGGTGCGCGGAAGACCCACTGGACGATGGGCAGCTGGTACTGCTCGGCCTCGGGTCGCGCGACGGAGTGGTCCACCGGGACGTCACGGACGAGCAGGAGCTCGAAGCCCTCGGCCTCGATCGCACCCGTCACGACGGTGATCGCGGCCGCACGGTCGGCGTCACCCGAGGGCACGAAGCAGTTCGCGACGCCGAAGTGGCCCGCGCGCAGGTCTTCGCCGGTGATCGCGCTGAAGAACTCCACCGACAGGTCGATGCTCACGCCCGCGCCGTCGCCGACGCCCTCGGCGGACTTGCCGCCGCGGTGGGGGATGGCGCAGAGCGCTTCGTCACCCTTGCGGATGACGTCGTGGCTGGGCGTGCCGTCGAGTCGGGTGATGAAACCGACGCCGCAGTCGCTCGATTCGCGGGCAGGGTCGTAGAGACCGAAGGATGTGGGGTTCACGGGCGGGTCCAGTGGGCGTTGCCGGCAGCGGACGGCCAGGCTGCATCGATGGAGCGCTCGCCGCGGGCAGACCGGTGGTGACAGTCGGGCCCTGTGGGGTTGTGGTGGTGAGGCGATGCTACGGCCTGGTATACCGAGCACGCAACACGGGGGTGCGGGCGGGGCGCTCGTGCGGGTGCGGTGCGGTGCGGCGCGCTCGGCGCTCGGCGTGGTGCGAGGTTCCGTACTCGGTGCCACCCAACGGCGGTCGCACGGAGTACGGAACCTCGCACGGCTCGGCCGGAACCTCGCACCGTGCGAGGTCAGGCCGCGCGGTCCTCGACGGGGATCGGCTCCGTCACCGCCGTGCTCGCATCCGCCGCCGGGGTCGTCCCGGGGCGGATGAGCTCCGGACGCCGACGGGATCGGAACACCCACGCCTTGAACAGGACGAACCGCACGAGTGTCGCGACGAGGTTCGCCCCCGTCAGTACGACGATCTCCGCACCGTGCGAGGCGTTCTGGGTCGTCGCGTGGAGCACCACGAGCGACCCGGACGTGATCGCCCACGCGATCCCGAACACGACGAGCCCCTGCACGTGGTGCCGGCCCGCTCCGGCACGACCCCGCACCCCGAAGGTGAAGCGCCGGTTGAGTGCCGTGTTGCCGATCGCGGTCACCAGGAGCGCGAGGAAGTCCGCCGTCTGCGCACCGATCGTCGGGCGGAACAACGCGTAGAGCACGGCGAACGCGACGGTCGATGCCACACCGATCGCTCCGAAGCGCAGCACCTGCCCGAGGATGCCGACCTGTGGCGTGGAGAACGGCTGCCGACCGATCGCGTCGTACACACCGCCGATCGGGACCCGTCCGGTCGCGAGACCCCGCGAGACGCGCCACATGCCCTTGAGGTCCTCCGTCGCGGTCGACGCGATGTGCACGGACGAGTTCACGTCGTCCACCCAGTCCACGGGGACCTCGTGGATGCGGAGCCCGGCGTGTTCGGCCAGCACGAGCAGCTCGGTGTCGAAGAACCACGCGTCGTCCTCGCAGAGGGGCAGGAGGTGTTCCGCGGCTTCCCGGGTGACGGCCTTGAACCCGCACTGGGCGTCCGAGAACGACACCCCCATCGTGGTCCGGAGCAGCAGGTTGTACGAGCGCGAGATGAACTCGCGCTTCCCCCCGCGCACCACCCGCGACGAGCCGGCGAGCCGGGTGCCGATCGCGACGTCGGAGTGCCCGGACAGCAGGGGAGCGACGAGCGGCTCGAGGGCGGCTAGGTCCGTCGACAGGTCCTCGTCCACGTACACGAGGACCGTCGCCGGCGAAGCGTTCCACACCGCTTTCAGCGCTCGTCCTCGGCCCTTCTCGGGCAGGTGCACGGCGTGCACGTTCGGGAGCATCGCGGCGAGGTCGTCCGCGATCCGGGCGGTGTCGTCCGTCGAGGCGTTGTCCGCGATCGTGATCCGCCACGTGTGGTGCAGTGACGTCCGGCAGAACGTGTGCAGGCGTCGGACGTGGGCGGCGAGCGTGTCCTGCTCGTTGTGGCATGGGACGACGATGTCGATGTCGAGGGTCTGGTTCGTCTCCGTCATGCCGCTCATGCTCGGCAGCGGGCATACGGGGACCGGAGCAGTGCGCTGTGCCGCTCCTAAGAACCCCGCCGACCGGATTTCGTGCTCAGCGACACTTCACGGGAGCAGGACCCCGTGAGGTGCCGCTCAGCGCGAGGACTCGCGCCTGCCGCAGCGGCAGCGCCCGCCCGGCCGGAGTCAGCGCGGCAGCAGGATCTGGACGACGGCGACGACCGCGAGCACGGCGATCGGCACGCCCGCGATCCAGGCCCCGGCGCGCATCTGGGTCCGACGGATCGTCGGTGCCGTGTGCGAGCTCCGTGCGAACTCGGTGGCCGCGACGAGCTCCGGCGCGGCAGCGGGCGGCGCGGGCTCCGGCTGGGGACGGTCGTCCTCGAACGCGGGGACCTCCACCACGAGGTCCTCCGGCCGCGGCCGACCTGGCAGTCGTGCGAACTCGTTCGTCATGCGGGCCTCCTCGTCCGGATGCGTCCAGTGTGCACCCCGGCGTCGCGAAGTCACGGGGCCGCGGGCAGATCGACCGTGAACGCCGTGCGCCCGGGCTCCGACGCGACGCGGACCGAACCGCCGTGCGCGGACACCACGGCGCGCACGATCGCGAGGCCGAGCCCGCTCGTGCCGTGCTCCCGGGACCGTGAGGCCTCGCCGCGGGTGAACCGGTCGAACAGGACCGGCAGCGCCTCGGCGGGGATCGGCGGCCCGTCGTTCGCCACGACGAAACGGACGAATCCGTCAGCGACCCGCTGCAGCGACACCACGACCGCTGTGCCGGAGGGCGTGTGCGTCCGCGCGTTGGCGAGCAGGTTCGTCACCACCCGTCGGAGCTGCGCCTCGTCACCCGGCACGACGAGCGGGTGGTCGCCCCGGACCTGCAGCGTCCACCGGTGTCCCGGCGCGGTGGCCCGGGCGTCCATGGTGGCCTCGACCACCAGCGACGTCAGGTCGACGGGCGCGACCACCGCCGGCGGCGCATCCGCGGAGGACATCGCCGCCGTGTCGAGCCGGGCGAGCAGGAGGAGTTCGTCGACGAGGTCGCCCATGCGCACGGCCTCGCGACCGATCCGCTCGACGTTGCGGTGCATCGCGTCGACGTCCGAGGAGGCGGCGGTCAACTCGGCGTACGCCCGGACGGTCGCGATCGGCGTCCGGAGCTCGTGGGAGGCGTCGGCGACGAAGGTGCGCATGCCCGACTCGGCGTCGCGGCGCACGGTGAGCGCGCGGGCGACGTGCCCGAGCAGCCGGTTGAGTGCGGTGCCGACCTGCCCGACCTCGCGGTTCGCGGTGAGGTCCGCAGGGGTGACGCGGCCCGGGATGTCGGGGTCACCCCGCTCCAGGTCGAGCGCGGTGACGTCGGACGCCACCGCCGCGACCCGTTCGAGCGGGCGGAGGGACCGTCGGACGAGCAGTGCCAGTGCCCACGCCGCGACGAGGAGTCCCACGACCGTGACGATCCCGATGACGAGCAGGAGCCGTGCGATCGCGGCGTCGAGGTCGCCGAGGGGAAGCGCCGTGACGAACACGTCGCCGTCGTGGCCGATCGCCTGCGCCCGGTACGTGCCGAGCTTCCCGAGGCCGACGGCGACCGGGTCGCGGTCGCTGTCCACGGCGGCGAGGGCGGTCCGCTGCGCGGAGGTCAGGCCGTGCTGCTGTCCCTCGCTGTCGGTGTACCCACCGAGGACGAGTTCGCCGTCGCGGAAGATCGCGACGACGGTGCCGGCCGCCTGGCCGGGAGCGCCGATGAACGCGTTGTCGGGATCGGGACGCTCGCTGTCGTCACCGGACGAGGACGGCGGTGGTCGTCCGTCGTCCGGTCCGCCGATGGTCCGGTTCGCGGCCGTCGCGAGTTCGGCGTCGAGACGGTCGACCAGGTACCCCCGGAACGCGACGACGGTCACGGCCCCGACGACGACGTTCGTCGCGACGAGCAGGAGCGCCACGGCTGCCACGATCCGCCACCGGAGCGAGGGGACGCGGGACCGCCTGGAGGCGCGGGTCGCCCCCGCCGGTCGGCTCACGTCGTCGGCCGGAGCACGTATCCGGCGCCTCGCACGGTCTGCAGCATCGGCTCACGTCCGGCGTCGAGCTTCTTCCGCAGGTACGACACGTACATGTCCACCAGGTTCGACGACGTGCCGAAGTCCATCCCCCAGACGTTCGCGAGGAGCTGCTCCCGCGACAGCACCCGGTTCGCGTTCCGGGCGAGGTGCCGCAGCAGCTCGTACTCGGTCGGCGTGAGCTCGATCGGTACGCCGTCACGGCTGACCGAGCGGGCTTCCTCGTCGAGCCGGAGGTCGCCGACCGTCGTCTCGGACGCCCCGCCGGTCGCGGCGACCCGGGCCGAGGTCCGCGCGAGGATGCGGGCCCGGACCAGCAGCTCCTCGATCCCGAATGGCTTCGTCAGGTAGTCGTCGCCGCCGCCCGTGAGCCCGGCGAGCCGGTCCTCCGGGGCGTCCCGCGCGGTGAGGAACAGCACCCGCACGTCGTCCCGGGCGTCCCGCAGCCGTTCGAGCACCTCGAACCCGTCGATGTCGGGCAGCATCACGTCGAGGACGATCACGTCCGGCTGGAACTCCCGCACCGCGAACAGCACGTCGCGGCCCCGGTGCACCGCCTGCACGGACCAGCCGTCGCCCTCGAACGCGAGGGCGACGGCGTCCGCGAGGGCGTGTTCGTCATCGACGACGAGGGCGCGGACGGGGGATCCGTCGGTGCGCCGCAGCGGTTGCGCGGCCATGTCCCGGAGCCTATCCACCGCGCCCCCGTCGTCGATCACTTCGAGCTGCTCAGGTCGTAGACGGTCTGCCCGCCGACAGTCGTCGACTCGTAGTTCGCCGCGACCCACTCCTGGATCGCCGAGGCGGTGGAGGACCCGCCGCCCATGCCGCCGCCCGAGCCGGAGCCGATGTAGTACCCGATGTCCCCGGCCGCGACGGACGCCTTGAACTCGGCGAGTGTCGGCGTCGGGTCGCTCGACCAGCCGCCGATCGCCATCACCGCCGTGTCGGTGTCGAGTTCGAGCTGCGCGGCGGACTGCGATCCGTTGACCGCGGCCGCCCACTTCGTGTCGGAGGCCTCGAGCAGCTTCTGCAGCGCCGACGAGGTCGTCGTGCCCTCGCCTCCCATGCCGCCGTCGGTGCCACCGGTCATCCCCTCGGGGGCCTCGCCGGTCGTCCCCTCCGGGATCTCCGGGGCGTCGCCGCTGTCGCTGGTCGCACCGGACGGGGGCGTCCCACCCGGTCCCCCCGCGCCTCCAGGCCCACCGCCGGTGCCACCGGTACCCGTCCCACCGGAGCTGCTGCCTGCCGGACCGACGCTCGGGATCGACCCGGAGTGCGCGACGGTCGTCGTGGCGAATGCGTAGGCGGTGGTGCCGATGAGCCCGAACAGGGTGCCGGCGAGGACACCGACCGTCACGAGCTTCCGGAGCTCCGGCACGCTGCCGATCACGATCACCGCCGCGGACAGCAGCCCGCCGAACAGCATCACCCAGCGGAGCCACGGCAGCCACGTCGGGTTCTCGTTGAGGAGGCACCAACCCCAGAAGGCCGTGATGCCGACCATCGCGGCGAGGCCGATGCGACCGGTGAAGCGCTCGCGTGTGTGCCAGAGGAGCGCACCTCCGGTGCCGACCAGGCCGGCGATCGCCGGGGCCAGCGCGACCGTGTAGTACGGGTGGATCGTGCCGGACATGTACGAGAAGACGAGTCCGGTGACGAGGAGCCAGCCGCCCCACAGCACGAGCCCGGCCCGGGCGGGGTCGGCCAGGTGACGACGCCCGACGACGACGAGACCGAGCACCAGGGCGACGAGGGCCGCGGGCAGCAGCCAGGAGATCTCGAGGCCCATCTCGGACGAGAACAGGCGGTCGAGGCCCGTCGAACCGCCGAACGACGAGCCCGCCGTGCCGCCGGTCGTGCCGCCGCCGCCGTTGCCCGTGCCGCCGAAGATCCGGCCGAGACCGTTGTAGCCGAAGACGAGGTCGAGCACGGTGTTGTTCGTGGAGCCGCCGATGTAGGGGCGGGACGCCGCGGGCCAGAGCGCCACGGCGACGACCCACCACCCGGCCGCGACCACGAGGGAACCGGCAGCGATGAGCAGCCCGATCACACGCTTGCCCCAACCGGTGCGGGCGGCGAAGAGGTACACGAGGCCGAACGCCGGCAGCACGAGCAGTCCCTGGAGCATCTTCGTCAGGAAGGCGAAGCCGAGGGCGACGCCGGCGAGGGCGATCCACTTCCAGCTGCCCGTCGGGAGCGCCCGCACCGTGCAGTACGCACCCGCGGTCATGAGGAACACGAGCAGCGCGTCCGGGTTGTCGAACCGGAACATCAGCGCTGCCGCCGGGGTGGCCGCGACGACGAAGCCGGCGAGCAGCGCCCCGACGTTCGCGGTCGTCGAGCCGAGGCGGGTCAGGGTGCGCCGCACCGTTCCCCACACCAGGGCGACCGACCCGACGGCCATGAGTGCCTGGGGGAGCAGCAGGCTGGAGCTCGAGAAGCCGAACAGCCGCGCGGACAACACCATCACCCAGAGCGACGCCGGGGGCTTGTCCACCGTGATGAAGTTCGACGAGTCGAGCGAGCCGAAGAAGAACGCCTCCCACGACTTCGTGCCGGCCTGCACGGCCGCGGCGTAGAAGCTGTTGGCGTACCCGGAGACGCTGAGGTCCCAGAGGTAGACCACGGCGGTCACGACGAGGAGCGCCCAGAACGCCGGGCGGAGCCAGCGGGCGTCCTCGCGTTCGCCGAGGAACAGGCGGGCGAGGGGCTTTCGACGCCGATCCCGCGCGTCACTGTGCGCGCGGCCCGGTCGATCGGTCACGGGGATCGGGTAGGTGGTCATGGCAGTGAGGATTCCGGGCGTTCCCCGAACGAGCCCATGCGGTGGCTGTGCGCGGCCTAAGGAGTGCGAGGCGGGGGGGGGGGGGGGCGTGGGTGTGGGTGTGGGCGTGGGCGCGTGCGTGTCGTGTGCGTGTGGGCGTTCGTGTGGTGCGAGGTTCCGCACTCGGTGCGAGGTCCGCTCACTCGCACGGACACCGGAACCTCGCACCGTTCACGTGCTCCCTCGCACCGTGCGAGGTCAGGGAGCGTCGCTCCCTCGCACGGTGCGAGGTCAGGCGTACCGGCGCGCGGCCCGGACGGCGGCGCCCCGGTACGACCCGCCGAACAGGAACACGTGCAGGAGCAGCGGTGCGAGCTGGTGCAGTTCGACCCGCTCCTGCCAGCCGTCGGCCAGGCGGGACTCCGCGTCGTAGCCGCTGAGGACGGTCTCGAGCCGAGGGAGCCCGAACAGCGCCAGGAGTGCCAGATCGGTCTCGGCGTGGCCGCCGTGCGGGTTCGCGTCGATGAGCACGGCGCCCGTCGGCTCGGAGTGGTCACCGGGCCAGAGCACGTTCCCCGCCCAGAGGTCCCCGTGCAGCCGGGCCGGCCGATCCCCGACGAGCGCGGGCTGCGGCGACCCGAGCGTCCCGTCCTGCACGCGGTCGGCCACCCGCTCGAACAGCGCGACCTCGTCAGGACCGAAGCCGTGGTCGGGACCGCCGCGGTCGACGATCCGGCGGACGAAGTCACGGATGCGGTACTCGGCGAAGAACTCGCCCCAGGTGGCCGGTGCCTCCGCCGCGGCGACGAACGGCGTGCCCGAGCGCCCCATCCGCAGCACGCCGTCCGTCGGGAAGCCCGGCGACGGTGTTCCCCAACCGTCCGCACCGGCGGCGTGGGTGTGCGCCAGGGACCGCCCGAACCGTTCGACCTGCGCCGCCGTCGGTGACCCGTCGTCGATGCGTTCGAGGTCGAGCACCGTCGCGCTCGGGCGCCCGAGGACCCGCGCGATCCGGGTGCCGCCGGTCGGCTCGGCGTCGGCGAGCCAGGCCAGCCCGGCTGCCTCGGCGGCGGCCTCGTGCGGGTCCGTGAAGGTCTTCTGGTGCGTCTCGGCCATCGCCCCATCCTGCCGAGCCTGACTCGTCGTGCACTCAGTGCTCGATCATCCGGCGAGGAACCGGAGGTGCCGTTCGACGCGCTCCGCGAACGTCGGGCAGCCCGCTTCGCGGAGTGCCCGGGCGAGCCCTCGGCGCTCCGCCTGAGGCCGACCGGCCCAGTAGGCCACCTGTCGACGGACGACGTCTCGCACCGCCCACGGAGCCGAGTCGTCGACCAGCGTGAAGAACTCGTCACAACGATGCACCTCGTAGGGCGCTCGCGTCTGTGCTTCGAGTCCTCGGTCCTCGGTCAGGAGCACATGCGCACCGCAAGCGACCGCAGCGGCGTGGACGTGACGGTCGTCCGGATCGCTTCCCTCGTACCCGATCGTCGCGTCGAACTCGCCGACGAGTTCGTCGATCGAAGCGAGGATCGCCGAGCGGAGACGTGTCACTGCGCCGCCCGACCGGTCGGGACGCAGTCGTCGGAGTGTGCGCAATGCCTCGGCGAGGACGTCCTCGCTCGTGTGCAGCTGGAACATCCCGTCCGTCTGCATGCGCAGGAGGCAGGTCCAGTCGCGCAAGGTCCTGCTGCAGAACACGTTCGCGTCGACGAACACCCGCTGATGCATCACATTCCAACGGTACCGTTCGGCAGGCCTGACCGGATCAGTCGAAGGCCTCACCAGCGCGGAGGAGCTCCGAGGCGGCGGCTGCACGGCGTTCGGCGCGCGCCGTCCGCGCGGACAGGACGTCCGCACGCCGGAGTCGGTGGTGGGTGCCCACGCGATGGGCGCTGATCTCGTCGTTCTGGATCATCTTCATGAGGGTCGGGCGAGAGATGCCGATCACGTCGGCCGCGACCGTCGTCGTCATCTCCGACGGGAGCACGCTCGTCGCCACGCCAGCGCCGGCGGCCATGCTCTCGAGCACCTCGGAGACGAAGCGTGCGAGTCGTCGGGGGAGCTCGACGGTGGACCCGTCGTCGAACCGCACGGCGATCGAGTCGACCTGGCGATCCCCGGCGCGGTCGAGGAGTTCGTTCGCCTCTGCTCGAGCGACCTCGTCGACCCGGACGTCCTGCATCGTGGTGGTCGGGCGCATCGAGTGATCCGTTCGTTCCGCGGTTCTGGTCCCGATGAGGCTACTGGGGTTGCAGTTGCAAGTGCAACCCCGATCGGCTTCGGGTGTCAGCGCCGGGCCGCGTGCACGATCAACGCCAGCTGCACCCGGTTGTCGACCCCGAACTTCTCGTAGACGTGCCCGATGTGCGTCTTGACCGTCGCCAGGCCCACGAAGAGGTCCGCCGCGATCTGCGCGTTCGACGCCCCGTTCGCGACCGCGACGGCCACGTCGGTCTCACGTTCGGTGAGGAGCGCCAGCAGTCGACGCTCGGCGGACCCGTCCCCTCGGGCGTCGGTGCCGGTGGGGTGGGACCCCGCGGCGAACGCGATCACCCGGTCGAGGACGGAGGGCGACAGGATCGAGCGTCCGGCGGCGACCGTCCGCACGGCCTCGACGAGCTCGTGCGGCGGGGTGTCCTTGAGGAGGAAGCCACGTGCGCCGCGTTGCAGGGCGCCGAGGACGAGGTCGTCGCCCTCGAAGGTCGTCAGGACCAGCACGGCGAGGTCGGGCCGGCGTCGCAGCTCCCGTTCGGTCGCGACGAGTCCGTCGCACCGGGGCATGCGGATGTCCATGAGGACGACGTCCGGCTCCGCCGCCGCGATGACGTGTTCCGCCTCGAGCCCGTCGCCGGCCTCGCCGACCACCTCGATGCCGTCGTCGCCGCTGAGCAGGAGTCGGAGGCCGGCGCGGACGAGCCGGTCGTCGTCGACGAGGACGACGCGGATCGGGGTGGTCACGACGTCCACGGCAGCACCGCCTCGACGACGTGCACGCTGCCGGACCCCACGCTGCCGGGACCCGCGCTGCCGGACCCCGCGCTGCCGGACCCCGCGCTGCCGCCGCCCACGCCGGCCCGGAACGTCCCGCCGACCAGACGGGCACGCTCCTCGAGCCCGCGGAGCCCGTGCCCGGCCGTCCCGCCGTCGGCGGGCGCAGCGGTCCCGGTCGCGACGGCGTTCGTCACGAGGACCCGGACCGCCGGCCCCGGCACGAGGTCGAGCGTCACGTCGACGGGCTGGCCGGGCGCGTGTCGCCGAGCGTTCGTGAGCGATTCCTGCACGATGCGGTACGCGTGACGGCCCACCGCCGTCGGCACGTCGCCCAGCGCTGCCACCGTGCGGTCGTCGATCGACGACCGGACCGTCGTGCCCGCCGCCCGCGCTTCGTCGAGGAGCGCGGGCAGGTCGAGCAGCACCGGCTGCGGGGGCGCGGTGCCGGTCACGTCGTCACCGTGTGGGCCGTGCGTGTCCCGGAGGACCCCGAGGACGTCGCGCAGGTCGGTGAGTGCGGAGTGGGCCTCGGCGCGGACGACCGCCGCCGCCGCGACGGTCTCGTCGGGCGTGAGCCCCGGCCCGCGGTACTCGAGCGCCCCGGCGTGCAGGGCGACGAGGGAGAGGCGGTGCCCGAGCACGTCGTGCATCTCGCGGGCGAGGTGCGCGCGCTCCTGTTCGCGTGCGCGGTCCTCGCGGAGCTGCTGGTCGCGCTCGAGCAGGGCGGCGCGTTCACGGAGCGACAGCAGGAGCGCACGGCGCTGCCCGATGCCGATGCCGATCGCGACGAGGAGCGCGATGCCGACGGCGCCGATCACGACGATCTGCCAGAGCGGCGTGGCCTGGTCGGGTGCGAGCACGACGTCGTAGAGCACGGTGGCGCCGAGCATCACCACGCCGGCGACCGCGATCTCCGCGGCACGACGCCGGGTCGCGAGCGACACGAGGGCGAGCGCGGCCGCACCGACTGCGAGCGTCGACACCGCGCTGAGCGCGACGATGACGACCGTGATCACCAGCGGTGCGCGGTGCCGGAACGGCAGGAGGACCAGCGCGACCACCCCGGCGCCGAGGTCGCCGAGGATCAGGCCGCCGACGTGCAGGTCGCTCCACCCGTGGGTGTCCATCGTCGGCCAGACCAGGGCGGCGGTGAGCAGCCCGGTGAGCGCAGCGACCGCGAGACGCCAGGACTCGGACCACACCCGCTGTCGGAGCGGTGCCCGCGGGAGCGTGACGGTCTGGGTCATGCCACCGAGCCTAGGAACCCGCGGCGCCGAGCGGATCCGCCGAAGGTCGGAGGTTCAGACCGCATCGACCAGTGCGCGCGCGAGCGGGTGCCACTCCCGCGACGACGGGCCGCTCAGCACCAGGGTCCGCTCGAGTCGGCGCGCCATCGGCACCATCACGAGGTCCGGCGGCAGCATCACCCGGCCGAGCGTCGGCACGATCGAGACGCCCTCGCCCCGCTCGATCATCCCGAACATGGTGCTCATCTCCCGCACCCGGTGGGCGTAGCGGAAGGGCTGCCCGTCGAGTTCGTGCAGCTTCTGGATCTGGTACTCGCAGCCTCCGCCGCCGGCCACCAGGCCGTCCTCGTGCAGGTCGTCGAGCGTCAGCGCCGGCAGGTCCGCGAGCGGGTGGTCTCGGCGCACGACGGCGGCCATCTCGTCCTGCGCGACGACCACGCCGCCGTCCGGCACCGGGGTCGGGTCGACCAGCACGGCGGCGTCCACGGTGCCGGCCTCGAGCCACTCCGGCATCTCGTCGTCGTCGCCCTCGTAGACCTGCACGTCGACGTCGGGCAGGGTCACCGCCCAGAGCTCGCGGAGCCGCGGCAGCAGGCCCTGGCAGACGGTGGGGACGGCGGCGAGGCGCACGGTGCCGCGCGCCGTTGCGGGCCGGACCACTGCCTCCAGGGCGTCGACCGAGGCGAGCACGCTGCGGGCGTGTGCCAACAGGCGGTCACCGAGCGGGGTGGTGGCTGCGGCGGCGCCACGGCGGACGACGGAGCCGCCGACCTCGCGTTCGAGACCGGCGACGGCGTGCGAGACGGCGGACTGTCCGACGCCGAGCGTCGCGGCGGCACCGGTGAAGGAGCCGGCGTCGACGGTGGCGACGAACGCGCGGAGCTGGGGGACCGAGACGGTCATGCGTCATCCTCATGGGGACATGAACCACATGCGTTTGCCGCATGCGCTGTGGGTGTCGACACTAGGCCACATGAACGCCGTCCTCTACCTCCTCGTCGCACTCACCTGGGGCTCGAGCTTCCTCTTCGCGAAGATCGGCCTCGACGGGCTCGCCCCGCAGCAGGTCGCCACCGTCCGCACGGTCCTCGGCGCCGTGACGCTCGTGCTGATCCTGCTCGCGACCCGGCGTCGCTGGCCCCGCGAGCCGAGGGTGTGGGGACACCTGTTCGTCGTGTCGGTGTTCCTCAACGCGCTGCCGTCGTCGCTCATGGCCTGGGCCGAGCAGACCGTGCCGTCCGGGCTCGCGAGCATCTACAACGCGACGACGCCGATCATGACGATGGCGGCGCTCGCGGTGCTCATCCCGTCGGAGCGGCTCCGCGGCCGGCAGGTGGTCGGGATCGTGCTCGGCATCGTCGGCGTGCTCGTCCTGGTCGGACCGTGGGACGTGATCGGCGACCCGGCGGTGCTCGCGAGCGTCCCCGGGCAGCTCGCCCTGCTCGGGATGACCGCGTCGTACGGCGTCGGGCTCGCCTACCTGCGTCGGGTGGCGGTCACCAGTGCGTACGACCCGGTGACGCTCGCGACGGTGCAGCTCACGTTGGCAGCCGGCCTGCTCCTGCTGGTCGCGCCCGTCATCGCCACCGGTCCGGTGCAGTTGGACTGGAGGATCGTGGCCGCGATGGTCGCGCTCGGTTGCGTCGGCACGGGGCTGGCCTACGCGTGGAACACGCGCCTGGTCCAGGCGTGGGGAGCGGGGCGTGCGTCGACGGTCACCTACCTGACGCCGATCGTCGGGGTCGCGCTCGGGGTGCTCGTGCTCGGCGAGCGGGTGCGCTGGAACGAACCGGTCGGGGGACTCGTCGTGCTGGTCGGGATCGCGCTGGCGTCCGGGGTCCTCACCCGCCGACGCGTACCCGCGACGGCTGCTGCTGCCTGAGCGGCTGGGTGCTCGTGTCGTGCAGGCCGCGGCCGGTGGTCTCCGGCGCCATGACCTGGGACAGCACGGCACCCGCCACGCAGATCGCCGCGGCGATGAGCATGCACGCCCCGATGCCGATCGACGAGATCCCGACGGGCAGCAGGAAGGTCCCGGCTGCGGCGCCGACGCGGCTGCACGCCGCCGCGAACCCGACACCGGTGGAACGGACCTCGGTGGGCAGGACCTCGATCGGGTAGACGGCCGTGAGGTTGCCCTGCAGCGCGTTCATGAACGAGAACACCGCGAAGCAGAGCACCACGACGATGCCCGGTGCGGAGCCCCAGAACCCGACGACACCGAGCGCGACGGCCATGATCCAGAACGGCGGGATGAGCTGCCGGCGGCGTCCCAGGTGCTCGATCGTGAGCATCCCGACCAGGGCGCCGATGGCGGCCATCGCGTTGACGGTGATCGTGCCGGCGGCCTCGTTCGACAGGTCCAGCGACTTCAGGACGGTCGGCGCGAAGGTGAAGATCGCGAAGTACGGGGCGACGTTGCACGCCCAGAAGAGCGAGATGAACGCGAGCCGGCCACGGTTGCCCGGGGCGAAGAGCACGCGGTACCCGCCGGGGCGGGCCTCTTCGGCGGCGTACTGCTCCTGCCGGAAGTACTCGTCCCCGCCGAGGTGGGCGCGGACCACGGCGCGGGCCTCGTCCTCGCGGCCCTTGCCGAGGAGCCACCGCGGTGACTCCGGGAACCCGATGCGCGCGATCGCGGTGACGACGGCGGGCACGGCACTCGTGACGAGCACCCAGCGCCAGCTGAGTCCCACCCAGTCGAGCAGCACGTACGCGGTGACGACCGCGACGAGGTACCCGCCGTACCAGCTCACGAGCAGGCCGGACAACCGCCGGCCGCGGTCCTTCGACGGTGCGAACTCGGCGAGCATCGCGGCGCCGATCGAGTACTCCGCACCGATGGCGACGCCGAGCAGCACCCGCACCACGAACAGCTGCCACCCGTCGGCGACGAAGGCCTGCAGGAGGCCGAGCACGATGAAGGCGACGACGTCGACCGTGAACACACGCCGGCGGCCGAAGCGGTCGGTCAGCCACCCGGCGAGCGGTGCGCCGATGAAGATGCCGATGAGGGAACTCGCACCGATCAGCCCGGCGAGCACCGGGTCGAGGTGGAGCGCGGCGGTGATGGCGGGCAGGGCGACGCTGATGACGCCGAGGTCGAAGCCGTCGAGGCCCTCACCCCAGGCGCACGCGAACGTCATCCGGCGGAGGAACCCGCGCCTGCCCGGTGTGGTCGTGCTGTCGGCCGTGGTCACCGATCGGACCGTAGGCCGCGCTGCGCCGGAACCTCCTCAGGAAGTCCGCCGGGTGCTCCCCGGCCCGCACCCGTAGCCTGGGCCGATGCCCGCTGGTCGACGTCGTTCCCTGCCGAGTCTGCTGCTGGCGTCGTCGCACCCCGGGCCCACCGTGACCGTGACGGTGCTCGCAGCGGTGATCGCCGCCGCCGTCGGGCACCCCGTGTGGCTCGTCGTGCTCGTGGCGCTGACGGTCGTCGCCGGGCAGCTGTCGATCGGGTTGGCGAACGACTGGATCGACGCCGACCGGGACCGGGCCGTGGGACGCTCGGACAAGCCCGTCGCACAGGGCCTCGTCGCCGTCGGGACCGTCCGCACCGCGGCGTTCGCCACGGCCGCCGTCGCGGTCGTGCTCTCGCTCTTCCTCGGACCGGTCGCCGCCGTCGCGCACCTCGTGCTCGTCGCCGCAGGGTGGGCCTACGACGCCGGGCTCAAGCGGACGGTCTGGTCCGTCGTGCCGTTCGTGGTCGCGTTCGGGCTGCTGCCGGTGGTGGCGGTGTCGGCCGGCCCCGATGCGGCCTGGCCGGCGTGGTGGGCGCTGGCGACCGGGGCGGTGTTCGGCGTCGCGATCCACTGCACGAACGTGCTCCCCGACCTGGTGGACGACGCGGCGACGGGTGTGCGCGGGTTCCCGCACCGGCTCGGACTGCGGGGCGCGGGCGTCACCGCGTTCGCGTCGCTCGTCGTGGCGGCGCTGCTCGTGCTCGGCGGGCAACTGCTCGGGGACGATCCGGTGCGCGGCGGCGGCGTGGTGCTCGCGCTCGCGGGGACGCTCGCGGTGGTCGTGCTCGCGGCGGTCGGGATCCGGCTCGTGCTGGCCGGCCGTGCCTCGCGCGTGCTGTTCCGGCTCGTGATCGCCTCGTCGCTCGTCCTCGTCGTGGAACTCGGGCTCGCCGGGGCGCGCTTGGTGGCGTGACGCCGGGGCGTCGCCGGAACCGGGCCGCGACACGTCAGGCCCAGCGCATCGCGTAGATCCGGGCCAGGCCGTGCGCGGTCGGGAGGGACAGGGCGGTCCGGAGCAGCGCCTCCCGGCCGACCGCTCCCAGCGCACCCAACGGACGGCCGAGCGCCATGTTGACCTCGGCCTGGCGGGCCGCGCGCGCCGCTGACGCCTGTCGGCGACGCGCGTACCCGGGCCACGGACCGGACGTGCCGGACGCGACCGCGTCGGTGAGGAGCGGCGCGAGCTCGGCCGCGTCGAGCCATCCGAGGTTCATGCCCTGCCCGCCGATCGGGCTGATCTCGTGCGCGGCGTCACCGACCAGGACGACCCGTCCGACACCGATCCGGTCCGCGGTGCGGCGGCGGACCCGGAACCCGCTCGTCATCGAGCAGCTCGCCGGGTCCGGCGCGACCCCGGTCCGCGCGGAGACGAGCGATGCGAGCGCGGCCTCCGGGGCGCCGCTCGTGGTGTCGGCTGCGGCGAACGCCGCGTCGTCGGGGACGAGGGCGACGTACCGGCGGCGGCCGTGGGGCAGTGGGAACGACTCGACGACCCCGTCCGGCCCGACGTCGACGAGGGCCGCGCTCCGGGCGGCCACGGGTTCGGGGTCGGCGAAGTCGCCCATCACGTAGCGGTCCGGGTAGTCCCGTCCGCTCGTGCCGATGCCGAGCAGGTCACGGACGACGCTGCGGGCGCCGTCCGCTCCGACGACGAACGCGGCCCGCACCGACACCCGGTCGCCGTCGGGCCCGGTGCCCGTCGCGTCGACGTGGTCGCGGTGCCGTTCCAGCCCGGTGAGGGCCGTGCCGGTGCGGAGTGATGCCGGCGCCAGCGCGGTGAGGCGGTCCCGGAGCAGGGTCTCGGTGCGGTGCTGGTCGAGCGTCGCCACGTACGGGTGGGTGCCGGAGGCGCGGTCGAAGGTGAGGGTGCCGAGGTGGCGGCCGCGGCTCCGGGCGACACCGGTGCGGACCCTGGTGGCCTCGGCGAGCAACGGTTCGTCGAGGCCGATCGCGGCGAAGGCGTCGAGCGACGGCGGGTGGATGCCGATCGCGCGCGACCCGGTCGGGAGCTCGGCGCGGCGTTCCCACACGGCGACGTCGGTGCCCCGGGCGGCGAGGAGCGCAGCGGTGAACAGGCCGACGGGGCCGCCGCCGACGACGAGGACGTCGACGCGCTCCGTGGTCACGGTGCGAGCCTACGGACGCGCGGGCCTCGGCGCTCAGCCGCGCAGGTCGGCCGTCTCGCGTTCGGACCGGTCGGCCACCACCAGGCGTCGGGCGTCACGCAGGCGCTTCCGGAGCCGCTCCACCGGCACCTCGACTGCGTACGCCGCACCGACGGCGACGAGCAGGGCGACCCCGATGAGCCAGACCGTGCCCCACGCCCCGATCGCGAACGTGCCGAGCAGGGCGATCACGAGGGGGTGCCAGAGGTACGCCGAGTACGAGACGCGTCGCCCGAACCAGGACATCGGGGTCCACGCGAGCGCGGTGGACACCGGGGACCGGACCGACACCAGGCCGCCGATGAGGAGCGCCGAGATGAGGCCCGTCACGGGCAGCACCACGCCGAACGACCACGCGTGCTGCGTCCAGTCGTCGTCGATCCAGAACTGCACGCCGGCGAGCAGCGCGAGGCCGAGCCAGGTGCCGACGTGTCCGGCGAGCCCGGCCGCCCACCGCCGCACACGCTCGTCGTCGAGGAGCAGCGCGAGCAGGCACCCGGTCGCGAGCGGCACCACTCCGAGCACGGGGGAGAAGTACACGTCGGGCGTCGCGCCGCCGTTCGGCGTCCGGTAGCTCGCCCACGAGGCCGCCGCCGCGCCGACGATCACGACGCCGAGGCCGGCCATCAGCCAGTGTCGGCGGGACCGCAGTGCGACGAGCAGCACGAGGACGGGCGGCCAGAGCAGGTAGAACTGCTCCTCCATGGACAGGCTCCACGTGTGCGCGAAGACGCCCTGCGTGGTGTCCCAGTACGAGCGGAACAGGTTGCCGGTGTAGCTCAGCGCGATGAACGCCGCCTCGCCGGGGGAGAACGAGGCACCCTTGTAGTCGCCGACCCAGCTCCACAGTGCGAGGCCGACGACGACCAGTGCGAGGAGCGCCGGGTAGAGGCGGAGGAGCCGTTTCGTCCAGAACGAGCCGAGGCGGATGCGCCCGGTGCGGCGGTGCTCACCGAGGAGCAGCGTCGTGATGAGGAACCCGGAGAGCACGAAGAACACCGTCACGCCGATGAAGCCGCCCTCGAACTGCGGCACGTGCAGGTGGTAGAGGATCACGATCAGGATCGCCACGGTGCGGAGGCCGTCGAGTGCCGGGGCGCGGTGTGTCAGCGGCGGCGGCGGTGTCGGTCGCGCCGCCCGGTCGGAGCGCGCGGAAGTCGTCCGCGTGCGCTCGGGTGCGAGCGTGTTCGTCGCCACGTTCCCTCCCTGCGGGGTCACGCCGGACCGGCGTCCTGGTCGCGGCGTCCCTGGTCGTCCCTGGTCGTCCCTGGTACCGACCAGCGTGCTCCCCGCGGGTAAGAGGACCCTCAGTGCGCGGGGTGCACCAGACTCGTCAGGGCGTCGAGCCGCTCGCGGGCGATGGCCCGGAAGGAGCGGTCCTCGTCGGCGGCGATCCACTGTGCGAACGACAGGTGGAACACCGTGACCGCCGTCTCCGCCGCCATGGTGGCCGCCGGCTCGGGGATGCCGCGCTCGCGGAAGACCTCGCCGAGCCGGCCCTTGAGCGTCGCGAGCTTCCCGAGTTCCCGCTCGCCGAGGGCCGGGTGCGCGTCGATGATCTCCTGCCGTCCCCGCGACCACGGGCGACGATCGTCGGGGAAGAAGGCGCCGCTGGCCTCGAGCGCCAGCCGGACGAGGTCGAACGGTGCGGTCTCGGCCGGGGCTGTCTCGATCGGCCCGGTGAACATCCCCAGGAAGTCGTCCTGCCCGGCGAAGAGGACCTCGCGCTTGTCGGCGAAGTGCCGGAAGAAGGTGCGCTCGGTGACCTCGGCCGCGGCGGCGATCTCCGCGACGGTCGTCTGGTCGTACCCCCGCGACGCGAAGAGCTGCAGCGCCGTCGCCTGCAGCCGTTCGCGGGTTCCGGGTTGCCATCGAGCCATGACCGCAGTCTACTGATGACAGCGGCTGACATCGAGTGCTACGGTGATGTCAGTTCATGACATCACGCCGTGGACACCTGCGAAAGGAACCACCATGCACGTGTTCGTCACCGGGGCCTCCGGATGGATCGGCTCCCACACCGTCGACGACCTCCTCGCCGCCGGGCACGCCGTCACCGGCCTCGCCCGCTCCGATGCCTCCGCCGCAGCCCTCGAGGCGAAGGGCGTCACGGTCCTCCGCGGAGACCTCGACGACCTCGACGCCATCCGTCGCGGTGCCGCGGATTCCGAGGGCGTCCTGCACCTCGCGAACAAGCACGACTGGGCGAACGCCGCCGCCACCAACGCGAGCGAGCGGGCCGCCGTCGAGACGATCGCCGAGGCGCTCGTCGGCACCGACCGGCCGTTCGTCGTGGCCTCCGGCGTCGCCGGCATGGCATCGGGGCGTCCGGCGAACGAGACCGACGCGAACCCGTTCGTCGGGCCGGACAGCATGCGCGGCGGCAGCGAGAACCGCGCCCTCGACTTCGTCGACCAGGGCGTCCGCACCATCGCGGCCCGCTTCAGCCCCACGACGCACGGCACCGGAGACCACGGCTTCATCGCGCTCATCGCCGCGGCCGCGCGCAAGAACGGCGTCTCGGGCTACGTCGGCGATGGCACGAACGGCTGGGCAGCCGTGCACGTCACCGATGCCGCGCGGCTCGTGCGGCTCGGACTCGAGCAGGCCCCGGCCGGCGCACGCCTGCACGCCGTCGCCGAGACCTCGATCCCGACCCGGGCGATCGCCGAGGCCATCGGCGAGGGACTCGGGCTGCCCGTGACCTCGATCGACCCGGCCGACGCGGTCGACCACTTCGGGTTCATCGGGAACTTCTTCGGCATGGAGATGTCCGCGACGTCCGACGCGACGCGGGAGCTCCTCGGCTGGGAGCCGACCGGCCCGGGCCTCCTCGAGGACATCGCCGCCGGCGCCTACTTCGACGTCCGCGTCGCGTAGTCGAGGTGCCCAGAGGGCGGCCTGGAGGCGCGTGGCGGCGCCGCCCCGCGCCTCCAGGCCGTCGCCGCCTACTCGGCCTTCTGCAGCTGCCAGGGGTCGGGCTCGCGGTCGCCGTTCGGCCGGACGGGCCGGACGTCGCCCACGATCGGGATCGAGCGCTTCCGCATGAACCACAGGTAGCGGACGAAGAAGTGCGACAGCGTCGACAGCCGGTTGCCGTTGCCGAGCAGCGACGCGATGTGCACCGCGACCCAGGCCGCCCACGCGATCGGCCCGACCATCGTGATGCCGCCCCGCAGCTGCGCGACCGCGGCGTTCGTGCCGATCGTCGCCATCGTGCCCTTGTCGAAGTACTTGAAGTGCTCGGTCGACCTGCCCTCGATGAGCCGGACGATCGACCGTGCGCAGTGCCGACCACCCTGCAGTGCCGGCTGCGCGAGCTGAGCGAGGGCGTCGTCCTGCGCCGCGATGTCCCCGGCGGAGAAGATGCGCTCGACGCCCTTCACGCTGAGGTCGTCGTTCACCTGGATGCGCCCGCCGTGTGTCTGCGGCATGCCCCAGCCCGCCACCTCTTTGTGCGCCGTGACACCGGTCGCCCAGATGACCTGCGACGCGGGGATGAACTCGCCCTCGGCGGTCACGACGCCGTCGCGCTTCACCTCGGCGACACCCGTGTTGAGGCGCAGCACGACGCCGCGCTTCCGCAGGATCTTCGCCGCGTACCGACGGAGGCGCGGGGCGAACGGCTTGAGGAGCTCGCCGCTGCGGTGCACGAGGGTGATCGAGATGTTGCCGCGCTCGATCTCCGGGTAGGCGCCGACGAGGGCCTGGTCGCGGAGTTCGGCGAGCGCGCCGGCCATCTCGACGCCGGTCGCGCCGCCGCCCACGATGACGATCTTGATCTCGTCCGGACCCTGGTTCGCCGCGGCTTCCTCGAGTCGGGTGAACAGCTCGTCGCGGATGCGGAGCGCCTGCGAACGGGAGTACATCGAGTACGCGTACTCGTACGCGCCGGGGGTGCCGAAGTAGCTCGTGTTCACCCCGTTGGCCAGGATGAGCCAGTCGTAGTGCAGGTGCTCGCCGTCGGACATCTCGGCGATGCGCTCGTCGGCCCGGATGCCGGTGAGCAGGCCGTGCCGGAACTCGGCGTTGCGCTGCTTCGCGCGGAGGCTGCGGAGGAAGTACGTCACGTCGCCGGCGTTCAGGCCGCCCGTCGCCACCTGGTACATGAGGGGCTGGAACATGTTGTAGACGTGGCGGTCGACCAGGGTCACCCGGACCGGTGCGTCGGCGAGTTCGCGCATCGCGGCGACACCGGCGAATCCACCGCCGACGATGACGACGTGCGGGCGGGTGTCCTGGGGCATGCTGACTCCGGCTTCCTCGAGTGGTGAGATCGGTCGCCTCTGAGGGTACGCGCGGTTGGCCCACGCCCTGTTCACGGGGCCGGGCGCGACCCGCTCGGCGGCGACGCGGAGCGTCGCGCGGGTCGCGCCGACGGAGCCCGCGAGGGAGGCGGCTCGCCTCCGTCACACCTCCAGCGGTGCGTAGGTGCTCACGACGTTGCCCTTGCTCGTCACGGTGCTGCTGACCAGCCGCAGGCGCGTGGCCGGGTCGGTCGGCTCGAAGAGCTTGCGGCCGGCTCCGGCGATGGCCGGGTGCACCATCAGCTGGAGTTCGTCGAGGAGGCCCGCGAAGAGCAGGTGGCGGACGACGGTGACGCTCCCGCAGACGGCGATGTCGGCCCCGTCGCGCTGCTTGAGGTCACGGACGAAGTCGTCGAGGTCGCCCGTGATGCGCGTGCTGTTCTCCCACGCCAGGTCGTCGCCGAGGGTGGTCGAGGCCACGTGCTTCTCGATCGGGTTGATCCACTGGCCGAAGCCGTCCTCCGGGTGGGCGGGCCACCACTCGCTCCACTCGAGGTAACTGTTCTTCCCGAGCAGGACGGTGTCGGTCCGGGCCATGAAGGCGCCCATCCCGGCACCGAGCTCGTCGTCGAAGGAGTCGTACTGGAACCGGAAGGGGTCCTGCACGACGCCGTCGACGGAGGCGAACAGACCAGCGGTGAGCTTGCGCATGACCGGAGCGTAGCGCTCAGCTGTTCGCGGAGGAACCGCTCGTGTCCGAACCGGTACCCGTCCCGGAGCCGGTGCCGTCGTCGGTGCCGCTCCCGGTGCCGCCCTGGGTGCCGTTGCCCGGGAACTGGCCGGTGCCGCCGCCGGGCAACTGGTTCGTGCCGGGGACCTGCGTCGTCGAGTTGCTCGAGCCACCGATCGCGTGCCCGACGGCGAAGCCGATGCCGCCGCCGACGAGGAGCGCCGCGAGGCCGACGGCCACGGCGATCACGGGCGAGAACCACGGCGGCTTCGGGCCGCCCTTGCGCGTCGTCGCGGCGCTGCCGTACCAGGGGGTCGCACCGTGCGGGGCGCCCTGCTGCCAGGCCGCGCCCGAGGTGCTCGGCACCTGGTACGGGTTCGGCGCGTAGGGGTCGTGCCCGGAGTACGGGTTCGGTGCCGTGTACGGGTCCTGCGCGGCGTACGGGCCGGCGGGCGTCGGGGCGGGGACGTCGAGGGTGGAGGTCGACGTGGGCGTCGGAGCCGCTCCCCAGCCCGCCGGCGAGGCGCTGCTGGTCGGGACGGTCGTGCCGGTCGAGCTCGTCGGCTCGGCAGCGGGGGACTCGCCGCGGTCCGCGGGGTCCGTGGTGGTGTCGTCGTTCATGCGGACGAGTGCACACCCGTTCCCTATGCGCGGGCGATGACGACGCTGACGTGGGACTGTGCAGCACGGGGCCCGTTCACCACCGTGGCCGTGCAGGGCGCTCCGCGTACCCTCGGGGCGTGCGCGCCAAGGTGGAGACCGTCCGGATCGACGGGTTGCCCGTGCGCCTCCACACGCTCGCCCCGGCCGGGCGGGTCCGGGACGACCTGGCACCGACGGTCGTCCTCGTCCACGGCATCGGGATGTCGCACCGCTCCTTCCGCCGGACGCAGCGGGCACTCGCCGCGACCCACCGCACCGTCAGCGTCGACATGCCGGGCTTCGGCGGGTTGCCCGGCGCCGGACGGCCGCTGCAGGTCGAGGAACTCGCGGACATCGTCGTCCGGGCCGCCCGTTCCCGCGGCGCCGGTCCGCTCGTGCTGGTGGGGCAGTCGATGGGCACCCAGATCGTCGCCGAGGCCGCACGCCGGCACGTCGACGACGTCGAGTCGGTGGTCCTCGTCGGGCCCGTCGTCGTCCCGGGCCGTCGATCGGCACTCCTGCAGGGGATCGACCTCGCGCGCGACTGCCTCACCGAGGGTGTCCGGATGAACACCGTCGTCCTGACGGACTACTTCCGCAGCGTCCCGCAGTACCTCCGTGAACTCGGACCGATGCTCCGGCACCGGCTCGAGGACACGATGCCGCACGTCGGGCAGCCCGTCCTCGTCGTCCGTGGCACCCGGGACCCGATCGGGCGGCGCGACTGGGCGGCCCGACTGGCTGCCGCCGCGCCTCGCGGGGCGTTCGTCGAGCTGCCCGGGCCGCACCACGTGCAGGAGCACCAGCCGGTGGCGTTCGCCCGGCTCGTCGGCGAGTTCCAGCGCGTCCAGACCCTGGAGGGACTGCGGTGACGGACGCGACCACGTCCGGAGCCGGGCCGACGCGGACGGACCGCACCGCGCCTCCCGTCCGGATCTCCCTGGTGCGTCGCGGATGGTGGGCCGCACTCGACTGGTGGTACGCGGTCAGGTGGCAGGTGCGGAGCCTCGGACCGACCACCGCCGACGACTACCGGAGCGGCGACGGCCAGCCCGTCGTCGTGGTCCCCGGCGTCTACGAGACCTGGCACTTCATGCGCCCGCTGATGGACGCGCTGCACGACCGGGGCCACCCGGTGCACGTGCTGCCGGTGCTCCGGCACAACCTGCGACCCGTGCCCGAGTCGGCGGAAGAGGTCCTCGCGTACCTCGAGGAGCACGACCTGCGGAACGTCCTCGTCGTGGCGCACAGCAAGGGCGGGCTGATCGGGAAGTACGCGATGACGCGGCTCGACGGCCACGGGAGGATCGACCGGATGGTGGCGGTGTCGACGCCGTTCGCCGGGTCCGGGTACGCGCGGCTCGCGCCCGTGCGCCACCTGCGGGCGTTCCGTGCGGCGGACCCGGTGCTGGCGGGGCTCGCGCGGGAACTCGACGCGAACGCGCGGATCACCTCGGTCTTCGGGGTGTTCGACACGCTCATCCCGGAGGGCAGCGCGCTCGCCGGGGCCACGAACGTGCGGGTGCCGGTGGGCGGGCACTTCCGGATCCTCGGGGACGCGCGGACGCGCTCGGCGGTGCTGGCGGCCGCGGACCCGGCGGGCGGCGCGGGTGGCGCGGGTCCGTGACGAACGGTGCGGGGTTCCGTGTTCCGTGCTGCCGTCGGCACCCAGCACGGAGTGTGCAACCTCGCACGGTTCGGCGGACCTCGCACCGTGCGACGTTGCACGGTTCGAGGGGGACCTCGCACGGTGCGACGTGCCGACGTCCCCCGAGGCTCAGGCGCCCGGCAGGAACAGGCAGAACGGGTGCCCGTCCGGGTCGAGCATCACGCGCACGTCGTCCTGCGGCTGGTACTCCGCCTGGCGGGCGCCGAGCCGCTCGGCACGGGAGACCGCGGCGGGCAGGTCCTCCACCTGGAAGTCGAGGTGCAGCTGCATCCCGGGGGCGTCCTCGGTGCCGGGCCACGTCGGCGCGACGTAGGCGGGCTCGTACTGCACGGAGAGCCCCGGGCCGTCGGCGGGACGGACCCTGGCCCAGGTGGGGTCGTCCTCGAACACGGTCCAGCCGGTGAGGGCGCCGTAGAAGCGGGCGAGGGCGGTGGCGTCCGGGGACTGCAGCACGGTGGCGGCGAGCGTCGGCATCGACGGGTCAGCGGCGGTCATGCGGCGGAGCGTACGCCGGGGCGACGTCGCTCGGCGCGAAACGACGCACGCGCTCGACGTCGCTCGGACGTGGTCACGCGCCGAGCGACAGTCCACGCGTGGGCGACGGCGTGAGGTGTCGCTCGGCGCGAAACGACGCACGCGCTCGGCGTCGTCAGCGCGGGGCGACGCTCGAACGCTCGACGATGCGGTGCGGGATCACGACGGTCTCCGGAGGGGCCTCGCGGTCCTCGATCCGCCGGGTGAGCAGGTCGAGGGCAGCGGTCGCGAAGGCCCGCCGGTCGAACGACACCGTGCTGAGCGCCGGGATCGCGTACGCGGCTCCGTCGACGTCGTCGAACCCGATGACGCTCACCTGCTCCGGCACCCGGATGCCCCGCGCCGCGAGGACGTGGAGCACCCCGAACGCGATCGAGTCCGTGAACGCGAACACCGCGTCGGGCAGCGGGTGCTCGTCGAGCCACTCCACGAACGCCGAGGCGGCCGCGCTGGTCGTCCACCCGGGCAGCGGGACGCGCAGGTCCGGGTCGGGGGCGATGCCCGCGGCGGCGAGCCCCTCGAGGTACCCGCGCTCCCGGAGCTCGCTCGTGGCGGTCGGAGCCTCGGCCCGGGCCGCACCGACGATCGCGATCCGGCGGTGCCCGCGCGACACGAGGTACGCGGTGACCTGTTCGGCCGCCGCACGGCTGTCGACGTGCACCTGGTCGACGTGCTCCGGCTCGACCTCACCGATCACGACCGTCGGTGGCAGCCCCTCGGCCCCGGCGAGGACGCTCGCGCTGAGGGACACCGGGTTGAGGATCAGCCCGTCGACGAGGTGTGCGCGTGCCCGCGACACCAGGTCGCGCTCCCGTGCCGGGTCGTTGCCGGTCTGGTCGAGCTGCACGGTCCACCCGCGCTCCCGAGCGAGTTCGACGAACCACTGCGCCAGTTCGGCGGAGTACGCGCTCGCCATCTCGGGGAGGGTCAGCGCGATCGCTCCGGACCGGCCGTTGCGCAGCCCACGGGCGGAGAGGTTCGGCACGTAGTCGAGCTCGGCGAGTGCCTGCTCGACCCGGGCCTTGGTCTCCGGGCGCACCACGACGCCGCCGTTGATGACGTTGGAGACGGTCTTCGGCGACACCCCGGCGAGGGCGGCCACGTCCCGCACGGTTGCGCGCATCGGGACGAGCGTAGCGCGGGCGGAGGCGTCGAACGGCGTCAGGCTGGCGGGCCGACACCCGGCAGGGCGCGGGCCGGCACCCAGCGGGCCGGCACACCGACAACCAGCAGGCAGACACGACGGCACCCGTCAGGGCCGCAGGTACCGGTGCACGTGCGTCGTGTACGCCACCGGGACGGTCGCTCGGCCGGCGGTGTCCGGGTCCTCGTCGAGCAGTCGCTGCACGGCGTCGAGCAGCGCCGCCCGCTCCTCCGGTGGTCGGACGATGACGTAGCTCCGCGACGCGACCATGTCGAGGAACGCCGACCGCTCCTGCTCGTGCACCCACGGGAACCGCCGGTACTCGCCGCCGTCGAACGGGGCGCCGACGACGGGCGCGCCGTAGTCCATCACCCGGGACTCCGGCTGCTTCATGAGTGCGCCGAGCCGTGCCGACCAGGGCCGTGTCTCGTCCCGCACGTTCCACACGAGGCCGAGCACGCCGCCGGGACGGAGGACCCGGGCGACCTCGGCGGCACCGCGTGCCGGGTCGACCCAGTGCCAGGCCTGCGCGAACGTCACCGCGTCGGCGGACCCGTCCTCGAGGGGGATCGACTCACCGGTGCCGTCGAGAGCCCGGACCCCGGGCAGCGCCGCGGTCAGACGTGCCCGCATCGCGGCGTCCGGCTCCACGGCGACGACCTCGAACGGGACGCCGGTGACGCTGCGGCCCGCCCGGCCGAGCAGCGTCCGCGTGAACTTCCCGGTCCCCGCCCCGACGTCCACGACGACACGAGCCCCGTCCGCGCCCGCCCCCTCCGCGCCCGCGCCGCGGCCCGCCCCGTCCGCGCCCGCCCCGTCCGGCACCAGCCAGTCCGCCACCTCGTCCGGGTACCCCGGCCGTCCTCGCTCGTAGGCGTCCGCCGCCGCTCCGAACGACTGCGCGTGCTGCTCGAAGGTCATGCCCCCAGCATGCCCGGAGTCAGCGGGCCAGGGCCGCGTCGACCGCCGCCGTCACCTCGGGCTCGAGGAACGGCGCCATCGACCGCGCGTAGGTCTGGGTCACGTGCTGCACCTGCCGGTACACGACGACCCCGCCGATGACCGCGGGGCAGCTGCCGTCCGCACAGAACATCGCGGTCGGGTCGATCAGCGTGACGCCGGGCGTCGTCCGTGCGGCCTCCGCGACCGGGTCGTCGAGGAGCGCGTCGGCCTCGCTGACGTCGCAGGCCGCCCCGTCGCCGTGCTGCTCGACACAGCTCGGCACGTCGGACACCCCGCCGATGCCGGGGTCGGGGTTGTCCCGCAGGGCGACGACGGCGGACCCGGCCTGCTGCAGCCGCACCCACGTCTTGGCGTAGGCGGCGGCTGCGGCGTCACGGATCGCCGGCGTCAGCTGGTCGGCCTGCCGGATGATGCCGTGCGGCCACGGTGTGCGGGACATCGCGGCGACGAACACCACGTCGTAGCGCTCCTGCTGGAGGCGCTCGAGCGTGTCGGCCTTCCACGTGTTGCACGACTCGGTCACGAGCGCCCGGGTCATCGGGCAGCCCGAGTGCAGGTACGTCGTGAGGCTCCAGTGCTTCGCCTTCGCGATGATCTGCAGGGACGGGACGACGTTCGCGGCGTGCGAGTCCCCGACGATCGCGAGCCGGACGGTGCCGTCGGGGTCGCCGACCTCGCAGCCCTTGACGGTCGTGTCGTCGCCGGCGATCTGGCAGCCGCTGCCGGACTGGTCGGCGAAGTCGTCGGCGGCGGCCTGCACCGGGCTCGGGCTGATGTCGGAGGCGGCCACCTGCGGGCAGTCCGCGCCGGGCTGCATCGCGGCGGCGCCGTAGCAGTCGGGGCTGGTGAGGGTGCCGTCCGCCGCCGTGGTGACTCCGGTGGTGGCGCTCGCCGACTGCTCCCGGACGACCGAACCGTACATCCCGGCGGCGGGCAGGGCGACGACGAGCATGCCGGCGACGGCGAGCACGAGGATCCCACGGTGCCGCGGGCGCGGGGCGCGCATGCGTTCGGCGGAGAACGCGATCACCGGCTGCTCGATGAGCCGGCGTGAGAAGTGGGCGAGCACGAGTGCGAGGACGAGGACGAGCCCCTTCGCCCAGAGCAGGGTCGCTTCGCCGGTGGTCAGCCCGATGACGAACGGCATCACGATGAGCAGCGGCCAGTGCCAGAGGTACAGCGAGTAGGAGACGTCACCGAGCCACTGCACGCCGCGGAGCCGGTAGAGGAACGCCGGCCCCCACCGCGGCGCGGGCATCCCGCCCGCGATGATGAGCGCCACCCCGATCACGGGGATGAGCGCGGTCCAGCTCGGGAACGGCGTGGACGCGTCGAACCGGAGCGAGGTCGTCACGATGAGGGCGAGGCCCGCCCAGCTCATCGTCGCGGCGAGCGCCGCCGGGATGCGGACGCGCTGCAACCCGAGCCAGAGCAACCCGCCGGCGGCGAACTCCCACGCCCGGGTGGTCGTCAGGAAGTAGGACGCGGGGGAGTGCGCGGTCTCCCAGATCGAGGACGCCAAGGACAGCACGAACACGGCGCCGAGTGCGATGGCGATCGCCGGCGCCAGGGACACGCCGTTCCGTCGGCGACGTCGGTACCGCAGGAACGCGCAGAACCACAGGACGAGCGGCCAGACGGCGTAGAACTGTTCCTCGGTGGACAGCGACCAGAAGTGCTGGACGATGCTCGAGTCCGACGCCAGCGCCGAGTAGTCGACGGAGTTCCCGGCGAGCGCCCAGTTCTCGACGTAGAGGGCGCTGGCGATGATCTGCTCGGTGAAGTCCTTCCAGAGCGTCCGGGGGACGAAGACCGCCGTCAGGATCACGGTCACGAAGAGCGTCGCCATCGATGCCGGCAGGAGCCGCCAGGCGCGTCGCGCGTAGAAGACGCGGAAGCTGAACCGTCCGGTGCTCAGGGGCTTCGCGATGTGCGCGGTGATGAGGAACCCGGAGATGACGAAGAAGACGTCGACGCCCACGTAGCCGCCGGGCAGGACCCGGGGGAACAGGTGGTAGACGACCACCACGGCGATGGCGATCGCGCGGACGGCCTGGATCTCGAGCCGCAGGTCCCTGGTGGACGCCGCGGTGCCCGGGTGGCGCGGCGTCCGGCCGGAACGGTGGCGTCCGACGGGAGCATGGCGCGTTGCGCGCGGCGGCGCGACGGTCACGAGACCCTCCCTGCTCCGCGGTCGGTGGTCCGGACCGCTCCCTGGGACGGTACCGCCCGGAACGTCACCGACACGAATCCGGGAGGCGCGGGACGGCGCCGCCACGCGCCTCCCGTCCGACCTGCAGCACCGTCCGCGGCGGGGCCGCCCCCGGGGGTCACGTCGTCGGGACGGTGACCGTCCGCCCGGTCCGCACCGACTCCTGCGCGGCGAGGACGACGGACAGCGTCCGGAGCCCGACGTCCACGTCCGGCTGGGGCTGGACGCCCGACCGCACCGCGTCGAGGAACGTGCGGAGCATCGGCACGTCGTGGTCGGCGCCGTACCGGAGCTCGATGGGACGGCCGTCAACCGCGTGGAGGCCTCGGGCGGCCGCGCCGAAGAAGTCCACCGACACGGTCCCACCGGTGCCCGCGACGTCGAGCGTGAGCCCGCCCCACACCGGGGACGTGTCGGGGCGGCTCCACGAGCAGTCGATCGTCGCGATCATGCCGGTGTCGTACGTCACGGTCACGAGTCCCGCGGTCTCGGCCCGCGCCCGTTCGGCGTGCAGGACGCGGTTCGCCACCGCCGTGACCGACACCGGGGCCGCACCGGTGAGGCCGTCGAGCAGGTCGGCGATGTGCACGACGTGGTCGACGATCGCGCCGCCGCCGCTCAGCTCGGGGTCGGTGAACCAGTCGCGGGTGAGGGGGAGCATGCCGTTGTTGGCGCCGCGGACCGAGAAGACGGTGCCGAGCGCTCCCGAGTCGTGGGTGGCGCGCAGCCGGTCGAACGCCGAGGCGAACCGCACCGGGAACGCCATCATCAGCTGGACCCCGGCGCGCTGCACCGCGTCGCGGATCGCGAGCCCGTCCTCCCACGTGGTCGCGAGCGGCTTCTCGCAGAGCACGTGCGCACCGGCTGCGGCTGCGCGTTCGACGAGCTCCCGGTGCCGGGCGTTCTCGCTGGTGACGACGACGGCGTCCGGGCCCCACGCGAACAGTTCGTCGTACGAGTCGGCGTACGTGACGCCGAGCGCGGCGGCGAGCGCAGCGCCCCGCAGTTCGCCGGTGGACGGGCCGGTGGAGACCCCGCCGGGGTCGGACCCGAGCACCTCGACGTCGGGCATCGCGGCGAGGGCGGACAGGTACCCGATGGCGTGCGTGTGGGCGAACGACAGCACGCCGACCCGGAGCGTCACAGCGAGACCTCCACGGGCTGCCCGGACTCGATCGACTCGAGCGCGGCGTTCGCGATCCGGACCGCGACGGCGCCGTCCGCTGCCGTGACCCGGGGGAGCGGGCCGCCCTCGAACGCGGCGACGAAGGCCGCGAGCTCGAGGGCGTACGGGTCCTCGCCGGGGTCGACCGCCGGCAGGAAGCCGTCCACCGCGGTCGGTGCGGCGAGGTCGCTGCGGGTGGGTTCCTCGGCGAGGGACGAGTGCGACAGGCTGCCGAGCGTGCCCGTCACGGAGTACTCGGTGGTGAAGGCGAGGTGCTGCGGTCCCCACAGACCGGCGACGTGGCTGATCGCGCCGGACGCGTGGGTGAGGAGCACGTGCGCGGCCTCGACCGGGTGCTCGTCGTCGCCGGTGCGGACGGACACGGCGGAGACCCGGACGACCTCGCCGGCGACCCACCGGGCGACGTCGAGGTCGTGGATCATCTGGTCCATCACGATCCCGCCGGACTGGGCCCGGTCGCCGAACCAGGCGACGCGCGTCGGGAAGGCGCCGGCGCGCGAGAACCGCAGGACGGCGAGGTCGCCGAGCAGGCCGGCGGTGACGGCCTCGTGCAGCCGTGCGTACGCGGGGAACCAGCGGACGACGTGGGCCGGGTAGAGCTGCAGGCCGGCGGCGTCGGCGCGGGCGACGAGGTCCGCGGCGTCGGCGTCCGTGCGGGCGAGCGGTTTCTCGGACACGACGTGCTTGCCGGCGGCGAGCGCTGCCCGGACGACCGGTGCGTGCGCGGGGGTGGGTACGACCACGTCCACCACGTCGACCGAGGCGAGGAGCTCGTCGAGGGAGTCGGCGACGGTGAACGTGCTGCCGACCGCGGCGGCCTCGTCCGCGAAGGCGTCGACGAGTGCCCGGGCGCCCTCCTGCGAGTGCACCACGACGTCGCCGAGCCGGAGCAGGCCGGGGACGTGGGCGACCGCGATGCCGCCCGCTCCCACCAGGCCGATCCGTCTCCGTGGGCGGGGGCTCGACTGCAGCGTCATGGTGCCAGCGTAGGAGATGGACCGTTACAACGATGGAAAGGTTTGGCAACGGGTTGCCGGACGGTTGCCACGGACGCCAGGGTCGCTCCAGGAATCCAACGGAGGGGGCCCACGAGTGACCAAGCTCGACGACCGTGCGACGAACCGCACGCGGACCGCTGCACACCACGACCCCGGTGCTGCGCCACCGCCCGACCCCGGGCTCCGCCGCCGCAGCAGGTGGCAGCGGATCCGGCGCGACAAGGTCCTGCTCCTGATGGGGCTGCCCGGTGTCGCGCTGCTGCTCGGGTTCCACTACCTGCCGCTCCTCGGGAACCTCATCGCGTTCCAGGAGTACCTGCCCTTCGTGCCGCTCGGCCGCAGCCCCTGGGTCGGCGTCGAGAACTTCGCGGTGGTGTTCGACGGCGACCCGGAGTTCCTCCGCGCGCTCGGCAACACGCTCCTCATCACGCTCGTGCAGGTCGTGTTCGTGTTCCCCGCGCCGATCATCCTCGCGATCATGCTCAACTCGCTGCTGTCCGAGCGCATCAAGGGCGTCGTGCAGTCGATCCTCTACCTGCCGCACTTCCTGTCGTGGGTGATCGTCGTCGCGGTGTTCCAGCAGATCCTCGGCGGCTCGGGGCTCGTCAACAACGCGATCCGCGCCGCGGGTGGTGACGCGATCGACTTCCTCGGCAACCCGAACGGCTTCGTCGCGCTGCTCACCAGCCAGGTGATCTGGAAGGACACCGGCTGGGCGACGATCCTGTTCCTCGCGGTGCTCAGCTCGATCGACGCGAGCCTGTACGAGGCCGCGAAGATGGACGGCGCCTCGCGCTGGCGGCAGCTGTGGCACGTCACCCTGCCCGGCATGCGCGGCATCATCATCCTGCTGCTCATCCTGCGGCTCGGGGACTCCCTGACCGTCGGGTTCGAGCAGATCCTCCTCCAGCAGCAGGCCGTCGGCCGGGCCGCGAGCGAGGTCCTCGACACCTACGTCTACAACAACGGCGTGCTCGGCGGGCAGTGGGGCGTCGCCGCCGCCGTCGGCCTGGTGAAGGGCGTCGTCGGCGTCCTGCTCGTCCTCGGAGCCAACAAGCTCGCGCACGTCTTCGGCGAAGCGGGCGTCTACCAGAAGGAGGCGCGATGACCGCCACGCACACCGTGACCGTCCCCGGGGCGAAGCGGAGGAAGCGCCGCACGCTCGACGCGGCACCGCTACCCGGACGCCTGCTCACCGGCTTCGTCCTGCTCGTGATCTGCCTCGTCGTGATCCTGCCCTTCGTCGGGATCGTGTCGACGAGCCTCGCGCCCGTCGCCCAGGTGAACGACGCCGGTGGGTTCGTGATGTGGCCGAAGGGACTCGACCTCGGCGCGTACGAGAGCATCCTCGCCGGCGGCGTCGTGACCCGCGCCATGGTCGTGTCGATCGGCATCACCCTGGTCGGCACGCTCATCAGCCTGTTCGTGAGCGCGATGCTCGCCTACGCCCTGAGCCGCCCCGGCTCGTACGGCTCCGGGTTCGTCCTGGGTCTCGTGCTCGTCAGCCTGCTGTTCGCGCCCGGGCTCATCCCGAACTACCTCGTCGTGAAGCAGTTCGGGCTGCTCGACTCGTACTGGGCGCTCATCCTGCCGACCGCCCTCAGCGCCTTCAACGTCATCGTGATGCGGTCGTTCTTCATGGCGATCCCGAAGGAGCTCATCGAGTCCGCCCGCATCGACGGTGCCGGGGACTTCGCGGTGTTCTGGCGGATCGTGCTGCCGCTGTCGAAGGCCGTCCTCGCCGTGATCGGGCTGTTCTACGCGGTCGGGTACTGGAACGCCTTCTTCAACGCGCTGCTGTACATCAACGACACCGCGAAGTGGCCGCTGCAGCTCGTCCTCCGCACTTACGTCATCAACAACACGCAGCTCGGCGGTGCCGACCTCGGTACCTCGTCGGACGCGTTGCCCCCGCAGGCCTCGATCCAGATGGCGATCCTCGTGGTCTCGATCGTGCCGATCCTCATCGTCTACCCGTTCCTGCAGCGGCACTTCGCCAAGGGTGTCCTGACCGGTGCGGTGAAGGGCTGAACACTGTGACGAACAACGGAATCACCCGCCGCGCGCTCATCGGGGGCGGTCTCGGGATCGCAGCCACGGGCCTCCTGGCCGGCTGTTCCACCGTGACCCGCTCGACGGACGTCAAGGCGATCAACAAGGCCGTGCAGCTGCCGGACTACGTGCCCTGGACCGGAGGACCGGAACCGGCGCTGCCGAAGACCAGCGCGCTCATGCCGAGCGCGTTCCGGAGGATCCCCGACCGCCTGGTGCCCACCGCGCGGAAGCCGGGCGACGGCTCCACCGTGCACGGCAGCGTGCCGACCAACTCGCCGATCCCGCCGTCGAAGGGGAGCAACCCCTACTGGCAGGGACTCGACCAGCGGATGGGGATCGACCTCGACCTGACGATCACCCCGAACGCGGACTTCGGCAGCAAGTTCGCCACGCAGGTCGCGGGCGACACCCTCGGCGACGTCTTCACCATCAACGGGGCGTTCTCGTACCTGCCGCAGTTCCTCGAGGCGAAGGCCGCCGACCTCAGCCCGCACCTGTCCGGCAGCGGTGTGCGGGACTACCCGTACCTGGCGAACCTGCCGACCGCGTCCTGGCGCGGCACGGTGTTCTCGGGAGGCATCTACGGCGTGCCGGTGCCCCGCGGCCCGCTCACCTCGCAGGCACTGCATCGACGGCAGGACGTCTTCGGGGGACTCGGCGTCGACCCGGCGTTCTCGAGCGTCGACGAGTTCGTGCAGCTCTGCCGGCAGGTGTCCGACCCGCATGCGAACCGGTGGGCGCTGGCCTCGGTGCCGACGAACATCCTCGCGCCGATGCTCGGGCTGCCGAACCAGTGGCAGCAGCAGGGCGGACGCCTGACGCACATGTACGAGCTCGAGGAGTGGGTGGAACTCCTCGATGTGTCCCGGAAGCTCGTCGCCGAGGACCTCGTGCACCCCGACAGCATCACGGCCTACAACGGGAAGGTGTGGTTCGTGCAGGGCTCGGCGCTCATGCTGTCCGACACGTACAGCGCCATCCCCGGGCTGCTGCAGCAGGCCACGCCCGGCAGCGGGTTCGAGCTGACGATCGCACCCTTCGTCGGCCCCTCCGGCGGGACGGCGAAGCCCTGGCTCGGCGACCCGAACAACACGATCGCCTCGATCGCCGCCGGGCCCGAGGCGCGGGTCAGGATGCTCCTCGAGGTGCTCGACTGGTGCGCCTCGCCCTTCGGCACCGAGGCGTGGATGTACCGCAAGTTCGGCATCGAGGGCCGCGACTTCGAGTACCGCGACGGCGCCCCCGTGCTCACGAAGACCGGCAACAGCGAGACCGCCCTCGGTGAGTTCCCGCTGCAGTACTTCACCGAGTGCCCGCTGCCGCTCTACTACGCCGGCAACGCCGCGATGACGGACACCGTGTACGAGTCCCTCGCGTCGTGGCTCGACGACGGGCAGCCGAACCCCGTCTACGGCCTGTACTCGCCGTCGAACTCGACGAAGGGACCGGCGCTCGGCACCTTCGCGACGAACGCGATCAACGACGTGCTGCTCGGGAGGGCGAAGGTCTCCTCCTGGGGGTCGACCGTCCGCGACTGGCGGCGCCGGGGTGGTGACGCCATCCGCCGCGAGTACGAGGAGGCACTGGAGGCGCGCGCCGCCTGACCCCGGGTCGCGCTGGTCGCGCTGGCCAGACACCGTCCCGCCGTCGAGACACCGCCGGATCGGGCGGCGTCTCGCGACCGACGGGGCGTCTCACGTGGGTGCGGGTGCGATCGGACTGGAGGCGCGGTGCAGGCCCGCACCGCGCCTCGGGTGCGTGACGCGGGGCGTTCAGGCCGGACCGGCGACCCCGACGAGGTTGCCGGCGGGATCGCGGAAGTGACCGACGGTCACGCCGCCGCCCTCGTTCCGCTGCGGCGGCAGGACGACGGTGCCGCCGAGCGCCTCGACCTGCTCAAGTGCCGCCGCGACGTCGTCGACCCCGACGTAGAACATCGCGTGTGCCGCGAAGCCCGGCCCGCCACCGATGCCGCCCGCGACCGGTCCCGCGCCCTCGACAGGGTCGATGAACGAGTACGCCGTCGGTCCCGAGATCGCGTCGGCGACCGGCGCTCCGGCGGGGGAGTCCCAACCGAACAGCGCGGCGTAGAAGGCGCGGAGCCGTTCGGGATCGGGGCCGATGAGTTCGACGTGCACGACGGCGTTCACCATGCGGCCGTTCTACTCCTGACTCTCGCCCGAGGCGACCGCACGATCCTTTTCGAAATTGACCGTTCTGGTCCGCGAACCCCGAGGATCGTGGACCGGAACGGTCAGATCACAGACGGAACCTGCCTCGGTCGGACCATCCGTCGTTCGCGGACCCCGCCGTCGGTCTGCTCGGCACCGTCGAACACGAACCCGTGCTTCCGGTAGAACGCCTGCGCACGCGGATTCGGGTCGGCGACCCAGAGCACGGCGTCGTCCCCCGGGTCCAGGACCGAATCCAGCAGCGCGCTCCCCGTGCCCGAACCGTGGTGCCCGTCGAGCAGGTACAGGACGTACAGCTGCACGGCGGCGGAGTCGTCGCCCGTTGCCGTTGCCGGCCCCGACATCGCTATGCCCACGACCGCGTCGTCGTGGTCGGCGACGGCCACGACGATGTGGTTCGCGGCGAAGCGCTCGTCGGTGAGGGCAGCGGTCCAGAACTGCTCCCGGCGCGCGACGAACCCGGGATCGTCGAGCATCGCGTCCGGCATCAATCCTCGGTAGGTCGATCGCCACGACTCGACGTGCACGCGTGCCATGGACACCGCATCGGACGGGTGGGCACGGCGGACGGTCACCGCAGCCACGACGGGTCCGCGAACAGGGCCTCGAGCTCGTCGAGGAGCCGCGACGTGTGGAAACCGTCGGCGGCAGCGTGGTTGATCTGCAGCGCCATCGGCATGACCGTCCGATCGTCGACTTCTCGGTAGCGCCCGAGGGTGATGATCGGCAGGAGGTGGTCGGAGCCGTCCTCCACGTGCAGTGCGAACCCGGTGAACGACGTCCGCGGGAAGGTCGAGACGTCGAACACGTTCCGCGGCCGGTCGTCCTGTGGGAACATCCGGACGTCGTCGCGGTACTGCTCCATCGTCGCCGAGGCCGCGTCGTGGAACCGCCGGAAGTCGTCGTCGTACGGCACCGCGAGCGCCGAGAACGTCTCCGTTTCCGGGTGGAACACCGTGAACATCGGGTGCACGACGTCCCACACCGCCGGGGAGCCGTCGTCGAGGAGCTGCATGCGGAACTCCGCGTGGCGGTTGACCACGGTCGCGATCGCCCAGATCTGGGACGCGTAGGTCTTGGCCGCGCTCCCGCGGACGGCCGCGACGAATGCCGTCACGTCCACGTCGACGGTCACCTCGTAGGAGCACCGCGTCCGCTGCCGGTAGTGCTCGAAGTGCTCACGCCGGGGCCACTGGTCGACGTCGATCGCCCGGAGTTGCGTCATGGGCCTCAGTGTCGCGCGAGGACGCCGTCCCTAGGGTGGAGCCATGCCGACGCTCGAACGAGTCCCTGCCCTGGTCGCCACCGGATTCCTCGCGATCCCCGTCGCCGAAGCCCTCGTCGCCCTGCCGACGAACCTGCTCACACGGATCGAGGCCGCGTCGATCGATCCTGACCTCGCCGACACCGCCGCGTTCTCGGAGGCCTACGGCTTCCCGCTCGAGGGCGGCGCGAACTGCATCGTCGTCGCGGGCAAGCGTGGCGACGAGGTCCGCTACGCCGCGTGCGTGGTGCTCGCCTCGACGAAGCTCGATGTGAACCGAGTCGTGAAGAAACTGCTCGACGTCCGGAAGGCGAGCTTCGCCCCGATGGACGAAGCGGTGGAGCTGACCGGCATGGAGTACGGCGGCATCACCCCGATCGGGCTGCCGTCGTCGTGGCCGGTGTACGTCGACGAGCGCGTGCTGAGCGCCCCGGACGTCGTGATCGGCGCAGGCCGGCGCGCGGCGAAGGTGTTCCTCCCTGGGTCCGTCCTCGCGGCGCTGCCGAACGTGACGGTCGTCGGCGGCCTCGCGACCGACCCGGTCAGTCGTTCGGACTGATGAGACAGAACGGGTGACCGGCGGGGTCGAGGTACACGCGGAAGGTGTCCGTCACCGAACCCGTCGCCGTCGCGCCGATCGCCAGGACCGCGGTCTCGCCGGCGTCGAGGTCGTCGACCTTCACGTCGAGGTGGCTCTGCTGCGGGACGTCCTGCCCCGGCCACTCCGGCGCGCGGTAGTCCGCGACCTGCTGGAACGCCAGGATCGGGCGGTGGTCGGTGAAGGGCAGCGCGACCTCCGCCCAGTCGTCGTCGAAGCCGACGATCTCCCCGCCGAGCAGTTCGGCGTAGAAGCGGGCGAGGACACGTGGGTCCGGACAGTCCAGGACGACGACGTCGAGTGTGCCGATCATGGCCGACACGGTAGACCGATCAGCGCGCGGCCGTCAGGGCCTTCGTGATCCGCTGCAGCGAGACCGTCTCGGCGGTCCCCAGCTCCTGCGCGAAGAGGCTGAGGCGGAACTCCTCGAGCATCCACCGGGCGTGCACGAGCTCCGGGTGCGCGCCGACGGCGGGCGGGAACGTGCCGCCGGCGTCGACGTAGCGGTCGGTCGCGACGGTGACCTCGCGCATCCAGGTGGCGTCGCGGCCGGGGTTCTGCAGCAGCTTCTGCACGCGGGCGTCGACACCCTGCAGGTACACGCGGATCCGCCGGAGCCGATCGATCCCGGCGACGGAGACGAACCCGGGGAACACGAGCCGTTCCATCTGCTGGCGCATGTCGGTCAGGGCGGGGAGCAGCGCCATCGAGTTCGCCTGCTTGAGCGACCGTTCGGCTGCCCGGTGTGCCGCGAGGACCGCGGCGACCTCGGACACGGCGGTGAACATCGTGTCGACGACGGTGGAGGACACCGCATCGCGGACGGCCTCGAACTCGGCCTTCGTGAACACGGTGCCGTCCGGGTGCGCGCGGCGGATCCCGGCGTCGACGACGGCGGCGAGCACGTCGTCGAACAACGCCGCGGTGGACGGGTAGGGGCTGGCGGCGAGGGCGAGCTTCTCCTGCCCCGTCAGGTGCGACTGGATGTACGAGACCGGCGAGGGGACCGCGTGCATGACGAGGCGCCGGACCCCGGCGGGCATGCGGACCGCGCGGTCGGACGGGGTGGCGAGCAGCTGCACCCCGACGGTGGCCTTCGGACCGGTGCCCTCCTCTACGAGCGACGGGTACGCCCGGATCACACCACCGGCCTGCTTCGTGTCGAGGACCTGCGGCAGGTCGTCGGACGGCCAGGCGGTGAGGCCCGACTGTTCCACCGGTCGACCGCCGCCGGCGGACGCGACGCGAGCCGCGCCTCCAGGCCGTCGCGCAGCCCGCACCGTGGCGGAGGCGACGCTCTCCTGCGTCCGGTCCTTGAGCTTGGACTGCAGTGCCGACAGGTCCTTGCCGGCCTCGACCCGGCGGCCGCGTTCGTCGACGACGGCCCACGTCGGCAGGAGGTGTGCGGGGACGCGGGACAGGTCGAAGTCGGACTCGGAGACCGGCACGTACGTCATCCGCTGGATCGCCTTGGCGAGGGTCGAACGGAACGACTCGGTAGGCTCGGTCGGAGCGTCGTCCGGCAGCTCGGCGACGATCTTCTCGGCCCAGTCGGCCGCGGGCACGACGTTCTTCCGGATCTGCTTCGGCAGCGACTTGATGAGTGCCGTGACGAGCTCCTTGCGGAGGCCGCGCACCTGCCAGTCGAAGCCCTCCTCGCGCATGCGGGGGAGCAGTGCGAGCGGGACCTGCACGCTGACGCCGTCGTCCTGCGCACCCGGCTCGAAGCGGTACTTGATCGCGAGGCGCTGGTCGCCGCTCCGCCACTGGGTCGGGTACTCGACGTCGTCCTCGGCCGCTTCGGCGGCGGACTCGTCGAGTAGGTCCGACCGGCGCATCGTGAGCAGGTCCGGCTGGTCGCGACGCGTGGTGCGCCACCAGCCCTCGAAGTCCCGCATCGTCGCGATGTCGGCGGGGATGCGGGCGTCGTAGAACTCGTAGACGTTCTCGTCGTCGAGCAGGATGTCGCGGCGGCGGGTGCGTTCCTCGAGCTGCTCGAGCTCCTTCCGGAGGCGACGGTTCTCGCGGTCGAACGCCTGCTGCGACTCCCACTCACCCTCGACCAGGGCGTGCCTGATGAACAGCTCGCGGGAGTGCACGGGGTCGATCCGGGCGTACTGCACGCGGCGGCGCTGCACGATCGGGACGCCGAACAGGGTGACGCGCTCGTACGCGACGACGGCGCCCTGCTTCTTCTCCCAGTGCGGCTCGCCGTAGGTGCGCTTGAGGAGGTCGCCGGCGAGGGGCTCCACCCAGGCCGGGTCGATCCGGCCGACCGTGCGGGCGAACAGGCGGCTGGTCTCGACGAGCTCCGCGGCCATCACCGCATCGGGCTGCTTCTTCGCCAGGACACTGCCGGGGAAGACCACGAACCGGGTGTTTCGTGAGCCGAGGTAGTCACGCTTCTCTCGGTCCCGCAGCCCGATCTGGCTGAGGAGCCCGGCGAGCAGCGAACGGTGCACGGCGTCGCCGTCCTCGCTGCGGGACTGCCCGACCCGGACGTCGACCTGCTTCGCGGCGCGGGTGAGCTGCCGGTACAGGTCCTGCCACTCGCGGATGCGGAGGTAGTTGAGGAACTCGGCCTTGCACAGCCGTCGGAACGCGCTCGACGACAACTCCTCCTGCTTGTCCTCGATGTGGTTCCAGAGGTTCAGCAGCGTCAGGAAGTCGCTCGTCGGGTCGGCGAACCGGGCGTGCAGCTGGTCGGCGTGCGCACGCTTCTCGAGCGGGCGTTCGCGGGGGTCCTGGATGCTCATCGCACTGACGATGGCGACGACCTCGCGCCCGACGCCCTGCCGTCCGGCCTCGAGCACCATCCGGCCGAGGCGCGGGTCGATCGGCAGCCGGGTGAGCTGCTTGCCGGTCTTCGTGATCTGGCCGCCCTGGTCCACCGCGCGGAGCTCGCGGAGCAGGTCGAGACCGTCCTTCACGCCGCGGGAGTCCGGCGGCTGCAGGAACGGGAACGACTCGATGTCGCCGAACCCGAGCGAGATCATCTGCAGGATCACGGCGGCGAGGTTGGTGCGGAGGATCTCGGGGTCGGTGTACTCCGGACGCCGGCCGAAGTCCTCTTCGGAGTAGAGGCGGATCGCGATGCCGGCGCTGGTGCGGCCCGCGCGGCCCGATCGCTGGTTCGCGCTCGCCTGGCTCACGGCCTCGATGGGGAGCCGCTGGACCTTGGCGCGCGGGGAGTACCGCGAGATGCGGGCGGTGCCGGTGTCGATGACGTACTTGATGCCGGGCACCGTCAGGGAGGTCTCGGCGACGTTGGTCGCGAGCACCACTCGCCGTCGGATGCCGGGGGTGTTCCGGCGTTCGAAGACGCGGTGCTGGTCGGCGGCGGAGAGCCGACCGTACAGGGGCAGGACCTCGGTGCCGGGGTAGCGCTTGCCCTCGATGGCGTCCTGCGCGTCGCGGATCTCGGTCTCGCCGGACAGGAACACGAGGACGTCGCCCGGGTCCTCGCGGGCGAGCTCGTCGAGGGCGTCGGTGATGCCCTGCATGGTGTCGCGGTCGTCGGCGGTGCTGCCGCTGTCACCGGTGCGGGAGTCCGACTCGTCGTCGCTCCCGTCGTCGCCGTCGCTCCCGCCATTCTCGGCCGCGAGCGGGCGGTACCGGATCTCCACCGGGTAGGTGCGGCCCGAGACCTCGATGATCGGGGCGCCGCCGAAGTGCTTCGAGAACGACTCCGGGTCGATCGTCGCACTCGTGATGATGAGCTTGAGGTCGGGGCGGCGCTGCAGCAGCCGCTTGAGGTAGCCGAGCAGGAAGTCGATCGTCAACGACCGCTCGTGCGCCTCGTCGATGATGATCGTGTCGTACCGCTTCAGGTCGCGGTCGAAGTGGATCTCGTTGAGCAGGATGCCGTCGGTCATCACCTTGATGCGGGTCTCGGAGCTGACACGATCGGTGAAGCGCACCTGGTACCCGACGAGGCCGCCGAGCTCACCACCGAGTTCCTCGGACACACGCTCGGCGATCGTGCGCGCTGCGATCCGGCGCGGCTGGGTGTGACCGATGTGCTCGCGGCCGAGTTCGAGGCAGATCTTCGGCAGCTGCGTGGTCTTGCCCGAGCCGGTCGCGCCGGCGACGATGACGACCTGGTTGTCCCTGATGGCAGCCGCGATGTCGTCCCGCCGCTGCGAGACCGGCAGTTCGGGCGGGTACGTGATGACGGGCGTGGTCGACATGAGCATTCCAGGATACAGGCGCGCGTGGCGCAGGTCGGCCGAGCTGCCGAGCCGGTCAGGCGAGCCGGGTGGACAGCTGTGCGGCGAGCTCGTCGCTCGAACGTGCCGGCAGCGCGCAGACCCGGTCGTGGCAGACGTAGCCGGCGGGGTCGAGCGCGTCGCGGGCCTCGAACAGCTCGAACCCGGCCTCGGCCCACGCCGTCGCCTGCACCGGGGTCACCACGGCGACGACGGTGCCCGGCCGTCGTGCCCCGCGCACGGCGGCGCGGAGGGGGTCCGCCGGGTCGGACGCCACGACGACGACCTCGCGCGACGGACGCTGGAGTGCGAGCGCGACGCCGAGTGCGTCGGCGTGGCCGAGCGGGCGCTCGGTGCCGGTCGCGGCCCGGTCCGCGACGAGGCGCGCGGCAGCGGCCCGGTACGACGCGTCGCCGGTGAGTGCTGCGAGGGTCGCCGACGCCGCCGCGAGCGCCACCGTCCCCGACCGCAGGGCCGTCTGCGGCTGCTCGCCCGTTGCCGTACCGGCAGCGGCGAGCACCGGGTCGACGTCGAACCGTCCGGCCAGGCCGTCGTCGATCAGGGAGCGGGCGACCACGGCGTGACGCACCGAACCGGTCACGAGGGCCAGTTCGAGCAGTCCCTCGGCGAGGAGCCCGACGTCCTCGATGGTCGGCGGCGCCGTCGACGCCCCGCGCGACGTGCTCGACCGCACCGTCACGTGGCCGTCCACCACGTGCGCGGCGAGCAGTGCGTCCGCCGCGCCTCGTGCGAGCTCGAGCATCTCGGCGTCGCCGTACCGAGCGCCGGCGATCGCGAGTCCGCGGATCGCGAGTCCGTTCCAGCCGGTGAGCACCTGGTCGTCGAGCGGCGGCGGATCGAGCCGCGCACGCTCGTCGAGCGGCAGCCGGTACCACTCGCCCTCGACACGTCGGCCGTCGATCGTCGACTCGCTGTCCTGCGCCGCGACGAACGCGCCGTCCTCGCGGCGGAGCGTGTCCCGCAGGAAGTCCGCGATGCCGCGGGCCTGTTCGGCGCCGGCGACCGCCAGGAGTCCGGCGTTGTCGTAGAGCATGCGCTCGTAGTGCGGGACGGTCCAGTCGCGTCGGGTCGCGTACCGGAACACGCCGCCGTCGGCGTCGGTCAGTTCCGAGGCCCGGATCGCGTGCAGGGACCGGTCGAGCAGTCCGGCCGCCTGGTCGGCGGTGTCCGTGCCGTCGCCGTCGCCCTCGCCCTCGCCGTCCCCGTCGCCGTCGCCGTCGCTGTCTCCGTCCGCGGCGACGTCGGCGAGGAACTCGAGCAGCGGCGCGCTGGGGAACTTCGGTGCGCCACCGAAACCCCCGTAGGTGGTGTCCTCTGCTCGCGCGAGCTGGTCGGTGACGGCCCGGATGCTGTCGACCGCCGGGAGGCGCGGCTCATCTCCGCCACCGTCGGCAACCGAACGGGCAGTCGCGTCCGCCTCCGCCCCCTGCCGGATCGCCGTCGCGATGGCGCTCGCGTTCGCGTCCACCTCGTGCCGGCGGTCCTTCCACGCGTCGAGGACCGCGCCGGTGATCTGCCGGAACGACGGCACCTGCGCCACCGGGGCGGGCGGGAAGTACGTCCCGGCGAAGAACACGTGGCCGTCCGGGGTGAGGAACGTCGTCAGCGGCCAGCCGAGCTGCTGGGTGAACGCGCTCGCCGAGGCCATCAAGCTGGCGTCCACGTCCGGGCGTTCTTCGCGGTCGACCTTCACGGCGACGAACTCCTGACGGAGGAGCGCACCGACCTCGGGGTCGGCGAAGCTCTCACGCGCCATCACGTGGCACCAGTGGCAGGTGGCGTACCCGACCGAGACCATGACCGGAACGTCCCGCTCCCGCGCTTCGGCGAACGCGTCCGGCCCCCACTCGCGCCAGTCCACCGGGTTGTCGGCGTGCAGACGCAGGTACGGGCTGACCGAGGCGCCGAGTCGGTTGTCGTTCATGGCTCCAGCGTGCCCGTCGGCCGCTGGGCAGGAGCGTCGGGAGCCGGATCCGTGGAGAACGCGGCCGTTCTCCACAGCCTCAGCCGGGGATCCACCCCGTCAGGAACGCGAGCCGACGCGCGATCTCGGCGGGGCTCTGGTCGTCGGTGTCCACCCGGGTGACCGTGTCCGCGGTGGCCGAGTCGAGCCTCCAGGCCGTCCGTGTGCTGTGCGCGAGCTGGTCTGCCGGGACGGCACCGCCTGCTCGTCTCGTGAGGCGTTCCGCGGTCACGTCGTCATCGGCGCGGAGGAGCACCACGGTCACCGCAGGATCGTCGCCCATCGCGGCGGCGAGACGCTCGTGCTCGAGCACCGACACCGTGTTCGTGTAGACCAGCCGGTGGTGTCCGAGCTCCCGGTACCCGGCCCACATCGCCGCGAGGTTCCGTTCGGCGAGGCGCGCCTCCGGGTGCTCGACGTGCGGTGCCGGGTGCGCCAGGTCGAGCAGGTCGCCCTCGATCACCGCGTGCCGGACGTCGGCCGTGACGAGCAGGTCGTGCAGGGCCTCGGCCGCGGTGGACTTCCCCACACCGGAGCGGCCCCCGATGAAGAGGACCTCGGAGCGGGGCACGCGATCAGCCCAGACCGAGCGAGAGCAGCGCGAGGGCGGCGTCCTCGGGGCCGTAGTCGAACATGCGGTCCCAGAACGGGTCCTCCGCCCACGGCACGTCGCCGTCGACGGGCACGGCGTGCGCGGTCTCGACGAGCCAGTCGAGCTCGGGGACGACCGCCGCAGCGAAGGACGGCGGCTCCCAGCCCAACGCCCGGGCCGCGGAGGTGTCGAGCACGAAGGGTGACGGGGACGACCACGGGGTGGCGCCGACGAAGTCGGGAGCTTCCTCGTCGAGCAGGACCTCGTCGAACGGGTGGTCGAGGTGCCCGGCGATCGTCCGGACGATCTCGAGGGCGGACGGTGCCGAATCGTCCGCGACGTTGAGGATGCGACGGTCCGGGCTGTCCGCCAGCAGCCGCACGAGCGACCCGATGCCACTGGCCGCAGTGGTGTGGTCGACCCCGCGACCCCGGTCCGCGAGCAGGATCCGCTCGCGACCGTCGAGCACCCGGCGCACCACGAACCACTCCCGGGGCCGGCCGGTGCCGACGCCGTGGACCTTCGACGGACGGAGCACCGTGACCGGGGCACCGTGGTCGAGGAGGACCTGCTCGGCGGCGACCTTCGCGGCGCCGTAGCCGTCACGGCTCGTCGGGTCGCCGTCGGCCGCGGTCACGGTGGGCTGCAGCTCGGTGACCGCGCCGCCGAACACCGGCTTGTCGGTCGAGTTCGCGTGCCGCCCCTGCTCGTCGACGTACACGGCCTTCGACGACACGAACACCGTGGACCCGACGTCGTCGAGGAACGGTCGGAGCTGCACGGCGTCGTCGCGCGTCAGGCCGACGGTGTCGACGAGCAGGTCGGCGCCGGGGCGGAGGAGGTCCCGGAGCACGGAGGTGTCCCGGCGGTCACCGGGGACGAACGTCGCACCCGCCGCCGTCAGGGCGTCCGCGACCGGGCCACCGCGGCGGGCGAGGACGTCGATCTCCCAGTCGTCGCCGCCGCGGCCCGATGCGTGCAGGAGTTCACGAGCGACGGCCGAACCGATCCCGCCGGTACCGCCGAGGATGACCGCGCGTCTGGTGCTCATGGGTGCAACGGTAGCCGTGCGGGGTGCTCGCGCCGTGCGGTCGCTGCCGTCGCGTCGGCCGAGCCCTCAGGAGGCCAGCGCCTCCGGCTCGTGACGCCACCAGTCCACGAGGGATCCGTCGTAGACGCGGACCTTCTCGTGCCCGAGCACCGTCAGCGCCAGGGCGTCGACGCACGCGGCGCTCCCCACCCCGCAGTACGTCACGATCTCGTCGGCGTCGATCACCGCCGAGAACGCGGCAGCGAGGTCCGGGCCGCGCAGGTACGCGTTCGTGTCCGGGTTCACGATCGTGTCCACCGCGATGGTCGTGCTGCCCGGGACGATCGGCGGGTGCTCGGTGCCGAGAGCGGCGGCGGGCGCAGCCAGGACGAGCGCTGCCGGCTGCTCGCCCGTGACGGCGCGACGGACGCGTTCGTGGTCGGCCCACAGCGGACGCTCTTCGCCCGCGAGGAACCCCCGCTGCGTCGTCGCGGAGTTCCGCAGGGCGCCGACACGGACCGGGCGCCCCTCGTCGCGCCACTTCGTGAAGCCGCCGTCGAGGACCGCGACGGAGTCGAAGCCGAACGAGCGGAAGATCCACCACAGTCGCGCCGACCACTCGCCGAGGCTGTCGTCGTAGACCACCACGGTCGAGGTGTTCGTCACACCGAGGTCGCGCGCGGCGGCCTCGAACCGCTCGGCGCCGGGGCGGGTGAACGGCACGTCGGCGTCCGGCGTGGAGAAGGCCCGAGCGAGGTCGGCGTAGCGGGCACCCGGCACGTGACCGCCCTGTTCGTAGCTGTCCTGCGCGGTGTGCCACATCGTGCCGAGGCCGGTTCCCTCCGTGTGCACAGAGGCGTCGAGCACGACGAGCTCGTCAGCACCGAGGTGGTCTGCGAGCCACTGCGTCGACACGAGCGGCGAGGTCAGGACGGGGGCCATGTGGCTCAGGCTAAACGGGACCGCTGACGGGGGCGAGGGAAACGGACACACTGCGCAACGGGGGCGGCTTCCGTCGTGCCGGATTCGGGGCGGCGCGGCGGGCGGCGGGCGGCGGCGGCGCGGCGGCGGCGGGTGGCGGCGGGCGGCGGCGGGCGGCGGTGCGGACGGAGTCGGCGCGGCGGGCGGCGGGCGGCGGTGCGGACGGAGTCGGCGCGGCGGGCGGCGGGCGGTGCGGACTCGGAACGACATCGTGGTCGTCGTGCGACGTCGGTGTTGTCGCGCGCTCCCGCCCGCAACATCGCGCGCGTGCAGGGAGCGACATCCCACGCGTCGATCGACACGCGGGATGTCGGATCGTGCCCACGCATTGGGTGTGTGTGCATCCAACGACATCCCACGTGACGATCAACCGGTGGAGTGTCGAAACGTGCGTGTACATGTTTCGACAGGCAGCAGGCAGCAGGCAGCAGGCAGCAGGCAGCAGGCAGCAGGCAGCAGGCAGCAGCCAGCAGGCGGCAGGCCGCAGGCGGCGGGCAGGGCGCGGCGCGGCGGCAGCGGACGCAGAACGGCCCGCCCCGGGAAGCCGGGACGGGCCGTTCGTGCGCACGGGTAGTGCGGGCGTCAGTGCGCGGCGGTCGGGATGCTCCCGGTCGTCGCGGCGCCGGCGTGTGCGAGCTTGTCGAGCCGCACCTTCTGCCGGTTGATGAGCAGCCCGCCGGCCAGGGCGACCAGGACGAGCACGCCCGCCGAGATCCCGAAGGCCACGTGGTACCCGTCGAGGACGGCCTGCGCCTGCTGCAGCTTCGTGGGCGCCGCCGACAGTCCGGAGAGGCTGTTCTTCACGACGTCGGCGAAGATCGTCGACAGCAGCGCCGTGCCGATCGAACCACCGATCTGCTGCATGGTGTTCACCGTCGCCGAGGCCACGCCGGCGTCGGCACGGGCCACACCGGTCGTCGCGGTGTTCATCGCGGACGAGAAGATCGTCCCCATGCCGAGGCCGATCACGATCAGCGCGGGCAGGACAGTGCCGGCGTACGAGCTGTCGAGGTCGGTGCGGAGGAGCAGCAGCAGCCCGATCGCCGCCACCAGGCCACCGGCGAAGATGAGCACCTTCGGGCCGACGCGGGGGAGCAGGCGACCACCGATCTGCGTCGCCGAGATCATGATCGACAGCGGCATCGGCAGGAACGCCAGACCGGTCTGCAGCGAGGAGAACCCGAGGGTCTGCTCGAGGTAGTAGGTCAGGAACAGGAAGATGCCGAACATGCCGATCGCGACGAGGCCGATCGCGATGAACGAACCACCGCGGTCACGGTCGAGCACGACCCGGAGCGGCAGCAGCGGGTGCGCGACGCGGGTCTCGATGAACACGAACGCCGCGATGAGCACGACGCCCGCCGCGAGCATCGCGATGGTGACGGGGGAGTCCCAGCCGTTGGTCTCGGCGTTCGAGAAGCCGTAGACGACCCCGACCAGACCGGCGGTGATCGTGATGACGCCGGCGACGTCGATGCGCGGACGGTCGACCTTCGGCGGCTTCTCCATGAAGACCAGCGCGCCGATCACGCCGAGCACGGCGAAGACGACGTTGACGTAGAGGCACCAGCGCCACGACGCGTACTCGGTCAGCACGCCGCCGAGGAGCAGGCCGATCGCCGCACCCGAGCCGGCGATGGACCCGAAGATGCCGAACGCGCGACCGCGCTCCTTCGGGTCGCGGAAGGTCGTGGTGAGCATGCCGAGCGCGGACGGGGCGAGCAGCGCGCCGAACACACCCTGCAGCGCACGGGCCGCGACGAGCAGGCCGAACGAGTCCGCCAGACCGCCGAGCACCGATGCGACCGCGAAGCCGACGAGCCCGATGATGAAGGTGTTCTTGCGACCGAAGAGGTCACCGAGCCGGCCGCCGAGCAGGAGCAGCGAACCGAACGCGAGCGAGTACGCCGTGACGATCCACTGGCGCTGGTCGGTGCCGAACCCGAGGTCCGCCTGGGCGGAGGGCAGCGCGATGTTCACGATGGTCGCGTCGAGCACCACCATCAGCTGCGCGAGGGCGATGACCGCCAGGGCGATCCAGCGGTGGTTGGGCTTGGCGGGAGTGGAGCCGGAAGTGGAGCCGGAAGTCGTGGGTGCTGCCCCGGTGGGGGTCGGCACGGTCTGTTCTGCCGTCACGGCAGCCTCCTTCGAGAAGGTGGAGGGAGGAGCGCGCACCGTCGGGCGTCCTCAGGGAGGGGGAGTAACTGGATGCGACGCATCCGTTTGCGATCAGTGTAGACCGAAACGGAAGGTCTGCATCCACTTATTCCCAGAAAGTTCAACTACGTTCGATCCCGTGAGCACCACCGACTCCGTTGAACTCGAACGCCCCCTCCGTGCGGACGCCGCCCGCAACCGCGAGCTCATCCTGCAGACGGCCCGCAAGTGCTTCGCCGAGCGCGGGCTGTCCGTCACGCTCAACGACATCGCGCACGAGGCCGGGGTCGGCGTGGGGACCGTCTACCGGCGGTTCGCCGACAAGGACTCCCTGATCGAGGCGCTCCTCGCCACCAAGTTCGAGGCGATGAACGACGCGGCTGCCCGCGCGGCGGAGGAGACCGATGCCCGACAGGCGCTCCGGGTGTACCTGATGGGCGTGTTCGAGTTCCGTGCCCGCGACCGGGCGCTCGCGGACGCCATCGTGCGCGCCGGGAAGGCTCGTCCCTCGATCGTGCAGGAGCGCGACCGACTCGAGTCGCAGGTGACCGAGATCATCGGTCGTGCACGCGCCGCCGGGGTGGTCCGGGTGGGGTTCGACTACCGCGACCTCCCGATGCTCACCTCGATGGTCGGCGCCGTCGCGGACACCACCCGCGCGCACGACCCGAACGCGTGGCGCCGCTACGCCGAGGTCGTCATCGAGGGCGTCCTGCCCAGCGACGCCGGGGCGCCGATGCTCGGCGAACCGCTCGACCGCGAGTCGATCGAACGCGCGATGCACGCGCAGTCCTGACCACCGCTCTCGACCCGACCACCTGCGGACCGGAGGCCCGTGGCGGGGACGACCCGCGCCTCCAGGCCGGTGACCGATGCCCTCCAGCGAGACGCGAGACGCGAGACGCGCGACGCGAGACGCAAGACGCGAAACTGCCCTACAGCCAGCTCGGCACCCAGTAGTGCGACCGGATGAAGTCCCACGGCATCTGGATGCCGGTCCACAGCGGGAACCAGTACGCCGACGCGAGCACCACCACGACCAGGTACACGCCGACCCAGACGATCGCCCGGGTCCTCCGCGGGCGCGGGTCCGTCCGTGACCCGAGCACGAGCCCGATCGCCGCCGCCAGGGCCATCACCATGAAGGGCTCGAACGCGATCGTGTAGAACTGGAAGACCGTCCGGTTCACGTAGAGCAGCCACGGCAGGTACCCCGCCGCGATGCCCATCAGGACGAAGGCGTACTCCCACCGTCGGCGCATGATCCAGAGCACGAGCAGCGCCACGGTCGCGATCACCGCCGCGTACCAGATGAACGGGTTCGCGATGCCGGTGATCGCCTCACCGCAGCGGGTGGCCGTGCAGCCGTCCTGCCCGGCGTCCGTGCCGACGTAGTACATCGACGTCGGACGCTGCATGACGAGCCAGAGCAGCGGGTTCGCCTGGTACGAGTGCGGGGTGTGCAGCCCGATGTTGAACCCGTAGATCTCGCTCTGGTAGTGCCACCAGTTCTGCAGGCTGTCCGGCACCCACGAGAGCACGCCGGTCCACCGCTGCCCGCCGGATGCGATCCAGTCGCGGTCCCAGCCGTCCTTCGACACGAACCACCCGGTCCACGACGCCAGGTACGTCACGGCGGCGACCGGCACGGTGAGGAGGAACGACACCGGCCCTTGCTGCAGCCACGCGCTCGAGGACCAGAACTCCACCCCGGCGCGCTTCCGCAGCATCATGTCGGTGAGCACGGAGTACACCGCGAAGAACGCGAGGAAGTACATGCCGGACCACTTCGTCGCCGTCGCGAGTCCGAGCGCCAGGCCCATCGCGACCAGCCACGGCCGCCACCAGATCACGGGTCCCCAGAGGGTGTCCCGGCCCGCCGCGGTCCGCCGCGCCACCCACGCGTCCAACCGGCGTTCCGTCCACCGCCGGTCGAGCAGCAGCGCCCCGAAGCCGAGGACGACGAAGAACGTCAGGATGCCGTCGAGCAGCGTCACCCGGGACATCACGATCGCCTGCCCGTCGACGGCGAGCAGGAAGCCGGCCAGCGTCCCGATGAGCGTCGAACGGAAGAGCGACCGGGCGATCACGGCCGTGAGGAAGACCGTCGCGATGCCGAGCACGGCGACGGCGAAGCGCCAGCCGGTGGAGTCGTCCGCGCCGAACAGCAGCATGCCGAGGCCGATGAGGTACTTGCCGAGCGGCGGGTGCGCGATGAACTCGGCGGCGCTCGTGTAGATGTCGGTCTGCCCGTCGGCGAACCGCTGGTCCGTCGTCGGCAGGGAGTCGTCGTTCGGGTTCCCCGGCCAGGTGCCCTCGTACCCGAGGTGCACGATCGACCAGCCGTCCTTGACGTAGTACGTCTCGTCGAACACCAGGGAGTGCGGGTGGCCGAGGTTCACGAGGCGCAGCACCGCGGCCAGCAGGGTCACCGCGAGCGGCCCGGCCCAGCGCCAGGCGGCGACCCGCCACCCGACCGACAGGACACGTCCCCACCAGGCGTCGAGGCGGGAGCCGACCGGCCCGTCGGGGACGGCGGTGCGGTCGTCGGTCAGCTCGGTGGTCATCGGCAGCATCCTACGGATCTGCGGTCGGTGCCCGCTGCGACCACAATGGGGTGGTGATCGTCCTCGCAGCAACGCCCATCGGCAACCTCGGCGATGCCTCGCGGCGTCTGGTCGAGACCCTCTCCAACGCGAGCGTCGTCGCAGCGGAGGACACCCGCACCGCGATCCACCTCATGCGCGCGCTCGGCATCGAGAACCGTCCGCGGCTCATCGCGCTGCACGAGCACAACGAACGGGCGAAGGCGGCCGAGGTCGTGGAGCTCGCTCGGGACGAGGACGTGGTGGTCCTCACCGACGCCGGGATGCCGGCGATCAGCGACCCCGGGTTCCCGCTCGTCGAGGCCGCAGCCGCAGCCGGGGTGACCGTCACGGCGCTCCCCGGGCCCTCCGCGGTGCTCATGGCGCTCGCCGTGTCCGGCCTGCCGACGGACCGGTTCAGCTTCGAGGGCTTCCCGACCCGCAAGTCGGGTGAGCGGAAGCGCCTCTTCGCGTCGCTCGCCGGCGAGCAGCGCACGATGGTGTTCTTCGAGTCGCCGCACCGGCTGGCCGACACGCTCTCGGACATGGCCGCCGGTTTCGGCGCCGATCGGCGAGCGGTGGTCTGCCGTGAGCTCACGAAGCTCTACGAGGAGGTCCGTCGGGGCTCCCTCACCGAGTTGGCCGCCTGGGCGTCCGACGGCGTGCGCGGCGAGATCTGCATCGTCGTCGAGGGGTCGTCCGGCTCGGAGGACGTCGCCTCGATCGAGGACGGCGTCCGGCTCGTGCTCGAGCGGGTCGCCGCCGGCTCCCGCATGAAGGAAGCGGCGGCGGCCGTCGCGGACGCGACGGGACTGTCGAAACGCGACCTGTACGAAGGCGCGCTGGCAGCCCGGTAGACGGTGCTGACTGCGGCCTGGAGGCGCGGTGCGGGCCCGCCACGCGCCTCCAGGCCGGTTCTCCACAGGCCGCGCGCGGGGCGCGTCATGCGACCCCGGCGCGCCCGTAGGATGGTCCGCATGTCCGACGGCTCCTCGTTCAGCATCACCACGCCGATCTTCTACGTGAACGACGTGCCCCACATCGGGCACGCCTACACCGAGGTCGCCGCGGACGTCCTCGCGCGCTGGCACCGCCAGCGCGGCGACGACACGTGGCTCCTCACCGGCACCGACGAGCACGGGCAGAAGATCCTGCGCACCGCCTCCGCGAACGAGGTCACCCCGAAGGAGTGGGCGGACCGTCTCGTGACCGAGGCCTGGAAGCCGCTCCTCGACACGGTCGACGTGGCGAACGACGACTTCATCCGCACCACCGACGAGCGCCACGAGCGCGGCGTGACGGCGTTCCTGCAGAAGCTGTACGACGACGGCTTCATCTACGCCGGCGAGTTCGAGGGCTTCTACTGCGTGGGCTGCGAGGAGTACAAGCAGCCGAGCGACCTCGTGCCCGGCACCGGAGCGTACGAGGGCCAGCAGGTCTGCGCGATCCACTCGATCCCGGTCGAGGTGCTGTCCGAGCGCAACTACTTCTTCCGGATGTCCGACTTCGAGCAGCGCCTGCTCGACCTCTACGAGTCGAACCCGCAGTTCATCCAGCCCGAGAGCGTCCGCAACGAGATCGTCTCCTTCGTGAAGCAGGGCCTCCGCGACCTGTCGATCTCGCGGTCGAGCTTCGACTGGGGCATCAAGATCCCGTGGGACAGCGACCACGTCCTGTACGTCTGGTTCGACGCGCTGCTCAACTACGTCACGGCCCTCGGCTACGGCAGCGACGACGACGAGGCCTTCCAGCGCCTCTGGCCGAGCGTGCACATCGTCGGCAAGGACATCGCCCGCTTCCACGCCGTGATCTGGCCGGCCATGCTCATGGCCGCCGGACTCCCCGTGCCGAAGCGCGTGTTCGGCCACGGCTGGCTCCTCGTCGGCGGCGAGAAGATGTCGAAGTCGAAGCTCACCGGCATCGCGCCGTCGGAGATCACCGACACGTTCGGGTCGGACGCGTTCCGCTACTACTTCCTCCGCGCGATCACGTTCGGGCAGGACGGCAACTTCAGCTGGGAGGACATCTCCGCCCGCTACCAGGCCGAGCTCGCGAACGGGTTCGGCAACCTGGCGTCCCGCATCGTCGCGATGGTCAACCGCTACTTCGACGGCGCCGTGCCGGAACGTGGCGCGTTGACCGCCGCCGACGAAGCGATCGACGCGCTCGCGCAGTCGGTGACGACCCGCGCCGACGCCGCCATCGCGGAGTTCGCGCCGCACGACGCGATCGCCACGGTCTGGGATCTCGTCGACGCCCTGAACGGGTACATCACCGAGCAGGAGCCGTGGGCCCTGGCGAAGGACGACGCGAAGCGCGAGCGTCTCGCGACCGTGCTCGTCACCGCGCTCCGCGGTCTCGGCACCGTCGCGGTCCTCGTCTCCCCGGTGATGCCCAAGGCGACCGAGAAGCTCTGGGCGTCGATCGGTGCCGGCGGATCCATCGCGGAGCAGCGCGTCGACCGTGCCTGGGAGTGGCAGGGCGCCTCGACCGTCGTCGCACTCGAGAGCGGGCTCTTCCCGCGCATCGAGCAGGCGGAGCAGGGCGCAGCGTGACCGACGCGGGTGCGCACGTCCGGTCGCGGGGCGACGGTTCGTCGAGTGGCTCCACGCGCGACCTGACCTACCCGCCGCTGCCCGAGGCGCTCGTCGTGCCCGTGTACGACAACCACACGCACATGGAGATCGCCGACGGCGTCGGTGACGGCGGCGACGGACCGCTCGAGTACCGCGAACACCTCGGCCGCGCTTCGAGCGTCGGCGTCCGTGGTGTCGTGCAGGTCGGTACCGACCTCGCCACCTCCAAGTGGTCGGCGGCGATCGCCGCTCGTGAACCCCGTGTGCTGGCGGCCGTCGCGCTGCACCCGAACGAAGCGCCGTCGCTGCACGAGCAGGGGCTCCTCGACGAGCACCTCGCCGGTATCGAAGCGCTCGCGGGGCTGCCCCGGGTCCGCGCGATCGGGGAGACCGGGCTCGACTTCTTCCGCACCGGCGAAGACGGCCGCGACGCGCAGATCCGCTCCTTCGAGGAACACATCCGCATCGCGAAGGAGCACGACCTCGCGCTGACCATCCACGACCGTGACGCGCACGACGCCGTGGTCGAGGTCCTCGACCGTGTCGGCGCTCCCGCGAAGACGGTGTTCCACTGCTTCTCCGGTGGCCCCGACCTCGCCCGGCTCTGCGCCGAGCGCGGCTGGTACATGTCCTTCGCCGGAACGGTCACGTTCAAGAACGCGCAGCTGCTCCGCGACGCCCTGCTCGTCGCGCCCCGGCACCTGATCATGGTGGAGACCGACGCGCCGTTCCTCACGCCGACGCCGTTCCGCGGCCGGCCGAACGCGCCGTACCTCCTCCCGCTCACCCTGCGGTCGATGGCGGACACCCTCGGCACCGACGCGTCGATGCTCGCCGCCCAGATCGCCTCGAACACCGAACTCGTCTACGGGGCCTGGGACGCCGAACCGGTCACGGTGGGCGAGTAGTCGTGGGCACCCTGCTCGGCCCGGCGGAGATCCGGGACCTCGCAGCCAAGCTCGACGTCACCCCGACGAAGAAGCTCGGCCAGAACTTCGTGCACGACGCCAACACCGTGCGGCGCATCGTCGCGTCTGGCCGGGTCACGGCCGAGTCGAAGGTGCTCGAGATCGGCCCCGGACTCGGATCGCTGACCCTCGGGCTGACCGAGACCGGCGCGTCCGTCACCGCGGTGGAGATCGACGGCCGGCTCGCGGCGCAGCTGCCCGCGACGGTCGCGGCCATGCAGCCCGCCGCGCGGCTCGAGGTCGTCCACCAGGACGCCCTCGCCCTGACCGCCGGTGACCTCCGGGAAGCACCGACCCACGTCATCGCCAACCTGCCCTACAACGTCTCCGTGCCCGTGCTGCTGCACCTGCTCGCGACCTTCCCGTCGATCGAACGGGCGCTCGTGATGGTGCAGGCCGAGGTCGGGTACCGCATCGCGGCCGACCCGGGCAGCAAGGTCTACGGCTCGCCCAGCGTGAAGGCCGCCTGGTACGGCTCGTGGTCGATCGCCGGGCAGGTCAGCCGGCAGGTGTTCTGGCCCGTGCCGAACGTCGACAGCGTGCTCGTCGGCTTCGACCGGCACGAGCCCCTGGGTGACGAACAGCTCCGGGCGCAGGTGTTCGCCCTCGTCGACGGCGCGTTCCAGCAGCGGCGGAAGATGCTCCGTCAGAGCCTGTCGGGCGTGCTCGGCAGCAGCACCCGCGCGTCGGAGCTGCTGACCGCGGCCGGAGTCGACCCGACGGCACGTGGTGAGATGCTCAGCGCGGACGACTTCGTGCGGCTCGGCCGGACCGTCCTCGACGCTGCGGAGTAGCCACAGCGGGCTCCTCGCTGGTTCGCCAGTGTCCGGGGCGCTGGAAGCCGGTCGGCAGCAGCGTCAGGTCGTCGCCCCGAGCGCCGTTGACCTGCATCTGCGTGAGGAACACCGCGCCGCGCAGGTCGGTGCCGCGGAGGTCTGCGTCGCGGAGGTCCACGCCGAGCAGGTCGCAGCCCTCCAGTGCCGCACCGCGGAGGTCGGCGGCGATCGCCAGGCTCCCGCGGAGCGTCCGGCCGCGGAGGTCAGCGCCCCGCAGGTCGGCGCCGACCAGGTCCGAACCGGCCAGGTCCGGGCCGGGCCGAAGCCTGCGATCGGGCGCTCCGTCGGGTGCTCCGACGGGCATGCCCGCACGGGCGATCTCGCTCGCTTCGAGCAGGAGCGGCCGGGCGCGGTCGTACTCGGCGTCGACGTCCAGCGTCGCGAGTTCCTCCGGCGTCCCGTCACTGAGTCTGCGGACCCGCTCGAAGGCCTCCACCCACCGGGTGGTGTCGCCGTCCACTCCCTGTCGCTGCCCTCGTCGCTGCCGCTGCCCTCGTCGCTCGGGCGCCCGTCCGGCGAGCGTCACGGCCTCGTCGAGGTACCGGAGCAGGTCGTGCAGTCGGCGCACGATCGGGAACGTGGCGAACATCGACCGCTGCGTCTCGGCGTCGTCGCGCCACGACCGGCCGGCGAACGTGTGCTGGGACACCTTCTGACCGGCTCCGGAGCAGTCGAACACCGTGCACCCGGCGAAGCCGCGCTCGCGCAGGTGCGGGTGGATCCGGCACCCGTCGGCGTCGTCGAGGTTCGTGCAGGGGTCGCCGGCGTCCTTGTCGAACGGGAAGTCGGCGGACTTCGCGAACGCCAGGGCGACGCAGCACAGCCCGAAGCAGTTCGCGCAGTCGGCGCCGAGGTCCTCGCGGCGTCCGAGGGCCACTCGTGTCCGTGTCATCGGTTCAGTGCTCCTCTGGGACTTCCTCAGCTCGGGACTGTCGTGTGCATTGGCTCCGTGGCCGCTCTCCTGTCGTCGGACGCCAGCGACACCCGGAGCGCGTACGAGGCACTGGATGACCATGACACAACCACGGCGCGCTGACGCGGATGAGCCCTTCGTGCCGCGCCGCTCCACCGAACTCGAGACGGCGGCGATCCTGGCTCGGACTCCGCCACCGCAGGGACCTACGATGACGGCATGACCGACGGGACGGTGCGATCGCACTCGCAGGGGATGGCCGCCGACCGCGTCCTCGCCGCCACGGGCCGATCGCCCGACGACTGGTACGAGCGCATGGACGCGGTGAGCGGACGGACCATCGGCCACGCCGCGATCGCCGCATGGCTCATCGAGCAGGGTGTCGAGCCGTGGTGGGCGCAGGGCGTGACGATCGGGTACGAGCAGGCACGCGGGCTCCGGATCCCGGGTCAGCGGTCGGACGGCTCGTTCGCAGTGTCGGCCTCGCGTCAGGTGCCGGGTGAGCGCGAAGCGGTGCTCGACGTGATCGTCCCCCAGTGCACGGCCGCGTTCGGGTTCGCTCCGACGTCCGAGTCCCGCGGCGGCAAGCGGCCGTCGGCGCGGTGGACCTTCCCCGATCGAGAATCAGTGCTGCTCAACACCGAGGACGGCTCCCGGGCGGACACCGTGCGGATCTCCGTGCAGCGCGAGCGACTCACCGGCCCGGAGCGGATGTCCGACGCGAAGGCCGAACTGCAGGGGCTGCTGGCCGGTCTCCGGCAATAGGCTCGCGGGATGGCAGGTCCTCGCGCACGGCCCGGTCTCGTGGTGGCGGCCGTCTTCCTCGTTGGTGGCGTGGTCGTCAGCGCCGCTGCCGTGCTCGCCGTCCTCGGGGGTCGCGGGAACGACGTCGCATGGGTGTCGCTCGTGCTCGGCCTGCTGCTGATCGGATGGGCACTGGCGTTCCAGCGACTCGCGGACACCGACACCGACGGCGACCCCCTCCGCCCGACCCGCCTCCTGTCGACCGGGCTCGCCATGGCCGCCGCGTACGTCGTCGTCCGCCTCGTCGGTCGGCCGGTCGACAGTGCCGTCTTCGGGGCGCTCGTCCTCGCGGCGTGGACCGTCGTCCATCGTCTCCTCGACCGGCGTGTCCGACGCCGGAGGGCCGAGGGCGCCGGGGACGCCGCCGGTCCCGCCGCCGACTGACCGGGGTCCGTCACCGTCGCACAACGCAAGTGCGCCCGAACCACGTCGACACGTGGTTCGGGCGCACTTCGGTTGTGCGAACGACCGCGGACGCGACCGCGAAGCAGCCCGCGCGCCCGCGCCGCCCCCGCCCTCAGTGCCCGCGCGACGCGAGCATCTCGAGGATCTGCTGGTGCGTGCCGTCGCGCTCGGACCACCGGAGCGGCTGCACGTTCTCGACGAGGATCTCCGGGGACGCCCCGGACTCCAGCAGCGAGACGACTTCGTCCGTGAACGCGTCGAGCTCCATCCCGCCGAAGTCCGCGCCGCCCATCAGGTCGGTCTTCACGGCCGGCGGCACGAGTTCGAGGACGGAGACCGACGAGCCGACGAGTTGCTGCCGGAGGGCCTCGGTGTACGCGTGCACGCCGGCCTTGGTGGCGCTGTAGGTCGGCGTCGCGGTGAGCGGCACGAACGCGAGGCCCGACGAGACGGTCACCACGGTGGCGGACGGTCGGGTGAGGAGGTGTGGCAGGAACGCGGCGATGAGCCGGATGGTCCCGACGAGGTTCGTCTCGACGGTGGCGAGCGCGTCGGGGAGGTGGTCCGGGGAGCGGAGGTCTTCGTTCCGCATGATCCCCGACATCGTGACCAGGGTGTCGAGCTCGGGGTACCGCTCGAGGACGGACGCCGCCGCCGCGGTGATCGAGTCCGCGTCACTGACGTCGACCTCGACGGTGCCGAAGCCGTACTCGTCGTGCAGGGACGACAGGAGGGCGGCGCGGCGTCCGCCGATGACGACGGTGCTCCCGGCGGCCTGCAGCCGCTGGGCGAGGGCGAGTCCGAGGCCGGAGGTCGCTCCGGGGATGAAGACGGTGCTGTTCGTGATGTCCATGACGACCACGATGTCCGAGTGGCGAGGACGCAACCAGAGCGCGCTCATCGGGGGACCGGCGATCCCTGGCACGCGGGCTCGAAGCGGGGCAGGATCAGGGGCATGGACCGTGCCGCACTCGCCGACTTCCTCCGCCGTCGTCGGGAACTGCTGCGCCCGGAGGACGTCGGGCTCGGCACGGGACCCCGACGGCGGACCCCGGGCCTCCGGCGGGAAGAGGTCGCCGCCCTCGCCGGGATGAGCGCCGATTACTACACGCGGCTCGAGCAGCAGCGCGGACCGCAGCCGTCCGAGCAGATGGTCGCGGCGATCGCCCGGGCGCTGCGGTGCAGCCTCGATGAGCGCGACCACCTGTTCCACCTCGCCGGGCAGAACGCTCCGGTGCGCCTGCACCGCTCGGACCACGTCGACCCGGCGATCCTGCGGGTGCTGGACCGGCTCGAGGACACCCCGGCGATCGTGGTGAGTCACCTGGGCGAGACGCTCGTGGAGAACCGGCTCGCGGCTGCGCTCCTCGGCAGCTCGGTGGGGCTACCGGGCAACGAGCGGTACCAGGCGTGGCGCTGGTTCGTGACGGGTGAGGAGCTCGCGAAGTACGCGCCGGAGCAGCACGACCGGCTCGCACGGGTTGTCGTCGCGTCGCTCCGGGCGTCGGTCGGCCTGGCGGGCCCAGGGGATCGCCGGGCGACCACGCTCATCGCCGAGCTCGAACAGCGGAGCCCGGCGTTCCGCGAGGTCTGGGCGCTCCACGAGGTCACGAGCCGGTGGTCCGACAACAAGACGATCGTGCAGCCCGAACTCGGCCGCATCACCGTCGACTGTCAGGTGCTGCACACCGACGACCAGGCGCAGGCACTGCTGCTGTTCACGGCGCCTCCGGGCTCCGAGGACGCGCAGAAGCTCGAGCTTCTCGGCGTCCTCGGGCAGCAGGTCTTCAGCGAACAATGACCCGCTCCCGCCTCGTGCGTGGGCCCGACTGGTCACTGCAGAGGGCTGCGACTCGGTTAGCATGGACGAGCAGGACGCTTCGAGCCTCCCGCACCCAGCCAACGCCCCGCTCACCCGCGGGGCGTTGTGTCGTTCGGGGCCGCCACGGATACCAGGGGCGGAGGCGGAGACCAGACGTACTCCTGAACGGTGATCTGCCGGACCCGCCGCACCACTGCTGCGACGGCCTTCTCTGCCCGGAGGTCTCGCTCGACGACCGTCGCGTTCCGGTTCAGGAAGTACGTCGCGAAGTCCGCCGCCTGCAGCAGCCGACTCTCGTGGGAGGGACCGAAGTACATGGTGTCGGCAATGCGGGTGAGCGGGTGGTTCGTGTAGCCCGGCACCTTGGCGAGCTTGAAGTCACGAAGGCTCCGGCGTGCGCCTGCCGCGGAATGGTGCTCGTCCGCCAACACCAGACCCAACTGGTCCGCCTCATCGAGCCCAGCCAGCCTGCGGTCGACCTCTTCCAGGAGCTGCCCGAGGGTCAGGAGGTGTGCTGGGTAGGAATCCTCCCCGTACCGCGATCGCTGTGCGACGAGGTCGACGCCACGGAACACGAACACACCGGACGATCGGGACAGCGCGCCGGCGACCAGCCGCGCGGCCTTCACCCGCCAGCCGAGCGGCACTCCGCGCCACGCCCCCTTGCCATGGAACATGTCGACCGCGTGGAACTCGGCAGACGGATCGAAGGTGGGGATGGCCCGCGCGACGAGCACCGCGATCTCGTCGAGGGCCCGTTCGATCGACCTGACTGCCTCGGCATCGACGATCAGCGCACCGAAGAAGTAGTAAGCGTCATCGCGCGCGGATTCGTCGATGAACACGAGTCGCATCAGCGAACCATACCGGAACACTGCAGGTGATACATCAGACCGAACCAGAGGTAGCACCGCGTCACACACTTGGGCGCGTGCGGTATACCGTGCCTATGGTGGGCGGGTGAGCACTCCCCGCGTGTACGTCATCCACGAGAACCCCGAGTGGTTCCCGCCGCTCGCCGCCGCCTTCGAGGCCGAGGGCGTGCCGGTCGAGGAGATCCTCCTCACCGAGGGGCAGATCGACCTCGGGGCCGACCCGGAGCCCGGCGTGTACTGGAGCCGGATGTCGGCGAGCTCGCACACGCGTGGGCACGAGCACTCGAAGGAGTACACGCGTGCGGTCCTCGGCTGGCTCGAGCGTGCCGGCCGTCAGGTCGTCGGCGGCAGCCACGTGCTCGAGCTCGAGGTGTCGAAGGTCGCCCAGCACGGTCTCCTGCGGGGGGCCGGGTTCGACGTGCCCCGCACCACCGCGGTGTTCGGCACGACGACGCTCAAGCAGGCGGCAAAGGACTTCACGGGCGGGCAGGACGTGCCCTTCATCACCAAGCACAACCAGGGCGGCAAGGGCCTCGGCGTGCGCCGGTTCGACTCGCTCGCCGAGTTCGACGCCTACGTCGACTCGCCGGAGTTCGAGGAGCCGGTCGACGGCATCACGCTGCTGCAGGAGTACCTGACGGCCCGCGAGCCGTTCATCACCCGCGTCGAGTTCGTCGGCGGCGAGTTCGTCTACGCCGTCCGCGTCGACACGAGCGCCGGCAGCTTCGAGCTCTGCCCCGCCGACGCGTGCGAGGTCCCCCAGGCCATCGCGGGCGCTGTCTGCGACGTCCCCGGGACCGAGACGGCCGGCGCCCCGCCCGCGTTCAGCGTCCGCACCGAGGTCACGAGCACCCACCCGCTCGTCCAGCAGCTCCGCACCTTCCTCGCCGACCAGCGCATCCAGATCGCGGGCGTCGAGTTCATGGAGACCACCGACGGTCGCACGGTCGTCTACGACATCAACACCAACACGAACTACAACCCGGCCGTCGAGGAGTCCGCGCCGGCCTCCGGCCCGCGTTCCATCGCCGCGTACCTCGGTGGCCTGCTCACCGCGGAGTACGCGACCAGCGCCGTCGCGACGCGGCCCACGGTCTAGAACGCGAGAACCACCGGACTGGAGGCCCGTGGCGGCCCCGCCACGGGCCTCCAGTCCGTCACCCGGCCCCACCAGGGCACTCCCCACCTCCCCACCTCCCCACCTCCCCAAGGAACCCCACCCCGTGCGATTCGGATACTGGACCCCGCTCTTCGGCGGCTGGCTGCGCAACGTCGACAACGAGCACATGCCGGTCACGTTCGACTACGTGAAGCGCCTGGCGCAGCGCGCCGAGCGCATCGGCTTCGACCTGACGCTCGTGCCGGAGCTCAACCTCAACGACATCAAGGGCACCGCGGCGCCGAGCCTCGAGGCGTGGTCGCTCGCTGCGGCCATCGCCGCGACGACGGAGCGGCTCGAGATCATGGCGGCGATGCGCCCGGGCTACCACCTGCCGGCCGTGACGGCGAAGCAGGCGGCGACGATCGACGACATCTCCGGCGGCCGGTTCACCTTCAACGTCGTGAGTGCGTGGTGGGCGGAGGAAGCGCGTCAGTACGGCGGCATCTTCTCCGAGCACGACGACCGCTACAAGCGCACCGCGGAGTTCGTCGAGATCATGAAGGGCCTCTGGCGGGAGACCCCGTACTCGTTCTCGGGCGAGTACTACGACATCCAGAACGCGCACCTCGAGCCGAAGCCCCGCGTCACGCCGCGCATCTACGCCGGCGGCGAGAGCGAGGCCGGCAAGGCGAGCATCACGCACTACGCCGACGCGTACGTCACGCACGGCGGCACGGTCGAGGAACTCCGGACGAAGATCGACGAGATGAAGCGGCGCCGCGACGAGGCGGGGCTGCCGCCGTTCGAGGCGTTCGGGATGGCCGCGTACGTCATCGTGCGCGAGACGGAAGCGGAAGCCCAGGCCGAACTCGCGCGCATCACCGACGTGCAGCACGGCACGGCCTACGAGTCCTACCAGGACTTCATCTCGAAGTCGCAGCTCGAACACGTGCCGTCGCTCGAGGACTACTCGGTGTCGAACCGCGGCCTGCGCCCCGGTTTCGTCGGGACGCCGGAGCAGGTGGCCGACCGCATCAAGGAGTTCGAGGACGCCGGTGTCGACACGCTCCTGCTGCAGTTCTCCCCGCAGCTCGAGGAGATGGAACGCTTCGGCGAGCAGGTCATCCCGCTCGTCCGGCCGTCGGTGGCTCTGTCCGCCGGGGCCACGTCCGGCGGGGCTGCGTCCGGCGACGCCACGTCCGTCGGGGCTGCGTCCTGATGGCGGTGGAGGACGGCTGGGCGTTCGAGACCCGGCAGATCCGGGCCGGCTTCACGGCGGACCCGGGGTTCGGCGCCAACGTCCCACCGATCGCGCAGAGCGCCGGGTTCGTGTACCCGTCCGGCGAGGACGCCGCCGACCGGTTCATGCTCAACGCCCCCGGTCACACGTACTCGCGGGTGAACAACCCGTCGGCGGCGGCGCTCGAGCGTCGGATCGCGGACCTCGAGGGCGGTGTCGGCGCACTGGCGCTCGCCTCCGGGCAGGCGGCGACCACGCTGGCGGTGCTCGGCCTCGCCCGCGCCGGCGACCACGTCGTGTCGAGCGCCTCGTTGTACGGCGCGACCTACACCCTGTTCGCGTCGACCCTGCGGGACCTCGGCATCGCGTTCACGTTCGTACAGGACCCGACCGACCTCGACGAGTGGGCTGCGGCCGTCCGACCGGAGACCCGGGCGTTCTTCGGCGAGTCGATCCCGAACCCGCGCGGCGACGTCCTCGACTTCGCCGGGGTGGCAGGCGTCGCGCACGAGGCCGGGGTCCCGCTCATCGTCGACAACACGATCGCCACGCCGTACCTCGTCCGGCCGATCGAGCACGGGGCGGACATCGTCGTGCACTCGGCGACGAAGTACCTCGCCGGCCACGGCAGCGCCATCGCGGGCCTCATCGTGGACAGCGGGAACTTCGACTGGTCGGCACAGGCCGCGAAGTACCCGCAGCTGACCTCGCTCGACTCCGGGTTCGCGAACACCGACTTCGCCGCGAAGTTCGGACGCCGGGCGTTCATCCAGCGCACCCGCTCGAAGCTCGCCGCCGACCTCGGCCCGGCGATCGCGCCCTTCACCGCCTTCCTGGTCCTCCAGGGCATCCAGACCCTGTCGCTGCGGATGGAGCGGCACGTGTCGAACGCGGCCGCCGTGGCCGCTTGGCTCGACGGGCACGACCAGGTGCGCGGCGTGCACTACGCGGGCCTGCCGTCGTCGCCGTGGCACCACCTGCAGCAGCGCTACGTCCCTGCCGGTCCCTCCGCGGTGCTGGCCTTCGACCTCGACGGCGGGGTCGAGGCCGGTCGTCGGTTCGTGGCCGCGCTCGAGCTCTTCGACCACGTGTCGAACATCGGCGACGTGCGGTCGCTCGTCGTGCACCCGGCATCGACCACGCACGTGCAGATGACCTCGGCGGAGCGGGCGGCCGCCGGCGTCGGGGACGGGCTCATCCGGCTGTCGATCGGCCTCGAACACATCGACGACATCACCGCCGACCTCGCACGGGGCTTCGCCGCAGCAGCTCCGGGCGTCTCCGCCGCCGCATCGGGATAGGTTGGGCGCATGACCACGCTGGCCGCACCGACCCGCGTGCGGACGCGCGCCCCCGGCAAGATCAACGTGTACCTGTCCGTCGGGGCGCTGCAGGACGACGGCTACCACGACGTCGCGACGGCCTACCAGGCGGTCTCGCTGTACGAGGACGTCTCCGCCGAGCTCGCCGACGACTTCTCGGTCGCCTTCACCGGCCCGATCGACACCAGCGCGGTGCCCGTGGACGAGTCGAACCTCGCCATCCGGGCCGCACAGCTGGTGGCGGACGCGTCCGGGTACCGCGGCGGGGTCCGCCTGACGATCGACAAGCAGGTCCCGGTGGCCGGCGGCATGGGCGGCGGATCGGCGGACGCCGCGGCGACGCTCCTCGCCGTGGACACCCTGTGGGGGACCGCCCTCGGCCGAGAGGAACTGCTCCGGCTCGCCGCCCAGCTCGGCGCCGACGTGCCGTTCGCCTTCGCCGGCGGCACCGCGGTGGGCACCGGACGCGGCGACGAGCTCAGCCCGGCGCTGGCGAAGGGCGAGTTCCACTGGGTGCTGGCCCTCAGCGACGACGGGCTCTCCACCCCGGCGGTGTACCGCGCCCTCGACGAACACCGGGAGCGCTACCGGGCCGACATCGCCCCGGCGCCGACGACGCCCGTGGTCGAGGCGAACGTGCTGCAGGCCCTCCGCGCCGGCGACCCCGAACTGCTCGCCGACTGCGTGCACAACGACCTGCAGGCGCCGGCGATGCGCCTCCAGCCGTCGCTGGCGTCGACGCTCGAGATCGGTGAGAAGGCCGGCGCGCTCGCGGGGCTGGTGTCCGGCAGCGGGCCGACCGTCGCGTTCCTGGTGGCCGACCGCGACACGGCGCTCGAGGTCCAGGTCGAACTCAGTGCCGCCGGCATGGTCGCGGTGCGTGCCGCCGGCCCCGTGCACGGCGCGCGCGTGGTGCACTGACCGACAACCGCGTCAGCGGCGCACGAACTCCGTGATGACCACGGTGCCGGTCGTCCAGTGCGCCTTCGTGGTGAAGCCGTGCGCGGCGAGCACCGACGCCGTCTCCGGTTCGATGTCCCGCGCCTTCACCGTGCCACCGACGAACCACACCGTGTCGATGTCGTCGAGCCGGTTGGGGATCGTGCTGGCGAGGTCGCCGGTCTGGTTCCACAGCACGCCCGCCTCGGCACCGACCTTGCGCACACCGAGGTCGGTCATGCCGGTGAACGCCGACGGGTAGGACACGCGGATGATGTCCGCCGTCGTGCCCGGGTGGCCGTAGACGCTGCCGAACACGACCCCCTCGTCCGCGTCGACCCGGTTCGCGCTGCGTTCGGCCGTGATGATCGAGGCCGCTCGCGCCCACGTCGAGCCCTGCTTCGCGAGCGGCTCCTTCACGGCGACGGCGGTCGGGACCGACAGCACGAGGACCACGGCGACCGCACCGGCGAGGAGCGCCTTCGGACGGACGAACGTCAGCGCGAGGGCGGTGAGCAGGGCGACGAACGGCAGGCTCAGCGTCGCGTACTTCGGGGAGTAGAGGTGCTTGCCCATCGCGGTGGCGAGCACGAGGGCCGCGGTGGGGAGGACGACCAGCGGCACCGCGACACGCACGGCCTGGGCCCGGACGAGCGCTCGCACCGACGGGGACCGACGGTGCGCCTCGACGAGCACGGCCGCGACACCGAACACCATCAGGGTCCAGGCGACCGCCGCGTACAGGCCGACCGAGCCGAACCAGGCGGTGGCGAAGACCTGGTCACCGGTGCGGTCGCCGATGCCCGCGATCCACGACACCTGCTTCGACTGGGACGCGATCTCGACCACGACCGGTGACACCGCCACGGCGGCGATCCCGGCGGCGACGGCCCAGCGGAGCAGCGCACCACCCGTGACGAGCGGTGCCCCGGGGAGCACGGACGTCCGGTGGACCGAAGCCCGTCGGACCTCGAGACGGCGGACCGCCATGGTCCAGAGCAGGGTCACGGCGTGCGCCGCCACCGCGAGCGACAGGTACACGTTGAACGTCACCGCGACGAGGGCGAGTGCGCCGTACGCCACCCACCAGTGCAGGCTGCGTCCGCTCCGGCTCCGACGGACGGCCGTCAACCCGACCAGGGTGAGGCAGACCGCGAGCGTCGTGATCGTGGCGTACGGACGGCCCTCGGACCCGGCCCACTGCACGCGGGGGAGCGCGAGGAACACCAGGCCGGCGGTGATGCCCAGTCGTCGTCCGCCGAGTCGTCGGCCGAGTGCCACGACGAGTCCGGCGGCGACGCCGATGGCGAGGGCGCTCGGGAAGCGCAGGGTGAAGGGCGTGTACCCGACGAGCCAGAACCACACGTGCATGAGCGAGTAGTAGAGCCCGTGCACGGCGTCGACGCTCTGCAGCTCCGCCCACAGCTGGGACCAGGTCCGCTGTGCGCTCGTGACCGTCGCGGCTTCGTCGTACCAGAGCGACGGGACCCAGGCGAAGGCCGCGGTGACGAGCACGCCGAGCGCACCGATCGTCAGTTCGGGCGTCCGGACGACGCTGCCCGCCATGCTCGATCCGAGCGCACGCACCCTCGACCGGACCGGCGCCACACCCGCGGATGCGGGGACGCGGATCGTGCCGGTGGGTGGTGCGTTCACGGTGTGGACGGTAGCCGGACCGGCTGGGCGAGGACCCGGGGTCGTCGCTGCCGTCTCTGAGAGTTCCGGATGCCGGTATGGTGCGAACACCATGACGAAGCTCCGCATCCGCGACGCCGCGCGGTACCTCGGCGTCAGTGACGACACCGTCCGTCGGATGGTCGACGGCGGCACCTTCACCAGGTCGTCCGACGCCTCCGGCCGGACGGTCGTGGACGGGCGTGAACTCGCTGCCCACATCCGCGGGCGCGGGGCCCAGCTCGACGACCCGTCGGGGACGAGGAGCTCTGCGCGGAACCGGTTCGTGGGGATCGTCACCGACCTCGTCGTGGACGGCGTGATGGCGCAGGTCGAGCTGCAGAGCGGCCCGCACCGCATCGTGTCGCTCATGAGCGCCGAGGCGGTCCGAGACCTCGGGCTCGAGGTCGGCGCGGTCGCCGTCGCGTCGGTGAAGGCCACGATGGTGTCCGTCGAGGTCCCCGCCGAGGCAGCGGAATGACCGGCGACACGGCCAGCAGCGGCCCGGCCCCGGCCAGCAGCGGCCGAGTCCCCGCCAGCAGCGCCCCCGCCCGCAGCGAGGTGTCGGCAGCGCGTCGCCGGCTGACCTCCCGCACCGCCGCGCTCGAGGGCGCCGGGGAGCGAGCCGTCCGTGCCCTGGCCGACGCGCGCGTCCTGGTCGTCGGCGCCGGAGGACTCGGCGCGCCGGTCCTCACCTACCTCGCCGGCTCGGGGCTCGGCCGGGTCACGGTCGTCGACCACGACGTCGTCGACACGTCGAACCTCGCACGCCAGACGCTCTTCGCCGCGGCGGACGTCGGTCGGTCGAAGGCCGAGTGCGCTGCGGAACGGGTGCGCGGCGTCGACCCGGAGCTCGAGGTCGTGGCGCTCGCCGAGTCCTTCCGTCCCGAGCACGTCGCCGGGCACGACGTCGTCGTCGACGCGGCCGACAGCGTCGAGGTCACCCGTGCGATCTCGGACGCGTGCGCCCGCGCGGGTGTGCCGTTCGTCTGGGGCACGGTGCTCGGGCTCGACGGGCAGGTCTCGGTGTTCCATGACAGTGGTTCGGAGCCGATCGACTTCCACGACCTCCACCCCGACGCACTTCCTGACGAGGGGTCGTGCGCGCTCGACGGCGTGCTGCCGGCACTGTGCGGTGCGATCGGGTCCTTGATGGCCGCACAGGTCACCGCGCTCGTCGCCGGGATCGGCGAACCCCTGCTCGGACGGGTGCTCACCGTCGACGCCCGACGGTGGCGCTGGACCGAGAGCCCGCTCCGGCGTGGCCCGGCATCCCGGCGGCCGCTGCCGACGGTCGACGACGCGCCGCCGCGGATCGCCCCGTCGGCGCTCGCGGAGCAGCTGGCGGGGTCCGGGGACCGTCCTGTCCTCGTCGACGTCCGCACGCCGGCGGAGCACGCCACCGGGATCATCTCCGGCAGTGTCCTGCCCGCGGACCTCGACGATGGTGCTCCGGTCGTCGTGGTCTGCGCCAGCGGGGTCCGGGCGACGGCCTGGGCCAGAGCGGCGCGTGCCGAGGGCCGCGTGGCGACGGTGCTCGACGGCGGCATCGAGGCCTGGCGGCGTGAAGGACAGCCGACCGCGTCCATCTGAGACGCATCTGCGGTTACGATCGGGGCATGACGACGCACACGCGGAGACCCATCGCCCTGATCACCGTTGCCGCGTGCGCCGTCCTCGTCCTCGCGGGATGCGCGACGGCCAGCCCCGGAGCAGGGGAGACCACGACCAGCAGCGCCACGACCGGTCCGACCGGGAAGGTCACAGTCTTCGCCGCGGCGTCCCTGCAGCAGACCTTCACGACGCTCGGTGAGCGCTACGAGCACGCCCACCCCGGCACCACGATCACGTTCTCCTTCGCCGGCTCGAGCGACCTCGTCACGCAGATCCAGAACGGCGCCCCGGCCGACGTGTTCGCCGCCGCCGACGAGGCGACCATGGACGAGCTGGAGGGGACCGACATCGCTGCCGGATCGGCGCGTGACTTCGCCACGAACGTCCTCGAGATCGCCGTGGCGCCGGGCAACCCGAAGCGGATCACCGACCTCGACGACCTGACGTCGTCGGACCTGCAGGTCGTGACGTGCGCGGCCCCCGTGCCGTGCGGAGCGGCGACCGCGAAGGTCGAGCACGCAGCGAGTGTCGACCTCCGGCCGGTCAGCGAGGAGCAGTCCGTCACCGACGTCCTCGGCAAGGTCGAGTCGGGCCAGGCGGACGCCGGACTCGTCTACGTGACCGACGTCCGAGGAGCCGACGGCAAGGTCGACGGCGTGCCGTTCGACGCGGCTCGCAAGGCCGTCAACACGTACCCGATCGGCGTGCTGCGGGACGCGGCGAACCCGGAGCTCGCCACGGCGTTCACGGCGTACGTCCGCTCCGCAGCCGGACGGAAGGTGCTGACCGCCGCCGGCTTCGGCGCACCCTGACCCATGAGAGCGACCCGCACGGCCCCGACCCGCACGGCCCCGACCCGCGCGGCTCCGACCCGCGCGGTCCGCACACCCGTCCCGTGGTGGCTCCCCGTCCCCGCGGTCCTCGGTGGGCTCTTCGTCGTCGTGCCCGTGCTCGCGATGGTCGGCCGCGTCGACTGGTCGTCGTTCGGCGCCCTCGTCACGTCCCCCGCGTCGCTGAGCGCCCTCGGGCTGAGCCTCGGCACGGCGGCGGCAGCGACCGGGATCGCCTTCGTGCTCGGCTACCCGCTCGCCGTGCTCTTCGCCCGGTCGACCTCGCGGTGGGTCGGGATCGCCCGTGCGCTGGTCCTCCTGCCGCTCGTGCTCCCGCCGGTCGTCGGCGGGCTGGCGCTCCTCGCGGCGTTCGGCCGACTCGGCGTCCTCGGGGCGTTCCTCGACGAGCACGGGCTCCGCATCGCCTTCACCACGACGGCGGTGGTCATCGCACAGACCTTCGTCGCGATGCCGTTCCTGGTGTCCTCGATCGAGGGCGCGCTCCGCGTCGGCGGGGACCGGTACGAACGGGTCGCCGCGACGCTCGGCGCGGGTCCGACGCGCACGTTCCTCACCGTCACCACCCCGCGGGTCCTGCCCGGCATCCTGTCCGGCCTCGTGCTCTGCTTCGCACGGGCGCTCGGTGAGTTCGGGGCGACCCTCACCTTCGCGGGCAGTCTGCAGGGCGTGACCCGGACGCTCCCGCTGGAGATCTACCTACAGCGCGAGATCGACCCGGACACCGCCGTCGCGCTCGCGTTGGTCCTCGTGGTCGTCGCCCTCGTGGTCATCGGTGCGTCCACCCTCCGCACCCGGACGGTCATCGCGTGACCGGCGGACTGCGCGCCCACGTCGTCGTCCCCGAGCGCGACGTCGACGTGCGCCTCGAGATCGGCGCCGACGAGTGCGTCGCCCTGGTCGGCCCGAACGGCGCGGGCAAGTCGACGGTCGTCGAGGCGCTGGCCGGGCTCCTGCGCTCGCGTTCCGGCGAGGTCCTCCTGGGCGGACGCGTCCTCACCGACACCCCGGCCCACCGCCGCGGCGTCGGCCTGGTCGCGCAGCGCGCCGACCTCTTCCCGCACCTGTCGGTCGCCCGCAACGTCGCCTACGGTCCACGCGCGTCCGGTTCCGGCGGCCTGGAGGCGCGCCACCGCTCCGCAACGGCCCTCGCCGACGTCGGGGCGGCCGGCCTGGCAGACCGGGCGCCGGGGACCCTCTCCGGCGGGCAGGCGCAGCGCGTCGCCATCGCCCGGGCGATCGCCACCGACCCGGCCCTGCTGCTCCTCGACGAGCCCACCTCGGCGCTCGACGTCGACGCCCGCGCCGAGGTCCGCGCGGCCCTCCGCACCGCCCGCGCCGGCCGTCCGGCGCTCCTCGTCACGCACGACCCGCTCGAGGCCGTCGCCCTCGCCGACCGCATCGTCGTGCTCGAAGCCGGCCGCGTCGTCGAGTCCGGTCCCACCGCCGTGGTCCTCGGCCGCCCCACGAGCACGTTCGCCGCCGCGTTCTCCGGGCTGACGCTCGTCCGCGGAACGGCCACGGCGGGTGGGATCGCACTCGACGGCGGCGGCGAGCTGGCGTCGACGACCGGCACCGCGCCTCCCGGCCGCCCCGCCCTCGCCGCCTACCACCCGACGGCCGCCGTCCCGAGCCGGACCGGTGACGGGCCGGAGCGCGTCGTGACCGCACTCGAAGCGCGCGACGGACTCGTCCGCGTGCGGGCCGGTGACCTCGTGGCGGACGTCACCGTGGCCACCGCGGCCCGGCTCGCCCTCGCCCCGGGCGAGACGATCCGGATCGCCGTGGCCGCCGCCGAGGTGACGGTCTACGAGCCGACCGGTGCGAAGATGTCCTGATGAGCAACTGGATCGCCAAGGCCTGGCCCGTCGGGGTCCCCGTCATCGCGGCGATCGTGCTCGTGTTCTCGTACGGACGGTACGGCCTCGGGACGTTCGTGGTGGTGCTCGTGGCCGTCGTCCTCGCCGGTACCGTGTTCGCTGCCGTGCACCACGCCGAGGTCGTCGCCCACCGGGTGGGGGAGCCGTTCGGGTCCCTCGTGCTCGCCGTCGCGGTGACGATCATCGAGGTCGCGCTCATCATCGCGCTGTCGAGCTCGGGCGGGGCGAAGGCCGAGACCCTGGCACGCGACACCGTGTTCTCGGCGGTGATGATCACGATGAACGGGCTCGTCGGGCTCGCGATCCTCATCGGGACGATCCGGCACAACACCGTCCGCTTCAACCAGGAGGGCGCGTCCGCCGCGACGATGACCGTGGCGGCCCTCGCCGTGCTGACCCTCGTGCTGCCGACGTTCACCACCGGCACCGACGACTCGTCGTTCACAGGCGCGCAGCTGGTCTTCGTGGCGCTGGCGTCCCTCGCGCTCTACGGCCTGTTCGTCGTCACCCAGACCGTCGACCACCGTGACTTCTTCCTGCCCGTGAACCGCACCGGCGGCGTCCTCGAGGAGTCCGAGGACGCCCACGCCGCACGCCCGACGAGCCGCGCCACCATCCGGTCGCTCGGCCTGCTGCTCCTCGCGCTCGTCGCCGTCGTCGGTCTGGCGAAGGTCGAGTCGCCCGCCATCGAGGCCGGCGTCGCCGCGGTCGGCTTCCCGCCGTCGTTCGTCGGCGTGGTCATCGCGCTCCTCATCCTGCTGCCCGAGGGCATCGCTGCGTCGAAGGCCGCGGCGCGGAACCGGATCCAGACGAGCCTCAACCTGGCGATGGGGTCCGCGATGGCCTCGATCGGGCTGACGATCCCGTCGATCGCGGTGGCGTCGCTGTTCATGCCCGGGACGCTGCTGCTCGGCCTCGGGTCGGCGCAGATCGTGCTGCTCGCGCTGACGATCGTCGCGTCGGTGCTCACCGTGCTGCCGGGTCGGGCGACGCGGCAGCAGGGCGGGCTGCACCTGGTGATCTTCGCCGCGTTCATCGTGTTGTCCGTCTCGCCGTAGCGCGGGGTTGCGCGCGGCGTGGGCTGGGGGCGGGGGCTGTTCCGCGCGTAGTGGGTCGTTCCGCGCGTAGGAGGCTGTTCCGCTCGTAGGAGGCCGTAAATTCCTGCACCCTATGCGCGATTCCGCTTCCTACTGCAGGCGCTATGGGCAGAACTGCTCGTGGGGAGCGTCGGGAGCGCAGCGATGGGAAGCGGGGTCGGCGGGGCGCCGAGGCTGTTCCGCGCGTAGGGGGTCGTTCCGCGCGTAGGAGGCTGATCCGCTCGTAGGATGCCGGAAATCCCTGCACCCTATGCGCGATTCCGCTTCCTACTGCAGGCGCTATGGGCAGAACCGCTCGCGGGGAGCGCGGGGAGCGCCGGGAGCGCAGCGATGGGGAGCGGGGTCGGCGGGGCGCCTGGGCTGTTCCGCGCGTAGGGGGTCGTTCCGCGCGTAGGAGGCTGTTCCGCTCGTAGGAGGCCGGAAAATCCTGCACCCTATGCGCGATTCCGCTTCCTACTGCAGGCGCTATGGGCAGAACTGCTCGAGGGGAGCGCCGGGAGCGCAGCGGCACCCGGCGGGCAGCGCACGGCGGAGCGCTCAGCAGCAGGCGCCCGGCAGCGCCACCACGGGGTCAGCCGCCGGCGAAGGGCGGCATGACGTCGACGACGGCGACCCCGGCGAGGGACGTCGTCCGGTCGCGGGTCGTCACACCGTCGACGAGGTACGAGCACCGCTCCTGCAGCGTCGACCACCGTGCCGGATCGGCAGCGTCGACGGCACGCAGCGCATCACCGAGCACGGCGCCACCGGACACGGCGCCACCGAGCACGGCGCCACCGGGCACGGCGCCACCGAGCACGGCACCACCAGCACCAGCACCAGCACCCGCACCCGCACCAGCACCACCACCAGCGCCAGAGTCGGTACCGGCACCCCCGGAGTCCACCTCGACCTCGTCCACGCCGACCGCAGCCCGCGCGGCCGCGAAGAACCGCAGCGTCGTCATCCTCAGCCGCCGATCGCGCTCATGCCCCGCGTCGGGTGCACGAGCTCGTCGCTGTCGTCCCCGTGGTCCCGCGGCTTCGCCCACATCGCCAGGCGCCAGAGTTCGGCGACCTCGTCGTCGGTCGCGCCGGCGCGCATCGGGCCGAGCACGTCGGTCTCCTCGTCGGAGAACAGGCAACTCCGGACGTTGCCGTCGGCGGTGAGGCGTGTGCGGGTGCAGTCGGCGCAGAACGACTCGGTGATGCTCGCGATGATGCCGATGGTGCCGAGTTCGGCACCGACGCTGCCGTCCGCCGAGCGGGCACGGACCCGGAAGCGTTCGGCCGGCGCACCGTCCCGCGGGGCGTCGTCCGGCACGAGGGCGAACGACTCCGAGAGCATCGCGCGCGTCTCGGCGGCGGTGATCATCGACGTGCGGTCCCAGGCGTGGTCGGGGTCGAGCGGCATCTGCTCGATGAACCGGAGCTCGTAACCACGGTCGAGGCACCACTGCATGAGGTCCGGCGCGAGCGTGTCGTTCACCCCGCGCAGCAGGACCGCGTTCACCTTGATGTCGAGTCCGGCCTCGTGCGCGGCCGACAGCCCGGCGATGACCTTGTCGAGGAACGGTCGCCGGGTGACGGTGGTGAAGACGTCGGGGTCGACGGTGTCGAGCGACACGTTCACCCGTCGGAGTCCGGCGGCGTACAGCGCCTGCGCACGGTGTGCGAGGCCGATCGCGTTCGTGGTGAGCGACAGCTCCGGCGCGTCGGGGAGCGCGGCGCAGCGGGCGATCACGTCGACGAGGTCGTGCCGCAGCATCGGCTCCCCGCCCGTGAACCGGACCTTGCGCACACCGAACCGCTCCGAGCCGAGGCGGACGAGCCGCTCGATCTCGGTCGCGGTCATCAGGGCGTCGTCGGGGGCGAAGGGCAGACCGGCAGCGGGCATGCAGTACGTGCAGCGGAGGTTACAGCGCTCGGTCAGCGACACCCGGAGGTCCACGGCCCGGCGCCCGAAGCGGTCGACCAGCCCGGCAGCGTCACCGGGGGTCGCACCGGGGGTCGCACCGGGGGTCGCACCGGGGCGCGACGGGTCGCCGCCGGTCGAACCGAGCAGGGTCGCGGGTGCCATGAGCGTCAGCGTACGGGGTCGAGTCGCCGGAACGACAGCAGCCGCCCCCACCGCACCCAGTCCGCCCGTCGGGTCCGGACGAGCGTGACGACGACGATGACGAGCACCGCCGCCGCGAGCCACCACCGGTACGCGTCGACGGAGGGCCACACCCCGCGCAGTGCGATGGCGAGCCCGATCGACAGCCACTCCCACCGGCCGGAGAGCACGACGAACGGGATGAGCAGCAGCGCGTACCAGGGGTACCGCGGACTCACCGCGAGGAACGTCACGCCGATCACGAGCACCTCGCCCGACCACGGCCGCGCGGGGTCGACGAGCCGCCAGGCCACGAACGCCGCCAGCAGGACGAGGAGCCCCACCACGACGGTCGCCGCGTCACCCGTGAACACCAGCGACACGAGCGCGAACCGGGAGCCGTCCTCGTAGCCCTCCTCGGACAGGTACCCCGGCAGGTAGCCGAGCACGTCGAGTCCGGTGGACAGCACGTACGGCACGTAGAGCAGCCCGAACACGGCGATGCCGACGGGGATCGCCCACCAGTTCCGCCAGCGTCCGAGGAGCGGCGGGTAGACGATCGCCGGGATGAGCTTCGTCGCCGTCGCGGCACCGAGTGCGATCCCGCCCCAGATCGGCCGGCCGAAGGCGACGAGCACGACGCCGGCGGTGGCCAGCGCGGCGCCGACGACGTCGACGTGCGAGTTCGTGACCGCCTCGGAGGCGACGAGCGGCGACCAGGCCCAGAGCGCCGCCCACCACGTCGGGCGCCCGACCCGACGCAGGACGGCGACGAGTCCGAGCGTCACGCCGAGGGACACGAGCAGTCCGGCGATCTGGAACGGCATGTACTGCGCGGTCGCGGGGACGAACGCACGGACCACCGCGAACCAGAGCTGCGCCATCGGCGGGTAGATCGTGGTGACGTCCGGCCGGTTGATCGCCGTGCAGTGGCCGTTCGCCCCGTCGCCGAGCCCTCGGTACCGGGGCTTCAGCGGGTCGCAGGTGCCGTCCACCTTGTCCGGGAACAGCCAGTCCGGTCGCAGGTGCGCCAGCGCACCGGACTGCGGCGTGTGCGCGTACGGGGAGACCCCGGCGTGCTGCACGATCCCGTCCCAGGCGTACCGGGCAGAGTCGGTGCTGGTGTTCGGTGGCCCGACGATCGCCGCGAGACCGATCACCACGGCCCCGCCGATCACGAGCGAGGTCATCCAGCGGGCGGGCACGAAGCGGAGCGCGAACACGGCTCCGGCGAAGACGGTCCAAGCGATGAGCGTCCACGCAACGAATGGGGAACGATGACCGGACCGGAGGAACCCCAGATGCGTGATGCCGACGGCGATGACGCCCGCCAGGGCCAGCACGCCGACGACGGCCAGCACGGTCGGCAGGAGTCGGCCGGGGCGGAGTCGGTTGCGCATGATGCGACGAGGCTAGCGGCGGTCCGGGGGCTGTTGCTCGACGCACGGTCGGCGATGGCCTCCCCGAACCGGAACGCCCGGTCGGCGGTCGTCCTCGGACGGCTGCTCGGGATCGCGTTCCTCGTCTGCTTCGGCACCGGGCTGTTCAGCCACTTCCTGCAGGATCCGCTGCCGGGCATGCGGTTCCCGACCCGTCCGGCGCAGCTCTACCAGTTCACGCAGGGCCTGCACATCACCGCGGGCATCGCGATCATCCCGTTGCTCGTCGCCAAGCTCAACACGGTGATGCCGGCCCTCGTGCAGGTCCCGCCGGTGCGCGGTGTGCTGCACCTGCTGGAGCGGCTGTCGATCGCGGTGTTCGTGTCGGCCGCACTCGTGCAGGTCGCGACCGGCCTGGTGAACACGTACCAGTGGTACCCGTGGCCGTTCCCCTTCCGGCAGGTGCACTACGCCCTGTCGTACGTGCTAATCGGGTCCCTCGTGCTGCACATCGCGACGAAGCTGCCGATCATCGCGCGCTACTGGCGGAAGCGCGACTCGTACGACCAGGACGGTCGGTTCGTCGCGGACCGCACGGTGGGCAGCGAGCTGCTGCCACTGGGCCTGGAGGAACGGGGCGACGCCGCCCCGCAGCCGCCGGCCGCGCAGGTGGCCGGTCCCTACCCCCGCGGCCTCACCGGCCGTGTCCTCCGCTGGGTCGACGGCGTTCCCGCCCCGACACCGCAGGCCGACGTGCCGGCGGTGAGCCGCGCCTCCAGGCCGGCACCGGAGGCGACCCAGGGCCGACGTGAGCGGATCGCCCGGCGGGGCTTCTTCGCCGGCGTGACCGCGGCCACCGTCGGGGTCGTGGTGCTCACGGTCGGCCAGTCGAGCCGGCTCGGTGAACCGCTCAACGTGTTCGGTGCGCGTCAGCGGCACCGTGGTCCGAACGACCTCCCGGTCAACCGGACCGCCCGCGCAGCCGGTGTGCTCGCGACCGCGACCGCCGCGGACTGGACCCTCACGGTCGTCGGCCGCGACGTGACCCGCTCGTTCTCACGTGCCGAACTCGTGGCGCTCGGCACGGCCGAGGCCGACCTCCCGATCTCCTGCGTCGAGGGCTGGAGTCAGATGGCGCGCTGGCGGGGCATCACGATGCGCGACCTCCTCGCCACCGTGCAGGCCGAGCCGGGCTCGCACGTGCGCGTGACGAGCCTCGAGCGGCACGGCGGCTACCGCGTGATGGACATGGGGCCCGAGTACGCCGAGGACCCGACCACCCTGGTCGCGCTCGAGCTGAACGGGCAGAAGCTGGACCTCGACCACGGGTTCCCGGCGAGGATCATCGCTCCCGGGCGGCCGGGCGTGCTGCAGACCAAGTGGATCGAGAAGATCGAGGTGATCGCATGAGGGCCGCACGCATCGTGCTCGTCGTGGTCGGCGTGCTGGTCATCGCGTTCGGGGCGTACGTCCTCGTGACGACCGTGCGGCCGAACCGGATCTGGGGCCTGGCGACGTGGCTCGTCGCCGCGGTCGTGCTGCACGACGCGATCCTGTCGCCGTTCGTCGTCGCCGTCGGACTCCTGCTGCGCCGGAGCGGACGGTCCCTCCCACCCTGGGTGCTCGTCGTCGTGCAGGCGGCCGTGGTGCTCGGCAGCGTCCTCGCGCTCGTGGTCCTGCCGGAGATCGCGGCGAAGCACCACGGCCAGAAGAACCCGACCGTGCTGCCGTTCGACTACGGAGCGCGGCTGCTCGTCGTCGAGGGCGTCCTGCTGCTCGTCGTCGTGGTGGTGCTGGCGGTCGGGGTCGTCCGGGCTCGCCGCCGGTTGGTCCCGTCGACTGGTTGACCCTGACCACTGGTTAACCCTGACCACTGGTTAAAGGGACAACCATTCGGTAGAGTGGCGGCATGACCGACGAGACCCCGTGGCTCACCCGCGAGCAGCTGCGCGCGTGGATGAAGCTCGTCGCCGTCATGGAACTCCTGCCGGCAGCGCTCGACCAGCAGCTCCAGCGCGACGCCGACCTGACGCACTTCGACTACATGGTCATCGCGATGCTGTCCGAGACGGAGTCCCGCACCCTCCGGATGTCGGCGCTGGCATCGGCGACGAACGCCTCGCTGCCCCGGCTGTCGCACGTGGTGTCGCGGCTCGAGAAGCGCGGGCTCGTCTCGCGCTGCCCGTCGACCGACGACCGCCGCGCGACCGACGTCCGGCTGACCGACGCCGGGTACGCGACCATCGTCGACGCGGCCCCCGACCACGTCCGCACCGCTCGCCGCGTGGTCATCGACGCGCTCTCCGAGGAACAGGTCGGGCAGCTCGACGGGATCGCGGCGGCACTGCTCACCCGGCTCGACCCGGAGGGCCGCTTCGCCGCGCCGACGTACCCGCGCGACGACGACGACACCGCGATCTGCGAAGCCCGGCTCACCGGCACCGCGACGGACTGAGCCCGCTGCCGCTGCAATAGGCTCGCCGCATGACCGACCCCGCCGCGCCGTCCGACACGTACTCCTACCTCGGACCCGCCGGCACGTTCACCGAGGCCGCGCTCAAGCTCGTCGACGCCGCGGCCGGCAAGCCCTGGCGGAGCGTCAACAACGTCGGCGAGGCACTCGACGACGTCGTCAGCGGCCGGTCGGTCGGGGCCGTGATCGCCATCGAGAACAGCGTCGACGGCGGGGTCAGCGCCACCCAGGACGCCCTCGCCCGGATCCCCGGCGTGCGGATCGTGGGGGAGTACCTCGTCCCCGTCGACTTCGTGCTCGTGGCCCGGCCCGGCACCGCGCTCGCCGACGTCCGTACCGTGAACGCGCACCCCGTGGCGTACGCCCAGACGCACCACTGGCTCGAGGCGAACGTCCGCGGCCACGGGCACATCCCGGCGTCGTCGAACGTCGCCGCCGCGGTCGCCCTGCTCGACGAGCACCCCGTCGCCGACGCCGCCGTCGCCCCGCCGGGGATCACCGACCACTACGCGCTGTCGGTGCTGGCGTCGTCGATCGGCGACAACGCGTCGGCGGTCACCCGGTTCGTCCTGGTGTCGAAGACGGTCGCGCTGCCCGAACCGACCGGCGCCGACAAGACGAGTGTCGTCGTCGAACTGCCCGCCGACCACCCCGGAGCCCTCGTGGACATGCTCGAGCAGTTCGCGACGCGGGGCATCAACATGGGGTTGCTGTCCTCGCGGCCGATCGGTGACGAGCTCGGTCGGTACCGGTTCGTCATCGACCTCGACGGGCACGTGCAGGACGAACGCGTGGCGGACGCGCTGCTCGGCCTCCGTCGATTCAGCCCGCGCGTGACGTTCCTCGGCTCCTACCCGCGCGCCGACGGCGTGCGCCCAGAGGTGCCCGCGCGCTACTCGGACGCGGCGTTCGTCGAGGCCCGCGACTGGCTGCGCGCGATCGTCTCCGGCGAGCCCGACGCGCGCTGACCCGCGCGCGCTGACCCGCGCCCGCTGACCCGCGCGCGCCGCGGCTCGACTAGCGCTTGCGGCCGCTCCGCCCCGGGTGCGTCTCGACCGCGGGGATGCGCACGTTCAGCGAACCGGGGTCGATCCGGGCGCGGAACGCCACGATCTCGCCCACCGGGTCACCGTCGATCTCGAACTCGTCGGGCTTCTCGAGGCGCACCGTGAACTCCTCGCCGCGCATGTACCGCAGCGGCCGCTCCTGCTTCGCGGCGTTCGTGATCCGACGGCCGATCATCGTGTCGGACAGTGCCGAGCGGCGGTACCAGCGCAGGATCGCGTTCTCCCAGAACACCCGCGCGCCGATCCGGACCCAGCCGAAGAACCCGCGCGGGCGCATCACGACGATGTCGAACACCCCGTCGTCGATCTCGGCGTCGGGCAGCAGCATCGCGTTGGCCTGCAGCATCCCGCAGTTGCCGACGATGACGGAGTGCGCCCGCACCGAACCGTTGCGTGCCGACTCGTCGAGCCGGTACCGGAACTCGAAGCCGTCGGTGTCCCGCACGGAGCGGAACAGCGAGTCGAGGTACGCGAGCCAGCCGACCCGCTTCTTGAGCTCGGGCCGGGTGTTCGCCAGCATGCGGGCATCGAGCCCGAGGCCGGCCATCACGAGGAAGCCGAACTTGTCGCGGGACCCGTCGGGTCGTTCGACCCCGAGGAGCCCGAAGTCGATCGGGCGGTCGTGCCCGGCGAAGATCGCCTTCGACATCCCGCCGAGGTCGTCGAGCGGCAGCTTCATGTTGCGGGCGAGGAGGTTCCCGGTGCCGCTCGGCAGGAGCGCCAACGACGCGTCGGAACCGTGCACCACCTCGGCCACGGCGCGGACGGTGCCGTCCCCGCCGGCTGCGGCGACCACGTCGGCCCCGGCCTCGAGCGCTGCGCGGGCCTGGCCGCCGCCCGGGTCCGCTTCCGTGGTCTCGAACCACAGGGTCTCGGCCCAGCCCGCTTCCTGCTGGTGCTTGGCGACGGTGCGCTGGAGGGTCGGCAGGTGGACCTTGACGGGGTTGTAGACCACCGCGGCCGTCCGCTGCTCGGTCTGGAGGGCGTCCTGCTCCGCAGGCGCGGTCTCCGAAGGGGTCGACATGCCTCAACGGTACCGATCGGAAGCGACCGGGGCATGTCGGGCGTGACCGGGAATCGGCCTGGAGGCGCGGGTCGGCGCCGCCCCGCGCCTCCCGTCCGCCTCGCAACCTGTCCCCTTTAAGATGGAGCGGTGATCGATCCCCAGCTGCTGCGCGACAACCCGGACCTCATCAAGGCCTCGCAGGAGGCGCGCGGCGCCTCCGTCGCCGTCGTCGACGACGCGGTCGTCGCGGACGCGACGCGGCGCAGCGCGATCACCTCGTTCGAGTCGCTCCGCTCGGAGCAGAACGCCTTCGGCAAGACCGTCGCGAAGGCCCCGAAGGACGAGAAGGCCGCGCTCGTGCAGCAGGCGCAGGCGCTCTCCGCGAAGGTGAAGGAGGCGCAGGCCGAGGTCACCGCCGCCGAGGACACCTTCAACACCGTCGTCCGTGCGATCCCGAACGTCGTCCTGCCCGACGTGCCGAAGGGCGGCGAGGACGACTTCGTCACGCTCCGCACCGTGGGCACGAAGCCCGAGTTCGACTTCGAGCCGAAGGACCACGCCGACCTCGGCGAGCACCTCGGCATCATCGACATCCCGCGCGGCGTGAAGGTCTCCGGCTCGCGGTTCTACTTCCTCCGCGGCCTCGGCGCCCGGCTCGAGATCGCGCTCATGTCGCTCGGCCTCGACCGCGCGATCGCCGCCGGCTTCGAGCCGCTCATCACCCCGACGCTCGTGCGCCCCGAGACCATGGCGGGCACCGGGTTCCTCGGTGAGCACGCGGCCGAGGTCTACCGGCTCGAGGCCGACGACCTCTACCTGACCGGCACGAGCGAGGTCGCACTCGCCGGCTTCCACGCCGACGAGATCCTCGACATCGAGAGCGGCGCCCACCGCTACGCCGGCTGGTCGACCTGCTACCGGCGCGAGGCCGGGTCGGCGGGCAAGGACAACCGCGGGATCCTCCGCGTGCACCAGTTCAACAAGCTCGAGATGTTCGCGTACGTGCACCCGGACCAAGCCGAGGCCGAGCACGAGAAGCTCGTCGGCCACCAGGAGCAGATGCTGCAGGACCTCGGGCTGCACTACCGCGTGATCGACGTCGCCGGCGGAGACCTCGGCACGAGCGCCGCACGGAAGTTCGACATCGAGGCATGGGTCCCGACGCAGGGCACGTTCCGCGAGCTCACCTCGACGTCGAACTGCACCACGTTCCAGGCCCGCCGTCTCGACATCCGCTACCGCACCGAGAGCGGGAAGACGGCTCCGGTCGCGACGCTCAACGGCACCCTCGCGACCACCCGCTGGATCGTCGCGATCCTCGAGACCCACCAGCAGGCCGACGGCTCGGTCGTCGTGCCGGAGGTCCTCCGTCCGTACCTCGGCGGTGTCGAGGTGATCGAGCCCCGATGAGCACGCAGGGGCGGTTCGTCGACGGCGCGGCCGGTGCGGGTGCGCCGGACGCACCAGCGCGCACGAAGCGCTGGCTCGTCGCGCTCGACATCGACGGCACGACCATGCGCGAGGACGGCGTCGTCACCGAGACCGTGGTCGCGGCGCTCCGCGACGCCGAGGCCGCCGGACACGAGGTGATGCTCTCCACCGGGCGCAGCGAGGGCATGACCGTGCCGCTCATCGAGACCCTCGGGATCCGGCCGAAGTACCTCGTCTGCGCGAACGGTGCCCTCACCCTCGCCCGGCGCTCCGACGGTTCCTACGAGCGGGTGCACGTCGAGCAGTTCGACCCGTCCGAGGTCCTGCAGACCGTGCACGGCGCGCTCGAGCACGCCGCGTTCGGCGTCGAGGACCAGACCGGGCGCTTCCTGCTCTCCGGCAACTTCCCCGACGACGCGATGACGGTCTCCGGCGAGCACGTCCCCTTCGAGCGGCTGCTCGGCGTCGAGGCCACCCGCGTCGTGGTGATCTCGCCCGGTCACGACACCGAGGACTTCCTGCAGATCGTCGAGCAGATGGGGCTGCACAAGGTCTCGTACTCGGTCGGCTGGACCTCGTGGCTCGACATCGCTCCCGAGGGTGTGACGAAGGCCACCGCGATGGAACGGGTCCGCGAGTGGCTCGACATCCCGCGCTCCCGGGTCTTCGCCGCGGGTGACGGCCGCAACGACATCGACATGCTGCGGTGGGCGTCCACCTCCGGCCGCGGCGTCGTGATGGGGCAGGCGCCGGAGGACGTGATCGAGGCGGGCAACGAGCTCACCGGCGGCGTGGACGACGACGGCCTGGCGGCGGCGCTCGACTCCCTGCCGCGCTGACGCGCACGGGTCTGCTTCGAGTGGTGCGAGGTTCCGCACACGGTGCGAGGCTTCGTTGCTCGCACCGAGTACGCAACCTCGCACCGTTCGCACGCCCGGTAGACTTCCCGGGACGCGGTCACGTCTCGCCACGTGGCCGCGTCACTGGAGGGTTGTCCGAGTGGCCGATGGAGCCTGTCTTGAAAACAGGTGGGCAGAGATGTCTCGTGGGTTCGAATCCCACACCCTCCGCAGAGCAGGTCTGAGCTGGCACAGCGGTTGAGCTGGCACAGCGGTTGAGCTGGCACAGCGGTTGAGCGGGCACCGAGCAGGCCCGCACGATCTTCTTCGGTCCTGACGGTTCCGGTCCGCAGGACTCGGCGATTCTGCACCAGAACGATCAACACGCGGGAGGGCGACGTGGTCGAGGTCGTGGCGTACCGGGCGACTTGGCCCGAGCGGTTCGCCGAGCTCCGCGGTCCCCGGCCTCACCGCGAGCACCCGCGGCATCACCGGCCGCGGGGCCCACGGCTGACCCGTCCGATCGGGGTCAGACCGCCGCGGCGAGCCCCGGGTACAGCGCCACCAGCGGTGCGCTCAGCCCGGCGCGGACGTCGCGGCTGATCTGGTCGGCCAGCACCTCGTGCTCGCCGGCCTCGACGGCGTCCCAGATCGCGGCGACGATCACGGCGGGGTCGGCCTTCTCGACGTCGAGGTCGGCGGTCATCCCGGTGTCGGTGTACCCGAGGTGTGCGCCGACGACCTGGGTGCCCTGCGGTGCGAGCTCGAGGCGGAGGGAGTTCGTCAGGGACCAGAACGCAGCCTTCGACGCGGAGTAGCCGGCGCCGAGGGCGATCCAGCTCAGCACGGAGTGCACGTCGACGAGCGCGCCGCCACGCAGCGACCCGGCGAAGGCCTTGGCGACCCGGAGTGCACCGAACACGTTGGTGGCGAAGATCCGCTCGACGTCCTCGACCGAGGTGTCGAGCAGCGGGGAGGACCCGCCGACACCGGCGTTGTTCACGACGATGGTGGTGTCGGCTGCGGCCCGGGCTGCGGCGTCGACGCTCGCCTGGCTGGTGACGTCGAGGACGAGCGGCACGATGCGCTCGTCGTCCCAGGTGCGCGGGGTGCGTGCGGTCGCGTAGACCTTGGTGGCGCCACGGTCGAGGGCCTGCTGGACGAACTCGGCGCCGAGGCCGCCGTTCGCTCCGGTGACGAGGACGATCGCGTTGGTGAGGTCGGTCATGGGGTGCTCCAGTCGAGAGAAGTTGAGTACGGAAAGTGAACTTAGCACGTTGTGTTCGCATTCCGAACCCAAGTAGGGTGGATGCATGCTCGGCATCCTCGGCGGCGACGAGCGCTGCCCCATCGCACGGTCCCTCGACGTCCTCGGCGAGAAGTGGACGCTCATGATCGTCCGCGACGCCCTCGCCGGATCCACGCGCTTCAGTCAGTTCCAGCAGAGCCTCGGCGTCCCGCGCGAGGTCCTCACGGCCCGCCTCGTCTCCCTCGTCGAGGGCGGCGTGCTCGAGCGCACGTCCTACAAGCCGGAGGGTGGTCGTGCGCGCGACGAGTACGTCCTCACGGCCGCCGGGCGCGACCTCTCGCTGGTGCTGCTCGCCCTCGGCGGCTGGGCCGACCGCCACCGCCCGTCGGAGCTGACGTCGGACCTCCGGTTCGTCGACACCGAGACCGGCGAACCGGTCGAGGCGGCAGCGCTGACGCGGGACACGCACCAGCGCGTGCCGCTGGAGCGGCTCACCGCGGTGACGGAGCGTGCGTCGGTCGCGTGACCAAGAGGCGGGCCTGGAGGCGCGGGGCGGGCCCGCACCGCGCCTCCAGGCCCGCAGATGGGTGCGTCACCGACTTTCGTGGCACCCGCAACTCCCGCCGAGCACCAACTCGGCCGGTACCAGGTCGCGGTGCCACTGGTTGTCGGCGTCCAGGCCGAGCACGCGGTCCACGGCCGCCGCGGCCATCGTCTCGATGGGTTGCCGGACGGTCGTGAGCTGCGGGTTCGTGTAGTCCGCCTCGGCCGCACCGTCGAAGGAGACGATGGCGACGTCGTCGGGTGCGGAGAGCCCGAGCTCGTACAGGGCGCGGAGGACACCGACGGCCTGCATGTCCGAGCTGACGAAGAGGGCTCGCGGGCGATTGTCGTCGGCGAACATGCGGAGGCCCGCCTCGTAGCCGCCACGACGGTTGAAGTCGGTGCGGACGATGGGCCCGTCCGGCAGCCCGGCGTCGCGGAGCGCCCGCATCCAGCCCTGCTCGCGGAGCTCCATCGAGCCGGTGTGGCCCATGACGAGGCCGATCGAGCGGTACCCGTGCTCGACGAGGTGTCGCGTGCCGTCGTACGCGCCGCGGAGGGCGTCGACACCGATGCTGGCGTAGTCGGGGACCTCGAAGAAGGTGTTGAGGAGGACCATCGGGATGCCGGGGTCGCTCACGGTGGACAGGTCCGGCCGCGTCATGATGCTCGTCACGATGATGCCGTCGACCTGCCGGGCGGACAGGCTGCGGAGTCGCTCGCGCTCCTGCACGGCGTCCCCGTCGCTGTTCGCGAGCAGGACGTCGTACCCCCTGGCGGCGGCGGCGTGCGTGACCGCGACGGCGAGCTCCGACCAGAACGGGTTGTCGAGCTCCGGGACGACGAGCCCGAGCATCTTCGAGGTCCCGGTGCGGAGGGCCTGCGCGCTGGCGTTCGGGCGGTAGCCGAGGACGCGGATGGCCTCGCGGACGCGGGCGGCCGTCTCGGCTGCGACCGGTCGGGGGCCGTCGTGCACGACGTAGCTGACGACCGAGGTGCTGACTCCCGCGTAGCGGGCGACGTCGGCGCGGGTGACCGCCCTCGGGGTCGTCGGGACGCTCACGTCAGCCACCTTCGTCGGGTCCGGAAGCCGCGTTCGGGTGCCGGCCCGGTAGGGACCGACACCCGAACGCCACTTGCTATTCGCTGGCGATACTAGACGAGGACGCCGTCGTGGCCGGCTCGGGCGCGTCGCCGAAGTCCGGCACCTCGAGGCGGACGCCGCCCTGCAGCGCCGACTGGTGGGCGATGATGCCGGGCAGGGTGAAGCGCGCGGCGGTCCAGGCGTTCACCGGGGGGAGCGTCCGGTCGACGACGGCGCGGACGAAGTCGTCGGCCAGGAACTGGTGGCTGCCCTCGTGTCCGGTCGGGACACCGGCGTACTCGTCCGGCAGGCGGTCGGTGTCGTGGACCTCGGCGTACCCGGAGACGAACGCGTCACGGAGCGACGGGTCAACGTCGGCCAGACGCGGGTCGTCGAGGGACATCGTCGCCTGCGTGTTGATCTGGTCGCTGATGTCGTGGACGTCCTCCTTGTCCTGCCAGACGCTGACGCGGGCGAGCTGTTCGAAGCTCGCCTCGGTGCCGAAGTAGCGGAAGCGGGACTCGCGGATGTGCGACGGGTAGCCGACGCGGCGCATCTCGTTGATCCGCACGACGCCGCCGTTGTCGAGCTCGAACAGGGCGGTGGCGTTCGAGAAGTCGTTGTCGAACTGGCTGACGTCCTTGTCGAAGACGCCGTCGCCGCGGTCGTCCTTGACGCCGAGGCAGCTGACGCTGACGGCGTGGCCGGGGATCGCGCCGAGGACGCCACCGACCGAGTGGGTCGGGTAGAGCATCGGCGGGTAGCTGGCGGTGCGCTTCCAGTCGTCGCCGCCGCTGTACTGGTACGCGGCGTAGAAGCCGAGGTCCATGTCGTGGACGTAGTCGCCCTCGGCGTAGAAGACCCGGCCGAAGGCGCCCTCGGCGACCTGCTTGCGGGCGAAGACCGTCGCCGGGTTGTAGTAGCTCGTCTCGCCCATCATGTAGGTGAGCCCGGTCTCGCGGACGGCGTCGATGATGGCGCTGATCTCCTCGACGGAGATCGCCATCGGCACGGCGGAGTACACGTGCTTGCCGGCGCGGAGGGCCTTGACGACGAGGGGCCCGTGCGTCCAGCGCTGCGTGAAGATCGCGACGGCGTCGACGTCCGAGGCGAGCACGGCGTCGAAGTCGGGGAACGTGCCGTCGAGGTGCTGCGACTCGACGAGTTCCGAGGCGCGGTCGTCGACGAGGTCGGTGACGTAGACCCGGTCGACGTCGGGGTGGAGCTTGAACAACTTCGCGAACTGCGGGGCGAACTGGCCCGCGCCGACCATTCCGACAGAGATCATCAGTGACCTTTCCAGGGTGGGGGATGCGTCGCCGGGCAGGTCGCTCCGATGCGATCGACCGCCATCCTCACACGGCTTGTCTACTCGTGACAACCCCTGTTGGTCAGGAGAAAAGGGACGCTTGCGGCGCGGTGTCCCCACGTGTAGATTCCCGGCTCACGGACTGCCGCACGTCAGTCCACCGCAGACGAAGGAGTCGCGATGGCAACCGAGAGCCCCGTGTCGTCACCCTTGACGACCGCCCGCCCACGGAGGAGTCGGCCCGCCGACCTCGCCCGTGCACGGACGACCACCCCACGTCGCCGGCCCAGGAACGACCTGTGGCTCGCGCTCGCCTTCATCGCCCCGGCCGCGATCGGGTTCGCGGTGTTCCTGGCGTGGCCGACCGTGCGGGGGATCTACCTCAGCTTCACCTCGTACAACCTGCTCACCCCGCCCGAGTTCACCGGCCTGCAGAACTACGTGCGGCTGGTGCAGGACTCGATCTTCTGGCACTCGATGGTCGTGACCGTCGAGTACGTCCTCATCAACATCGTCATCCAGACGGTCGTCGCGCTCTTCATCGCCGTGATGATGCACCGCCTGACGAAGTCGACCTTCGTGCGCGGCATCGTCCTCGCGCCCTACCTGGTGTCGAACGTCGTCGCGGCGCTCGTCTGGCTGTGGATCCTCGACACCCAGCTCGGCATCGGCAACGAGATGCTCGCCGCCCTCGGGCTCGACCGCATCCCGTTCCTGCAGAGCGACGTCTGGGGCATCCCGTCGATCGCGCTCATCAACGTCTGGCGCCACGTCGGCTACACCGCACTGCTCATCTTCGCCGGCCTGCAGTCCCTGCCCGAGACCGTGTACGAAGCCGGGCGCATCGACGGCGCGAGCGAGTGGAAGATGTTCTGGCGGATCACCGTGCCGCTCCTCCGCCCGATCCTGTCGCTGGTGCTCATCATCACCGTGATCGGGTCGTTCCAGGTGTTCGACACCGTCGCCGTCACCACGCAGGGCGGCCCCGCGAACGCCACGAACGTCGTGCAGAACTACATCTACAACCTGGCCTTCGGCCGCTTCCAGTTCGGGTACGCGTCCGCCGTGTCGGTCGCGCTCCTCGTCGTCCTCAGCATCATCACGATCATCCAGTACCGCCTCACCCGCTCGGGTGAGTCGGACCTGGACTGAACGGAGCGTCCGACCATGACCACCACCCTCACCCGCTCCGTCACCACGAAGCGTCAGCCGCGACCGGGAGCCGGCCACCGCCGTCGCCCCTCGGTCGGCCGTGTCCTCGCCTGGGTCGCGATGATCGCCGTCATCGTCATCACCCTGTTCCCGTTCTACTGGATCCTCCGCACCGCCCTGTCCTCGAACGGCGCGATCAACTCCGACCCGACCTCGCTGCTGCCCGTCGGCTTCAGCCTGGGCGGCTTCGAGCGGGTCTTCGGGCTGCAGTCCACGAAGGAGGCCCTCGAGCAGGGCGGCTCCGGCGCTGCGCTGAACTTCTGGCGGTACCTCGGCAACTCGATCATCGTCTCCACCCTCGTCACCGTCGGCCAGGTGTTCTTCTCCGCCGCAGCCGCCTACGCGTTCGCCCGGCTGCGCTGGCCCGGACGCGACAAGGTCTTCGCGGTGTTCCTCGCCGGGCTCATGGTCCCCGCGATCTTCACGCTGCTGCCGAACTTCGCGCTCATCAAGGAGCTCGGACTCGTCGACAACCTGCTCGGGATCGCCCTGCCGACGATGTTCATGACGCCGTTCGCGGTGTTCTTCCTCCGGCAGTTCTTCCTCGGCATCTCGAAGGAGGTCGAGGAAGCCGCACTCATCGACGGCGCCGGCAAGATCCGGGTGTTCTTCCGCCTCGTCATCCCGATGGCGGCGGCCCCGATCGCCACGCTCGCCGTGCTGACCTACATCACGAGCTGGAACGACTACTTCTGGCCGCTCATGGTGTCGTACACCGACAGCTCGCGCGTGCTGACCGTCGCACTCGGCGTCTTCAAGTCGCAGACCCCGCAGTCCGGCACCGACTGGGCGGGCCTGATGGCCGCGACCCTGGTGGCGGCGCTCCCGATGATCCTGCTGTTCGGCGTCTTCGCCAAGCGGATCGTCAACTCCATCGGCTTCTCCGGGATCAAGTAGCCCGGGCTCGGACAGGACCAACACACCATGACGAACGAACTCTCCCGCCGCGCGCTCTTCGCCGGTGGCGCCTCGGCCCTCGCCCTCGGTGCGCTCGCGGCCTGCTCGTCGCCGAGCCGTGGGGCCGCGTCGAAGAGCGGTGCCACGACCGTGAGCTACTGGCTCTGGGACTCGAACCAGCTGCCCGCCTACCAGGCCGTCGCCGACGCCTTTCACCGCGAGAACCCGGACATCACCGTCAAGATCACCCAGCTCGGGTGGAACGACTACTGGACGAAGCTCACCGCTGGGTTCATCGCCGGCACCGCCCCGGACGTCTTCACCGACCACCTCACGAAGTTCCCGCAGTACGCCGACCTCGACGTCCTCTACAAGCTCGACGAACTCGGTGCCACGAAGGGCATCCGCGACGACGACTACCAGTCCGGGCTCGCCGAGCTCTGGAAGGGCAAGGACGGCCACCGCTACGGGTCGCCGAAGGACTGGGACACGATCGCGATGTTCTACGACAAGAAGGCGATGGCGAAGGCCGGGGTGTCCGCCGCCGACCTCGCCGACCTCGAGTGGAACCCCGACGACGGCGGCTCGTTCGAACGGATGCTCGCGCACCTGACCGTCGACGGGAAGGGACGTCGCGGCGACGAGCCCGGCTTCGACAAGCACGACGTCGCCGTGTACGGGATCTCGTCGAACGGCTCCGGTGGTGACGGCTTCGGGCAGACGCAGTGGTCGCCCTTCACCGGCTCGATCGACTGGTTCTACACGAACGAGAACCCCTGGGGCGACAAGTTCCGCTACGACGAGAAGGTCGTGCAGGACACGCTCGCCTGGTACTACGGCCTCGCCGAGAAGGGCTACATGGCCAAGTACGGGGTGTTCTCGACGACGACCGGTCCGGAGGTGCAGCTCGGTGCGGGCAAGTGCGCCCTGTCGTTCAACGGTTCGTGGATGATCGGCTCGTACCTCAACATGAAGGACCTCGACATCGCCCTCGCGCCGACGCCGATCGGGCCGATCGGACACCGGGCCTCGATGTTCAACGGGCTCGGGGACTCGATCACGAAGCAGGCGAAGAACCCCGAGGCCGCGGCGAAGTGGGTCGCGTTCCTCGGCAGCGACACCGCTCAGCAGATCGTCGGCAAGGCCGGCATCGTGTTCCCCGCGCGTCCCGCGGGCACCGACGCGGCCGTCGCCTCGTTCCGTGAGCGCGGCCTCGACGTCTCCGCGTTCACCCGACAGGTCGAGGAGAAGACGACGTTCCTGTTCCCGGTCACCCGGAACCCCGCCGACGTGCAGGCGCTGCTGCAGCCCGCGTTCGACGACGTCTACGCGAACGGCAAACCCATCGCCACGCTCACGGGGGTGAACGAGCAGGTGAACACCCTGCTGGCGCTCACCTGAGCGTCCGCCCTTCGGCCCGCCGGCCCGTCTGTCCGGGAGGCGCAGTGCAGCCCGGGCGGTCGGCCGCCGGTCACGCGCGTGCTGCGGTCTACCGGCCCGGGGTCGGCTGGAACCCGATCTCCAGCAGCAGGTTGGCGTGCGACCGCTGGTCGCCGGTGGCGATGACGAGCCCCGTCGCCGGAGCGCGGACCGCGTCGTAGAAGGCGAAGCGGTCGAGGTCCGTGATCGGCACGGCCTCGCCCAGGATCCGCCGGTACCCCTCGTGCGCGGCGACCGTGGTGCCGACCGGCGCGCGCATCACCGTGGCCGACTCGACCGGGATCGCGTCGAGGAGCGTCGTCAGGACCTCGTCGACGTCGAGCACTCCCGGCCGGAAGTTCAGGTGCACGAGGCGCGCCGACGGGTGCTTGGCGGTGGCGAACGGGTAGTTGCCGTCGGCGAGGAGCACCTTCGAGCCGTGCCCGAGGGATGCGAGGGCGCTGAGGGTCGGCTGATGGGTGAGGGTGTAGCGCAGCATCATTCCTCCGAGGGGGTCGGGAGTCTGGCGACGGAGCCGCCGGCGACCAGGCGCGGAGCGACGATGATGTCGACCGGGTCAGGGTCCAGGGCCGTCCCGGGCTGGGTGGCGGTGCGGTCCGCGGCGACGAGTCGTCCGCGGAGCCGCTCGGCCGCGTGGACGGCGAGTTCGTGGGTCGGCTGTTCGATGACCGTGAGCTTCGGGACGGTGGCCTGCGCGAGTTCCAGCCCGTCGAACCCGAGGAGCGACAGGTCCGTGCCGAGCGTGAGGCCGGACTCGTTGAGGGCGATCACGGCGCCGAGGGTCAGCTCGTAGTTGGCGCAGAACACCGCCGTCGGCCGGTCCGGCATCACGAGGATCCGCTGCATCGCGGTCTGCCCGTTCCGGACGGTGAGCGGTCCCTCGAGGACGGCGTCGAGCGGAAGGTGGCCACCGTGACGCTCGAGGACCGCGCGGAAGCCATCGGTGCGCTCGCGCATGGTGGAGATCGACGGGTCCCCACCGATCACGGCGACCCGTCGGTGGCCGTGGTCGAGCAGGTGCTGCGCCGCCAAGGCGCCCGCCCCGTGGTTGTCGAGGAACACACCGTCCGAGCGGAGCCCTCCGGCGCGCCAGTCGACCTGCACGACGGGCAGCTGCTCGGCGGCTCGGGCCAGCGGTTCGACGTCGTGGTCGGACGGCACCGCGATGATGCCGTCCACCATGCGGCTGCGGAGCAGGTCGACGGCCCGAGCGCCCTCGTCCGGACTCGACGAGACGATGACGCTCAGACCGTACGGGCGGAGTGCGCTCTCGACGCCGGCGATGACGGTGAGGTGGAAGTCGTTGTCGAGCGCCGGGAGCAGGACGCCGATCGTGCCGGACCGACGGGACCGCAGACTCCGCGCGAAGCCGTTCGCGCGGAAGCCGAGCGCGGCCGCGGCGGTGCGGATGGCCTCGGCGTTCTCCTCGCGGACCGACCCGCCGTTGTAGAACTTCGAGATGGTCGCGAGCGACAGCCCGGTCTCGCGCTGCAGGTCCTTGTAGGTCGCCGTACGACGGGCGTTCACCCGCGCCCGCCCGCGATCGTGCCGTCCTCGTCCCACAGGTCGTGCCAGCTCGCGGCGTCCTGCCAGAGGAAGACCTGCCCCTTGATGAGCCGGCTGCCCCGGTCGACCTCCGCCATCGCGCGGAGCTCGTCGTCGCTGAGCGGGTCGGTCAGGGCGCCCGCGAGGTTCGCCCGGTACTGCTCCGGCTTCACCGAGAAGGGGATCGGGATCTGCCCGCGCGCGACCGCCCACTTGAGGCAGACCACGACGGGGTGCACGCCGTGGGCCCGGGCGATCCGCCGTACCACCGGGTCGTCGACGTCCACGGGGTCGTCGTCCTCGCGGTCCCGGTCCGGGCGGGACGGCGAGCCGAGCGGGGAGTACCCGACGGGCTGGATGGCGTGCGTCAGGCAGTAGTCGAACAGCGCCGGCTGCTGGAACGTCGGGTGCAGCTCCATCTCGTTGAGCGACGGCAGGACCCGGGCGTCGTCGAGCAGGCGCTGCAGTTTCGGGATCGTGGTGTTCGACGTCCCGAGGTGCCGCACGATTCCCTCGTCGACGAGCCCTTCGAGCGCACGCCACAGCGCCAGGTACGCGGCGTGGTCGTACGGGCGTGCCGTCCGGTCGCGGTCCGCGACCGAGGCGTGCGGCGGGTGGTGATTGGGGAACGGCCAGTGCACGAAGACCGCGTCGAGGTGCTCAACGCGGAGGTCCTCGAGCGACCGGTGCACCGAGGCGACGGCGTCGGACGGAGCGTGGGCGTCGTTCCAGACCTTCGACATGACGAACAGGTCGTCACGAGGCACGCCGCTCGCAGCGATCGCGGCACCCACCTCGGCCTCGTTGCCGTAGACCGACGCGCAGTCGACGAGACGGTAGCCCGCTTCGAGGCCGCCGCGGACCGCCGCCGCGACATCGTCCGGACTGTACCGGTCGGAGCCGAACGTACCGAGCCCGATCGTGGGGATGCGGCTGCCGGTCCGCAGCGGCCGGGTGGGGATCGCTTCGTCCACGATGGGCCTCCTGGTGTTCGACCCCGGGGAGCTGATCGTTTCGCCTGGTCGGTGAAGGGCAGGCTACCGTATGCTCACCGTCACGGGCGAAACGTTTCGTCAGACTCGAGGAGGAGCCATGACCGCACCGCACGACCTGCCGCGCATCGATCCGGCGACGCTGCCCGAACCGGTCGACGTGACCGACAACTCCGCCGCCCTCGCAGCGGTCGCGGCCGTCGTCGCAGCCGGCCCCTTCGACCCGACGTGGGAGTCGCTCCGCAAGTACACGCCGCCGCGGTGGTACCACGACGCGAAGTTCGGGATCTTCCTGCACTGGGGCGTCTACTCCGTCCCGGGCTTCCGCAACGAGTGGTACGCGCGGGACATGTACCGCGAAGGCACCCCCGAGTTCGAGCACCACGTCGCCACGTACGGTCCGCAGTCCGAGTTCGGGTACAAGGACTTCATCCCGTCGTTCACGATGGAGCACTTCGACCCCGCGGCGTGGGCGAACCTGTTCCGTCGCGCCGGAGCCCAGTTCGTCGTGCCCGTCGCCGAGCACCACGACGGCTTCGCGATGTACGACACGCGACGATCGCGCTGGAACGCCGCGACGATGGGTCCCGAGCGAGACGTCCTCGGCGACCTGCTGACCGCGGTCGACGACGCCTGGATGGTCCGGGGCGCCTCGTCGCACCGGGCCGAGCACTGGTTCTTCATGAACGGCGGAGCCAAGTTCGACTCGGACGTCCTCGACCCCGCCACCATCGACTTCTACGGCCCGGCGCAGCGTCAGGAGACAGCGCCGAACGAACGCTTCCTCGAGGACTGGCTGCTCCGCACGGTCGAGGTCATCGACCGCTACCGCCCGCAGGTCCTGTGGTTCGACTGGTGGATCGAACAGCCCGCCTTCGAGCCCGCACTCCGCACGCTCGCGGCCTACTACTACAACCGTGCCGCCGAGTGGGGTCGCGAGGTCGTGATCAACTACAAGTGGCAGGCCTTCGCCGAGGGGTCTGCCGTCTACGACATCGAGCGTGGGGCGATGGGCGGGATCCCGCCGGTCGTCTGGCAGAACGACACCTCGGTGTCCAAGACCGCGTGGTGCTGGATCGACGGGCACGACTACAAGGGCGTCCGGGACGTCATCGCGGAGCTCGCCGACGTCGTGGCGAAGAACGGTGTCCTCCTGCTCAACGTCGGCCCGAAGCCGGACGGCACCATCGCCGAGCCCGAGCAGCGCATCCTCGAGGGCGTGGGACGCTGGCTCACGGCCAACGGGGAGGCCATCTACGGCACCCGTCCGTGGATCGTGTCCGGCGAAGGCCCGACGCACGTACCGGCCGGGTCCTTCGTGGACGGCGACACACCCGTCTACACGCCCGAGGACGTCCGGTTCACGACGCGGCACGACGTCACCGGCGACCACGTCTACGCGATCCTGCTCGGGTCGCCCGCCGACGGCACCGCGCGGATCCGGTCGTTCGGCAGCGCGTCGACCCTGCTCGCCCGGCCGATCCGCAGTGTCGAGGTGCTCGGCGTCGCAGGAGCGGCGACGTGGACGCAGACCGCCGACGCGCTCGAGGTCACGGTGCCTGCGGGGACGAACCCCGACTCGGGGCCGGTCGTCCGGCTGTGGCTCCGACCGGAGGCGGCGCCGGAGCGCCACGAAGGCCTCCTGAACTGACACCGCTCGACACGGGAGGCGCGTTGCGGGCCCGCCCCGCGCCTCCAGTCCGACACACTGGAACCGTGGAACGACGTGAGCTGATCCTGGTGGCCGCGGCCGAGGAGTTCGACCGCGCCGGCTTCGCCGCCGCGACGGTCGCGGGCATCGCCCGTGCCGCGGGCGTCTCGCAGGGCGCCCTGCACTTCCACTTCCCGACGAAGCTCGCCATGGCGCTCGCCGTCATCGACGAGCAGAACGCCCGCACCTTCGACGTCGTGAGCCACACCGACACCTCACCGACGGCAGCGCTCATCGCCGCGTCGAAGAGCATCGCCGACCTGCTGCGGACCGATCCGATCGTGCGGGCCGGCATCCGGCTCTCGCTCGAACGCGGTGAGTTCGCGGCGGCCACCGTCAGCTTCTACGAGCAGTGGATCGCCGGGATCGTCGACGTGTTCCGGCTGGCGATCGCCAGCGGTGAGCTCCGGACCGAGCTGTCCGCGGAGCAGCTCGGCGCGACCCTCGTGCCGTACTTCACCGGGGTGCAGCTGGTGTCCGACGTCCGGACCGGACGGGCGGACCTGTACTCGGCGGTCTCGACCATGTGGCGGGTCGTGCTCTCCGCGACCGCGGACCCGCGGCACCGCGAGCGGCTGCTCGGGGTGGCGGCCGACGCGTTCGGTTCGACAGACTGAGCGCATGGGGGAACCACCAGCACGCTCAGGAACAGTGCCGACCACGTCCGTGGAGGGGCCGCACCGCCAGGTCGACCAGCTCGCACCGCCGGAGATGTGGGGGAGGCTCGTCGCCGCCGTGTTCGCGCTGCCCGACGTGGTCGAGGGGCACAGCCAGGTCTCGCCGGCGAGTTCACGTGCCGTGTTCTGCACCGACCACGAGGTCGAGTCCGCACCCGAGCGGTCCCTCGCACCCGGCCGTCGGCTCGAACCCGTGCACCTGCACGGCGTGGACGACACCAGCGTGCACCTCGTCCTGCCGCCGGAGCGGGGGCAGGAGCTCATGGACCTCGGGTGGGCGGAACCACACGGCTACGCGGACTTCGGGACCGAGTTCATGGTCTACGGGCCACGGAACGAGGACGAACTCGCCGTGGTGCTCGGGATCGTCTCGGAGAGCCTCGCGTTCGGGCGGGGCTGACGCTCAGGGACTGGGGCACAGGCGCTGGCGCTGGCGTTCAGACGCTGGCGCTCAGACGTCGCGGAGTTCGCGGTCGCGGAACCACTTGAGGAGCCAGGCGGCGCTCGTCCGGTCGAACGACTCCGGGAACTCGACGGTGTCGGAGAGGAACGGGCTGAAGCCCTCCTCGGCAGCGAGGTCCGTGTCGTCGAGCGAGCGGTAGGCCATCGACCAGCCGTCGAACCGGCGGCGCTCGATGTCCTCGCGGACGAGGGACTTCACCTCGCCGTGGCGTCGGTCGTTCGTGATCACCGAGAACCGGTCGTCGACGCTGAACGCCGGGCCCTCGAGCAGCTGCATGAACCGCCCGTCCTTCGCCAGCAGGATGCCCGAGACGCCGAGGGCCTCGTTGCGGAGCCGTGCCTCGCGGAGCAGCTCGGCCAGCGCGGCATCGTCGAAGGGGACGACCGCGCGGCTCATGTAGACGATGGAGACGAGCACGGTGTCATCCTGGCGGGCGGGGCCTGGTCTTGCCAATCATGTCCGCAATCCGCCTCGTCGACGAGCAACCCGTTGCGGGGTGGTCCGCCGTCCGGCTGGCGCTTCCGTGTGCCGTCCGTGTATGGTCTCGATCACTGAGGTAAAAGGCGCCGCTACCAGCGACGCACCAGCACGCGGCATCGAACGAGTCGCCACTTCTTCTCTCGAAGGAGTGCGCCCCGTGTCGCCCAGCCCCGTGTCGCCCAGCCCATCTCTCGCCCGCGGTCGCTTGCCGGCCGGCGCCGCGCCCTCTCGTCTCTCTGACGCCTGGATGGCCCTCGCCGGGTTGTCGGCGGTGTTCCTGTTCGAGATGCTCGACAACTCCGTGCTCAACGTCGCCCTGCCGACGATCGGCCGCGACCTGGGGTCGTCGACGACGGGCCTGCAGTGGGTGTCGGGCGCCTACTCGGTCGCCTTCGGCGGGCTCATGCTGCTCTTCGGCGCCGTGGCCGACCGCGTCGGCCGCCGCCGGGTGATGCTGTCCGGGCTCGTCCTGCTCGCGGTGGCGAGCCTCTCGACCGCAGTGGTCACGACGACCGGACAGCTCATCGCCGTACGGGTCGTGATGGGCGTCGCCGCAGCGATGACAACGCCCGGGTCGATGGCGTTGGCGTTCCGGCTCTTCGACGACGAGGGTCTTCGCGTGCGCGCACTCACCGTCATCTCCACCGCGGGGCTCGTCGGCCTGGCCGTCGGACCGACGGTCGGTGGGTTCGTGCTCGCCGTCGCACCGTGGCAGGTGCTGCTGCTGGCCGACGTGCCGATCGCGCTGCTCGCCCTCATCGGCATCCGGCTCGGTGTCGCCCGTGACGAGAGCGCAGGACTCCGACGCGACCCGGTCGACCTCGTCGGTGCGCTGCTCGGTACCGCCACCGTGGCGGGTGCGCTGGTGACGCCGACCGTCCTCGTCCAGGCGGGGGGCGCTTCCCCGTGGGGGTGGATCACCCTCGCCCTGACCGCCGCGTGCGCGGCAGGCTTCGTCGTCCGGGAACGGACGGCCCGGCACCCGCTGATCGACATGCACCTGCTCGCTCGGCCCCTGGTGTCGAGCGGCCTCGCGTTCAAGGCGGCGTCGGGTCTCGCCGTCGCCGGGCTGTCGTACCTCGTGACGCTGCAGCTGCAGTTCGCCTGGGGTTGGCCGCCGGCCCTTGCCGCCGTCGGGACGCTGCCGCAGGTCGTCGTCCTCCTGGCCGGAGGCAGGTTCGTCGGGCCGTTCGTCCAGCGGGTCGGCCTCGGCCGCGCTGCCTGGATCAGTGCAGCCGCGGTCGTCTCGGGCCTCGCAGTATTCGGTGGTCTGAGCCGCCACGGCTACGTGTGGGTGCTCGTCGCGCTCGTGCTCGTCGCCGCCGGGATGCGCATCGTCGGTGTCGTCGCGGGCGCCTCCGTCCTCACGGGTCTGCCCGCGGATCGCACCTCGGTCGGTGCCGCGCTCGTCGACACCTCCAGCGAACTCGCGGGAGGTGCAGCCGTCGCCGCGGCGGGAACCATCGTCGCCGCCTTCGTCGCCGGGAGCATCACCACGACCACCTGGACTGCCGTCCGCCTCGAAGCGTTCCAGGACGCCGTCACCGTGGCCGGGCTCGGGCTCGCCGCCATCGCCGCCCTGCTCGTCGTCGTCGGGATGGTCCGAGCACGGACCACCGATCGACCGGAGGGCGCCGGCGGCGCGGACTCCTCCGACGCGCCTTCGGCCCTCGCCGATCCGCCCGCCCCGACCGCCCTGACCCGATCGACCACCCACGCCGAGGAGACCGCCCGTGCCTGAGACCACCACGCTTCCCCGCCCACCGTTCGACCCCGAGTTCGTCCCCTTCCTCACCGCGATGGACGAACGCGGCCGCTTCCACCTCACCACCGAGATGCTGCCGCCGATGCGACAGCTCGACATGACCGAAGTGCAGCTCGACGAAGGACTGCACGCCCGCGGCCTGGAGAGACGCAGCATCACCGTCCCCGGACACCTCGGCGACCCGATCACCCTCGCCGTGATCCAGCGCATCGGGCGCACGGGGCCAGCGGCCTGCGCCTACGCGATCCACGGCGGCGGAATGATGTTCGGCCACCACCTCGGCAACCTCGACTCCTACGACGAGTGGCTGCTCGTGCACGACGTCGTCCTCGTCAGCCCCGACTACCGCCTCGCTCCGGAACACCCCGACCCGTACCCGGTCGAGGACTGCTACGCCGGCCTCGTCTGGACCGCCGAGCACGCCGACGAACTCGGCGTCGACCCGAACCGCATCCTCATCGTCGGCCAGAGCGCCGGCGCCGGACTCGCCGCCGGCACCGCACTCCTGGCCCGCGACCGCCAAGGCCCGGGCGTCATCGGGCAGGTACTCGTCAGCCCCATGCTGGACGACCGTGACGCCACCCTCTCCGCACAGCAGTTCGACGGTGTCGGCGTCGCCGACCGTGAGATGACCCGGTTCGGCTGGGACGCCTACCTCGGCGACCGACGCGGTGGCGACGATGTCTCCGTCTACGCCGCACCCGGCCGCGCGACCGACCTCGCCGCGCTCCCGCCCGCGTACGTCGACTGCGGCAGCACCGAGGTGTTCCGCGACGAGACCGTCACCTTCGCCAGCGCACTCTGGGCCGCCGGCGTCCAAGCGGAACTGCACGTGTGGCCGGGAGCATTCCACGGGTCGACGAGCATGATGCCGGAAGCAGTCTTGTCGCAACGGGCAACGCAAGCCCTGCGGGAATGGACCGGACGGCTCCTCGACTCCGCCGTCTGACCGCGGCCCGGAACGGGCGGAACGCTACGCCGTCCCAGGGCCGCGCTCCCGGGTCCGACCTCGATCACTCAGCGATGAGGCCGATGGGAGCGTCTCAGCAGGCGGTGGTCCCCTGAACACGACCGGGCCCGGCTGGCTCTGCCCGGTAAGGGATCCCTCTACGGACTGCTCTCGAAGGACGCGTCGAGCGCATCGAGTAGTTTGCTCCCGAGCGCTTGCAGTTGTGCGGTGCTCGGGCCAAAGATGAAGCGCACTGCGGGGGTAATCACGACTTCCAGCACGTCTCCCTGCGGGTGACGTTCTATCTCGATTCGCACCACGGCTGAGCCGACAGCTCCGTGGCTCCGGGTCACGAGGCGAGCCCAACCGCTGCCCGAGTCGACCTTGCGCAACGAAGGCAACTGTTCCAACGCCTGCGCAAGCCCCGGGTGGAACTCGGGGGCGCCCGCGGTCAGATGCAGGGTTCCTCTTATGGTTCGAGCATCGCTGCTGTCCAGGCGGACCGCGCGCCCGCGGTCGCGATAGTTCATGGTCCGAACTTACGCCGTCAGGCACCGCGCGAGCATCCGGTAGCCGATCGTCCACCGGTACGTGCGGATCATCATCGCGGAGCGGTGGTCGTAGCGCGCCTCGCGCCGCGCTAATCAGCCCCGATGATCGGAACCCGTGGTCGCAGGAGCCGATGCGAACCGGTCAGCCCGGGTAAGGCGACGGAGCTGAAGAGGCACCAGGACAAAGATCGCGAACCCCACCAGCGCGAACTCGAGTACGAGGCAGACGGAGATGAACCCGCCATCCCAGGTTCGCAGTTGGCTGAGGGCCTGAAGAAAGACGCCGACCATGAGAACGAGGAACGGAGCGATGTTGGTGGGCAGCCAGCTTCGGTACGCCCTAGCGAACTCAATGCCGTACGGACGATCGGTTTCCGGCAGGCTCGCTGGCGAGTTGCGGACTACAGCGTTCCGGATGTTTCTGCGCCGTGTCGGATCCAGGCCAATCAGAACCGTGCCCGGCTGCGGACCACCGGCGTGACGGACGAAGAGGACGAGCGCAGCGCTCAGGAACCCGAGTGCGAAGCTCAGCAGGACTGCGCTGACAAGTCGAGAGCCCTCATGCAGTCGAGGAGGGCCGATGAGCGTCAAAGACCCCAGGGTCAGCACGACCACGACGGCTGACACGATCCAAGCTCGCCGGTCGCGAAGCGGCGAGAGGAGAGTGACCACTCGCCCAGTATGCGCCCGCTCGATGCTCCCCGCCCCGTAGGAGCTCGACCAGGAGAGGTCCCGTAAGCCGGTCCTTCACCGCTACACGACTTTCGTTGCCTCGACCGCAGGTTGGCGTCCTACTGCCCGCTGACCTGGGGTTTCCCGTATGCCTGTCCCGCAATAATGCCCGGTGAAGGGGCGCCAAACGCTACACGGCTTCGGGTGTCGCCACGATGTGCTCGTCAGGATCCGGGGTGGGAGAGAGTGCGGTGCGGCAAGATCGAGCATCCGGTACAGGTGGTGCGGTCGATGCCGAGGTCACGGGCGACGGTGGTACGGCGACGACCTGTCGATGCGCGATCCGCTGACCGAGTGTGATCGAACTCGCCCCGACAGCGAAACCCCATGATCTGCGGTGCCGCAGGGGGGTGCTGGACCAGCACTCACCGTGGCGAGGCCGAAGGCGACAGGATCAGTCCGACGACCCGGTCGGCGCGGGGACGGGGCGACCGGGAATCGCCGGGACGACTCGGTTCCGCGTCGCTGGCGCCGCCAACAGCGCGACCACGAGCAGGGCCGCCGGCACGAGCATCGCCGTCTGCAGGCCGAGGTGCTCGCCGAGGAACCCGAGCGCGGGCGGCCCGGCGAGGAACGCGATGTAGCCAGCCGTGGCCACGACGGAGACGCGCCGGTCGCCGTCGGTCGAGTGGTCGCCGGCGGCCGAGATCGCGAGTGGGAACCCGAGGGCGATCCCGAGGCCCCAGACGCCCGCTGCGGCCGCGGTCAGCCACGGGCTCGGGGACACGACGACGAGCAGGACCCCGACGACACCGACGGCGGCGCACACCCGGATGACCGGCGCGCGGCCGAACCGCGCCACGAGGGGCGTGCCGGCCGACCGGCCGATGAACATCGCCAGCGCGAAGCCGGTGAACACGAGGGAGCCGGTGACCTCCGGGGTGTCGTGGTCGGTCGTCATGAGGAGGGGGAGCCAGTCGCTCGCGGCCCCCTCGGCGAAGGCCATGGCCAGGGTGATCACGGCGATGAGGAGCACCTGCGCGGTGAGGACGGCGCGCAGGCGGGGCGCTGCAGCGGCCACGTCGTCGCCGGCGACCGCCGCCGCCGCAGTCGGCGCCTCCCGGGGGATCGGTCGGAGGTTCGTCGCGGCGAAGGTCGCGAGTCCGGCCATCACGACCGTGGCGAGGAGCAGGTGGAGGAGCACGGGGGTGCCGACGGCGGTCAGGGCGATGCCGACGGCCCCGCCGATCACCGTGCCGAGGCTGAAGCAGGCGTGCAGCATCGGGACCACCGGCCGGGAGATCTGCCGTTCGACCGCCGCCGCCTCGACGTTGAGGCCGATCTCGGCGACGCCCGAGCCGAAGCCGATGAGGAAGAGCCCGGCCCAGACCCCGACGGCCGCCTGCGCGGGGGCGAGCAGCGCGACCAGGAGCATCCCGGTGACGGGGAGGGCGCCGCCGAGGACGATGAGCGGACGGGTGCCGAGCCGTCGGACGAGCGCGCCGGCACCGAGGATCCCGATCATCGACCCGATCGACAGGCCGAGCAGGACGAACCCCATCGCCTCGATCGAGGCCCCGAGCTCGTCGCGGACCGCGGGTGTGCGGGTGATCCACGACGCGATCCCGAACCCGGTCATCGTCGACGTGGCGAAGAGTGCCGCGCGGTGGCGCCCGATCATGGGTCCATCAGAACGTTTCAACGGAGCGACGTCAAGGGTGCGCCTAGGATCGGCACCATGGCGACCGTCCTCCTCGTCCGGCACGGACGCACCACCGCGAACGCGACCGGCGTGCTCGCCGGACGGACGGCCGGGGTCGCCCTCGACGCCGTCGGGCGCCAGCAGGCGGCACGCACCGCCGACCGGATCGCCGCCGTGCCGCTCGCCGCCGTGGTGTCGAGCCCGCTCGAACGGTGCCGGCAGACCTCGCGAGCGGTGCTCGAACGGCAGACGGCCAGCCCGGAGACCCGTGTCGAACGGGCCATCACCGAGTGCGACTACGGCGACTGGCAGGGCCGGAAGCTCGCCGACCTGTCGAAGGAACCGCTCTGGCGGACGGTGCAGGCGAACCCGAGCGCCGTGGTGTTCCCCGGCGGCGAGTCCATGCAGGGCATGCAGTCCCGTGCGGTCGCGGCGATCCGGCGCATCGACGCCGAGGTCGAGGCCGCGCACGGACCGACGGCGGTCTGGGTCGCGGTGAGCCACGGCGACGTCATCAAGTCCGTCCTCGCCGACGCCCTCGGCATGCACCTCGACCTGTTCCAGCGCATCGCCGTCGGACCCGCCTCGGTGTCCATCGTGCGCTACGGCGAGCACCGCCCCGAGGTCGTTGCGTCGAACACCGAGTCGGGCGACCTCGCCTGGCTGGCGGCCGCAGCCGCGCCGACGGCGGACGCTGCGGTCGGTGGTGGGGCCGGTCACGACGACCCCTCCGGCGAGACAGGTCCTGCCAGAGCCTGAACGAGTGTCGCCGGGCACTCCTACAATGCGGGGTATGCCCACCATCGTGCACGGCTTCGACTGGCCGGATCGTCTCGTCGTCGGGACGGTCGGCCTCCCGGGCGAGCGCTCGTTCTACATCCAGGCCCGAGACGGCCGTCGGGTGACCAGCGTCGCGCTCGAGAAGGAGCAGTCGGCGGTCCTCGCCGACAAGATCGACGAGCTCCTCGACGAGGTCGCCACGGTCGAGGACAACCGCTTCAGCGTCCCGCCCTCCGCGCCGACCGAGCTGCGCGACGGCGCACCCCTCGACCAGCCCGTCGAGCCCGAGTTCCGCGCCGGCGCCCTGAGCCTCGGCTTCGACCCGGCGACCGCGCAGGTCGTCATCGAGGCGTACCCGATCGACGACGAGATCGAGATCATCGCGGAGACGGGCGACGACGGCGAGGAGATCGAGGCCGTGGTCGAGATCCCCGAACCGGCTGAGCTGTTCCAGGTGAAGATCCCCGTCGGCACCGCCCGCGCGTTCGTCGAGCGCACACGCGAAGTCGTCGCGTCGGGCCGTCCGCCCGGCGCCGAATGACGAACGCATGACCGACGGATCGCTGTCCATCCGGGCACGCATCCGGGAAGCCTCGAACGCCACGTTCCTCGCCGACCTCGACGGTGCGTCCGTCGTGTACAAGCCGATCGAGGGGGAGCGACCGCTCTGGGACTTCCCGGACGGCACGCTCGCCGATCGTGAGGTCGCTGCGTACCTCGTTTCGGAGGCCCTCGGCTGGGGTGTCGTCCCCCCGACCTGGATGGGCGACGGACCCTTCGGTCGGGGCATGGTGCAGCGCTGGCAGGACGTCGATCCCGGGCAGGACGCGGTCGACCTCGTCGCGACGGAGGACGCCGACGCCGAGGACGCCCCGTGGCTGCCGGTGCTCGAGGCGATCGACGAACAGGACCGCCCGGTGACGCTCGTGCACGAGGACACGAGCGCGTTGCGGCGGATGGCGGTGTTCGACGTCATCGTGAACAACGCGGACCGGAAGGGCGGACACGTCCTCGCGATGCCGGACGGTCACCGCTTCGGCGTCGACCACGGACTCGCCTTCCACGTCGAACACAAGCTCAGGACGGTGCTGTGGGGGTGGATCGGGGAACCGCTCGACGCGGACGAACTCGAGGGCATCGACCGGGTGTCCGAGGCGCTCCACGGCGAACTCGGCGCAGCCCTCGACGAGCACCTGACGGTGGCCGAGGTGGACACGCTCCGAGCGCGGTGCGCCGCGCTGCGCGCGGTCGGCGTCTTCCCGCCGCCGCCAGGACACGGCCCGGCCGTTCCCTGGCCGCTCTTCTAGCTGTACTGCCCAGGGACGTTGGTCAATCGTGTGATGGGTGACCGGTTCCCGATGGCGGTGTGGGGCCGGTGGTGATTGTAGTGATGCAGCCATCCCGGGAGCGCGTTCCTGCGTGCAGCTTCGGTCGGGTAGTGGCGTGAGAATGCCCATCCGTCGGCGAGTGTGCGGTGGAATCGCTCGATCTTGCCGTTCGTTTGTGGCCGGTATGGGCGGGTCTTTTTCGGAGTGATCCCGAGCTCGGTGCAAGCATCACGCCAGGCGTGGGATTTGTAAGCCGACCCGTTGTCGGAGAGAACGCGTTCGACTCGGACGCCGCGAGCTGCGAACCACGACACCGCGCGGCGGAGCACCCCGATCGCGGTGACCGCTTTCTCGTCTTCGTGGATCTCGGCGTAGGCGACGCGGGAGTGGTCGTCGATGACGGTGTGCACGAACGCAGTTCCGACGAGGACTCCGCGGTACTTGCTGCGGCCTGTCCCTGGAGTCGCTGCTCGGTTCTTCCCGCCCTGGGCTCGGCCGACGAAGCGCCATCCGCCGCCGTCAGGGATGTTGCCGAGCTTCTTCACGTCGACGTGGATCATCGAGCCGGGATACTCGTGCTCGTATCGGCGCACCTGCTCCCCGGTCCGGACGTCGATGTGGTGCAGCCGGTTGACCCGGCACCGTGTCAGCACGGCATGCACCGTGGACGCCGGCATGCCCAGGCGTCCGCCGATAGCGACAGGCCCCAGCCGTTTGCGCCAGCGGAGTCCGACGATCTGTTTCACGAGCGCTTGTTGGGTGCGGTTCGGCGATCGGTGTGGTCGAGAGGACCGGTCCTGCATGCCGGCCTCGCCCATTGCCGCGTACCGATCGGCCCACCGCTTCGCCGTCGGCCAGGACACGTGGAAGAACACGGCTGCGTGTCGGATGGGCCAGCCATCCTCGACGATGAGGCGCGCGAGCCGGAGACGCGCGCGCGGTGTCAGCGCAGCGTTAGCGTGGGACATGAGGACCTCCTGCGGAGAGTGCGTGAACTAAGCAGCTCCACTCCACCGCAGGAGGTCCTTCTCACGCTGCTATGACAACCGCGAGTCCCCGCAGATCAACCAACGTCCCTGGGCAGTACATCTAGCGGCAGCGGCAGCGGCAGCGCTAGCGGCAACGGCAGCACCGGCCCGAGATCGGGTCGGCGGGTTCAGGTCGGGCCCAGAACCCGCCGACCCGTACCGCGTCCCGCCTGCCGGGGCGCGGAACCCGCGGTGGTTCGGGTGGAGGGCGCCGTTGCCCTCCGGGACTCCGCGGGGGTCGGCCGGTCGAAGGCGGATCAGGTTGCACTCGACCGGCCGGGTCCGGCGCGCCGAAGAGCTCGGTGCGCGTGGATCGGTGACTGCGGCCGGGGTCTGGGGCAGCTGTGGCGTCAGCATACGACTGCGCGGACCGCAGCAACAGACCCGGGATGACGAGGCCTGGAGGCGCGTGGCGGCGCCGCCACGCGCCTCCAGGCCGTGATCAGCGCGTCAGCCCACCCAGTCGTCACGGAACAGGGGGTTGCCACCGCGACGCGAACCCAGGTACGACCCGACGACCGCGACCCCGAGGTCGTCGTTCTCCGGTGCGACCACCGTGCCGTCCACGCGCTTCGCCATGGCGTCGACGAACCGGGCCAGCCCGGGATCGTCCCCGAGCCGGAAGAAGGTCGTCTGGGCGCCGAGCCGTCCGGCGTTCTCGAGTTCCCGGACGGACAAGGCGATCGTGATCGGGTCCGGCGGGTACCCGAACCACACCTGCCCGTTCGGCTCGAGGTGCGAGGTCGGCTCGCCGTCGGTGACGATGAGCAGGACGGGCTGCGCAGTCGGGTGCTTCCGGAAGTGGCGGTTGGCGAGGAGGAGCCCGTGGTGCAGGTTCGTGCCCTTGTCCCACATGGCGTCGAGGCCGACGAGCTGTTCGATGTCCATCACCTCGGCCTCGCGACCGAAGGCGATGAGCTGCAGGTCGTCGCCGCGGAACCGGGTCGAGACGAGGGTGTGGAGTGCGAGGGCGGTGCGCTTCATCGGCACCCACCGGTCCTCCATCGCCATCGAGAACGAGGTGTCGACGAGGAGCGCCACGCACGCCTGCGTCCGCGCCTCGGTCTCCTGCACCTCGACGTCGTCGATCTCCAGGTGGACGCCGGGCCCGATCCGGCCGGACGCCGCAGCACGGGTGAGGGCGTTCGTGATCGACCGTGTGACGTCCCACGGCTCGGTGTCGCCGTACTGCCACTGCCTTGTCGACCCGGACGGCTCGCCGGTCGCACCGGCGCGGCGGAGGTCACGGGCACCCTGTCGGCCGGACATCCGCTCGGCGACGTCGCGCAGCAGGCTCTTGCCGAGCTGCCGCATCGCCTTCGGGGTGAGCCGGAGCTGCCCGTCCGCCCCGCGGCGCATCGCTCCCGAGTTCCGGAGCGCCTTCTCGAGCTGCTGCAGGGTCTTCGCGTCGACGGCAGCTTCGGCGCCGAGCTGCCGGGCGAGGGCGTCCAGGTCGAGGTCGTCGAGGTCGGATCCCGGACCCGACTGCGCGATCTGGTCGGCGAGCGCATCGAGGTCCGCGATGTCCTGGAAGACTCCGGTGCCGTCGCCGAGCCCGAGCCCCTGTTCGCCGTCCATCCGTTCGGAGCTGCCCCAGTCCTCGCCGGGGCGGAGGGACCGGAGGGTGTCGTCGAGCTGTGCGAGCTGCCCCATCAGGTCCGGCGAGCCGAAGGCCTGCTGGGCGAGGGCGTCGAGTTCGTCCCGTTGTTCCTGGGTCATCGAGTTGCGCATCCGCTGGGCGGCGGCGGCACGGGCGGCGAGGTCGTCGAGCAGCTCCTCGACGTTCTTCGGGTCCGACGGGAAGTACTGGCCGTGCTCGGCCATGAACGCGTCGAACTGCTCGGCGGTGTCCTCGCCGCGCGCGTGCGCGTCGAGCAGGGCGTTGAGGTCGCGCATCATGGCGGCCACGGCCTGCCGGTCCTGGTCGGTGGCACCCTCGAGCGCCTGCTTCATGCCGGCGAAGCGCTGGTCGAGCATCTCGCGGCCGAGCAGGTCCTTGATCTCCTCGTACTTCTGCCGTGCGGTCGGGCTCTTCCAGTCGTAGCCGCTGAGCTCCTGCACGGCGGACGCCGGCGAGGGGGAGAGGCTGTCGAGCTGCATCTCGGCGAGGGCACGGTCACCGTCGTCGATGTCGGTGTCCCGGGCGAGCTGCCCACGTTCGGCGAGCACGGCCTCGTCGAGCAGCTGCTTGACCTGCTGCAGCGTGCCGTCGAGGTTGTTGCGGCTCGTCAGCTCGCGGCGTCGTTCGGCGACCCGGCGTGCGAGGTCGTCGAGGCCGCGTCGGTCCCGACCGCCACGGCGGAGGAACTCCCGGATGGCACGTTCGGGCGAGGTCCCGCCCATCACGTCCTCGCCGATCGCGTCGAGCGCCTCGGCCAGGTCGACGGGCGGCGCCAGGGGATCGGGGCCGTCCTCGTACCGTCCGTAGCGGGCGTCGCGCGACAGCCGCCGGTTCTGCCTAGCCATAGACGGCTTCGCCCCCGCCGGACTCCTTGCTGATGCGCCGGGCCAGGTAGAGGCCCTCGAGCGCGAGCTCGATCGCGCCGGCACGTTCGCCGTCGTTCTTCGCGCCGAGCCGGTCGCACACCTGGTCGTACAGGTCGGACTCGCCGATGGAGGGCAGCCCCTCGAGGAACGCGCGGGCGCTGACCTGTTCGCCGGTGGTCACCATCGTGCCGCCGTCGAGCGCCTCGACGAGCACGGCGAAGTCGAGTCCGCGGAACCGGGAGCGCACGGTCTCCGCCGTGGCCGTCCGGAGCAGGTGCTCGAGCACCTCGTCGGCGCGGTCCTCTTCGCCGTTCTCGAACTCGATCTTGCCGCCGAGCACGTCGACCGCCGTCTCGAGGTCGATCGGCCGTGCGACCGCGTGGTCCTCGCCCTGCCGCGCCGCACGGTGCACGGCGGCGGCGGAGACCGTCTCGGCCCCGGCGATCGCGAACCGGGCACTGACGCCGCTCCGCTGGTCGACCGCGCTCGATCCCCGGAGCGCACGGGTGAACCGGGCGAGGATCTCGATGAGCGCGTCCGGGACGTCGGCGGTGAGCTGCGCCTCCTGGTTGATGACGGCGATCTCGTCCTCGAGCTCGATCGGGTAGTGGGTCCGGATCTCGGCACCGAAGCGGTCCTTGAGCGGGGTGATGATCCGGCCGCGGTTCGTGTAGTCCTCGGGGTTGGCGCTGGCGACGACGAGCACGTCGAGCGGCAGCCGCAGGACGTAGCCGCGGATCTGGACGTCGCGCTCCTCCATGACGTTGAGCATCGCGACCTGGATGCGTTCGGCCAGGTCGGGGAGCTCGTTGATCGCGACGATGCCGCGGTGCCCGCGCGGGACGAGGCCGAAGTGGATCGTCTCCGGGTCGCCGAGGCTGCGTCCCTCTGCCACCTTCATCGGGTCGACGTCGCCGATGAGGTCCGCCACGCTCGTGTCCGGCGTCGCGAGCTTCTCGACGTAGCGGTCGTCACGGTGCCGCCAGTCGATCGGCATGGCGTCGCCGAGGTCCTCCGCACGCCGGATGCTCGCGGTCGTGATGGGCTCGAAGGGGTGCTCGCCGAGCTCGGAGCCGGCGATGACCGGCGTCCACTCGTCGAGCAGGCCCTGCAGGGTGCGGAGCAGACGGGTCTTGCCCTGCCCGCGCTCGCCGAGCAGCACGATGTCGTGGCCGGCGATGAGGGCGCGTTCGAGCTGGGGGACGACGGTGGTGGCGAAGCCGTGGAGGCCGGGCCACGGGTCACGGCCCTCGCGGAGGGCACTGAGCAGGTTGTCGCGGATCTCGGCGCGGACCGACTTCTGGACGTGACCAGAGGCACGGAGCTCGCCGACCGTTCTGATGGAGGGTCGGGTCACCGATCCGACGTTACGCCGGTGCCGTGGACGCGGCCACGTGCGGGCCTGGAGGCGCGTGGCGGGCCCGCCCCGCGCCTCCAGGCCCGCTTGTGGGATTACATAGCACTTGCAATGATCGAAGTTCCGGCGTCGGAGCCGGATTCGATAGGGGGATCCGGCTCCGCGCCGGGCGCTCCGTCCCCGTTGTCCCCCGGGTCGTCGTTCCGGCCGTGAACCAACAGGGCGATCTCGGCGTACGGTCCCCTTTCGTGAGCAGCACGAACGGGACGATCAAGAGCCTGGTCCCCGCCAGGATGGACAGGTTGCCGTGGACACGGTTCCACTGGAGCGTCGTCGTGGGACTCGGCGTCTCCTGGATCCTCGACGGTCTGGAGATCCAGATCGTCTCGAACGCGGGCTTCCAGGCCGACCTGAACCTGTCGACGCAGCAGGTGACGTCCCTCGGGACGATCTACCTCGTCGGCCAGGTCGTCGGCGCACTCGTCTTCGGACGCATGTCCGACCGACTGGGTCGACGGAAGCTCTTCATCCTGACGCTGGCGATCTACCTGATCGGCTCCGGCATCGCGGGGCTCGCGCAGGACTTCTGGTTCCTCGCGGCCTTCCGCTTCGTCGCCGGCCTCGGCATCGGCGGTGAGTACGCGGCGATCAACTCCGCGATCGACGAGCTCATCCCGTCGAAGTACCGCGGCCACGTCGACATCGCCATCAACGGCACCTACTGGGGCGGCGCGGCCCTCGGCGCGTTCGCGAACATCTACCTGCTCGACACCGCCCACTTCGCCGAGAACATCGGCTGGCGCATCGGCTTCTTCCTCGGCCCGGTGCTCGGCATCGCGATCATCTTCCTCCGACGCCACATCCCGGAGAGTCCACGGTGGTTGATGACCCACGGGCGCGAGGAGGAGGCCGACGCGACGGTCACGCAGATCGAGGCCGCCGTCGAGAAGTCGACCGGACAGCGCCTGCCGGACGTCGACCAGTCGAAGGCGATGACGGTCACGCCGACCGACCGCGTCGGGTTCGTGACGATCGCGCGGGTGCTCCTCAAGCAGTACCCGACCCGCACCCTCGTCGGCGCCACGATGATGATCACCCAGGCATTCCTCTACAACGCGATCTTCTTCACCTACGCGCTCGTCCTGACGAACTTCTTCGGGCTGAAGACCGCGCAGACGTCGATCTACTTCTTCCCCTTCGCGATCGGGAACCTGCTCGGCCCGATCATCCTCGGACGGTTCTTCGACACGTGGGGCCGTCGCCAGATGATCTTCCTGACGTACCTCGTGTCCGGCCTGGTCCTCGCCACCTCGGCGTTCCTGTTCCGGGCGGACGCGATCAGCGCCACCGTGCAGGTCGTCTTCTGGTGCGTCTCGTTCTTCTTCGCCTCGGCGGGTGCCTCGAGCGCCTACCTCACCGTCAGCGAGATCTTCCCGCTGGAACTGCGATCGCAGGCCATCTCGTACTTCTTCGCGCTGGCGCAGGTCTTCGGTGCCGTCGCGCCGCTGATCTACGGGGCGTTCATCGGGGACGGGTCGTCCCGTGAGCCGTTGTTCTGGGGGTACCTGCTCGGGTCCGCGGTGATGATCGGGGGTGGCGTCGTGGCGCTGATCTTCGGGGTCGATGCGGCGCGGAAGGGGCTCGAGGACGTCACGCAGCCGCTGTCGGTCCTGACCAAGGAAGCGGACCGGGCGTCGAAGTAGTATTCCGTATGTGGAGTGTTTAGCGAGCAGCGTCTCGGGGTGTCACCGTGCTCGCATGGCACTCCTCCACACTGCGGCGCCAGTCCGCCCCGTCCACCGTCCGACGACCTCTGCACCCGGTGGCGTGGACCGTGCGTGATCCTGGCGACATGGATCGATCGACGAGCCACCCGGGTCGCGGCGGCGATGACCGGGGCGGCATCCGGCGGAGCCTGCTGCGCGACGCAGTGTTCGTGCGGCTGCTCGACAACGTGCTGCGCGGTGTGTACCGGCGGGGACAGCGGATCCGCCTCGACACCATCGCCGACGACATGCGCGTGTCCCGCACCCCCGTGCGCGAAGCACTCGCCCCGCTCGAGGCCCTGCGGCTCGTGACCGTGCAGCGGTACGTCGGGGTCGTCATCACGAACTGGACCGTCGAGCACATGACCGAACGGATCCGGATCGCCCGGACGATGCTCACCGAGCCCTCGGCGGGGACCGAGAGCTCGATCGACCGCTTCGACCCGGCATGGCTGCGGGAGTGCGTCACCGAGGGCGGGGCCTTCGTCGAACTCGGGTCCTGGTGGCTCCGCCGGCACGGGGCAGCCGTCAGCGCCGACTGGCTGATGTCGCAGCACGCCCTGCTCGACGCCTTCTTCACCGACGACGTGGCACTCGCGAACGGGATCGACGCCGTCGTCGCGCGGCGCGAGCGCATGCAGATCGTCGATCGGGCGGTGGCCGCAGCCGAGGCCGACGCCCTCGACGAGTGCGCCGTCGCGCTGGTCGAACTCGCTTCGGCGCTCATCGCGATGCCGGATCGGTTCCGCTCGGCCGCCTGAACGCTCACCGGGGATTCCGGGGCTGCTCGCACTGATTCGCCAGGTGACGTCGTGGCAGTGTGGTTCGGTTGCCGTCCCCGCGGCCGGAACCAGCCGGCGCGTGCGGGACCTCGGCGCCCGACAGGGAGGGCGCCGTCCGCGCACCCGGTCGAACGGTTGCGCACCGTGTCCGCACACGACAGGAGTGCCCGTGAACGACGTCCGCGACCGATCCCACCGCCTCAACCGAGCGACCGGGATCGCACGACACGGACGTCTCCGTCACCCGGGCCCAGCAGGTGCTGCCCTCAAGGTGCTCACCGGGGTCGCCGCCGTCGCGCTCGTCAGCACGGCCTCCGTCGCCGCGATCGCCGGGAAGCAGGTCACCGACGACCTCGGCGACGGTGTGCAGATCCAGGGCCAGTCGGCGTCTCAGGCCCAGGGCGCGAGTCGGTCCAGCGGGTCCGGGGCCCTCAGTGCGTACCGCGGCGGATTCAACGTGCTCGTCGTCGGGACGGACAACGACCCGGAACAGGGCACCGCGTACGGCGAACGGGACGCCACGCTCAACGACGTCAACATCCTGCTCCACGTCTCCGCCGACCACACCAACGCGACCGCGGTCAGCATCCCGCGCGACCTCGTCACGCCGATCCCCGCCTGCCCGGAGGTCGACGGTTCCGGCAGCACACCGGCGATGGCAGCGCAGCCCATCAACACCGCCTGGGGCGAGGGCGGGCTCAACTGTGTCGTGCAGACCGTGCAGGGACTCACCGGACTCGACGTGCAGTACTCGGCGGCGGTGTCCTTCAACGGCGTCATCGAGATGTCGAACGCGATCGGCGGCGTGCCCGTCTGCGTCGCCCAGCCGATCCACGACCGGTACACCGGGCTCGACCTGCCGCAGGGGACGTCGACGCTGCAAGGGGACCAGGCGCTCGCGTTCCTGCGCTCCCGGCACGGGGTGGGCGACGGGTCCGACCTCGGGCGCATCTCGAGCCAGCAGGCGTTCCTGTCCTCGCTGCTCCGCACCGTGAAGTCGAACGACACCCTCACCTCACCGACCACCCTCTACAAGCTCGCCCGGGCTGCGGCGTCGAACATGCAGCTGTCGCAGAGCCTCGGGAACATCGGGACGATGGTGCAGATGGGTCGTGCACTGCAGGACCTGCCGCTCGCGCAGGTGAACTTCGTGCAGTACCCGGGAGCGACCGGCGGCACGGGCGTCTACGCGGGCAAGGTGCAGCCGTCGACCGAGCTCGCGGCGCAGCTCTTCGCGAAGGTCAGAGCGGACCAGTCGTTCTCGCTCGGGGCGGACAGCACCGGGATCGGGTCCGAGCGTGCGGCGGGGTCGTCGGGCGCGTCGTCGGGTTCTGGTGCGGCGGGGTCGTCGGGCGCGTCGTCGAGTTCTGCCGCGTCGTCGCCCAGCGCGGCTGGTTCGGCGCCGTCCGCGCCCGCTGCGACGGCGCCCGCAGAGACGGCGCCGGCTGAGACGATCGACGGCTTGCAGGGCCAGTCCGCCGACGAGCAGACCTGCTCGAAGGCGTTCGGCTCCTCCTGACGCGGCTCGAACTCACGGGCACAGCGACAGTTCACGCGTTCCCGGGGCCGTGAGGTGTCGCTCACGCCGAAAACTCGCACCGCACCGCACCGCACCCCACCGCGCCGCACAGCGCCGCGGCGCGGCGTCGGCCACCGAGAGCGGGGGCGCGGTGGTGAACCGCGCCCCCTTGGCCGCTCCCCGGTCGAACGCCTCGCGATCGGGCGCATCGGGCGCATCGGCAGAGAGCGACGTCGGTGCTGTGTCGCGACTACGGGAGGCCAGGCCTCCCGGAACGTGATCGCCGCGTCCCGTTGATGGTATTGACCGGGGTACGCGCGGACAACCCCCGGATGTCCCCACTTCGGGGGACTGACCGCGAGGCGTCGGCGGGGAGCCAGTTCGAGACGGCGCTCGTCCTCCTGTATGGTGGTGTGAGCACTCGCGAGAGTGCATGGAGACGTCGCATAGTCCGGCCGAGTGCACCACCCTGCTAAGGTGGAGTCCCCTTTGAGGGGACCGAGGGTTCAAATCCCTCCGTCTCCGCACACAACAAGCCCCCGAGATCCGCAGCAGCAAGCGGATCCGGGGGCTTCGTCGTTCAGCCAGTGGTGCTGTCTGCCCACGCTCTGCCCACAACCGCAGCTCGGGCGGCCTGATCGAGACCGTTCGCCAGTGCCTCGAGATCGTCGTCGAACAGGTCTGCGTAGACGTCGAGAGTCATCGCCGCTGAGGCATGACCCAGCATCCGCTGCACGGCTTTCACGTTGGCTCCCGAGCTGATCGCGAGCGACGCCGCGGTGTGACGCAGGTCGTGCAGCGTCATCGCCTCGAGTCCTGCGGTGTCGAGCGCGGTCTTGAACCACGAGCGTGATCCGGCGGAGGTGCGGGTGCGTCGAAGGTGCTGCCCGTGGGCGTCCGCGAACACTAGATCGTCGCGGCCCTTGTCAGTGCAAGCGCGTGCCAGGTCCTCGGCGAGGAACGCGGGGAAGGCCACGGCGCGGCGCTTGTGGGTCTTCGGCGTGCCGACCTCGATGACCCCGCCGACCTCCACGGCGTTCACCGTCACGTTGATCCGCCGGCGGAGCATGTCGAGGTCGCGCACGCGCAGTCCGATCGCCTCGCCCCAGCGCAGGCCGGTGTACGCGAGGGTCAGGACGAGCGTGCGCCGGCCGCCAGACGCGTCGGCGAGGTCGTGCACCTGCTGATGGGTGAGGTAGACGTGCGCCTTCGATGTCTTCCGGGGCAGCTTCACCCCGCGAGCCCGGTTGGTCGCGATGCGACGATCGGCAACCGCAACGTCGAGGATCGAAGCCAGGACTCCGTAGGCCCGGAGGACGACCGTCGCGCTCTTCTCGGCGCTCAGGCCGGTGACCCAGTCCTGCACGTCGCTGTGCTGCACGCTCCCGACCCGTACGCGTCCCCAACGTGGTTCGACGTGGACGCGCCAGGCCGTCTCCACCGGGCGGAGCGATGACGGCTTCAGGTGTGTCCGTGTCGTAACCCAGCGCGCGCCGAGCTCGGCAATCGTTACTCGGGCGTCGGCGTCGTCGATGAACTCGCCCCGGGCCTTCGAAACCTCGACGGAGGCGAGGAACAGCTCAGCCTCGCGCTTGGACTTGAAGCCGCGGCGATCCGTCTGGCGCCGCTCGGGAGTGCGATACCGGACGCGGTACCGGCGGCCGGCGGCGGTGTCGTACGGGTCGATACTGCCCATTAGTCCAGCAGCCCTTGCTCTCGAGCGCTGGCGACAAGCCTGGTGGCTGTGGATTGAGAGACGCCGAGGTACTCCGCGAGATCCCGGAGCGGGGCTAGCCCAGTCGCGCGAGCGAGTGAGTACTTCCGAGCAGCGAACAGGCGAAGGTCTTCCCGGGACAGATCCGCGAGAGAAGCAGAGTTGGTGAGATCGATGCCAGCGACGCCGTGCGCGGTTCGCACGTGCACACGGCGAGCTAGCTCGTCAGCGACGAGCGTCATCACCGGTACATCACGCAGGTCGACAGCTGAGACGCCTCCTCGTTCGATTGGACGCTCAATCGAGACCCCGGTGATGACGTAGCGCTGCTCTTCGATCGAGAAGATCGCCTGGGCTGAAACCGCGAACCATCCCGGATCTTCGAGGCTCGGGTGGGCCGCATGAATGGTGAGCCACGGGGTGACGAGCAGGTCGGGTCGGAGGGGCTGCAGCTCGTCTGGCGCATCGTCCGGTTGATTCTTCACTGAGCCAGTGTTGCATTCACTGGCGCACGGGTCTAGTCTCGACGTCAGTGAGCCAGTTATGACAACCCAGGCTCAATCACTGAAAGGAGAACGCAGTGGATGACGAACTGATGCGTCCGGAGGACGTGGTCGCGGCCACGAGAGGCACGGTCTCGCTCGGGTCGCTCGCTCAGCGCCGTTACAAGGGGTTGGCACCCGCCTATCTGAAGCCCACGCCGCGCACAGTGCTCTACCGCCGGAGTGTTGTCGAGGCTTGGCTTGAGGAGAGCGAGCGCACCAGCACAGCGGAGGCGTCGGCGTGACTGGGAAGACGAATGCCCCCGGAGCCGGCCAGGGCTCCGAGGGCGAAACCAGGGGCCGTCTGGGCAACCGGGTCGTCGCGCAGTTTACGCCGACGGACGCGGAGCGGCGGAAGTACGCCGACTACAGCGTGGAGTTCCGGCAGAGCGAACAGCGCATGGACCTCGACGTCAGGGAAGGGCTCGTGCTGCGGTTCCCGACCAAGGTGCGCCGCGTGCCGAGCACGAAGACGTTCATCGTGTACCTCCTCGCTGGCGCGAGCGACGAGGACAGGGCACACACCAACCGGGTCGGCGTACGCATGCCACAGGGCGAGTGGGCGCGCATGCCCGACATGTGGTGCCGTCGTCGGGCAGGGAACGGGCAGGTGTACTTCCAGCAGTACCGCGGGTACGTGACCGACGACGATCCGTTGTTGAGGCTCTCGACAGAGATGCTGCTCGAGAACCCGTTGTTGATCGAGTCCGACACAGACCGGCCGAGGTTGTTGTTGTGACCGCGGTACGGATCTTGAGCGCCGACGAACCCGTGCACGTCGATGCGCGGTGGAGGTCCGACGGCCCCGGATCGATCGTCGCCCTGATCCTGCCGTTCCGCGGTGTGACGCTGACGCCCCGAGAAGCACGGCGCGTAGCTGCTGAGCTCGAGCAGGCTGCCCAGGCGGTTGAGGGGGGCACATGACCGATGCGCGACTTCCGGGGCGGTGGCTGACCGACATGCGCATGTTCCGGCTGTCCGACCAGGCCTGGCGAGTGTGGTCCTACGGACTGATGTTCGGCGCCGAGCAGGGAACAGACGGCCGGATCGACCGAGACGCGTTCCAGTTCCTTCACCGCGGAGGCGTGACGGCCGGCGTCATCGATGAACTGGTGAGCGCCGGACTGGTCGAACTCACCGAAGACGGTGGGCTGCAGGTCATCGACTGGACGGGCTCAGCGGGGCAGAGCCTGGCGGAGCGAGTCCAGCAGCAGCGGCAGGCGAACAAGGAGAGGCAGGCACGGTCTCGTGCCCGCAGAAAGGAAAAGGACATGGGTGACAACCCGCGTGACGTCACGCGTTACGACGGAGGAGAGGACAGGACAGGCGAGGACAGGCCAGGACAGGCTCTTGAAGAGCACACAGGTACGGGTGCGCGTGTGCACACGTGGCCGGTGCGGGAACCGGGGTCGGGGGTGGCGTCGTGATGAACGCGTACGAGCTCGCCGAGCGCACCGAGGCGCTGTTGCTGAAGTTGCTCGAGGTGCCGTGGGAGGGCCGTCGGCCGTCGGTGGTCATCGAGACGGAGTTCGACTCCGCGGAGCAGGCACTGCAGGTGCTGGGACTTGCGGTGGAGTCGATGGTCGGGGTTGTCCGGAAGGACGCGCCCGCGCTGGCTGAGCAGCTGCGGAGACAGATGTGGGACGCCGCGTTCATCCGCGCGACGTCGTCGATCGAAAATGAGGAGGCCCCCGATGGGGAATGAGAACGACCCGAACGAGAACCCGAACGCCGAGGCGGCTCGGTACCGGACGCAGCTGCGCGCGGCCGAGGCGACGATCGCTGAGCGTGACGCGGCGATCGAGACAATGCAGAGTGCGCTCGCGGCCGCGCAGCGAGGCCAGATCGAGGGCGTCGTGGCGCAGCACTCGCAGCTCCGCGGTGAGGAGTACGCGCCTCGGATGAAGCACCCGGGCGACCTGTGGGCGCTCAGCGGACGGACGCCGGACGAGTTCCTGACCGATGACGGTCAGATCGACCGTGAGGCGCTCGCGGAGGCCCTGGACGGGCTCGTGCAGGATCGGCCGTACCTGGTCGAGGCGTACGTGCAGCCGGTGCCGCCGGACCCGATCCGGACGGCTATGGAGCGTCAGCAGCAGACGCCGGGCGCGCAGGCCGGGGTTGACACCGACCAGGCGTGGGCGAAGGCGTTCGAGGAGAGCAAGAAGCAGGAGTAGCCGCGTCGCTGCCCGATGGGACGCCGATCACCGCCTAGACTGGTGGTGTTCGGCGTTCCTGCGTCTGTGGCGCACCACCGGACACGCAGCCCTGAGGGCAACCGGTCGACCCGAGGTCGAGCGTGATCATCCATCACTCTCCCTCAGGAGCCCTCATGCCCACGCTCGAAGAGACGTTCGTCGACACCGACCACGCTCAGCTGCTCGTCATCCCCGTGGCCCGCGCATCCGTCGCGATGCAGGTCACCACCCCGCTCTCCCTCGGCAACCGCTCGGTCACCATCCCGCGGATCACCGACGATCCCGACACCGACTGGGTCGACGAGGACGAAGAGATCCCCGAGTCCGACATGGCTGCCGACGAGGTGGCGATCACGCCGAAGAAGGTCGCCGGCCTCACCCGCGTGTCGAACGAGTCCGTCGACGACACCAACCCGCAGGTCACCGGCCTCATCGGCGCTGGCCTGACCCGCGACATCAGCAGGAAGATCGACGCCGCGTTCTTCGGTGCCGCCCCGGCTGCAGGTGCGAAGCGTCCCGGCGGCCTCGAGGCGCTCGGCGCCGGCACCACGGTGGCCGCTGACCCGACGATGAGCATCGACCCGTACGTCGACGCGATCGCCGCGGCGGACGCTGCAGGTGCCACGCTCCGCGCGTTCGTGACCACGCCTGAGGTCGCGAAGGCCCTCGCGAAGATCAAGCAGGGCACAGGCTCGAACCTGCCTCTGTTCGGCACCGGAGCCACGAACGGCATCCAGCGCAACGTCCTGGGGGTTCCGCTGCTCGTCAGCCCGTACGTCCTCGCCGGCACCGTGTGGGGCCTGCCCGGCGCGAACGTCTACACGGCCGTCCGAAAGAACGTCACCGTCGACTTCGACAAGAGCCGCTGGTTCGAGTTCGACCAGACCGGCATCCGCGCGATCATGCGCGTCGGCTTCGGCGCCGCCACCACCGCCGGCCTCATCAAGATCAAGGCCGGCGCTTAGACCGGCTGAGGCGCTGCGGCCTGAGTGATGCCGACGCAGCGTCTCAGCCTCCCTCAGCGGGCGGCCGGATCTGCCGTCTAGTCCACCGCGTCCCGGTCGCCCGCCTCTCCCACCCGGGGGTACACCACCCCCTCCCAACCCCTCGGCTCCGGCACCGCTCCGCGTCCTGCTGCTCGCATTGCGCGTGGTGAGTCTGGGGGGTTCCGGATTCGGCCCTGTAGGAGGCCTCGTGTACTGGATCGCTGAGGAGCTCGATGCCCGTCAGCATGCGGTTCTGGCCGCCATCGCGTCGATGCCGGCGGCTGCTGTTCTCGACGTCGAAACGGACCGGATTCTGCCACTTTTGGACCGTTCCCGTGTGACTCCTGTCGTGCTCAGGCTCGACGAGATGACGCGGACGGAGCCGGAGGAGCTGACGGCTCGCGGAGTGGGAACGACGACCGAGGACGGCCAGCTCGTCGCGATCGATCTAGGAGTCGACCACGTCGGGTTCGGGATCGACTTCCTCGTTCCGTTCACCGGGGACGGGGTCCTACTCGCGGGCCGGCCGGATCGGCACTTCCTCACCGCGGCGGCTTCGTCGTCGGTGGAGGGCTCCGTTCTCCGGGTGCGGTACGAGGAGCGCGAGCTCGACACCTCGAAGATCGAGACCTGGCTGCTGAAGATGCAGCGGCAGCTCCTCGCGCACCAGGCGTGGGCGAACCAGCAGGCGGCCACCTGGTGGGACGCGCTCGAGCCGACCGCCCGCCGGGCGCTCGACCGCCGCCGTGGCCGCCTCGAGGCTGCTGCGGCCGCTGCAGATGCGCTCTCGGTGCCGCTACCCCAACCGATCGCCGCGACCTCGTCGCGTGCAGTCAAGCCTGCAGCCGTGACGGACCCGCTCGACGCGCTTCGAACGGCCCTCGAGGCGATCGGACAGCCGTGGGACGACGACGACACAGAACAGCAACTCCGTGAGCGCCTCGACGCTCACGGCGAGGCCTGAGGCCTCGACGACTCAAGGAGACCCGACGATGCCGACTCGCATCCAGATCCGCCGCGACACCACCGACCGGTGGTCCACGATCAATCCCGTGCCCGCCATCGGCGAGCCGGTGTACGACATCACCACGCACGTGCTGAAGGTTGGTGACGGGAACACCCGATACCAGGATCTTCCGGGCTACATCATTGCGACGTCGGACGGCTCGCTGCCCACGTCGGTCATGGCGAAGCTCGACGCGAGGTACCCGCTGAAGCCGCCGCGTCATGCCCGCGCCTCCGCGACGATCGACGCTCGCATGGCGGCTGACAGCTCCTACGAGTACGAGGTCATCGTGGTCCGCGCTGACGGACGTCGCGTCAACGATCTCGTGGAGAAGGTCTACCCGGGCGGATGGACGCCTGGTTCGTCCGTTCCGGGCCCGTCCGCGTCTCCCGAGGCGACTGCTGCGCTGACCGGTGCGTTCGTCGTCGTGAACGCTGACGCGTACGAGTCGACGCAGATGACCGGCATGCAGATCAAGGATGGCGTCTACTACTCCGGCTGGGGGAGCGCCGATGCGGCGCCGACCGGGAAGGGCATCGAGGCGCTCGCTTTCATGGACGATGGATCGTGGCGTGTGTACCGGCAGGCCAACGGCGACACTGCCGACAAGATGATCACCGACGGTGTCGACACGACGTACGGGTTTGGTCCGGTCGTGGTCGAGAACGGTGCAGTCCGTGACATCGAGACCGATCCCACGTGGTCGTTCTTCGCCTCCACGATCTCCGCGCGATCGATCCTCGGCCGCAGACCGAACGGCGACCTCGTGTACATCCTTGTGAAGGGGAAGACCGGCATCGCGGGTATCAAGGGCAACACGATCGGGCAGCTCGCGCTCACGAACGGCTGCGATGCCGCGATCCTCCTCGACGGCGGCGGAACGACGCAGGGGTACGTGAACGGGCGCCCGTTCCACCCGTCGTCCGACTTGGGCGGCGTGCGCGGTCTCCGCAGCGGGCTCGCCATCCACGCGCCTCTGACGAAGCCGATCCGGGTCCCGGCAGTGGTGCTCCCGCTGACGTCGCCCGCAGTCGCGATCAACAACCTGCCGGCGATGTCGGTCGAGAAGATCGACGGGGTCTCTCGCCTAGTCGGCGCCGTGGGGATCCCGTCCGCGGTCGCGAACACCTGGTACCCCGTCACGGTCCTCCCGGAGCGGTTCAGACCGAACACCACGGACGCGATCCGTCTGCCGGTGTACGGCAACCAGAACGGGTACGACGCCGTCGTGTCGATCGGAGCGGACGGCGTCGCGCAGATCAAGTTCCCGGTCGTCGCCGCGTCGGGGAACAGCTGGGTTCAGCTCGACTCGGCAGCGTTCCCGGCTGTCTACTGACCGCGGTTCGCCTGGCCCCGGACACCGCCACACGGCAGCGTTCGGGGCTCGTTGCCGTGTGTGTCAGAGGCACCACGTAACGTGCGCCCTCCCGATGGGTGAGCGATCTTCCGACTACGCTTTCGGTCATCGGCTCTGTGCGACTGCGAGAAGGGAGTGGGCTGTTGGCTTTCGACGTCAAGCTCACATCGCTCCTCACGGGCGCCACCCCCAGTCAGCTCGAGCGCTGGCGGCGCATCGGCGTCCTCGTCCCGGAGACCCGGGCCAAGCGGCCGCCGCTGTACTCGTTCCGCGACCTCGTCGCGCTGCGCACGCTGGTCTTCCTCCGAGCTCAGACGAGCGGGCAACGCCTCGCGCGCGCGTTCAGCACGATGGACATGCTCGCGCTCACCGAGCACCCGTCGCGGTACTCACTCGGCACTGACGGCGACACCATCGTGGTGCTAGACCCCGACAGCCATCAGACGGTGGACCTCGTACGCAACCCGGGCAACGCGGTGCACGCTACCTTCGCGGACGTGTTCCGCAGCTTCGAGGACTTCCGCGGTCGGCCGGTGGTGGATTTCCAGCGCCCATCCGAGCACCTCCAGGTGGACCTGCGGACGCTCGGCGGCTGGCCGACGGTCCAGAACACTCGCGTGCCGTATGACCTCGTAGCGCAGCTGGTCGACAACGAGAGCGTCTTCCCTGAGGACGTGACTGAGCTCTACCCGAACGTCAGCGCGGCCGCCGCCCAGGATGCTGTCGAGTTCTCGGCGAAGGTCGCAGCGATCTGACCGTGCGGCCCCACCTGTTCCTGGACGAGAACGTCTCGCATGTCTACGCGAAGTCGCTCCGCCCGCTCATGAAGACCGCGACGTTGAGCTCCGCCGTTGAGGAACACCTCACCGGGGTCCCGGACATCGAGCTCTTTGCTGAGCTGTCCGTCCGGAAGTTCGACGGGATCATCACGCACGACCGCAATCAGCTGCAGATCCCTGAGGAACTCGAGGCGCTGCGGGAGTCGGGGCTGCACTGGATCGGCTTATCGAGGCCCGAGGGGCGTGCGCTCGAGGTGCACGGTCAAGTGTTGTCGACGCTGATGTTCGTCGTTCCTACGCTGGTCGCTTCGTGGCCGGATGTTCCGCATCGGCATCACATCACTCTGGTGTCGACCAGGCACGTTCCGAGGCGGGTCTCCGCGCCCCTCTGACGGTCTAGGAGCGATACTGGCTCTATGGGTCGAGCTCACCGTCGGAAAGGTCCCCTGACGGACGCGAAGCGCGCGCGGGAAGCTGACTACCGAGAGCGGCGCCGGCGCGCTGACCTCGAGCGGGCGCAGTACCGGGAGCTCGCGGAGCAGCTGCGGCCCGTTGAGATGTCTGAGGCGGAGCTGATCGCGGATCTGGTCGTGCGGGCGGCAGCGGACGGCGACGAGAGCGCGCTGCGGATCCTCACGTGGCGGGAGCACCTGAACGCGGTGGGGGTCGTGTTCCCGGAGGACATCGACGAGCCCCTGTGGGCGGCCGTGAAGGCCACACACGACGGTGGGACGCCCCGGGTGCCACGAGGGACGTTCTTGCCCCTCACAGCGTGAGCGCGAGCACCCCGGCGACCGTCGTCAGGATCAGTCCGATGCCGAGCCCGAGGGCGCCACGGTTCGCCTTCCATTTGTTTCCGGGAACGGACTGTGGCGACAGACCCGGGAACGTGACGACCTGTATCGGCCTGGTTGACCACCAGGTTCCCAGGCCGGAGGAGATGAGCGAGGCGAACAGCAGGATGGCGATGGCGATCTTCACGACGTCAGAGTGCCCGTAGCGGCCCGCGGCGCACAACCGGCTTGACGCCCAACCACGTGTCAAGGTCCTCACGTCGGATGCGCCAGGGAGCGTTCTTCTTCGGCTGGAACCCTCGGAGCTCACCGCCGCGGCAAGCATTCCCGATCGTCTCCGGGTGGCGCTTCGTGTACGCCGCCGCCTCACGCACGGTCAGCAGGTCATCCGGGGAGCCGATGCTCTCGGGCGCGATCGTCACGACAACCGGCGCGGCCGGGGCTGGCGGTTGGAGCTCGGCGAGCTGCCGAGTGACTTCATCACGGATGGCGGCCCGGAACGCCGCGGCGAGATCGTCCATGCCCACAGAATGCCCACAATTCGAGCAGATCGAAACCCTCCGGAGCCAGCCTCGGTGACCGAATGCGCCCGTAACTGCGGGGGTGCGGGCGTGAAGGTCGTCTGCTGGTGGGCACCGGGCAGGGTTCAAATCCCTCCGTCTCCGCACACAACACACAACACACAGCACGCAACTCCAGAACGAAACCCCGGTCCGAGTGGACCGGGGTTTCGTCGTTCCGGGCAGCAGGGAGCAGGCGGACGCGCCCGCGATCAGACCGTCGCGACGCTCCCCGTGGCGCTGCCGACCGGACGCCCTGCACGACTCCGCCGCGCAGCGCCCGCCGCGAACGCCGTCAGCGCGACGGCGGCCAGCGTGATCCCGGCACCGGCCCGGATCGGCGACGTGTACCCGAGGCCTGCCGCGATGGTGAGTCCGCCGATCCAGGCCCCGAGCGCGTTGCCGAGGTTGAACGCCGCGATGTTCGCGCCGCTCGCCAGGGTCGGTGCGTGGTCGGCGTACTGCATCACCCGCGTCTGCAGTGCGGGCACGGTCGCGAACCCGAACGCACCCATGAGCACGAGGGCGATGACGGTCAGGACGGGCGAGGTCGCGACGACGGCGAACAGCGCGAGCACCACCGTGAGCACGACGAGCACGACGAGGAGCGTGCCGTCGATCGACCGGGATGCGAGCTTGCCGCCCGCGAAGTTCCCGACGAACAGTCCGACCCCGAAGACGATGAGGAGCCACGGCACCGCACTCGAGGCGAAGCCGGACACCGAGGTCAGCGTGTAGGCGATGTACGTGAAGGCGCCGAACATCCCGCCGTAGCCGAGCACGGTCATGCCGAGGGAGAGCCAGACCTGCCCGGAGCGGAAAGCACCGAGTTCGCGGGCGAGCGAAGGAGCCGCGGTGCCGTCGGTGCCGGCCGCGCGGACGGCGGGTACGAGCACGGCCACGCCGACGAGCGCGACGATGCCGATCGCGGCGATGGCCCAGAAGGTGGCGCGCCAACCGAGTGCCTGCCCGAGGAAGGTGCCGAACGGGACGCCGAGGACGTTGGACGCGGTGAGGCCGGTGAACATCAGGGCGACCGCGGAGGCCCGCTTCTCGCGAGCGACCATGTTCGACGCGACGACGGATCCGATGCCGAAGAACGCTCCGTGGCAGAGCGCGGCGATGACGCGGCCGAGCATCATCACGCCGTACACCGGGGCGAGCGCGGAGAGCGTGTTGCCGATGATGAACAGCACGAGCAGGCCGATGAGGACGGGCTTGCGCGGGAGCCTGGTGGTGGCGGCGGTCAGGCCGAGGGCTCCGACGATCACGGCGAGGGCGTACCCGGTCACGAGCCAGCCGGCCGTGGTCTCGGTCACGCCGTAGTCGGCGGCGACCTCGGGCAGGAGTCCGGTGATGACGAACTCGGTCAGGCCGATGCCGAATCCGCCGAGTGCGAGGGCGATGAGTCCCGCGGGCATGAGTGTCCTTCCGTTGTGCGGTGCAGCTGTCCCGCGTACGCTGGTTGTTGCAGACGCGGGATATCGATAGTTGCACACGCGGGATAACCGCGCAAGCAACAAACACTGCGCCAGCAACAGATCCCGCGCAAGCAACACGTCCCGCCCGAACGCCCCGCTGGAGGTCCCATGTCCGTCGACGACACGTCCGTCGCCGTCCGCGCCCACGGCTGGCGCACCCTCGCCGCCCTGCACGGGCTCATCGAGACGCGGCTCGAACGGGCCCTGCGCGAGGTCGACCTGTCCGTCGTCGAGTTCACGGTCCTCGATGCCCTTCGCCGTCAAGACGGCTTCCACATGCGGATGCAGCAGCTCGCCCGGGCCGCAGCGCTCAGCCCCAGCGCCACCACCCGCCTGGTGAACCGGTTGGAGGAACGCGCGCTCCTCACCCGCGTCCTCTGCGCCGACGACCGCCGCGGGCTCTACACCGAACTCACCCACGCAGGGCAGGCACTGCTCGACGCGGCCACGCCGATCCACGCCGCGGCGGTCGAGGAAGCGCTCGCCGAAGCGCGCGACGTCCCGGAACTCGAGGAACTCGCCGTCGCCGTCGACCGGCTCGAGGGTGCCACCGTCTGACGACGGGATCACGCCCCGGCCGGGAGGCGCGGCTCGCCTCCCACGCGCGCGCTACGGTGAGCGCGTGATGCGGCGGACAGGTCTCGTGGTCGCCGGAGCGCTCGTGCTCGCGGCCGTGCTCGGCGGCTGCGCCACCGACGACGGCACGGGCGGGCCGGCGGTCGAGGCGTACGTCGAGCCCGGCGACGAATCGGCTGCACGGGTGTCCGACGCCGCCGGGCGCTCGGCCACGATCGGCATCGACGGCGTCACGGTCGCCGAGGACGGCGCCGGGCTGAACGACCTCCCGTCGGGCGTGGGCGCGCTCGCACGGACGGCCAGGACGGGCGGTGCGGCCCCGGAGCTGCTCGTCAGCAACTACTCCGAGTCCCTCGGGGACTTCTCGCCCGAGATCGGCACGGCGCTGCTGTCCGACCCGGACCACCGGGATGAGGTGGCCGCCCGGCTGGCCGAGCTCGCGTCCGAGCAGCACATGGCCGGGGTGCAGATCGACCTCGAGTCGCTCCGGAGCCGCGACCGCGCCGGGCTCGTGGCCTTCGCGGCGGCGCTCCGGACGGCGGTGCACGACGCACTCGGCGACGACGCGGAGACCTCGATCGCGGTGATGGCCTCGACGAGCGCGGACGGGTACCGGGACACCGGCTACGACCTCGGCGCACTCGCGGACCACGTCGACCGCTTCGTCCTGATGACCTACGACCAGCACGGCCCGTGGAGCGGCCCCGGAACGGTCGGCGCGCTGCCCTGGGCCGCGCGGGTCGTCCGCGCGGCGGAGGCCGAGGGGCTGCCCGCCGACCGGATCGACCTCGGGATCGCGGGCTACGGCTACGTGTGGGGTGGGAGCGGCGACGCGCAGGTCTCCCCGGCGCAGGCGCGGAAGGCCGCCGGCGACCGCGCACGGTGGTCGGCGCGGAACGGGGAGTGGTCGGCCTCGCTCGACGACGGCCGCGAGCTGCACTGGTCGGACGCCCGCTCCTACCGGGCCCGCGTCGACCTGGCGGAGGACCTCGGGCTGCACGGCGTCGCGCTCTGGTCCCTCGGCACCCTGGCGCTGCCGAGCTGATCCTGGCCGGCCCGCGGTCAGCGGGGCGGGGGAGCGGTGGTCGAGCGGATGACGAGGGACGGCGGCACGAGCGTCCGTGTCGGTGCGGCGTGGTGCGCGGCCCCGATGCGCTCGACGAGCCGGGTCGCAGCCAGACGGCCGACCTCGTCGTTGTGCGGATCCACCGTCGTCAGGCGCAGCAGTGGTGACGACGCGAGCGGGGTCTCGTCGTTGCCGATCACGGAGACGTCCTCGGGGACCCGGAGCCCGGCCTCACGCACCGCGGCGATCGCCCCCATCGCCATCACGTCGTTCGCGGCGAACACCGCGGTCAGGTCCGGGTGGTCCTCGAGTGCGCGCCGGGTGGCCGCGTAGCCGGTCTGCTCCGAGGTCGGCCCCTCGCCGAACACCAGCGGCGGGATGCCGGACTCGACCAGCCGCGCGACGGTGGCCGCGCGCCGGACGGCAGCCGGGCCTCCAGAGCCGGTGACGTGGACGATGCGGCGGTGACCCAGACCGATGAGGTGCTCCGCTGCCAACCGGCCGCCGGCTGCTTCGTCGGAGGCGACGACGTCCAGCCCACCCGGCACGTCGGCGCGTTCCCCGGCGATGACCACGGGGGTGTCTGCGGGGACGACGAGGTCGGGGAAGCCCTCGGCGGCGAGCACCACGCCGTCGACCCGGAGGGAGACGAGGTCGTCGAACGGCGATGACCCGAGGTGGGCGTTCGCGAGCGTGTCCGCCAGGGTGAGGCGGAGGCCGTGCGGGGCGAGGGCCTCCCGGACGCCGTCGAGCATCGGGACGTACCAGGGGTTCCGGAAGTCGTCGACGACGACGCCGATCGTCCGGGTGCGCGTGCCGGCGAGGATCGCGGCGGCGCGGTTCGGTCGGTAGCCGAGTTCCGCGGCGGCGGCGAGGACGGCAGTGCGGCGGGTCTCGGAGACACCGGGGTCGTCGCGCATCACCATCGACACCAGGGACTTCGAGACGCCCGCGCGGGCCGCGACGTCGATGATCGTCGGCGGGCGAGGGGACACGCGGATCCTTCCGGGTGGAGCGCTTGACAGGACATGGGCTGATGCGGCTACAGTCTACCGACATCTTCTGGAACGTTCCAGAAGCAGCACCGACTTCTCGGGGAGAGAACATGAGCGACAGCATCGGCGTCGCCGTCATCGGGGCGGGCATGGCGGGCAAGGCCCACATGGCCGCGTGGCGGAACGCACCGTCCCTGTTCGGGTCGACCCTGCCGCCGGTGCGGCTCGTGTCGATCGGCGACGTGTACGAGCCGCTGGCCGCCGAGGCCGCGCAGCGCTTCGGGTACGCCCGGCACGACACCGACTGGCGGGCCATCGCGGCGGCGGACGACATCGACGTCGTGAGCGTCGTCGTCGCGAACACGCTGCACCGCGAGATCGTCGAGGGCCTGCTCGCCGCCGGCAAGCACGTGCTGTGCGAGAAGCCGCTGTCCGACTCGCTCGAGGACGCCCGGGCCATGGCCGCCGCTGCGGCACTCGCCGCCGACCGCGGGCAGACGGCACGCGTGGGCTTCACCTACCGTCGCGCACCCGGCCTCGCCGCGATCAAGCAGCTCGTCGAGGACGGCACCCTCGGCCGGGTCCTGCACGTCTCCGGACGGTACTGGACCGACTACGGCTCGTCGCCCGACGTCCCGTTCTCGTGGCGCTTCGCCGGCGCTCCCGGCACCGGCGCGCTCGCCGACGTCGGCTCGCACCTGGCGTACGTCGCGGAGTTCCTCGCGGGCGAGGTGCAGAGCGTCAACGGTGGCATGTTCACGACCGCCGTCACGAAGCGCCCGATCGCCGCGGGGTTCGCGCTCCGCGGCCAGGCCGTCCCGCTGACGGGCGAGTTCGCCGACGTCGAGAACGACGACTACGCGACGTTCAACGCCCGCTTCGGCGACGGCTCGGTGGTCGGGTCGCTCGAGGTCTCCCGGGTCGCGACGGCGCACCCGAACGGGCTCGTCATCGAGGTGTTCTGCGAGAACGGCGCCGCCCGCTGGGACCAGGAGCGCGCGTCCGAGATCGGCCTCGCACTGCAGTCCGACGGCGCACGGCTCGGGGGCTACCGCCAGGTCGTGCTCGGCCCGGACCACCCGTACGTCGCCGGCGGCATGGCGATGGACGCGCCCGGTGTCGGCTGGGGGCAGAACCAGATGTTCGAGTACCAGGCACGCGCATTCCTCGACGAGGTGACCGGCGCGGCCGATGCCCTGCCGGCGAACGCCACCTTCGACGACGGTGTGCACAACATGGAGGTCCTCGACGCGGTGGCACGGTCCGCCGCGGCCGGGGGATCGACGGAGACGATCACGGAAGCGGTCAACGCATGAAGCTCGGTCTGTACAACGCGATCTTCCACGATCGCCCCCTCGCCTCCGCCCTCGCGGCGATCGCGGACAACGGCCTCACCGGCATCGAGCTGAACACCGGCGGGTTCCTGCCACCGGTGCACGTGCCCTCGATCGACGAGATCCTGGTCGACGACGCAGCACGCGACGCCTTCCTCGCCCAGTTCGACGGCATCGGTGTCTCCATCGCGGGGCTGAACTGCAACGGCAACCCCCTGCACCCGGATCGGGCGATCGGGGACGCCCACGCCGAGGACCTCCGCCGCAGCATCCGGCTCGCCGCCCGCCTCGGTCAGGACCGTGTCGTCACGATGTCCGGGCTGCCCGCCGGCGAGCCGGGTGGCACGAGGCCGAACTGGATCGTCAACGCGTGGAACTCCGCCGCGCTCGACGTCATCGAGTACCAGTGGAGCGTCGCCGTGCCGTTCTGGCAGGAGATCGACGCGCTTGCCCGGGAGCACGGGGTCAAGGTCGCGCTGGAACTGCACCCGCAGAACGTCGTGTTCAACCCGGCGACGATCCGCGAGCTCGTCTCGCGCGGGGGACTGACGAACGTCGGGGTCGAACTCGACGCGTCGCACCTGTTCTGGCAGCAGATGCACCCGGTCGACGTCGTCCGTGACCTCGGCCCGCTGGTGTTCCACGCCGCCGCGAAGGACGTCCGGATCAACCCGCACGCGGCGATCAACGGCGTGCTCGACAACTCGTTCCGCCGGCTGTCCCCGGACGAGGAGCGCACGAACCTCGGCGGCGACGAGTGGGCGAACGAGTGGCCGAAGCCGTCGGCGTGGGACTTCGTCGCGCTCGGGAAGGGCCACGACGAGGCCTACTGGTCGCAGTTCCTCGAGGCCCTGCACGAGGTCGACCCGGACATGTGGGTGAACATCGAGCACGAGGACACCGAGCTCGGGCGCGAGGAGGGCGTCGCGGTCGCCGCCACGGTGCTCCGCGCGGCGGACGCGCGTCGTACCGGGTGAGGCCGAATCGCGCGTAGGGGGCCGGATCGCGCATAGGAGGTCGGTTTTCCCGGCCTCCTATGCGCGAAACCACCTCCTACGAGCGGAAGCGCCTCTTGTACGGCTGTGTCCTGGTGTGCAGTCGGCGGCGCACACTCCGGGGGCTGTCACCGGGCCGCTGTAGCATGCACGACACCTGTCCCGAGACGAGGAGGCCTGCGTGCCGGAACCGACCGACCCCGCCTTCCCCATCGACCGCATCCGCGACGTCGGCGACGACATCATCGGCGCCGTCGCCACGGTGATCGACGGCAAGCGCGAGGCCATCCGCACCGCGTTGACCGTCATGCTGGCCGAGGGGCACCTGCTCGTCGAGGACGTCCCCGGCGTCGGCAAGACCGTGCTCGCGAAGGCGCTCGGCGCGTCCGTCGGCGGATCGGTGAACCGCATCCAGTTCACCTCGGACATGCTGCCGTCCGACGTCACCGGCGTGAACATCTTCGACCAGTCCTCCGGCACGTTCCGGTTCTCGCCCGGACCGGTGTTCGCGAACGTCGTCATCGGCGACGAGATCAACCGCACCAGCCCGAAGACCCAGTCCGCACTGCTCGAGGCGATGGCCGAGGCGCAGGTCACCGTCGACGGCGTCACGCGCAAGCTGGACAGCCCGTTCATGATCGTCGCGACGCAGAACCCGATCGACATGGAGGGCACCTACCCGCTGCCCGAGGCGCAGCGCGACCGCTTCATGGCGCGTCTCACGATGGGGTACCCCAGCGCCGACTCCGAGCGCCAGATGCTCACGAACCGCGGTGGCGGCGACCCGCTCGCCCACGTCCGGCCGATCGTCGACGTGAACACGCTCCGCGACCTCATCCACTCGGTCCGCACCGTGCACGTCGCACCCGACGTCGAGGCGTACATCGTCGCGATCGTCCGGGCCACGCGCACCCACCCGGACATCGTGCTCGGCGCGAGCCCACGGGCCACCCTGCACCTCGCCCAGGCTGCACGCGCCCACGCGGCACTGCTCGGCCGTCCGTTCGTCACCCCGGACGACGTCGCCGCCCTCGCGCCGGTGATCCTCGCCCACCGTCTCGTCCCGGTCGCACGCGGCCTCGGCGGCACCGGTGACGACACCGCCCGCGAGATCGTGATCCGCATCGTGTCCGACACCGCCGTGCCCTTCACGGCGGCCCCCGTCCGTTCCTGATGTCCGGGTCCCCGGCACCGTCGTCGTTCGCACTGCGGGCCGGTGCCGTGCGCTCGTTCCTCGTCCGGTACGGCCGCCGCGGGCTGTCGCTGCTGCGCCGGACACCGTTCCCCCGCCCGACCTCGCGCGGCTGGGCCGTCATCGCCGTCGGCATCGGGCTGATCGGCGGGGGACTGGTCGGGACGACGAGCGTCGCGGTGTCCGCGGGGCTGCTCCTGCTCGTGCTCGTGGTGCTCGGCATCGTGATGGCGTTCGTCGTCGCCGCGCCACTGCGCGGCAGCCGGAGCACCGTGCGGGCCATCGTGCAGGTCGGTGAGGTCTACCGGGAGCGCATCACGCTCGGTGGGACGAACCTGCCGGTCGGACCGCGGTCGACCCTGCTCGTGCGGGAGCAGCTCGACGACGGACTCGTGAGCATGTCCACCGCCGAGACCTACGCGACCGTGGGACCGCGCGTGCCACCGGCGGTCCTCGACGTCGAGGCCCTCGCGATGCACCGCGGCCGCAGTCTCGTCGGTCCGGTGACGATCCGCGTCGAGGACCCGTTCGGGCTCCTCCGCATCGACCGCCCCGTCGTCGCCGCCGAAGAGGTCGTGGTCGTGCCGGCCACGACACCGCTCGCCGCGCTCGACACCGGCGCGCTCGCGGGAGCCGTCTCGGCCGACGAGGGCCGGGTCGGTCAGGGCGGCTCGGCGGACGACAGCGAGCTCCGTCCCTACCGTCCGGGTGACCCGATCCGACGCGTGCACTGGGGGCAGAGCGCCCGCCGCGGCGAACTGCACGTCCGGCAGACCTCGCAGGCACAGCCGCCCGAGGCCGTGATCGCGCTCGACGTCCGACGAGAGTCGTACCAGCGGCTCGGCCGGGACGACCTCGCCGAGTTGTCCGACCTCGGCGGAGACGCGGCCTTCGAACACGCGGTCGTCGTGGCCGCCAGTGTCGCCCGCGCCCTCGCCGCGCGGACCTCGCGCGTGCTGCTCGTCAGCGACGGCCCGTCCGGCAGCACCCGGCACGCCGGGGACGCCGGCGGGCTGACGGACGTGCTCGTCGGACTCGCCGACGTCCGGATCCGCTCCGACGCGCGTGAGGTCACCGATGTCCTGCCCGACGTCCGCGGCCGTGACGTGCACGGCATGACCGCCGTCGTCACGGGGCACTGCACCGCCGAGCAGGCCGCCGAACTCGTCTCCTCGACCACCGGGTCGAGCCGGGGCATCCTCGCCACCATCGTCCCGCCGGACCCGGTCGTCCGCGGCATCCTCGACCGCGGCGGCTGGCGGACCCTCGTCGTCCCGGTCGCCGGGGCGCACACCGCCGGGAGCATCCGGTGAGCGGCGTCTCCACCCGCCCCGTCGCGCCGGGGAGCGCCCCTCGTGGCGGTGCCCCGAGACGTGCCGACGGCCGTCCGGTGACCGACCGCCCGGACCGCCCGGACTCCCCGAACCCCTGGGTCGTCGCGCTCGCACCCGTCCCCGTGCTCATCGCCGCCCTCGCCATGCGTCCGCTCGTGCAGGGCGCTGCCTGGTGGGTGTCCGGCGTCGTCCTCGCCGCCGTCCTGGTGGTCACGATGCTGGCCGTCCGCCGCCGTGCACCCGGCGTCCGGTTCGTCGCACTCGTCGCGGCGCTCGTCGTCTGCTCGTGCGCCGCTGCGGTGGTGAACGACGTCCAACCCTTCGGCTGGCTCGACAAGGACGGTGCGCTCGGGGAGACGCTCGCCGCGATCCGCCTGAACCCGGCGCCGCTGCCGCAGACCGACTCGATCCGGCTCATCGTCACGGTGGCGATCGGGTGGGTGGCCGGGGTGTCGCTGTTCCTCGCCGCCGTCGCCCCGACCGCGGCACTCGCGGCGGCGCCGGCCCTCGTGATCCTCATCGTCCCGGGCATCGTCACCGGAGCGCCGGCCGCGCCCGGGCTGGTGATCGCCACCGGCCTGGCGTTCCTCGCGCTGCTCTGGCTGTCGGTCCGGCCGGTCCAGCGAGCGTTCCCGGCCGCCGTGGTCGGCGTGGTCGGACTCGTCGTCGCGGTGGGGTTGCCGGCGATCGTGCCGCTCAACGCCAGCTGGTTGTCCGGGGTGACCGGGGCGATCCAGTCACCCGTGCAACCCGGCCGGCCGGGGACGCTGCTCAACCTCGGGCAGGACCTCCGGCAGCCGAACGAGCTCGAGGTGTTCCAGTACCGCTCGGCGGACGGACAGCCGGAGTACCTCAAGCTCGCCGACCTCGACGAGTTCGGCACGGGCGACTGGGTCCCGACGACGACCGACGTCAGCACCTCCGAGACCGCTGACACACAGCAGTGGGCGGTCGGCGTGAACCCGCGCCTCTCCGCGCGCGGCGACGTCACGATCCGGGTCACGGGGCTGTCGAGCAACTACCTGCCGGTCCCCGCCGGGGCGGTCTCGATCGAGTCCCGCTCGACGAACCTCGACCTCGCGCAGTGGCGCTGGATGGGGACCTCGAGCACGGTCCGGTCGACCGGGCCGGCGACGCCGCGCGGCGCGACGTACGAGGTGTACGGCGCGTCGACCTGGTCCGGCGAGTACCTCGACGCCATCGCCGCGTCAGGTCTGCTCGGCCGCGCCGACGGCCGCGGGTTCGCGCGACCCTCGGCCGCGCAGCTCCGTACCGACCTGGCGCTGCCGGAGAAGCTCCCGACGAGCATCTCCCGCACCGCCCAGCGCGTCGCGGGCTCCGCCGGCACCGACTACGAAGAGGCACGTGCCCTCGAGCAGTGGTTCCGGAGCGACCTGTTCACCTACTCGGAGACCGCTCCCGTCGAGCAGGGGTACGACGGCGACAGCATGGACGTCGTCGCGAAGTTCCTGCAGACGCGCGAGGGGTACTGCGTGCACTTCTCGTCCGCGATGGCGGTGATGGCCCGCACGCTCGGCATCCCGTCCCGCATCGCGGTCGGTTACCGGGCCGGTTCGACGCAGGCCGACGGCGAGTACACGGTCTCGAACCGGCAGCTGCACTCGTGGCCCGAGCTCTACATCAAGGGCGCGGGCTGGGTCGCCTTCGAGCCGACGCCCGACTCCGACGACGCGGCGACGTCCTCGTCCGAGGCGACGTCGACCCCGTCGGCCGCTGCTCCCGAGACGCCGCTGCCGGCGCCGGGACAGTCGTCCCCCGCCGAGTCCTCGGCCACGCCGACGCCGACCGCGTCCGCCGGGCCCGGGGCAGCCGGGTCGACGAACGGCAGCGGCAACGGCCCGCTCGGTCTCGCCGTCGGGCTGCTGCTCGCGGTCGCGCTCCTGGTCTCGCCCGCCGTCGTGCGGGTGTTCCGGAGACGGTCCCGGCTCGGCGCGGTGCGCTCGGTTCGGTCGCCGGCGGTGAACGCCTGGCGCGAGGTCCTCGACGACGTCGCCGACCACGGGTACGCGCCCGGTCTCGCACCACCGGGTGACGCGGCCGCCGCGGCACGGACGGCGCGAGCGGTGCTCGGACGGCTCCGGCCGTCGGTGCCGTCCGGCGTGCTGCCGCACCTCGAGGCGGTGGTCGACGCGGTCGACCGTGAACGGTTCGCCGCGGGCGGGGCGGCGTCGGTGGACGTCGACGCGCTGCTCGCTGCGATCCGGGAGGCGCGGGTCGCCCTGGACGCATCGGTGTCCGGTTCGCGGGTGGTCCGGTCGCGTCTGCTGCCGCCGAGCCTGCTGCCGTCGTCGGCGTGGTCGCACGAGGGACGTCGGGCGCGCCGCAGGCCGGCGTAGGAGCGCGCTTCCTCGCACGGTGCGAGGCAGGCACGGCGTGCACGCTCGCACGGTGCGAGGCACGTCGCTCGCCTGCTCGTTCCGTGCGAGGTTCCGGTCGCGGTGCGAGGTGCCCGGGGCCGCACGGGGTCGGTAACCTCGCACCGGTCGACCAGCCTCGCACCGTGCGCGGCGGCACCGAGCGCGCCCGCGCGCGGCGCGCACCGCGCGCCCGGGCTCAGCGCCGGCGGATGACCGCCTCGACGAGCCGCGCCACGATCTCGCCGGGGTTCACCTCGGGCAGCGCGGCCGAGTCGAACACGATGCCGACGTTGGCGCCGATGAGCACCGTGGCGAAGTCCTCCAGCGGCATGCCGGGGTCGACCTCCGGATGGGCGCCGAACCACAGGCGGACGAGCTCGAGCACCCCGTCCTGCAGTTCTCGGCGCTGCCGTACGAACTCGGGCAGGAACTCGGGGTGCCGACTGGCGTACCCGCGGAACTCCGACAGCAGGGCGAACTGTGCGCTCTGGTCGTGGCGGCCGAACGCGGCGCGGACGACGTCGGCGATGTCCACGGCGGCGATGTCGACGCTGACGAGTTCCCGGAGCTCCCCGAGGACCAGGTTCGTCGCGCGCTGCATGACCTGCCCGACGAGGTCTTCCTTCGACGAGAAGTTCGAGTACACCGCACCCTTGCTGAACCCGGCGCGGGCGGCGACCTCGTCGAGGCGGGCTTCGTGCACGCCCTGCTCGGCGAAGACCTCGGCTCCGGCGTTCAGCAGTCGTTCACGGACCTCGGCGCGGGGGGTCCGGGGTGTGGGGGCGTCGGAGGCGTCGTCGCTCATCGTTCCTGGTCTGACGGGCCGTCGCGGTCCGTCGGGGTCCGGCTGCGGCGGGCTGGCGTGAAGGTGGTCGACGATCATTCTGACGGATACCGGCGCACGTGCAGCTCGCGGGCGGAGACCTGCCGCGCCGCGCGTCTGATCCCGCGCGGCATCAGCGAAGCCCCCATCCACAGGTCTGCCCGGAACCGCCGCGTTCGGGCCGCGTCGGTGCAGGAGCGGACGATGTGCGCCGAGTCGATACCCGGCGGTACCGATGCTACGCCCGAGCACCGACGAATCACACCCCCGTGTCGTCCTCGGGGGTCTCGTGCTCGCTCCGGACGCTGCCGGCGCCGGAACGTCGACCGGGTCGGCGGAGCAGTCGGATGGCGTCCGGGCGCAGTCGTCGACCGCGCTGCAGGAGCGACCCGAGCGTGGACTTCGGCTGCCAGTCGCGGCCGTTCGGAAGGCCCCATCCCCGACGGACGGCACCCCATCGCAGCCCGAGCGAGAGGACGATCGCGGCGACGATCCCGATGGTGGGGGACCCGAGGTGCGAGGCGATGACCATCACGGCCGAGGCGGCGACCGCGACGGTCGCGTAGAGCGCGTTGCCGCCGAACACGGCGGGAACGCGACGGAGCAGCAGGTCCCGCATCGCACCGCCGCCGACGGCCGTCACGGTGCCCATGATGATCGCGGCGGGCCAGGGGAGCCCTGCGTCGAACGTCCGTTGCACGCCGACGACCGCCCAGAACCCGATCACGGCGGCGTCGAGCACGGTGAACAGCCGGTCCCACGTCAGCGCGGAGAACGACACGAGGAACGCGATGAGTGCGCCGGCGATCGCGACCGGGACGTAGAGCGGGTCGACGAGCGCGACGGGCGGCCCGTCCTGCAGGAGGGTGTCGCGGAGGATGCCGCCGCCGAGCCCGGAGACGAACCCGACGACCAGGAACCCGAACAGGTCGAAGTCCATCGTGCGGGCGAGCGATCCACCGAGCAGCGCGGACGCGAACACGCCCGCGAGGTCGAGCACGTTCGTGACCGACGCCAGGCCCTCGGGGGTCAGCAGGTTCATGAGAACCATCAAACCCCACGCCGGGCGACTGGCGGGCGGAGCGCCGGTTAGGTTAGCCTCACCTTCGTCATGCTCGCCACTCTCGTCATCGGCCTCCGCGAAGGCCTCGAAGCGACCCTCATCGTCGGCATCATCGCCGCGTTCCTCCGTCGCAACCGTGTCCCCCTCGCCCCCATGTGGCTCGGCGTGGGGGTCGCCGTCGTGCTCAGCGTCGCGGTCGGCTTCGGGTTGCAGGTGGTGGAGCAGGCGCTCCCGCAGGCCCAGCAGGAGGGCATGGAAGCCGTCATCGGCATCGTCGCCGTCGTCTTCGTGACCGGCATGATCGTCTGGATGCGCACTCACGCGCGCACCCTGACGAAGGAGCTCGAGGCGAGCGCGACCGAGGCGCTCGGCCGCGGCACCGCGTGGGCCCTCGCCGGGATGGCGTTCCTCGCGGTCCTCAAGGAGGGCTTCGAGACCGCGGTCTTCCTCCTCGCGACGTTCCAGGCCTCGTCGGACACCGGGCTCGCCGCGCTCGGTGCCGTCATCGGGATCGCCGGCGCGGTCGTCGTCGGTTACGGCATCTACACCGGCGGCGTGCGGCTGAACCTGTCGAAGTTCTTCACCGGCACCGGGGTCTTCCTCGTGTTCGTCGCCGGCGGCCTCGTCCTGACCGTGCTCCGCCGCGCGCACGAGGCCGGCTGGATCGTCATCGGCCAGCAGCGCACCGTCGACCTCAGCTGGCTCGCCCCGAACGGCTCCGTGCAGGGCGCCCTCGTCACGGGCGTCCTCGGCATCCCACCGGACCCCCGGGCGATCGAGGTCCTCGGCTGGGTGCTCTACGTCGTCCCCGTGCTCGCCCTGTCGCTCTGGCCCCGCGCCTGGCGGCCGTCCCCGGCACGCGTCCCCGTCGTCCGCGCGGTCACCGCAGGCGTCCTCGCGGTCGCGGCCGCAGCGCTCGCGATCACCGTCCCGACCGGCGGCGCCGACCTGCCGCGCACCACCGCCGTGACCGGCGACGCCACCTCCGTCACGGCCACCGTCGACGGTGCGACCGCCGTCCTCCGCACGACGGGCACCGGCCGGGAGGGGCGGATCGCCCTGCCGACGTCGGCCCACCGCCGCGTCACCCGCGCGGGCGTGACCGCGGACCGCTGGCGGCTCACGGAGGACGGCGCGGCCACCCAGGACGGCGCAGCCGCGCAGGACAGCACCCAGGACGGCGCGGCCACTGCGCGACCGTCCACCCTCACCCTCGACGACCTCGTCGACCTGTTCGGTCGGCTGCCGGTCGGCGTCTCGCCGAGCACGAACCCCGGCCCCTTCACCGCGCGCTGGGCCGTCCGCGACACCGTCACCCTCTGGACCGTCCGGGGCGGGGTCCTGGACGCCACCCGCTCGGAACGCACCGTGCTCACGCTGGCCGGTGGGGGCCTCCCGGCTGCTCGCACCACCACCCTGGACCGCACCGTCTGGTCCGTCCCGGCCACCCACGTCCAGCGGTCCGCCGCCGCCGTGGCGGCCGCGGACACGCGCAGTGCCGAGCTGCTGCTCTGGAAGGCCTGGCTGCCGATCGCCCTCGGCGCCGCCGCCGCTGCCCAGGCCCTGCTCGCCCTGCGGGACCGGCGCCGTCGCCCCACCGTCTCGACCACCACGCCCGAAACCGACCCGTCGCGCGGCCCACCCGCCGACGACCCCACAAGGAGCCCCGAGTATGCCCTCCGCTAGGACTGCCCGCCCCCTGACCATCCTCGGCACCCTCGGTGTCGTCACCGCCCTCGCGCTCACCGGCTGCGCGAACTCGTCCACCTCGGCGGGCGACGGCGCGAGCAGCTCGGGCAAGGTGTCCCGCGTCTCGGTGACGCTGACGAACGACGGCTCGGACAAGTGCGCCGTCTCCGAGACGAAGGTCCCCGCCGGCCCGGTCACGTTCACCGTGAAGAACGAGTCGTCGACCGCCATCACCGAGGTCGAGCTGCTGCAGGACCAGCGGATCCTCGGTGAGAAGGAGAACCTCGCACCCGGACTCGACGCCGTGCGGTTCACCGCGACGCTCACCGGTGGCGAGTACCAGGTGTACTGCCCCGGGGCCGAGCACGAGCTCACCGACTTCACCGTCACCGGCAAGGTGACCTCGACCGCGAACAGCAGCGCCGCGACCCTCCTCGACGAGGGCACGAAGGGCTACGCCGAGTACGTCGACGGCCAGGTCACCGACATGGTGGCCGCCGTCAAGCAGCTGCAGGCCGACGTCGACAAGGGCGACCTCGCCGCCGCGAAGACGGACTACGCGAACGCCCGTCCGTTCTACGAGCACATCGAGAGCGACGTCGACGGGTTCGTGAAGAAGGGCTTCAAGGCGACCGACAACGCCGGCAACCTCGACTACCTCATCGACATGCGTGCGTCGAACCTCGACGACGCGGTCGGCTGGAGCGGGTTCCACGCGGTCGAGAAGGACCTGTTCGAGGCCGGTGCGATCACCGACACGACGAAGCAGACCGCCGCGGACCTGACGGAGAACGTCGAGCTGCTGGCGAAGCTCGTGCCGACCCTCGACTACAAGCCCGAGGACCTCGCCAACGGGGCCGCAGGCCTCCTCGAGGAGGTCCAGTCGAACAAGATCACCGGCGAGGAGGAGGCCTACAGCCACATCGACCTCGTCGACCTCGCCGCGAACGTCGAGGGCGCGCGGCAGGCGTTCGCGTACCTCAAGCCGGGCCTGACGAAGCTCGACCCGACGCTCACGAAGCAGATCGCGAAGCAGTTCGACGCGACGAACACGCTGATGGACGACTACCGGAACGCGGACGACCTCGGCGGCTTCGACACGTGGGACGCCGCGACGAAGGCCTCCGACGCGAACAAGGTCTCCCAGCAGGTCCAGGCACTGCAGGACCCGCTGTCCCGTCTCGCCGAGAAGGTCGCCACCGCGTGAGGGACCCGCACGACGACGGCGCGCCCGCGGAGCAGCACCGCGGGCGCGTCTCCCGGCGCGGGCTGTTCGGCGCCGGTGTGGCCGCGGCCGGAGCCGGCGTGGGCGCGGTGGCGGGCATCGCCGGAGCCACCGCCGCGACCGGGGTGAACCCGTTGTCCGCCGCCACGAACGGCGACGAGTCGATCGACCTCTCGCAGAGCCACCCCTTCTACGCGACCGCCGCGCGGCAGCCGCAGGGTGGCGTGCGGACCGCACCCCAGCGGTACTGCGTCTTCATGACGTTCGACATGTCCTCGACCGTGACGACCGACCTGCAGGTGCTCCTGGCCCGCTGGTCCGCGTCGATCGCGCAACTGCAGGCCGGCAAGACCGTGGGCAGCGTCGAGCCCGCCCACGGCGACGGGGTCGGAGCGGACACCGGCGAGGCGCTGGACCTCGGCCCGGCGTCCCTCACCGTCACGGTCGGGCTCGGCCCCGGGATCTTCGACGAGCGCTTCGGTCTGGCGTCGCGGAAGCCCGCACACCTCGCCGCAATCCCGACGCTGCCGAGCGACAACCTCGACGACGGGCTCACCGGCGGCGACCTGTCGCTGCAGGCGTGCGCGGACGACCCGCAGGTGGCGTACCACGCCGTCCGCGACCTCGCCCGGATCGCCCGGGGCACCGCGACCGTCCGCTGGACCGTCCTCGGTTTCGGTCGGGCGTCGGCCGGGCCGGACCAGTCCACGCCGCGGAACCTCATGGGCTTCAAGGACGGCACCCGGAACATCAGCACCGACGCGGACTACGACCGCTTCGTCTGGGTCGACGACGCCGGCGACGGCGCAGCCTGGATGGCCGGCGGCACCTACCAGGTGGCGCGGAAGATCCGGATGAACATCGAGATCTGGGACGCCGACGTCGTCAGCGACCAGCAGCGGGTGTTCGGCCGGTCGAAGATCGAGGGCGCCCCGCTCTCCGGCGGCTCCGAGCACACCACGCCGGACTTCGCGGCGACCGGCACGGGCGGCGCGACGAAGATCGACCCGACCTCGCACATCGCCCTCGCGGCGCACGAGGCGAACGACGGCGTGAAGATCCTCCGTCGCCCGTACAACTACACCGACGGGCTCAACCAGTACGGGCAGCTCGACGCCGGACTGCTCTTCACGGCGTACATGAACGACCCGGAGCACTTCACGCGGCTGCAGCGGAAGCTCGGTGCGTCGGACCGCCTGAACGAGTACATCTCGCACATCGGCTCGGCCGTCTTCGCCGTTCCGCCGGCTCCGCGCAAGGGGTCGTACATCGGCGAGCAGCTCTTCCGCTGACGCTCGTCGTGAGGTGGGTGCCCTCCGTCGTTTCCCTGGAGACGGAGAGCACCCGCGTCGCGGAGTCCGCCGGGCGGAACCACCGTCCGGACGAGAGGTGACCCAGCACGACGCGTCGCGTTGCGACAGGCCGAGCGTACCCCGCGCATCGCCGGAACAGCAGGGAAGTACCGGGATGGGACAGTGGTGGTGACCACCCGTCGGCGCGGGCCGGTCCAGGGCACCGGCACCGCGCCTCCAGGCAGCACGAGAACGGGCCGTCCCACCATGGTGAGACGGCCCGTACCGGCGGACTGGAGGCGCGGTGTCAGTCCGTCAGGACCGCTCGGTCGCGCGTCGCCGCGTCTTCCTTCGCCCCGTCCAGCTCCGCCCGGTTCCGGCGGACGACCAGCAGCGCCACCAGGCCCGCGAGGAGCAGCAGGCCGGCGGCGATCGCCGGCGCGGCGATCTCCGCGCCCGTGAAGGCGAGTTCGCCGTCGGCGCGCACCGGGACGGTGCCGTCGACGACACCGTCGCCGTCGATGTCGACACCCACCTCGCCGGCGCCCGGGGTGGTCGGGTCGCCGTCATCCGGGGTGGTCGGGCCACCCGTGCCCGGGTCGGTGCCCGGCTCGGTGCCCGGATCGACGACCGCTGCGACCGGGATCGTCACCGCGAGGGTGATGGTCTGGCCGTTCGGCAGCGTCACGACGAGCGGCTCCTCGGTCGTCGCGGCCGGTGTGACCGCAGCGGCGAGCGTGGTCGTGCCGGACGCGCGGCCGAGCGCGGCGACGGGGTTCGTGCTCGGCTCAGCGCCGGCGTTCGTGCTCGGCTCTGCGCCGGGCACCCGGAACGTCAGGGTCGCGCGACCCTGCTCGTCGGTCTTGTCGACCACGGTCGTGTCGACCGGGCTGCTGGCGAGCACCTGGTCACCCGCGCTGACCGAGACGGTCCCGGCCTGGTCGGTCTCGTTGCTGAACGTGAGCGACGACAGGTCGATCGAGACCGCGTCGCCCGGCTGGAAGCCGCCCGCGGGGGTCGGGGTGACGTGGACGCCGACCGATCGCTGGTCGCGCTGGACCTCGACCGACGGGTTCGCGCGGAAGTACTCGACCTGGGCCTCCAGGTCGACCTTCCCGCTGTCCTGCTTCGCCGCGGCCTGTGCGAACGCCGCGAAGTTGTCGCCGCCGCCCGCGAGGAACGAGTTCACGGTCACCTTGTAGGTCGAGTCGGCCGTGACCGGCGCGCCGTCGAGCGTCATCGAGGCGACGCGCGACCCCGCCGCGGCGGTCGGGTCGTAGGTGACCGCGAAGCCGTCTGAGGCGCCGAGCTTGAGGAACGGTCGGCTGGCACCAGCCGGCTGCCACTGCTGCTCGAGGGCCTGCCGGACCTGCGCACCGGTGAGGTCGAGCACCACGAGCGTGTTCGCGAACGGCTGGACGACGGCGGCCTCCTTGTACGTGACCGAGCCGGAGTCGATGTCGGCGCGCAGGCCGCCGGGGTTCATGAACGCGATCTGCGAGCCCTGGCGGGTCGTCGCCGCGCGCTGGACCTCGGCGACGAAGTTCCCGAGCGTCGACTCACCGCCCCGGTTCTCGGACCGGTCGCTCTGCACGGCTCGGCGGAGGTCGCGGTCGACCGTCCCGAGCGGCACCGCGCCGAGCTCGTCGGCCTTCGCCACCGCAGCGTCGACGGTGCCCTGCACGTCCGGGTCCGGCGTGAACGTGCCGTCGACGAGGCGGATGTTCTCCGCCACGGTGGGGGTGACGGCCCCGTCGGCGGCGACGGTCAGCTGCACGTGTCCGAGGTTGAAGCCGTACGAGCCGGTCTGGATCACCGGGCGAGCGACCGTCCCGCCGTCCGGGACCACCGCGTGCACGTAGGTCTGGTGCGTGTGCGCGGAGAGGATCGCGGAGACCTTCGGCGTCACACCGTGCACGGCGCGGGCGAACTCCCCGTCGCCGTCGAGGTCGGTCACGGCGGAGGACTCCGCGCCGTCGTGCACGAGGAGCACGAGGACGTCCGCCTCACCGTTCGAGTCGACACCGTCGGTGAGGTCCGCAGCGACGCGGTTGACCTCGGTCGTGATGTCGCCCATCTCGAGTCCGGCGATGCCGTCCGGGCTGACGAGCCCCTGCCCGACGAGGTCGACGGTCGCGCCGATGAAGCCGACGCGCTTGCCGCTGATCTCCTCGATCGCGTACGGATCGAACGCGGGCTTCCCCGTCGCGCTGTCGAGGATGTTCGCCGAGACGTAGTCCCACTGCGCCCGGGTGGCCTCGGGGCCACCGATGACCCGGTCGCGGAGGTCGTCCTGGCCCTTGTCGAGTTCGTGGTTGCCGATGGCGCTCACCGAGAGGTCCATCTGGTTGAGCACGTCGATCGTCGGCTGGTCGTCCTGGATGAAGGACTCGAACGTCGAGCCGCCGATGTTGTCGCCGGCGCTGACGAAGGCCGAGGTCGACGGGTCCTCGCCGCGGAGCTCCTGCAGCGCTCCGGCGAGGGTCGCGGCACCGGCGGCGTCGCCGTCGCGGGGCGGGGCGTTCAGCGACTGCGCGATGCGGCCGTGGAAGTCGTTCACGTCGTAGAGGTCGATCGTGGTGTCGCCGGCGGCGGCGACGGCGGTCGAGGGGACGGACAGGGCGACGAGGACGCCGGCGGTGGCGAGTGCGGCGCCGCTGCCGAGGCGCCGTCGTCGGCGCGGAGAGGTGTGAGCGTTCATCGTCGGAGAACCTATGAAAGCCCACAGGCGACGCGCCAGGGGGTGCCGCGACACGTCACGTGTTGTTCACACGGCGGGGCCTGGCCCTGCCGTGTGCTGCCGCGTGCCGCCGCGCGCTGCCGCGTGCCGCCGCGCGGCGCTCAGTCGCGGCCCAGGGCGCCCTTCACCCGCTCCACGGCCTCCGCCGCCATCGCCTTCGCCGAGTCCTTCACCACGCCGAGCTCCGCAGGGTCGCCCTTCAGCAGGCTCTTCGCCGTGTTGATCGCGTACTCGGCGGTGACGTGCGGCGGCAGCGGGGGCACGTTCCGGCTGACGTACGCGTCGATGAGCGTGACGCCGGGGTTCGCGAACGCGCGCTCCACCGCCGTCTCGACCTCGTCGTCGCCGTGCACCGCGATCCCGGTGAAACCGAGGAGCTCGGCGTACCCGGCGTAGTCCATCGACTCGACGTCCTGCGACCCGCGCCACATCGGGTTGCCGTCCTCGGTGCGCATCTCCCACGACACCTGGCCCAGGTCGTCGTTGTGCATGACCACGATGACCAACTGCTGGTTCGGCCAGTCCGCCATGTACTTCTTCACGGTGATGAGCTCGTTCATGCCGAGCATCTGGAACGCGCCGTCGCCGATCGTGCACACCGCCGGCCGGTCCGGGAACGCGAACTTCGCGGCGACGGCGTACGGCATCGCCGCGAGCATCGTCGCGAGGCGGCCGGACATGTCGCCGCGCATCCCGCGCCGCAGGCGGATGTGGTGGCCGTACCAGTCGGCCGTGGTGCCGGCGTCGCACGTCACCGTGACGCCCTCCGGCAGGTGCTCGTTGACCGCCCGGATGACCCGGCGCGGGTTCACACCGTCGTCGTACGTGACCTCGGCCTGCCGGGCCATCTCGGCCTCCCACTCGCGCATCTCGCCCGCGAGCCGTTCCTGCCACGACCTGTCCGGCTTCTCGGTGAGCAGCGGGAGCACGGCGTCGAGCGTCGCCCCCACGTCCCCCCACAGGTTGAGCTCCGTCGGGTAACGGAGCCCGAGCTGCTCCGGCTTGATGTCGACCTGCACACCCCGCGCCTGCCCCGTCGCCGGCAGGTACTCGCCGTACGGGTAGTTCGTGCCCAAGAGCACGATCGTGTCGCACTCCTTGATCTGCGTCAGGCTCGGCCGCGACCCGAGGAGGCCCACCTGCTGCGTGTGCCACGGCACGTCCGACGGCACGACGTCCTTCCCGCGGAGCGCCGTGATGATGCCGGCGCCCGCCTTCTCGGCGGCGGCGAGCACCTGGTCCGTCGCGCCCCGGGCACCCGCCCCGACGAGGAACGTGACGCGCTCGCCGGCGTTCACGATCTCGGCGAGCTTCGCGATCTCGTCCGCCGGGGGAGCGATGCGGGTCGAGGGAGCGACGTCGCTCGACCGGGAGACCCAGTGCTCGGCCGTCGGTGCCTCGTACGGCATCGCCTGCACGTCGTGGGGGAGCACCACGACCGCCGGCTGCTTCCGGAGCATCGCGGTCCGGAAGGCGGTGTCGACGATCACCCCGACGGCGTCCGGGGTCGCCACGGTCTCGACGTAGCAGGCCACGTCGGCGAACACCCGCTCGAGGTTCGACTCCTGCTGGGTGAACGTCCCGATCGAGGCGAGCCCCTGCTGCCCGACGATCGCGACGACCGGCTGGTTGTCCATCTGCGCGTCGTACAGGCCGTTGAGCAGGTGGAACGCGCCGGGGCTGGACGTCGCGACGCAGACCCCGACCTCGCCGGTGAACTTCGCGTGCGCGGTGGCCATCAGCGCGGCGATCTCCTCGTGCGTCGGCCGGACGTACTCCAGCGCACGCTCACTGCCGTCGGCCTTGCCGAGTGCGCCGTCGAAGGCGCCGATGCCGTCGCCGGGGTAGCCGAACACGCGGGAGACGCCCCACGCCTTGATGCGGTCGATGACGAAGTCGCTCACGGTCGTGGTCATGGGGCCAGCGTGCTCGGGTCAGGCTCCCGGGGCGATCAGGGGCCGGAGGGTGCGGTGTGCGATGCGGAGTCCCTCGAGGACCTTCTCGTCGGTGCCGCCCCAGAGCGGGTCCTCGTGCTCGACGCTCAGCGTGCCGTCGAAGCCCGCCTCGTACAGCCGGTCAACGACGTGCGGCCAGTCGACGACGCCACGGCCGGGCACCCGGAAGCGCCACCAGCCCATGTCCCACGGGTCCTCGCCCTTGTCGACCTTGCCGAAGAAGCCGTACTCGTTGCGCTTCGCCGGGAAGAGTTCGAGGTCCTTCGCCTGCGCGTGCACGATGTGCTCGGCGAACGGCAGGATCGTCTCGACGGGGTCGATGCCGATCCAGGTCAGGTGCGAGGGGTCCCAGTTGAGCCCGAACCCGAGCCCGGTCACCCAGCCCCAGAGCTCGGGCGAGTACGCGATGTTGCCCGGGTAGCCGTCGGGGTGCCAGCCCTCCATGACGCAGTTCTCGATGATGAGCCGGACACCGCGTTCGCCGGCGTAGTCGACGAGCTCGGGCAGGACCCGGTTGCCCTCGGCGATGTTCTCGCGGACGGACTTGGTGTTGTCGCGTCCGATGAAGGTCCCGACGTAGGGCACACCGAGCAGCTGCGCGGCGTCGACGGCATGCTTGAGGTGCGCGTGGACCTCCGCGCGCCGCGACGGGTCCTGGTGCAGGTTGTTCTCGTAGTACGCGAGGGCACTGATCTCGAGTCCGGTGCGGTCGAGCAGCGCCCGGGTCGTCTGCGCGTCCTCGTCGGTGAAGGTCGCCACCGGCAGGTGCGCCGCTTCGAAGTCACGGCCGCCGGTTCCGGGCCAGACTCCCACCTCGAGCCGTTCGTACCCCTGCTCGGCGGCGAACGCGGCGATGCGCTCCAGCGACCACCCGGGCAGGCACGCCGTCAGCATCCCGAGCTTCATCGGATCTCCCTCCACGTGCCGTCGGCGGCGCTGCCGACCACGGCGTCGATGATGCGTGCCGCACGTGCTCCGTCGGCGAACGTCGGCAGCCCCTCGGGCCACGCCGACTCGTCGCCACCGGCGCGGACGGCGGTGTACGTGTCCGCGACGAACGCCGCGAACGCGTCGAGGTACCCCTGCGGGTGCCCCGACGGCACGAGCGCCAGGCGCCGCTGGTCGGGCACGCCGAGTGCCGGGTCTCGGACGACGATCTGGGCGCCGCGCTCGTTGCCGAACCAGGCCGACTCCGGTCGTTCCTGGTCGAAGGCCGCCGAGCCGCGGGAACCGTCGACCTCGAACCACAACCGGTTCTTCCGACCCGCGGACACCTGCGAGATGACCACGTTGCCGATGCGCCCGGTCCCGGTCCGGAACGTCGCGACCGCGGTGTCCTCGGTCGTGACCTCGGCCCGGGTGCTCGGATCGAGCACCGGATCGGGGTCGGGGGAACCGGAGAACGACGGCCCCGAGGCGGCGGGCCGGGTCGGGTAGACGATGTCGGTGACGGCGGAGACCGAGGCGAACGGCTCACCCGTGACGAACTCGACGAGGTCGCACCAGTGCGAGCCGATGTCCGCGAACGCCCGCGACAGGCCCCCGGCGCCGGCGTCGACGCGCCACGAGGAGGCGTCCTCGTCGAGCATCCAGTCCTGCAGGTAGTGGCCGTGCACGGCGAGCACCCGGCCGAGGTCCCCGTCGGCGATGCGGCCGCGGATCTCGCGGACGATCGGGTGGTAGCGGTACACGAACGGCACGGTCGCCACGACGCCGGCCTCGCGCGCAGCGTCGACCAGCTCGGCGGCCTGCGCGGCGTCGATCGCGAGCGGCTTCTCGCACACGACGTGGATGCCGGCACGGATGACGGCGAGCGCCTGCGGGTGGTGCTGGTCGTTCGGGGTGCAGATGTGCACGACGTCCGGAGCGTCGGCGATCACCTCGTCGAGGGACGCGTACCCGCGGGGGAGGTCGAGCTGCGCCGCGACCTGCTCCGACCTGGCCGCGTTCCGGCCGAGCACTCCGAGCACCTCGGCCCCGGCCGCGCGCGCAGCGCGCGCGTGGACCCCGGCGATCATGCCCGTCCCGACCACGACGACGCGCAGGCGTCGCCCTCCGTACCCACTGCTCATGGTGCTCCCTCGCGCCGAACTGGTCCCACCGTATCGGCGTCTCCCGGCCACGTGCCGGAACGGATGAGTACCTTCTGGGGCATGTCGAGCCTCCAGACCTCCCTGCTCATCCTCGGTGCCAGTGGCGACCTGTCGAAGCGCCTGCTGCTGCCGGGCCTCGCGACGCTGCTGGAGGTGAAGACGGACTGGGACGTCCAGCTCATCGGTGCCGGTGTGGAGGACATCTCGGACGCCGCCTGGAAGCAGCAGGTGCGCGAGTCCTTCGAGAACGCGCAGGCGTCGAAGAACGAGGACGAGGGCGCCGAGGCCGAGACGACCCTGTCCGACCGGCTGCAGGCCGTCGTCGACGCGTCGAGCTACCGGAAGGCCGACGTCACGAGCGCGGACGACCTGCGGACCCTCCTCGCCGACTGCCGGCACGACCCCGCGATCTACTTCGCCCTCCCGCCGGCCGTGACCGAGAAGAGCTGCGAGGTGCTCAAGGACCTCGACCTGCCGTCCGGCACCCGCCTGGCGCTGGAGAAGCCGTTCGGCACCGACGCCGCGAGCGCCGAGCACCTCAACGACGTCCTGCACTCGTTCCTGCCGGAGGAGCGCATCCACCGCGTCGACCACTTCCTCGGACGCTCGACCGTGCTCAACCTGCTCGGGCTGCGCTTCGCGAACCGCATCATCGAGCCGCTGCTCTCCTCGCAGCACGTCGAGCGCGTCGACATCGTGTACGACGAGACCCTCGGCCTCGAGGGCCGTGCGCGCTACTACGACAAGGCGGGCGCCCTGGTCGACATGATCCAGAGCCACCTGCTGCAGGTGCTCGCCGTCGTCGCGATGGAGGCTCCGGCGAGCATCGACGCCGAGGACCTGCGGACGCAGAAGGAACTCGTGCTCCGGGCCCTTCGGCCGTGGGGTGGGGACGTCGTCGCGGCGGGCAAGCGTGGGCGCTACACGGCCGGCAAGGTCGGTGACCGCGAACTGCCGTCCTACGTCGACGAGGACGGCGTGGACCCGTCTCGCGGCACCGAGACCCTCGCACAGCTCACGCTCGAGGTCGCGAACTGGCGCTGGGCCGGCGTGCCCTTCACCCTGCGGTCTGGCAAGGCGCTCGGCAAGCAGCGCCGCGAGATCCTCATCACGTTCAAGGACTCCCCGCACGTCCCCCTCGGGCTGACCGGCGCGGAGCGGCCCGACCGGCTCTGCATCTGGATCGCCCCCGACGAGATGCAGCTCGAGCTCAACGTGAACGGCCCCGGCGACCCGTACACGATCGACCACACCGCGCTCGAGGTGAGCTTCAACCCCGGACGACTGAGTGCCTACGGCGAGGTGCTCGCCGGCGTGCTCGAGGGCGACGCCACGCTCTCGGTCCGCGGCGACAGCGCCGTGCAGGGCTGGAAGGTCGTCGAACCGTTCCTCGCGGTCTGGCGGGACGGGACGACCCCGCTCGACGACTACGCCGCCGGCTCCGAGGGACCCGATGCCTGGGACAACATCGACGCGTAACGTCTGACCACGTGAACACGATCGACGACGTCCTGCAGACCGTCCCCGCACCCGACGGCTCCGACATCCGTGTCGGGACCGTCCGGTACGACCACGAGGGCACCGAGCTCGAGGGGGTCCTCGCGAAGGACGCGGCGATCGCCGGACCCCGACCCGCCGTGCTCGTCGTGCACGACTGGCACGGGGTCAACGAGCACGTCGAGGCGCGCGTCACGATGCTCGCCCGCCTCGGGTACGTCGCCTTCGGAGCGGACGTCTACGGCGCCGACGTCCGACCCGGCGACGACACCGCCGGACAGGTCGCCGGCTCGTTCTACCAGGACCTCCCACTGATGCGTGCCCGCACCCAGGCGGGCCTCGACCGGCTGCGTGCGGACCCGGACGTCGACCACTCCCGCATCGTCGTGATGGGCTACTGCTTCGGTGGCTCGGCTGCCCTCGAGCTCGCCCGGACCGGTGCGGACGTCGTCGGTGCCGTGTCGTTCCACGGCAACCTGCTCGCCCACGAGCCGTCCGACGCCGCAGCGATCCGCGCGAAGCTGCTCGTGCTGACCGGAGCGGCCGACCCGGTCGTGCCGGACGCGAAGATCGCCGCCTGGCAGGACGAGATGCGGCAGGCGCCGGCCGTCGACTGGCAGGTCGTCACGTACTCCGGTGCCATGCACGCCTTCGCGGTGCCGGGGACCGACGCTCCGGACCACGGCGCGCAGTACCAGGAGCGTGCCGACCGCCGGTCGTGGCAGGCGCTCGAGGTGTTCCTCGCCGAGGTCTTCGACGAGGAGCCCGCGGCGCTCTGACGCCGACACGCCGAGGGGCGTGCTCCAGCCGCCTCGATTGGCGCCCGGGCCGCAGCTGTTGTAGAGTCTTCCACGGCCGCAAGGCCACGCGCTCGTAGCTCAATGGATAGAGCATCTGACTACGGATCAGAAGGTTGGGGGTTCGAGTCCCTTCGAGCGCACAGAGGTACCGGCCGAGTGCCGAACAGACTGAAGGCCCCGTCGCATCGCGACGGGGCCTTCGTCGTTGCAGCGCCGGGCTCGCAGCGACACCCCGCTCACACGGCCCGCGTGACCGCCCGGCAGCTCCGCAGGAACGACGCCGCAAGGGCTTCCTCGCCGTCGAGGTACCCCGCCACCATCGCCCCGTCGCGGAGCAGCATCAGGTCCGCCGCGACTCCCGCGGCGTCGGGGAGCGCCAGCGGTCGGACGATCTCCTCGAACGTGTCCCTGCACCACGCTCGGTGCCGCTGGACCGTCTGCCGCACGGCGCTCGACGGGTCGGGGTACTCGGCGGCGGCGTTGATGAACGGGCAGCCACGGAACCCGGGCTCGCACGCCATCGATCCGAGGCCGCCCGCGATGAGTTCGAACGTCCGGTCCGCGTCGCCGTCGGCGTGCTCGACGGCCGCGCCGATGCCGGCCCGCTCGAGTTCGGCCCGCCGCTCGAGGTGTGCGACGACCAGGTCGTCCTTGCTCTTGAAGTGCCGGTAGAAGGTCACCTTCGTGGTGCCGGCGCGTTCGATGACGCGGTCGACGCTGACGGCTCGGAGGCCCTCGGCGTAGAACAACTCGGTCGCGGCCTCGATCAGCCGATCGCGCATGGGCACCTTCACCGCACCGATCATATGCGTTCCTCCGATCCCTCTTGTGCTCGTCGTGACGGCCACCTACTGTTTGTAGAGTGACTAGTCATTCTACATCGAAAGGGCCGCTCATGACCTCCTCTCCTGCCCCGCTCGCAGCGGGCGTCGCGGCAACGCTGCGCACGCTCTACTTCGTCCGGTTCGCGTTCCAGATCGTCTGGGCGATCGTCGTGATCGCCACCGCGGGCGCCGGCCTCGGAGCGGTGGCCGTCACGCTCCTGCTGCTCTACCCGCTGTTCGACGTCGCAGCGGCGATCGTGGACCACCGTGCCTCGCGCACGACGGGGCCCGCGCCGCTGCTGTACGTCAACATGGCGCTGAGCCTCGCGGCCGCGATCGGACTCGGCTTCGCCGTCGCCTCGGGCATCCCGGCCGTCATGGTCGTCTGGGGGCTCTGGGCCGTCACCGCCGGCGCCGTCCAGCTGATCGTCGCGCTGCTCCGTCGTCGCCTCGGCGGCCAGTGGCCGATGATCCTCAGCGGCGGCATCTCCGTCCTCGCGGGGGCCGGCTTCGTCATCAGCTCCGCGAACGCCGAGTCGGTCACCGGCATCGGCGGGTACGCGGTCCTCGGCGGCGTCTTCTTCCTCATCTCCGCGATCCGGCTGCGGCGCGCGGTCACGGCAGCACAGATCTGAGCCACCGCCACCACTGCCACCGCCACCGCCACCCGACGACACACCGCACACACCCCCGACGAAAGGAACGCACCATGCCCACGAAGATCACCCTCATCGTCGACAACCCCGTCGACCCCACCGCCTTCGAGACCGCGTACCCCCGGATCGACGACCTCGCCCGCCAGCTCCCCGGACTCCGTCGCGCTGAGTCCGCGAAGGTCTGGCCGAAGGAGGACGGCTCTCCCACGCCGGCCCACCGCACCCTCGACCTGTACTTCGACAGCTACGAGGACGCCTCAGCAGCCGTCGCGACGCCCGCGGCACAGGACTTCTTCGGCGCACTGCTCGGCACCGGGGTGACGTTCACGGGGCTGTTCTCCGACATCGAGACAGCCTGACGGACGACACGTCGGACTGGAGGCGCGATGCGGCTCCGCACCGCGCCTCGCGACACGGACGTCGGTCGCGTTACGATCAGTCCACCCAGCAGTCCTCGTCGTGATCGGAGCCCTCGCGATGACCCCCACCCCGCCCGTCGTCACCGGTGACGACACCGAACTCCCCGAGCCCGACGCCGCGCACGAGACGACACCCGATCTGAAGACACCCGGCCACCCGACGGTCTTCCTGGAGGACGGACCGACGCTCCAGGAGCCAGCCGCCCAGTGACGGCGAAGGCCCGTGGCGGGATCGCCACGGGCCTCCAGGTCGTCGTACCGACCGTCTACGCGACGGTCGCCGAAGCGCGCACCTCGGCGAGCGTCGGGTAGTCGGTGTAGCCCTCGGCGCTCTGGCCGTAGAAGAGCTCCGGACGCGGCTCGTTGAGCTCCGCATCGTGCTCCCAGCGGTGCGCCAGGTCCGGGTTGGCGATCGCCGCGCGTCCCACGCCCACGGCGTCGGCGTGACCGTCCTCGACCAGGGCGAGCGCCTCCTGCCGGGTGGTCAGCGCGCTGAAGCCCGAGTTTGCGATGAACGGGGCGCCCGTGGTGCGGCGGATGTGCTGGACGAGTTCGCCGGTCGGGTCGGCGTGCAGGACGTCGATGAACGCGAGGCCGAGCGGGGCCAGGCCCTCCGCGATCGCGGTGTAGGTGGCACGGACGTCGGCGGGGTCGTCCTCGATGACGCCCTGGATGCCGTGCTCCGGGGAGAGCCGGATGCCGGTCCGGTCGGCGCCGATCGCCTCGGCGACGGCGGTCGTGACCTCGATGGCGAAGCGAGCGCGGTTCTCGGGGGAGCCGCCGTACTGGTCCGTGCGGGTGTTCGACGCGGGCGACATGAACTCGTGCACGAGGTACCCGTTCGCACCGTGCACCTCGACACCGTCGAGCCCGGCGGCGATCGCGTTGCGGGCGGCCTGCACGAAACCCTCGACGGCGTCCTGGACCTCGTCGGTGGTGAGCGCGTGGGGGACCGGCATGTCGGCCTTGCCCGTGGCGGTGTGGGTCTGGCCGGGAGCGGCGATGGCCGACGGGGCGACGATGCGCGGCGTCTGCGCGATGTCCGGGTGGGAGACGCGACCGCCGTGCATGAGCTGCATCACGATCGTGCCGCCCTCGGCGTGCACGGCGTCGGCGACGCGGCGCCAGCCGGCGATCTGCTCCTCGGTCTCGATGCCGGGCTGCCCGGGGTAGGAGCGGCCCTCCTGCACGGGCCAGGTGCCCTCGGTCACGATGAGCCCGAGGCCGGCACGCTGCCGGTAGTGCTCGACGAGCAGGTCGTTCGGGATCCCGGCCTCGCCGGCGCGGGTGCGCGTGAGCGGGGCCATGACGATGCGGTTCGACAGGGGTAGGGCGCCGAGGGTGGCGGATTCGAAGAGCTTCACGCCGAGGTGCAACGCCGTGTTGTGGAGGGCAATTCCGTCACGGGCGTTCCGCGGAGGGGATTCCCAGACGTGGGCTCAGTCGCGCGGGCAGACGAGCGTCGACGAGCGGACCTGCCCCTCGGGACGGATGACCTGGTGCAGCGAGAGGGGCTTGCCGCAGATGGGGCAGCCGCGGTCGATCGTGCGGTCGTCGATGTCCTCCGGGTGACCGGCACCGATCTGCGATGGACCCATCTTCGCGATGAGCGTGCTGTTCCACCGTTCGTACCACTGTCCGAAGCGACCCACGGCCCGTCCTTTCGTTCGTACACCAATCATTATGCCACGAACGAGTGGTGGATCACAGGGTGTCGACGCGATCGAGGAGTTCGGTGAGCTCGTTCTTGAGTGCCTCGAGCCGCTCGAGCGGCCAGCCGAGCCGGTCCGCCACGGCGAGCGGTACGGCCCGGGCACGCTCGCGGAGGGATCGTCCGGCCGTGGTGAGGGTGACCTCGAGCTGGCGTTCGTCGGTGGTGCTGCGGGAGCGGCGGAGGTAGCCGGACGCCTCGAGCCGCTTGAGCAGGGGGCTGAGGGTCGCCGAGTCGAGTCGGAGTTCCCGGGCGATCTCGCGGACCGAGCGGGGGTCGTGCTCCCACAGGGCGAGCATCACGAGGTACTGCGGGTGCGTGAGGCCCATCGGTTCGAGGAGGTCGCGGTAGAGCCCGATGACGCTCCGGCTCGTGGCCGCGAGGGCGAAGCAGAGCTGCCGGTCGAGGGCGAGCGGGTCCACGTCGGTCTCGGTCATCCCAGCAGCATACCGTTCGTGCGCGAAGCGTTGGGGGTGCTCGACGTCGAAACATGTACACGCACGTTTCGACGTCCCACGAGTCGATCGACGGGTGGGGTGTCGCAACGTGTACGCGCATCCGCTGCGTGTGCATGTTCCGACGTCCCACGAGTCGATCGACGGGTGGGGTGTCGCGAGCCGCACGCGCGGGGGTGCGACGAGGCCGCAGTCGTACGACGTCGACGATGTGCAGCCGAGTCGGCAGCGCCAGCCCGCACCAGCGCGACGACACGACGGCGCGGGTCGACCGTGTGGGTCGACCCGCGCCTCCACGCTGGTGCGTCGGTGGCTACGCGCGGTGCGTCGGCGCGTGCCCCTCGTGCGGGTTGGCGTCCGGCTCCACGGGTGCGGCGTGCGAGCCGTGGTGCTCGCCGCCCTCGTGCCCGGCGACCGGGTGCGAACGCTCGAGCTTGGCGCCCTCGACGTCGACGTCCGGCACGATCCGGTCGAGCCACTTCGGGAACCACCACGCGCTCTGGCCGAGCAGGTGCATCGCCGCCGGGATGAGCAGCATCCGGACCACGAAGGCGTCGATGAGGACACCGAACGCCAGGCCGAAGCCGATCGGCTTGATCGTGGACGAGTCCGAGAAGATGAAGCCCGCGAACACCGAGATCATGATGATCGCGGCTGCCGTGACCACGGCGCGACCGGCGTGCAGGCCCCGCTGGACCGCGACCTTCGCGCTGGCGCCGTGGGCGTAGGCCTCACGCATGCCGGACACCAGGAACAGCTGGTAGTCCATCGCGAGCCCGAACAGGATGCCGATCTCGATGATCGGCAGGAAGCTCAGGATCGGTGCGGGGTCGTGCACCCCGAACACGCTGCCGAGCCAGCCCCACTGGTAGATCGCCGTGAGGCCACCGAACGACGCGAGGACGGACAGGATGAAGCCCGCCGTCGCTGTGATCGGCACGAGGAACGACCGGAACACGATGATGAGGATGATCAGCGACAGGCCGACCACCACCACCAGGTAGAGCGGCAACACGTTCGCGAGCTTCTCGGACACGTCGATGTTGGCAGAGGCGTTGCCCGCGACCCCGAGCGTGGCCTTGCCGTCGTCGACCGTCACGTTCTGCGACCGGAGGTCCTTCACGAGGTTCTCGGTCGAGACGCTGTCGGGGCCGCCGGCGGGCTTCACCTGGAACGCGATGATGTCGCGGTCCTTCGAGGCGCCGATCGGCAGGACGGCCTTGACGTCGTCGTTCTTCGCGATCGCCTCGCCGATGGTGACCTCGGTCGCGGTGACGTCGTCGGCGGAGACCGACGACGGCAGGGTCGCGACGACGAGCAACGGGCCGTTCTGACCGGCCCCGAACTCCTTGTCGAGCGCCTTGTACGCCTTGTACTGGCTGGAGTCGACGGCTTCGGACGAGCCGCTCGGCAGGCCGAGGCGCATCTGCGTGGCGGGCAGGGCGATCGTGCCGAGCACCGCGACGCCGGCGACGAGCGTGATGACCGCCCGCCACGTCGACATCGGCTTGTTCGGCACCCGGGTCGAGCCGGTGTTGCCGATGCGCGAGCGTTCCTTCTTCCGGAGGATCCGCATGCCGATGAGCGACAGCAGCGCCGGGGTGAAGGAGGTGGCGATGAGGATCGCGAAGAACACCGCGACGGCGCCGACGGTCCCCATCAGCCCGAGGAACGGGATGCCGGTGATGTTCAGCGCGAGCAGGGCGACGATGACCGTCGCGCCCGCGAAGACCACGGCGTTGCCGGACGTGCCGTTCGCGAGCCCGATCGACTCGTGCACCTGCATGCCCTGCTTCAGCTGGGTCCGGTGCCGGTTGAGGATGAACAGCGAGTAGTCGATGCCGACCGCCAGGCCCAGCATCACCCCCAGCACCGGCGTGACCGAGATGAACTCGACCAGGTCGGAGAACGACAGGGACGCGAGCGTGGCCACGCCGACGCCGAGCACCGCGGACACGAGCGGCACGGCAGCGCCGATGACCGTCCGGAGCATGAGGAACAGCACGAGCGCGGCGATGATCACGCCGCCGATCTCGCCCGGACCGAGGATGGACGGGACGCCCTGCGCGATGTCGTTCGACACGTAGACGTTCACGCCGCTGATGTCGGCCGACTCGGCGTCGTCCGCGATGCTGGTCTTCGTGTCGGCGGGGACCTCGAAGGTCGACTTCGTGAACTGCACGGTGCCGATCGCAGCACTGCCGTTCGTCGAGACGAAGCGGATGTCCTTCGACAGGTCGAGCAGACGCGCGTTCTCGTCGAGCTCCGCCTTGCCGGAGGTGAGCTTCTCCTTCGCCGCGTCGAGCTGCTGCTGGCCCGACGTCAGCGTCTGCTGCTGGGCGTCGAGCTGTGCCTGACCGGCGGCGATCTGCTGCTGGGCAGCGGCCGCGGCGGCACCGGTGAGCGCCTGCGTCTGCGTCTTCTGGGCGTTCAGCTGCGCCTGGGCCTGCGCGAGCTGCTGCTTGCCCGAGTCGATCGTGGCCTGCTGGTCGGCGAGCTTCTGCTCGTTCGTCGTGATCGTGGCCCGGCCGTCGGTGATCTTCTGCCGGCCCTCGTCGAGCTGCTTCTGGGTGTCGAAGCCGCTCGTGGTGCCCTTGACACCGTCGAGCTTCTCGATCTCCCCGAGGAAGTCGGCGACGTCGGACTTCTGCTGGTCCGTGAACGCCTTGCCGTTCTTGGTCTCGAAGACGATCGTCCCGTTGCCGCCGTTCGCGGACGGGAACTTGTCGGCCAGTTCGTCCTGCACCTGACTGGTCTTGGTGTTCGGGATGGTGATCGAGGACGAGATCGTGCCCGCGAACAGGGTGTAGGTGACGCCGGCGATCGCCATGATCACCACCCAGGTGATGATCACGAGCCAGTGGCGTCGTGCGGAGAACCGTCCGAGACGGTAGAGGAGACCGGCCATGCGGTTGCCCCGTTCCTTTCGTGTCAGGTGCTGGTGGAGTGCGGGGTGCGCCGGTGGACCCCTGGGGGAGGAGTCAGTCGGTGGGGAGGTAGCCGCTGCGGACGCTGTGCACGAGTCGTGCGAGCAGGGCGTCCCAGTCGTCGCGTGCCTGCTGGTCGAGGCGCGGGCCGGTCGTCGCCAGCCAGTGTTCCGCGATGACGACGATCCCGCTCATCAGGGACTCGACGAGGAGCGCCGCGTCGAGGGGGTCGGCGGCGGGGTAGCGCCGGGCGACCTCGGCACGGAGTCGTTCGGTGACCCGGCCGAACGCCGTCTGGGTGAGGACCGCCGCCTTCGGGTCGTCCTTGCCGGGATCGCCGAGGATCCGGTACATGCTCGCGATCGCGGGCGCCAGGTCGGCGCCGCGTGCGGCGGACTCGAGCTCGTCGAACATGGACGCGCGGCTGCCGTCACCCACCGGCGTCTTCGCCATGTCGGCGAGGAACCGGTCGATGATGACGGACAGTTCCTGCTCGCAGACGGCCAGCAGGACCTCGTCGAGCGAGCCGAAGTGGTTGAAGACCGTGCGCCGCGCGATGTCGGCGCGAGCGGCGAGGTCGTCGACGCTGAACTCGCGGCCGCCGCGCTCCTCGACGAGGTCGCGTGCGGCCTGCAGGATCGCCGCACGGTGCTTCGCCTTGAGGGCGGCACGACGATCGATCGACAGGGTCACGGAGAGCACACTAGGTGCATCGATGCACTCGGTGCAACGACGTCGCGTGAAGAGGAGTGCTTCTTCAGGTTCGTCCCCCGAGCCGGACCAGCGCAGAAACACTGTTCAGCACAGGTGTGCACGTGGTTGACTGACCGCAGCACGTCCGCCCGTACGAAGGAGTACCCGATGCCCGTCCGACTGTCCCCGGAGACCCTCGACGAGATCGCCGCGAGCGGCGTCGCCGTCCCCACCTACGACCGCGACGGGATCACGGCCGGCATCGTGCACTTCGGCGTCGGCGGCTTCCACCGGGCGCACCAGGCGATGGTCGTCGATCGGCTCCTGCAGCGGGGTGAGGCTCGCGAGTACGGCATCTGCGGCGTGGGCGTCCTCGAACAGGACCGCCGGATGGCCACCGCGATGGCGGAGCAGGGCGGCCTGTACACGCTCGTCCTCAAGCACCCGGACGGCACCCGCGAGTCCCGCGTGATCGGCAGCATCGTCGACTACCTGCTCGCCGTCGACGACCCCGACGCCGTCGTCGAGAAGATGGCGCACCCGGACACGAGGATCGTGAGCCTCACCATCACCGAGGGCGGCTACAACTTCGACCACGTCACGGGGGAGTTCGTCGCGGACGAACCCGGGGTCGCCGCCGACCTCCGCGGTGACGGTCCGCCGCGGACCGTGTTCGGGCTCGTCGTCGAGGCGTTGCGACGTCGCCGTGACCGCGACCTGCAGCCCTTCACGGTGATGTCGTGCGACAACATCCAGGGCAACGGACACGTCGCGCGCGAGATGTTCACGGCCTACGCCCGCCTGCAGGATCCGGCGTTCGCCGACTGGATGGACGAGCACGTCTCCTTCCCGAACTCGATGGTCGACCGGATCACCCCGGTCACCGCCGACGAGGACCGCGCCTGGGTCCGTGACGAGCTCGGCATCGAGGACGCCTGGCCCGTCGTCGCCGAGCCCTTCTTCCAGTGGGTGCTCGAGGACGACCACCCCGCCGGCCGACCGCCGTACGAGCAGGAGGACGTGCAGATCGTCGACGACGTCGAACCGTACGAGCTCATGAAGCTCCGGCTCCTCAACGCCAGCCACCAGGGCCTCTGCTACTTCGGGTACCTGTCCGGCTACCGGTACGCGCACGAGGCGACGCAGGACCCGGCGATCGCCACGTTCCTGCGCCGCTACATGGACGAGGAGGGCACGCCCACGCTCCACCCGGTGCCCGGCATCGACCTCGACGACTACAAGTCCACCCTGATCGAACGGTTCCAGAACCCGGAGGTGCGGGACACCCTCGCCCGGCTCTGCGCCGAGTCGAGCGACCGGATCCCGAAGTGGCTCGTGCCCGTGGTGCGCGAGAACCTCGCGGCCGGACGCCCCGTCGCCCTGTCGGCCGGCATCGTCGCGTCGTGGGCCCGGTACGCCGAGGGCACCGACGAGTCCGGCGACCCGATCACCGTCGTCGACCGGCTCGCCGACGAACTCACCCGCATCGCGCAGACGCAGCGGGAGGACCGGCTCGCCTTCATCGAGAACCGGCAGGTGTTCGGTGACCTGGCTGAGGACGAGCGGTTCGTCGCGGCGTACCGCGACGCCCTCGACGGGCTGCTCACGGACGGCGCGCACGCGACGGTCACGCGCCTGTCGCGTTCCTGAGACGCGACCGTCTGACGGCCTGGAGGCGCGGTGCCAGCCGGCACCGCGCCTCCAGGCCGTCATCGGGACCCGTCCAGGGCGCTATGGTCGCGTCGTGAACCGCACCGACCGTCTCTACGCGCTCGTCGAGGAACTGCGCGCCGCCGCTCCCGCGCGGCGGAGCGCGCGTCGGCTGGCCGAGCACTTCGGTGTCAGCGTCCGCACCGTCGAACGGGACCTGCGCTCGCTGCAGGACGCCGGCGTCCCGATCTGGGCCGAGCCCGGGCAGACCGGCGGCTTCACGATCGACGCCCGCGCGACGCTGCCGCCGCTCGGGTTCACCGTCGACGAGGCCCTCGCGGTCGCGATCGGACTGGGGACCCTCGGTGCGAGCCCCTTCCGCGACGCCGCCCGGAGCGCCGCGCGGAAGATCACAGCCGTGCTCGCCGAGGACGATGCGCAGAGGACCTCCCGGCTGGCGAGCCGCGTGCACCTGCTCGAGTCCGGCGACCGTGTGCCGGCGCCGACGGCCCTCGCCGGTGCCCTGACGCGAGGCCGCGTGGTCCGCATGCGGTACCGCGACGCCGCGGGATCGGACTCCGAGCGGACCGTCGAACCGCTGGGGTACATCGGCAAGGGCGAGGACTGGTACCTCATCGCCTGGTGCCGACTGCGCGACGGCGTGCGGGCGTTCCGCGGTGACCGCGTGCTCGACGTGGTGGAGACCGACGAGGTCGCCCCGCCCCGGGTCGTCCGTGTCGAGGAACTGGACATCCCGCACGGCGTGCTCCGGCCCGTCCTCGGGTCGTGATCGCGCAAACCCCGACAGGACGGTGTCGCGGCGGTCGTGGAGGCTCGACCCGGGCGGCCACGGCGGTCGCCCGGGAAGGCACGTCATGGAGTTCGCATCGATCCGCATCATCACCGACGACCTCGACGGGATGGTGACGTTCTACGAGCGGGTCACCGGGACGACGGCTCGTCGCCCCGCCCCGGTGTTCGCCGAGATCGTGACCGGGGGAGCCGTCCTCGCGCTCGGCGCGCCGGCGACCGTCGCCGCGCTCGGGGCCGCAGCGCCGACCGCGGGTGCGAACGGGAGCGTGATCGTCGAGTTCCTGGTGAACGACGTCGACGACACCTTCGCGGAACTCCGGGACGCGCTCGACGACGTGGTGCTGCCGCCGACGACGATGCCGTGGGGGAACCGCTCGACCCTCTTCCGCGACCCGGACGGCAACCTCGTCAACGTGTTCAGCCGTCCGGTCTGAGGTCCCGTGAGCGTCGACCTACGGGGTCGATGCTCGTGGTTGTCGGGCGCTGGAACGCGGGGTTCGCAGTGAGCGACGGGCGTGACGAACTTCGGTTAGCGTCGACCCCATGGCGTGGATGCTCGCGGTGCTGGACCGCTCGAATGCTCGGCGCCCGTGGTCGCACAACCAGGCGTACACCCCCGTGGTCCTCGCACAGGGACGGCGTGCGCGAGCGGCCGCGCGTGCTGGGCGCGAGCCGTCGCGTGCGCTCGACGTCGGGTGCGGGACCGGAGTGCTCGCGCGTCGTCTCGGCCGCGAGTTCGACGAGGTCGTCGGTCTCGAACCGTCGGCGCCGACCGCGGCGCTCGCACGGCAGACGACGGCGGACACCCCGTCCGTCCGGATCGTCGAGGGCTCGCTGAACGCGGTCGGGGACGAGCAGTTCGACCTGGTGTCGCTCGTCGCCGTGCTGCACCACCTGCCGCTCGAGCCCGCACTCCGCCGACTGCGGCACCTCGTGCGTCCGAGCGGGCGGCTCGTCGTGATCGGGGTCGCGGCCGAGACCCGGCGCGACCTCGGCTGGTCGGTGCTCTCCACGCTGGTGAACCCGATCGTGGGTGCGCTCCGACACCCGCGCGCACGCCGAGGGGATCAGCCGCCGCCGCACATGCGGTCGCCGACCGTCCCTGCCACCGCGACGTTCGAGGAGATCCGGGCGGTCGTCGCCCGGTACCTCCCCGGAGCGCGGATGCGCCGGTCGCTGTTCTGGCGCTACGTCCTGGTGTGGGAGGCGGTCCCGGTCTGACGGCGGCGCAGGTTAGGCAGTGACGGCGCGGGCGTCCTCGTCGTCGTCCCACGGGACCGGTGTCGTCCTGCCGGTCTCCCAGTCGCCGCGGAGCATCCCGTAGGCGACGGACGCGACGGGGGCAGCGCCGTGGACCGGCCAGGCCTCGCGGTAGTGCGCCTCCTTGACCCACCCGGCGCGGACGAACACACGGCGCATCGCCGTGTTGTCCTCGCGCGTCTGCCCTTCGAACCGCGTGACAGAGGGCATGGTGCGGAAGACGTGGTCCGTCACGGCGCAGAGGGCGGGGACGCCGAGTCCCTGCCCGCGGAACCGTCCGGCGATCCGCAGGTCGAAGAGGGGTACCGGGTCCTCGAGGTCCTCGAGTCGGACGATCCCGATCCGACCGTGGTCGGCGTGCACGAGCCAGGAGGTGTCGTGCTCCGCGTCGCGGAACGATCCGGAGTCCACCGCCGTCGAGGCGTCTTCGGCGCTGATCGTGCTGCGCATGTGGAAGGGGAACTCCTCGGCCGCCAGGAACCTGATCAGTTCGTCGCGGTCGGCGCCCGTCGGGTCGAGCCGGACGAGCTCGACCACCGTCACAGGTACGGCCTGGTCAGGAGCTCGATGTAGTGCCCGGCCGGGTCGAGCAGGTAGACCCCGCGGCCGTCGTGCTCGGTGTTCGTCTCGCCGGGGCGCTGCCGCTGCGGGTCGGCCCAGTGCTCGCGGCCCTCGGCGGTGATGCGGGCGTACGCGCGGTCGAAGTGGTCGTCGTCGACCAGGAACGCGTAGTGCTGCGGCGGGAAGTCGATCGGCACCGCGGCGAACTGCAGGAGGACGCCGTCGGGGAGCTGCAGGTTGGTGAAGGGACCCCACGACGGGGCTCCGGCTGCTTCGAGGAGGTCGACGAAGAACGCCGCGGACACCGCGGGCTCCTTCGCCGCGATGATCGTGTGGTTGAACGATGCGGTCATGGCGGCCAGGGTAGCGGCACGGCGGCCCGCCTGGGCCCGTCCCTCAGTGCCGCAGGGTCGACGCCCACCGTGCGATCGCGTCGTAGGCGTGCTCGCGGACCTCGGGAACGGACAGCACCACGTCGTGCAGGGCGCCGTGCAGGCGCCGGACGGTGACCTCGCTGCCCAGGGACAGCGCGCGGTGCGCGACGACGTCGACGTTGAGCGCGACGTCGGCGCGCGCCATCCCGTCGTCCCACCGGGGCTGCAGCATGCTCTTGTCGCTGAGCATGACGAGCACGGGGACCTCGAGTCCGAGGCCGGCCTCGACCGTCGCCTGTCCGTCGAACACGGCGGCGAGCCACCCGGGGTGGAGCGGGAAGCCGCGGTCCGGACGCCACTGCTGGTCGTAGGTCCACGAGCCCTCGCCCGCACTCGACACGGTGCGCGTGTAGAAGCCGGGGTCGACCGCGGGCATCGGCGCGAGCGGGTTCCGCCGCGCCCCGAGCTTGATGACCGGGGTCACCAGCGCACGTCCGACGGCGTTCGCCTGGAACTCGAGCCACGGGCTGTTGAGGACGAGTCCGGCGACGTGCTCCGGGTGCCGCGCCGCCCACAGCGACAGGGTCAGTCCGCCCGTCGAGTGGCCCATCGGGACGAGCCGTCGGCCGGTGTCACCCCGTCGGTGCTCGGCGGCGATCGCGTCGAGCGCGGCGGCGATGTCCTCGTCGTACGTGGTCAGGTCGTCGACGAACCCCGGGGTCTGTCGTGGCTGCAGGCTCCGGCCGTACTTCCGGAGGTCGAGCGCGTGGAACCGGGCACCGAGCCGTTCGAGCCGCTCGGCGAGCTCGACCTGGAAGAAGTAGTCCGACCAGCCGTGGACGTAGAGGACGTCGACGCCGTGCAGGGGACCGCCGGCGTGCAGCAACAGGTCCGCCGGGGAGCGTCGCAGACGGACGAGGGTCGCGACCACCGGTCCCTCGGAGTCCTCGCCGAGCGGGAGCTCGAGGCGCTCGAACGGCGCTCCGAGGACGTCGTCGCGCCAACCGTGGTCCGCCATCGGTCGAGCGTATCCGCCGCCCGCCGCCGCCGCCGGTGCGGAGGTCACTCGGTAACGATCCGTACCGCCCCGGGGCTTTCCCAGCGGACGTGGCGGACTTCCCCGGAGAAGTCCCGGCGGTCGTCCGAGAAGGGCTGGGACGCTCCGGGAACCGCAGGGGCGGTGGATCGACTCGAGGGGGAGGCCCACAGGATGGCATTCAGACGGACAGGATCGGCCGCACTCGGCTTCGTGGGCGGCAGTGTGCTCGCCGGGTTGCTGGTCGGGGTCGGCGTGACGCCGGTGCTCGCCGTGGCGGGGGTCGGGACGACCTCGGCGATCGGGGTGTTCGACTCATTGCCGGAGTACATCCGGATCGGCGAGCTCCCGCAGCGCAACGAGGTCTGGGCGTACCGCGGCGGAAAGCCCGTGCGGCTGGCGAACGTCTGGGACCAGAACCGGCAGGAGCTGTCGTTCGACCAGATCAGCGAACAGCTGAAGCACGCCGCGGTCGACGGTGAGGACAAGCGCTTCTACGAGACCGGCGGGGTGGACGCCGCGTCGATGGTCCGGTCCCTCGTGAGTGTGGTCGCGTCGAAGGGCGAGGGCGGCTCCGGCGGCTCGACGCTGACGATGCAGCTCGTCCGGAACATCAAGACCCTGCGGGCGAGCGAGCTGCCGACGGCCGCTGAACGGGAGGCCGGGTACGAGGAGGCGACGAAGCGCTCGCCGAGCCGGAAGCTCGCGGAGATGAAGCTCGCGATCGGTCTCGCGAAGGAGTACTCCAAGAAGGAGATCCTCACCGCCTACCTCAACATCGCCTACTTCGGCGACCAGACGTACGGCGTGCAGGCAGCCGCGCAGCACTACTACGGCAAGGACGCCACGGACCTGACCCCGGCTGAGGCGGCGTCGCTCATCGCGATCGTGCAGTGGCCCGAGAAGCGCGACCTCTCGACGCCCGCGCACTATGCCGACAATGTCGCCCGCCGCGACGTCATCCTCCGCTCGATGCACGAGCAGGGCCACCTCACCAGCGCACAGCTCACCGAGGCGCTCGCCGCGCGGCCCGCCGACTCCGTCCGCATCACGGCACCGCAGCAGGGGTGCGAGGCGGTCGCACGCGGTGCCGAGTTCTTCTGCGACCACGCCGTGCGGGTCGCGAAGGAGTTGCCGCAGCTCGGCCCGACCGAGGACCGTCGCGCGGACGCCTGGCGGACGGGCGGCTACCGGATCCAGACGACGCTCGATCTCGACCTCAACGCCCAGCAGAAGGCCCTGCTCGATCAGTACGACCCGAACACCGAGTCGCGGTTCGCCCTCGGCGCGACGCTCGACACCGTCGAGGCCGGCACCGGTCGCGTGCTGACCATGGCGCAGAACACGGACTACGACCGATCGGAACAGGCCCCGCCGACCGCGACGTCGCTCAACTACGCCACCGACCACGCGTACGGCGGCTCGGGCGGGTTCCAGGTCGGCTCGACGTACAAGATGTTCACGCTGCTGCAGTGGCTCGCATCGGGGAAGAGTCCGGACGCGGTCGTGAACGGCACCCGGCACGCACAGAGCACGTGGACACAGTGCGGGCAGACCATCACGGCGTTCTGGGACCCGAAGAACGACTCACCGGGCCAGAGGGGCCCGTACTCGGTTCGTGCGGCGACCGCCCAGTCCGTCAACGCCGCGTACGCGTCGATGGCGGCGCAGCTCGACCTCTGCGACATCCGCGACGTGGCCGCGAGCCTCGGCGTCCACCCGGCACGCGGCGGCGAACTGCCCGCGAACCCGGCGGCCGTGCTCGGCACCACGAGCATCGCCCCGCTGACGATGGCGGCCGCCTACGCCGGCATCGCGAACGGCGGCGTGTACTGCGCTCCCCGGGTCGTCGACCAGGTGACGGGGCCGGACGGCAAGCAGCTCGGCGGGCAGCCGGAGCAGTGCGGGCAGGCGGTGTCCGCCACCGTGGCCGAGACGGCGTTCGAGGTCATGCAGGGCGCGTTCCGCGGCGGGACGGCGAGCGGCGGGCAGACCCCGGACGGCGCGACGCTGTTCGGCAAGACCGGCACCACCGACGCCGCGGACCAGATCTGGTTGGTCGGCGGGACCTCGCGTGCGGTGACGGCGTACTGGCAGGGCAACACCGACGGCGGCACGTCGAACCTGCGGCACTTCTCGAACGGCGAGGGTACGTACGCCGGCACCCGGGCTACCGTCTGGCGGCAGGCGCAGACGGGCGTGAACGCGGCGCTGCCGGTCGGGTGACGGGCGTGGCTGACGCGATTCGTGCACTGGAGTCGCGTCCGTGACGGACTGGAGGCGCGGTGCCAGCCGGCACCGCGCCTCCAGTCCGTCGAACGGTCGCGTCTACGACAGCTGCTTGCTGTCCTCGAGCCAGCCCGCGAGCTTCTTCATGTAGTCGGCCTGCGACGCGTAGTCGAGCGCCGGGAAGGTCCAGCTGTGCACCTGGCCCGCCTGGAGGGCGGCGTTGTCGGCGAACGTCGGCTGCTTCTCGAGGTCGGCGACCTGGTAGCCCTGCTGCGACAGCAGGAGCACGTCGCCGCTGATCTGACCGGCGTTCTCCCACGAGTAGATGCCCCAGTAGAAGCCCGCGGGCTTCGGGTTCACCAGGTCGACGCCGAAGGACTCGTACATCTGCAGGGTCGGCTCGTCGGAGGGACGGGTGACGTAGGCGCCGTCACCGTCGGCGTACATCGAGACGACCGACAGGTCCTGTTCCTTGGTGACCTTCTCGAGCTCGTCGCGGGCGGTGTCGAAGCGGGCCTCGGCCTTCTCGACCGTGGCCTCCTCCGCGCCGAGCGACTCGGCGAGGTCGGCGATGTCCTCGATGACGTCCTCGCCCTTGCCGCCCCACTTCACCTGGGCGACGGGCGCGATCGCCTGGACCTGCTTCTCCTGCTCCATGTCCTTGAAGCCGTAGCCGGGCTGCGTCGCGTCGAGCGTGCCCTTCGCGTCGGTCGGGTAGACCGACGTGACGACGAGGTCGGGCTTGAGGGCCGCGAGCTGCTCCAGGTCGATGTCGCCGTACCCGGTGCCGAGCTGGGTGATGCCGTCGGTGTCGAGTCCCGTGAAGCGGGCGTCCTTCGCCATCGTCAGCTGCCCGAAGGTGCCGACGGGTTGCAGGCCGTACTCGACGAACGAGATCGCGATGTCGTTGAGGACGACGACGCGCTTCGGCGTGTGGTCGACCTTGACGGTGGTGCCGGTGGCGTCCTTGTACGACCAGGCCTTGTCGGAGCCGGCCGTGTCGCTGCCGGAGCCGGCGTTGCCGCCGTCGTCGGAGCTGTTCGCACCGGAGCAGCCGGTGAGGAGGAGGGCCGAGACGGCCACGGAGGTCACGAGGGCGGCCCGGAGGGAGCCGCGGCGGGGGATCTTCACGTTAGGAGAGGCTAACCTAAGTTCGCCGCGCTCGCCAGTTCGCGGGGAAGTTCGTCGTCGCCTGCTGCTTCGTGGTCGCGCGCCTGCCCGCGTTCGTGCTCGCGAGCCTTCCCGCGCTCGTGCGCCTGCCCGCGCTCGTGCTCGTCCGCTTCCGGGATGATCATCGGTGCGCCCGTCACGGGGTCGGCGAGGACGCGGGCGTGCAGGCCGAACGCCCGCTCGAGCAGTGCCGGCGTGAGGACCTCGGCGGGCGTGCCGTCCGCTGCGACGCCGCCGTCGTGCAGGACCACGAGCCGGTCCGAGTAGCGCGCCGCGAGGGACAGGTCGTGCAGGACCATCACGACGGTCGAGCCCTGCTCGCGGTTGAGGCGGCGCACGAGCCGCAGGACCTCGAGCTGGTGCGCGAGGTCGAGGTACGTCGTCGGCTCGTCGAGCAGGAGCGTCTCCGCCTGCTGGGCCACCACCAGCGCGATCCAGGCGCGCTGCCGCTGCCCGCCGGACAGGCTCGCGACGTCCCGGTGGGCGACCTCGGTCAGGCCGGTCGCGGCGATCGCCTGCTCGGCGACGTCCGCGTCGTCTGCGGTCCACGGCTTCGCCCACGACTGGTGCGGGTTCCGGCCGCGCATCACGAGGTCGAGCACGCTCGTGCCCGCCGGGGCGACCGGGGACTGCGGCAGGATCGCGAGCTTCCGGGCGACGGCACGGTTCGGCTCCTTGCGGATCGGGACGCCGTCGAGGTGCACCGCACCCGCCTGCGGTTTGAGGACCCGGCCGAGGGCCTTGAGGAGCGTCGACTTCCCGCAGCCGTTCGCGCCGAGGAACGTCGTCACCGTGCCGCGCTCGATGCGCAGGTCGAGGTCGGTGAGGACGGGGTGCTTGTCGTAGCCGACGGACAGGCCGCGGGCCTCGAGCACGGGGGTGCTGGTCATCGGGACATCTCCTTGCGGTGGCGGATGAGGAGCCAGATCAGGTACGGGGCGCCGATCACGGTCGTGATGATCCCGACCGGCACCTGCCAGGGGAACGCCGAGCGGGCGAGCAGGTCGGCAGCGAGCACGAGCACCGCGCCGAGCGCCCCGGCCAGCAGCAGCGGTGGACGGTTCGTCCCGGCGAGCCGGAGCCCGATCTGCGGGACCACGAACGCCACGAACCCGACCGGGCCGGCGGCGGCGACGGCCGCGGCGGTGAGGACGACCGCGAGCGCGATGACGATCAACCGGTGGCGCTGCACGGCCAGGCCGACACCGGTCGCGACCTCGTCGCCGAGCTGCCCGATGCCGAGCGCGGCGCTCGTCGCGAGGGCGAGCGGGACCGCCACGGCAGCGACGATCAGCAGGGGCCAGACGCTCGACCAGGACGTGCTCGACAGGCTCCCGACGAGCCACTGCGACGCGGCCGCCGCGACGGTGATCTTCGCGCGGACGAGCAGGTAGCTGGTGACCGCGTCGAGGGTGGCGCTCACCCCGATGCCGACCAGGACGAGCCGGTAGCTCTGCACGCCACCGCGCCAGCCGAGTCCGTACACCGCGACGGCGGCCACGAGCGCACCGATCGTCGCCGCCACGGGGATGCCGCCGCCGAGCACGACCGAGGAGACCGAGTACGTGCCGCCGCCGAAGACGATCGCGGCCACGGCGCCGACGCTCGCGCCGGAGGTCACGCCGATGATGTCGGGGGTGCCGAGCGGGTTCCGCGTGAAGGTCTGGGTGAGGGCTCCGGCGACACCGAGGGTCAGGCCGACGAGCGCGCCGGTGAGGACCCGGGGGAGCCGCAGGGTCTCCACGATGAAGGCGTCGGGGCCGGACTCCAGGCCGAGCAGGGAACGGATCACGGTGCCGGGGGCGATCCACGTCGAGCCGACCGCGACGCCGAGGACGATGAGGACACCCACGGTGCCGAGGGCGGCGACGGTGTACCAGAACGTGCGGGGACGCCAGGCGAGCCCGACGGGGCCGAAGACGATGCCGCGGCGTCCGGGAGCGCGGGCTGCTGCCGCCGCTGCCGCGGTCGTCGTCGCCCCCGCCTCGGTCGCCGTCGTCGTCGCGGCCGCGGCCGCGGTCGCCTCGGTCGCCTCGGTCGCGCTCACAGCGAGACCAGCGATCGGCGGCGGGCGACGGCGACGAAGACCGGTCCGCCGATGACGGCGAGCACGATGCCGACCTCGACCTCGGAGAACCCGCCGATCAGGCGCCCGATGACGTCCGCGAGCAGGACGAGCGCTGCGCCGACGAGGGCCGAGACCGGCAGCGTCCAGCGGTGTCCGGTGCCGACGAGTGCCCGGGCGACGTGCGGCACGGTGAGTCCGACGAAGCCGATCGGGCCCGCGGCCGCGGTGGCGCCGGCGGCGAGGAGCGTGATGCCCCCGAGTCCGACGAGCCGGGCGACGAGGACGTTCTCGCCGAGGCCCTTCGCCAGCTCGGTGCCGAGTCCCAGGGCGTCGAGCGCGCGGACGTTGAGCACGGCGAGCAGCAACCCGGCGACCAGGAACGGCCAGACCGCGCCGAGGACGTCGAGCTGCCGTGCCGCGAGCGACCCGACGACCCAGAGCCGGTAGGCGTCCAGCGAGTCCTGGTCGGTGAGCACCACGAACGAGGTGAGCGCCCCGAGCAGCGCCGAGACGGCCGCACCCGCCAGGGCCAGGGGCACGGGGCTGGCGGTGCCGCTGCCGGCGATGGTCACCGAGAACACGACGACGCTCGCGACGAGCGCCCCGACGAGCGCGAACCAGACCGTGGCACCGGTCCCGGTCACACCGAAGACGTACACGCCGATCACGACGGCCAGTCCGGCGCCGGACGAGACACCGAAGAGCCCGGGGTCGGCGAGCGGGTTGCGGGTGTGCCCCTGCATGAGGAGTCCGGCGATGCCGAGTGCCGCTCCGACGGACGCCCCGATGAGCGTGCGCGGGATCCGGGAGCCCCAGACGATCGCCTCGTCGGTGCTGCTGCCGGTCCGCATCAGTCCGGCGAGCACCTGGTCGACGCCGATGCGGTTGCTGCCGAGGAGCATGCTCGCGACCGCGACGACGGCGAGGGCCACGACGAGTCCGGTGATGACGAGGACCCGGCGTCGGATCGCGGCCCGGTGCACGCCGAGCGCGGCGATCGGGTCGGTGGCGCGGGCGTCCGGAGCGGAGACCAGGGCGGCGGAGGGGGCTGGCACGGCAATCATCTTAGGTTAGCCTTGCCTCATGGCGAAGACCCCGCGGCTCCTGCCCGAGAACCCCCGGCTCTTCCGTGCCCGTGTCCTCCGGAGCGAACGCGTCACGCCGTCGATGCAGCGCGTCACCGTCACCGGCGACGACCTGCACGAGTTCCCCTTCCTCGGGTTCGACCACTGGTTCCGGCTGTTCCTGCAGCGCCCGGACCAGGACGCCTTCCGGATGCCGGACCTCGACGGCAAGAAGTGGTGGCCGACGTTCCTCGCCATCCCCGAGGCCGTCCGCCCGCACTGTGCGAACTACACCGTCGCCGCGTACCGCCTGCTCGCCGACGGCACCGCCGAGCTCGACATCGACTTCGTCGTGCACACCGGCCCCGACGGCGAACCCGAGGGCCGCGCCGCGATCTGGGCCTGCGACGCCCGCCCCGGCGACGCGTTGGCGATGCTCGACCAGGGGTGCATCTTCGACGTCCCCGACGACACCAGCGAGGTCGTCATCGTCGCCGAGGAGACCGGCCTGCCCGGCGTCGTCGGCATCGCGGCATCACTGCCGCGGGACACCGTCGGCCGCATCATCCAAGAGGTCCCGACCGCCGCCGACGTCCGGCAACTCGACGCCCCCGACGGGGTCACCGTGACGTGGATCGTCCGTGCCGAGGCCGATGGGCACGCTGTTCCCGGTCGCGCGGCGCTCGCCGAACTGCAGCGGCACGTGCCGGTCGACGACCGCGGCTACGCCTTCGTGGTCGGTGAGTCGACGCTCGCCACCGAGGGGCGCCGACACCTGCACCGTGCCGGCCTGCCGAAGTCCCGCATCACGTTCTCCGGGTTCTGGAAGCACGAGGCGCGCCGGCCCGTCCACGCCTGAGCGCGCCGCGGCACCCCCGTCGGCTCCGGCCGCGGCGGGCGTTCCTGCCCATCACGCCTGGAATGGGAAGCGGAATCGCGCATGGGGTGCAGGAATTTCCTGCCTCCTACGCGCGAAACGGCTCACCACGAGCGGAACGGCCCACTACGCGCGGAACGGCTCACCACGCGCGGAATGACCCACCTACAGATACAGACGGACTGGAGGCGCGGTGCCATCTGGCACCGCGCCTCCAGTCCGATGTGGGGTGGCGTCAGCCCTTGAGGCCGGACCCGGTCACACCCTCGACGATCTGCCGCTGGAAGATCAGGTACAGGATGATCAGCGGCAGCGCCGCCAGGATCGCTCCGGCCTGGATGTCCGCGTAACGCTGACCGAAGCTGCCCTGGACCGTGGCGAGCCCGACCGGGATCGTCATGAGGTCCGGGTTCGACAGCACGAACAGCGGCAGCAGCAGGTTGTTCCAGACCCCGACGAAGGTCAGGATCGTCACCGCCGCGATCACGGGACGCGACAGCGGCAGGATGACCGACCAGTACACCTTCCAGATGCTCGCACCGTCGATGCGGGCGGCCTCCTCGAGCTCCTTCGGGATCCCGTCGAAGAACTGCTTGAAGATGAACACCGCGATCACGGCGGGCACCTGCGGGAAGATCACCGACCAGTAGGTGTTCAGGAGGCCCACGGCGTTGAGCTCCTGGAAGATCGGGATGATCAGCACCTGCGTCGGGATCATGATCCCGAGGATGATGAGCAGGAACGCGATGTTCCGGCCGCGGAACACGAGCCGGGACAGCGCGAACGCCGCCATCGAGGCGAACAGCACCGTGAGCACCGCGGTCACGACGCTCGTGATGGCGCTGGCGAGGTACCAGTTCCAGATGTCTCCGGCGCCGAACAGGGACGCGTAGGAGTGCAGCGTCGGGTTCCAGTTCGACAGGATCGAGTTCGCGCCGAGGGCGGCCACGCCGTTGTCCGACAGGGACGTCTTCAGGGCGAACAGGCTCGGGATGAGCCAGATGATCGCGAACACCGTGAGGATGATCGCGGCGACGGTGTTGAAGCCCCGGCCGGAGACGCCGATCTTCGCGGCGTTCGCGGGTGCTGCGGCGGAGACGCCGTTGCGGAGCTTCGGGCGAGCGGTGGTGATGCTCTCGGTGGTGGTCATGTCAGGCCCCGATCTCACGCTTGGCGGCTGCGCGCTCGACGAGCTGCCGGATGACCGCGATCGCGACGATCACGATGAACAGCAGCACCGACGCGGCCGATGCGGCACCGAGTCGGTTGTCGGTGAAGCCGACACCCGTGATGAGCTGCAGCGAGACCTGGGTCGAGATGCCCGGCCCGCCGTTCGTCATCAGGTACACCTGGTCGAAGATCTTCAGGCTCGCGATGATCTGCAGCAGGATGACGAGCGTCGTCGTGCGGCCGAGGAGCGGCAGCGTGATCGACTTGATCTGCTGCCAGCTCGAGGCACCGTCGACGGCCGCGGCCTCGTACAGTTCGCGCGGGATCTCCTGCAGGCCGGCCAGGTAGAGCACGAAGTTGAACCCGAGGGTCCACCAGACCGTGGCGATCGCGACACCGATCATCGCGGTGTTCGGGCTGGACAGCATGCCCGAACCCGGGGTCATCCCGAGCAGGGTCTGCAGGCTCGCCCACAGGCCGGTCGCCGGCGTGAAGATGAACACCCAGATGAGGGAGATCGTCGCCGACGGCAGGATGAACGGCAGGAAGAACGCCAGGCGGAAGAACCACTGGCCGCGGTTCATCCGGTTCGTCAGCACGGCGAAGACGAACGCCAGGATGACGAGCGGCGGGGTCGTGTAGAGCGTGAACTGCAGGGTGTGCCAGAGCGACGACCAGAAGTCGGAGCGTCCGAGCATCTCCGCGTAGTTCGCGAACCCGGCGAAGCTGCCGAGCCCGGTGCGGACGGTCGAGGTGTTGAAGAAGCTCGAGACGATCATCCAGACCGTGGGTCCGAGCAGGAAGGCCAGGTAGAACAGGCCGAAGGGGGCGAGGAACAACCAGCCGCTGCGGCCCTGGCCGCGCGTGAGACTGGTCCGGTAGGTGCGGTTCCGCCGTGGCGCGGTGGTCGCGTCCGTGGGGCGGTCGAGGACAGGTGCTGTGGTCACGTCATCGTGCCTTTCGCGCGGTGTTCACGTCGAACGCGTGCCCGGTGCTGTGCCCGGACGCGTGTCCGGTGCTGTGCCCGTTCGGGTGCGCGTTCACAGCGGGCTCGGGGTGTTGAGGTAGGTCGCGAGCTGCGACTTGATGGCACTGAGCGCCTGGGCGGGGGAGGAGCTGCCCTGTTGCACGAGCGCGAGCTGCGCGCCGACGGTGCCCTCGAAGGTCGAACCGGAACCGCCGTACCAGGCGGCGTCGTCGAACACGGCCGTCTCAGCTGCGGAGGCGTAGTTCGACTGCGGCGTGAGCTTCTTGTACGCGGTGCTGTCGAACGTGGGGATGTAGGCCGGCACGTGCCCGCCCTCGGCCCACGTCATGCTCTGCTCGAGCATCTGCTTGATGAAGAGCATCGCCTGCTTGCGCTGATCGGCCGAGCGGTCCTTCCTCGGCAGGATGAACGTGTGCGAGTCGGCCTGCGTGGCGGGCTTGTCGTACAGCTGCGGGATCGGAGCCATGCCGAACTTCAGGCCCTTGATGGACTGCGCGGTGCTGATCTCCCACTCGCCCTGCATGAAGAAGCCGACCTTGCCGTCGAACATGAGCGACTCGGCGGTGGCGTAGTCGAGGGCCTTGTTGAGCCAGCCCTGCTTCACCCACTTCTGGGTGCGGCTGGTGACCTCGTTGTAGGCGTCCTCGTTGACGGTGAGCTTCGCGCCGCCGTCGCTGATGAACGGGGTCGCGTCCTTGATCTGGTTGTAGAGCGTCCAGAAGAAGCGCCACGGGGTCGCGGTCTCCGGCACGACGTTCGCGACGTTGAGCGCGTTGCCGCCGGTGACCTTCGAGACCGCGGCCAGGGCGCTCTCGAACGTGTCCATGCCGGACAGGTCCTTGAGGTTGCCGTCCGAGTCGAGCAGGCCCGCCTTCTGGCAGACCTCAACGTTGTAGAAGAGCACGAAGGGGTGGGTGTCGAGCGGGATCGCGATGTTGTTGCCGTCGGTCTTCTGCGCGGCCCAGGCCTTCTGGTTGAAGTCACTGGCGCTCAGGCCGACCGACGCCAGGTCGTCGTTCGTGATCGGGTCGAGGAGGTCACCGTCCCAGAGCGGCTTCGCCCGGGTGAGGTGCGCGATCGCGACGTCCGGCGGCTTGTTCCCGACGGTGGCGAGTGTCAGCTTCGAGTAGTACGGGTTGCCCCACGCGAACGTGGTGGCCTGCAGCGACGACGAACCGCCGTGCTGCTTCGCGTACCCGGCCTCCATCGACTGCATGCGAGCGCCGTCGCCACCGCCGAAGAGGTTCCAGAAGACGAGGGTCTCGGGGTTGAGGGCGCTTCCGGCGAGGCCGGCCGCGATCGGGCTCGAGCAGGCGGCGAGCGGCAGGACCGTCGCGGCCGCTGCTCCGGCGGCGAGGAAGCCGCGGCGCGAGAGTCGCGTCGCGGGTGTGGCTGGTCGGATCGGCATGGCATCACTCCATCGGGACGGGCCGAACACGGGAGCAGGGTCGGTGCTCCCGCCGGAGCATCGCTGCTCCGGGTACGGAGCAGCGGGTCGATGCTCCGTGAGCGCTCACATTAGCGCTCGACCCCATCATCCGCCACCCCTTCCGCCCGGGCTCGGAAACCGGTAGCGTTTTCGTTAGGTGAGCGCTCACTTTCGTGACGCGGTGCTTCGGAACCCGATGTACCCGCACGAGGCGTTCCGTACGACCCGCTGTTGCACGATCGAAGGAGATCCATGCCCCGCACACACCTCGTCCTCGACGCCGCGTTCACCGTGGGGCCGGTGCGACGTCGCCTGTTCGGCGGGTTCGTCGAACACCTCGGACGCCACGTCTACGACGGCATCCACGAGCCCTCCCACGAGACCGCCGACGAGCACGGCTTCCGGAAGGACGTCGTCGAACTCGTCAAGGAACTCAACGTCTCGGCCATCCGCTACCCCGGCGGCAACTTCGTCTCCGGGTACAAGTGGGAGGACGGTGTCGGCCCCGTCGAGCAGCGTCCCCGCCGCCTCGACCTCGCCTGGCACTCCACCGAGACCAACGAGGTCGGCCTGCACGAGTTCCAGCACTGGCTCGACCAGGTCGGCTCCGAGCTCATGCTCGCCGTGAACCTCGGCACCCGCGGCACCGCCGAGGCGATCGAGCTCCTCGAGTACGCGAACATCGACGCCGGCACCGCGCTGTCCGAGTACCGCAAGTCGAACGGCCGCGCCGAGCCGTTCGCAATCAAGATGTGGTGCCTCGGCAACGAGATGGACGGCCCGTGGCAGCTCGGCCACAAGAACGCCGACGACTACGGCAAGCTCGCCGCGATGACGGCGAAGGCCATGCGCCAGATCCAGCCCGACCTCGAACTCGTCGCCTGCGGTTCCTCCGGAGCCTCGATGCCGACGTTCGGCGAGTGGGAGCGCACCGTCCTCGAGCACACCTACGACGACGTCGACTACATCTCCGCGCACGCCTACTACGAGGAGGACGGCGACCTGGCGTCGTTCCTCGCCTCCGGCGTGAACATGGACCACTTCATCAAGACGGTCACGACGGCCGCCGACCACGTGCAGGCGCATAAGAAGTCCGACAAGCGGATCGACATCTCGTTCGACGAGTGGAACGTCTGGTCGATCAGCAAGTGGAACGAGCAGCAGAAGACGTTCGGGCCGCAGGACTGGCCGGTCGCCCCGCGCCTCCTCGAGGACGTCTACACCGTGGCCGACGCCGTCGTCGTCGGTGGGCTGCTCATCTCGCTGCTCCGCCACGCGGACCGCGTCGCATCGGCGTCGATCGCCCAGCTCGTCAACGTGATCGGCCCGATCATGACCGAGCCCGGCGGACCGGCCTGGCGCCAGACCACGTTCTTCCCGTTCTCGCTCACCTCGCGGCTCGCGAACGGCACGTCGCTGCAGGTGAAGGCCTCGGGTGACACGGTCGACGGCGGCAAGTACGGCGAGGTCCCGGTCGTGGACTCCGCCGCCACCGTCTCGGACGACGGCGCCGCCGTGTTCCTCGTCAACCGCCACCCGTCCGAGTCGACCACCGTCACGATCGACCTCGCCGGCCTGTCGGTCGACGGGGACGTCCGGGCCGAGGGTGTCTGGGACGACGACGTCCACGCGGTGAACGACCTGTCCAACACGGAGCGCGTCACGCTCCGCACCAACGACAGCGTCCGCCGCGAGGGCAACACGATCACGATCGAGCTCCCGCCGGTCTCCTGGACCGCCGTGTCGATCGGCTGAAGCGCCTCGGCGCACGCTGCGGCGGGCGTCGAGTGAGCACGGAGGGCGTCGGTTCCGCACAGCGGTGCCGGCGCCCTCCGCTGCGCGCGGCGGGCGCCGGCCGTTCGCTCGGGCTGGGCGACAGTTCACGGGTGGGGCGCGCGTGAGGTGTCGCTGGGTGCGTGAGGTCGCGGCAGCACGGCGGCCGGGAGGCGCGGTGCGGGCCGGTGGCGCGCCTCCAGGCCGGTGGGTGGCCCGGTCCACGGCGGCAGCCCACTCTTCGGGCTGGGCGACAGTTCACGGGGTGGGGTGCGCGTGAGGTGTCGCTGGGTGCGTGAGGTCGCGGCGCGCTGACGCTGGCTGACGCGGCGCGCCGACGCCCGACGCTAGCCGCGCGGCGGCGCGCTCCGCACGGCGCGCGAGCGCCAGGAGATCTCGTCGACGAACGCGGCGGTGTCGGGACCGAGTGGGTCGTCAGCGGCGTCCTCGATGAGCAGGCCGAGTGCCGGAGCGAGCAGGAACGAGGTGGTGGTCGTGCTGCCGAACGCATCGACGGTCGGCACGGCGACGGTGTCCGCGAGTCCGGCGTGGGCGAGGGCGGCGGCGTAGTCCAGCACCGCGTCGGCCGCTTCGTCGGTGGTGAGCACCGCGGTGAGTCCGTAGACGATGTTCTTCATGATCCGTGAGCCGTGGTGGAGGAGTGAGAGCGAACCCGTGGGTCGTACTCCGGAGACACGGAGGCGTCGCATACCCGAGGCCGGACAGCGAACCGGCACGTCGTGCACGGTACGCCTCGTCGGCTGCGCGCGTCAGTCGACGGGTGGCGGGGCGGTGCTCGCGCGCTCGACGAGGCGGACCGGCACGAGGTCGGCGGTCGCGCGCACGGGCTGGCCCTCGATCTGGGCGAGGAGGTTCGTCACGGCTCGGCGCCCGACCTCGTCGAAGGACTGGTGCACGGTGGTGAGCGGCGGCCAGAACGAGTCGGACTCGGGGGAGTCGTCGAAGCCCACCACGCTGAGCGACGACGGCACCGGTCGGCCGAGCTCGTGGGCGGCGCGGAGCACCCCGAGCGCGGTCTGGTCGTTCGCCGCGAACACGGCGGTGATCTCGGGGCGGCGGGCGATCTCGAGCCCGGCACGGTAGCCGGACTCGGAGCTCCACCCGCCGTGGAACACCGGCGGGACCGTGCGCCCTGCGGCCTCGAGCGTGGTCTGCCAGGCGCCGAGCCGTCGCGCGGCGGAGTACGACGACGTGGGACCGGCGACGTGCCAGACGGTCTCGTGCCCGAGGTCGAGCAGGAGCTGGGTCGCCTGCCGTGCGCCGTCGGCCTGGTCGGTGTCGATCGAGGGGTGCTGCGTCGTGCCGGTGGAGTCGATGATGACCATCGGGACGCCGTCGGGCAGGGCGACCTCGGCCGTGTCGATGATGTGCGACTCGATGATGATCACGACGCCGTCGACGGCCTGCTCGTGCAGGCGGGAGAACGCCGACCGGACGCCTTCTTCGGTGCGGGAGGCCATCGGCAGGAGCGTGATCGTGAAGTCGGCGGCACCGGCGGCATCGGCGATCGCCTCGAGCGTGCGCATGTTGCCGTAGGACGCGAGGGTGAACATGATCACGCCGATGGTGCGGAAACGCCCGGACCGCAGCGCCCGAGCGGCACGGTTCGGCCGGTAGCCGAGGTCGTCCATCGCGCGCTGCACCCGGTCGCGGGTGTCCGGGGAGACGTTGTCGAAGCCGCGGGCGACGCGGGACACGGTCTGCATCGAGACGCCGGCGGCATCGGCCACGGCGGCCATCGAGGGGGAGCGGCGTGCGGCGGCGGGCAGCTCGGTCGTCACGGGCGCCCCTTCCGTCCAGAGCCGGGTCGGACACCCGGCGTCCCCGAACGCTAGCGCATGTTGACGTTGCCATGCTATCGTCGCGGCGTTCGATGTTGACGTCAACATCGAACGGCCAGACAGCAGCAGGACAAGGGAGTTCCATGAGCACGCTCGAAGCGCGCCCGGCCGGTGCCACCGCACCGACCGCGCCACCGCGCCGCCGCGCCAAGCCGCGCGGCCGCTTCACCGGATGGCTCTTCGTCGGCCCGTTCGTCGTCGTCCTCGTCGCGATGCTCATCGTCCCGATCGGGTACGCCCTGTGGCTGAGCCTGTTCCGCGACCAGCTCATCGGCGGCAACCAGTTCGTCTGGTTCGCGAACTACATCCAGCTGTTCCAGGACGCCAAGTTCTGGTCCGGGCTCGGCCGGGTCGCCCTGTTCCTCCTCGTGCAGGTGCCGATCATGCTCGGGCTCGCCCTCGTCGCTGCCCTCGCGCTCGACAGCGCACGGCTCTGGGGGACGTCGTTCTTCCGCATCGCGGTGTTCCTGCCCTACGCGGTCCCCGGCGTCGTCGCGGCGCTCATCTGGGGCTTCATCTACGGCAACCAGTTCGGCCTCACCGGCACGGCGAACCACGCACTCGGCATCGACCTGCTGCAGCCGTTCAGCCCGGACTGGGTCCTCACGTCCATCGGCAACGTGGTCACGTGGGAGTTCCTCGGCTACAACATGCTGATCTTCTACGCGGCACTCCGCGTCGTTCCCGGTGACCTGTACGAGGCCGCCGAGCTCGACGGTGCCGGCCCCCTCCGCACGGTGTTCTCCATCAAGCTCCCGGCCCTCCGTGGCCCGCTGGTGATCGCCACCATCTTCTCGATCATCGGCAGCTTCCAGCTCTTCAACGAGCCGAACCTGCTGAAGACCCTCGCCCCGAACGTCATCGGCAGCGCCTTCACCCCGAACATGTACGCCTACTCGCTGTCGTTCAGCGGCCAGCAGTTCAACTACTCCGCGACCGTCGCCATCGTCATGGGTGTCATCACCGCCGTGATCGCCTACGTCGTCCAGGTCCGCGGAACCCGCCAGGAGAACCGATGAGCACCCTGCAGCAACCCGCCCAGGCCGGCCCGGCCACGGTCACCGAGGCGACCACGACGCAACGCGGGCCGCGTGACAAGGCGAGCCGCGCCTCCAGGCCGACACGGATCCGCCGCCTGCGCAACGGGATCGACGGACGCCGCCCCAAGCGGTCCGGTCTCCTCACCGCCGTGATGGTCGTCTTCGTCGTCTACTCGTTCGCGCCGCTGTTCTACCTGCTCGTCAACAGCACGAAGACGCAGGCCTCGCTGCTGTCGACCTTCGGGCTCTGGTTCGGCGGGAAGTTCAACCTCTGGCAGAACATCGTCGACACGCTGACGTACAACGACGGCATCTTCGTGCAGTGGCTCGGCAACACGCTGCTCTACGTCGTCGTCGGCGCCGGCGGAGCGACGCTGCTCGCCACCGTCGCCGGCTACGGCATGGCGAAGTTCCAGTTCGTCGGCCGTCGCGCCGTGTTCGCGGTCGTCCTCGGCGCGATCGCCGTCCCCGGCACCGCGCTCGCCGTCCCGACCTTCCTGCTGTTCTCGCAGTTCGGCCTGACGAACACCCCGTGGGCGATCATCCTGCCGTCGCTCATCAGCCCGTTCGGGATGTACCTCATCTGGACCTACGCGGTGGACGCGATCCCCGCCGAACTCCTCGAGGCCGCCCGCATGGACGGCGCGGGCGAGTTCCGGATCTTCTTCACGATCGCGCTCCGCCTGCTCGCGCCCGGTGTCGTCACCGTCCTGCTGTTCGCGGTCGTCGCCACCTGGAACAACTACTTCCTGCCGCTCATCATGCTGAGCGACCCGAAGTGGTACCCGCTCACGGTCGGCCTGAACCAGTGGAACGCGCAGGCCACCGGCTCCGGTGCGCAGCCGATCTACAACCTCGTCGTCACCGGATCGCTCCTCACGATCATCCCGATCGTGGTCGCGTTCCTCTTCCTCCAGCGCTTCTGGCAGTCCGGCCTCGCGGCCGGGTCCGTCAAGGCCTGAGACCCACAGCAGCACCCCCCAACACGAAGAAGTGAAAGGCACCCCCATGAACACCAGGCTCCGGCGCGGACTCAGCGCCCTCGCCATCGGCGTCACCGCCGCCATCGCCCTGGCGGCCTGCGCCTCCGGCGGCTCGTCGTCCGGCGGCTCGTCCGACGACGTCTCGAAGGCCCTCGAGAAGGGCGGCACGCTCACGTACTGGTCGTGGACCCCGTCCGCGAAGGCCCAGGTCGCCGCGTTCGAGAAGGCCTACCCCAAGGTGAAGGTCAAGCTCGTCAACGCCGGCACCGGCGCCGACCAGTACACGAAGCTGCAGAACACGATCAAGGCCGGCTCGGGCGCCCCCGACGTCGCGCAGGTCGAGTACTACGCGCTCCCGCAGTTCGCCCTGTCCGACTCCCTGCTCGACCTGTCGTCGTACGGGTTCGGGTCGCTCGAGGACAAGTTCGCGAAGAGCACCTGGAGCTCGGTCTCCATGGACGGCAAGGTCTACGGCCTGCCGCAGGACTCCGGCCCCATGGCGCTGTTCTACAACAAGACGGTCTTCGACAAGAACGGCATCGCCGTGCCGAAGACGTGGGACGAGTACGTCGCCGCCGCGAAGAAGCTGCACGCAGCCGACCCGGACGCGTACATCACCGCGGACTCCGGCGACGCCGGCTTCACCACGAGCATGATCGCCCAGGCGGGTGGCACCCCGTTCACCACCAAGGGCGACAAGGTGACCATCAACCTGCAGGACGCGGGCACCAAGAAGTGGACGAACACCTGGAACGAGCTCGTCGAGCAGGGTCTGCTGTCGAAGACGGTGGGCTGGAGCGACGACTGGTACAAGCAGCTCGGCAACGGCCAGATCGCCACGCTCATCACCGGCGCCTGGATGCCCGGCAACCTCGAGGCCAGCGTCGCGGACGCGTCCGGTGACTGGCGGGTCGCCCCGATGCCGACCTACGACGGTGCCACCGCGCAGACCGCCAACAACGGCGGCAGCGCCGAGGTCGTGCTGAAGCAGTCGAAGAACTCGGCACTCGCCGCGGGCTTCCTCAAGTGGCTCAACTCGTCGAAGGCCTCCACCAAGGTCTTCATGGAGTCCGGCGGGTTCCCGTCGACCACGGCCGACCTCCAGTCGTCCGCGTTCCTCGACGACAAGCCGGAGTACTTCGGCGGCCAGCAGATCAACAAGGTGCTCGTCGACGCGTCGAACTCCTCGGACAACGACTTCACCTACCTGCCGTACCAGGTGTACGCGAACAGCGTCTACGCCGACACGGTCGGGCAGTCGTACGAGAACGGCACCTCGCTCGAGGGCGGTCTCGAGGCCTGGCAGAAGGCCCTCGCCAAGTACGGCAAGGACCAGGGCTTCACGGTCGCGACCAAGTAGTCCACCCAGCTCGACAACACCTCCACCGGGGTCGTGCGGACACCGTCCGCACGGCCCCGCTGTCTGAAAGAGTCACCTCATGCGCTTCGCCATCGGCGACACCGACTTCCTGCTCGACGGCGAGCCGCACCGGATCCTGTCCGGCGCGATCCACTACTTCCGCGTCCACCCCGACCTGTGGGCGGACCGGATCCGCAAGGCGAAGCTGATGGGGCTCAACACCATCGAGACGTACGTCGCCTGGAACGCACACGCGCCGTCGCCCGGGGTCTTCGACCTGACCGGCGGGCTCGACCTCGGCCGCTTCCTCGACCTCGTCGCCGCGGAGGGGATGCACGCCATCGTCCGCCCCGGCCCCTACATCTGCGCCGAGTGGACGAACGGCGGTCTGCCGTACTGGCTCTTCACCGACGGGACCGTCGGCGTGCGCCGGATCGAGCCCGGGTTCCTCGGGGCGGTCCGCGCCTACCTCGACGCGCTCGCACCGGTCCTCGTCCCGCGGCAGATCGACCAGGGCGGGCCCATCGTGCTCGTGCAGGTCGAGAACGAGTACGGCGCGTACGGCTCGGACGCGTCCTACCTCCGCGCACTCGAAGAGATGCACCGCGACATCGGCCTCACCGTGCCGTTCACGAGCGTCGACCAGCCGATGGGCACCATGCTCGAGGACGGCTCACTGCCGACCCTGCACAAGACCGGCTCGTTCGGGTCTCGCTCGGCCGCCCGCCTGGAGCGACTCCGGCAGGCGCAGCCCACCGGCCCGCTCATGTGCTCCGAGTTCTGGGACGGCTGGTTCGACAGCTGGGGCGAGCACCACCACACCACCCCCGCGGCCGCGAGCGCATCCGACCTGGACGACCTGCTCGCCGCCGGCGGCTCGGTGAACATCTACATGTTCCACGGCGGCACGAACTTCGGCTTCACGAACGGCGCGAACGACAAGGGCGTGTACCGGCCGATCTCGACGTCGTACGACTACGACGCACCGCTGGACGAAGCGGGGCGGCCGACCGCCAAGTTCCACGCGTTCCGTTCCGTGATCGAGCGCTACGCGCCCGTCCCCCCGCTGCCGGCCTCGATGGAGCCGGGTGGATCGGGTCGTCTCGGTCCTGCGGACGCGTCGGGCGACGGCCTGGAGGCGCGGGTCGTCCCCGCCTCGGACCTCACCGTCCGTCTCGACCGCGTCGCGTCACTCCGCTCCCTGCTGCCCGCGCTCACCGAGTGGTCCACCCACGACGCTCCGCCCACCTTCGACGCGCTCGGCGCTGCCTCCGGCTTCGTGCTCTACCGCGCCGAGGTCGACCTGCCCTCCGGCGGCGTGCTCACCATCGGCGAGGAGGTCCGCGACCGCGCCGTCGTCAGCGTCGCCGGCTCAGGCGGTGGCGGCACCGTCGTGGGTGTGCTCGAGCGCGAGCACCACGACCGCGCCATCGCCCTCCCGCCCGTCACGGGCACGCTCGAGCTGCTCGTCGAGGACCAGGGCCGCGTCGACTACGGCCCCCGCATCGGCGAGCCGAAGGGCCTCATCGGCGGGGTCGCCATCGACGGCGTGCCGCTCGAACGCTGGACCGCGTCGCCGATCGCCCTCGACCCGCTGGCGCCCACCGCGCTGGACGTCCTGGCCGCGATCGAACCGACGGACGGCGACGTGCTCGCTGGCCCGACCTTCGCCACGGGGACGTTCGACCTCGCGGCCGTCGACGATCGCTACCTGTGCCTCGACGGCTTCCGGAAGGGCGTCGCCTGGGTCAACGGGTTCTGCCTCGGCCGGTACTGGTCGCGAGGACCGCAGGCGACGCTCGCCATCCCCGGGCCGGTGCTCCGGGAGGGCCGGAACGAGCTCGTCGTGCTCGAGCTCCACGCGTCGGCGTCCCGCACGGCGTGCCTGCTGCTCGAGCCCGACCTCGGCCACACCGAGGCCTGACGCGGGCGCGCGCCCCGCCCCCGCCCCGCCCCGCCCCGCCCCGCCCCGCCCCGCCCCGCCCTTGGGGCTGTTCCGCGCATAGGAAGCAGTTCCGCTCGTAGGGTGCCGAATCGCGCGTAGGAGGTCGGAATTTCCTGCTCCCTACGCGCGATTCCGCTTCCTACTGCGGGCGCGATGGGAAGGACCGCTCGCCGGACTGTCGCGCGGCTCGTGGGCAATCGATCAGGAAGAGGAAACTCCGGCCCACTCGCGGACCTGCATCAGCCCTGTGCGCCGCCACCGCCACAGCCGAGCGAACCTCGTGCCGTCGTCCTCCCACGCCCGTACCAGGAGCCAGAGCTGGCGACGGTGCTGGGTGCCGGTACTGTCCCTCCACTCCACGAAGGCGTCGTCGAGCACGCTCGTGATGTCAGCGCGTCGGGCCTCCCACGAGATGAGGAAACCGTCGTAGCGCAGCGTGTCCTCGGACAGGTGCACCGCCACCCGTGGCGCCCGCACGGCCACGAGCACGCCGGCCGCCACCAAAGCCACGCCGAGCACGAGCACGAACCCCTTCGCCGACGACTCCGGGACGGACGTCACCCAGGCGAGGACGATCCCCGTCCCGACCATCACGGGACCGAAGACGACGGCGTTCGCGATCCGCTCCCACCGCGGCGCTCGGACCGTCGTCACGGTCGGCCGACAGGCGCATCGAGCCCGTCGAGCTCGGCCCGGGCCCGGCGGGCGTCGGCGATCCGGTCCTCTTCGGGGCGCGTCCACCACTCGGGCCCGCGCTCGCCGAGCCCGTGCTTGGCGATGCCGTTCCGGTGCCGCGCCGCCGCCAACGCCTCGTCGTCGCCTGCCCGCTTCGCCTGCCGCACCGCGTTCCGGCCGCGGCCCAGGTGTGAGCGGAGCGCGGCGGCGACGTCCTCCGGCAACGCGGGGTCGGTGCGCCGCCACCGTCGGCCGTCGACGACGAAGAAGTGGTCGTCGGGCTCGCTCATGCCCCGATTCTGCACCGTTGGTGGTCTCAGGGAGACAGGGAGGGACGGGACAGGCCCCCCCGCCTACTGACCGGGCGACGGATGGTGCTCGGCCATCGCCCGACGGACCTGGTCGCCTCGCAGCGGGCGTCCGCCGAGCGGTTCCCGCGGGACACTCGCTGCGCGGAACCCGTCGAGCGCCAGGTCCACCCACCGGCGGTACGCGTCCGGCGCGACGCGACCGAAGGTGCCGATGGTCGCCGCGATCGACAGCTGGAGGAGCGCCACGTCGGGCAGCGCGGCGTCGGCGCGGATCGCACCGGCCGCCTGCCCGGCGGTGAAGAGCGCGTCGATGCCGTCCTGCACCGCGACCCGGAGCTGCAGCAGCGTGGGCGCCTCGCGGTAGTCGGTGGTCATCAGCTCGCTGAAGCCGGTTCGCCGCGCCTCGATCTCGGCGGTGCCCCGGACGAACGTCGCGAACCCCGACCACGGGTCGGACGCGGCGACGCCGCGGCAGCGCTCGACGAGGTCGAGGACCTCCTGCAGGGGTTCGGTGAGCACCGCCTCCCACAGGGCGGCTCGCGTCGGGAAGTGCCGGTACAGGGTCGCGTTGCCGAGACCGGCTGCGACCGCGATCGGTTCGAGTGGAGCCTGGAGGCCGTGGTCGGTGAACGCGGTCCGGGCCGCGTCGACGAGGGACTGACGGTTGCGCGCGACGTCCCGGCGGATCATGGTCCGAGCCTAGATCGGGGAAGCCGGGAATACGGGGAGCAGTCTCCGGTTTGAAACGGGGACCACCTTCCGTTTCATTCTCCTCAGGAGTTCCCCGTGCACATCGCTGCAGTCGTCCTCTCGCTCGTCCTCGCCCTCGCCATGCTCGGTTCCGGGATCATGAAACTCGTCCGCAACCCGAAGATCGTCGCCTCGATGGAGGCCGTGCACGTCTCGCCCGCGCAGATGATCGTCCTCGGCCTGCTCGAGGTCGCCGCTGCCGTCGGCCTCGTCGTCGGACTGTGGTGGGTGCCCCTCGCGATCGCCGCGGCCATCGGCGCCGTCGTCTACTTCGCCGGTGCCGTCGTGGCACACCTCCGCGCGCACGACCGTGAACTCCAGGGCGCGGCCGTGCTGCTCGTGCTCTCGGTGGCGACGCTCGTGGTGCTCCTCCTCGCCCGGTAGTGGGGGAGTGGGCAGCGGGTCCCGAGCCGTCGCCGCGCTTTCGGCCAGCCGGCCGACTCAGGGGATGAGGCGGTCGGCGCGGTACCGGTCGAACAGGTCCGCGAAGGCACGCTCGGTCCGCCGGTAGCCCGTGAACCCGGCCTCGCGGCTCTTGCTCATGTCGGTCACGACCTCCATGGCCCGGCCGAGGTCGGCGTCGGTGTGCCACCACGACGCGAGTCGTGCGATGTCGGGTTCGGCGAGGCCGTGTCGCTCGGCGATCCCGGCCCACGCCGACTCGTGCGGCGCCATCTGCTCCTCGAGCGGGCGTGGCCGAGCCTCGTAGCCGACGACGCGTGCGGGGTCGACCCCGAGGTGGGCTGCGAGGCGCGGCCACATCCACCGCCAGCGGAACACGTCACCGTTCACGATGTTGAACGGTTCGTCGGCCCCCTCGGGTGACGTCGCCGCCCAGACCATGTGCTCGGCGAGGAGGCCCGCGTCGGTCATGTCGGTGAGGCCGTTCCACTGCGCCTCGCTGCCGGGGAACACGAAGTCGAGGTCGAGCTCCTTCACGATCGCGGCCTGCACCGCGAGCGTCAGCCCCATGTTCATCGCGTTGCCGACCGCGTGCCCGATCACCGTGTGCGAGCGGTGCACCGACCACGTGAACCCCTGACGCTCGGCCGCCGCGACGAGCTCGTCCTCCTGGGCGTAGTAGAAGTTCGGGGTGTCGAGCCGGGGTTCGTCCTCGTGGAAGGGCGTGTCCGGCATCTCGCCGGCGGCGTACGCCTCGAACGGGCCGAGGTAGTGCTTCAGGCCGGTGACGAGTGCCACGTGCCGGAGCGGCGCGTGCCCGAGGGCGGCGAGGAGGTCACGGACCATGCCGCCGTTCACCCGGATGTTCTCGGCCTCGGTCGCCTGCCGCTGCCACGCCGTGAAGAACACGTGCGTGGGGTGCTCGTCCGCCAGCGCGGCGGTCAGGCTCTCCGGGTCGCGGAGGTCGGCGGCGACGCTGCGCACGCCGTCGCGGGCGAGCGGTCTGCGGGAGAGCGCGGACACCTGCCAGCCGGTGCCGAGCAGGTGGTCGACCAGGGCCGAGCCGGTGATGCCGCTGGCACCCACGACGAGCGCGTGACGATCGGTGGACTGCGGGGTGGTGTCGTCGAGAGTCATCACGTTCCCCAACACGTGTCGTGCCACGGGTGTTCCCTCAGCGCGGTCGGCGGATACGGATGGGACCCTTCGCCGTTGACGGGTCGATGACGACGCCGTGCTGCGTGATCTCGACCTCGCCGCGGGCGACCATGCGACGCGCGGCTCGACGCGCGGGTTCCATCAGGTCGCGCCAGTCGTCGGGATCGAGTGCGCGGGCGACCTCGGAGGGGCAGATGCTCGACGACCGTGCCCGCGCGGCGAGGAGTTCGTCGATCCGCTGTTCGAGCGCGCGGTCGGTGTCGTCGACGCCGTGCTTGCGGCAGGCGGCGGAGCACCACTTCGCCTCGGGGGCAGTGGACTTCGACATCCGGCGGCCGCACCCCGCGCAGGTGCGTTCCGCGTGCGCCGACTCCGACGCCTCGGCGTGCGCTGCGGTCCTGATGGCTCGTCCCATGCGGCCCATCCTCGTCCTGCCGTCCCGCTCGGTGCACAGCAGAGGCACACGCAGCACCAGCGGCACGCACAGCACGGTCGCACGCGACTCAGGTCCGGCTGGCACGATCGTGGCGGTGAGCATCGACACCAGCGCCGCCCTGCCGCCCGAACCCGCCTGGGTCCCGCACGTGCTGTGGTGGCACGTGTACCCGCTCGGCTTCGTCGGCGCCGAGGTCCGCCCGGAGACACCGGTGGCCGACCGGCCCCTCGAGCACCGGCTGGGCCGGATCGCGGGGTGGCTCGACCACGTCGTCGACCTCGGCCTGAACGGTCTGCTGCTCGGCCCGGTGTTCGCGAGCTCGACCCACGGCTACGACACGGTGGACCACTTCCGGATCGACCCTCGGCTCGGTGACGACGACGACTTCGACAGGCTCGTCGCCGCCGCGCACGAGCGTGGCGTCCGGGTCCTGCTCGACGGCGTCTTCAACCACGTGGGGCGGGAGCACCCCGCCTTCCGGGCGCTCGAGGCCGAGGGGCCACGGGCAGCGACGGCCGACCTCTTCGCGGTGGACTGGGACGGCTGGGAGCCCGGGGACGCGGTGCGCACCGGGAACTTCGAGGGGCACGACATCCTCGTCGCGCTCGACCACGGCGCGCGCGCGACCGAGGACCTCGTGGTCGAGGTGATGACGTACTGGCTCGGACGCGGGGTCGACGGGTGGCGGCTCGACGCCGCGTACGCCGTGCCGCCGGCGTTCTGGGCGCGGGTGCTGCCGCGCGTGCGAGAGCGGTTCCCGGACGCCTGGTTCAGCGGCGAGGTGATCCACGGGGACGCGGCCGCGATCGTCCGCGAGTCGACGATGGACTCGACCACGCAGTACGAACTGTGGCAGGGGATCTGGCACGGCATCGCGGACGGCAACTGCCACGAGCTCGCGCACGCGATCGAGCGGCACGATGCGCTCCTGGCGACGTTCGTGCCGAGCACGTTCGTCGGGAACCACGACGTCACCCGCATCGCGAGCGCGGTGGGGGAGGACTTCGCCGAGCACGCCGCCGCGGTCCTGTTCACCGTCGCGGGCACCCCGAGCGTCTACGCCGGCGACGAGTTCGGCTGGACGGGGATGAAGGAGGAGCGCGAGGGCGGTGACGACGCCGTCCGCCCGGCGTTCCCCGACGAGGTGCCCGCGCCGACCACGATCACGCACTCGCACGAGGCGCTCATCGCCCTCCGCCGTCGCAACCCGTGGCTGCACCGTGCCCACACCGACGTCGTGCACCTGACGAACACGGCGATCGTCCTGCGCACCGCGACGGCCGACGCCGCGGTGGTGACCGCCCTGAACCTGGCGGCCGATCCCGTCGAGCTGCCCGCGGCCGACGCGACGCAGGTGGAGGCGGGCGGCGCGGATCTCGGGAACGGGACCGTGCGCCTCCAGGCCCGGGGGTGGGCGGTCCTGTCTCGATCGTGAGCAGCAATGGTCGGGTCCCCAGACGGGACCCGACCATTCCTGCTCACCAAGCGAGCGACGCGCGACGAGCGACGCGCGACGCGAGCCGCGCGACGCGCCCTACTTCCGCGCGGACGCCGCCCGGCGCTTGTTGAACACGTCGAACGCGACCGCGGCGAGCAGCACCAGGCCCTTGATGAGCGACTGGAACTCCGTGCCGACGCCGAGGATCGACATGCCGTTGTTGAGGATGCCGATGATGAGACCACCGACGATGGCTCCCGGCACGGTGCCGATGCCGCCCGTGACGGCCGCGCCACCGATGAACACGGCCGCGATGGCGTCGAGCTCGAACCCGTTGCCCGCGCTCGGCGAGGCGAGGTTGAGCTGCCCGGTGAACACCACACCCGCGAGCGCCGAGATGACACCCATGTTGACGAAGAGCAGGAACGTGACGCGCTTCGTCTTCACGCCGGACAGCTGCGCGGCCAGGGCGTTGCCGCCGATCGCGTAGATGTGCCGGCCGAACACCGCGCTCCGCATGATGACCGAGTACACGACCACGAGCAGCCCGAGGATGACGAGCACGATCGGGGTGCCGTTGTAGCTGGCGAGGAGCAGTGCGACGTAGATGACGAGGACGACGCCGAACGCCAGCTTGACGATGAACCAGGGGAACGGCTCGCTCTCGAGCTGGTACTTCCGGCGGGTGGCGCGACCGCGGAACGCGACGACCACCATGACCGCCGCGGCCGCGAAGCCGAGGATCATCGTGAGCGGCTCGTACCCGCTGGACCCGAACGCCGGCAGGAACCCGGAGCCGAGCGACCGGAACCCCTGCGGGAACGGCGAGATCTGCTGGTTCTGCAGGGCGATCTGGGCGGCTCCGCGGAAGGCGAGCATGCCCGCCAGGGTCACGATGAACGCCGGGATCCCGAAGTAGGCGATCCAGAAGCCCTGCCAGGCGCCGACCAGTGCGCCGATGACGAGGCAGAGGACCACCGCGACGGGCCAGGGGAGGCCCCACTGCGTGATCATCACCCCCGCCATCGCCCCGGTGAAGGCGACGACCGACCCGACGGACAGGTCGATGTGCCCGGCGATGATGACCATCACCATGCCGATGGCGAGGATGAGGATGTAGCTGTTCTGGACGATCAGGTTCGAGACGTTGATCGGGGCGAGGGTGATGCCGTTCGTCGTCACCTGGAAGAAGATGACGATGACGATCAGCGCGATGAACAGGCCGATCTGTCGGAGCTGCCCGGTGAGGTAGCCGGCGGCGGACTTAAGCGCGTTCATTGACAGGGGTCTCCCGTTCCTGGGTCATGTACTGCATGAGGACCTCTGGCGTGGCCTCGGATCGGGGCACGTCGGCGGTGATCGTGCCCTCGGAGAGTGTGTAGATGCGGTCGCAGATGCCGAGCAGTTCGGGGAGCTCGGAGGAGATCACGATGATCCCCTTCCCCTGGTCCGCCAGGCTGTTGATGATCGTGTAGATCTCGTACTTCGCCCCCACGTCGATGCCGCGGGTGGGCTCGTCGAGGATGAGGACCTCCGGGTCGGCGTACATCCACTTCGACAGGACGACCTTCTGCTGGTTGCCGCCGGAGAGCTTGCCGGTGAGGACGTCGACGTTCGGCGCCTTGATGTTGAGGTTCTTCAGGAACTGGCCCGCGACGGTGGTCTCCTCGGAGGCGTTCACGAAGCCCCACGATGCGAGCTTCCCGAGCGCCGAACCGGAGATGTTCCGCTTGATGTCGTCGATGAGGTTGAGGCCGTACCGCTTCCGGTCCTCGGTGACGTAGGCGATCCCGGCGTCGATGGCCTGCGTCACGGTGTGCGTCTTCACCGGGGTGCCGCGCTTGTACACGGTGCCGCTGATGCCGGCGCCGTACGACTGCCCGAACACGCTCATCGCGAGCTCGGTGCGTCCGGCGCCCATGAGCCCGGCGATGCCGACGATCTCGCCGGCACGGACCGTGAGGTTCGCCTGGTGGATGATCTCGCGGGAGGCGTCGAGCGGGTGGTGGACGGTCCAGTCCTCGATCCGCAGCAGCTCCTCGCCGACCCTTGACTCGTGCGTCGGGTACCGGTTCGACAGGTCGCGGCCGACCATGCCGCGGATGATCCGGTCCTCGGACACGTCGTCGGCGTGCATGTCGAGCGTCTCGATGGTCTGCCCGTCGCGGATGATCGTGACCTTGTCCGCGATCGCCTTGATCTCGTTGAGCTTGTGGCTGATGATGATCGCCGTCATGCCCTCGGCCTGCAGCGACCGGATGAGCTCGAGCAGGTGCGCGGAGTCGTCGTCGTTGAGCGCCGCGGTGGGCTCGTCGAGGATGAGGAGCTTCACCTTCTTCGACAGCGCCTTCGCGATCTCGACGAGCTGCTGCTTGCCGACACCGATGTCGACGATCTTCGTGACCGGGTTGTCCTTCAGTCCGACACGCTGCAGCAGTTCGGCTGCGGCGAGGTTCGTCTTGTTCCAGTCGATGAAGCCGCCCTTGGACCGCTCGTTGCCGAGGAAGATGTTCTCGGCGATCGACAGGAACGGGCTGAGGGCGAGCTCCTGGTGGATGATCACGACGCCCGACGCCTCGGAGTCGTTGATGTCGCCGAACTGCACGGGTGCGCCGTCGAGCAGGATCTCGCCGTCGAACGTGCCGTGCGGGTAGACGCCCGACAGCACCTTCATGAGCGTGGACTTGCCGGCGCCGTTCTCGCCGCAGATCGCGTGGACCTGGCCGCGCTCGACCGCGATCGAGACGCACTGCAGGGCCTTCACGCCGGGGAACGTCTTGGTGATGTCACGCATCTCGAGGATGGTGTCCGTCACGTCGACCGCCTTCCGTAGTGCGCGCTCGCGCGCGCGGGTGGGACGGACCGCCAGGCGCGTGGTGCGCTGGCACCGTGCCCTGCGGTCCGGGGGAGAGCGGACTGGAGGCGCGGGGCGGGGTGGCCACGCGCCTCCGGTCCGTGAAGGGGTTGCGACTACTTCAGGTCGGCTTCGGTGTAGTACCCGGAGTCGATGAGGACCTTCTGGTAGTTCTCCTTGGTGACGACCGTCGGCTGGAACAGGAAGGTCGGGACGACCTTGACCTTGTTGTCGTAGGTCTTCGTGTCGTTGACCTTCGGGGTCTTGCCCGTGAGCAGGTCCTCGGCCATCGACGCGGACTTCTCGGCCAGCTGGCGCGTGTCCTTGTAGATGGTGGAGTACTGCTGGCCGGCGACGATCGACTTCACGCTGGCGGCCTCGGCGTCCTGACCGGTGATGGTCGGGAGCGGACGGCTGCTCGTGCCGTACCCGGCACCCTGGAGCGCCGAGATGATGCCGATCGACATGCCGTCGTAGGGCGAGAGCACGCCGTTCAGCGTGGTGCCGCCGGAGTACGACTTCGCGACGAGGTTCTGCATGCGGGCCTTGGCCGTGGCCGGGTCCCACTGCAGCGTGGCGGCCTGCGTGAAGCCGTCCTGGCCGGAGCCGATCTTGATCGTGCCGTCGTCGAGGTACGGCTTGAGGGTCTTCATCGCGCCGTTGAAGAAGAACGTCGCGTTGTTGTCGTCGGGCGAACCGGCGAAGACCTCGATGTTGAACGGACCCTTCTCACCGGTCTTCTTGCCGTCGGCGTCGAGGACGCCCAGGCCGGTGAGGAGGCTGTTCGCCTGGTCGACGCCGACCTTCTCGTTGTCGAACGACACGTAGTAGTCGACGTTCTTGTTGCCGGTGAGCAGGCGGTCGTAGGAGATGACCTTGATGCCGGCCTTCTTCGCGGCGTCGAGCTGGTCGGACAGCGATCCGCCGTCGATGGACGCGACGATGAGGACCTTCGCGCCCTTCGTGATCATGTTGCTGACCTGCTGGACCTGCTGCGGGATCTTGTTGTCCGCGTACTCGAGGTCGACCTTGTAGCCGGCCTTCTCGAGGTCGCTCTTGACGGCGTTCCCGTCCTTGATCCAGCGTTCCGACACCTTGGTCGGCATCGCGACGCCGACGAGGGCGCCCTTGTTCGAGTCGCTGCTGCCGCCACCGTCGGTGGAGGCGCGGCCGCCGGCCGAGCACGCGGCCAGGGAGATCGCGATGCCGAGGGCTGCGGCCCCGGCCAAGATCCTGCGCTTCATCATCGAAGTACCTCTGTTCCTCTCGCGTCGTCCTCGACGCGCTGGGGTGCCGGGGCTGCTGTGCCCCGTGGGAATTGCTCATGTGAGCGCTCACATCCTGGGGGTTCCGTGACGGGGTGTCAACTGGGCGTGACCGTTTCGGGATCTTGCAGCGCTGGCCGGACTGCGCGGTACGGTTGGCGACGTGAGCACCACGACCGCCCCCGAGGGCAAGGGCGGCAAGCGCCGGAAGGCCCCGACGATCTTCGACGTCGCCGAACGCGCCGGGGTGTCGCACCAGACCGTCTCCCGCGTCATCAACGGCGACCCGACGGTCCGCGAGCAGTACCGCACGCAGGTCTCCGACGCCGTCACCGAGCTCGGGTACCGCCCGCGCGCCGCAGCCCGGGCGCTCGCCGGGGGACGCAGCCGCGCGCTCGGCATCATCACCGCGGGCGACGCCCTGTACGGACCGTCGAGCACCGCCATCGGCTTCGAGCGGGCAGCGCGCTCGGCCGGGTACCACGTGCTCCTGTCGACACTGCCCGACGACCCGCGCCCCGGCGACCTGTCCGCCGCGATCACGACGCTGCTCGCCCAGGACGTCGCCGCGATCGTCCTGGTCGCCGCCGACAACCGCGTGCTCGACGCCCTCGCCTCGCTGACCGTGCCCGTCACCGTGCCGGTCGTCGTGTCCAACGCCGTGCAGCGCGACGCCGCCCGCGCGCCGATCGCACCGAGCGTCGCCGCCGTCGCGATCGACCAGGTCGCCGGGACGTCGCTCGTGATGGAGCACCTGTTCGGCCGCGGACACCGACGGATCGTGCACATCGCCGGCCCGAGCGTCTCCCAGGAATCAGAGGTGCGCCGCGAGACCTACGTGCGGATCATGCACGAGGCCGGCCTCGAACCGGTCGTGCTCGACGGCGACTGGACCCCGGCGAGCGGGTTCCAGGCGGCGCGGACGATCGACGTGCACACCGTCGACGCGGTCTTCGCCGGGAACGACCAGATGGCGCTCGGGGCACTGCACGCCTTCGCCGACGAGGGGCTCCGCGTCCCCGACGACATCGCCGTGGTGGGGTTCGACGACGTCCCCGAGGCCGCGCACTTCACGCCGCCGCTCACCACCGTGCGGCAGGACTTCCGGGCGATGGGGGAGCGGGTGCTCGACACGGTGCGGGCCCTGGTCGAGGGGGAGCCCCGCGACGAGACGCTGCTCCTGCCCGAGCTCGTGGTGCGCCGGAGCGCGTAGGGCGCCGGGGCGCCAGCCTCGCACCGTGCGCGGCGCTCGCGTGCCGCTCGCTAGCGCTCGCGTGGCCCGTGCCGTCCGGTGCGAGGTTCCGTACTCGGTGCAGGCCCGACCGCCTCGCACCGAGTCCGGAACCTCGCACCGGAGCGCCTCCTCGCACGGTGCGAGGGGGCGACCCGACCGTCAGCCCTTCAGCGCACCGGACGACAGCCCCGCGACGTAGAACCGCTGCAGCCCGACGTAGAGCGCGATGCACGGGATCATCGCCACGACCGACCCGGCGACGAGGTTCCCGTACGACACCTGCCCGTACGCCCCGGTCTGCAGGTTGAGCAGCGCGACGGGCAACGTGTAGAGCGAGTCCTTCGTGAGGAAGGTCAGCGCCCCGAGGAACTCCGTCCACGACGCCAGGAACGCGTAGAGCGCAGCGGTCGCGACACCGGGCAGGAGCAGAGGACGGAGCACCGACACGACGACCCGGAAGCGCGAGGCGCCGTCGACGAACGCCGAGTCCTCGAGCTCGGTCGGGATCGACTCGAACGCGTTCCGCATCACGAACACCCCGAACGGCAGGTTCACCGTCGTGTAGAAGAGCACGAGCCCGAGGAGCGAGTTCGTGAGCTTCATCGCGTTCAGCTCGAGGTACAGCGGCGTGAGGATCGCCTGGAACGGCACCATCATCGTCAGCAGGACGAGCCCGAACACCAGGCCGGACCCACGGAACCGGAAGCGGGCGAACCCGTAGCCGGCCATCGTCGCGATGACGGCGGTGAGGACCGCCGTGCACACCGACACGATCACCGAGTTGAACACGCCGGTGAGCAGGTGCGACGACGAGTTGAACACGGCGGCGAAGTTCTGCCATCCGAGCTGGAAGAACGTCGCGGCGTTCGGGGCCTGCGTGATGACGGCCTCGGACTGGAACGCGCGGAGGATCGACCAGATCAGCGGGACCCCGAACACGAGCGCGGAACCGACGCCCGCGATCACGTAGAGGGTGCGCTTCACGGCGGTGTCGCGCGGGTGGCGGACGCTGCCCTGGTGGTGGCGTCGGCGTCGCCCGTCGCCCTCGGTGGTGAGGGTCCGCGTCGACAGGTCCGGAGCGGCCAGTCCGGCTCGCGAGGTCGTGGTGCTCATGGCTCAGTCCTTCTCTCGCAGTGCCCAGAACTGGAACACCGTGACGGCGGCGATGACGATGACGAGCGCGATCGACTGCGCGGTCGCCGCCCCGAGCTGCAGGTTCACGAACCCGCGGTTGTAGATGGCGTTGACGATGGTCGTGGTCTCGGTGCCCGGACCGCCCTGGGTGAGGATGTAGAACTGGTTGAACGCCAGCAGGGACCCGATCACCGAGATGATCACGCTGAGTGCCACCGTGGGCCGGATCATCGGGAACGTGATGAGCCGCTCGGTCTGCCACCAGGACGCGCCCTCGAGCTGCGCGGACTCGTACACCTCGTCGGGGACGCCCTGCATCGCCGACATGAGCAGCACCATTGTCAGCCCGGACACCGCCCACACCACGAGCACGCAGATGAGCAGCGTGGCGAGGGGACCGTTCACGAGCCAGGCCGTGCTGCCGTCGGTGATGCCGAGCCAGTGGAGCACCATGTTCACGGCCCCGGAGTTCGGCTGCGCCTCGAGGACGAGCATGAACGAGAGCGTCGTCAGACCGACCACGTACGGCAGGAAGAACACCGTCCGCAGCAGGGTGCTGCCGCGTCGGCGGGACCGGACGAGCACGGCCAGGAAGTACCCGAGCGCGAGGATCGGCAGGGTGACGATCGCCGTGTACAGCAGCGTGTACCCGATGGCGTGCACGAAGGTCGGGTCCTGGAACAGCGTCGCGTAGTTCTGCAGTCCGATGAACCGGTACGGCCCGATGAGGGGCCAGTTCGTGAACGAGATGTAGAGCGCGAACACGAGCGGGACGAGGACGAACACCGCCACGAACAGGATCGCCGGGGCGACGAGCACCGCCCCGGTGCGCGGCGGGTGGGTGAGCGAGTTCCGGGAGCGGACCGGGCCGCGGCCCGGCCCACGCCCCACGGTGGAACGGCCGGCGCCGGTCCGGCCGGCGGTGCGCCGGGTGGAGATGGTCGACATGCGTGCACCTCTCTGTGCAGTCGAGACGAGCGGGACGAGCGGGGAGGAGCGGTCAGGCCTGGACCTGGTCGAGGATGCGCTGGTACTCGGACTGCGCCGTCTTCATGGCGGCGGTCGTCCCGGACCCGAACACGGCCTCGCGGAACATCGCGAAGTACGGCGACGAGGGCTGGTTGTTGAGCAGGTTGTACGCGAGGGTCTGCGGCGCGTACCCCTTGTCGATCGCGTCGAGCGGGCCGAACGCGAGCGGGTACTTCTTCCGGTACGCCGGCGTCGCCGCGTCCGAGCGGGTCGGGAAGTAACCCCCGTCCGGCAGCGCCTGCTGCTGCTGCAGGCCGTTCGCGTACTGCATGAACGCCCAACCCCCGGACGGGTTCGCCGCCCCGTTCGGGATGCACATGTTGTCGCCGCCGTCGAAGAACGACCGCTTGCCGTCCCACGACGGGATCAGCACGGTCTGCATCTTCGCCCGCATCGCCTTGGTGGCCGCGGGCACGGTCGCGCCGTACGAGGTCGGGAAGATGCCGACCTTCCCGGCCCGGAAGTCGGCGCCCCAGGTCGTGCCGGCGTCGGAGTACGTCGCCTTCGAGAGCACGCCGTCCTTCCACAGCTGCCGGTAGAACTCGAGCATCCGTTCGAGGGCCTCGTTGCCGGTGATGTTCGCCCGCTGCGAGCCGACCGCACCGGACATCATGTCGACGCCGGTGGCCCAGACGTGTGGCTGGGTGACGAACCCGATGATCCCCGCGGCGTTCCCGGAGATCGACCACCCGTAGACGTCGTCGCCGGTCTCCCGGATCGCCTTCGCCGCGGCGAGCAGGCTGTCGAGGTCCTTCGTCGAGTCCTCGACGTCGAGCCCGGCCTTGTCGAACAGCTCGGTGTTGACGAAGAGCTGCGAGTTGTCCGCCAGGTACGGCAGGCCGTAGTACCGGCTCTTGTACTCGAGCAGACGCAGGTGGCCGGGGGAGATCTCGTCGAAGTAGTCGAGTCCCTTGACGACGTCGGTGAGGTCGGCGAACGCCTCGCGGAAGATGAACAGCTGCGAGTTGATGTCGTCGATGTCGACGACGTCCGGCGGCTCACCGCCACGGATCGCGGTCGCGAGCTTGGTCACGTACTGCCCGTCGGGCACCGGTGTCAGCTCGACCTGCAGCTTCGGGTTCGCCTTGTTGAAGCCGGCGACGGCTGCCGTCAGCCCGGCCTGGGTGGCGGCGCGGCACCAGACGTGCACCGTGCCGGTGGCGTTCTGTCCGAAGGCGGCGACCTGTGCGTCGACCTTGGGCAGTGTGCCGGAGCACGCGGCCAGGGTGAGGGCCGCCCCGCCGGCGATGCCGCCGGCGAGGAACGCTCTGCGCTTCACCGGGTCACCGCGCCAGCGGGAGCCAGACGCGCATCGGCGCGGCTCCGCGGTTCGCCCAGGCGTAGTACGGGACCGCGGTCGCGGTGACGTCGCGGACGGCCTGGAGGCCCGTGGTGGCGCTCTCGGAACCGGCCACGTCGTCGACGCTGGTCGCGTCCACGGCGTGATCCGCGCCTCCAGGCCCGTCCAGACGGCGGTACGGCCACGCTGCCTGCTCGTGCTCGGCGGGGGCGTGTCCCTGGATCCGCAGCGTGACGATGCCGTCGAGGAGTCCCTCCTGGCGCTCCTCGGTGATCGGTGCGTCCGCGTCGACCGTCAGGTCGTCGACCGTGAAGCCCTGCTGGTCCGCCTGCTCGACCGCGTACACGAGGGGGCCGCGCTCGATGGCGACCTGCCCCCGGGCGGCGTCGATGCGGGCGTCCGCGACGTACCGGTGCGGCGTCGTGTCGAAGGCGAGCTCGACGGTGTCACCGGCGGTCCACTCGCGGTCGATGACGTGCAGCGTGCCCGCCGCGGGGCTCGCGTCGCCGCCGGCACCCGTGACGGTCGTCGTGTCCGACCACGCCGGGATCCGCAGCCCGAGGGCGAGCGGGCCGTCTTCGGTGACCGTGACGACCACGCGGCCGTCGTGCGGGTACCCGGTCTCCACCCGGACGCTGCCGAGCGTGGCGGTCGCGTACTGGTGCAGCTGCAGGCCGCCGTCAGTCGCCGTGGCCAGGTAGCCGTCGAGGCTCGCGAAGGTGCGCATGATGTTCGGCGGGCAGCAGGCGCAGTCGAACCAGCCGCGGCGGCCGTGCGCGGGGGAGCGGTTCTCGTCCTGGTGCGCGTGGTCCCGCTGCTGCAGCGGGTTGACGTAGAAGTACTCGGTGCCGCCCAGGCTGACGCCGGCGAGGAACGCGTTGTAGAGCAGGCGCTCGATCGCGTCGGCGTACACCGGCTTGCCGGTCGCGAGGAGCAGCCGCCACGCCCACTGGACGCCGCCGATCGCCGCGCAGGTCTCCGCGTAGCCGCGGTCGGTGGGGAGCTCGTACGGGTCGCCGAACGCCTCCCAGTCCCAGCGGGCGCCGAGACCGCCGGTGATGAACGCCTTCGTCGCCATCATGTCCGCGAACTGGCGCTCGCTCGCGGCGAGGAGCTCGGTGTCGCCGGTCTCGATCGCGACGTCCACCGCGCCGGCCGCCAGGTACACGGCCCGGACGGCGTGGCCCTCGACGGTCGTTGCCTCGCGGCTCGGGACCCGGTCGGAGAAGTACGTCGGCTCGCCGCCGGCGCGCTCGATGATGCCGTGCCCGCGGGCGTCGACGAACCAGTGCGCCAGGTCGAGGTACGCGCGGTCGCCGGTCTCGCGGTACAGCTCGACGAGACCCATCTCGACGACGGGGTGGCCGTCGACGTCGTGCTTCTTGGGCGTGCCGTCGGGGGCGGTGCCGTCGCCGAACGTGCGGACGAGGTGGTCCGCGTTCTTGATCGCGACCTCGAGCAGCCCGGTGTCGCCCGTCGCACGGTGCTGCGCCACGGCCGCCTGGTACAGGTGCCCGGCGCAGTACATCTCGTGGCTCCACTTGAGGTCCGTGTACCGCTCACCGTCGCCGCGGATCTGCTGCACGGAGTCGAGGTAGCCGTCGTCGGCCTGCGCCTGGGCGTACAGCGCCGTGACCTCGCGCTGCAGGTCGAGCAGGTCGTCGGACGGTGCGCGGCCGTACTCCCACGCAACCGCCTCGAGCCACTTCGTGACGTCCGAGTCCATGAAGATCGGGCCGGTCGCGTCGCCGTCCTCGAGGCCGGCGGCGATCCGGAGGTTCCGGAAGTTCCCCGCGGTCTCGAGCAGGTCGTAGCCGCCGCGGATCGCGTCGCGGCCGTTGCGCTCCTGCCGGAGTGCCCAGAAGCCGCCGGTGATCCGGGCGGACCCGGTCGGCAGGGGCCGGAGCGTGAGGTGCGCGTCGGCGGTCGGGAGGACCGGCGTCGCGGTCTGCGCGCGGCTGTCGGTCGCGAGCGTGGTGGTCATGTCGCCTCCTTGCGATGTGACTGGTGCCGTTCCGGGCGGGCTGTGCCGGTTCCGGGCTGTGCCGGTTTTCGGGCTGTGCCCGTTTCGGAAAACGGTTTCTGCGGGGGACGTTACGACACGTACCTCGGACGCGCAAGGGGTCCGAACGGTTTTCTGCGTATGCTCATCGTCACGTCCCGCGATCCGGAAAGGAGCTTGCCGTGACACTCGAACGCTCCACCGTCGACCGTGGCGCGCAGCCCGTCCGCATCACCGACGTGGCGGCGCTCGCCGGGGTGTCGATCGGCACCGCCTCCAAGGCGCTCAACGGCACCGGGCAGCTGCGGGACGCGACGCGGGCTCGGGTGAAGGACGCCGCCGAGAAGCTCGGGTTCGTCGGGGACGCCCGGGCGCGTGCGCTGTCCTCCGGTCGGACCTACACGGTCGGCATGATCACCACCGACTCGTTCGGACGGTTCTCGATCCCGGTGCTCCTCGGCGCCGAGGACGCCCTGTCCGCCGGGCAGATGGCCGTGCTCCTCTGCGACACCCGCGACGACCACGTCCGCGAGACGCACTACCTCCGCTCGCTCGCGGCCCGCGGGGTCGACGGCATCATCGTCACCGGACGCTCCGCCGACCCCCGCCCGCCCATCGACGTGTCCATGCCCGTCGTCTACGCCTTCACGCCGTCGACCTCGGCGTCCGACGTGTCGATCACCCTCGACGACTCGGCCGGCAGTGCGGCCGTGGCGTCCCACCTCCTGACGCTCGGCAGGTCGAAGGTCGCGATCGTCACCGGTCCCGAGCGCCACCGGTCCGCCGAACGACGTGTCGCCGGAGCGGTGTCGGTGCTCGGCTCCCGGCTCGTCACCCCGCCGCTGTTCGGCGAGTGGTCGGAGCGCTGGGGGCGTCAGGCCGTCGACGTGCTGGCGCGGGGCTCGATCGACGTCGACGCGATCGTGTGCGGGAGCGACCAGATCGCCCGTGGCGTGTGTGACCGGCTGCGGGAGCTCGGCCGGTCCGTCCCCGAGGACGTCGCCGTCACCGGGTTCGACGACTGGGACGTGATGGCGTTGGCGAGCCGGCCGCCCCTGACCACGGTGGACCTGCGGCTCGAGGAGCTCGGGCGCGTGGCGGGGCGGGCGCTCCTCGACCTCATCGACGGCGGTTCGGCGGCGTCGGCCGCGGTCACGCCGTCCCTCGTCGTCCGCGAGAGCACCGTCGGCGCCTGACGCCGGCCGCGCCCGGCTTCGCCGCTCGTCGTCGTGCCGGTGCCGAGATCGCACTTCGGCGGTCATCGGTCCCCGCCGTGCGCGCGAACGTGCGATCTCGACGGACTCACCGGTGGCGCGGCCGTCTGGGGCGAGTTCGGTGAGATCGCAGTTCGGCGGTCATCGCACCCGGATGTCCCCGCGAAAGTGCGATCTCGGCGAATCAACCCGCGGGGCGGCCGTCTGGGGCGAGTTCGGTGAGATCGCAGTTCGGCGGGCTGTGCGCGCGACGAACCCCGCCGGACTGCGATCTCGGCGGGGCGGCCGGCGGACTCACCCGCCGGGTCGCCGAGATCGCACTTCGGCGGGCGTCGGTCCCCGCCGTGCGCGCGAAAGTGCGATCTCGGCGGACTCACCGGCGGGGCGGCCGTCTGGGACGAGTTCGGTGAGATCGCAGTTCGGCGGGCTGTGCGCGCGACGAACCCCGCCGGAGTGCGATCTCGGCGGAAGGGGGTGCGGGACATGGGGGCGCGGGCGGGTGCGGGGCGTGGGCCAGGGCCAGGGGCGCGGAAGGGCGAGGCGGGCGGGACGCGAGCGAGCGACGCGCGCGGCGTTTGCGGGAGTGAGCGCTCACGTGCCAGGATGTGAGCGCTCACGAGGACGACGAGGTCTGGGAGGACTGCATGAGCGACGACCGCCGACAACAGGTCGTGGACGGCCGCACGACGCTCGGCATCGAGCTCGGCTCCACGCGCATCAAGGCATGCCTGGTGGACGAGGACCTCGTGCCCATCGCCGCCGGCGCGCACGAGTGGGAGAACGAGTTCGTCGACGGTCGCTGGACCTACTCCCTCGAGGCCGTCGAGACCGGACTCCGCGCCGCGTACGCCGCCCTCGTGGCCGACGTCGAGGCCCAGTACGGCGTGACCCCCACGACCTTCCGCGCCGCCGGGGTCTCCGCCATGATGCACGGCTACCTCGCGTTCGACGCCGACGGTGAACTGCTCGTGCCGTTCCGGACCTGGCGCAACACCTCCACGGGGCCCGCCGCCGAACGGCTGAGCGACGCGCTCGGCTTCAACATCCCGCTCCGATGGTCGATCGCGCACCTCTACCAGGCCGTCCTCGACGACGAGCCGCACGTGCCGCAGATCGCCGGCATCACGTCGCTCGCCGGGTACGTGCACCGCCGCCTCACCGGCCGCGACGTCCTCGGCGTCGGCGACGCGAGCGGCGTGTTCCCGATCGACAGCAGCCCGTCCGACAGCGGCCCGGGCGCCCCGGGCTCGCGCGAGTTCGACCACGAGATGGTGGCCCGGACGCAGGAGCTCCTCGGCGACGCCGTGCCGGACCTCGGCGCGCTCCTGCCCGAGGTCCTCGTCGCCGGTGACGACGCCGGAGCGCTCACCCCCGAGGGTGCCGCGTGGCTCGACCCGACCGGTTCGCTCCGCCCCGGCGTCCCGCTCTGCCCGCCCGAGGGCGACGCCGGCACCGGCATGGTCGCGACGAACGCCGTCGCGCCCCGCACTGGGAACGTCAGCGTCGGCACGAGCATCTTCGCGATGGTCGTCCTCGAGCAGCCGCTCGAGTCCGCGCACGAGGAGCTCGACGTCGTCACCACCCCGTCCGGCGACGCCGTCGCGATGGTGCACTGCAACAACGGCGCGAGCGAGATCGCGGCCTGGGCGAGGGTGTTCGGACGCTTCGCGGAGGCATCGGGCACCCCGATGCCGACCGACGACGTGTTCCGGGTCCTGCTGGACGAAGCCGAACAGGCCGACCCGGACGCCGGCGGGCTCCTCTCCTTCAACTACCTGGCGGGCGAACCCGTCACCCACGTGGCCGACGGCCGACCGCTGCTCCTCCGCACCCCGGACGCGCGCTTCACCCTGGGCAACCTGGTGCGCTCCGAGGTGCACGGTGCCTTCGCCACCCTCGCGATCGGCATGGAGGTACTGCACGCCGAGCAGGTGGAGGTCGACCGGATGACCGCCCACGGCGGCCTCTTCCGGACGCCCGGCGCACCGCAGCAGCTGCTCGCCGCGGCGCTCCGCGTGCCCGTCGCCCTCGAGGAGACCGCAGGGGAGGGCGGTGCCTGGGGCATCGCCGTGCTCGCCGCGTACCTCGAGCACACCGAGCACCACCTCGCGGACTTCCTGGCCGAGACCGTCTTCGGCGGGGACGCGGTGCACGTCGCCGACCCGGAGCCGCGCGACGTCGCGGGCTTCCAGACCTACCTCGACCGGTACCGCGCAGCCCTGCCCGTCCAGGCCGTGGCGGCAGCGACCACCGGAACCGACGCGACCGGCACCGGTGCGGCAGCCGCCCCCGGCGCCGACGCGACCACGACCCGAGGTGAGGGGCCGGCAGGAGCCGAGCCGCGCCTCCCGGCAGAGCAGGAAGTGACCCGATGACGGACGTGACCGACCGCACCGACGCGACAGCAGAGGCCGTCGCCGCCACCCGCGCACGCGTCTCCGCCCTGCACGGCGAACTCGTCCGCTACGGCCTCGTCATCTGGACCGGCGGCAACGTGTCCGAACGCGTGCCCGGCACCGACCTCTTCGTCATCAAGCCGAGCGGGGTGTCGAGCGACGACCTGCGCCCGGAGAACCAGGTGGTCTGCACCCTCGACGGCGTCCCGGCCGACGGCTGGGGCAACGCGCACGGCCCGTCCTCCGACACCGCGGCGCACGCCTACGTGTACCGGAACCTGCCCGAGGTCGGCGGCGTCGTGCACACCCACTCCACCTACGCGACCGCCTGGGCGGCCCGCGCCGAACCGATCCCGTGCGTGATCACCGCGATGGCGGACGAGTTCGGCGGCCCGATCCCGGTCGGCCCGTTCGCGATCATCGGCGACGACTCGATCGGCCACGGCATCGTCGAGACGCTCAGCGGCCACCGCTCCCGGGCCGTGCTCATGCAGAACCACGGCGTGTTCACGATCGGCAAGGACGCGAAGGACGCCGTGAAGGCCGCGGTGATGTGCGAGGACGTCGCCCGCACCGTGCACATCGCGAAGCAGCTCGGCGACCCGGTCCCGATCGCGGCAGCAGACATCGATCGACTCTTCGATCGCTACCAGAACGTCTACGGACAGAACCCCGAAGGAGCCATGCGATGACGCAGCCGGTCGACCCCCAGGCAACACTGGACAGCTACGAGGTCTGGTTCCTCACCGGCAGCCAGGGGCTGTACGGCGAGGAGACCCTCCGTCAGGTGGAGTCGCAGAGCAGGCAGGTGCACGCGGAACTGGCCGCGGCGCTGCCGGTGAAGCTCGTGTGGAAGCCCGTCCTCAAGGACGCCGACGGCATCCGGCGCGCGCTCATCGAGGCCAGCGCGGACGACCGGGTCATCGGCGTCACCACGTGGATGCACACGTTCAGCCCGGCGAAGATGTGGATCGGCGGTCTGCAGGCGCTCTCGAAGCCGCTGCTGCACCTGCACACGCAGGCGAACGTCACGCTGCCGTGGGCGGACATCGACTTCGACTTCATGAACCTCAACCAGGCCGCGCACGGTGACCGCGAGTTCGGCTACGCCCTCGCGCGGCTCGGTGTCCGGCACGCGACCGCCGTCGGGCACGTGTCCGACGAGCGGGTGCAGCAGCGGGTCGCGAACTGGACCCGTGCGGCCGCCGGTGCCGCCGCCGTCCGCTCGCTGAAGCTCACGCGGTTCGGCGACAACATGCGCTACGTCGCGGTCACCGAGGGCGACAAGACCGAGGCGGAGATCGAGCTCGGCGTGCAGGTGAACACCTGGGCCGTGAACGAGCTGGCGTCGGCAGTCGAAGCGGCGGAAGCCGACACCAGGGCGGTCGACGAGCTCGTCGCCGTCTACGAGCGCGACTACGACGTGGAGCCGGCGCTGCGTGACGGAGGCGACCGCCACCAGGCGCTCCGCGACGGCGCCGCCATCGAACTCGGTCTGCGCGCCCTCCTGTCGCAGAACCAGAGTGCCGCGTTCACCACGAACTTCGAGGACCTCGGCTCCCTCAGGCAGCTCCCCGGCCTCGCCGTGCAGCGCCTGATGGCCGACGGCTACGGCTTCGGTGCCGAGGGCGACTGGAAGACGGCTGTGCTGGTGCGCGCGATGAACGTCGCCGGTGCCGGGCTCCCCGGTGGCGCGTCGCTCATGGAGGACTACACGTACGATCTCACCCCGGGTGCGGAGAAGATCCTCGGCGCGCACATGCTCGAGGTCTCGCCGACGCTCTCGTCGTCGCGTCCCACGCTCGAGATCCACCCGCTCGGCATCGGCGGCAAGGACGACCCGGTGCGCCTGGTCTTCACCGCCGACCCCGGCGAGGCCGTCGTCGTGGCGCTCTCGGACACCCGCGACGGCTTCCGCCTCACCGCGAACGTCGTCGACGTGGTCCCGCCGACCGAGGCGCTGCCGAAGCTCCCCGTCGGCCGTGCCGTCTGGGAGCCGCGTCCGTCGTTCCCGGTCGCCGCCGAGGCCTGGCTCACCGCCGGCGCCGCCCACCACACCGTCATGACGACGGCCGTCGGCCTGCAGGTCGTCGAGGACTTCGCGACGATGGTGGGCACCGAGTTCCTGGTCATCGACGAGCACACGACGTCCCGCGGCTTCCGGGACGAGGTCCGCTCGCAGCAGACCTGGCACCGCCTCGACCGCGGGTTCTGAGGGACCGTACGATGAGCGACGTGATCGCAGCGCAGCGCACGCGGACGAACTGGGCCGGCAACGTCACCTACCGGGCGTCGGGTCTGGCGCGGCCGACCTCCCTCGACGAGGTGCAGCGGCTCGTGGTGACCACGCCGCGTCTGACCGCGCTGGGGTCACGGCACTCGTTCAACACGATCGCCGACACCGACGCCCTGCAGGTGTCGCTCGCGGACCTGCCGCCGGTGCTCGACATCGACACGGAACGTCGCGTCGTGCGCGTCGCCGCCGGCATGGTCCACAGTCAGGTCGCCGCCGGCCTGGAGGCACGTGGCTGGGCCCTCGCGAACCTCGCGTCCCTGCCGCACATCTCCACGGCCGGGGCGGTCGCCACCGGCACGCACGGTTCCGGTGTGCGGAACCCCTCGCTCGCGCAGGCCGTCGTCGGCCTCGAGGTGGTCCGCGCCGACGGTTCCGTGGTGTTCGTCGACGCGTCCTCGCCGGACGGGGCGCTCGACGCCCACCGGGTGGCGCTCGGCGCGCTCGGCGTCGTCACCGCGGTGGAGCTCGCGATCGAGCCGACGTTCCAGGTCGCCACCACGGTGCACCTCGACCTGCCATGGGACGCCGTGGTGTCGCAGTTCGACGCCGTGGTGTCCGACGCGTACTCGGTGTCGCTGTTCACGTCGTTCGACGACCGCGGTGCCCGGCAGGTCTGGGTGAAGCACCGCACCGACGAGCCGGCGCCGTCCGTCGACCTCGTCGCGCTCGGCGCCCGCCCTGCCACCGGTCCCGTGCACCCGGGCGAGAACGACCCTGCCGGCGTCACCGAGCAGGGCGGCGTGCCCGGGCCGTGGTCCGAGCGGTTGCCGCACTTCCGGTCCTCGTTCACCCCCTCCACCGGGGCGGAGATCCAGGCGGAGTACCTGCTGCCCGCGGCCTCGGCCGTGCCGGCGCTGCAGGCGTTGCGGCCGCTGCAGGAGCTGTTCGCCCCACTCCTCATCGCCGCCGAGGTCCGCACCGTCGCGCCCGACACGGCTTGGCTCGCGCCGTCGTCGGGACGGCAGTCGGTCGGGATCCACTTCACGTTCCGACGGGACGCCGCCGCCGTGGCCGCCGCAGTCGAGCGCATCGAGGACGTCCTCGCGCCGTTCGACGCCCGGCCGCACTGGGGGAAGGTCTCGGCGACGAGTGCCGAGCGGCTGCACGAGGTGTACCCGAGGCTGTCGTCGTTCGCCGCCCTGGCGCGGGACCTCGACCCGACCGGCCGGTTCCGGAACCTGTTCCTGGCGCGCGTCCTGGCCTGAGCACTCGGCGGATCCAGGACGAACGCATCGGGAATACCGGGACGTCGCACCGGACTTGGACCGTTACGCCGTGCGACGTCCGTCGCACGCGGGATTCGGACGGGTGACCACCCCGGTGTCAGGATGGACGACGCCCGGTGACCCGGACCCGAGGCCCGCGACGACCACCCCACGGCCGTCAGAAACCCCCCTTCTTCCCACGAGGAGCAGCATCGTCATGAGACGCCCGAAGCGCCTGATCATCACCGCAGCGGTGGCCGCAGCAGCAGCACTGACGCTCGCCGGCTGCTCGGGCGGGGGAGCCTCGGACGACGCGTCGGGCGGCGCCGGCGGCACCAGCAAGGGTGGGACGCTCAACATCCTCACGACGGCGACGTCGGTGCACCTCGACCCGGCGACGAGCCAGAACCTCAACATCACGACGCTCGGCCTCGTGCTCCGTCGTCTGACCGCCTGGGACGTCGAGCCCGGCAAGACGGCGAAGGTCGTCCCGGACCTCGCGACGAACACCGGCGACTCGAGCGACGGCGGCAAGACCTGGACCTACCACCTCAAGAAGGGGCTGAAGTTCCAGGACGGCTCCGCGATCACCACGAAGGACATCAAGTGGGGCATCGAGCGCTCGTTCGCGCCGACCCTCACCGGTGGCCTGAGCTACCACAAGTCGCTCCTCGTCGGCGGTGACACGTACAAGGGCCCGTTCGACGGCAAGACGCTCGACAGCATCGAGACGCCGGACGACTCCACCATCGTCTTCAAGCTCAACGCGGCGTACGGCGACTGGCCGTGGCTCGTGTCGATGCCGGCGTTCGCGCCGGTCCCCGAGGGCGACGGCACCGACACCGGTGCGTACGACGCGAAGCCCGTCGCCTCCGGCCCCTACCAGGTGCAGTCGAACACGCAGGGTTCCGAGATCACGCTCGTCCGGAACAAGTCCTGGAGCGCGAAGACCGACGAGGTCCGCACCGCCGGCCCGTCGAAGGTCGTGTTCCAGGAGAGCCAGGACCCGTCGACGGTCACCCAGACGCTCATCGCCGACAACGGCGACGCGAAGGACTCCTTCGGCGCCACGTACCTCGGCGCGGCCGAGCTGAACCAGGTCCGGTCGAACCCGTCCGCGCAGGACCGCCTCGCCACGTCGAAGGCCGGCCCGATCACCTACATGGCGATCAACACGCAGAAGGGCTCGCTCAAGGACCTGCAGGTCCGGAAGGCGCTGCAGTACGCGGTCGACAAGAAGTCGTTCCGGATCGCCGCGGGCGGTGCCCTCGCCGGTTCCTACGCCACCACGCTCATCACGCCGGGCATCGCCGGTCGCCAGGACTACGACCTGTACAAGCCGGGCGCGACGGGTGACGTCGCGAAGGCGAAGAAGCTCCTGCAGGAAGCCGGCGTGTCTGACCTCAAGCTGACGCTCGCCACGCAGAACGACCCGTCGAACCTCGCTCAGGCGCAGGCCCTGCAGGCCGGCCTCAAGCGCGCCGGCATCACGGTCACGCTGAAGCCGCTCGACTCCGACTCGTTCTACACGGCCGTGACGGACGGCACCGACTTCGACCTGGCGCTGTTCAGCTGGCAGCCGGACTTCCCGTCGGCGAACGCCAACATCCAGCCGCTCTACGACTCGTCGCAGATCGGTGGGGGCGGCTACAACGTCTCGAAGTACAGCAACCCCGAGGTGGACGCCCTCATCAAGGAGGCCAGCGCGACCGTCGACCAGAAGGACGCGCAGAAGCTGTGGGCCGAGGCGGACAAGAAGATCATGGCCGACGCGCCGATCGTCCCGCTGACCTACGCGAAGCAGTCCTTCCTGGCCGGTTCGAACGTGCAGAACTTCCAGATCGCGGACTTCCCGGCGTACCCGAACTACCTCAAGGTCTCGCTCGCGAAGTGAGTTCGCCGCTGCTCGAGGTCGAGGGGCTCCGCGTCGCGTTCGGCGACGCGGAGCCCGTCGTCCGTGACGTCACCTTCTCCCTCACGCCCGGCCGGGTGCTCGCCCTGGTCGGTGAGTCCGGTTCGGGCAAGTCCGTCAGCGCGATGAGCGTGCTCGGGTTGCTGCCGCCGGAGGCCCGCGTCTCCGGCAGCATCCGGTTCCGTGGCACCGAGCTGGTGGGTGCCTCCGACGACGAACTGCGCGCCGTCCGCGGCGCGGGCATCGGCGTCGTGTTCCAGGAGCCGATGAACTCGTTCACGCCCGTGCTGTCGATCGGCACGCAGATCGCCGAGGCGGTCCGGGCGCACCCGACGGAGCTCAGCCGTGCCGCGGTGTCCGCGCGCATCGACGAGCTGCTGCGGGCCGCGGGCATCACCGACCCGGAGCGGATCCGGAAGGCGTACCCGCACGAGCTGTCCGGTGGGCAGCTGCAGCGCGCGATGATCGCGATGGCGCTGGCCGGCGATCCGGTGGCGCTCATCGCGGACGAGCCGACGACCGCGCTGGACGTCACCGTGCAGGCCGGGATCCTCGACCTGCTCCGCCGCCTCGGCCGGGAGCGGTCGCTCGCGGTCCTGCTCATCACGCACGACATGGGGGTGGTGGCGGACGTCGCCGACGAGGTCCTCGTGATGCGCCGCGGCGACCCGGTCGAGCACGGGACCGTCGCCGAGGTCTTCGCGCACCCCACCGCCGGGTACACCCGGGCACTGCTCGCGGCCGTCCCCAGCCTGGAGGCGCGTGGCGGGTCCGAGACGGCGACCAGCGGATCACCGCTGGTCGCCGCTGCGGACGCGAGTCGCGCCTCCAGGCCGGTGGTCGCGCAGCTGCGCGACGTCGCCGTGCGGTACGCACGCCGCGGCGAACCCACCGTGTCCGGCATCGACCTGGAGCTCCGCGCCGGCGAGACCCTCGGTCTCGTGGGGGAGTCCGGCTCCGGCAAGTCGACCATCGGGCGTGCGCTCGCCGGTCTCGTACCGGTCGTCGCGGGCTCGGTCGAGGTGGACGGCAGCGACCTCCGCACCGCTCGCGGCAAGCGCCTCCGGCAGGTGCGCAGCCGCGTCGGCATCGTCTTCCAGGACCCGGCGTCCTCGCTCAACCCGCGACAGACCATCGGGTGGAGCATCGCCGAACCGCTCCTCGTGCACGACGCAGCGTCGCCCGCGGATCGAGCCGACCGGGTCCGCGGCCTCCTGACCGCGGTGCAGCTCGACCCGTCGTGGGCGGAACGGTTCCCGCACCAGCTCTCCGGCGGACAGCGGCAGCGCGTCGCCGTCGCCCGGGCCCTCGCGCTCCGGCCCGCGCTCGTGATCGCCGACGAACCGACCTCCGCGCTCGACGTCACCGTGCAGGCCGCCGTCCTCGACCTGCTCTCCTCGCTGCAGGACGAGTTCGGGTTCGGCATGCTGCTCATCAGCCACGACCTGGCCGTCGTCCGCCAGCTCGCCGACGAGGTCGTCGTGCTCCGGAACGGACGCGTCGTCGAACGCGGCACGACCGACGCGGTGCTCGACGACCCGCAGCAGGACTACACGCGCATGCTCCTCGCCGCAGCGCCCGTCGCCGACCCGGTGCGACAGGCTGCTCGCCGCGAGGCCTGGCGTGCATGGGAAGGGGTGGCCTCGTGACCGCCAACGTCGTCGACCGTCCGGTCTCGGCCGCCGCGAACCGCAGCACCGGCTTCCGCGCCGTCGTGCGACGGGTCCGGCAGGACCGCTGGGCCGTCGCCTCCGCGATCGTCATCGTGGTGTTCGTCGTCGTGGCCGTCGCCGCGCCGCTCATCGCCGCCGTCACCGGGCAGGACCCGTACGGGTACAACATCGACGCGCTCAACTCGTTCGGTGCGCCGAAGGGCTTCGGCGGCGGGATCAGCGCCGAGCACTGGTTCGGCGTCGAGCCGCTGACCGGCCGCGACCTGTTCGCCATCGTCACCTACGGTGCCCGCACGTCGCTCGGGATCGGGCTCGCCGCGACCGTCGTCTCGATCGTCATCGGCGTGCTCGTCGGCGTCACCACCGGGTTCTTCGGCGGCTGGTACGACCGCGTGCTCTCCCGGGTCGTCGACGTGATCTTCGGCTTCCCGTCCCTGGTGTTCATGATCGCGCTCACCGCGATCGTGCCGACGTCGTTCCCGAAGCCCGTGCTCGTCGTCCTCGTCATCGGGTTCTTCGGCTGGCCGTCCGTCGCCCGCGTCGTCCGCGGTCAGACGCTGTCGCTCGTCAGCCGGAACTACGTCGTCGCCTCGACCGCGATGGGCGCCGGACGCTGGCACGTCATCCGGACGCAGCTGCTGCCGAACCTCGCCGCGACGATCACCGTCTACGCGACGATCTCGATCCCGTCGATGATCGGTGCCGAGGCCGCGCTGTCGTTCCTCGCCGTCGGCGTCACCCCGCCGACGCCGTCGTGGGGCCGGAGCATCGGCGACGCGATCGGCTGGGTGCAGACCGACCCGATGTACCTCGTGTTCCCCGGCGCCGCGCTGTTCCTCATCACCCTGGCCTTCAACGTGCTCGGCGATGCCCTGCGCGACGCCCTCGACCCGCGAGGGAGCAACCGATGAGCACCTTCCGCTTCATCGCCATCCGTGTCCTCGGTGCCGTCGTCGTGTTGTTCGTCGTGGCCGCGATCACCTACGCGCTGTTCATGCTCCTGCCGACGAACCCGGCACGGGCGATCTGCGACAAGCCCTGCACGCCCGACCGGCTGCGCGAGGTGCAGGCGTTCCTCGGCACCGACAAGCCGTGGATAGCCCAGTTCGGTGCGTACCTGGCCGGCATCTTCACCGGCCGGACCTTCGGCTCCGGGGCGTCCGTCATCCACTGCGCCGCACCGTGCTTCGGGTACTCGTTCCAGCTGCACGACAGCGTCACGAACCTCATCCTCACGCGCCTGCCCGTCACCGCGTCGATCGCGGTCGGCGCCGCCGTGCTGTGGCTCGTGGCCGGGGTCGCCGGTGGCGCGCTGTCCGCGCTCCGCCGTGGCACCTTCGTCGACCGAGCCGTGATGACCGTCGCGGTCGCCGGGGTGTCCGCACCCTCGTACCTCGTCGGACTGCTCGGCATCCTGGTGTTCGGCTTCGTGCTCGGCGTCCTGCCGACGAGCGGCTACGTCGCCTTCGCGGACGACCCCGTCGGCTGGTTCACGCACCTGATCCTGCCGTGGTGCGTCCTCGCGTTCATCAGCGCCGCGATCTACGCCCGGCTCACCCGCGGCGAGATGCTCGAGTCGATGTCGCAGGACTTCGTCCGGACCGCCCGCGCGAAGGGCCTCCGCGAACGCCAGGTCGTCGTGCGGCACGGGCTCCGGACGGCGATCCTGCCAGTGGTGACCCTGTTCGGGCTCGACCTCGGGTCGCTGCTCGGCGGCGCGGTCATCACCGAGAAGGTGTTCTCCATGCAAGGCCTCGGGGCGCTCCTCATCGACGCGGTGCACACGCTCGACCTGCAGGTCGTCGTCGGCTTCACCCTGTTCTCGGCGATGCTCATCGTCACGGCGAACGTGATCGTCGACGTCGTGTACGCGTTCGTCGACCCGAGGGTGCGCCGCCGCGCGTAGGGCCGTGCCTCGCACGGTGCGAGGTGCGCACGGTGCGGGGCCCGCACGGTGCGTGCCGCGCACGGTGCGAGGTGCGCACGCCGCCGCTCGGTCCGGTGCGAGGTTCCGTTCCCCGTGCGACCACGCCCGGGTCGCACCGGGGACGTTTCCTCGCACCGAACGGCCGCGCGACCGAGGCGCCGGACGCCCGACCTCGCACGGTGCGAGGTCCGCGGGTCAGCCGACGGACGCTCGGTCCCACCAGCGCAGGACCCGCGTGCCCGACAGGGTGAGCCACTTCGACGGTTCGCCGGCGGGGACGTCCACCTCGAACCACTGCCGTCCCGGGGGTCGTTGGCCCTGCGTCCACGTTCCGTCGTCGTTCCGCGCGGCACGGACCACCTCGATCGCGTCGGCAGCGCGCGGGTCGGGTGCCGTGCCCTCGTGCAGGGCAGCGGCACGCAGGTGATCTGTCGCCCGGAGCGCGGTGTAGATCCAGCGGAACGGGTACGCGAACCGGGTCGCCCAGGGCCCGACGAGCTCGCCGTCGGACTTCCGGTGCAGCAGCCGCCGCTCGAGCAGGTACTCCGCACCGCGGTGCCGGGCGGCGCGGAGTTCCTGGGCCCGCGGGTGCCGGCCGCCGCTCAGCTGCTCGTGCTGGAGGAGCCCGTCGAGGACGTTCAGGGTCGAGTGGAACGACGACACCGTCGACCCTTCGACCCACTCGCAGTTCCAGCCGCCGTCCGGCTGCTGGTGCTCGAGCATCCACTCCGCGAGTCCGTCGACGTCCGCGCCGAGCCACGCCCCGTTCGCGAGCGTGAAGGCGTTGATGCAGCAGTCCACTTCGCCCGCCCAGTACGGCAGCTGCTCGTACTCCCACCGGCTGTTCGCGTCGAGCCGGGCCGCGGTGTCGCCGAGCACCGACGCGTCGACGCCCCAGTCGCGCAGGGAGTTGAGCGACCAGGTCGTCGCCGTGTAGGGCTGGCCGGGCTCCTTCGCCTCGGGGCTGTCGGGGTCGAAGTCGGACGGGAAGTACGCGCCGCCCGCCCACTGTCCGCCGGGGTCCTGCTCCGCGAGGAGCGCGGCGCCGAAGCCCTCGGTGGCGACGCGGGCGCGGGTGGCCTCCCATGTGGAGGCCGGCGCGCCGACGAGGTCGCGCTCCACCTGCCACCGGATCGCCGGGTCGGAGTCGAGCAGCCAGCCGACCGTGTCGTCACTCATGGCGCGGAGACTACCCGCGACGGGCGCGACCGGCATGCCCGGTCACCGCTACCCGACGAACCGGTAGGTCGCCCCGTCGTCCGTCCGCTCGAGCACCCCGAGGTCCACTGCGTCCCGTCGCACGATCGCCACGTCCTCGGCGAACATCGCGATGGCGGCGTTGAGCACGGGCTCGGGCACCGGGCGGGAGGTCCCCAGCCGGTCGAACACCAGCTCCACGATGCGGACCGACAACGGGTGCCGTTGGTCGTCGGGGACGGGCATCCGCGCGATGCGGTCGAACTCGAGCAGCGCCGCCGGCCCCTGCAATCGCTGGAGGGCCCGCGCGGTCCGCCCGAGCGCCGGAGCGTCCGGGCCGTCCGCACCGAGCCAGTCGAAGGCCGCGATCGCCGCCTGCGTTCGGTCGTCGAGCTCCGCACCACCCACGACGGCGGCACGGAGGGTCGGGCTGGCCAGGACCGCGACCGCCTGGCGCGCCCGACCGACCGCTGCAGCGACCTCGCTCATGCCGCCGACACTACGCCGAGGTCTGTCGCCCGCTCCGCTCGCGTGGCTCGTCCGGTGCGAGGTTCCGTGCCCCGTGCGACCCCGCGCGGGTCGCACCGGGAACGTTTCCTCGCACCGAACGCCCGCACCGGCGCTCGCACCGAACGCCCGCACCGGCGCCCGCCCGCCCAAGGCTCAGAAGTACGTGATCCCGTGCGGCGTCCGCGGCGGGGTCAGCATGGCGCGGAGCAGCGCCGGCGCAGCGGCGTCCACGGCGCGGAGCAGCCCCGCCGCGGCCAACGTGACCGGTGACACCGACCCGATGAGCAACGCACCCAGGTCGGCCACGTCGAGCTGGATGTCAGAGCCGGCCACGTCGGCGTCGTCGGCGACGCGTGTGACGCGGCCCCGTGCCTCCAGGACGTCGAGCCGGTACGTGCCGGAGGCGAACCCGAGCGCATCCGTCACGGCGAGCGTCAGCGAACCGTCGACGGCGTACGGCCGCGAGGCGAGCACTGCCGGCACGTCGAGGACGCGCAGCCAGACGTGGTCCTCCTCGTGGTCGACGTCGTACGCGCGGTTGTCGCCGAGCGCCGCGACGATGGGGTCGTCGAGCCGTGAACGGTTGTACTTCACGACGTCGTTGAGGTCGATCGAGAGCAGGAACTCCCACAGCGACAGGTAGGCGGCGTCGGTCGCGTAGACGAGGTCGACGACCTCGAGCACGGTGTCGTCGTCGCGGCTCTCCTTGACGCGCCAGGTGACGTACCCGTCGACCTCGTCCGAGTCGGCGGGGCGGTGGACGGCGGCGCGGACGTCCTTCGCCTTCTCACCCTCGTAGTTCCGGAGGCCGAGCGCCACCGGCCAGGTGCCCGCGTTCCGCACCATGGAACCGGGCGTGCGCGCGTCGAACCGGTCGAAGACCGAGCGGGCCGGGCCACCGGCGAGCCACTGGGGCGTGACGACGCTGACGGTGCCGGTGGTCGGGGCGAGGAAGGGCAGGGCGCGGTTCCGGCGGACGCTCACGGCGCGCTCGCGGACGGCGCAGCCGAAGCCGAAGCGGCGGTAGATGGTGCCCTCGGACGCGGTGAGCGACGCCATCGCGTAGCCGTCGGCCACCCCGCGCTCGAGCGCGTGCGTCATCATCCGGCGGAGGATGCCGCGGCGACGTTCGGTCGGACGGACCGTCACGGCGGAGATCGCCTGCGTGTCGATCGAGGATCCGTCGCCCCAGCTGAGCGGCTTGCGGAACCACGCGAACGTGCCGGCGGGCCAGGTCTCGTCCACCGAGCCGGGTGCGGGGCGGCGGACGTGGGCACCCAGCCAGGTGTTGCCGTCCTCGACGAAGTGCTCGACCATGCGGGCCGCGGCCTCGTCGCCGGGGTGCGTCTCGTGGAAGCCGAGCCCGACGGCCTGCATCCAGGCCTCGGTCTCGGCGTTCGGTGCCCCCTTGTCGTCCGTGCCGGGCGCGAACTCGCGCAGCTCGTAGCGGTCGTCGAATGCCTCGTTGCTCACGGTCCGACACTATCGGTGGGCGGTGACGGTGTCCCGTCAGCGGCGGGCGCTGACGGTGTCCCGTCAGCGGTGGGCGGTGACGGAGTCTCGTCAGCAGCGCCCGATAGCCGCTCAACGTCGGCCGATGACCTGCTTGCCGAAGACGGCTCCGAAGCGTCCGACCGAGCCGATCGACAGCGCGGACCCGATCGACCCGACGGACAGGAACGACCCGACGGACAGGATCGAGGCGAACGACCCGATGCTCAGCACCGCGACCGCGCTGAGCACGGACCCGACCGCCACCCAGGACCCGACCGAACTGCTGGTCCGGGACGACGCGACGGAACCCACCGCATCGGCGGAGGCGACGGACGGACGGTGCGACATGGGCGTCACGCTACGCGTGCACCGGCCTGGAGGCACGGGTCGTCACCGCCCCGCCGGTGCGGTTGCGCGCTGGTCCGGTGGTTCGGAACGGCGGGACCACGCAGGGTCAGCGCAGGGCGGCGAGGTCCGGCCGGGTTTGCACGGGTGCGAGCCACAGGGTCAGGAGCACCGCGGTGATGCTGCCCGTCGCCATGATGGCGGCGAGGACGACGATCTGGAACCGGCCGGCCTCGAGGGGTGACACCCCGCCGAAGACCGCGCCGACGAACGCCCCGGGCAGGGTCACGAGCCCCGTCGTCTTCGTCTGGTCGACCGTCGGGATGAGCGCCGCACTCACCGCCCGCCGCACCAGGTCGGTCGTCGCCCGCCGAGGTGAAGCGCCGAGCGCGAGCCAGCCCTCGACCTCGTCCCACCGGTCGTCGACGAGCTCCCGGAACCGCCGTCCGGCGATCGTGGCGATCGACATCGCGTTCCCGATCACGATCCCGCCCACCGCGAGCGCGTACCGCGGGGAGAGTGCGATGGCTCCGGTACCGAACACCACGAGACCGCTGACCAGGATGCCCGCAGCCATCGAGACCGCGACCGGCACCACCATCGCCCGGAGGTCCCCGAGCCGCCTGGCAGCAGTGAGGACGGCGACGACGAACATCACGCTGAGCGCCAGGCCGATCAGCAGCGGCGACCGGATGACACCGGTGAGGACGAGGCTGATCGCGGCGAGCTGCACGACCCCGCGGGCGATGGCGCTCGCCGGTGCCCACGGCGCCGAGGCCCGGGCCGCCAGCAGGACGCCGGTGGCGACCGCGATGAGAGCGAGCACACCGATCAGGGTGTGGGCGAGTGCGTCGGCGGTCACGGCGCACCCTGTCCGGTGAGCGACTGCCGCACGAGTCCGCGGAGCCACTCGTGCGCGGGGTCCGAGGTGGAGCGGCGGTGCCAGGTCAGGACGACCGAGACGGCCGGCAGCTCCACGGGCGGGGTGAACGCCACGGTGTCCCCGGCGGCCGCCGCGCGCGAAGCGATCGACCCGGGGACGACGACGACGGCATCGGTGGCGCGGACGACCTCGATCGCCGCACTCGTCGACGCCACCGAGGCGATCACCGAGCGCGAACGACCCGCAGCGGCGAGCACCTCGTCGATCCGGTCACCGAACCGGCCGCGCCGAGAGACCACGACGTGCGGCGCTGCCGCCCACGCCGCGAGGTCGACGGTGGCCAGGTCGACGGCATCCTCGTCGGCATCGGCATCGGCATCGGCATCGTCGCCGTCGCCGAGCAGCGGGTTCCCGCGTCGCGCCAGCCCGACGAGGGGGTCCGTGGCGACCTGGTCGTGGTCGATCTCGGCGACCGCAGGAGCCGCCGAGCCGATCTCCAGGTCGACCAGCCCGCGACGGAGGTCCGTGTCGTCGCCGTTCGCTTCGCCCAGGAACCGCAGCGCGACGCCGGGCGCGACGAGTCGTGTCCGCTCGACCAGTTGCGGTGCGAGGACGGAGACGAGGGCGTCGTGTGCGCGGATCGTGAACGTCCGGTGCAGGGTGCCGACGTCGAGGGTGGTCTCCGGCGTGAGGACCTCGCGGCTGCGGAGGACGAGGGACCGCACCTCGGCGTGCATGGCGAGCGCCCGAGGGGTCGGTCGCATCACCCGTCCGGCCCGGACGAGGATCTCGTCGCCGGTTGCCTGCCGGATCCGCCCGAGCGCCCGGCTCATCGCCGGTGCGGAGAGGTGCAGCCGGTCAGCGGCACCGGTCACGCTCTGCTCCTCGAGCAGGGCGTCGAGCGCGGTGAGCAGGTTGAGGTCCAGTTGCACGAAACGCAATCTACACCTGCGCGGAATGTACTGGTGCGCAATCGAGTCCGTTCGTAGCGTTGCTCCCGGACCGACGGACCACGTCGGAGGACACGGAGAGAACGATGATCGACAACCTGCATCTCGAGTCCCGAGCGGCGACCGACCGCGAGCTGCTCGACGGCGTGACGACCGCCGTCGCGAACGCGGCACAGGTGCTCCTCGAGCGATTCTCCGCCGCGAACCGCGTGGACGGTCCGAGGGCACTGATCGACGCGATCGACGCGAACGACGCCGCCTCGATCGCCGTGCTCCGCCCCGCCCTGGAACGACTCCGCCCCGGCGCACGGTGGGATGACGACGAAGAGGGCCACGGCGCCCTCGGGCCGGGCGAGTGGTGGGTGACGGACGCCGCCGAGGGCAACGTCAACCACGTCCACGGCTCGCCGAACTGGGGTGTGACGGCGACGCTCGTGCGCGACGAGGTGCCCGTGCTCACGGCCGTGGTGCTGCCGGCGCTCGGACAGGTCTTCACCGCGGTCCGGGGCGACGGAGCGCGCCTCGACGGAACGCCGATCAGGGTGTCGGCGAAGACCGACCTCGTCGCCGCCCTCGTCGGCACCGGCCAGGCGAAGCCGGGCGAGGCTCCGGAGATCCGCCGCCGGATGAGCGGCTCGATCGACCGCGTGCTCGATGCCGCGCTGCTCGTCTCCGCCTCGGTCCCCGCGACCGTCCAGCTCGTGCAGGTCGCTGCCGGCCACGTCGACGGCTTCTGGCAGTTCGGGCAGGTCCGGTCCGGCCTGGTCGCGGGTGCACTCCTCGTCGAGGAGGCCGGGGGAGCCGTGATCGACACGAACGGTGCCCCGTGGACGCTCGCGAGCGACGACTTCGTCGCGGCCGCACCAGGACTCGCACCCTCGCTCGCAGCCGTGCTGGCCCGCTGACCACCCCGAACCCCGAACCCCGAACCCCGAACCCCGAACACCGAAGGAACGCCCATGAACACCAACACCAACACCACCCCCACCACCATCGCCGTCCTGGGCGCAGGACGTGTCGGCACGACGCTGGCCCGCGGTCTCGCCGCCGCCGGACACCCCGTCACCCTCGGGGTCCGTGACCCCGCGACGACGCAGGAGCGATGGGCGGACACCCCGGACAGCCCGCACACCCCGGTCACTGTCACCGACGTGCCGACCGCGATCCGCGCCGCCGCCGTCGTGGTGAACGCCACACCGGGCGACACGTCGCTCGAGCGGCTGACGGTTCTCCGCGCCGAGCTCGCCGGACGGATCCTGCTCGACGTCTCGAACGCGACCACCCGGACCGCCGACGGCATGCCCGGCGGCCTGGCGTACGCCGATGGGAGCCTGGGCGAGCGGTTGCAGCTCGCGCTCCCGGAGACCCGCGTCGTGAAGGGCCTCAACACCATGCTCTTCTCGGTGATGGCTGCTCCGGCGGCGCTCGACGTCCCGCCGACCGCGTTCCTCTCCGGGGACCATGCCGACGCCAAGGCGGTCGTCCGCGACGTCCTCCGCGGCCTCGGCTGGCAGGACGAGTGGATCGTCGACCTCGGGCCGATCGCCACGGCGTCCGGCACGGAGTCGATGGCGCTCATCGTGCCGAGCCTGCTCGGCGCGATCGGGTTCGCACCCTTCGCGCTGTCGCTCGCGCGCTGAGCGTCGCCCGCCGAGCCCGCCGAGCCCGCCGAGCCCGCTTCGCGAACACTGTGTTAACTCTTCACACGATGCCGGGCTGGTTCGCCACACTGACGGTGGGCCCCGCGAGCAGTCCCGTCGCCGAGCCCACCTCCACCCGGAGCCGTCAGCGCTGGCGGCACACACAAAGGAGCCTTCATGGGCACGATCACCACGAACGACGGCACGGAGATCTTCTTCAAGGACTGGGGCTCGGGACAGCCCATCGTGTTCAGCCACGGCTGGCCGCTGTCCGCCGACGACTGGGACACCCAGATGCTGTTCTTCCTGGCACAGGGCTACCGGGTCATCGCGCACGACCGCCGCGGCCACGGCCGTTCGACCCAGACGTCGGACGGGCACGACATGGACCACTACGCCGCCGACCTCGCGGCACTCACCGAGCACCTCGACCTCCACGACGCCATCCACATCGGCCACTCCACCGGCGGCGGTGAGGTCGCCCACTACATCGCGCAGTACGGCGAGGAGCGGGTCGCCCGGGCCGTCCTGATCAGCGCCGTGCCGCCGATCATGGTGCAGACCGAGAACAACCCCGGCGGGCTGCCGAAGAGCGTCTTCGACGACCTGCAGGCCCAGCTCGCCGCGAACCGGTCGAACTTCTACCGAGCGCTGCCGTCCGGTCCGTTCTACGGGTTCAACCGTCCGGGCGCGGAGCCGTCGGAGGCCATCATCGAGAACTGGTGGCGGCAGGGGATGATGGGCGGCGCGAAGGCGCACTACGACGGGATCGTGGCGTTCTCGCAGACGGACTTCACCGAGGACCTCAGGAAGATCAGCGTGCCGACCCTCGTCATGCACGGTGAGGACGACCAGATCGTCCCGTTCGCGGACGCCGGCCCGCTCTCGGCCGAGCTCGTGCAGAACGGCACGCTGAAGGCCTACCCCGGCTTCCCGCACGGCATGCCGACGACCGAGGCCGACACGATCAACGCCGACATCCTGGCCTGGTTGCGCGCGTGACGGAACGGGGTGCGGCGGTCTGCAGTCGACCGCCGCACTCCGCACGGTCAGCTCAGCTCTGGGCGCCCCCGAGGTGGCGGGCGAAGAAGCGAGCAGCGTCCTCGCTCGCGGACGACGGGACGCCGGTGTGGCCCCCGGTGTTGGCGAGGAGCGTCTTCTCCGCCGATCCGAAGGCGTCGAAGAGCTCGAGCGCTGCCCCTCGGTCGTTCCCCTCGTCGTCCCACTGCAGCAGTACGTGCACCGGGATGGTGACCCGACGCGCCTCCTCCGTCGTGGTGCGGGGGATGGCACTGCCGGCGAAGAGTCCGGCCGCTGCGATCCGCGGCTCGACCACGGCCAGGCGGACGCCGATCGCGATCACCCCGCCCGAGAACCCGACCGGCCCGCCGACCTCGGGGAGGTCGAGCACCGCGTCGAGCGTCGTCTGCCACTCGGGCACGGCCTGCTCGACGAGCGGGAGCACCAACCGGTCGACCACGTCGGCACCGGGTTGCTCGCCGGCGGCGATCGCCGCGCGGAGATCGGCTCGCGCCTGGTCCGCACCGGGGAGCGGCGGCCGGTCGCCGGACCCGGGCAGCTCGATGGAGACCGCAGCGAAGCCCTGCGCGGCGGCGCTGCGCGCCCGTGCCGCGAGACGGGGGTACATCCGTCGCATGCCGATCCCGCCGGGTTGGCCCATCAGGACGACCGGGACCGGCGCTGACGGGGAGGCGTCCGGTGGCGTCCAGAGGATCCCGGTGACGTCACCGAGGGTGAACGCACGCTCGGTGACGCCCCCGTCGAGGTCCTGGGCCGGGTCGAAGTTCATGGTCGTGCCTTCCGTGGGGGCTGCGGCCCGGTGCGGACCACGCGGCGTGCGTCGCAGGAACGGCTGACGGGACGCCGTGGACGTGACGACGGACGGACGGGAGGCCCGTGACGGCGCCGCCACGGGCCTCCCGTCCGCCCTGTGGTCACCACGAGAGCACGTGACCGGTCCTGCGGATCGGTCCCGTCAACTCATCTCCGCCGGTTCGGCGACCGCGCTCGCTGCCGCGATCGCGGCGAGTGCGGCCTCGGGGTGGGAGACCATCGACACGTGCGAGGCTGCCACCTCGGTGATGGTCGCGCCGGCGCGCTCGGCCATCGAGCGGAGCACCGCGGGCGGGATGACGAGGTCCTCCGTCCCGATGACCGCCCACACCGGGCGGTCCCGCCACGACGGCGGTCCGGACGGTGCGGTGTTGGCGCTCAGCGTGATCGGTCGTTGCCGGGCCGCGACCAGCGCGCGGTCCTGCTCGGACAGGTCCTGCGCGAACGCGGTGTGCACGGTCTCGGGCTTGAGGTAGGCCTCGAGGTCCCCTTCCGGCGAGCCGGGGTAGCCGATCAGGTCGAGGACCGTCGTCGGGTCGGGGACGTCGAGTGCCGAACCGGACCCTCCGAGTAGCTGGAAGACGAACTCGCCCTCGTCGGGGATGAAGCCGTCGACATAGACGAGCGCTCGGACGTCGTTCGAGAACTCCGCGTTCGAGATCACGAAGCCGCCGTAGGAGTGCCCCACGACGACGACGGGACCCACCGTGCGCTGCGCGACGAACGACGCGATGGACGCGGCGTCACTCGCGACGCCGCGCAACGGGTTCGGCGGGACGAGGACGGTGTAGCCCTGTTCCTGCAGTGGCGTGGTGACGAGGTCCCAGCTGGATCCGTCGGCCCACGCTCCGTGGACCAGGACGATGGTCGGTTTCGACATGTGCGTTCTTCCTCACGTACCGCCCCGCGGGGCGTGCCGCAGCTCGGCGGCGTGACGTGTCCCGTCGGGTGAGAGGACACGGGAGCGACCGTCGGCGCGACGGTGCAGCGGCCGAGCGGTCCTGAGGGGGCATCGAACGCTCGGAGGCTACTCTTGCGAGCGGGTTCCCGCGACCCCCGCGGTGGCGCTCGACGGCGTGGAGGCGACGTGAAGCTCTTGCTGACATCCGGCGGTGTCACGAACCCCAGCATCCGGGCTGCGCTCGTGGACCTCCTCGGCCGGCCGATCGCCGACAGCCACGCGTTGGTCGTGCCGACCGCGCAGTGGGGGCACCCGATGTGCGGACCGGCCTCGGTCCGGAACGGGATCGAGGGCTTCGCCGGGCTGGGCTGGGCGTCGGTCGGTGTCCTCGAGCTCACCGCGCTCCCGACGATCGGCGTGGAGCGGTGGGGTGCCTGGGTCCGCGAGGCCGACGTCCTCCTGGTCGACGGCGGCGACGCGACGTACCTCGCCCACTGGATGCGCGCATCGGGGCTCGCCGACGTGCTGCCCTCGCTTCCGGACACCGTCTGGGTCGGGGTCAGCGCCGGGAGCATGGTCATGACGCCCCGCATCGGGAAGTCCTTCGTCGAGTGGCCGTCCGCGGTCGACGACCGCACCCTGGGGGTCGTCGACTTCTCGATCTTCCCGCACCTCGACGCCTTCCCGGAGAACTCCCTCGCCCATGCTGAGCGGTGGGCCGTGGACATCGGCGGACCGGCCTACGCCATCGACGAGCAGACCGCCATCACGGTCGTGGACGGCGCCGTCGAGGTCGTCTCCGAGGGCCGGTGGGTGCAGCTCGGGACCTGAGCGCGGTCCAGCGTAGAATCTCGTGTGATCTCCGAGCAGCCCGAACCCAGCGGCATCCCCTCCGCGGACCTCAGCGTCACGCTCCGGGTCCTCGAGCAGCTGGCCCAGATCGACGAGACCCACCCGGACTTCGTCCGCGTGCGCCACGCGACCGCGAAGATGTTCAAGGCCGTGAAGCGGGCGCACCGGCTCGAGAAGCGGGCGGTCATCGCCGACGCCGACCGCCGCGTCATCGCCGCCACCGCGACCGGTGCCGCCGACCGGATCGACGACGAGACCCGCGGCGTCCCGATCAGCAGCTCGACGCACGCCTCCACCGCAGGCACCCTCCTGAAGTCGCGCCCCTGCTACATGTGCAAGCAGCAGTACACGGTCGTCGACGCGTTCTACCACCAGCTCTGCCCGGCGTGCGCTGCGATGAGCCACGCCAAGCGCGACGCCCGTGCCGACCTGACGGGCAAGCGAGCGCTGCTCACCGGCGGACGCGCGAAGATCGGCATGTACATCGCGCTCCGCCTGCTGCGTGACGGCGCCCACACCACCATCACCACGCGGTTCCCCCGCGACGCGGTGCGCCGGTTCGCCGGCTTGCCCGACTCCGCCGACTGGATGTCGCGCCTGAAGGTCGTCGGCATCGACCTCCGCGACCCCGCCCAGGTCATCGGTCTCGCGGAGGACGTCGCCGCGGCCGGCCCCCTCGACATCCTCATCAACAACGCCACCCAGACCGTCCGCCGATCGACCGGCGCCTACCAGCCCCTCGTCGACGCCGAACTCGCGCCGCTGCCGGACGGGCCGCTGCCCGAGCTGGTGACCTTCGGACACACGAACGACCAGCACCCGCAGGCCCTCGCACGCTCGGTCACGGCGCACCCCATCCTCGCCGCCGCCGCGGCCCGGGCGGACGAGCTCACCGAACAGGCGATGGCTCCGGGATCGAGCTCGCTCGAACGGCTCGCCGCAGGCACCGCCATCGACGCCGGTGGACTCGTCCCCGACCTCCACGACGCGAACTCGTGGACGCAGCGCGTCGACGAGGTCGACCCGCTCGAGATGCTCGAGGTCCAGCTCGCGAACACGACGGCCCCGTTCATCCTCATCTCGAAGCTCCGCCCGGCGATGGCGGCGAGCGGGGCGCGTCGCACCTACATCGTCAACGTCAGCGCGATGGAAGGGGTGTTCGGCCGTGCCTACAAGGGGCCGGGGCACCCGCACACGAACATGGCGAAGGCCGCCGTGAACATGCTCACCCGCACGAGCGCGCAGGAGATGCTGGAGACCGACGGCATCCTGATGACGAGCGTCGACACCGGCTGGATCACGGACGAGCGGCCGCACCCGACGAAGGTCCGGCTCGCAGAGGAAGGGTTCCACGCGCCGCTCGACCTCGTCGACGGGGCGGCCCGCGTCTACGACCCGATCGTGCGGGGCGAGGCGGGAGAGGACGTGTTCGGCGTCTTCCTGAAGGACTACCGGCCGAGTTCGTGGTGATCGGGAGGCCCGTCGTCGCCGGGTGAGACCGCGATCATCGGGAACTCGCCGCACGGCGAGACGCGCCGCGTCCGGCACGAGTGGGACCCGCGCGAGCAGATCCACGTCCGGCCACACCATACTGACGTGGAGGAAACGAGGACCTTGCAATGGGATCGTCAGTGGAAGTGATCACCACCCCACTCGGCCCGGTGGAAGTGCACGTGCAGGGCACTGGCATCCCGGTCCTCATCGTCCACGGCAGCCCCGGTGGGGTCGACGCCGCCAGGATGATGGGCCGCTTCCTGCCCGCCGACGACTTCACCACCATCGCGCTGTCCCGTCCCGGCTACCTCCACACCCCTCTGCACGACACCGACACCTCCATCGACCACGAAGCAGACCTCCTCGCCGCCGTCCTCGACACCCTCGGTGTCGACCGGGCAGCCGTGTTCGCCTGGTCAGGAGGCGGCCCCTCCGCCTACCGCCTCGCCGTCCGCCACCCACACCGGGTGTCGTCCCTGATCCAGGTCGCCGCGGTCAGTTCCCGCTGGATCGCACCGAAGTACCCCGCCTCGGATGCGTTCCTGTTCGGGACCGCCCTCGGCAACTGGATCGTCCGCCTCCTCGCACGAATCGCTCCCGGGCAGCTCGTCAGCGGCGCCCTCGCCGGAGAAGGATCCCTCCGCGGCAAGGACTTGGAGACGCTCACTGCGGGCGTGATGGCGGACCCCGCGCAACGAGATGCCGTCCTCGACGTGGCAAAGACGATGAGTTGGAACGGGGCCCGCCGCACCGGCTGGGACAACGACGACGCCAACTACGGCGCGATCGACACCCTCGAACTCGACCGCATCCAGGCCCCCGTCCTTCTCATCCACGGCAGCGCCGACACCGACGCTCTCCCCGAGCACAGTCACAACGCCCACGAAGCACTCCCTCACAGCACCCTCGTGATGATGGACAACGGCACACACCTCGCCTTCTACGCCCACCCCGACGCCCCTGTGGTCCAACGACGAGCCAGGACCTGGATCGTCGACCACGCCTGACTCCTAGGCCGTGCTCAGCCGTGACGCGATCGCCGGCGCGGTACGAGCCCGTCAGTCGGTTGCTGTGGACACGAGGACCGCGTGTCGCTCGAGCAGCGCCGAACGGAGCACGGAACCGATGTCCCCGGCACTGCCGGTGGTGACCCAACGGCTTCCGGCGATGCTCGACACCGTGTGATCGTGCCCGTCCCGTCAGCCTGTCAGACGGTGGAGCCGCTGCTGGTGACGGTCGCGAAGCTGCCGTCCAACGCAGCCATGAACGCCGCGTGCACGCTCGCCCCGGGGACCACCGTGTCGCCGTACCGCAGGTCCGGTGCAGCGCACGCGTCGGCCACGACCGTGCACGTGTACCCGAGCTCGTGGGCCGCCCGGGTGGTCGAGTCGATGCACATGCTGCTCATCATCCCGACGAGCACCAGATCCGTGACGCCCGCGTCGTCGAGCACCCCCTGGAGGCCGGTGTCGATGAAGCTGTTCGGATGGTGCTTCTCGAGCACGGTCTCGCCGGCAGCGGGTTCGACGAGCGGGTGGAAGCCGATGCCCGGCGTCCCTGGGAGGAAGAACGTCGCGGCCGGGTCCGTGCTGACGTGGAAGACGTGCACGATGAGCTCGTCGGACGCGCGGAACGAGTCGAGGACCGTCCGTGCGGCAGCGGCTGCAGCGACGGGCTCGACCAGGGGGAACGCGCCGCCGGGGAAGTAGTCACGCTGGATGTCGACGAGGAGGAGAGCACGAGTCATCCCCCGAGTATCGCGGGCCGACGGGGACCGGCTCGCATCACCGTTCCGGTGCGACCTCCGCTGACCAGTGCGGGAACGCGTACCGACGCGCTGACACCACCGCGATGGCCGACGGGATCATGATCGCGAGGGCGACCCAGGGGAGTGCCTCGACGCCCGCGATCCCGATCAGGAGTCCACCGACGAGTCCGCCGAGTCCGATCATGAGGTTGACGAGGGTCACCATCACCGCGGCGATGGCGGTCGAGCCCGTCGCGCGGAACCCGGCGGTCAGGAACCACGTTGCGCCGCCTCCGAAGCCGAGGCCCCACAGGACCACCGCGACGTAGACGAAGACCGGACTGATCGGGGCGAGACCGAGCATCAGGAACGCGACCACGAGCAACACGATGCCCGTCACGGTCAGGTGCCGGTGCCGTCGATCGATCAACACTCCGGTGACCCAGATGCTCACCAGCGCGGCCAGACCGAAGACGAGGAGCACCAACTCCACCTGGCTCCCGATCCCAGCCCGGACCACCTGTGGGGCCACGTACGTGTACAGGATGTTGTGGGCGAGGAAGAAGCCGCTCATGACGGCGAGGATGGTGACGACCCCCTTCGTCCGGACGAGTCCCCGCTCGGCGCGGCGCACCTTCTCTCCTGCTGGCGTTCCGGACAGGTTGGGGAGCGCGATCACGACCCAGAGGATCGCGACGAGCCCAGCGAACCCGGACGCGGCGAACGTGAAGTTCCAGCTGAAGGTCGCTCCGAGGAGCGTCCCGAGCGGCAGGCCGACAGCAAGCGCGACCGGGGTACCGGCATTCGCGATGGACATCGCGCGCCCCTGCTTGTCCTCGGGAACGAGTCGGGCAGCGTAGGCCGCCAAGTTCGTCCAGATCAGCCCCGCACCGACACCCGCGACGAAGCGCGCCGCCATGATGATCGTGAAGTCCTCCGTGGACGCGATCACGAAGTTGGACAGGACGAATGCCGCAAGCGCACTGATGAGCAGCGTGCGGCGCCCCCAGCGGGCAAGGGCAGCACTCAGGGGGACGGCGGTGAGCGCGGTCGCCAACGCGTAGACGGTGATCAACTGACCGGCCGCTGCGTCCGAGATCCGGAGCGAGTGGGAGATCTGGGGGAGGAGACCGGCCGGGGTGGTCTCGTTGATGATGCTCAGGAAGCCGGCGAAGAAGAGGGCAAGGAGGCCTCCCCACGGCAGTGTGCGCGACGCTCGCGCGGTCGGGATCTGAGCGCTGTCTGTACTCACGGCCACCCTTTCTAGGTATGATTCAAGACGTACATGGGGAGTGAAGCACACGAGCAGGTACGACACAAGTCATACCTGACGTCGCCACTCGACCGGGCCGCGCAGCAGAGAGGATCCACCGTGACCGAGACCACGCTTCCGAAGCGGGAGGACCTCGAGTTGGGGAAGGTGCTGAGCGCCCTGGCCGACCCGAACCGCCGGCGAGTGGTCCTGGCGTTGCTGCAGGAGCCGGTGGGTACCGAACGCACCTGCGTGAGCTTCGAGCTCCCCGTCACGAAGGCGACGAGCACCTTCCACTTCCGGGTCCTCCGCGAAGCAGGGCTGACGTACGACCTCAGCTACGGGAACCGCAAGGGTGTCTCGCTCCGTCGCGACGACATCGATGCCCGCTTCCCCGGACTGCTTGCCGCCCTCGCGAGCGCACGCTGACCACCGGGCGGACGAGGGACACGATCGGCACGGAGACGAACGTTGCAGCATGGGAGCTTCGGGGGGTAAACAGCTGCGTTGGACCAGTCGGGCGAGGCTGATCCAGACGTATTCTGCTGGCACCGTCGCTCGCCTCGACGCCCCCTCGATCACCGGACCAGGCGATAGTCGAGGAGCGCTGACCCGTTTCCTCTTCCATCCCTCTCGTGCGTTCCGCTCGGGCTGCACCTTGTGCGACTCATCGCTAACGTGTTGAGCAACGAGTCGGAGGACTCGTCTTCCGTAGGAGGGGGAGCCATCATGCGACCGACCAAGCTCAATCAGACCGTTGTTCTCGTCTGCGCTGTCCTGTGCCTGGTGCTCGGGCTGCTCGTCGCGCCGCTCGCGACGGAGGGCGTCTCGAGCTGGGTGGCAGTCGTGGTCGGGCTACTGCTCGTCGGGCAATGGGCTCTCATGCGTCGCGCACAGCGCGCCGACCGCTAGCCGTATCGGGGCGTTTCAGAAGGCGATCCAGAACGGGCTCAACCAGCACCGTCCGTCGAGTTGGCCGGCTGTCTCCTCCGGGTGAAGCCGTTCGCGATGGCTCCCGAAGCGCAAATGACTGCGCCCAGCGCTCCGACCCAGAGTCCCCAGTCGTGGTCGAGGAACCAGACGAGGACGCCCGCACCGAACGCGATCAGGCCGAGGATCGCGAGGATTCAAGCGACGCAGACGCATGGTCTCAAGCTAGCGGTGATCCACATTGCTCGAGAGATCTCGTCAAGCGAGCCATGACCGATCATGAATCGGCTACCGGCGCTTGTCGAGGACCAGCGCCGCCGCGTCCGGTACCAACGGAAGCTCCGCAAGCGAATCCACGTCTACCCATCTCGGCTCGTACCGATTCGCCGGTGATTCGCGCTCGAGCTCCACGCCGCCGAGCATCAACGCCTCAGAATTCACCCTGACCTGGAAGTTGACCGCTGGGACGTCGCTGTCGACCGGGACGTCGAGCAAGTTGCCCACTGTGCCGTCGAGGCCGGTTTCCTCGAGGAGTTCCCGATGGCACGCCATTCGAAGGCTCTCGCCTTGCTCTACGCCTCCGCCGGGAAGCACGCAGTAGCTCCGCCCGTCCTTGAATCGACTGATCACGAGCAAGCTCCCGCCGCGAACAACGACGGCCGCCGATCTCACACGCATGGTGCTAGCTCACCATGAACCGGTGTGTAGCGTCTCGCGGCCCGCACGACGGATGTCTCACAAACTGTTCGTTCAACGCGAGCGCCGGATCGGAGTAGTGCGCCAGGGGCCCATCGGCGATTCTGCTGCCAGATGGCGCTCCGCTCTCGACGCCCGTGTCTGAGAGCGGAGCGGATCGGTCAGCGGCCGCGGTGGGTTGCGTTGGGTGTAGCGGTACGCCGTAGCAACACATGCCAGGGGCCTTCGGGCCGCTTCTACGCTGCGAGCATCTGGGCCAGAACCGCGTACAGCTCTTTGGGGTCCCGGGCGAGCAGCTGCTTGATCAACGCGGTCTGCTCGTCCACCACGACCTCGTACTCCTCGCGCTCCACCCCGTCCAGCGTCGCTCGCGCCACGTCCGCGGGGTCGGTCTTGGCCATCGGAACTCCCGCGGACATGTCCGTGTCGGCTACTCCGAGGTGCACGGACATCACCGCGGTACCTTGCCCGGCCAGCTCGTGACGCAACGCGTTTCCCATGTTCCACAGGGCGGCTTTCGACACCGCGTAGGCGGAGGCTCCGGGCATGGCCAGCCAGGAGGCGCCCGAGGCGATGTTCACGATGCTTCCACCACCGTTCGCGGACAGGATGGGTGCGAAGGCACGGATCACGGACAGGGTGCCCCAGACGTTCGTGTCCATGTCGGCGTGCGCCGCGTCCAGATCACCCAGCAGGGGCGCCGTGGTGGCGATCCCGGCGTTGTTGACCAAGAGGTCGACGTCGGTCGCGACCGCGGCGGCGGCGGTGACGGACGCCGGCGAGGTGATGTCGAGGGCGAGACGCTGGACGCCTTTGAGGTCGATCAGTTCAGGACGTCGGGCGGTCGCGTACACCTTCGCCCCGCGTTCGACCAGCTGGGCGGCGAGGTGGCGTCCGATACCGCGGTTCGCGCCGGTGACGAGGGCGGTGGCTCCAGAGATGTTCATACCGGTACGCTAGAACCTGACGTCGACGTGAGGATCAAGCCGAGGGGCCGAAGAAAAGATGCGAATCGGAGAACTCGCAGCACGGGCCGGCGTCAGCGTGCGGTCGCTTCGGTACTACGAGGAACAAGGTCTCCTTGAGTCCGAGCGGACCCCGGGCGGACACCGGGAGTACCGCGAGTCCGACGTGACGCGTGTGCGCTTCATGCAGATGCTCTACGCGGCGGGCATGCCCAGTCGCCGGATCGTCGAGCTCTTGCCCTTCCTCGACACCGGGGTCGCGACACCGACGATGCTCGACCACTTCGACGAGGAGAGCGATCGCATCCTGCACCAGATCGAGGCCCTCACCGCTACCCACGACCGCCTGGCGCGGCTCCGCGATGTCGCGTCGGAGTCCGTCGCGGGACGGCCACCAGACGAGTGTCGCTCGTCAGCGAACGCGGCCGCCGCGTGATGGCAAAGATCCTTCCTCGCCCATGAGCACCGCGCTGTAGCCCCAACTACACGGTCCTCGAGGCGCGGCGGTTCGCCCCGGTGGCCGATCCGCTATCGGGACCTCGACAGTGCTGCTCGCCAGGTCATGGCCGCGCGGAACGCGGCGACCGTTGCAAGCAGGAACATTCCAGCGGCAAGGAGACGAAAGTTACCCGCCACCGCCACAACCCCGAGCATGGCGAAGCTGACGAGCGCGAAGAGAGCAACAACGAGCTCGCCCTTCGAGCCTCCCCGCTCAATCTGACGATCGCCGTCCACATCGAAAAAGTAGCACTAGCGTCGGCCAAAGCGTCTCGGTGAGCGATCCCCTGTCGGTCGTCGTGGGAGTTGACGAGTTCCGACCCGACTCCGGGGAGTCTGGGGGACTACTCCGTATCTTCGGACCCGGATGGATGCTTCCGTCGTACCGTGAGCGTCATGAGTCGAGTCAGTGACGTTGTGGTGGACTGCGAGCATCCCGCTGTGATCGCACGGTTCTGGGCAGGCGTACTCGATGGCTACCAGGTCGCTCCGTACGATTACGTCGAGCTTGAGCGGTTGCGATCTCTCGGTATCGACAGTCCCGAGGATGATCCGACGGTGCTGGTCGAGGGGCCCGTCGGTTTGCCGCGGTACTTCTTCGTCCGCGTGCCCGAGCGGAAGGTCGTGAAGAACCGCGTGCACCTCGACATCCGTGCCGACGACCAGGACGCTGAGGTCCGTCGACTCATCGGACTCGGCGCGCACGTCCTCCACGACCGGTCAGACTGGACGACGATGGCGGACCCCGAGGGCAACGAATTCTGCGTACTCCGCTAGGAGGCCGACGACCTTGGCCTCGCGGGCAGGGAAGTGGGCTCCGTGCGGACGCCCGCCCGATCAGGCCAGGGTTCCACAACACCCTGATTCCGATGTCGAACCGTTCCGACTCCGTTATCGGCGTTGGAGGCGTGATGCACCAGGGTCGTAGCGCTCGAGAACAAGTCACCCCCGCGTCGGTCACCTGGCAGCACGCGCCCCTGGGCGGTTGTCGAACGGATCAGCGGTGCCCGCCGTGTGGGAGCGCCTGCAGGTGTCGGAGCTTCTCCGCGTTCCGGCCGATGTAGATGTTCTGAACCAGCCCGTCCGTGACGTCGAACTGAAAACGACGTCGTGATCGTGTCGCGTTCTGCGACAACGACGGCGTTGAGTCCGCGATGATCCCTACCATCCGAACGCTGCCGGAGCATCTGCGGCGATCCCCGACGTGGGATCAGGGCCCCGAGCTTGCCCGGCACAAGGACATCACCCTCGCAACGGACTCGGCGATCTACTTCTGCGACCCCCAAAAGCCCTGGCAGCGCGGCTCGAACGAGAACACCAACGGCCCACTCCCGCAGTACTTCCCGAAGTCCACCGCCTCGCCATCCACAGCCCGGAACGGCTCCTCGAAGTCGCCTCTGAACTCAACGGACGACCCCGCGAAACGCTCGGCTACCGCACCCCGGCAGAAGCATTCGAGCAGCTACTGTCGGACCCGAAACATCCACCCGTTGCGACCACCCGTTGAAACCGGTGGTGGCTCAACGAACGCGACCGGGCTCGCGCGGTTCTGCCCGGTAGGGGATCGGGGATCGGACGACTGCGCTGATCACGGCGCCTAGGCTCTGCCCGTGGAGCAAACGGAGACACCGGTCCTGGGCAGCCGCGTGACGTTGGCGTGGATCCTTGCCGACCCTCGCTCTTGTCCTCCTGGCCGCACAGATGCTCGCGTGCGTCCTTGCCTACGTCCACACCGCCCCGATTGATGGTGCGTACGACGTCGGCGCTGAGCGTGGCCGGGGCCTCCTCCACGCTCGTTCCGCCGACGTCACCGCAGCCGGGTTGAGTCTGGGCCTCACATGGATCGCCACCGTCCCCGTGGCGCTGGCAGCGACACTGCTGGCAGCATCAGCCATCGACCGGTTCCGTGCGGAGGGGAAAGTTCGCGTGTACGCGCAGTCGGTGACGCTGGTCGGGATCCTCGGGTGCATCGCCGGCGTCGTTCTCGCCGTGCTTGGCGTCCTCGAGCTCCTGCGGGTCTGATGGCTGACGTCTCCGGCACGAGCCGCCGTCGTTCGTTCCGGGGCGCAGCGTTGCCCGTTTGACGATCGGTAACCGAGACGGGGGCCTGAGCCCGGCAAGCCGTAGCGCTTCCGCCGGTCAGGAGAGGCGGACGAATGACCGCAGCGGTGTTGGATCCAGATCGTGGATCTCTCGGAAGGCACGAGATTCGTAGAACTGGCGCTGGCCGGGCTCGGCGTCGGTCATCAGAACGACCTGGCGGATCCCGGCGCACTGCTCGATCACCGCATCGAGGAGGGCACCTCCGACGCCGCTCCTCTGCGACTCGGGCATGACGAGGAGATCCTGGATGTAAGCGATCGACATCTGGTCCGAGATGACGCGAGCAAGGCCCAGCAGCGCTCCTCGGCCATCACGCGCGGTCAGTACCCAGGTCGAGTTGCGGACGGCGTCAACGAGTCGTTGCGGCTCGTCGGTGTACGCGGTCCAACCGACCGCGCTGTAAAGCTCGAGGAGCTCCTTCGGCGATGGCAGCTCTCCGAGATCGATCGACACGAGTCGATTCTCTCAGCAGGACCGCGCGTCCCGGGAGCCGATCGGCTACCGAACACGAGACTCGACCAGCAGAATCGAGTCATGGCTTCCCCTCCTGCCGATCTCGCTTGGATCGGATTCACCAAGGAACAACACGACATTCTCGAGACGCTGCACTTCATCGGCAACAACGGGTGGGATCGCAATGGGCAGAGCGACGAGATGATGCCGCGGCTGTTGGCACAGGCGGCCGCCGCAGACCTGTCGCTCGCACGCATCAAAGAGGCTATGGCCGCGGTGGGGCACTCTCGTAATGAGCTGCATCAGCTCGATCGATGGGAGTCCAAGCGAACCACCGGCAGGTTCGGGCGCTGATCGTCCCGCAGACCGATCCCCAAGCGAACATGCGAGGTGCCTCGGCAGGGAGGCTCAGCCTCCTGCGGTCATGAGTTGTTCGCCCGGGCTCGCTGTGGCGCACGTCGAGTTAGGCGACAGTACGCCGATCTCCAGGTGGATCACGGCGCGGTCGCTGCCCCAGGCCGCGAGCTGGAAGGTCATGCCCTCGTACGCGGTTGCGGAGGGGAAGTCGTTCACGTAGTCATTTGTCAGCGTCGGGTCTGGCGTCTCCGGCTCCGGGTAGACGACGGTCAACCCGTTGCTCGGATGGGCACGAAGCCAGTTCGCGGCCTCGACCATGCTCATCCCGGTCACGGTCCAGTACGCATCCGCCTCGGCCATCGGCTGGCACCACCAGCTCTGTGTCTGGCTGCCGATGGTCGTCCCCGTCGGAGGCGAGGGCACCGGTGCCGCGCCGGGTGGGAGGAGAGCCCCGGCTAGCCAGGCGCCTGCTTTCGCTTGGGCTGTCGCGTCTGCGGTGACGCCGGCCGTCGGAGACGGTACGGCCGGCGATTGGTCGATGGGAGCCGCGCTGCTCGAGTCTGAATCTGGCGACGTATAGCGGGGCGCGGGAAGCTTCGTGCCGGAGGTCGCCGCGCCTCCAGGCGCAGCGCACCCAGCGAGAGCCGCGGCAGCGACGGCTGTCAGGATCGCCACAGCGATCACTCGTGCCTTGACTTGACTTGGCTTGGCATTCTTTGCCCCCCAATGCGACCTTGAGCGATCGCCGTCGTCAGGGTATCCGACGCGTCGCTGCCACTGACAAGACGTTCTTGCATCGATCCGAAAGTGACCGCGTGGCATGACATCCATCGAAAGGGATGCCGGGGGATCGCCGAAGCGCACGCAGCCGGGGTTATAGCCGATCGACTATCAGGCGCTCCGCTTGCCATTTCGTCGGCGCCACTCGCCGGCAGCGTAGGCGAGCGTGTACAGCCCGACGATCGTGAGTGGCGAGATGGCCAGGAACACCAGCATGGAGTCGACGAGGAACAACAGCAGGGCAGCGAAACCGAGAAGAACGACGCCGACGAGCACCAGCGTCCACAACGGAACGCGTCGACCCAGCCACTCACGCTCCGTCATGAGGCTGAAGCTACCCGTGGCGCGACCCGATCGACGTGCCGATGAGCGATCGGCTATCGGGACGGTGTAGTTGATGTGAGCTTCCTTGCTCAAGGGGATGCTTTCTGCCAGCGTTGACTCAAGATGTCGCCAAAGAGATTTCGTTGTCCCTGCGGATGTGTTCAGAGTGCGGTTGTGTCCTCAGAAGTGCCCACAGGGATTCGGTTTCATTCGTGAAACACTCCTGCCGTTGTGATGGAGCAACTCAGGGGAGACATATGAGGAACATGAAGCGAGGGGCGCGTCGCTCCTTCACGATCGGGGCAGTGACAGCGCTCACCATCGTCGGCGCCGTCCTACCAACCGTCACCGCGAACGCGGCGTCGCTGGATGCGAACGCAACGGTCACAACCGCGGGAAGCGGATGCCCTTTGGGTACGTCGACGATCATTCCTGATGCTGCTGCGGTGGCCACGGGAGGTGCTCGTGCGTTGGTGCCGGCTGGGGTGCAGCAGCAGGATCCCGACGCCGTGAAGTCGCCGGTCCTTGCGAAGATCGCTGCCATGGATCCCACGTGGGTTCAGAAGGTTGACTGCACGATCACGGACATCAAGCACGGACCCTCACACTGGGTGGGCGCTGCTCCGACTGCGGGGAGGACCTCTGCCGCGTCCTCAGGTGGCACCTCCTACAACTGGGCCGGCTGGGAGTTGCCGTATCCGGAGAAGGGCAACAAGTTCCATGACGTGGGGATGGATTGGACTGTCGGTCCCTCCGGTGGGACGACCGAGTCCGACGTCGCGGAGTCGACGTGGCCTGGTATCGGTTCCGGGGGTGGTTCCTACGACACTCTCATTCAGGCTGGTGCGGATATTGAACGCGGCAAGGTCGCGTCCGGGATCGTGCCTTGGTATGAGCTGTTCCCGCAGGAGAACGAGGTTGTGATCAACAGCTTGCCGGTGACGTCCGCGGCAACGGAGTACCTGGTGAACGTCGAGTACGACTCGAGCAAGAACACTGCGTACTTCGTGGTGTGTGTCGGTTCGAAGTGCGCGAACCTCAGCCAGAAGCTTTCCGGTACCTCGATCGCGCAGCAGGCGGAGTTCATTCGGGAACGGAACACGCACCCGGGTCCGCTGTACTACCCGCTGGCGACGTCCGCGACGGAAACGTTCAAGAACACGGGCGGTTCGTCCACGGACGGGAAGTACTCGTACGGGTTCGTCCCTGGAGCATCAACGTCTCCGACGGCCGACATGTGGAAAATCACCATGGTCAGTTGCAAGAACAGAACGATGGTGACGCCAGGCAACCCGAACACCAGCGGCACGTTCAGTCTCACCGTGCAAGACTCCGGCGACCGAGAGCACTGCTAAACGGCGGAGGACGCGTCGGTCCGTGCTACTGCGCGCGGTCCGGCGCGTTTTCTGCATCCCCGGTGGGTTGGATGAGGATTGCGCCGGCACGGTTCTGGCCACCCTCGCACGCGGCCCGGCCCTTGTTGAGGTTTCGAACGTCGACGTCGACGTGCTGGGTGGACCAGGTCCCGGTCGCGTCGGTGAGGGTGACGGTCACGGAGACTGTGTCGTTGGTTGTTCCGCTGAGATCGAGTACGGCGCGGCGCTGACCCGCAACCGATGCGCAGTGATCGTTCCAGCATGCCTTTGCGGTGGTGTCGGGGTGCTTCGCGATGGCGGCTGCGCCGATCACCACGACGTGCGGTGGTGCGGAGTTTGAGGTGTTGCACCGGTCCGTGCTGGAGCATCCGGTCATACCCAGAGCGGTCACGAGCACCGTCAACGCGATCACCGTACGGCGTGCACCCCTCATGGCTCCACAGTACGGCTCCTGAACCGGCGCGGGCCATCGACGGCAGTTGCGCTCCCGGATTGCGTCGGCCGGTGGGGTGCTCATTCCCGCCCGAGGAGAGCACCCCTACCTGCACGTCGACGGGAAGAACAGGGCCCTTCGCCTCTACCGGACGCTGGGATTCACGGCTCGGACCGACCTCGTCATCGACGTCGTCCATCCTGGGTCGCCCGCGCGTGGCCGCAGTGACCTTCCGGCCGGTGGAGCTCGTTTCGTTGACCGGCACAGCCGTGCTCGTCGGATTCCAGTTCCGGATGCCAAGTTGACACGTCTACGGTCCATCTCCTCGCGCATCCACCGCAGTCGGACCTCCTCGGTGCCTTCGCTGAGTTCGAGCGCACTGTCATCCGCGAGCGCCAGCGCGAGGGCATCTTGATGGCCAAGGCCGCGGGCAAGTACAAGGGCCGCAACCGCAAGCTCACCGACGACCAGATCGCCGAAGCACGCCGCCTCATCAGCACCGGCGTCCCCAAGACCACCGTCGCCCGCAGGCTCGGCATCGACAGCACCACCCTTTGCCGGATGCTCGCGACACCCCTCTCCTCCGCCACCACAGACAGGGCTGCCAGCGACGTCGTCGCCGTGTAGCGTTTGGCGCCCCTTCACCGGGCATTTTCGCGGGACAGTCCTACGGGAATCCCCAGGTCAAGCAGGACACGGGCAAGTTGTCGTGGTTGTCGCCGCCAGCCGTGTATCGGTGGACGACCGGCTATCGGACCTCAGATCCGCAGGCCGAACGCGCTCTTGGCCTTCCGGAATGCAGCTCGCGAGGGAGCGTTCTTGCGCGGACCGGGGCGGTCAAGCTCCCGTTTAGCGGCCTTCTGGAGCTCAGTGCCTCCTCGCGCGATCTTACCCAGGACCGCGGCAGCAGCGTCGTTTGGCGTTGCCGCGATCCAACGCCGCAGGGCAGCCACAATCCGCGGCGCCAGCTTGACATCGAGCTGACTTATCGATGCAGCCGCGGCTCCCGGTCCAGCCGTTGCCCTTCTCGTCGGTCTCACCAATCTGCCCGCGCCTGTAGGCACGTTCTTCGTCACTCTGGGGCTTATCGTTCTTGTCGGCGCGGCCGGCATCGGAGTGACGAAGTCTCGGCGCCGCTGAGACCAGGGCAGAGAAGCGCGACGCAAGCGACTCGGTGACGTATTGCCGGCTCGCGGCGTGTGGCGGTCCTGATGCCCGCAACAGGATGGGCTACCGGGCGCCGCGGCCGGACGGCAGCGGGATCTAGAGTGCGAACTGTGCTCGATCCATACGATCCGTCGTGGCCCGACCAGTTCAGGGCTGCCGCTGAGGAGATCCAGACGCTGGGTAACAGCGCCTGGGTCGTCGAGCACATCGGGTCGACGTCGGTCCCTGGTCTGGCCGCGAAGCCAATCATCGATCTTGCAACCCGAGTCCGCGACGGCGCGGACTTCGATGCCCACCGCCCACGCTTGGAAGCGGGCGGATGGCAACTCGGAAGCGCCGTGCGTTCCCATCGCGTGATGGTCTTCGAGCGCGACGGGCGACGACTTCGCATCGCGCACTTCTTTAGGGCAGACGACTGGGACAACAACAACCAGCGCATCTTGCGGGATTGGCTCCTCAGCCACCCGAAGGACAAGTCGCTTTACGAGGCGGCGAAGGTTGCTGCCGTAGACGGAGCGCAGCAGCGCGGAGCGTCGTACAACGCAGCCAAGACGGCGGTCATCCAGTCAATCGTTGATCGCGCCCGAGCTGACCGAGGTCTTCCTTCCGTGCCGGTCTACGACAAGTAACAGTGGGTCTGGCGGGCGGCAGGACGTGCCCGTAAGCCGGTCCTCCCGCGACGACGCGGGTCCTCCCGCGACGCCGCAGATCCGACGCCACGACCTCAGGAGCCCCGGTGACACGTGCGAGCCCTCGGCGCGGTCCACGTCTCACAAAGGTGGTCCGCAGCGGATCTCGATGCGCGGACCACATACGAGGCATCGATCCAGGCCCCGAGCAGGGCGGCTCAGGTGGCAACGAGCAACATCATGTCGCCCCTCGACCCACCGATCAGTCCGTCGCCCCTCGCGGCGGATCGACGAGCAGCCCGACACGATCGGCCAGGTACGCCTCGAGCGGCACCGCAGTACTGGCCGCGGGCGACCACCGCACGAGCGGGATGTCGCCCTCGACGAAGAGCGCCCCGTCTGCCCCGACGAGCGACTCGTCGAGGGGGATCGGCGTCGCCCCGTGGTTGACGGTGTCGCCCGGCTCGAAGTGCCCCTTCGCCGCCGCGGCCCGGTACGCCCGACGCACCTCGGCCGACACGGAGACGAACTGGGAGCGCCCCGCCTCGGTCACGCGGGTGATGCGTCCGGTTGCCCACACCTGACCGCCGGTCTCGACGGTCGCCCCGATGAGCAGCGCCCCGACCCGCCACACCCGGCCGAGCGATCGGATCGTGGGCTCACGCCGGATCCCGAGCACGGCCTTCGGCTCGACGTACTCGCCGAGTGCCTCGTCGGCGACGTTGGCGGCGCGGAGCGTCCGTGCTGCGTCGTCGAGCAGCGACCTGGCCCGTTCCACCCCGTCCGTCACGTCAATCGAGCGTAGCCCGGTGTGCGCCGTGCGCCCCGCGGGCCCGTGTCCGGTCGCGACGCCGTCGCGTAGCGGACACCGCGCCGATCGTGATCATCACGGCGCCGTAGGCCAGCAGCACCCCTGCGATCGCGGGGACCAGCCACGTCCGTGACCCGTTCACCAGCTGGTTGACGAGTCCGATGTCGGGCAGGCTGTACCAGACCACGCCGCGGATCTGGGCCGCGGTCACGGGGGACGAGTCGGCGAGCGCGTTGTTGTCGCCCTTGAGCACGAAGGTCCGCGTGCCGTCGGACGACGACGCGACGGAGACCACGCGGTGGCTGATCACCGCGGGCTGTCCGGACTCGATCTGGTAGGTGACGACGTCGCCGATGCGGATGTCCTGCACGCGTGTGGGGCGGACGACGAGCAGGGTGCCCGGGGGGAGTGTCGGGTCCATCGACTGGGTGAGCACGGTGAGGGGTGTGGACCCGGTGGCCTTCGGCACGACGATGAGGACGACGGCGAGGCCGGCGACGATGACGAGCAGTCCGGTGCTCAGCCCGAGGGCGAGCGCGTGGACGACCGCGCGCCACCCCGTGCGGCCGGCCGCCCGGCCCGAGGAAGAACCCGAGGAAGAAGCGGAGGAACTCAAGCGCCGCATCGGACGGCCTTCCCGTTGTTCTGCGTGAAGAGGGTGATGGTGCCGGACGCGACGACGGTGCTCGTCGGGTTGCCGGCGCTGTCGAGGATCCGCACCGTGACGGTGACGGGACCGCTCGTGCCGGCGCTCGCGGGGATCTGGTCGGGTGCCAGCGTGATGCGACCGAAGTAGTCCTGCTCCTTCTGCCCCACCATGGTCAGACCGGAAGACCCGGACGACCCGGAAGACCCGGAAGACCCGGACGACCCAGCCGCCCCCACGAACGCCCCGTACCACGTGTCCTTCGGGCGCGACGACGTGGGCCACGCGACCTCGACGTACGTCCCGCTGTGGTCCGTGCACGTCAGCGCGGGCGAGGCGGCCGAGGTGTTCAGGTAGAAGCCGCCCTGCACGGCCCCGGACGACCAGGTCCCGGCCGTCACGGTCAGGGTGAGGTTCACGTTCGTGGTGGTGGACGCCGGCGCGGACGCGGTCGGCGTGCTCCTGGTGCACCACACGGCACTGGCCCCCGCGGCGAGCTTCGACGTCATGCTCGGCAGCGACGCCCAGGTGCCGGTGACGGACCCGGTGCCGACCGATGCGGCGTCGGTGCACACGGCGGCGGACGCGACCGGCCACGCGACGACGCTGATCGTCTGCGCGAGGGCGGCGGAGCTGCCCGACACGACGGACGCGGTGGTCGTCGTGGTCCCGGCGAGCGTGCCCGAGTTGGTGAGGGTGACCGGCTTCGTCATCGCGGTGACGGTGGAGGAGAACGTGGTCGTCATCGCGCTGGTGCCGGCGATCGCGGCACCGGTCTTGCCGATGGTCACGCTCGACGCCGTGGTCCCGCTGGCGGTCCAGAGCGCCCACGCCGCCGATGACCCGCCGGCGACGAACACCACGGTGAGGACGGCCGCCAGCAGCAGGCGGAGTCGGCGGCTCATGCGCTGACCTGCGTCCCGGTGACGGTGAGGGTGAAGTCGGTGACGGCCCCCGCCACGGTCTGCGGGGCGTCGGCGTCGAGGTCCGTCTCGACGCAGCCGACGGCACTCGCGCCGGCGGCCAGGGTGAACGAGCCGCTCCCGCTCCCGGTGTCGAACGTCGCGAGTCGGCCGGTGGCGCCGGTGAGACCGGCGCGGCAGTCCGCGACGCTCGCCACGACGGCGAGCCGGAGGGTGAGCTCGCCGAGCACGGTCGCGGTGGACGCGCTCGTGGCGTACGAGACCTTCGTCGAGGTCGTCGCGACGCGCATCGTCAACGGGATCTGCCCGGTGTTCTGCACCGTGAAGGTGCCGGTGACGCCGGCCCCCGGGCCGAGGACCGCCGTGTTCATCGCGGAGAGGGGCCCGGTGGTGACGGTCGCGGTGGCGGAGCGGACGGTCGACGCCGAGGTGCTCGCCGTCCCGTTCCACAGCGCGTAGGTGCCGCCGGTGCCGAGCATCGCCGTCACGACCGCGACGACCAGGGCGATGACGGTCGGCCAGATCCACCGGTGGCGACGCGGCGCCAGGTGGCGTCCCGTCGTCCTCGGTGTGCTGGTCATGTCCGTCCCCTGGTCGTCGTGGTGGTCGTGTGGTCGCCCCCGGTGGGGCGGCTCAGCTGTGTGGGTGCGTGGACCGGGCCTGGAGGCGCGCCGGTCGCGATCGGCGGATCAGGGACCCATCGAGACGGCGGCGTCCCGGGCCCGGGGTCGGGCCCGGCAGGTCAGGAACCGATGGCGGTCTGCGTCAGCGTGAAGGCGAGCGCGCCGACGTTGAGGGTGCCGCCCTGGCCGGTGGTCGCCGACGCGGGGAGCCCGATGGTGAAGACGACCTTGACGGTCGAGGTCGACGCCGACGGGGACACCACGAAGGTGTTCGATGCCCCGGAGGCGGTCGACTGCACGACGGACGCGCTCGAGGACGAGACGGCGAGCGTCTTCGTGGTGGCGGCGAGGAGCGCGGCGTCACCGGTGATGCTCTGGTTGGCGTAGGTGAGGTTCGCCTTGAGGTCCTGGCCGCTCGCACCGATCGTCAGCGTCTGCGTGAACTGGTAGGTGTTGCCCGGGACCATGAGGGCGCTCGCCGGGTTGATCGTGGCGGAGCGGCCGTTGGTGATGTCGGTCCAGGCGCCGTCGTTGTTGGCGCTGAGGGTGAGCGAGCCGGAGCTGACCGACGAGGCGGCGGTGCTGGCGCTGGCGTTCCAGAGGGCGAAGGTGCCCGCACCGCCGAGGAGGAGGGCGACACCGGCGGCGCCGGCGATGGCACCGGTCACGATCTTGTGCATGAGGAGTCCGTTTCTGCGCAGACGGGTGCGCTGGTGGCCACCGGCACGGATTCGGGTTCGACCGTGCCGACGGGACGTTGTCATCGACCCCGTGGTTGGAGGGGGTCGCGGCTGACCGACGCCGGAGAGTGGTCGCCGGGCTCCGCGACGTGACACGTCTCGGGCGGGCTGGACTCGCTCTGGTGTCGACGGTACTCGTCCCCCAAAGTGCGGACAAGTCGAAACATGCGTCTGCATGAACCCAGTCCGGGGGTCATTTCGGTCCCCGACAGTGCGGACACGGTTTGTACCCCGATCCGGAGCTGTCCGAGCGAGGAATGCGGACCGAACCCATACCGTTGCATCGACCGGAACGAGGAGGGCTTCATGGGCATCGTGCGGTGGTTGTTCGACGCGCAGCTCGTCATCGGCGACCAGACCGTGCTCTGGCGCGAGGTGATCGGGAACGTGTTCGGTCTGCTCAGCGCGCTCGGTGGGATGCGCCGCAAGGTGTGGGCCTGGCCGGTCGGCATCGTCGGCAACGCCCTGCTCTTCACCGTCTTCATGGGGGCGCTCTTCGACACCCCGAACCCGGTGAACCTGCTCGGCCAGGCCGGCCGTCAGGTGATGTTCGTCATCGTCAGCGTCTACGGCTGGTACCGGTGGACGCACCGACCCGACGAGGCGACGACCGTGATCGAGCCGCGCTGGGCCTCCTGGCGGACCCGCGGTCTGCTGGTCCTCGCCATGGTGGGCGGGACCGCGGTCCTGACCCCGGTCTTCCGCGCCCTCGGTTCGTACGAACCGGTGTGGAGCGACGCCTGGATCTTCGTCGGCTCGCTGCTCGCCACCTACGGCATGGCAAAGGGATGGGTGGAGTTCTGGCTCATCTGGGTGGCCGTCGACCTGGTCGGCGTGCCGCTGCTCTTCTCGGCCGGGTACTACGCCTCCGGTCTGATGTACGTGTTCTACGGCGCGTTCACCCTCGCCGGGTTCTTCGTCTGGGCGAAGCAGCGCACCAGGCCGTCGGCGGCTCCGATCACCGTCGGTTGATCCGCAGAACGCGACGGCCCCCGGTCGGGGAGCAGACAGGGGCCGCTCGGTCAGGTGGGATGGTCGGATGGATCACCACCACGACGCATCACTCGAGGACGAGCAGTCCACCGCCGAGCGAATCGTCCGCGGAGCCATCCGCGCCTACCGCCTGCACCCGTTCGACGCCGTCGACGCCGGGGTGGTGGCCGAGGTCGCGGGCGTTGGGGCCGACGTCGTCCAGCGCCTCTTCCCGACCTGGGACGCCCTGCTGCTCGTGACCTACGACCGGTGGACGCAGTTGCGCGGGACCCGCCGGAAGAACCCGCCGAGCTGCACGATCGAGTACGTCCGCACGACCCTGGCCGAGGACGTCGCCGATCCGGGGCTCGTCCGGGTGCTCGCCGGCGTGATCACCATCGCCGCGGCCGACACCGGGTTCGCCGAACTGTTCCGCAAGCGCTTCGAGGACTACGTCGAGCAGCTCGAGTCCGGGCTCCAGCGCGACGTCGACGCCGCCAACGAACAGCTCGCGATCCCGACCTACCAGGCGGCCACGCAGCTGCTCGCCGTGTACCAGGGGCTGCAGATCCAGATGCTCGTGCGGCCGCACCTCGACGTCCTCGTGGAGTTCGACCGCTCGGTGCGCACCCTCCGCCAGGGCTGGCGCGAGCGCGAGGTCCCGGCGTGGGACCTCGACGAGGTCGTGCTCACGAGCTAACGGGTCCGGCTCCTGCGCCACGACGCGATCTGCCGCAGCGTCACCTTCGAGCCGTACTGGGCGACCGAGTGCCGGAACAGGTACTCGGCGAACCACAGCAGCAGCGCGGCGACGACGAACACCTCGACGATGCAGACCACCGACTCGGTGACGCTGAGCGACCCGACGGCATTCCGCACCATCGCGGTGATCGGCGTGAAGGTCGGGAAGTACGTGAAGAACGCGGCGATCGGCGACGTCGGGGTGGTCATCACGAAGAACGCCGCGTAGATCGGGATGATCAACGAGAAGATCGCGGCGGACTGCAGCGCCGAGGCGTCCTTGATCGAGGGCACGGCGGCGCCGACGGCGACGAACAGCCCGGACGCGAGCAGCACCCCGCCGACGAGCAGCAGTGCCCCGACGACCATCCGCCAGGGGTCGACGACCAGGCCGCCCAACCGCGAGGCGACGAGGGGCAGCACCGCGACCAGGCCGACGAGGCCCGGAACGACGAAGATCCCGACCTGCACGAAGCCGACCAGCAGCATCGCGACGACCTTGCCGCGGATGAGGTCGCCCGCGGTCACGGTGGTGAGGATCATCTCGGAGATCCGGTTCTCCTTCTCCTCGACCACGACGGTCACCATGCGCGCCGCGAGCAGGATGACGAGCCCGAAGAACGCGGCGACGAAGAGGAACGGCGGCACGATCGACAGCCACCCGGGCGCGACCTGACCGTCGGCGTAGGTCGTGAGGTCGGTGGCCGGCGGGTTCCGCAGCAGCTGCACGGTCTCGGGGTCGTCGACCGTCGCCGTGATGCTCTGCTCGAGCACCCGTTCGGCCAACGACGAGTAGCCGCCGTTGCCGAAGAGCCCGCGGTCGGCGGCCTCGACCCGGATCGGCGTCGTCGAGGGAGACTCCGGGAACTCGATGAACGCGTCGAGGGTGCCGGCACGGACGGCTGCCCGGTCGGCCGCCGGGTCCGAGGACGGCGATCCGCCCCACTTGTGCGCGACGGTCTCCGACACGAGCCCGGAGTCGTCGACGTAGTGGAACGGGGTCCGCGCCGCCGAGGAGCTGGACACCACGGAGTCGGTGCCCGCGGCCTGGCCGACACCGACCAGCAGCGAGACGACCACGATGACGACGGGCAGCGCGAGCGTGCCGATCCAGAACGCGGGCTTCTTGACGGCACGGACGAACTCGAACCGGACGACGGTCCCGAGGCGGCTCACGCGGCGGCCCCGCTCGTCGTGCCCGCGGTGGGTGTCCCGCCCCAGGACGACTCACCCGCGAGCGCGTCGTGCCCGTAGACCTGCACGAAGATCTCGTCGAGGGGGATCCGTCGCATCTCGAACCCGGTGACGTGCACCCCGGCGGCGACGAGCGAGGCGAGGATGTCCGACCCGTCCAGCGCGGCGGCGGGCGTGGGGACGAGGTAGGCGACGTGCCCCTCGTGCCGGGCGAGCCGGTAGAGCGGTGACCGTGGCACGGTGCCGTCGAGCCCGACGCGGGCGACTGCGCCGCCGAAGGCGTCCTGCACGTCGGGGATGGTGCCGTACGCGGCCGCGGTGCCGTCCTTGAGCAGGAGGATCCGGTCGCAGAGCCGTTCGACCTCGTCCATGTGGTGGGTCACGAGGATGACGGTCGCGCCGTCCGCCTTCCGCTCGTCGACCAGGTCGAGCAGCAGCCGGCGGTTCACCGGGTCGAGGCCCTTCGTCGGTTCGTCGAGGATGAGCAGACGTGGACGGTCCATGATCGTGATCCCGAGCTGCACCTTCTGTTGCTGGCCACCGGAGAGCTTGTCGACGCGGAGCTTCGCCCGGTCGGCGAGCCCGACGCGGGCGAGGTAGTCCATGCTCCACGCCGTGGCCTCGGGTCCACGCAGACCCCGGAGCCGCCCGAAGTAGGACATCACGTCGATGACGGACTCCTTGCGGTACAGCCCGCGTTCCTCCGGCAGGTAGCCGATGCCGCCCGTGGCCGGGCGGTACGGGTGCCCGTCGATCGTGAGCGTGCCGGCCGTCGGCGTCGTGATGCCGAGCAGGGCACGGATCGTGGTGGTCTTGCCGGAGCCGTTGCTGCCGAGCAGGCCGAAGGTCTCGCCCGGCGCGATGTCGAAGGAGAGGCCGTCGACCACGTTCCGGTCGCCGTAGCGCATGACGAAGTCCTGCACGGTGATGCTCGCCCCGGCCATCCTCGCCCCTCTCGACGTGCCGACCCTACCGGGACCGCCTGACGGTGACGCGCCGGCGTCGGCGGGAGGAGGATGCACCGGACACGAGGAGCGGAGTCGCTGATGGGCAACACGGTGCTGTACATGTCGATGTCGCTCGACGGGTTCGTCGCCGGTCCGAACGTCTCCGACGAGAACGGGCTCGGCGACGGCGGGATGCGGCTGCACGAGTGGCTGTTCCCCACCGAGGGCGACGTGAACGAGCAGGTCGTCGCCGAGTTCCTGGCGACCGGAGCGGTCGTCGCGGGCCGCGGCACGTTCGAACCGGCCGGGGGCTGGGACGGCGACCACCACGCGGGCGTCCCGATCTGGGTGCTCAGCCGTCGACCACGGCCGGCCTGGACCGACCACTGGCCGGCGGTCCACTACACGGACGACGTCCGCGTCGCGTTCGACGCCGCACGGAGCGCCGCTGGGGACGGCGACGTCCTGGTGCACGGCGCGGCCACGGCGCAGCGCGCGATCGCCGCCGGGCTCCTCGACGAGGTGGAGATCCACCTCGTGCCGGTGCTGCTCGGCGAGGGGCTCCGGTTGTTCGAGCACCTCGGCAGCGTCGAGCGGCAGCTGGAGCGCGTGCGTGTCCTGCTCGGTGAGGGCGGTGTCACGCACCTCCGGTACCGGATCCGGTACGGCACCGGTGCGGTGGACGGAACCGGTGCGGTGGACGAGACCCCCTGACGGACTGGAGGCGCGGTGCCTGCCTGCACCGCGCCTCCAGTCCGTCACCTGGTCGCGTCGAGGACGCGCACCGTTCCGTCAGGAACGCAACCAGGCGGTCCCCACACCCGACAGTGCGCCGTCTGCCACCGGCGCGGAGGCGAGCAGCAGCTCGCCGGAGGGGAGGCGGTACGGCTCGTCGCCGAACACCGTGACGCTCGTCCAGCCGTTCGGACGACGGAAGGCGAGCACGTCGTCGCGGCCGGTCTCGAGCCACTCGAGGTGCTCCTCGGACTGCAGCTGCCCGCGGAGCCCGAGCGCCTTCCGGTAGAGGGCGAGCGTCGAGTCCGGGTCGGCGTCCTCGGCCTCGACCGAGTACTCGCCGAACCACGCCGGCTGCGGCAGGTGGGAGCCGCCGGAGCCGAAGCCGAACGACGAACCCGAGCGGGTCCAGGGGAGCGGCACGCGGCAGCCGTCACGGCCGACGTCGACACCCGGGTTCCGGAAGAACGCGGGGTCCTGGCGGTCGGCGTCGGGGATGTCGCCGACCTCCTGCAGGCCGAGCTCCTCGCCCTGGTACAGGTACGCGGAGCCGGGCAGTGCGAGCTCGAGCAGCGTCGCCGCCGTCGCACGACGCAGCCCGAGGTCGCGGTCGAGCGCGTCCTGCGAGCCGCCGGCGAGCAGCCAGGCGCTGCCCTGCTTCTCGGTGGTCGGCGCGTGGTCGGCGTCGCCGCTCCGCGGGGGCAGCGCGTACCGGGTGGCGTGCCGCACCACGTCGTGGTTGGAGAACACCCACGTGGTCGACGAGCCGGACTGCTCGGCGAGGCCGAGGTTGAACTCGATGACCTCGCGGAAGGCGGCGGCGTCGAAGTCGGCCTCGAGGAGGTCGAAGTTGAACGCCTGCCCGAGTCCCTCGGCGCTGGCGTAGCGGGCGCGGCGGTCGGCGGCCACCCACGCCTCGGCGACGGCGGTGCGGGCCGGCGTGTACTCGTCGAAGACCCGGCGCCACTCGGCGTAGATCTCGTGCACGTCGTCACGGTCCCAGAGCGGGTGCGTGCCGTCCTTCGGCATCTCCGAGAGCTCGGCCCAGGTCGGCAGCGTCTCGCCGAGGTCCTTCGCGAGCCCGTGCGCCACGTCGATGCGGAACCCGTCGACGCCGCGGTCCGACCAGAAGCGTAGGGTGCGGAGGAAGTCGTCGCGGACCTCGCGGTTCGCCCAGTTGAGGTCGGGCTGTTCCTTGGCGAAGCTGTGCAGGTACCACTGGCCGTCGCCGGCCGCGGTCCACGCCGGGCCGCCGAAGATCGAGATCCAGTCGGCCGGCGCCTCGCTGCCGTCCGGGCCGGAGCCGTCGCGGAAGACGTAGCGGTCACGGGCGGGGGAGCCCTTCGGGCTGGCCAGGGCCTCGCGGAACCACTCGTGCCGGTCACTGGTGTGGTTCGGGACGATGTCGACGATCACCCGGATGCCGGCGCCGTGCAGCGCCTGGACCATCGCGTCGAAGTCCTCGAGCGTGCCGAGCTTCGGGTCGACGTCGCGGTAGTCGTCGACGTCGTAGCCGCCGTCGGCGAGGGCGGACGGGTAGAAGGGGCTGAGCCAGACGGCCTCGATCCCGAGCGACGCCAGGTACGGCACCCGCTCGGTGACACCGCGGAGGTCGCCGATGCCGTCGCCGTTCGCGTCCGCGAAGGAGCGCGGGTAGATCTGGTAGACGCTCGCCTGGCGCCACCAGGTCTCGTCGCTGTCGGGGCGGGCGGTGCTGGTGGCCGTGGTGGGCGTGGCCGTGGTGGCCGTGGTGGCCGTGGTGGGCGTGGTGGGCGTCTCGACGACGTCGGTCATGGTGGTGGTGGTCCTCTCGGTCGTGGTGGTGTCGGTCACTTGATGGCGCCCTGCGTCACACCGGCCATCACCCATCGCTGGGTGACGAGGTAGACGACGATCGCCGGCGCCATCGCCATCAGGTACGAGGCGAACGACACGTTGTAGTTGTTGCTGAACTGCGTCTGGAACATCTGCTGCAGCACCGGCAGCGTCTGCAGCGCCGGGTTCGAGGTGATGAGCGACGGCATCACGAAGTCGTTCCACGACGCGAGGAACGCGAAGATGCCGACGGTGGCGCTCATCGGTGCGAGGAGCGGGAACACCAGTCGCCAGAACACCTGTCCCGTGCTCGCACCGTCGATGCGCGCACTCTCCTCCAGCTCCGCGGGGATCGACCGCAGGAAGGCCGTGAAGAGCAGGACGCTGAAGGACAGCTGGAACATGACGTGCAGGATCGCGACGCCGATCGGGTTGTCGAGCCCGGCCATCCCGGTGAGCTTCACCTGCGACAGCGCGAGCACCGGGAACGGCAGGAACATCGCCGCGAGCAGGTAGAAGAACGACCAGCGGAACAGCCGGCGGTCCCAGTTCCGGGCGATCGCGTACGCCGTGAACGAGGCGAGCAGGATCGTGCCGACGACGGTGATCGCCGCGACGAACACCGAGACGCCGAACGCCCGCGGGAAGTCCGTGAGCTGCCAGGCCTGCACGAAGCCGTCGACGCTGAACGGCGCCGGCAGCGAGAACGCGTTGCCGTCGACCGACTGCGCGGTCGTCTTGAACGCCATCGTGACGGTGACGTAGAGCGGGACGAGGACGGACAGGGCGCAGAGCACGAGGACGACCGTGACCGGCCAGTTGGAGGTGCCGCGTCCGGGCTTCCGTGCGCCGCCGGACGACCGGTCGGCGTTCACCGAGCGGATGCTGCCGGTCGCGGTGGTCCCCGGTCGCAGGGGTGCTTGCAGGGACATCAGAGTGCTGCCTTCCCGCGGGTGGCCCGCAGCTGGATCACGGCGATGACGACCGCGATGACGAAGAAGATCGTGGCGTTCGCCATCTGGTAGGAGTAGTCGCCGCCGTTGAAGCCCTTGAAGATCGACATCGCGACGCTGGTGGTCGAGGTGCCAGGACCGCCGTCGGTGAGGCCGACGATGATGTCGTAGGAGTTGAGGAAGTTCTTGAACCCGATCACCAGGTTGATGAGGATGTAGCCCGCGGTGAGCGGTGCGGTGATCGAGACGAGCTGCCGCCACGCACTCGCCCCGTCGAGTGCCGCCGCCTCGTACACCTCGCCGGGGATCGACAGGACGCCGGCGATGTAGATGAGGAGCGTCGACGGGATCGCCTGCCACGCGGTGACCACGACGATCGCGATCCACGCCAGGTCCGGGTTCGCCAGGATGCTCTGCTCGAGCGGCGCGAACCCGACCGCGGACGCCAGCGCTGGCAGGCTGTTCGCGAACAGGAACGAGAACACGTACGCGATGACGATGCCGGAGATCACCATCGGCAGGACGAACACGGCGCGGAGGGCGATCTTCCCGCGCACCTTCGACGTGAGCGCGATGGCGAGCAGGAACGCGATCGCGTTCACGACGACGACGGTGACGAGCGAGAACCCGAGTGTGAACAGGTACGCCTGCAGGATCGCGGGGTCGGAGAACACCGCGACGTAGTTCGTCAGGCCGGTGAAGCGGAACTCGCCGAAGCCGACGGAGTTCGTGAAGCTCAGCACGATGCCCATCACCGCGGGGAGCGTGATGGCGAGGGTGAAGAGCACGAGGGTGGGCAGCAGGAACGCGAGGAACAGGGGGTCGAGGCGGCGCTTGCCGCGCCGTGCGCCAGCGCCCTTCCCGGCCTGGAGGCGCGCTGCGGCTCCGCCACGTCGGCGGCGGTCCGCCGTCGTGATGGATTCAGTGGTCGTGGTGGCCATGCGAGGTCTCCTTACGCGGCCGTGCGGAGCGCGAGACGCGCCCAGTCGGCGTCGAGGGTGCGGAGCTGTCGCTGCGCGTCGCCGCCGAAGGCGATCGACTGCGCGTAGTTCGCGACGGGGATCTCGGCGGGGATGAGCTGCGAGGCGCCGAGGTAGAAGGCCGCGTCGTCGTAGTACGACTGCATGCCGGTGAGTGCGGGGTTCGAGGCGGGCGGCGCGTCCTTCCGGACGCCGAAGCCGTTGTTGTCGGCGTTGTACTTGTCGTTCACCTTCGGCTGCATCAGGTACGACAGGAACTCGCGCGCCGCCTCCTGCTTGCGGGACGCCTCCGGGATCCAGAGCGCCAGGTCGACGTTCACCCGCACCTTCCGGTCGGCGGCGTCGTCGGTGACGGGGAGCGGGAACGTGCCGAGGTCCATGTCGGGCGTGGTCTTGGCGATCTCGCCGAGCGCCCACGGCCCCTGCAGGTACATCGCGGCCTTGCCCTGCGCGAACGCGAGGTTGCCGTCGCCGTACCCGCGGCTGGCGGCGCCGTCCTGGTGCCACTGGCGGAGCTGCTCCATCCGGCGCATCGGCGCGGCGAAGTCCTTCTCGAACGACACGGCCGAGCCCTTGCCGACTGACGTGCCCTCGCGCTCGAGTGCCGAGAACGTCCTGGGCACGTCGAGCATGCCGCCGATCGTGTAGTCGAACATGCCCTGCGCGATCGTCCAGTTGTCCTTGAACGTGCCGTAGATCGGCGCGATGCCGGCCGTCGTCAGGCGTTCGCAGACCTCGGCGAACTCGGTCCAGGTGGTCGGGACCTCGATGCCCTGCTTCGCGAAGAGCTGCTTGTCGTAGATGACCGACGCCGCGGTGACCGAGTACGGCAGGGCGCTCTTCCGTCCGGGGTAGTCGGCGGTCTGCTCGAGGAGCGGCCACAGGTCCGGGTTGATGGTGGCGGCCTGCGGCAGGTCGGACAGGTCCGTGAGTGCACCGTGCTCGACGAACGGGGCGACCGAGAAGTTGTAGTTCCAGCACCCGAGGTCCGGCGGACGGTTCCGGACGAAGTTCGCGGACATGCTCGACGTCGAGTCGCGGACGACCCGGATCTTGTCCTGGCTGGCGTGGAACTTCGCGATGACGTCGTCGAAGTACCCGATCACCTCGGGCTTCGAGACGTAGAACGTGATGGTCTCGGGTCGGCTGCTCGAGGAACCCAGCGGGGCACATCCCGCGAGCGCCAGGCTCGCCCCGATGCCGCCCGCCCCGAACAGGAACGAGCGGCGGCTGACCGCGGCGGCGCTCCTGGCGGCTGTTGCGCCCTTGACGATCCCTGTGGCGTGTGGTCGCACGTCGTCTCCGTTCACCCGGACTCGGCGTCTCTGCCGTTCCGGACGCGGGACCAGCTCCGATGCTGCCCGCATGACTAAATGTAGCGAGAAAATCTACTGCCGCAAGCAAGTGTCGTCGCGATAGGGTCACGACATGCCGTCGCACCGTGGAACGAGCGCAGAGACGCTGCTCGAGTACGCCTTCGCCGTGCACGCGTTCACCGCGACCGAGGCGATCGACGCGACCGGCCTGACCCGCTCGACCGTGCTCGGCGCGTGCGAGGAACTCGTCCGTCTCGGGTGGGTCCGCGAACTCGACGACGCCCGCGCCGCCGGGGAGTACCGGATGGGCCGCCCCGCCAGACGCTACGAGCTCGAGACCGACGCCGGGGTCGTCGTCGGGGTGGACGCCGGCCAGCACCGCGTGACCGTGCTCGTCGCCGATCTCCGCGGAGCCGTGCTCGGCCGCGCCGAGGGTGCGCTCGGCGACTCCGGGCTCGACGTGCCCGTCCGGCTCCGGGTCCTCGCCGAGACCGTCACGGCCGCGCTCGCCGACGCCACCGTCGACCCCGCGCGGGTGCTCGTCACGGTCGTCGGCATCCCGGCACCGGTCGACGCCGCCGGGGTCTCGCCGGGGGACGGTGGGTTCTGGGACCGGATGAACCCGGGCTTCGGTGACGCCGTGCCGGGCGGGCGGGTGATCGTCGAGAACGACGCGAACCTCGCCGCGCTCGCCGAACGGCCGTCCTCGGGCGAGGCGTCCTTCGCGGCGCTGCTCTCCGGGGAGCGGTTCGGTGCCGGACTCGTCGTGGACGGCGTCCTGCTCCGCGGTGCCCATGGTGGCGCGGGGGAGATGCGGGTCCTCGAGATCGTCGACGGCGTCGGGTCGTCGGACGGCATCGGTGCGACCGCCCGGACGCTCGTCGTCGAGGCGATGGCCGCCCGCGACGTCGTGCCCGCAGGCGCGCCGGACGGTGCGACCGGTCGCCGGCCCGGCGGGCTGCTCGGGCCGGAGTCCGACGCTCCCGCGGTGTTCGCCGCCGCCCGCGCCGGGGACCCCGTGGCCGTGTCGATCGTGGACCGGCTGGGGGACCGCCTCGCCCGCGTCTGCGTCCTGCTCGCGAGCCTGCTCGACATCGACCGCGTGGTCGTCGCCGGGGCCATCGCCGAGCCGGCCGCCGCGGTGATCGACCGTGCCCGTGCCCTGCTCGACGGCGGGCACTTCGCCCCGGTGCCCGAGATCGTGGCGTCCTCGCTCGGGGCCGACGTCGTCGTGCTCGGCGCCGTGGAGCACGGGGTCGACGCCGTCCGCGCCGACCCGTTGTCGTTCACGGTGCGCCCCGCGTTCGCCTGACGCGCGGGAGCTCACCGCGCGGTTCGCAGCACTCGGTGAGCAGCAATGGTCGGGTCCCGAACCGGAACCCGACCATTGCCGCTCACGAAGGGAGCGCTCGCGACGAGCTACTCCGTGGTGGAGACCCAGTCGATGAGCAGGTTGCCCGACGCACCCCAGTTCCCGGTCTGGAACATGAAGCGGTGCGCCGTGGTCGGGACGTCCTGGGTGACGGTCCGGAGGACCTTGCCGTCGACGCTGTACGTGACGGACTTCCCCGGGTCCCAGTCCACCGTGTAGGTGTGCCAGTCGCGCCACGAGACGCCACTGTCGACCTGGACGCGCTCGGCCTCTTGCCCGGGCGTCATCGAGTGCTGGAACGCCTGCGGGCTCGACTCGAAGTTGCCCTCGGGGAAGTCGATCTCGCCGTCGGACCAGACGTTCGACGTCGGCCACAGCATGAACGCCGCGCCGTTGCCGTCGCCGCCCGTCGCCTTCGCGCGGACGGAGAACGAGCCACCGACGTGGCTCCAGGCCCCGGCGACGGAACCGAACGTGCCGGCCGCACCGGCACCGCCCAGCTGGACGTCCATGACGCCGTCGTGGACGGAGACGGTCTTGCTCGGCTCGTAGATGCCGGACGTGCCGTCGGGGTAGGGCTGCCACGCCTGCGGGTAGAGCGCCGCGACCCGGCCGACCGCGGCCGACACGTCGAAGTCCTCGACGAAGGAGGCGTCCGGCGCGGACGAGGCCGAGTCGTCGGCGGCGGGCGCAGCCGTCGCGTCGGACTCGGGCTCCGGTGCAGAGGTCGGAGCCAGGCTCGGGGTGATCTGCTCGCCGGCCGGTGCGGAGGTCGGCTGGTCCGAGGGAGTCGGGTCAGCAGTGGCCTCGGGAGCGCCGGTCGACGTGTCGGCCGGTGTCTCGCTCGGAGTCTCGGTGGAGGTGGGAGTGGGGGATGCCGTCGGTGCGGGGTTCCGGTGACCGTTCCAGCCCCACCAGGTGTGGGCGGAAGCGGCGGTGGGGACACCGAGGACGAGGGCGCCGGCGGTCGCAGCTGCGAGGACGGCGAGTCGACGGTTCACCGGGTGATCCGGTCGACGGGGGGCGTGGGGGATGATTCGCGCACAGGAGTGCGCGGGGTACGGGTGTCGATGACGGGCTCCTCGGGTGTGGGGCTCGGGATGGCACGGACCCGCGTCCGGCGGTGCTGCCGCCGGGCTTCGGTGACGAGTCCACGAACATCATGCCTCATCTGTGCCCCGTTCGGGGGGTCCCGTCGGAACCCGTTCCGGAACGGTCGACGACCCGAGGAAGGCTCGGCCGATGACCGAGGAAACCTCGCCCGATGACCGAGGAAACCTCGCCCGATGACCGAGGAAACCTCGTCAGCTCCGGGCGATCGGGGTCAGTCGTGCGAGCTGCGTCACGTGCCCCGGTTCGAGCTCGTCGAGGGTCGCGACACCGAGCAACCGCATGGTCCGTTCGATCTGCTCGGAGAGGATCTGGATCATCCGGTCCACCCCGGCTTCACCACCCGCCATCAGCCCGTACAGGTACGCCCGGCCGACCATCGTGAACTTCGCGCCGAGGGCGACCGCGGCCACGATGTCGGCGCCGGACATGATGCCCGTGTCCAGGTGGACCTCGGTGTCCGCACCCACTTCGCGCACGACCGACGGCAGCAGGTGGAACGGGACGGGGGCGCGGTCGAGCTGCCGGCCACCGTGGTTCGACAACGTGATGCCGTCGACGCCCAGGTCGGCCAGGCGCTTCGCGTCCGCCAGGGACTGCACGCCCTTGACGACGACCTTGCCCTTCCACTGGTCACGGATCCACGCCAGGTCCTCGTAGGTGACGGTCGGGTCGAACATGTGGTCGAGGAGCTCACCGACGGTGCCCGACCAGCGGTCGAGCGACGCGAACGCCAGCGGTTCGGTGGTGAGGAAGTCGAACCACCACCACGGCCGGGGGATCGCGTTGACGATGGTCTTCGCACCGAGCTGCGGCGGGATCGAGAACCCGTTCCGCTTGTCGCGCAGGCGGGCTCCGGCGACGGGGACGTCGACCGTGACGAGCAGCGTGTCGAACCCGGCGGCCTCGGCGCGCGAGACGAGCGCCATCGACTTCTCGCGGTCCTTCCACATGTACAACTGGAACCAGTTGCGCCCGTGCGGGTTCGCGTCGCGGACGTCCTCGATGGCGGTGGTGCCCATCGTGGAGAGCGAGAACGGGATGCCGGCGCGACCGGCGGCCCGGGCCCCGGCACGCTCGCCCTCGGTCTGCATCATCCGCGTGAAGCCGGTCGGGGCGATGCCGAACGGGTACGACACGGGCGCGCCCAGCACCGAGCGGGAGGTGTCGACCGTCGAGACGTCGCGGAGGATCGCGGGCGTGAACTCGATGTCCTCGAACGCCTGCCGCGCGCGGGCGAGCGAGATCTCGGCCTCGGCGGCCCCTTCGGTGTAGTCGAACGCGGCCTTCGGGGTCCGGCGTGCGGCGATCTTCCGCAGGTCCCAGATCGTCAGTGCCTGGTCCAGCCGACGGCGCCGGGCGTTGAGGTCCGGCTTCTTGAACTGCATGAGCGGTGCGAGGTCGTGCACGGTCGGCAGCTGCCGCTTCACCCGGACACGCGCGGTGGACGCGGGACCGGTCGAGGCAGCGGGGGCCCCGGTCGCGGGGTCGACGCGGTGCTGGTCGTCGGTCGTGGTCATGCGTGGCTCCTGACGGTGGTTCGATCGGGATCGGCGCGTGACGACGCCGAGGGTGCTGGGGTGTAGCGCACGGGCTCGACGGTCCGTGCGACGGTGCTGCGGAGTGCCTCCAGTGAAGCCCCTCGGAGGCCCGCGAGTCCAGCGGCGCGCGCCTGGACCAGGACGTTGCCGAGCGCGGTCGCCTCGACCGGCCCGGCGAGGACGGGCAGTCCGGTGCGGTCGGCGGTGAGCTGGCAGAGCAGCCGGTTCTGGGAGCCGCCACCCACGATGTGCACGACGCGGATGTCCTTGCCGGTCACGTCGGCGATGGTGCGGAGCGTCGACGCGTACGCCGTCGCGAGCGACTCGAGGATGCTGCGGACGAACTCGGCACGGTTCGCCGGTGCGCTCCGCCCGTGGGCGGTGCACCACGTCGCGATCCGGGACGGCATGTCGCCGGGCGGCGTGAACGACTCGTCCGCGGGGTCGAAGACGGGGACCGGGGCGGTGACGGCCGCGGCGGAGGCGAGCAGCGCCTCCAGGTCGACGTGGTCGCCACCACGCTCCCAGGTGCGGACGCTCTCGGAGAGCAGCCACAGTCCGGACACGTTCTTGAGGAACCGGATCCGTCCGTCGACGCCGCCCTCGTTGGTGCAGTTGGCCTGGCGGGCCGCGTCCGACAGGACCGGCGCGTCGAGCTCGACACCGACCAACGACCACGTGCCGGAGGAGATGTACGCGAAGTCCGGGTCCGTCGCGGGGACCGCGACGACGGCGGACGCCGTGTCGTGCGAGCCGACGAGGGTGACGGGCGCCTGCCCTCCGACGACGTCGGCGACGGACGGCAGCAGGGGGCCGAGTCGGTCGCCCGGGTCGCGCAGCGTGGGCAGCAACCCGGCCTGGAGGCCCGCAGCAGTCCGCAACGCCGGGTCCCACCCGCGGGTGGTCGCGTTCACGAGCCCCGTGGTCGACGCGTTCGTGCGCTCGGCCGCCTCGACACCGGTGAGCCAGTAGCCGAGCAGGTCGGGGACGAGCAGGGCCCGCTGGGCGAGGGGCAGGGACGGGTCGGCGGCGAACTGGAACACGGTGTTGAAGGGCAGGTGCTGCAGGCCGTTCCGGGCGTACAGCGCGGCCGCGTCGATGCGCTCGTGCACCGGTGCGACGCCCCGCTCGTGCCGCTCGTCGCGGTAGTGGGCGGGCAGCCCGAGCAGGCGGCCCTCGCGGAGGAGTCCGTAGTCGACCGCCCATGAGTCGATGCCGATGCTCGCGATGTCCGGGTGGCGTCCGAAGGCGTCGCGGAGGCCGGCCGTCACCTGGCGGTACAGCTCGACGACGTCCCAGTGCAGGGCGTCCCGACCGCCGTGTGCGTCGCCTTCGTGCAGGGTCACCGGGCCGTTCGGGAACCGCGCGACGTGCTCCATCCGGACGCCGTCGGTGTCGACGTGGCCGACGATCACGCGGCCGCTGGTGGCACCGAGGTCGACGGCGGCCACGCTGCCGGTGCTGTTGCTCGTCACGGGACTGACCGCGCTACCGGAGGAAGGCCGCGGCGACGCCCGCGTCCACCGGCACGTGCAGACCGGTCGTGTGCGAGAAGTCGTCCGTGCAGATCGCGAAGACCGCGTTCGCGACGTTCTCCGGCACGACCTCGCGCTTCAGGATCGTCCGCTGGGCGTAGAACTTGCCGAGGTCCTGCTCCTCGATGCCGTACGTCTTCGCCCGGTTCGCGCCCCAGCCGGAGGCGAAGATGCCCGAGCCGCGCACGACCCCGTCGGGGTTGATGCCGTTGACGCGGACGCCGTACTCGCCGAGCTCGGCCGCGAGGAGCCGCACCTGGTGCGCCTGGTCGGCCTTCGTGGCGGAGTAGGCGATGTTGTTCGGACCCGCGAACACCGAGTTCTTCGACGAGATGTAGACGATGTCGCCGCCGAGGCCCTGCTCGATGAGGACCTTCGCCGCCGCCTTCGACACCAGGAACGAGCCCTTCGCCATGACGTCGTGCTGCAGGTCCCAGTCCTGCTCGGTGGTCTCGAGCAGGCTCTTGGACAGCGACAGCCCGGCGTTGTTCACGACGAGGTCGAGGCCGCCGAAGTGCAGCAGCGTCTGCTGGATCGCGTGCTCGATGGCGGCGGCGTCCGTCACGTTGGCGGCGACGCCGATGGCCTGGTCCGGGCCGCCGATCTCGGATGCGGCGGCGGTGGCCTTGTCGACGTCGAGGTCCGCGATGACGACCGCGGCACCTTCGGACGCCAGGCGCTTGGCGATCGCCTTGCCGATGCCGGACGCGGCCCCCGTCACGAGGGCGATCCGGGTCGCGAGGCGCTTCGGGGCGGGCATCCGCTGGAGCTTCGCCTCCTCGAGGGCCCAGTACTCGATCCGGAACTTCTCGGCCTCGTCGATCGGGGCGTAGGTGCTCAGGGACTCGGCGCCGCGCATCACGTTGATCGCGTTGACGTAGAACTCGCCGGCGACGCGGGCGGTCTGGGCGTCCTTGCCGTACGAGAACATCCCGACGCCGGGGACGAGCACGATGAGCGGGTCGGCGCCGCGGATCGCGGGGGACTCCGGCGCCCGGTGCCGGTCGTAGTACGCCTGGTAGTCGGCGCGGTACTCCTCGTGGAGGGCCTTCAGTCGGTCGATCTGCTCGTCGACGCTCGCCGTGACGGGCAGGTCGAGGACGAGCGGCTTCACCTTCGTGCGGAGGAAGTGGTCCGGGCAGCTCGTGCCCAGGGCGGTGAGTTCCGGCGCGCGGGACGACGCCAGGAAGTCGAGCACGACGTCGCTGTCCGTGAACCGCCCGACGACGGGCTTGTCGTGGCCGGCGATGCCGCGGATCGTCGGGGCGAGGGCCGCAGCGCGTGCACGTCGCTCGTCGGTCGGCAGCGCCTCGAAGCCCGCCCGCGTCCCGCCGAAGGGGTCGGCGGCGCCGTTCTCCTGGATGTACTGCTCGGCGGTGTCGATGATCCAGCGGGAGTTGCGTTGCGCCTCGTCGCTCGTGTCCCCCCACGCGGTGATGCCGTGGCCGCCGAGGATCGTGCCGATCGCCTGCGGGTGGTCACGCTTGACCGCCGCGATGTCGAGGCCGAGCTGGAACCCCGGTCGGCGCCAGGGGACCCACACCACCTTGTCGCCGAAGATGCGTTCCGTCAGCGCCGGGCCGTCCGCCGCCGTGGCGATCGCGATGCCGGCGTCCGGGTGCAGGTGGTCCACGTGCGCGGCGTCGACGAGCGCGTGCATCGCCGTGTCGATCGACGGGGCGGCGCCGCCCTTGCCGTGCAGGGTGTAGTCGAACGCGGCGACCATCTCGTCCTCGCGCTCGACCCCTTCGTAGACGTCCTGGAGTGCCCGGACCCGGTCGACGCGCAGGACCGCGAGCCCCGCCGGGGTCAGGGTGCCGAGGTCGCCCCCGGAGCCCTTCACCCAGAGCAGCTCCACCGGTTCGCCCGTGACCGGGTCGGTGTCGGTGCCCTTCGCGGAGGTGTTCCCGCCCGCGTAGTTCGTGATCCGCGGATCCGAGCCGAGCGCGTTCGAACGTGCGATGAGTGCACTGATCGTCTCGTCTGCATCCGTGAGCGGCGTTGCGGGCATGGTCCGGGCCTCCAGTCCTGTGCTTGTCATGTGTCTACGCGCCCCAGCCGGCCTGGACGCCGCCGACGCGGTCCTCGGCGATCGTGCGCTGGTAGCCCGACTCGAGGTAGGCGCGCATCGGGTTCGCCGGCAGCCCACGGGACTCGCGCCAGGCGGCGAGGTCGGCGCGGACGTCGGTCTGGTACGCGTCCATGAAGATCTCGTTCGCGCCGAGGACGTCGTGCGCCTCCTGTGCGGCGGTGAGCGCCACGCGGTCGAGGAGCAGTGCTCGGGCCGTCATCTCCTGCACGTTGAGCACGGAGCGGATCTGCCCGGGGATCTTGTCCTCGATGTTGTGGCACTGGTCGAGCATGAACGCGACGTCGGGGTTGTCGTAGCCGCCGCCGCGGATGACCTCGACCAGGATGCGGAACAGCTGGAACGGGTCCGCCGCACCCACGATGAGGTCGTCGTCGGCGTAGAAGCGCGAGTTGAAGTCGAAGCTGCCGAGCTTGCCCAGACGCAGGAGCTGCATCACGATGAACTCGATGTTCGTGCCGGGGGCGTGGTGCCCGGTGTCGAGGCAGACCATCGCCTTGTCGCCGAGTGCGCTCGTCTGCACGTAGCTCGTGCCCCAGTCGGGGACGTCGGTGTGGTAGAACGACGGCTCGAAGAACTTGTACTCGAGCACCAGGCGCTGGTCCGCACCGAGGCGGTCGTAGATCGTCGAGAGCGAGTCGTGCAGGCGGTCCTGGCGGGAGCGCATGTCCTCTTGCCCGGGGTAGTTCGAGCCCTCGGCGAGCCAGATCTTGAGGTCGCGGCTGCCGGTGGCGTCCATCACGTCGATGCAGCGCAGGTGGTGGTCGATCGCCTTCTGCCGGATCGTCTCGTCGACGTGGGTCAGGGCGCCGAACTTGAAGTCGTCGTCCTGGAACGTGTTCGAGTTCACGGTGCCGAGGGAGACGCCGTGCTCCTGGGCGTGCCGGCGGAGGTCGGCGAAGTCGTCCACGAGGTCCCACGGGATGTGCAGCGCCACGGTCGGCGCGAGGCCGGTGAACTCGTGCACCTTCGCGGCGTCGGCGATCTTCTCGTAGGGGTCGCGCGGCGTGCCCGGCGTGCTGAACACCTTGAAGCGGGTGCCGGAGTTGCCGAAGGCCCAGCTGGGCAGCTCGATCTGCTGTCGAGCCAGCTGGTCGGCGATGCCGGCGAAGGTCGGTGTCGATGTCATCGTGTCACTTCCTCGTGTGCGATTGAATCGTTTCATACGGTACGCGCTGCGCGCTGTCCGCGCAAGCGGGGTGGTGCGTGTGTCGTGTGGGTGGTGCGTGTGTGGTGCGTGTGTGTCGTCGTCAGCGGGTGGGTTGTCGGGTTGCACCCCGCTGCGAACATCGCGCCCCGGTGTGCGGGGGCGCGACGTTCGTGCGGGGGTGCAACCCGTGCGCGACGTCCGGCGCGGGGAAGGCGGGCGCCGGGCGCGGACGCGACACCCGCGCCCGCCCCGCGGCCGCCGCTACGCCGCGGGGACCGCAGCCGGCGCGCGGAGCTCGTGCGTGCCTCCCGACAGCTGCTGCTCGGCGAGACCGGGCAGCCGCACGACGGCGGTGACGCCATCGGGTACCGACGCGTGCACGACGAGTTCGCCGTCGACGAGCTCCCACCGCACGGCCACGTGTCCGTGCACCGTGTCGAGCGAGGTCGACGCCCACGTCAGGCCACCGCCCGGCTGCGGCGCGATGAGCACCTGCTCGTACCCGGGGGTCAGCGGCGCGAGACCACCCACCACCCTGTGCATCCAGTCCGCCACGGCACCGAGCGCGTAGTGGTTGAACGAGGTCATCTCACCCGGGTTGATGGTGCCGTCCGGCAGCATCGAGTCCCAGCGCTCCCACACGGTCGTCGCGCCCATCGTCACCGGGTACAGCCACGAGGGGCACTCGGTCTGCAGCAGCAACTCGTACGCGTCCGACAGGTGGCCGGTCTGCGTCAGCGCGTCCGTGATGAACGGCGTCCCCGCGAAGCCCGTCGAGATCCGGTACCCGGACTGCGCGGCCAGCTCGGCGAGACGGTCGCCCGCCTTCGCCTCCTCCTCGGCGTCGAGGATCTCGAACACGATCGCGAGCGTGTACACGGTGGTCGCGTCCGACAGGATCCGGCCGTCGTCCAGCAGGTAGTGGGTCCGGAACCCGGCCTGGAGGCGCGCGGCGAGTTCCCGGAACTCGGCCGCCTCCGTCTCGTGGCCGCCCAGGAGCTCCGCCGCCTCCGCCACGATCGTCGCGGACCGGAAGGCGCAGATCGTCGCGACGACGCCCTTGTCGGCCTTCGCGTCCGCGGGTGCCTCCGGCGGGGCGTCGGGGTCGAGCCAGTCACCGAACTGGAACACCGTGTCCCAGAGGTCCTCCGGGGACAGGTGGTCGCGGATCCGGCGGAGGTGCGCGGCCATCGAGTCGAACTGCTCCTCGAGGACGGCGGTGTCGCCGTACGCCTGGTACAGCGTCCACGGGACCCAGACACCGGCGTCCGACCAGATGGCGGTGGCGTCGGGCTTGCCGAAGTCCTCGGCGGGGGAGTACTTCAGCACGTCGGGGACCACGAACGGGATGACGCCGTCGGCGTGCTGCTGCTCGAGCCACACGTCACGGAGCCAGTCGCCGAGGAACGTCCTCGTGTCGAACAGGTACGACGCCGTCGGGGCGAACGCGGCGATGTCGCCCGTCCAGCCGAGGCGTTCGTCGCGCTGCGGGCAGTCCGTCGGGACGCTGAGGAAGTTGCCCTGCATGCCCCGGATGACGTTGTCGTGGAAGGTGTTGAGCAGGTCGTGGCTCGACGCGAACGTACCCGTCCGGGTGAGGTCGGAGCCGACCTGCACGGCGGTGATCGCCGTGCGGAGTTCGTCGGGGGTGCCGAGCCAGCCGTCGACCTGCGCGTAGCGGAAGCCGTGGAAGGTGAAGCGGGGTTCGAACGTGTCGGGTCCGTCGCCGCCGCTCAGGGTGAAGTGGTCCGTCGCCTTCGCGGTGCGCAAGGGGCGCGTGCCGAGCTCGTCGTGCTCGAGGACCTCGGCGTGCTTGAGTGTCAGCACGGTGCCGGCCGGACCGGACGCGACGACGCGGAGCCAGCCGACCAGGTTCACGCCGAAGTCGATGAGCGTCGCACCCGAGGGGCTCGTCCAGACCTCGACGGGCGCGATCTCGGCGAGGGGCCGGACCGGCGGCACCGTGTCCGCGACGAGTGCGCGCTCGCCGATGTCGACGGTGTGCACGGTGCTCGTGCGGCCCTCGTGTCCGTCGACGCTCGGCGTGGTCACGGGTCCCGGCGTCAGGAACGACCCGTCGCGGAGCCGCGCGTCGATGTCCTCACCGTCGTACAGCTGGTCGGCGGTGATCGCACTCGACAGGGCCTGCCACGCCGAGTCCGTCACGACGCGCTGCTCGTGGCCGTCCGCGAACGTGATGCGGAGCTCGGCGAACCCGGCCCGCTCGTCCGTGTACCAGCCGCCACCGCCGCCCCAGGCGAGCCGACCGGCGGCCCACCCGTTGCCGACGACGAGCGCGAGGACCGCGGCCCCGCCGGGCTCGGTGCCGGCCAGGTGCGACGTCACGTCGTGCGAGGCGACGCGGATGCGCCACTCGTAGCTCGTCCACCCCGGTTCGAGCAGGTGGTCGGAGACACGCTGTGCGCCGAGCCAGCCCTCGACGACGCCGAGCGCGCTGAGGTCGAGGGTCGCACTCGTGACCGGGCCGTGGCCGTCGTCGAGGGTGAACTCCCGGCGCAGGATCGGTGCGCTCCCGAGGTCGTCGTCGCTCGCGATGAACGATGCGGTCCAGGTGGTCATGTGGTGTGGTCCTTTCACGCGACCGGTCGTCGTCGACCGGAGCAGGGATCGTGGACCGGGCCGCCCTGCGGGGGCGGGGTGACCCGGCGGAGGCGAGCCGCGCCTCCAGGAAGGTGGTCGGGCGTCAGCCCTTGACGGCGCCGCTGGTCATGCCGGCGACGATCTGACGGTTGAAGAAGATGTAGAGGATGAGCGGCGGGATCGTGATGAGCAGCACGTCCGTGAACAGCAGGTTGAGCTGACTGACGGACTGGCTCTGGAACGAGTACAGCGTCTGCTGGACGGTCGCGTTCTCGGACCCGGGCAGGAAGTACAACGGGTTCGTGAAGTCGTTGAAGACCGTCACCGACTGCACCAGCACCACCGTGATGATCACCGGCTTGAGGAGCGGCAGGACCACGCCGAAGAACAGGCGGATCGGACCGGCACCGTCGAGCACCGCTGCCTCGTCGAGCTCCTTCGGGATCGTCGCCACGAACGCCCGGAAGAGCAGGATGCAGAACGACAGGCCGAACGTGGCCTCGATGAGGATCATCCCGCCCATCGTCTTGAACAGGTTGAGGCCCTGCAGCACCCAGATCGTCGGCACGATCGCCGGCGGCACGATGAGGCCCGCGAGGACGAAGAAGTTGATCAGGCCGTTCCACTTGCTCGGCCGCCGTTGCAGGACGTAGCCGACCATCGCCGAGAACACCACCATGATGATGACGCTCCCCACGGTGAGGACGGCGCTGTTCACGAACGACCGGAGGATCCCGCCGTCGCCAGTCTGCATCACCGCGACGAGGTTCTGCCACAGCTGCCACTGGGCCGGCAGGGTGAAGCCGAGCTGGTTCGCCTCGGCCGGGGACTTCGCCGCCTGCAGCAGGACGAAGAGGAACGGCACCAGGAACACGACGAAGCTGACGACGATGGCGATCGCGCCGATGATCCACTTGCGGGTGGTCTGCCGGCGGCGGCCGTGGGGGGCGGGGGCCGGCGCGCGGCCGGCGGCCCGTCGGGGGCTGGTGATCGCGGTCACAGGTCCGCCTCCTTGCGGTTGATGCGCGGTGTGCTCACAGGTCCGCCTCCTTGCGGTTGATGAGCCAGGAGATCGGGACCATGATCGCCGTCACGACGATGAACAACACGACGTTGCCCGCGGTCGACAGCCCGTAGAACCCGGCCTGGTACTGCTTGTAGATCACACTCGCGATGACGTCACTGGTGAAGCCCGGCCCGCCGCCGGTCATCGCCCAGATGAGGTCGAACGACCGCAGACCGCCGATGAGCGACAGGATGATGACCGTCCCCATCGCCGGACGGGACAGCGGCAGCGTGATGTTCCGGAAGATCGACCACGCGCTCGCGCCGTCGACCCGGGCCGCCTCGAAGTACTCCTGCGGGATCGCCACGATGCCGGCGATGAAGATGAGCGTCGCGATGCCGACGCCCTTCCAGACGTCCACCGCGGCGACGCTCCAGAGGGCGAGGGCCGGGTCGGTCAGCCACCCCGGCGTGGGGAGGCCCATTCCTCCCAGCACCGAGTTGATGATCCCGTGGAACGGGTCCATCAGCGCCTTGAACGTGATGCCGATGCCGATGGTCGACACCAGCACGGGGAAGAACACCACCGCTCGGAGGTACCCGCGCCCGAGCACGGGGCTCGTGAGGAGCAGGGCGAGGGCGAGTCCGATGACCACCTTCGCCGCGCTCGTCACGAACCCGTACTCGAACGTGTGCACGAACCCGGAGACGAGCTGCGGGTCCTGGAAGAACCGGACGAAGTTGTCGAAACCGATGAAGGTCTGGTCGAACAGCGTCCAGCGGGTGAGCGAGAAGTAGAACCCCGCGAAGGTCGGGACCGCGAAGAACACGACGTAGAGCGCGATCGCCGGGATGAAGAACCACGCCGGGTAGTACGAGCGCATGCGCTTCCGTGCGGGCCCGGGGCCGGCCTTGGTGGTCTGCGGCGGAGCAACCGCCGTCGTGAGGGTCGCGGTCACCGGATCACCAGCCCTTGATGCCGAGCTGCTGCGCCTGCTGCACGACGTCCTGGTCGTACTGCTTGGCACCGACTGCGGCCGTCGAGATCCCGGAGCCGACCTGCACGCAGATCTTCTCGAGGTTCGGGCCCTTGATGGGGGAGAGGAACTCGAGCGCCGGCGATGCCTTGCCGTCGTCGAGGTACTTCTGCAGGTCGCCGATCATCGTCGGAACGCTGTCCGGCAGGGAGCACGTCGAGATGACGTACGGGCCACCGGGGGTCCCGGTGTCGTTCTGCACCTTGCAGCCCTCGGTCGAGTTCGCGAACGTGATGAACTTCTTCGCGGCCGCGAGCTTGTCGCCCGTCGACGTCTTCGGGATGTAGAGGCCGTTCGGCTCCCAGATCGTCAGGTTCGTGTCGTCCGCGTCCTCGGCCGGCAGGGCGAAGGCGCCGATGTCGTTCACGGCGTCCGGGCTGTCCTGCTGGAGGGTCGAGATCGCGTTCGTCAGCATCGGGTACTGCGCCCCGGTGCCGTCGGCGAGCATCTTCAGGCCGTTCGCCTGCGTGGCGGACGCGAAGTCCTTGTTCACGAGGCCCTTGTCCTGTACCTCGGCGAGGTGGTCGAACCCGGCGAGGGCCGGGTCCTTCGCGTAGGACTCCTTGTTCTTCGTGTACTGCGTGGCCCAGTTCTTCTGCTGCGCCGTGATGTTCGCGAAGTCACCGAGGACGAACAGCTGGCTGGTCCAGGTGTCGCCGTAGGTCTGGATGATCGGGTCGACTCCGGAGGCCTTGATCTTCTCGCTGTTGCTGATGAAGTCGGTCCAGGTGGTGGGGACGCTCAGCCCGAGCTTCTCGTAGACCTTCTTGTTGTACATGACGCCGCCGCCGAAGCTGGTGCCGAACGGGGCGCCGTACATGCCCTTGTCGGTGCTGACGACCTTCGTGAACTGGGGGTCCACGTCCTTCGCCCACTTCTGGTCGGTGAGGTCGACGAGGGTGTTGTCCGGGTTGAGGGCCTGCATGAGCGAGCCCGAGTTGTAGTTGAACACGTCGGCCATCTCGCCGGTCGACAGCTGGGTCTTCACCAGGTTGTCGCCGTCGGTGCCCTGGGGGCGGGTGTCGAACTTGACCGTGATGTCCGGGTTGGCCTTCTCGAACGCGGCGATGAGCGGCTTGGCGGTCGCGGCCGTGGCGGCCGAGTTGTCGGCCTGGTAGGTGATCTGCACCTTGCCGCCGCCGCTGCCGGTGTCGGCGGAGCCGCCCGACGAACACGCGGCCAGACTGCCGATGAGGACCGTGGCGCCGCCGATGGCGAGCAACCTGGTGGTCAGGGAGCGAGCTGACATTCCTTACCTCCTCGTAAGGCCCGGGGCGGGGTACCCCGGGGTGAAACGGACCCGGATCCCGCTCCGCTGCGGGGCTCCGGTGCTGCTGTTTAGAACGTTTCAATCGGAATGGAACCACGCCGATTGAAGCGTGTCAATCGCCAGTCCGGATTCGTTACGCAAGTGCGTGCTCGCGCACACTCGTGGTGCGGCGGCGTGGCGTTCGGCGTGTCGCGGGCTGGCTCGCTGCGCGCGGCGCGGCGGCGGGATTTCGTGTCGGCCGACACATTTCGTCCGGCGCGACCCGTGAACTGTCGCCCAGCCCGTGGAGTCGCGCCGCGTCGTTGCCGGCGCCGGCGGCGGCTGCGCCGGCGGCTGCGGGCGGCCGTCCGGCCGTCCGGCCGTCCGGCCGTCCGGCCGTCCGCCGAGACTTGGGCCGGCGGACAGAATGCGGGTCCCACTGGCCCGAAACTGTCCGCCCAGCCGAGTCTCGGGCCGCGCCCGCGCGCCGCGGTGGCGAGTTTTCGCGCCAGGCGACAGGTTTCGGGGGCGAGGACCCGTGAACTGTCGCCCAGCCCGTGGAGTCGCGCCGCGTCGTCGCCGGCGGGTGCCGGGCGGCGGGCGGCGCCGGCCGTCCGCCGAGACTCGGGCCGGCGGACAGAATGCGGGTCCCACTGGCTCGAAACTGTCCGCCCAGCCGAGACTCGGGCCGCCCGCGCGCCGCGGTGGCGAGTTTTCGCGCCAGGCGACAGGTTTCGGGGGCGCGGACCCGTGAACTGTCGCCCAGCCCGTGGAGTCGCGCCGCGTCGCCCCCGGCGCCGGCTCGCGTCCCACCGGACTGGAGGCGCGGCACCCACCCGCACCGCGCCTCCCGTCCGGAAGGCGGCCGCCGCCGCGTCCGCCAACGCGACAGTGTGCGCCGAACTGTCCGGTCCGGCCGTCGGCCGAGTCTCGGGCCGGCGGACAGAATGCGGGTCCTGCTGGCCAGAAACTGTCCGCCCAGCCGAGACTCGGGGCACGCGCTTGCGCCGCCGCGCGCGGGCGCAGCCCCGCGCAAGCGCGCGGGCGCAGCCCCGCGCAAGCGCGCGGGCGCAGCCCCGCGCAAGCGCGCGGGCCCCGCGCAAGCGCGCGGGCCCCGCGCAAGCGCGCGGGCCCCGCGCAAGCGCGCGGCCCGCGACGCCGCCCGCCCCGCCTCAGCTCTCCCGCAACCTCGGGTCGCTCGGCCTCCGGCCCCGCGCGGCCGCCGCCGCGGCAGCCCGACCGAGCGTGCTCTCCCGCGCCACGAGCTCGCTGCCGATCAGCACGGTGCGGTGCACGTGCTCGCCCGGCGGGTCCCGCAGCTCGTCGACGAGCAGCCCGACCGCCGCTGCGCCCATCTCCGCGCCGTGCATCGTGACCGAGGTGAGGGGGACGGCTCCACCCCACGCCACGGAGTTGTGGTCGCAGCCCGAGACGGGGATGTCCTCCGGCACGCGGAGCCCCGACGCGCGCAGCTCCGTGACGACCGCCATCGCCAGGAGGTCCGTCACCCCGAGCACCCCGTCGGGCCGCTCCGACACCGGCATCCGCGCGATCCTGGCTCCGGCGTCGGTGCCGCCGACGGGGTCGATGTCCCCGGCGTCGATGTCGACGAGCGTCACGCCGGGGTGCTCCGCGATCGCTCGGAGGACGCCCTCGCGCCGCCGGCTCACGGGCTGCAGGTCGGGACGGGCGCTGACGAAACCGATCCGCTTGCACCCCCGCTCGACGAGGTGCGTCGTCGCGAGGTACGCCGCCTGCTCGTTGTCGACCACCACCGAGCACGCCTCGACCTCGGACGGTTCGTAGTTCACGTAGACGACCGGGTGCCCGTGCCGCCGGGTGAGGTCGACCTGCTCGCGGGACTCCGTCATCGTGGCGAGGAGGATCCCGGACACCCGCGTGCTCTCGAGGTACGCGAGGTGGTCGCCCTGCGCCTCGAGGTCGTCCTCGCTGCTCGCGATGAGCAGCGCGTGCCCACGCCGTCGCGCCTCGAGCTGGGCACCGTTCACCATGTCGCTGAACAGGGAGTTCCGGAGCGACATGACGACGAGGCCGATGGCGCGGGTGCTCCCGGACACGAGCGCTCGGGCGTTGCGGTTCGGGGTGTACCCGAGTTCGTCGATCGCGGCGCGCACCCGGGAGGCGGTCCGGTCCGCGACCCGCTCGGGGTGGTTGAGGACGTTCGAGACGGTCGCGAGCGACACGCCCGCGCGAGCGGCGACGTGGTGCACGCTCGGCGGTCCGTCGCGCCGTGGGACATGCACCATGTTCCGATCGTAGGTGGCGGGCGCGGTGGTGCCGACACGTGACGGCCTGGAGGCGCGGTGCGGGGCCGCCACGCGCCTCCCGTCCGGTGGTGGGTCGCCGTTTCGGGCCGTGCGACAGTTCACGGGTCCGTGCCGGCGTGAACTGTCGGTCAGTGCGAAACGTCGCACGTTCGCGCGGCGCATGCGCTGCGCGCTGTGGGCGCTGCGCGCTGCGTGCGCTGCGGGTCAGCGCTCGGCGACGGTGGACTGCCGCACGACGAGCTCGGGGGTGAACTCGACGTGGAGCGACTCGACGCCCTGGCCCTCCTCGACCTGGAGGAGCAGCAGTTCGATCGCCCGCCGCCCGAGGTCCTGCGCCGGCTGACGCACCGAGGTGAGGGGGACGACGGCGGCCTCGGCGAACGCGATGTCGTCGTAGCCCACGATCGCGATCTCGTCCGGCACCCGGATCGACCCGCGCATGATGAACGCCTGCTCGAGCCCGACGGCGAGCAGGTCGTTCGCCGCGAACACCGCGTCCGGCCGCTCCGACACCGGGCGCGCCTGGATCTCCTCGCCGATGCGGCGGCCCTCGAGGACCGACAGCGAGCCGGTCGTCAGCACCTCGAGGGAGACCCCGGCCCCGGCGGCTGCGGCGACGGCCCCGGCATGGCGGTCGGTGACCTGCCGGATGCCGAACGGCCCGCCGACGAAGGCGATCCGACGCCGACCGATCGTCGCGAGGTGCGACACCGCGATGTGCCCACCCGCCACGTCGTCGACGGAGACGGACGCGAAGTGCTCGTCGTCGGCACGGCGGTCGACCAGGACGACGGCGGTGCCCTGGTCGCGGAGACGTCCGAGTCGGCTGAGGTCGTCGCCCGCGGGCGAGATGAGGAGTCCGGCGACGCGGCGTTCCTCGAAGAGGTCGACGTAGGTGTGCTCGCGGTCCACGGACTCGTCGGAGTTGCCGACGAGGACGGCGAGACCCTTCTGCATCGCGGCGTCCTCGGCGCCCCGGGCGACGTCGGTGAAGAACGGGTTGCCGCCGTCGAGCACGATGAGGCCCACGGTGGAGCTCCGGCCGGCACGGAGCTGGCGGGCGGAGTCGTTGCGGACGAAGCCGAGCTGCGCGATGGCGGACTGTACCCGCTCGACGGTGCCGGGGGCGACCTTGTCGGGGCGGTTCAGCACGTTCGAGACCGTGCCGAGGGACACGCCGGCGAGCGCTGCGACGTCACGAACGCTCACTGCCATGGGGTCATCCTGGCACCCGCGTGGGGAATCGTGGCGTCCGTGGGGCTGGTGTCGTCGTGGTTCGTGATGGTTCTTCGGGGTTCGGCCGCGTTCGTGGTGGTGCTGTGGTGGTTCCGTGGTGGCTTCGTGGCTGCTCTGTGGTGGTTCCGTGGTGGCTTCGTGGCTGCTCTGTGGTGGCTTCGTGGCTGTTCTTTCCCATCGCGCGCGCAATAGGAAGCGGATCCGCGCGTAGGAGGTCGGAAGTTTCGGCCTCCTACGAGCGATTCTGCCTCCTACGCGCGGATCGACCCCCCACGAGCGATTCGACCTCCTACGAGCGATTCGGCCTCCTACGAGCGGATCGGCCCACCGCACGGGCACGACTTGCCCTCCGTGCCGGTCGACGAGTACTGTCCTCGCAGCACCGTTGAAACGATTCACCGACGAACGCACGAACGGAGGACCAATGGCGGTCCGTATCGGAGCCCGCAACACCACGGGCTGGAAGGCGACGATCTCCGTCGCCATGTCGAACTACATCGAGTCCGGGTCGATCATCGCGATCGCCACGAGCCTCAGTCTCTGGCAGGCGCAGTTCCACATCGGGGACCTGCAGGTCGGGCTCCTCGCGAGCCTGTCCGCGAACGCGTTCGGCGCCGCCGCCGGAGCGATCATCGGCGGCCCCCTCTGCGACCGCTACGGCCGCAAGTTCATCTACACGTACGACCTGCTCCTCTACATGCTCGGCATCCTGCTCGCGGTGTTCGCCGGCAGCTACGGCATGCTCCTCGTCGGGTTCATCCTGACCGGCATCGCCGTCGGCGCCGGGGTCCCCGCCAGCTGGACCTACATCGCCGAGCAGGCCCCGGCCGACAAGCGCGCCGCCCACGTCGGCACCGCGCAGCTCGCCTGGTCGATCGGGCCGATGGTCGGGTTCGCCCTCGCCATCGCCGCCGCACCGCTCGGGCTCCTCGGCAGCCGGCTGATCTTCGCGCACCTGTTCGTCGTCGCCGCGGTCGTGTGGTGGCTCCGGCGCGGCCTGCCCGAGTCGACGATCTGGAAGGACGAGCGCGCGGCCACCGGCAGCGCGAACTTCTTCCACGGCTTCACGCAGCTCTTCAGCCGGCGCAAGAACCTCACCGCGATGCTGTTCCTGTTCGGCGTCTACGCGCTCTGGAACACCGTCGCCGGACAGGCCGGCATCTTCCAGCCGCGCGTGTACTCCGCGACCGGCGTCACGAGCGTCCCCGAGCAGTACGGGCTGCAGATCCTGGTCTGGGGCTGCACGGTCGCCGCGACCTACTTCGGGTTCATGCGCTTCGCCGACCGGATGAGCCGACGCCTCCTCTACGCGATCGGCGCGGTCCTCGCGATCGTCGCCTGGGCCGTCCTCATCTACGCACCGGCGAACCTCGGCACCCTGCTGTTCTTCGCGATCGCGTGGGGCATCTCCTCGGGCATCGGTGCACAGGCGTTCTACGGCCTCTGGACCTCCGAGCTCTTCGCCACCCGGTACCGCGCGAGCGCGCAGGGGGTGCTGTTCCTCGCGGCCCGTGTGATGGTCGGCCTCCTGAGCATCTGGTTCCCGCTGCTCCTGTCCGACATCGGGCTGCGCGGCCTCGGCGGGCTCATCATCGGTCTGCTCGCCCTGTCGGCCCTGATCGGCACGATCTGGGCCCCCGACACCCGGGGCAAGACCCTCGAGGCGATCGAGGCCGAGCGCTACGGCACCGTCACCAGCACCACCGGCACCGTTCGCACCCCCGAGGAGCACGCCGCGCGCCAGCAGGCGCTGCGCGACCAGGGGCGCGGAGCGGGACGCGAGCGGACGCGCAGGTGAGCGACGCGGACCAGCGTGATCCGGGCCTCCAGGCAGGTCCTGGAGGAACGGATCACGTGACACGCGTCTGCTTCCGTCTGCAGGTGGCGGCTGCGCACATTGATGCCTACCGGGAGCGGCACGCCGCCGTGTGGCCGGCCATGCTGCGGGCCATCGCGACGGCGGGGCGGCGGAACTACTCGCTGTTCCTCGACGACGACGGCCTGCTCATCGGGTACTACGAGACGGACTCCGTCGCGGATGCCGATGCGTCGCTCGCTGCGTCCGAGGTCGCTGCCGCGTGGGAGTCGCACATGCAGGACCTGTTCGACGGGGCCTCCGGGCGGGCGGACCAGACGGCGCGGGTGCTGCCGGAGGTGTTCAACCTCGAGGACCAGTTGGCGGCCGCGGCGGACTGACGCCGCGCGGCGCGGCGCGGGGCGGGTGCCCGCCCCGCTCTGGTGCGAGGTTGCGGACTCCGTGCGGTTCCCTGGGGGGCGCACGGAATCCGCAACCTCGCACCGCACGTCGCGGGCCGCGGCCCTCGCACGGTGCGACCCTCGCACCGTGCGAGGCTCGCACGGTGCGAGGCTCGCACGGTGCGAGAGCGGCCACGCGCCTCACACGGGGACGGACGCCTCCCACGTCCCGTGGGCGAGCGGGACCGGATCGGCTCCCGGCAGGTCGAGCACCGCCGTCGCACCGACCGGCACCGTGGCCGTGACCGAGAGGGTGCCGTCGGACAGCGTCCAGTCGATCGACGCCCGCCCGTACGGGGTGTCGAGCGTCGCACCGGCCGAGGTCAGGCCACCGCCGGGCCGCGGGGCGAACCGGATCTCACGGTAGCCGGGCGCAGCAGGGGCGATGCCGGCCACGACACGGTGCATGAAGTCGGCGACCGACCCCAGCGCGTAGTGGTTGAACGAGGTCATCCCGCCCGAGTTCACGCGGCCGTCCGGCAGCAGCGAGTCCCAGCGCTCCCAGATCGTCGTGGCGCCCTGCGTGAGCGGGTACAGCCACGAGGGGCACTCGTCCTGCAGCAACATCGCGTAGGCGTCGTCGGGCTTCCCCGCGAGGAGCAACGCGTCGCAGACGACCGGGGTCCCGGCGAAGCCCGTCCCGATCCGGTGCCCGTTCTCGCGGACGAGCTCGGCGAGCCGTTCACCGACCGGGCCGCCGGGCTCGACGAGGCCGAACACGAGCGCGATCGCGCTGGAGGCCTGCGAGTCGTCGATGACGGTGCCCTCGGGCGAGAGGAACCGGGCACGCCAGCCGTCCCGGATGCGCTCGGCGACGGACGCGTAGTGCGTCGCCTCGTCGGTGTTCCCGAGGACGGCCGCCCAGGCAGCGAGCACCGACGTCGACCGGTACGAGTACGCCGTCGCCAGGCAGAACCGGTCGGCCTTGGCCGCAGCCGCGTCCTCCGGTGGTGCCAACGGGTCGAGCCAGTCGCCGAACTCGAACCCCTCGAACCGGACGAGCTGCTCGTCCGACGTCGCGAGCACGCCGTCGACCCACGCCTTCGCCGAGTCCCACTGGTCCTCGAGGAGCCCGCGGTCGCCGAACGCCTGGTAGAGCGCCCACGGCGTGAGCGTCGCCGCGTCGCCCCAGACGGCCGCGTGGTGACCGGCCGGATCGGAGTCGGGCAGGGTCGGCACGAAGAACGGCACGCCGCCGTCCGGTCGCTGCTCGAGCGCCAGGTCGCGGAGCCACGACCGCACGACGCCGGCGCAGTCGTAGAGGAACGCGGCGGTGGGGGTGAACACCTGCAGGTCGCCGGTCCAGCCGAGCCGCTCGTCGCGCTGGGGGCAGTCGGTCGGGACGTCGACGAAGTTGCCGCGCATCGACCAGACGACGTTCTCGTGCAACTGCTCCAGGCGCGGGTCGGAGCAGCGGAACCAGCCGGTCCGTCGCATGTCCGAGTGGATGACCTCGGCGACGACGTCGCCCGGCTCCAGCTGTTCGACCGGCCATCCCTCGACCTCGGCGTACCGGAACCCGTGGACGGTGAACCGAGGCTCCCAGCTGCCGGTGCCGTCGTCGTCGGGGCCGGAGTAGTAGACGTCGGTGGCCTTCGCGGTGCGGAGCGGGCGGGTGGCGAGCTCGTCGTCCTGCATCACCTCGGCGTGCCGGAGCGTGACGCCGAACGGTCCGACGGGGTGGTTCCGGATCCGAAGACGTCCGGGCAGGTTCTGCCCGAAGTCGAGCTGGATCGCGCCCGCGTCCCACCGCCGCGACCACACCGGCTCGATCTCCTCGGTGACCCGGACCACGGGACCGTCGAACGGTACGAGTGCGGCCGCGGGACGGTCGAGCACCTCGACGGCGTCCCAGCCGGAGTCGTCGAACCCGGCAGCCTGCCAACCGCCGGGTTCGACCCTGCCGTCCCACTTCTCCCCGTCGTAGAGCCCGGAGAGCAGGATCCCGCCGCGCGACGCGCGCCAGGAGTCATCGGTGCCGAACGTCTCCGAGGAGCCGTCGGCGTACTCGACCTCGAGCTGGGCGATGAGCGCCAGCCGGTCGCCGTAGACGTTGCGGACGCGGTCGTCCCACGTGATGCGGCCGCGGTACCAGCCGTCGCCGAGGCGCGCCCCGAGCGCGACGGTCCGTGCGCCCCCCGCCAGGTGCGGGGTGGCGTCGTGGACGAGGTAGCGGACGCGGTGCCCGAAGGAGGTCCAGCCCGGCGCGAGTTCGGCGTCGCCCACGCGCTCGCCGTCGATGGTCACCTCGTGCAGGCCGAGACTCGCCACCACGAGGCGTGCGCGGACGACGTCCCCGCGGAGGGCGACCTCGCGGCGCAGGATCGGCGGCGCCTGGTCGACGCGCGTGTTCTCCCGCCAGGGGGCGGCGACGAACGAGGCGGTCCAGTCGGTGTCGGACAGGAGGCCCGCCTCGACCTCCAGGGACTCGCTCCAGTCGGTCGCGTGGCCGTCCACCCCGGTGGTGCGGACGCGCCACACGGCGCGTTCGCGGGACGTCAACGGCGCGAACGGCCACGGGACGAGGACCCCGGACACGTCCACCTCGGCGACGGTCCCGCCGTCGGCGCCGGCAGATCGGTGCAGCAGTTCGACTTCTGCCCGGGCGGGTTCCCACCCGGAGGGCGCGGTCGGGACGTGCCACGAGAGCCGCGGCTCGGCCGCGCCGATCCCGAGGGCGTCACGGAGGTGTTCGACGGCGAGTCCCGTCGGGGCGGGCGTGTCCGTGGGAGCCGAGCCGGGCCTCCCGGCCAGGTCGGTGCCGGCCACCCGCCGGGCCGTCGCGATGTCGGTCGTGTCGGTCATGCGTGGTCCTTTCGTCGTGCCCGTCATCAGTCCTTGATGCCGGACATCGTGATGCCCTGGATGAAGGTCTTCTGCGCGAAGAAGAACAGCACCACGATCGGGATGAGGATGATCGTCGAGACGGCCATCAGCGGTCCGACCGCGGTGTCGCCCTGTGCGCCCTGGAAGAACGTCAGGCCGAGGGACAGCGTGTACTGGCTCGATTTCGTGAGGTAGAGGAGCGGTCCGAGGAGGTCGCTCCAGGACGCGAGGAACTGGAACAGCATCACGGCGGCGAGGGCCGGCTTGCAGAGCGGCAGGATCACCTGGATGAAGATCCGCAGCTCACCGGCTCCGTCGATCCGTGCAGCGTCGGAGAGGGCCTCGGGGATGCCGAGGAAGAACTGCCGCATCAGGAAGATGAAGAACGGGATGCCGAAGAACGTCGGGACGATCAGGGGGAGGTACGTCCCGGTCCAGCCGACGTCGCGGTACGCCACGAACAGCGGGACCATCGTCACGTAGAACGGCACCATCATCGTCGCGATGAGGATCGTGAAGATCCCGTTCCGCCAGGGCCAGCGGATCTTGGAGACGCCGTAGCCGACCATGGCGCTCGACAGCGCGGCACCGATCATCGACGGCACGCAGATCACGAGGGTGTTCCAGAAGTACTGGAGCAGCGGGAACGTCGCGAGTCCGTAGGCGAAGTTGCCCGTCGTGATGGTGTCCGGGAACCACTTCACGGGGAACGCGCCGATGTCGGCCTGGGTCTTGAAGGCCCCCGTCACCATCCAGAACAGCGGCATCAGGAAGACGACGCTGAGCACGATGAGGACCGAGTGCTTCGCGATCGACTCCGCGATCTGCGGCCAGGTGCGGCGGCGGTGCTGCGGAACCGGCTTGCTCGGTGCGGTGTCCCGACCGGGTTCGAGGGCTGCGGCCGCCGCGGCGGTCGGGTTCTGGATGGCGGTCATCGCGCCTCACCTCCGTAGTAGACGCGCCGGCCGATGATCCGGTACGCGAGGACCGAGACGGCGGCGATGATGATGAACAGCACCCACCCGACCGCGCTCGAGAATCCGAGTTGGTAGTGGTAGAACGCCGACTGGTACAGGTAGACGCCCGACACCAGGGTCGACCCGGCTGGATCGCCGTACCCGCCCGTCATGACGAAGGCCTGCGTGAAGTACTGGAAGCCGGCGATGAGCCCGGTGATGGTCGCGAAGAGCAACTGCGGGCTGATGAACGGCAGGGTCACGTTGCGGAACTGCTGCCACGCCCCGGCGCCGTCGAGGGAGGCCTGCTCGAGGAGGTCCTGCGGGACGCCCTGCAGGCCTGCGAGCAGGATCACCATGAGGTTGCCCACGCCCCAGAGGCCGAACAGGATGAGCGCGGGCTTCGACCAGTTCGGGTCGGAGAGCCATCCGGGTCCCTGGATCCCGAACAGTCCGAGCACGTTGTTGATCACGCCGTACTGGGGGTTGAGGACGTACGCCCAGATCACCGCGCTGGCGACGATCGGCACGATCGACGGGACGAAGAACACCACGCGGTAGAACCCGAGGCCCTTGACCCGCCAGTTGAGCAGGAGCGCGAGCCCGAGGGCGACCGCGATGCCGAGGGGCACCGAGATCACGGTGATGAAGAGGGTGTTCCCGAGTGAGAGCCACCACTGTCCGTCGGCGAAGAGGGTCCGGTAGTTGTCCCAGCCGACCCACTGGCGTGTGCCGCCGAGCAGGTTCGCGTTCGTGAAGCTGTTCACCGCGCTGGTGATGATCGGGCCGCCGGTGAAGGCGACGAGTCCGATGATCGCGGGCGCGGTGAAGAAGAGCCCCCAGAGGAACGTCTGCCGCTGCGCGCGGGTTCGGGGGATCCAGTGGGTCGCCCAGGTGGTCCCCTTCGGCTTCGGGCCGCGGGTCGTGATGCTGCGCGTGACGCTCACGGGTGCTCCTTCCGGAACTCGTCGAGGGCCGAGTTGACCTGCGCGGCGACGCTCTTCAGCGCGCGCTCCGGGGTCGTCTGGCCGTAGATCGCGCTGCTGACGGCGACGTCGAGCGCGGTTGCGTAGGTGCTGGCGACCGGGATGGTCGGGCGGATGTTGCGGGCGGCCAGGAGACCCTCGCGGTAGACCGCCACGGTGGGGTCCTTCCGGAACTCGTCGAGCACGGGCGACTCGGTGTACCCGGGGAGCAGCGTGGCGTTCTCGAAGTTCGCCTCGGTCCCCGCGTCGGAGGTCGTCGCGAACTGCAGGAAGTCCCATGCGGCGTCGTGTTCCGTCGACTCCTTCGGGATGAACAGGTCGTAGCCCCCGAGCCAGGTCGCACCACCGGGTTTGCCGAGTCCCTCGGCGTAGGGGAAGAGCGCCGCGCCGAGTTCGACCTTCGCCTTGTCGCCCTGCTTGAAGACGTTCGAACTGTCCGTCGTCGTCATCGGCGCCATGCCGACGTTGCCGCTCGCGATCGAGGGGAGCGTCTGCGACGGCGCGGTGACGGCGAGCTGGCTGGCGCCGCCGACCTTCTTCGCGTAGTCGCACATCCACTGCAGGCCCTGCACGATGTTGTCGTCGTCGGGGGTCGCGACCTGGTTGTCGTCGCTCATGAACTTGCCGCCGAACGCGAAACCGAGCGTGAACATCGAGTTGCTGAAGCCGTAGTAGTCCCACGGGATCGTCCCGATGCGGGTGACCCGACGACCGTCCTTCTTGAGGATCGCGTCGGAGAAACGGTCGAGTTCGTCGATCGTCTTCGGGGGTGCCTCCGGGTCGAGACCGGCGTCGGCGAACACCAGCTTGTTCCAGAACAGCGGGAAGTTGACGTCGACCAGGACGGGGTGCGCCCAGATGCCGTCGGTCGCCGTCATCTGCTTCCAGACCGCCGGCGCGTAGTCCTGCTCGGTGAGGCCGGCCTTCCGCATGTAGCCGTCGAGCCGGGTGACGACGCCGTAGCCGGCGAACTGGGGGTACTCCTCGGGGGTGCAGAACGCGAGGTCCGGGGGTGTGCCCGCCGCGATCGCGGTCTGCAGGCGGATCTGCGTGTTGCCGGACAACGGGGCGTAGGTGACGCGGACCCCGGTGTGCGACTGCGACTGCTCGTAGAGCTCGGCGAGCAGGACCCACGCGTTGCCGAGCGTGCCGCCCCAGATGTTGTACATCTCGACGACGTGCGCGCGGCCGGGCGCCGGGTCCTTGCTGAGGCGGATGCCCTGCTGGTCGGCAGCGACCGCGCCGCCGCTGATCACGGTGCAGCCGGCGAGACCGATGGCGGCACCGCCCGCGGCGATGGCGGCGAGGAACGCTCGGCGGGAGACGTCCCTGGCCGCTGGTCTCGTGGGTGGATGTGGTGGTCGACTCGTCATCGAGTGCCTCCGGTCGTCGTCGTTGAGGATCGGTCGTGCAGGGGGAGCGCCGCGTTCGTGTGAATCGTTTCAGCGGCGGTGGCGACGAATATACGCAATCGTCGTCATGAACACCAGGGTTATCTCACAATGATGGAGATATTGATGGTCGGTCGGTTTTCGGACCCCACGCCACGACGACCGCACCGGCGTCGTAGGTGGCGACCGGGTTGGCGAACGGCATCGGTCGGAGCTGTTCGGCATCCACCAGCCGGAGATCCGGGAGGCCGGCCAGGAGCTGCGTGAGCGCCTGACGGATCTCGAGTCGGGCGAGCTGCTGCCCGATGCAGCCGTGTGGTCCGTAGCCGAACCCGAGGTGGCCGAACGCGTCCCGATCGACGTCGAACGACTCGGGATCGTCGTAGCGGCGGGGATCGCGGTTCGCGCCGACGGGGGAGACCGACACGGTCGTCCCGGCGGGCACCACGAGGTCGTCGAGTTCGACGTCCTCGGTCGCCGTCCGCGGGAACAGGGTGAGGAACATCGCGCCGGTGCGCATGAACTCCTCGATCGCCGATGCGATGCGGGTGGGATCGTCACGGAGTCGTGCGAGCTGCTCGGGGTGGGTGAGCAGCGCGACCGTCGCCGTGGCGATGAGGTACGCGACGGAGTCGTGCCCGGCGCTCAGGAGCTGGAAGACCAGCCCCTCGGTCTCGACGCGGGTGAAGTCCGATGCGAGGAGGTCCGTGATCACGTCGTCGCCCGGGTCCGCTGCGCGCCGGTCGACGGCTCGGCGGATGCAGTCGAACTTCGCCTGGGTGCTGCTCGGCTCGATGAAGTGCGCGACGAACTCGGGCACGAGGTCCTCGTGGAGGCCGACCACGCTGCAGTGGGTCTGCGCTGCGATGGGCCGTGCGTACTCGGTGAAGAGGTCGACCGGGCCGCCCAGTCGCCGGATGTGTTCGAGCTGCCGGGCGACGCGCCGCTCGACCTCGGGCTCGCGGGACCGCACCTGTCTGAGTGAGAACCGCGCGGTGATCCCACGGCGCATCCGCTGGTGCACGTCGCCGTCGAGGGCGAGGAGGTTCGCGGCGTCGATCGAGCGGCGAGCGGCGTCGTCGAGCGGTGGCGGCGCCGGCGCGGGTGCCGCCGCCGGAGCCGGCCCCGACGCGGCGGCGCTCCCGGCGGGGCCACGTGGCATCCGGTGGGGCAGCTGGCTGAACCGGGGGTCGCTGAGGACCGCCCGCGCCGTGTCGTACCGCGTCACGACGAGGCCGACGTGGCCGTCGTCGAACTCGAGCGGCACGGCCGGCGCGGCCTCGCGCCACGCGGCGATCGTCGGGGACGGGGTGAGGGGCGTGCCGTCGCCGGGGAGCGTGGCGGCGGTCTGATGGAACGGGCAGCCGGACATCGGGGCTCCTGGTTCTCGTGGTGGTCGGACGGTCAGGCGGGCGACGGGACGCGGTCGAGGGTGGCTCGGGCGAGCCGGAAGGCCCGTGGAGCACCCCAGCCGACGACCCCACTGCGCTGTCGGAGGATCCGCGGGTCCTCGTCCGACGGGTCGAGCAGAGTGGCGTCGTCGAAGACCCCGGCCGCCTGGATCCGGACGCCGTGCACCTCCGACCAGAAGAACGGCGTCGACGGGGCCGACGCCGCACCGGTGATCGTCGCTGCGACCGCGAGTGCCTGCTCGATCGCGTTCGTCTGGTGTTCGACCCGCACGGCGCGTCCGGTCCTCGCGTCGGCCCAGCGCGCGACGTCGCCGACCGCGTAGACGTCCGGCGCCGCCCGCCCCGACGCGTCGCACAGCACGCCGTCGTCGATCGCCAGGCCGGAGTCGGCGAGCCAAGCGGTCGCCGGCCGGGAGCCGATCGCGGCGACGACGAGGTCCGCGCCGCACTCGTCGACCGCCGCCGCCGCTCCGGTGGCCCCGGCGGTGAGTCGGAGCTGCACCCCGTGGCTGCGGTGGAGCTCGGCGAGGCGGTCGGACAGGAGCGTCCCGACGGTGCCGAAGGTCAGCGTCCCGCTCCGTCCGATCACCGTCACGGCACGGTCGGCTGCGCGTGCGGCCGACGCGAGCTCGGAGCCGAGGACCCCGGAACCGAGCACGGCCACGTGCCGGGACCGCGACCAGGCCCGGCGGAGCGTCACGGCGTCGTCGAGTGTGCGCAGGACGTGGACCGAGCGACCCGGCAGCTCGGGGCGGACGGCCTCGGTGCCGGTGGCGATCACGAGCACGTCGTACGGCAGGGCGGCTCCGTCGACGACGACCTGGTGCCGGACGGTGTCGAGCGCCGTCGCGGCGGCACCGGTCCGGAGCGTCACATCGAGCGCGTGGAGCTCCGCCCTGGTGCGGAGCGCGGTACGCGCCGGCTCCCACGTGCCGTCGAGCACCTGCTTCGACAGGGGTGGGCGCGCGTACGGGGCGTGCGGCTCCGCACCGACGAGGGTGATCGGTCCGGCGTGCCCGGCCGACCGGAGCGCCTCGGCCAGGGTGACGCCGGCGACCGAGGCGCCGACCACGACGACGTGCACGATCAGTTCTCGATCGTGATGGCGCCCGCGGGGCAGAGGCTCGCCGCTCGCCGGGCAGCGGGTTCGTCCGCGCTGTCCGGGTGCTCCTCGAGGAGCTCGACGATGCCGTCGTCGTCCTGGTCGAAGAGCGAGCCGGCGACGAGCGCGCACTGGCCCGCCCCGACGCATGCGCTGGTGTCCGCGATGATCCGCACGGTGGCCTCCTCCGGTCCGCCCGGTCGTGGTGACCGGATGCCACGACGCTACGGCCGGGCGTCGAGGCGACGACATGGGGCGGTGGTGCAGAACATGGACGATCCGGTCAGGTGCGCTACCGTGCCCTCGACGTCGAGCGCTTCCGAGGAGGACGCCATGGACACGGACGAACCCGGCGGGCCGGCGGTGGTCTGGGCGAACTGGTACCGCTTCCGGGCCCGCGAGCGCATCCGCCACGAACGGGTGATGAGCCTGTGCTTCCTCTGGGTCCTCGGCGGCACCGGGACCGTCCGGTCGACGGGACGGACGTTCACGCTCGAGGCGGGCTCGGTGCTCCGGCTGCCCTGGGACCACGACGTCGAGTACGTCGCCGACGACCACGCGCCGTTCCGGCTCGGGACGGTGCACGTCGTCCCGCGGCACCGACACGGACCGCCGGTGCTCCCGCTCGTCGCGCACCAGCCCGGCGACGAGCTGTACCGGTCGCCGGACCGGTCGGGGGACCGCGGGGTGCCGGTGTCCAGCGCGGCGTCGTCCGCCACGGCGCGCCGGATCGCTTCACTCGGCCGGTACGCGGTCGAGCGGTTCGGCGAGACCGACGTGGAGGAGCCGGTGCTCCGCTCGCTCGGGGCGCTGTTCACCGCCGAGGCGGCGGTGATCACGGCGGTGACCACGGCGGCGAGCACGGCGTCGGGCACGGCGTCGGGCACATCAGGCGTGGCCGCGAACGGCGGGGCGGACGGCGGGGTCCCGGTCGCGCTCGAGGCGATGACGGCCTTCGTCGCGCAGCACCTCGACCGGCCGCTGTCGGTCGCCGAGATCGCTGCGGCCGGCGACTGCAGCCCCTCGACCGCCGGCCGGCTCTTCACGGCGCACCTCGGAGCGTCCGTCTCCGCGTGGGTCCGGGACGCCCGCATGCGCGAGGCCGCCGACCTGCTCCGGACCACCGGACTGCGGATCGGCGAGGTCGCCCGTGCGGTCGGGTTCGCCGACCAGCTGTACTTCTCGCGGGTGTTCCGCGCCGCGTTCGGGGTCCCGCCGAGCCGCTACGGGCGTGACGTGATCCGACCCTGACGCCTCGCGGTCGGGCTTGACAACGCACCCTGTCACAGTGAATCGTTTCAGGCCGGACCGAGCGTGACGATGCGCCGGACGGGGAGGTCCGATGGTGCTCCTGGACAGCGCTGCCAACGGCAACGGCAACGGCAACGGCAACGACAACGGCGACGGACACGGCGAGGTCGACGGACACCGTGACCCGATCGGGACGGCCAGCGAGACCGTCCGGTTCGCGTGGCGACCCGCCGGCCCCGGCCCGCAGACGGCCGTCCGGGTCGTGGTGGTGGACGGCAGCGAGACCGTCTGGGACTCGGGACGCATCGCGACCGACCGCCCGTGGCTGCGTTCCCCGCGCGGCCTGCGGTTCGCACCGTGGCACCGACTCGCCTGGGAGGCCCGGATCGAGTCCGGCACGACGGTCGACACCGCACGTGGCACGTTCACCCCCGCACCCGACGCTGCGGACGACTGGTCCGGTGCCGAGTGGGTCACCGCGTCGCCGGCGGTCCCCGCAGGCGACCCCGCGAGTCCTCGCGAACGCTCCGTCGACGGTTCCCTCGCGGCCCCGCTGCTGTCGAGGGTCGTGCCCGCCGGGGCGCCGGTCGTCCGCGCGCTCCTGGCGGTCGCCGCCGGCGGGCACGTCGACGTCCGGGTGGACGATGCGCTCGCGACCGACGAGGTGCTCTCGCCGACCACCACGCACTGGGACCGGCGGGTCCAGGTCGTCCTGCACGACCTCACCGCCGCGCTCGCCGACGGCACCGCCCACGATCTGGAGCTCGAGCTGGGCCGTGGGTTCTTCGGCATGACGAACGCGAACGTCTGGGCGTGGGAACGCGCGCCGTGGCACGCCGAACCACGCGTCCGGGCGGTCCTGCGGCTCGAGCGGGCCGACGGCGGGGTGCAGGTGATCCGCACCGGGGGTGACTGGGGCGCTCGACGCGGGACGATCCTCCTGGACGACCTGTACGGCGGCGAGGTCCACGACCTCCGCCGGCGCCGGGGCCGGCCCCTCGCGGAGCCGGCGGTCCCGGCGACCGTGGTGACCGGGCCCGCCGGACGGCTGCAGGCACGGCTCGAACAGCCGATCCGCGTCGTCGAGGAACTCGCCCCGACCGCGGTCGTCGAGGCGGCGCCCGGCGAGTGGGTCGTCACGTTCCCCCGCGTGGTCGCGGGGTGGGTGCGGCTGCGTCTGCCCGCTGGGAGCCCCGGAGCGACGGTCCGCGTGCGGTACGGCGAACGGCTCCGCGCCGACGGCCTGCCGAACGCCGACGACGAGAAGCACTACTTCGAGGACGGGTTCCAGACCGACGAGGTGACGCTCGACGAGGACGCGGTCGTCTGGGAGCCGCGGTTCTCCTACAAGGGCTTCCGTCACATGCAGCTGTCCGGGTGGCCCGGCGCGCCGTCCGCGGCGGACGTGACGGCCTGCGTCGTCCGGACCGATGCCGCTCGCACGGGCACGTTCACCGTCGACGACGACCTGCTCCAGTGGATCCACGACGCGACGATGCACACCGTGGAGAACAACCTCCACGGTTACCCGACGGACACACCGAAGTACGAGAAGAACGGCTGGACCGGTGACGCCGCCGTCGGGGCCGACATGTTCCTCACCAACGTGGACACGGCCGGCGTCCTGACGAAGTGGGTCGAGGACCTCGCCGAGACCGTCGTGCCGGGTCACCCGCCCGCGCTCATCGCCCCGAACGCCGGGGTGTTCGGCGTCGACACCCGGGCACCGGTGTGGCACGCGGCACTGGTCACCGTGCCGTGGGACCTCTACCGACACACGGGCGACCCCACCGTGCTCGAACGGCACGTCGACACGATCGAGGGGTACGCGCGCTTCGAGCTGTCGCGGTCGCCCGGCGGCATCGCGGACACGATCCTCGGCGACTGGGTCGCTCCCGGGACAGACCCCGGTGGCGGCAACCCGCCGGAGGACTCCCGCGTGCCGGCGACCGCGTTCCTCGTGCGGATCCTCGACACGGTCGCTCGGATCGACGAGGTCCTCGGCCGTGACGCCTCGTGGGCGGTCTCCGCGGCCGCCGAGGTCCGCGCCGCGTTCGCACGCGAGTTCGTCGTGGACGGGGTCGTCCGCGGGCCGCGCGACGCGGGCTTCCGGCAGTCGCACCAGGTCCTCGCCCTCGCGTTCGACGTCGTCGAGGAGCCGTCGCTGCGGGCGTCGATCGCCGCCGGACTCGCCGCCGACGTCCGTGCACGCGGGGACCACCTCGACACCGGGGCGATCGGCACGAAGTGGCTGCTGCCGGTCCTCACCGACGCCGGGTACGGCGACCTGGCGCTCGCCGTGGCACGGCAGACGACCGCACCGTCGTGGGGTGCCTGGCGAGGAGCCGGCGCGACGTCGACGTTCGAGCACTGGGACCTCGCCGCGCGCTCACACGGGCACTTCTTCCTCGGAACGGTGGACGACTGGCTGACCGGGTACGTCGCGGGCATCCGGCTCGTCGAGCCCGGATGGCGCCGGTTCACCGTCGCGCCGGCGGTGTGCGGTCCGGTGGGATCGGCGTCGTGCTCGGTCGCGACGCCGTACGGCAGAGCCGGCGTCCGCTGGCATCTGCTCCGAGGAGCCGGCGACCTCCGAGGAGCAGGCGACCTCCGAGGAGCAGGCGACCTCGGCGGAGCCGTCGAGCTCGAGGTGACGGTACCGCCCGGGACCACCGCCGACGTCCGGCTGCCGTCGGGCCGTACCGAGACCCTCGGCGCGGGCACGCACACGCTCCGCTGACGTCAGCGGGGGAGCGCCGCCAACACCTCGGCGCCCGGCTAGCGTGGCCCGCATGCAGCCGCCCGCACCGGGGACCCTCCGCGTCCTCCACCTCTCCGACACCCACCTGACGGGCGACGGTGCCCTCCACCAGGGCTCCGTCGACACCACGGCAGCGCTCGAGCGCGTCCTCGCCCGGGCCGACGACGTGCCCGGGGTCGGCCTGGTCGTCGTGTCCGGCGACGTCTCCGAGGACGGCAGCCCGGAGTCGTACGCCGCCGTGCTCGAGCGCGTCGGCGGCTGGGCGGAACGACACGGCGCGGCGCTGGTCACCGTGCCGGGCAACCACGACCTCCGCGAGGGGTTCCGGCAGGTGCTCGCGAACGGGCACGTCCTCGGCGAGGGCGGTCGGCCGCTCGCGCACACCCTGGAGTACCACCCGCCGACGGTCCCGGTGTGGGGGCAGTCCGTCGTCGCCGGTCGGCGCATCGTCACCGTCGACACGAGCGTGCCGGGGGCCGGGTACGGCGAGCTCGACGACTCGTCCCTCGAGCGGCTCCGCGCGGCGCTCGCCGGTGCGCCCGCACCGCACGGCACCGTCGTGGTCCTGCACCACCCGCCGCTGCCGGCGCCGACCGCCCTGCACGACGCGCTCAAGCTGCGGAACCCTGAGGCGCTCGCCGACGCGATCCGCGGGTCCGACGTCCGGGTGGTCCTCGCCGGGCACTACCACCACCACTTCGCCGGCTCGCTCGCGGGGGTGCCCGTCCTCGTCGCCCCGGGTGTCGCGAACGACACCGACGTGACCGGACCCTGGTCCGAGGAGTCCGCGCACGTCGACGCGGGCGCCCTCGTCGTCGACGTCGCCGAGGACGGCTCCGTCTGGTCCACCCCGTTCCGCGTTCCACGACCGGGCGCCGATCCCCTCGCGTTCCACTTCGACGCGGAGACGGTGACCCGCATCATCAGCGCGTCCACGGGTCGTTGACGCGCTGACCACCGGCCTGGAGGCGCGCCGGCGGCCCCGCCCCGCGCCTCCAGGCAGCAGGTGGGCACGTCGAGAGTCCCAGCCGCACCACCGGGGGCGGGTGCGCTGGTACCCCGCGCGTTCGGGTTGCATCCGGGAACTCCGAGTAGGCCGGGTGCACCTCTCCAGCGAAGGAGCACCCCATGCGGATCGGCAGTGCAGTCCAGTACGACCGGTACGGCGACTTCGACGTCGTCGAGCTCGTCCCCCAGGAACGTCCGGAACCCGGGCCCGGCGACGTCGTCGTCGAGATCATCGCGGCCGGGCTGAACCACATCGAGCGGTTCCTCCGCGAGGGTCGGCTCCGCGACCACATCGAGCTCGACTTCCCGGCGCACCAGGGCGTCGACTTCGCCGGCATCGTCCGGGCGAAGGGCTCCGCGGTGAAGGGGATCCGGGTCGGCGACGAGGTAATGGGGCACGCCCCCGAGGGCGGCGCGCACGCGACCTGGATCCGGGTGCCGCGCGAGGTCGTCATCATCAAGCCGACGCACGTCGGGTGGGAGGTCGCCGGCGGTCTGTACCTCGCCGGGTGCACCGCGGTCACGATCGTGCGGGACCTCAAGCTCGGACCGGAGGACACCGTCGTGATCAGCGCGGCGGCCGGCGGGGTCGGGCACATCGAGTGCCAGCTCGCCCACGACGCCGGGGCCACGGTGATCGCCCTCGGCAGCGCGCGGAACCACGACTACCTGCGGCAGATCGGCACCCTGCCCGTCGTGTACGGCGACGGCGAGGAGGGCCGGATCCGCGAGATCGCCGACGGACGGCCGATCACCGCGTTCATCGACAACCACGGCGACGCGCCCTCGAAGGCCCTCGCGGCGGCGCTCGGCATCGACGACGGGCGGTACGTGTCCTCCGAGGAGCGCCGCGACGTCGAGATCCGGTACCTGCGCGCCCCCTCCGGAGACGTCGAGGCGATGGAGAACCTCACGATGCTCGCGAAGGCCGTCGAGGACCGTCGCGTCCAGGTGCTCATCTCGGGCTACTACCCGTTCGAGTACATCGTGGACGCGTACGAGGACCTGGCCGAGATGCACTCCCGCGGGAAGGTCGTCGTCGGCATGCAGCCGGTCGAGACCGGGGCGCGGCTGGACTGGTACCGGTCCGAGAAGGCCCGTGACCTGCGCGACCGGTACGCCGACGACCGGGGCAGCGACACCGAGACGATGGCGGGCGGGACGGCCAGCCCGGCCAGCTGAGCGCGGCCCGGCCTGCTCGCCTGCTGCGGGCGGCCGCCCTGCTCGCCTCTGCGGGCGGCCGCCCGGCTCAGCTCAGGATGTCCTTCGTGGCGAACCGGCTGTAGGCCAGCGCGCCGAAGACCACGACGTAGCCGAGCTGCAGCAGGGCGTTCGACCCGAAGGAGTCGAACGCGATCGGGTCGCGGAGCAGGTCCCCGAACGCGAGCCACTGGTGCGAGAACAGGTACGGGTGCAGCCAGTCGAGCTGCGGCAGCTGGTCGAGCACCTGTGACGCCCCGGCGAGGACGACCGTCGAGGCCATCGCCCCGACCGGCACGCTCGTCAGCGTCGACGCGAACAGCCCGATCGCCGACAGCCCGAGCATCGACAGCGTGACGTAGAGCGCGAGGAGGAGGGCGCGGCCGGCGTACGACCAGCCGTCCACCTGCGTGCCCGACAGCAGGGTCACCGGGCCGATCGGGAACAGCACCGCGCCGATCGCCGCGCCGACGAGCACGATGAGGAGCGTGGCCGCGAGGCAGAACGCCACGGCTCCCGCGTACTTCACGAGGATGAACCGGACGCGACCGGTGGGCGCGACGAGCAGGTACCGGATGGTGCCGTGGCTCGCCTCGCCCGCGACCGTGTCGCCCGCGACGACCCCGACGGTGAGCGGCAGGAACAGCGGGATCGAGACCGTCAGTGCGGTGAACGACACGAACAGGCCGTTGTTCGTGATGTCGCCGAGGAACGCCGGACCGCCGTCGTCACCCGACGTGGTGAGACGGACCGCGACGGCGATGAGGATCGGGACGAGGCCGAGCGCGCCGAGCATCGCCCAGGTGCGGCGTCGGCGGAAGACCAGGGCGAGTTCGGACCCGAGGAGCGCGAAGGGTCGCTGGCGACGGGCGATCGGCGCGGGGTTCCCGGCGGCCGCGGCGTCGGGACCTGCGGTGGCGGTGACCGGGCCGGCGGTGCCGTCGGCGGTGCTGTCGGCGGTACCGGTGGAGGTCTCAGGCTGCGACATCGAATCCCTCCCCGGTGAGTGCGACGAAGAGGTCCTCGAGGGTGCCCCCGCCGACGGTCAGTCCGCGCACCCGGACGTCCGCACGCACGAGCTCGGCGGTGATCGTCTCGGGCAGGACCTCGTGGGGCAGGTCCGCGACGAGCACGTCCGCTCCGCCGTCGTGCCGCGGGGTCAGGCCGAGGCGCGTCAGGACCGTGCCGGCCTGGCCGAGGTCCGGCGTGCGGACCGTCACCGTGCGGGCACCGGAGGACCGGAGCTCGTCCATCGAGCCCTGCGCGACGAGCTTGCCCGTCCGCATCACGGCGGCGTGGGTGCACACCTGCTCGATCTCGGCGAGCAGGTGACTCGACACGAACACCGTCGTGCCGTCGTCGGCGAGGGAGCGGATGAGGTTCCGGACCTCGCGCGTGCCCTGCGGGTCGAGGCCGTTCGTCGGTTCGTCGAGCACGAGCAGGTCCCGCGGTGCGAGCAGGGCGTTCGCGAGGCCCAGCCGCTGCTTCATGCCGAGCGAGTACGCGTGCGCCTTCTTGTCGGCGGCGTGGGTCAGCCCGACGCGGTCGAGGGCGCTCGCCACGCGGTCCTTCCGGGTGCGCGGGTCCGAGGTGGGGTCGGCGGCGTCGAAGCGGAGGAGGTTCGCCCGGCCGGAGAGGTACGGGTAGAACGCCGGACCCTCGACGAGCGCACCGACCCGGGGCAGGACGTCGTGCAACGCCTTCGGCATCGACCGTCCGAGCAGCTCGATGCTGCCGCCGGTCGCGCTCGACAGGCCGAGCAGCATCCGGATCGTGGTCGTCTTGCCGGAGCCGTTCGGCCCGAGGAACCCGAAGACGGCGCCGCGGGGGACGGCGAGGTCGATGCCGTCGACCGCGCGCTGCTTGCGGAAGACCTTCGCCAGCCCGGTGGTGCGGATCGCGAGGTCGGGTGCGGTCGTGCTCACTTGGCGGCGGCGACCAACGCGGACACCGGCACGGCACCCGCGAGGACACGGCCGTCGTCGGTCAGGTACACCGACACGAGCGACGTCTGGACCGCTCGGCCGCCGTCGACGGCCTTCGTCACCTGGTTCAGGAGGCCCGAGGCGTCGTCGCCCAGGCCGGACCGGTCGACCGTCCCGGCGGGGAGTTCGGCGATCGTGCTCCAGCCCTTGCCGGTGAAGGTCGGGTCGGCGCCCGTGGCGCTGCCGTCGGTGCGGTGGTGGTCGGCGTCGCCCTTCGCGTGCGCGCCGGCGTCGGACAGGTCCTTCGTCTCCACCTTCGCGTTCGCCGGCGGCGTGAAGTCGAAGAGTCGCGCGGCCGGGGCGCCGTAGGACAGGCTGGTGAAGCCGACCTGCACGGCCGGGTCGTCCTGGCCCGCCGCCTCGATCGTGGCGCGGAGCGGGAGCCCCGTCTGCTGGTCGACCGCCAGGCGCACGGCGCCGACGAGCGTGCCGGAGGACTTGGGGGTCAGCGTGATCTGCCAGGCGTCCTGCCCGGCGACGCGGACCTCGGTCGGCTTCGACACCTTCGTGGTCGGAGTGATGCCCTGGACGGCGCGTTCGGCGATCTCGGCCGGTGTGGTGGTGCCGTCCTCGGGTTTGGCGGCGTCCTTCGGCAGGGTGACGTGCGTGGCCGTCCGCTCCTTCGAGTCCCAGGTCCAGACGTCGGACCCGTTGCGGACGACGTCCTGCTCGGCGAGCTGCTGCAGCAACTGGACGCGCTGCTTGTCGGCGCCGTCGACGTAGACGCGGGCGGTGTGCGACGAGGTGAGGAGTCCGAGCACGTCTGAGGCGTTCCCCTCGAGCGAGGAACCGCCCGAGCCGGTCGGGAGCTCGGGGAGACCGAGGTCGCTCGTCTGCACGAGCTTGCCGGAGTACTGCGCGTCGGAGGACTTCGCGATGCTGGCGATGACGTCGGCGGCGCTCGGGTCCGTCCCTGCGATCGGGTCGTTCGCGGCGTTCGCGATCATCGGCGCGGCGACGGCGACGGCGGCGGCCACCACGACCGGCGCGATGACTGCTGGCAGCCAGGCTGACTTCTTCATCGGGTTCCCCTCGTGGAGCATCGGAGTCGTGGGTACGGTACGTCCGGCCCCCGACAGGACCCTGGACGTCGTCGTGTTCCCACGATCGCTCGTGCGTGTGCCGACGTCGTCCGCCGCGAGGATGATCCCGCTCGACCGGGGGATGAGGCGCCGCGGAGCGGGAGCGCTACGCCTGCGCGTCGACCCCGGCCGGCGCGCTGCCGTCGTACTCACAGATGGCCTGCACCTTCTCGGCACTGGCCGAGGAGCGGTCGAACTCGTAGCCGAGCCACTCCTTCGCGAGACGCCGCGCGAGCTCCACGCCGACCACGCGCTGCCCCATGCAGAGGACCTGGGCGTCGTTCGAGAGGACCGACCGTTCCACCGAGTACGAGTCGTGCGCGGTGACCGCCCGGATCCCGGGGACCTTGTTCGCGCTGATCGCCACACCGAGTCCGGTGCCGCAGATCAGGATCGCCCGGTCGGCCTCGCCGTTCGCGACGAGTCGGGCGGCGTCGACCGCGACGTGCGGGTAGGCGGTGTGCCCGTCGGCGTCCACCCCGACGTCGACGACCGAGGCGACCCGGTCGTCCTGCTGCAGGTCGGCCTTGATGATCTCCTTGTAGTCGAACCCGGCGTCGTCGGACCCGATCACGAGACGGTACGTCATGCGTTCACCCTCCGGTTCTGCCGCAGCGCGCGGCTCCCCATCGAGGCTACACCGCGGAACAATCGTCCAGAACAGCATTTCTGCCGGGTGTCCGGACTACGATCGCGGTGTCCGATCGAGACGAAGGGTCCCGCCGCATGTCCTCCGAGAGCACCGCCGGCGTGGAGGGTTCCCGGACCCGCTTCCCGCTCGACACCGTCTACCAGGCGGCCCGGATGTACTACCTCGAGGACGCCACCCAGGTCGAGATCGCCTCGCGCCTCGGGGTCTCCCGCCCGACCGTGAGCCGGCTCGTGGCCGAGGCCCGGAAGGCCGGGCTCGTCCGCATCGAGGTCGTCGACCCCTTCCAGGACGAGACCGTCGCCCTCGCGGAGCGGCTGCAGGTCGTGCTCGGCCTCCGGGCGGTCCACCTCGCCGCCGTCACCCACACAGCCACCCTCGGCGCCGACCTCGCCGCGCCGCTCGCCGCCGCGATCGAGGGGATGGCGCTCGTGCCCGGCGACGCCGTCCTCATGTCCTCGGGTCGCACCGTCCACGACGTCGCCCGCGCCGGCATGCCGCCACTGGCCGGCGTCCAGCTCGTCCCGACGGTGGGTGGTCAGGCTGACCCGATGCCGTGGTTCCAGACCAACGAGATCACCCGCACCGCCGCCGAGCACTCGGGAGCGATCCCGGCGTTCCTCTTCGCCCAGGCGCTGCCGTCGCCGGCGATGCGCTCCTCGCTCGACGAGGACCCCGCCTTCCAGCACGTCGTCGGGCTCTGGGGCCGGGCGAAGGGCGCGATCCTCGGCATCGGCGCCCCGACCCCGACCCGTGACGCGCTCGCCCGGGGCGTCCCCGTCGAGGACGCCGTGTTCGACCGGGCCGCCGGCGACGTCTCCCTCAACTTCTACGCGGCCGACGGTTCGGCGATCGAGTTCCCCGGGAGCGACCGGATGGTGCGGACCTCGCGCGAGCTGCTCGCCGCCGTCCCGCACGCCGTCGGGGTGGCGGTCGGCGCGTCCAAGGTGCCGAGCATCGTCGGCGCGGTGCGCGGTGGGCTCGTCAACGAGCTGGTGACGGACGCCGCGACGGCGCGCGCCCTGCTCGACGCGCTCGCCTGAACCGGCCTGGAGGCGCGTGACGGCGCCGCCACGCGCCTCCAGGCCGTCAGGCGTGTCCGCTACTGCGTGCGCCGCACGTCCCAGAGGTGGTGCACCGGGTCGTGCGCGTAGTACGTGGCGAGGGTCGCGACCGTGAAGGCGCTGCCGTCGGACCGGAGGCCGGTGCGCTCGAGCTGGTCGTCGCGGACGTCGTCGAACGCCCTCGCCGCACGGTGCGCTGCCTCGCCGAGTTCGCGGGCGACCACCGCGGGGTCCTGCTCGCCGTAGCGGTCGTCGACCGCCGTGGCGTCCTGGTCCCAGTTCGCGAAGGTCGGAGCGTCCTCGGCGAGCATGAGCGCGAGCCGCTCCGCCATCTTCCGGTGCACGTCGCGGACGTGTGCGCCGTACTCGAGCGGAGACCACGTGTGGTCGTCGGGGCGCTCGTGGACGTCGTCGCGGCCGAGCACGGCGGGCCACGCCGAGGCGTTCGCCTCGATGATGCCCGGCACGTCGCGGATCGTCACCGCGCTGCCGTCGTAGCCGCACTCCGGGCACGCGGCCTCGATGACCCAGGTCCAGTTCTTCGTCTCGGGTTCGATCGCCATGTCGCGATGCTACGGGGCGCCCGCGCCGCCCGCGCCGCCCGCGTCGGCGGTGTTCCGTAGGGTGGCTCCATGCGACTGCTGCTCATCCGCCACGGCCAGACCCCCGCGAACGTGCACGGCGTCCTCGACGCCGAGGTGCCCGGTCCCGGCCTGACGGAGCTCGGGCAGCGGCAGGCCGACGCGCTCCCGGCCGCCCTCGCGGACCGGGGCATCGAGCGGCTCTTCACCTCGACGATGGTCCGGACGCAGGTCACCGCGGCACCCCTCGCCGCCGCGCTCGGCCTCGAGCCGGTGGTGCTCCCCGGCCTCCGCGAGATCGAGGCCGGCGACACCCAGGGCAAGAGCGACAAGGTGTCCGTGCAGATGTACATCTCGACGGTGCACGGCTGGTCGGCGGGCGACCGCAGCACGCGGATGCCCAGAGCCGAGAGCGGCGACGAGTTCTTCGCCCGCTACGACGACGCGATCCGTCGCATCGAGGCGAGCGGGGTCGAGGTCGCGGCGGCGGTCAGTCACGGAGCGGCGATCCGGACGTGGTCGAGCGCGGCCGCGCACAACACCCCGGACGAGTTCGGCACGAAGCGCAACCTCGAGAACACCGGCATCGTCGAGCTCGAGGGGTCGTTCGCGGACGGCTGGCGCCTGGTCGACTGGGAGGGCGAGCCCGTCGGCGGCGAGGAGCTCATCGACCGGACGGCGCAGGACCCCACGGGCGAGCGGTTCTGACGCGACCAGCGAACGGACTGGAGGCGCGGTGCCAGCTGGCACCGCGCCTCCAGTCCGTGGTCGGTCGCGTGTACTACGCGAGCTGCGACGCCGACGCGGCCGTCAGGGGCACGATGACCCCGTGCGACTCGCGCAGGACGTCGAGCGTGCGCTGGACCTCGTCCGCGCGCTCCTCCTGCGTCCAGCCGAGGGTCTCGGCGAGCACGTCGGCCAGCTCGTCGAGCAGGTCGATCGTGACACCGCCGACGAACGCGAGGTTCGTGCGACGCAGCACCACGTCGATCAGGTGCACGGCCTGCTCGTGGCGGGCGAAGTACGCGACCTCGGCCCGGGTGAGCGTCGGCTCGGACTCGAGCGGCTCGACGGGGCCGTCGACCAGGACGTCCACGACCTCGGCCGCACGGGTGCCGTAGCGCTCGAGCAGCCCCTCGACGATCGACTCGTCGAGCCCGTCGCGGTGCGACCTGATCCACAGCGCACGCTGGGCGTCGGTCGTGGGGTAGTCCTTGCCGCCGCCGATCGCCATGCCGGTGGTGTCGACCGTGCGGTCCACGCCGAGCTTCTGCGTGGCCTCGGTGGAGAGGTGCGCGGCGAGCGCGCGGAAGGTGGTCCACTTGCCACCGACGAGCGACAGGACGGTGCTCTTCGGCAGTCCGGCGATCGGGGTGTCGACGATCCGGTAGTCGCGGGACACGAAGCCGGGGGCGGTGTCCTCGTGACGGGGGAGCGGGCGGATGCCGGAGTAGCTGTAGACGATGTGGTCGCGGGTGACGTCGATCTGCGGGAACACGTGCTTGACGAGTCCGAAGAAGTAGTCGATCTCCTCGTCGGTCGTGGTGACCGGCTTCGACGGGTCGGCGTCGATGTCGGTCGTGCCGATGAGGACCCGGCCCTTGAGCGGGTAGATGAGGACGATGCGGCCGTCGTTGTTCTCGAAGAACAGTTCGCGGCCCTTCGTCGCCTCGAGCAGCTCGGGGTTGTCGACGACGATGTGGGAGCCCTTCGTGCCGCCCATGAACTTCGTCTCGCCGCCGAACGCCTCGTTCGTCAGGTCGGTCCAGGGGCCGGAGGCGTTGATGACGACGTCGGCCGTGAAGACGAACTCGGCGCCGGTCTCGCGGTCGCGGAGCAGGACGCCGCCGTCACGGGTGCCCGCGGCCTCGACGTAGTTCGTGGCGCGCGCGGTGCTCGCAGCACCCGTGCCGGAGCCGGCGGCCAGACCGTCCTTGAGGACGTCGAGGGCCAGGCGCTCGGGCTCGTGCACGCTCGCGTCGTAGTAGGTGCCCGTGTACTTCAGGTCCTTGTTGAGCGCCGGCATGTCCTCGAGCGCGGCCTTCTTCGTGCGGAAGACGTGCTTCGGGACGGAGCCGCCGTCGCGCGAGAAGGAGTCGTAGATCGTCATGCCGATCTTGATGAGCATCGCGCCACGCTCCTTCGTGGAGCGCTGCTTGTGCGTGAGCATCCGCAGCGGGGCGTTCATGATGCCGGAGAACGTCGAGAAGATCGGCATCGTCGTCTGCAGCGGCTTCACGTAGTGCGGCGCGATGCGGATGAGTCCGTTGCGCTCCTGCACGCTCTCGCGGACGAGGCGGAACTCGCCGTTCTCGAGGTACCGGATGCCGCCGTGGATCATGTGGCTCGAGGCGGACGAGGCACCCGAGGCGTAGTCGCCGCGCTCCACGAGGGCGACGTCGACCCCCTGCAGGGCGAGGTCGCGGAAGGTGGCGATGCCGTTGATGCCGCCACCGACGACGAGGACCTGTGCGTTCGGGCGCTCCGTGAGCGCGTTCACCGTGTTCCGGGGCTGCGTCTTCTTCGACATCTGCTGCGTCGCTTCCTTGGTCGGTTCGTTGTGTTCGACACCGATCGTGCGCCTCGGGTGAGAGGTCGGGCAACTCGCGTGCACGAACGTGCAGCACACGTGTCGGCGTGGCTCCGGAGCGGGTCTGGAGGCGCGACAGGGGTTGCAGAGGCCGTGCACGTCCGTGCATGCTCGGTTCCCATGAGTGATGCTGCGCAACCGATGCGCACCCAGCAAGCGCTGCGCGCCGCGCACCTGTACTACCTGCAGGACCTGACCATGGACGCGATCGCCGACGAGCTCGGCACCTCGCGCTCGTCGGTGTCCCGCCTGCTCAAGTACGCCAGGGACACCGGGCTGGTCGACATCCAGATCCGGTCGCCCCTCGACCAGGCCGCCGCGCTCAGCCGGAGCATCCGCTCCCGCTTCGGCGTGCACGCGCACGTCGTGCCGGTGCCCGACCACACCAGCGACGTCGACCGGCTCGAGCGCGTCGCCCTGTCGGCTGCACGCATCCTCACGCAGTACGTCGAGTCGAACATGGTGATCGGCATCTCCTGGGGCTCGACCGTCAGTGCGGTGAGCCGGTACCTCGTGCCGAAGACCACGCACGGCTCGACCGTCGTGCAGATCAACGGCGCCGCGAACACCCGGACGACGGGCATCGTGTACGCGTCCGAGATCCTCCGCCGCTTCGGTGAGGCGTACGGCGCGTTCGTGCAGCAGTTCCCGGTGCCCGCGTTCTTCGACGACCCCGCGACGAAGGAGGCCCTGTTCCGGGAGCGCTCGATCCGTCGCGTCCTCGACCTGCACGAGCGGATGGACCTCGTCGTGTTCGGTGTCGGTGCGCCGCAGGCCCCGGTGCCGTCGCACGTGTACTCCGGCGGCTACCTCGACCCCGAGGACCGCGACGAACTCACGAAGGCCAAGGTCGTCGGTGACGTCTCGACCGTGTTCTACCGCGCCGACGGGTCGTGGAAGGACATCGGCGTGAACGCCCGCGCGGGCGCCCCGGACCTCGACACGATCAAGCGCGCACCGCGCCGGGTCTGCGTCGTCGCCGGACGCTCGAAGGCCGCGTCGCTGCGGGGCGCACTGGCCGCCGGGCTCATCACCGACCTCATCCTGGACGAGAGTGTCGGGCAGGCGATCCTGCAGCCCTGAGTCACGAACTGATCCAGTTCGTCAGTGGCCGCGGGTACGTTCGGGGACATGCTGCCCACTTCTCCGCCCTCGACCGACACCCGGTACTTCCGGCGTCTCGTCGGCACCGACGTCGACGAAGCGCTCACCTTCTTCGGCGGGGACTACGACTTCCGTTCGCCGCGGGTGCGGCGGACACGGCCGACGGCGCACTGGGACTTCGCCGGTGTCGGCGACGACCGGATGTCGCTGCGGTCGTCGCGGTTCCTCGTCGACCTGCGCACGGACAGCCGGACCGACGGCGAGTTCCTCGTCGCGTGGACGCGGAGCGGATCGAGCACCCTGACGTACGCCGGCGAGGACCACGACCTCGAAGTCGGTGTACCGGTCGTCCTGCCGTACGCCGAGACGTTCGAGCTGCACCACCACGACATCGGGATGAACATCGTGCAGCTCCAGACCGACTTCGTTCGCTCGCTCGTCGGCGAGGACGACTTCGAGTTCGAGGCGCTCCGTCGCCCGACCGCCGAGGGCATGCGCGGATGGCAGTCGGTGGTCCGCTCCTACTCCTCGACCTGGCTCGACGTCGACCACGAGATCACCCCGACCATCCAGCGGGACATCGCCGAGGCGTTCGCCACCGCGGCGCTCGCGGCCTTCCCCCAGCGCAACCGGTGGCGCGGCGCCGTGGACGGCACCGGACCGGAGCACGACCGTCTCCGCCGGGCACTCGAGTTCGTGCACGAGCACGCACGCGAGCCGATCGGCACGCCGGAGATCGCGGCGGCCGCCGGACTCAGCCCGCGCGGCCTGCAACAGTCGCTCCGCCGACACCTCGACCAGACGCCGGGCGACCTGCTCCGCGGTGTCCGGCTCGACGGCGCCCGCGCGGACCTCATCCGCCGCGACCGCGACGAGACCTCGGTGGCGGACGTCGCCCGCGAGTGGGGCTTCGGGCACCTCGGGCGCTTCTCGGCGACGTACCGCGCCCGCTTCGGTGAACTGCCGAGCGAGTCGCTCCGCTCGCGCTGACACCGGTGATCGGTAGCGTGGCGGTATGGACACCGTCGTCGCCGCCCTCCGGTCCGCCCTCGACGACCAGGACGGCACGCTCGTCCTGACCGACCCGGCCGTGCTCGACGCCGCGCGGACCGACAAGTCCGGGTGGACCGCACCCGGTGGCCCGCTGGCCGTCGTCGAGGCCCGCACGGTCGAGCAGGTGCAGGCGACGCTCCGGACCTGCAGCGACCTCCGCGTACCGGTCGTCCCGCGGGGTGCCGGCACCGGGTTGGCCGGCGGCGCGAACGGTACCGAGGGCTCGGTGGTGCTCAGCGTCGCGCGGATGGACCGGATCGTCGCGGTCTCCACCGAGGACGAGTTCGCGATCGTCGAACCCGGCGTGCTCAACGGCGACCTGAACGCCGCCGTCGCGTCGTACGGGCTCCGGTTCGCCCCCGATCCCGCGAGTGCGGCGATCGCGAGCGTGGGCGGCAACATCGCCACGAACGCCGGCGGCCTGCGATGCGTGAAGTACGGCGTGACGCGCGAGGCGGTGCTCGGGCTCGACGTCGTGCTCGCGGACGGCCGCCTGGTGTCCACCGGGCACCGGACCGTCAAGGGCGTCACCGGGCTCGACCTCACCGCGCTGCTCGTCGGGTCGGAGGGCACCCTCGGCGTCATCGTCGGCGCGACCGTCCGGCTCGTGCCGATCCCGGCCGGCGAACCCGCCACGCTCGGTGCCGTGTTCCCGTCCGTCGAGGCCGCCGCCCGTGCCGCGGCGGTCGTCGTGACCGGGACGGACCGACCGTCGACGGTGGAACTGCTCGACGCCGCCGCCCTCGAGGGCATCGCCGCGTACCTCGGACCGGACGTCATCGCGCAGACCGTGGGGAGCACCGCGGCGGGTGAGGTGTTCCTCCTCGTCGAGTACGACGGCCCGGGCGCGACGGAAGCCGCGCTGGGAGCTGCACCGCGCCTCCAGGCCGAGGGGGGAACCGTCCACCTGGCCGGCTCGGCGGCGGAACGCGAGCGCCTGCTGACGATCCGCCGCTCGTTCCACCCCGCGATGGAGGCACGGGGCCGCGTGCTCATCGAGGACGTCGCCGTGCCCCGCAGCCGGCTCGCCGAGATGTTCGCGCGGGTCGAGGCGATCGGCCACGAGTACGGCATCGCGATCCCGACCGTCGCCCACGCGGGCGACGGCAACCTGCACCCGAACTTCGTGTTCGAGGGTGACGAGGTGCCCCCGCACGTCTGGGCGGCGGCGGACGCGATGTTCCGCGCGGCGATCGAGCTGGGCGGGACGCTCACCGGGGAGCACGGCGTCGGCGTGCTCAAGCGGCGGTGGATCGGTGACGAGCTCGGCGACGACTCGCTCGAGTTGCAGCGGGGAATCCGCCGGGTGTTCGACCCGGCGGGGATCCTCAATCCGGGCAAGGTCTTCTGAGCGGGGCCCTCATGCACACCGCGCTCATGCACACCGCGCTCATGCGCACCGCGCCGAATCTCGTGTGACGGATCGGCCGATCTCCACCAGATCGTTCGGCGGAAACGCTCTGGTAACGAATCGGGTGCTGAATGGACGGGACGACAGCACCGCCCACGAAGGAGTCCGCAATGCTCATCGGCGTCCCCACCGAGATCAAGAACAACGAGTTCCGCGTCGCCGCCACCCCGGCCGGCGTCGCCGAGCTGGCGCTGCACGGCCACGAGGTGCTCGTGCAGGCAGGAGCGGGCGACGGGTCGTCCTTCCCGGACGCCGAGTACGAGGCCGCGGGGGCGACGATCGTCCCCGACGCAGCGTCGGTCTGGGCGCGCGCCGAGATGATCATGAAGGTCAAGGAGCCGGTGGCGTCGGAGTACGCCTCGATCCGGCCCGGCCAGGTCCTCTTCACGTACCTGCACCTCGCCGCCGACCGGCCGCTCACCGACGCCCTCATCGGCTCCGGGGCGACCGCGATCGCGTACGAGACCGTGCAGCTGCCGGACCGCTCGCTGCCCCTGCTCTCGCCGATGTCCGAGATCGCCGGACGGCTCTCGGCGCAGGTCGGCGCGCACCACCTCATGCGTGCGAACGGCGGACGGGGCCTGCTGCTCGGCGGCGTCCCCGGCACGCCGAAGGGCCGCGTCGTCGTCATCGGCGGCGGGGTCGCGGGGGAGCACGCGGCCACGATCGCGCTCGGGATGGGCGCCGAGGTGACCGTCTTCGACATCAGCCTGCCGCGGCTGCGCGCGCTCGACGCGCGGTTCGACGGGCGCATCACGACGCTGCGGTCGTCGGCGCACGCCATCGCCTCGGCCCTGCGTGACGCCGACCTCGTGATCGGGTCGGTGCTCATCCCGGGGGCCTCCGCACCGAAGCTCGTGACCGACGCCATGGTCGCGGACATGCAGCCCGGGTCGGTGCTCGTCGACATCGCGATCGACCAGGGCGGCTGCTTCGAGGGGTCGCACCCGACGACGCACGACGACCCGACCTTCGCGGTGCACGACTCCGTGTACTACTGCGTTGCGAACATGCCCGGTGCCGTCCCGCGCACCTCGACGATCTCGCTGACGAACGCGACGCTGCCGTACGCCGTCGCGATCGCGAACCGTGGCTGGGAGGACGCGACCGCAGCCGACCCGGCACTGGCGCTCGGCGTCAACGTGCACGCGGGGCGCGTCGTGAACGAGGCCGTCGCGGCCGCGCACGGGCTGGCGGTCGCCGCGCGCTGAGCGGGGCGCGCTGCGCGCCTGGCGGGCTGCGCCCCGCGTACTTTCGCGCTCACCGACACTTCACGCCCGCAACCGCGCGTGAACTGTCGCTCAGCGCGAAAAGCCGCCGCCGCCTCCGTCGCCGCCGCCGGCGCCTACGCCGCGCGCGCCGCGCCGCCCGCAGTCGCGCGCCCGCGGACCCACCCGACGCGCGCCCGCACCACGAGGGTCACGACGACCGCCGCAGCCGCCGCGACCACCGCCGCCACGGCCGTCGGCGTCGACACGAGCGGCCCGTCGAGCCGCGCGACCGCGACCCACGCCAGTCCCCACGCGAGCGACGCCGTCGGCGCCAGGCGCCCTCGACCCCACACCGCGAGCAGGACCCCGACGAGCCCGGCCACCGCGGCGACGAGCACGCCCCAGACGTCCTGCCCGAGCCCGAAGCCCCGGAAGCCCGCGGCCGTCAGGACCGCCGCCGTGTTCGCCGCCGTCGCGACGCACACCCACCCGAGGTAGAGCCCGAACGTGCCGTCGGTGACGATCGCCGACACGACGCCGGAGGGCCGCGTGCGACGCAGGATCGTGAACGTCCAGACGAGCACGGCGAGCAGCGCGACGATGATCGGCTCGCTCAGCCACAGGAACCCGAACTGCACGGACAGGATCCACGCGGCGTTGAGCAGGAGCGACAGCACGACGGGCACCGCGAGTCGCGCGTGGCGGTCGTCGTCCGCGGTGCGGAAGCACTGGCGGACGGCGTAGGCGAGGAGCCCGACGTAGATGACGCTCCAGATCGAGAACGCCGGCCCGTCCGGCGCGATGGCTGTCGAGGACGCCGACAGCGCCCCACCCGCTGCGTCCTGGATCGGAGTCCCTCCGGCGGCGCCCGACCCGACGAACGCACCCACGACCGCGACGACCGCGCTCACCGCGACCGCGATCCGCTTCCAGATCCTTTGCATGTCAGTCCCTTTCGTCAGCATGCTGATGACCTTGCACCGTAGGCGGACGCACCTGACCGGCGCGCAGCGCACGTCCAGCAGACGGGGGACGAGCGGACTGGAGGCGCGGGGCGGGGCCCGCGACGCGCCTCCAGGCCGGTGGGTGCCCATCCTGCGTACGGTGGTGGCGTGACCGTCGAGCTGAACACCGTCTACGTCGACCGGATCGCTCCGATCCCGAGTCCCTCGCTCGACGACACCTTCCGGATGCTCGAGGACCAGGGCGCCAGTGCGTGCATCGTGCTGTACCAGCCCGACGCCGAGGAGCTCGGCGACGTCGCGGTCGCCCTCGGACTGCACGAGCTGGCGGTCGAGGACTCCGCCGAGGGGCACCAGCGACCGAAGCTCGAGCGCTACGGCTCGACGCTGTTCGTCGTGCTGAAGCCGGCGCTGTACAACGACACGGCGGAGGAGGTCGAGTTCGGCGAGGTGCACGCCTTCGTCGGGGAGAACTTCTTCCTCGTCGTCGTGAAGGCCGACCCGCGCGGTGCCCACACCGTGCCGAGGGCACTGCAGCGCATGAGCGGCAAGCCGGGGCTCGTGACCGTCGGCCCGCAGGCGCAGCTCTGGGCGCTGATGGACACGATCGTGGACGGGTACGTGCCGGTGATCGACGGCCTCGAAGAGGACATCAACCAGATCGAGGACCAGTTGTTCGCGGGCGAGGCCGGGGTCTCCCGCCGCGTCTACGAGCTGTTCGGCGAGGTCGTCGACTTCCAGCGAGCCGCCCGCCCGCTCATCCACATCATCGAGAACCTGCACCGCGGTGCGGAGAAGTACCACCTGCCGGTGGAGATGCAGCGGCGGTTCCGTGACGTCCTCGACCACGCGATCCGGACCGTGGAGCGGCTCGACACGTTCCGGCAGCTCCTCCAGAACGCGCTGACGGTCGACTCGACGCTCGCGGCGCAGAAGCAGAACGACGACACGAAGAAGATCTCCGGGTGGGCGGCGATCCTGTTCGCCCCGACGCTGGTGGCGGCGGTCTACGGCATGAACTTCACGCACATGCCGGAGCTGCAGTGGCGGTTCGGGTACCCGCTCGCGATCGTCGCGATGGTGGCGTTCGCGGCGGTCCTCTGGGTGGTGTTCAAGGTCAAGCGCTGGTTCTGAGGAAGACTGTCGCCGTGAACACGAACGACTTCGTCCACCTGCGCGCCGGGGGCGTCTCCCTCGTGCTGGACTGCCGTGACGGGGCGCTCCCCGCGGTGGTGCACTGGGGCGCGGCGCTCGGGGACCTCGACGACGCGGAGCTCCTCGCGCTCGCGGTGGCCGACGTCGCACCGGTCGCTCCGAACGAGGCCGACGTGCCGGTGCGGCTGGCGATCCTGCCGGAGCCGCACCGTGGTTGGACCGGTCGGCCGGGGCTCTCCGGACACCGGGACGGGCGCGACTGGTCGCCGGCGTTCACCGTGACGTCGCTCGACGTGCAGGCACGAGTCGCCGCGACCGGCGGGCACGCCCACGGCGGCGGCACCGCGCCAGCAGGCGGGGCCGCGGGCGTCACCGCCAACGTCGGCACCGTCACCGTCCACGCCGCCGACGACACCGCCGGCCTCGCCCTCACGCTCACCGTCGAGATGCTCCCCTCCGGCCTCGTCCGCACCCGCGCCGCCGTCACGAACACCGCCGCGGGCGCGTACACCGTCGACGACCTCACCCTCGCCCTGCCGGTGCCGTCCCACGCCCGCGAGGTCCTCGACTTCGCCGGCCGCTGGGGCAAGGAGCGCACGCCGCAGCGCCGCGAACTCGTCGTCGGGACGCACGAGCGCGAGGGCCGGAAGGGCCGCACCGGGGCCGACGCCGCCACGGTGCTCAGCGTCGGCGTCCCCGGGTTCGGCTTCGCCCACGGCGAGGTCTGGGGCGTCCACACCGCGTGGAGCGGGAACCACCGGCACCTCGCCGAGCGGCTGGCGACCGGACGGCAGGTCGTCGGCGGCGGCGAGCTGCTGCTGCCCGGCGAGGTCCGGCTCGACACCGGCGCGACGTACGAGGGGCCGTGGCTGTACGCCGCGTACGGGGACGGTCTCGACGACCAGGCCCGTCGCTTCCACCGCTGGATCCGGAGCCGTCCGCAGCACCCGTCGACCCCGCGCCCGATGACGATCAACGTGTGGGAGGCGGTCTACTTCGACCACGACCTCGCCCGGCTCACCGACCTCGCCGAGCGCGCCGCACGGCTGGGGGTCGAGCGGTACGTCCTCGACGACGGCTGGTTCCGGAACCGCCGCGACGACCACGCGGGCCTCGGCGACTGGTACGTCGACGAGGACGTCTGGCCGGAGGGGCTCGGCCCGATCGTCGACCGGGTCCGTACGCTCGGCATGACGTTCGGCCTGTGGTTCGAGCCGGAGATGGTGAACGAGGACAGCGACCTCGCCCGGGCGCACCCGGAGTGGATCCTGCAGGCCGGCGATCGTCTGCCGCTGCGTTCGCGGGACCAGCAGGTGCTCAACCTCGGCATCCCGGAGGCGTTCGCGTACGTCCTCGAGCGGATGACGGCGATCATCGGCGAGTACGGGATCGAGTACGTGAAGTGGGACCACAACCGTGACCTCGTCGAGGCCGGCCGCCCCGGTGGTGGTGCCGCGGTGCACGAGCAGACCCTCGCCGCGTACCGGTTGATGGCGACGCTCAAGGAGCGCTTCCCCTCGCTCGAGATCGAGTCGTGCTCGTCGGGCGGCGCGCGGGTCGACCTCGGGGTCCTCGAGCACACCGACCGGGTCTGGGTGTCGGACGACATCGACCCCCTCGAGCGGCAGCAGATGCACCGGTGGACGCAGCAGCTCCTGCCCCCGGAGCTCCTCGGTGCGCACATCGCGAGCGGGCGGAACCACACGACCGGCCGCGTGCACGACCTGGCGTTCCGTGCCGGCACCGCGATCGTCGGGCACCTCGGCATCGAGTGGGACCTCGCCCAGGCGACGCCGGACGAGGAAGCCGGTCTCGCGTCCTGGATCGCCCGGTACAAGGAGTGGCGCGCGGTGCTGCACGGCGGGGACCTCGTGCGGATGGACGAGGTCGACGACGCCCGCCTCGTGTACGGCACGGTCGCGCCCGGTGCACGCGACGCGGTCTTCTTCTTCGTGAGCACCGGCCGTTCCGAGGTGTCCGGCACCGGACGGATCCGGTTCCGCGGGCTCGACCCGGAAGCGGCGTACCGCGTCGACCCCGTCGTGATCGGCGACGGTTCCGCGATCGTCGCTCCGGCCTGGTGGTCGGGCGTCCGGGTCTTCGCCGGTCACGTGCTCGAGACGGTCGGCCTGCAGCCGCCGCTCGTGCCGGCCGACTGCGTGGTGCCGTTCCGGTTGAGCGCCGTCTGAGTCCGCGGGGCCAGCTGGCGGCCTGGAGGCGCGGGTCGACTCACCGGGTCCGTCCAGGTCCTTCGCATGGTCGCCTCATGGAACCTGACCAGGATCACAGGAACGCGTCGGCTCCGGCGCGTGCATCCGGAAGGACTCCCCATGCACTGCCCCAACGACCAGGCCACCCTCGTGATGTCGGAGCGATCCGGCATCGAGATCGACTACTGCCCGGAGTGCCGGGGCGTGTGGCTCGACCGCGGCGAGCTCGACAAGATCATCGAGCGCGCGTCGGGCGGCCCGGAACAGTCGGTGGCCCCGACCCCGTCGCCCACGCAGCAGCCCACGCAGCAGCCCACGCCGCAGCCCACGCCGCAGCCGTCGTACGGGCAGCAGCCGTACGGACAGCAGCCGTACGGGCAGCCCGCGTACGCGCCGGGCATGGCGGTGCCGCGGAACGGGTACGCGTCGCCGCGGTCGCCCGGGTCGCCGGCATCGTGGGACAAGCAGGGCCGACACGGGTACGGCCAGCCCGGGTACGGCCAGCAGTACGGGCAGCCCGGGTACGGGCAGCAGAACGGGTACGGCAAGAAGCGCCGCGGCAACTGGCTGAGCGAGCTCTTCGACTGATCGGGGTGCTCGCCCGATGACCGGGCGTCGGCGGGGGAGCCGTTAGGCTTCCCCGCATGCCGCACACGGGACACGCGACACGCACCGCCCCTCACCGCGCGACCCCGCCTCACCGCGCGACCCCGCTCTGGGCACTCAAGCTCGCCGTCGTCACGGCGCTCGTGGGGGTCGCCGGGGGCATCGCCGGCATCTCGGTCTGGCTCGCACTGCAGCTCATCCAGTTCGTCGCGTTCGGGTACCCGTTCGGCGGGCACCTCGAGGCGGCGGACGCCCCGTCGGGCCGCAACCGGTTCCTCGCCCTCGTCGCCGCCGGTGTCCTGACCGGGTTCGCGTGGTGGGCGCTCCGGCGCTGGGGCCGGCCCATCGTCTCGGTCCCCGCCGCGGTCGGCGGCAAGCGGATGCCGGCGCTCGCCACGGTCGGCAACGCCGGTGTCCAGATCCTCGCCGTCGGCCTCGGTGCCTCGATCGGCAAGGAGGTGGCGCCGCGGGAGATCGGGGCGTGGCTGTCGCAGCTCGTCACCGCCCGTGCCGGCCTGAGCGTCCGCGAGACGAAGATCCTCGTGGCGTGCGGTGCGGCCGCGGGGCTCGCCGCCGTGTACGACGTCCCGCTCGGCGGCGCGCTCTTCGCGGTCGAGGTCCTGCTCGGCGAGATCACCTTCGCCACCGCGCTGCCGGCGTTCGCGACGAGCGCGGTCGCGGCCCTCGTCGCGCGGCTGGTGATCCCGGACGAGGTGCTCTACCACGTGCCGGCGATGCACCTCTCGCCGTCCCTGCTCGTCTGGGCCGTGATCGTCGGCCCGGTGCTCGGCCTCGCCGGCGTGGGCTTCGTGCAGCTCACGAACCGGCTGCAGGGCATCGCGCCGAAGGGGTGGCACCTGCTGGTCGTGCTCCCCGTCGTGTTCGCGATGGTCGGGCTCATCGCCGTGCCCTTCCCGGAGATCCTCGGCAACGGGCGGGCGCTCGGCCTCGTGGCGATGAACGCCTCGCTCGATGCGGGGTCGGTCGCGGGGCTGTCGCCGATCCTGTTCCTGCTCGTCCTCGGCGTCATCCGCACCATCACGACCTCGGCGACCATCGGCGCCGGAGCCGTCGGCGGCACGCTCACCCCGTCCATCGCGATCGGCTCAGCCGTCGGCGGCGGGCTCGGCGGACTCTGGCTGCTCCTCTGGCCGACGGACGGCCAGGGCCTGACGGCCTTCGCGTTCATCGGCGCCGCGGCCTTCCTCGCGACGACGATGCGTGCGCCGTTCACCGCGCTCGTCCTCGTGGTCGAGTTCACGCAGCAGGGCACCGACGTCCTCATCCCGTCGTTGCTCGCCGTGTCCGGGTCGGTCGCGGTCGGGTACGTGCTCGCACGGCGACGCAGCGCGCAGATGGTCTGACCCCCTCGCGGGTGGACACCGCGTCGGGGTGAACAGTGCGTCACGACCCGTGCGCGATGCGGACAAGGGGCCTAGCATCGCGTCCACGACGGGGCGCTGGGCTCCGCACGACGCAAGGAGACGGCGATGGCGGGCTTCGACGACATCACGAAGAAGGCGCAGGAGTTCCTCAAGGACGGCAAGGTCCAGGACGCCCTGAAGAGCGAGCAGGCCGAGGGTGTGAGCGACAAGGTCCTCGACGGCGTCGCGGACGCCGTGAAGAAGGCGACCGGCGGCAAGTTCGACGACAAGATCGACGGCGCGCGCGACGCTGCCGACAAGCAGGTCGGCAACCAGTAGTCCGCTGACGGGGACGCCCTGGACGGGGTCGTCCGGGGCGTTCGCCGTGGGCTGGTGCGGCCGACTGGACGCCGGGCGGCGCACGGACCACCATGGGGAGGTGACTGTCGTGGCGCCGAACCAACCGCTCACCGAGTCCGAGGTCGAGGCGATCAAACGGGACTTCCCGATCCTCCAACAGGAGGTGAACGGGTTCCCCCTCGCCTACCTCGACTCCGGGGCGACCGCCGAACGACCCCGGCAGGTGCTGGACGCCGAACGCCGCTTCCTCGAGCACGACAACGCCGCCGTGCACCGCGGCGCGCACACCCTCGCGGCGCTGAGCACCGACGCCTACGAGGACGCCCGCGCCACCGTGGCCGGCTTCATCGGTGCCGCGGCCCCGACCGAGGTCGTCTGGACGTCGAACGCCACCGACGCCCTCAACCTGGTGGCGTACGGCATCGCGAACGCCAGTCGTGGTCGGGGCGGTGCGGACGCCGAGCGCTTCCGGATCGGTCCGGGGGACGAGGTCCTCGTCACCGAGGCCGAGCACCACGCCAACCTCGTCCCATGGCAGGAGCTCGTCGCGCTCACCGGTGCGACGCTCCGCTGGGTGCCCGTCGCCGACGACGGCACCTGGACCGCCGAGGACGCCGTCGCGCTGATCACCGAGCACACGAAGGTCGTCGCGTTCGCCCACGTGTCGAACGTCACCGGGATGATCGCGCCGGTGTCGGCCGTCGTCGCGGCTGCCCACGCCCGCGGTGCCCTGGTCGTGCTCGACGCCTGCCAGTCGGCACCGCACCGGCCGCTCGACGTGCAGCAGCTCGGGGTCGACTTCGCGGCGTTCTCCGGGCACAAGATGCTCGGTCCGAACGGCATCGGCGTGCTCTGGGGACGGCAGGAACTCCTCGACGCCCTGCCGCCGTTCCGCACCGGCGGCTCGATGATCACCACGGTGACGATGGAGCACAGCGAGTTCATGCCCGCACCCGAGCGCTTCGAGGCGGGCACGCAGCCGGTGTCCCAGGCCGTCGCCCTCGCCGAGGCCGTGCGCTACCTGCAGGGCATCGGCATGGAGCGGGTGCGCGCGCACGAGGAGCACCTCGCCCAGCGCCTGCTCGACGGCCTCGCCGAGGTCCCCGGGATCCACCCCGTCGGCCCGCCCGCCGGGGTGCCCCGGTCCGGTCTCGTGTCGTTCGACGTCGACGGTGTGCACGCGCACGACGTCTCGCAGTACCTCGACGCGCAGGGCATCGCCGTGCGCTCCGGGCACCATTGCGCCCAGCCCCTGCACCGCCGACTCGGGCTGACCGCCACCAGCCGAGCGAGCACGTACGTGTACACGACCGAGCAGGACGTCGACCGCTTCCTCCGGGCCGTCGGCGAGATCCGCGGCTACTTCGGAGCGGCCTCGTGAGCAGCCTCGACTCCCTGTACCAGCAGGTCATCCTCGACCACGCCAAGGCCCGCCACGGCGACGCCGAGCTGCCCGACGCCGACGCCTCGCACTTCGAGCGGAACCCCACGTGCGGTGACGAGATCACCGTGCGCGTCCGGCTCGACCCCGGCACGGACCGCATCGCCGCACTCGCCTGGCAGGGGGACGGCTGCTCGATCTCGATGGCCTCGGCGTCGGTGCTCACCGACATGGCCGTCGGCCGGACGGTGCCGGAGCTCCAGGCGCTCACCGACGCGTTCCGCACGATGATGCGGTCCCGAGGCGTCGGCGAGCCGGACGAGGACGTCCTCGAGGACCTGGTCGCCTTCCACGGTGTCTCGAAGTTCGTCATGCGCGTGAAGTGCGGCATGCTCGCGTGGGTCGCGGCCGAGGCCGCCGTGCGCGAGGCGAGCGCACGCCCGTGACGTGACCGGCTGACGGCCTGGAGGCGCGGGGCGGGCCGACACCGCGCCTCCAGGCCGACAGGGACGCCGTCGTAGGCTGGAGGGGTGATGGAATCCTGTGTCGTGCGCGCCGCGACGGAGGACGAGGTCGAGGACTGCGTCGAGTTGTGGGCGGGGGCCGTGGCAGCGCGTGACGGGATGCCCGCGTCGGACGAGGTCCGAGCGCGGGCGCGGGCGAAGTTCGCGGAGGAGCGGGTGGCGCTGCTCGTGGCGGACGACGCTGCGTCGGACGGACCGGCCGGGTCCGGTGGGCGCGCTGGGCGTGGGGGACTCGCGGGGTTCGCGCTCGTCACCGCGCCGGGCAGCGGGATGCCGGGCGACCTCGACGACGCCGCGTACCTCTCGCTCCTCGCCGTCGACTCCCGCGCGCAGGGACGGGGGCTCGGCCGCTCCCTGCTGCTGGCCGCCGTCGCCGAGGCCCGTCGCGCCGGTCACCCGCGGTGCCTGCTGCACGCGCTCGACGACAACGAGCCCGCGCTCGGGCTCTACCGGAGCGCCGGGTTCCGGCCGCTCGGGGCGTCGTTCCCGCACGCACTGAGCGGCCGACCGTGCCGCGCGTGGGTCAGCGTGGCCTGAGCCGTCAGCGCTCCTGGCCGAGCGGTGTCGCGGTGGTCCAGGTCGGGAAGGTCGCCGCCCGGCCGTCGCCCGAGGACCGACGCGTCACCCGTCGACCGATCCAGGGGAGCACGTGCTCGCGGTAGTACTGCGCCTCCTCGCGCAGCCGCCTCCGGTCCACCCGGGCCTGCGGCGGGACGACGGGTGCCGGACCGTCGACGACGGCGTGCAGGGCGAGGTCGGCGACGCGCTGGTGCCCGACCGCGTTCATGTGGAGCCGGTCCTCCGACCAGAACTCGGCACGGCGCAGGTGGTCGTCGCGTGAGACGTCGACGAAGGGCAGGTCGTGTCGCCGGGCGAGGTCGCCGAGGGCTTCGGCCCAGGCGTCGCCGCGGCGGTTGATGAGCGAGCCGAGGGGGAGCCTGGCGCTCGGGTCGGCCGGGCTGAGCAGGGCGATCCGGACGCCGCGATCGAGCACGCTCGTGACGGCCGTCTCGAGCTGCGCGATGAGTCCCTGCACGTCGAAGCGCGGACGGAGCAGGTCGTTGCCGCCGGCGCAGAAGGTGATGAGCGTGGGCGTGGGGTCGAGCGCGAGTGCGGCGTCGAGCTGGCCGTCGAGGACCCCGGCGAGCAGGCGACCCCGGACCGCGAGGTTGGCGTAGTCGACGGGGGCGCCGAGGTGCTCGGCCATCCCGCTGGCCAGGCGACCGGTCCAGCCGGGGAAGGGGACGGCACCGGCGTCGCCGATGCCCTCGGAGAAGCTGTCGCCGATGGCCACGTACCGGACACTGTGCTGCATCCCGCCATCATCCTGCACAAGCCTGTGCACGTTCCCCGCCCGGTGCCGGCGCTGCCGGTGCGGCGCTGTCGGTGCCGCGCTGCCGGTGCCGCGCTGCCGGCGCCGCGCTGCCGGCGTCCGGCGCTCGCCCCGGAACGAGCGTTTCAGGACCGGTGTCCGGACACACGACCGTTACACACGGGAAACGGGCGCATCGAAGAGCCTCCGTAGCTTCGTGGTCAGAGGCGGGCACCGCTCGCCCTTCCCACTCCTCCGGAGGACGCCATGGCCACCGAGATCCAAGCCCCGATCGCCACGCCCCACGCCCCCCTCGCGACACCAGCGCCCGCCGGTGCCGGTGTCGTCAAGCCGGGGTACGACCCGGCACTCACGAACGAAGACCTCGCACCGCTCCGCAAGCAGAGCTGGACGAGCTACAACATCTTCGCGTTCTGGATGTCCGACGTGCACTCGGTCGGCGGGTACGTCACCGCCGGGTCGCTCTTCGCGCTCGGCATCGCCAGCTGGCAGGTCCTCATCGCCCTCGTCGTCGGCATCCTCATCGTGCAGGTCTTCGCGAACCTCGTCGCGAAGCCGTCCCAGCGCACCGGCGTGCCGTACCCGGTGATCAACCGCGCGGTCTTCGGCGTCCTCGGCGCGAACGTCCCCGCGATCATCCGCGGTCTCATCGCGATGGCCTGGTACGGCGTGCAGACCTTCCTCGCCGCGCAGTCGCTCAACATCGTCTTCCTCAAGTTCATCCCGGCGTCGGCGGGGCTGCTCGACCACTCGTTCCTCGGCCTGTCCGCGCTCGGCTGGATCTCCTACGCCATCCTCTGGGTCGCCCAGGGAGCCCTGTTCTGGATGGGCATGGACGCGATCAAGAAGTTCATCGACTTCGCCGGTCCCGCGGTGTACGTCGTGATGATCGCCCTCGCGGTGTACCTCGTCAGCCAGGCGGGCATCGGCAACATCTCGTTGAACCTTTCGGTGGGCGCGCCGCTCTCGTTCGGCGCGAGCATCCCGGTCATGCTGTCCGCGATCGCCCTGGTCGTCAGCTACTTCTCCGGCCCGATGCTCAACTTCGGCGACTTCTCCCGCTACGCGAAGTCCTTCGACGCCGTGAAGCGCGGCAACCTCTGGGGTCTGCCGATCAACTTCCTGTTCTTCTCGATCCTCACGGTGCTCTGCGCGAGTGCCACGGTGCCGGTGTTCGGCAAGCTCATCACCGACCCGATCGAGACCGTGCAGGCCATCGGCGCACCGTTCGCGATCCTGCTCGGCGGCCTGACGTTCGTGACCGCGACCGTCGGCATCAACATCGTCGCGAACTTCATCAGCCCCGCGTTCGACTTCTCGAACGTCGCCCCGCGGAAGATCAGCTGGCGTGCGGGCGGCATGATCGCCGCCGTCGGCTCCGTGCTCCTCACCCCGTGGAACTGGTACGGCAACGACCAGGCGATCCTCTACACGCTCGGTGTGCTGGGCGCCCTGATCGGCCCGCTGTTCGGCATCCTCATCGCCGGCTACTACATCGTCGCGAAGCAGCGTGTGGCGGTCGACGACATGTACACGAAGGACCCGAGCGCTCGGTACTGGTACGCCAAGGGCTTCAACCCGAACGCGATCTGGACCCTCGTGATCACCGGTGTCGTCTCGGTCGCCAGCGCGGTCCTGCCCCCGGCGCTCGGCGTGGTCACCTGGCTGTCGAGCTACAGCTGGTTCATCGGCTGCGCGCTCGGACTGGTGGTCTTCTGGGCCCTCGAGCGGGCCCGGCCGAGCATGCCCGTCCTCGACGCGGACGACCCCACGGTCGACGACGGCGCAGCCGCCGGACGCGCCTGACCGACTCGTCGCGGCCCGTCCTCCACAGGCGGGTCGCGACCTTCGGTCGTCCACAGTTCCACCCCACGGCCTGGAGGCGCGGCTCACCTCCGCCACGATGGTCACCACCCAGCACCGCCGCTCCACCGCACCGCCCGCTCCACCGGAAGGACCCAGATGCGCATCCGCGTCGTCAACCCCAACACCACCGCGTCGATGACCCGGACCATCGGTGCCGCCGCCGCAGCGGTCGCCGGGCCCGGCACCCTCGTCGAAGCCGTGCACCCGACGATGGGACCGGCCTCGATCGAGAGCCACTACGAGGAAGCCCTCGCCGTCCCCGGGCTCCTCGAGCAGATCGCCCTCGGGGAGCGGGACGGGGTGGACGCGTACGTGGTCGCCTGCTTCGGCGACCCTGGGCTCGACGCCGCGCGTGAGATCGCCGCCGGCCCCGTGATCGGCATCGCCGAGGCCGGCTTCCACGCCGCCGCGATGCTCGGTCGTCGGTTCGGCGTGGTGACCACGCTCGGCCGGACGACGGGACGGGCGCACGAGCTCGCCGAGCGTTACGGCTTCGCGTCGCTCGTCACCGAGATCCGGGCGTGCGAGGTCCCCGTGCTCCGGCTCGACGACCCGTCCTCCGGCGCACGGGCGCTCGTCGTCGAGGAGTGCCGGGCCGTCATCGCTGGTGGCGCCGACGCCGTGGTGCTCGGGTGCGCGGGGATGGCCGACTTCTGCGCCGACGTCTCGCGCGAGATCGGTGCCCCGGTGGTCGACGGCGTCGCGGCGGCCACGGTCCTCGCCGAGTCGCTCGTGCGCCTCGGCCTCACGACGGGCAAGCGGGGCGAGTACGCGCCGCCACCCGTCAAGCCGATGTCGGGACTGCTGGCGGGGTTCGAACGCCACCCGGCGGCGGTCGCGACGGTCGGGGCGGGCGCATGACCGGCCTCCAGGCCGACCTCGTCCTCCGCGCACGGCGCACCTGGGTCGACGGTGCCTTCCGCCCGGCCGCGATCGTCGTCCGTGACGGGCGCGTCGACGCGGTCCTCGCGTTCGACGCGGCCGTCGACGCGCAGGACGACCGGAGCGTGCCGGACGGCCACGTCCTGCTCCCCGGTCTCGTCGACACCCACGTGCACGTCAACGAGCCGGGCCGCACCGAGTGGGAGGGATTCGCCTCCGCCACCCGCGCCGCGGCGCTCGGCGGGGTGACGACCATCATCGACATGCCGCTCAACTCGATCCCGGCGACGACCACCGTGGACGCGCTCGCGGTGAAGCGCGCCAGCGCCCGGGGCCGGGTCGCGGTCGACGTCGGGTTCTGGGGCGGCGCCGTCCCGGCCAGCCTCGGGTCGCTCGACGCGTTGCACGACGCGGGCGTCTTCGGCTTCAAGTGCTTCACCGCGCCGTCCGGCGTCGACGAGTTCCCGCACCTCGACGCCGAGCAGCTGGCCGCCGCGATCGCGGAGGTCGCGCACATCGACGCGCTCCTCATCGTCCACGCCGAGGACCCCGACCACCTGGTCGCGCACGACGCCCTCGGCGAGCGCTACGCGGACTTCCTCGCCACCCGTCCCGTCGAAGCCGAGCGGTCCGCGATCGCCCGCGTGATCGACGGGGCGCGCGCGACCGGGGCCCGCGTGCACGTGCTGCACCTGTCCGACGCCGGCGCGCTGCCGATGATCCGTGCCGCGAAGGACGACGGCGTGCGGATCACGGTCGAGACCTGCCCGCACTACCTCGCGTTCGAGGCCGGTGCGATCCCGGACGGCGCCACGGAGTACAAGTGCTGCCCGCCGATCCGCGACGACGCCAACCGGGACGCACTCTGGCAGGGACTCCTCGACGGGACGATCGACATGGTCGTGTCGGACCACTCGCCGTCGACCGCTGACCTCAAGGTCGACGACTGGGGGCTCGCGTGGGGCGGGATCGCGGGGCTGCAGGTCGGCTTCCGTGCCGTGTGGACCGAGGCGGCTCGCCGCGGCATCCCGCTCGAGCGCCTGCTGCCGCTGTTCACGACCGGTCCGGCGGCGCTCGCCGGTTTCACCGACCGCGGCGTCATCGCACCGGGTGCGCTCGCGCACTTCGCCGTCTTCGACCCGGTGGCCACCGCGGTCATCGACGTGGCCGGTCTCGCGCACCGCAACCCGGTCTCCGCGTTCGCCGGACTGCAGGCCCGGGGCCGCGTCACCGAGACCTGGCTCCGGGGGCGGCGCATCGCCTCCGCGCAGTCCGGGGTCACGGCCGTCGACGGGCAACTCGTCCCGCGGCCGGTGCCCGAGCCACTGCCGGTGTCCGTGCCGCTGCCGGTGTCCGTGGCCGCCGAAACACACCTGTAACGATCGTTCCGATATCTTCGGATCAGGAACGGAGGAACCACCATGCTCCCAGTGAACCCGCCCGCTCGTCTCCTCATGGGACCGGGCCCGATCACCGCCGACCCGCGCGTGCTCCGGGCCCTCTCGACCCCGCTCGTCGGGCAGTACGACCCGTGGATGACCACCACGATGAACGAGACACAGGATCTCTACCGACGGTTGTTCGGCACCGTCAACGACGCCACCGTGCTCGTCGACGGCACGTCGCGCGCGGGCATCGAGGCGGCGCTCGTCTCCCTGCTCGCCCCGGGCGACCGCGTGCTCGTCCCGGTGTTCGGCCGCTTCGGCCACCTCCTCGCCGAGATCGCCGGACGTGCCGGTGCCGAGGTCCACACCATCGAGACGGCATGGGGACAGGTGTTCACGCCGTCCGCGATCGAAGAAGCCGTCGCCCGCGTCCGGCCGAAGGTCCTCGCGATCGTCCAGGGCGACACCTCGACCACGATGAACCAGCCGCTCGACGAGCTCGGGGCCATCTGCGAGCGGCACGGCGTCCTGTTCTACACCGATGCGACCGCCACCATCGGCGGCAACCCCCTCGAGGTGGACGCGTGGGGGATCGACGCCGTCAGCGCCGGCCTGCAGAAGTGCCTCGGCGGACCGTCCGGCAGTGCGCCCCTCACCCTCTCGCCGAAGGCCGTGTCCGTGCTCGACGGCCGTCGCAGCGTCGAGGCGGGAATCCGCGAGCCCGGCGACGAGGTCTCCGACGACCCGATCCGGTCGAACTACCTCGACCTCGCGATGATCCTCGACTACTGGGGTCCGCGACGGCTCAACCACCACACCGAGGCCGCCTCGATGCTCTACGCGGCGAACGAGTGCGCCCGCATCCTGCTCGAGGAAGGCCGTGCCGCGGTCATCGCCCGGCACGAGACCGCCGGGCGCGCGATGCTCGCCGGTGTGCAGGCGCTCGGACTCGGCGTCTTCGGCGACCTCGGGCACAAGATGCACAACGTCGTCGCGGTCGAGATCCCGTCCGACGTCGTCGGCGACGAGGTCCGCGCCGCGATGCTCGACGACCACGGCATCGAGATCGGCACGTCGTTCGGACCCCTGCACGGCAAGGTGTGGCGCATCGGCACGATGGGCTACAACGCCCGGAAGGACACCGTCGTGACGACGCTCGCCGCGCTCGAGCACGCCCTTCGCCGGGCCGGACACGCGGTGCCGCACGGCGGGGGCGTCGACGCGGCGCTCGACGTCTACGCGGCGCTCGGCGTCCACGCCGGTACCCCGGCCGACGTCACGGCCGCCGGGGTCCCCGCGTGAGCGACACCCCGGTGCTCACCGCCACCGACCTGGGCGCCGTCGACGCCGGGCTCGTCGCACGCTGGTGCGACGAACTCGCCCTGGTCACCGAGGAGACCGGCCGCATCACCCGCGTCTACCTGTCGCCCGAGCACGCCCGGGTCAACACCCTCGTCGCGGGCTGGATGGAGGACGCCGGGCTCCGCACCTGGCAGGACGCCGCCGGCAACCTGCACGGCCGGGTCGACGGTGCCGCACCGGACGCCGCCGTGCTGCTCCTCGGCTCGCACCTCGACACCGTGGTCGACGCCGGTCGGTACGACGGGATCGTCGGGGTCCTCATGGCGATCCGCACCGTCGCCCGGCTCACCGCCGACGGCCCGCTGCCCGTCGCGCTCGAGGTCATCGCCTTCTCCGACGAAGAGGGCACCCGGTTCGGCAAGGCGCTGCTGGGGTCCTCCGCGGTCGCCGGGGTGTGGGACGAAGCGTGGTGGGACCTGCGGGACGGTGCGGGCGTCACCCTCCGCGACGCGTTCACGGACTTCGGGCTCGAGCCCGATCGCGTCGCCGAGGCCGCCGTGGACCCCTCGGCCGTCGTCGGCTACCTCGAGGCGCACATCGAGCAGGGGCCGTACCTCGAACAAGCCGGTCAGGCGCTCGGCGTCGTCACGAGCATCGCCAGCGCACGGCGGTTCACCGTCGAGGCCGTCGGCGAAGCCCGGCACGCCGGCGGCACCCCGTACGAGCGTCGGCACGACGCGCTGCTCGCCGCTGCCGAGGCCGCTCTCGCCGTCGAGCGGATCTGCCGGGCGACGCAGCACGTCGGGACCGTGGGCACCATGACCGTCGAACCCGGGGCGGTCAACGTCGTGCCGGGACTGGCACGGTTCTCCGTCGACCTCCGCGGTGAGTTCGACGAAGGACGCGACCGGGTCTGGGACGAGCTCACGAAGGCGTTCACGCTCATCGGGGAACGCCGCGGGGTCAGCGTGACGCCGACCGAGGTGCACCGGGCGCCCGCCGTGTTCTGCGCGCCGCGGCTCATGGACGCCGTCCGGGCCGGGATCGAGTCGACGGGGGAGTCCCAGCCGATGGAGTTGTTCTCCCGCGCCGGGCACGACGCCATGTCCCTCGGGCTCGTGACCGACGTCGCGATGCTCTTCCTGCGGAACCCGGACGGCATCAGTCACCACCCGGACGAGTTCGTGTCGACCGAGGACATCGCCCTCGGACTCGACGCACTCGCCGTCGCCGTCGAACGGGCGGCCCGCGCATGAGCACCGCCGGACCCGACGTCCGCGCCCGCATCGACTCCGTCTGGGAGCAGCTCTCGCCGGCCGAACGACGCGTCGCCGCGATGGTGCGCCACGATCCGGAGCTCCTGCTCGTCGGCACCTCGGCCGAGCTCGCCGCCGAGTCGGGCACGTCGAAGGCCACGGTCTCGCGGCTCGTCCGGTCGCTCGGGTTCCAGGACGCCGCCGAGGTCCGGCAGAACCTCATGTCCGCGCGGGGTTCCGGTCTGCCCTGGGCTGCGGAGGACGCCGCCCACGTCGACCAGCGCGCCGTCGAGTCGCGGAACCTCGACGCGGCGTTCGCCTCGCTCGCCCGCGCGGACCGCCCCCGGCTCGCGCGTCGCATCGTCCGGGCCCGACGCGTCCTCGTGGTCGGCGAGCGCGGCGCCTACCCGATCGCCCTGCAGCTCCGCGCCCAGCTCGCTCAGGTCCGTCCGGACGTCCGGATCGGCCCGGCTCCCGGGCAGCGCCTCGGGGAAGAGGTCGCCGACCTCGACCGTCGTGACCTCGTCGTCATCGTCACGGTGCGACGGCACGCGTCCGGGGTCGGGCGCCTCGTCGGGCACTGCGTTGGCACCGGGGCAGACGTCGTCGTGCTCGGCGACCCCACCGCCGCGGTCATCGCGGCCCCTGCCGCCACCGCGATCCTCTGCCCGGTGGACTCCCCGTCGGCGTTCGACTCGATGGCGGCGCTGTTCGCGGTCGTCGCCGCGATCGCCAACGACGTGTACGAGGCGTCCGGACCGAGCGGGCGGACGCGGGTCGACGCCGTGGCGAACGCCTACGACGCGCTCGGCGAGCTCACGGCCCCGTGACCGCCGACGTCGCGCCCACGTCGCGTGCTCGTCGCCGAGATCGCACTCCGGCGGCCGACGCCGGCGCCGATCCGGCACGAAGTGCGATCTCGGCACCTGGTCAGTCCCCGGCCGAGGCGCGGAGTTCAGCGGCGAGTGACGCATTACGGGCAGCGATGAGGCGCGGCAGGTAGCGCGCCAGCGCGACCTGCTCGGCCACCAGTCCCAGCGGGCCGAGCGGCGCTCGGAACTCGATGTCGTCGACCATCCGGGTGCCGCGAGCCGACGGCTCGAAGCGATGGACGTGGTGGAACCGGGCGAACGGACCACGGACCTGTTCGTCGATGAACTGGTGGGGAGCCTCCAGGGCGGTGATCCGGCTCGTCATCTGCCAGACGACCCCGAAGTGCCGCGCGCGCCAGGTGACGGTCTCACCCAACCCGATCGTGCCGGAAGTGGTGCCGGCCACGGCACGTTCGCTGCTCGCCGCCATCGACCGTTCGTGCGCACCGATGTCGAGGGACAGCGCGAACGCGCGCTCCGGCGGCGCGTCGAGCTCGGTGACGACGCGGAACGACACCGTCACGCGGTCGGCCAGACCGTCGGCGCCGATCGGTCGTCGTCACGGAGCACCGCGGCGATGAGCTGGTCGTGGCGCTCGCCGCGGTGGAACACCCCGGAGCGGAGCCGGCCCTCGTACCGGAGGCCGAGCCGCTCGGCGATCGCCGCGGACGGCGTGTTCGTCGCGATCGCCCGCCACTGCACCCGCGCGAACCCGAGCCCGTGCGGCTCCGGCGCGAAGGCCCAGTCGAGGACAGCCCGCGCCGCCTCCGTCATGAACCCGTTCCCGCGGCCGTCCGGGTGCATCGCGTAGCCGATCTCGGCTGCGCCGTCGACGAAGCCGAACAGGCCGACGGTGCCGAGCAGCCGGAGGTCATCGGCGCGACGGACCCCGAACTCGTAGCGTGTGCCGGCTGTCCACCCGGGCCGGACGACCTCGGAGATCCAGTGCTTCGCCTCGGCATGGCCGTACGGCACCGGTACGGGTGTGTACGCGATGACGTCCGGGTCGTTCGCGTAGGCCACGACGTCGTCGGAGTCCGTGGGCTCCGGGACGGAGAGCACGAGCCGATCGGTGCGGAGCGTGACGGGTTCCATGGGCCGAGCCTAACGACGGCGGGACGGACGGTAGCGTCGTGGGATGACGTTCGACGCGCTCCCGTTCCCGGTCATCGACGGCCACAACGACCTGCCGTGGGAGCGTCGCGACGGTCACGACTCAGGCGTCGAGGGCATCGACTCCGAGGACGGTTCGCTGCACACCGACCTGCCGAAGCTCCGCGCGGGCGGCGTCGTCGGGCAGTTCTGGTCCGTGTTCGTGCCGGCCGACGACCCGGACCCGGTCCGCACCACCCTGCAGCAGGTGGACGTCGCGCACCGGATCATCGAGCGGTACCCGGAGTCGCTCGCGCTGGCGCGCACGGCGGTCGAGGTCCGGGCGGCGATCGACTCCGGTCGCATCGCCTCGCTGCTCGGGGCCGAGGGGGGTCACTCCATCGGCGACGACCTGGCCGTGCTCCGCACCCTCGCCCGGCTCGGCGTCCGGTACATGACCCTCACCCACAACGACGACACTCCGTGGGCGGACTCGGCGACGGGCGCCCGCGAGCACGGCGGGCTGACCGACCGCGGTCGCGAGGTCGTTGCGGAGATGGAGCGGATCGGCATGCTCGTCGACCTGTCGCACACGGCACCGGCGACGATGCGTGACGCCCTCGACGTCGCCACGCAGCCGGTCGTGTTCAGCCACTCGTCGACCGTCGGCGTCAACGACCACCCGCGGAACGTCCCCGACGACGTCCTCGCCCGCCTCGCCGACAACGGCGGCGTCGTGATGATCACGTTCGTGCCGCAGTTCGTGTCGCGGGCATGGGCCGAGTGGGAGGACGGCGGCTCGGTGGGGGCGGCTCCGCTCGTGACCGTGTCCGACGTCGCCGACCACGTCGAGCACGCCCGTGCGGTCGCCGGAGCGGCGCACATCGGGCTGGGCGGCGACTACGACGGCACGCCGGTGTTGCCGCCGGACCTGCGGGACGTCTCGCGGTACCCGGTGCTCGCGGCGGAGTTGCAGCGCCGCGGATGGGCTGCCGACGAACTCCGGGCGCTGGCCGGTGGCAACGTGCTGCGTGTGCTCGAGGAGACCGACGAGCGCTTCGCGCGGACGGCCTTCGTCCGCTGATCCGTCCGGGGTGCGTGCGGGTCGCGAGCGCGAGATCGCACTTCGGCGGGGACGCCGGCGGACGAAGCACCACGGATTGCGATCTCAGGCCCGGGGGAAGCGGCACGGAGTGCGATCTCGGCGCCGCTACGAGAGCAGCCGCGGGACCCGGGGTCAGCCGTACGTGGGGTACTGCGGCCAGCCGTCGGGGCTGTCCTCCCAGTCCTGCTGCCGCCCGTACGCCGTGCGGTCCATGATGTGCGCGACCGGCAGGACCGCCTCGGTGCCGCGAGCGCCGGTCGCGTAGGTCAGGTAGGGCAGGCCGTCGCGCAGCAGGTAGTACGAGTACCCGGGCACAGGGCCGTCGTAGTCGTCGTGGTGGATCGTCCAGCCCCAGTCGTCGTGGTAGCTCGTGTTGCCGGACGACACCCACCGGTGCGGCCACCCCTTCCGCTCGCGCCACCGTTCGAGCTTCTCCACGGGTGCCTGCGACACGAGCGCGAACGCGATCGCCTCGTCGTCGAGGCGCCCCATGTTCGCCGGCAGGGTGTCGACGGCCCAGGTGCAGCTCGGGCAGGCGTCCTCCCAGTCCGGTGCGTACATGACGTTCTGCACCAGGAGCAGGTAGCGGTCGCCGAACAGCTCGGTCAGGCGGACGGGCCCGTCCGGACCGTCGAAGACGTAGTCGTCGACCCGGACCATCGGCAGGCGGCGTCGTGACGCCGAGACGCGGTCCCCGTGCCGCGTCAGTTCCTTCTCGTCGCGCACCTGGTCGGCCAGTGCCGCATCGAACGCTGCGCGGTCGACCACCGGTGGCGCGGCTGCGGGTTGCTCGTCCTTGGACATCCCGACCTCCTCGTCGTTGCGGCGCACGATACGCGCGGAACGCGCGTGCGTCACGAGACAGGGACACGTCGGGTGCGCTCGCTAGGATCGCAGCGCACGCCGTGCCTCCAGTGAGGTGGGCACGCGACCTGACCCGATGAGGACGGAACCGATGAGCGGCACCATCTACGACGACATCTCGCAGGCGTTCGGCAACACGCCGCTGGTGCGGCTGAACCGCCTGCCGAAGGCCGGCGGCGCCGAGGTCCTGGCGAAGCTCGAGTTCTACAACCCCGGCGCGAGCGTGAAGGACCGGCTCGGCGTCGCGATCATCGACGCGGCCGAGGAGTCCGGCGACCTGAAGCCGGGCGGCACGATCGTCGAGGGCTCCTCCGGCAACACCGGCATCGCGCTCGCGCTCGTCGGCGCGGCCCGCGGGTACAAGGTGGTCATCACGATGCCCGAGACGATGAGCGTCGAGCGTCGCGCGGTGATGCGCGCGTACGGTGCCGAGATCGTCCTGACCCCGGGCAGCGAGGGCATGAAGGGCGCCGTGTCGAAGGCCGCCTCCATCGTCGACGAGACGCCCGGCGCTATCCTCGCCCACCAGTTCGAGACCGCCGCGAACGCCGCGATCCACCGCCGCACCACGGCGGAGGAGATCCTCCGCGACACCGAGGGCCACGTCGACGTGTTCGTCGCGGGCGTCGGCACGGGCGGCACCATCACGGGCGTCGGGCAGGTGCTCAAGGAGCGGGTGCCCGGCGTGCAGATCGTCGCCGTGGAGCCGAAGGACTCGCCGCTCCTCACCGAGGGCAAGGCCGGTCCGCACAAGATCGCCGGCATCGGCGCCAACTTCATCCCCGAGGTCCTCGACCAGTCGGTCATCGACGAGGTCTTCGACGTCGAGCTGGACGATGCGCTCCGTGTCGCCCGTGCGCTCGCGACCGACGAGGGGATCCTCGCCGGTATCTCCTCCGGCGCGATCATCCACGCGGCGCTCGAGATCGCCGCTCGACCCGAGAACGCGGGCAAGCGGATCGTCGCCATCGTGTGCGACACCGGGGAGCGCTACCTGTCGACGGTGCTCTTCGAGGGACTCTCTGCGTGACGCGAGCCGCCCGACGAGGCGTGCTGCGGACGGTCCGGGAGGACCTGGCCGCAGCACGCCGCGGTGACCCCGCCTCCCGTGGTGACCTCGAGAACGCGATCGTGTACTCGGGGCTGCACGCCATCTGGACCTACCGGCTCACGCACCGGCTGTGGATCGCCGAGGGACTTCCCGGCTCACGGTTCGTCGCAAGGGTGATCGGTCAGGTCGCCCGGTCCGTGACCGGGATCGAGATCCACCCCGGCGCACGCATCGGCCGACGCTTCTTCATCGACCACGGCATGGGGGTCGTCATCGGCGAGACCGCAGTCGTCGGGGACGACGTGGTGCTCTTCCACGGGGTGACCCTCGGCGGACGCGGCGGCGAGCACGGCCCGGGCGCCCGTCGGCACCCCGCCGTGGGGGACCGGGTGGTCCTCGGCGCCGGCTCGTCGCTGATCGGCGCGATCACGGTCGGGCCGGACTCCGTCGTCGGGGCGAACACCGTCGTGACGAAGGACGTCCCGGCGGGGTCGGTCGTCACCGGGGTCGCCGGGACGGCGCGCCCGCGGTCCGGGCACGAGGGCGTCCCGCCGCTCTGACCTGCGACGCGAGCGCTGCGACGCGGGCGGAGCGCCCGCGGCGATGCGCTGCGACGCGGACGGGTCTCGCCGGCTGCGAGATGCGACGCGGGCGGGTCCCGCCGGTGGCGATGCGCTGCGACGCGGGCGGCTCCCGCCCGTCAGCTCTTCTCGCAGGCGATCCCGTCGGCGTCGGCGTCCATCTTCTTGTTCGCCTTGTAGAGCGCGTCGTCCTTCTTCACCGTGCCCTTGAGGGCACGGTAGGTGACCGTGCCCTTCGACGTGACGCGGTTCTTCGTGACCGACTTCTTCGCGATCCCGCCCGAGTACACCTTCTGCACGGCGGTGCAGTTCTTGTAGACGGTCGGAGCGGCCTCGGCGGTCGACGCACCGCCGACGACGACGGAGGCTGCGAGGACGACGGTGGCGGCAGTGATGCCGAGGGTACGGGTGAGACGCACGGGTTCTTCCCCCAGGGACGATCGGGACCGGCGGAGCGGCCGCCGCGTCGGGTGCACGGCGGGTCGATCGTACGACGGGGCGCGCGGCCCGCTCGCACCCCAGAACGAGGGCGCGACGTCACCGGTGTGCGGCATGCTGTTCGGATGGACGGCGAGGCGTTGCACGAGATGGCGATCCGCACCGCGATGGGGCTTCCGGCGGTGGTGGAGACGCAGCCCTTCAGCGAGGGCATCTTCGTCTACAAGGTCGTCGGGAAGATGTTCGTGATGACGTCCGAGTTGCGGGGCGTGCCGATCGTGAACCTCAAGTGCGCGCCGCCGCACGGGGCCGCGCTGGTGCGTGACCACGAGGAGATCTCGCCGGGCTGGCACATGAACAAGCAGCACTGGATCACGCTGTCCCCGGGTGACGGCATCGACGAGACCCTCGTCGAGGACCTGGTCGGCAACGCCTACGACCTCGTGGTCGCCGGGCTGCCGCGCGCGAAACGACCGATCGACCCGTCCCGCGGCGCGGCCGCGGACTGAGCGCCCTGCAGGACCGCCGAGGGAGCACGCTTCGGGATCCGCCCGTTCTGCGCCATGATCGTCACGTGACCCCTCATCTCGAAGCCGAGCAGCCGACGATCGTCGCCGTGAGCCGGGACTCCTCCCACCACTTCAGCAAGCCCGTCGTCGACGAGGTCGTCCTCGTCGAGGGATGGGGCATCGAGGGCGACGCGCACGCAGGCACCACGGTGCAGCACCGCTCCCGAGTCGCCCGCGACCCGTCACAGCCGAACCTGCGGCAGGTCCACCTCCTGCACGCGGAGGTCTTCGACGAGGTCGCCGACGCCGGGTACACCGTGGCTCCGGGCGACATGGGCGAGAACGTGACCACCCGCGGCGTCGACCTGCTCGGGCTGCCGACCGGCACGCTCCTGCACCTCGGAGACGAAGCGTGCGTGCGCGTCACGGGGCTGCGGAACCCGTGCCAGCAGATCAACGACTTCGAACCCGGGCTGCTGCGGGCGGTGCTCGGCCGCGCCGAGGACGGCTCGGTGGAGCGGAAGGGCGGCGTCATGTCCGTCGTGGTGGCCGGCGGGGTCGTCCGCCCGGGCGACCGCATCCGGGTCGAACTGCCGGCGGGCGAACTCCAGCCGCTCACCCCGGTCTGAGCGAGGCCCGCCTGAGCGAAGCCCGGTCGCCGCTCAGACCCCCGTGCGCCCGAGCACCTTCGACAGGTCGCGGACGACCGACGGCGCCAGACCCGTCCCGGAGTCGAGCACGGCCCGCGCCTGCTCCGCGGTCGGCCCCGCGAACACCTGACCGATCGTGACCCCGTGCGCCGGCCGATGGGTCACGACGATCGGGTCGCCGGTGGATACCGGTCCGGAGTGCAGCACCCGGAAGTACGCGCCGGGGCGGCCTTCCTCGGCGAACCGCTTCACCCACTTGTCGACCTTCATGCGACGAGCAAAGGTGCCGCACGGGGTCCGGGGGATGGTGACCTCGAGCTCGAGGGTGTCACCGATGCGCCAGCGTTCGCCCGTGACGGCGCCGGTCACGTCGATGCCTGAGGTGCGGAGGTTCTCGCCGAACAGTCCGGGCGGGACCTCGCGGTCGAGGAGGTCCGCGAAGTACGCGGCGTCCTCGTCGGCGTAGGCGTACACCGCCTGGTCCTCGCCGCCGTGGTGCTTGCGGTCGGCCTGCACGTCGGCGTACAGCCCGAGCGGACGGACACGGACGGGCCCGTCGACGGGGCGCTTGTCGATCGCGGTGATGCCGATCGTGCCGGAGTCGCGCAGCAGGCGGTCGACGCGGCAGACGGCGGTGACGAGGGACATGCCCCCACCTTGCCGCAGGAGTGTGACGAAACGCGCCCACGACCCGTCTCACCGGTGACGGAGCGAGACCCCGCAAGCGGGAGCAAGCCCCGCGCGAGCACCGCCCCGAACCACCGAGGAGCCCACCATGGTCGACACCGCCCGGCAGCAGCCGTCGCACGACCGCACCGCCCGTGTCCACCTCCTGGCGTCGGCGCGGGTGCGGTCCCTCGCCGCCCGCCCCGCCGGACCGTTCCGCGTCCGGCGTGCCCAGGAGAACCCCAACCACCACCAGTAGAAGGAACCCGTGCCGCACCCGCCCCTCTCCGACCTCGACGACGCCGTCCTCGCAGGTCGATCGTCCGACGGCGACGTCCGTGCGTTCGAGGTGCTCATCCGCCGGTACACCCCGCTCCTGCGCGCCTACGCCCGCCGGACGCTGGGGTCGACGGACGAGCTGGACGACGTCGTGCAGGAGACGTTCATCACGGCCTGGAACCGGATGGACCGGCTCGAGGACGGCGCCCGCGTCAAGTCGTGGCTGATGCGCATCCTCAGTCGCAAGTGCCTCGACCGCATCCGCGCCCGCCGGTACCACGACGACGTGACCGAGCTCGAGGTGGAGGCTCCCGCCGACGACGCTCCCGACCGCGTCGCCGAGGCACGCTCGCGCGAGGAAGCGGTGGAGACCGCGCTCGCCGAACTCCCCGAGGCCCAGCGACGGTGTTGGCTGATGAAGGAAGTGCTCGAGTACTCCTACGAGGAGATGGCGGAGGAACTGGACCTCCCCGCCTCGACCGTCCGCGGACTGCTGTCCCGGGCACGGAAGAACATGATCCGTCTCATGGAGGGATGGCGATGACCGAACCCGACCCCGTCCGGCTCGACTCCCTCGAACCCGACGACCTCGACGGCCACACGATCGACGAGCTGGCCGACTACCTCGACGCGGGCATGCGTCCCGTCGACCCGACCATCGACGACTCCCCGGCCTGCCAGAACGCGCTCGCCGCGATCATCCGGCTCCGGCAGTCGTCGCTCGGGTCCCTCGAGGCCGCCGCGGCCGACGAGGCACCGGCGGACGAGTCGTGGATCAGCGGCGTGCTCGCGAACATCTCGATCGAGGCGCGCGCCGGTCGCGACGTCCCGCTCCGGCCCGAGGCCCCGACCGAACGTCCCGTCATGACCGAGGGCGCGATCCGTTCCCTCGTCCGGAGCGCCGGCGACGGCGTGCCCGATGCGCTCATCGCGCGGTGCCGTCTCGAGGGCGACGTCGTCGAACTCGGAGCACCCGTGAAGGTCGTCGTCGAGATCGCCGTCCGGACCGGCGCGGCGATCCCGGTGGTCGCGTCGGCGGTCCGGGAGACCGTCGCCGAGGTCCTCGCCACCCAGACCGACCTGCTGATCGAGTCGGTCGACGTGGTGGTACGTGACCTGCTGCCGCCGTCAGCGGGCGACGACGACGACACAGCAGCGCAAGTGCAAGTGCAACTGGACGCGCACGAGGAAGAGGACCGAGCATGACCGCCGACGACGACGTCCTGACCGCCGTCGAGACCGCCGTGCTCGCGGTTCCCGGCGTCTCCGAGCTGTACCACGCCCGCCCGACGCTGAGCGCGACGATCGAGACCGCGAAGCGGCTCGCGACGCGCACGGCGCTGGCCCGGGTCGTCCTCGACGACGACGTCCTCCGCATCGTGATAGGCACCGACGGGGCGCGGCCGGCCCCGGAGACGGCGCGCGCAGCACACCTCGCGGCACTCGCCGTGGCCGAGGCCCACGGCCTCGCGCTCAGCCGGGTCGACGTCCGCGTCGCGCGCGTCGGCTGACCGTCACGGTCTGCGGGCCTGGAGGCGCGGTGCGGGCCCGCACCGCGCCTCCAGGCCCGCAGACGGTCACCGTGAGAGCCGCGGTCACCGCCGGCGGTCAGCCCCGCGGTCCGCGACCTCCAGCACCACCACGATCGCCACGACGAGCACCGCCGTCGCGACGAGCGACACCGACGGCACGGCGACGCTCGCGAGCACCGCGAGCGCGAGCACCACGACGACGACGTTCCAGCCGGTCGTCAGCGACGGTCGGAGTGCGAGCGCCCAGATCGCCAGCACGAACAGCGCCACCGGTACCGCGATGGTCGCGGCGACGGTGGCGTGGGACAGGTCCGCCTCGCCGGCGTCCGCGCTGACCGCCACCTCGATGCCGGCCGGCAACGCCCCGGCGGCCGCGAAGACGAAGTAGTGGCCGTAGCCGAACACGAGCGCGGTGGGCAGCGAGCGGATGTGGGCGTGCTGCTCCCGCGAGAAGTAGATCCACCACATGCCGACGACGATGACGAGGCCGCACGCGGCGAGCACGAGAAGCGACGCCAGGTGCTCGGCGTGCGCGATGCCGTCGATGACCGCGTTCGCCGAGGCGACGAGCCCTTCGCCGAGGACGATGAGCGTGAACAGCGAGTACCGCTCGGCGATGTGCCGCGTGTGCCACGGTGTGGTGCGTTCGCCCGCCTCGGCGACCGGCGGCACGAGGACCTCGAGGAGGATGAGGAGCGGGATGACGAACCGTTCGACGTTCCACGGCAACAGGACGGCGAGGACCCAGAGCACCTGCACGACCACGATGCCCACGGCGTACCGGAGGGCGGTGCGGCGGTACTCGGGCGACGACGCCGCGACGCGCAGCCACTGCCCGACGAGGGCGAGGCGCATCACGACGTACCCGATCACCACGATCAGGGTCGACCCGTCGACCATCACGGCGTGCACGCCGGCGGCGAGGACGAGGACGCCCGCCATCTGCACGACGGTCATCACCCGGTAGAGCCAGTCGTCGGTGTCGAACGACGTGGCGAACCACGTGAAGTTGATCCACGCCCACCAGATCGCGAAGAACACGAACGCGTAGGCGAGCACGGCGGTGCCGACGTGCCCCTCGGCCTCGATCTCGTGCAGGTTCGACGCGGCGAACCCGACGGCGACGACGAACACCAGGTCGAAGAGCAGCTCGAGGGGGCTCGCGGCGCGGTGTCCCTCGGCGGGGTCGCGGGGCGCCATGCGGCGGAGTCCGATGGTGGTCACCTGGTATGCCTACACGACGAACGACCCCGGGTGGGGTACCCGGGGTCGTTCGTCGTGCGTGTGGTCGTGCGTGCTCAGTAGAAGTTCGACGCCTGCGAGTGCGCCCACGCGGCACACGGCGTGCCGTACGACGCGCTGATGTACTGCAGCCCCCAGGTGATCTGGGTCGTGGCGTTGGTGCGCCAGTCGGCCGCGATCGTCGCCATCTTCGAGCCGGGGAGTGCCTGCGGGATGCCCGTCGCGCCACCGTTCGCGTTCACGGCCTGGTAGTTCCAGCCGGACTCCTTGGTCCAGAGGTTGTCGAGGCACTGGAACTGGTCCGACCCCCAGCCGTACTGCGACGCAGCGAGGGAGCTCGCGGTGGCCTTCGCTCCGGCGGGGGTGTTCCCGGCGGCGAGCTTCCGCGCTGCTTCGGCGGCGGCGGCCCGTTCGGCAGCGGCCTTCTGTGCCGCTGCGGCCGCGGCGGCTGCGGCGGCGGCCTTCGCGTCGGCGTCGCGCTTGTCCTGCGTGGCGCTGGCGTTCGCGACGTCGGTGCTCGCGTCGACCGTCGAGGAGATGCGCGAGGTGAGCGCCGCTCCGGACAGCTTCCGGTAGTCGTCGAGTGCGTCGATCCGTCGCTCGAGCGCGACCGTGTCGGTCTTCTCGTTCGCGGTGTCGACGACCGTCTGCGCGGTGGTGATGGTCGCGGCCGCCTGCGCCCGGTCGAGCGCGGTGCCGCCGAGTGCCGGTGCGGGCGTCGCGCTGCCGGTCGGCATGCCGAGGGCTTCACCGATCGCGGGCTGCGTGCCCACGGTCGCGATGCCACCGGCGACGGCGAGGACCGTCGCGCCGCCCACGATGAGCGTGGTGGGGCGGCGGAGCGCCCGGCGGAAGCGCCGGTTGCGGGAGTTCAGCGCCTCACGTCGGGTCGAGGCGGTGGTGGTCGGGAGGTCGGTGGTGCGTCCTGTCATCGATTCCGGTTGGTCGGGCAGCTCGTGGTGCGTGGCTGTCGACGCTGCGCGCGGGTGGTGTGAGCGCGCAGGGGTACGTGACGTCGAGACGTCCGTCGTCGTGAGCTCGCGAGCCGGGGGAGGACCGGACGGTGGTGTGGGGCCCGTCCGTCCGCCGGCCGGCAGCCGTGGGGTGGCCGCCGATGGGCGAAGCGAACACGATGACCGGTCACCCTGGGCACTCCGTCCGGATCCCCTGGTAGAACCGTCCGTCCACCCTTCGGTAACGGTTCGGTAACGCCGCTGTCAGGCGGTGGAGGTGTGAGCTTCCTGGGTGCGCTCGCCCTGCGCCACACGTTCGAGGGCGTCGAGGGCGGCGGCGATCACGTCGACGTCGTGCTCGGGCAGTTCGGCGATGAGTTCGGCGACGATCCCGGTGCGGTCCGCGCGGGCCCGCTCGACGGCGGCGATGCCCTCGGCGGTGGCGGTCACCATGAACGCCCGGCCGTCACGGGGGTCCGCCTCGCGCTCGATGAACCCGCGCTGCTCGAGCTCGGTCAGGATGCGGGTCATCGTCGGCTTCGTGACGACCTCGATCCGCGACAGGTCGCCCGGGCGCAGGGGTCCCTCGCGCTGGATCGTCGCGAGCGCGGAGACGATGCCGTAGCCGAGTGCGGCCGAATCGGTCCGTGCTCGACGGTTGATCCGGCCGACCGCGGCCGCGAGGCGCGCCGCGATCTCGGTGCGGTCCGGCTGGCGGTTGCTCATGCGGTGCTCCGGGTCGTCGACAGGTGGTCGGAGCGATGCTACCGGCTCGCGTCAGCGCGTGACTGCGCGCGGCCGGCGCGGCCGTACGGGACTGCCTGGAGGCGCGGGGAACGGGAACCGCCCGCCTCGCGTTCGCGAGACGGGCGGCTTCCTGAACGGCTGTTCAGACGGGTCAGCGCTTCTCGCCGGGGAGCAGGTGGATCGCCTCGGTCGCGAGCTCTGCGGCGATGTTGTCACCGGACTCGGTGGCCGCGCGGAGCCGGCGGAAGTCGGCCGTCATCTGGTCCCAGTCGACGAGCTCGTCGAGGTTCGGCAGGCGCAGACGGAACGACAGCCCGTCCATCGTGTCGCGGCAGACCCGCTGCAGGTTCTCGTTGCCGCACTCGGCGACGTAGAGGGCGAAGACGCCGAGCGAGTCGTGGTTGACGCCCTGCACGTCGTGCGACTCGAAGTCCTTGATGGTCGCGTCGAGCTGCGCGAGGATCTTCTTCTTCGTCGCGGCACCGAGGCGGGGGACTGCCAGGCGCACCACACCGCCGAAGAGCACGCCGAGCGTCTGCAGCGCCTCGACGACCTCGGTCGGGTTCGGCGTGGTCACGCGGGTGTACCGGTTCGGCGCCATCTCGATGAGGCCGGCGCGTGCGAGCTGGCTGAGGGCTTCCCGGATCGGGGTGCGGGAGACACCGAGCCAGGCGATGAGCTCGTCGTCGTTGAGTCGCTCGCCGGGCTCCAGCGTGCCGTCCATGATCGCGTCGTGGATCTTCTCGCGGACGGTGTCGCGGAGGAGCTGGTGCTCGGTCGGTGCACTGCTGGGGACCGGCATGCGGGTTCCTTCGGGGTCGTGGTGGACGGGCTACGGGTCGCGCGGCCGACTGGTCGGTGCGGACGCATGGTTCACCGTACCTGATATAAGAACGGCGTTCCGATCGGCTCGCGCCAGTGTCAGCAGCGGTGAGCCGGTCAGTCGTCGAGGTGCAGCAGACGCACCGTGACCGGGTCCTCGGTGCCGCCGTACCAGCGGTCGAGCACAGCCCGGAAGGGTGCGGGATCGGTGGCCGCGTGCGCGAACAACGTCATCGAGGACCGCAGCTTCATCGCGTCGATGCCGCCGAGCAGGTCGTCCGCCGACCGCGCCGGGGCCGCCGCGACGACGGCCGTGGCCTCGAGCAGCCGGGGGCCGAGCACCGGGTGGTCGAGGTACGCCCGCGCCTCGGCCCTCCCGTCGAGGGCGTAGTGCTGCGCCGTCGCACTCCGGCCGAGCCCGGCCAGCTGCGGGAACACGAACCACATCCAGTGCGAGGTCTTGCGGCCGTGCCGGAGCTCGTCGAGCGCGGTGTCGTGGAGGCCCTGCTGCGCCTGCACGAAGCGGTCGAGGTGGTGCGGGTCGTCGGTCACCGGACCACGTCCCCCCACGCGTAGCGCACCGTCGTGCCGTCCACGACGAGCAGCGAGTCCGGCTCGCGGTGGAACAGCCCAGGCAGGCCGACGGCGTCCGGCAGATCGCCGTCGAGTCGCTCGAGCCGCGCCGACCGGATCGTGAGCGGCGGGTGCTGGCGCTGCCAGAACAGCGTCTGCGCGAGCAGGCGGGCGTGGATGCCCTGTCGGGTGGTGAGCTCCGCGGCCAGCGGGGTGTCGACGACGGGCCCGGCCACGACCCGGACGGAGGCGTCGTGGCGGGGCCGCACCGCGCCTCCAGGCCGTCGTCGCAGCCACCGGACCGGCTGCAGCGCACGCGTCCGCGCCGGGTGCCGGACCGAGCGGTGCTCGATCGTGTCGCCGCGGCGGCGAGCCCGCGCGTGCGAGAACGTGTACGGCACCCCGAGGAGCGCGTGCGCGGCGACGATCGCCGGCACGTTGCCGGTGTCGACCGTCCGGTACGCGACCCCGCGGCGACCCCGGTCGTCGACCGTCAGGATCTCGATCGTCACCTCGGTCATCGAACCGAGCCGACCGGACGGCGGGAACGGCGGGACCTGCGTCTCGCGGAAGACGTAGGCGGTGAGGCCCACCCATGCGCTGCCGTCGACGACGTCCGGCCGGGTGCCGGGCGGGACCAGGCCGGCGAGCGCTGCCGGGTCGCGGCGCCAGTGCGCGAAGACGATGTCCTCCCACGCGTGCACGGTCACGGGGCGGTGCAGCAGCGGCACCGCGGCCCGCTCCCGCGACGCCTCGGTCACGGCTTCGGCGCGTGCCGACCGACGCGCACGGCCCAGGCGACGAGGGGTGCCTGCAGCGGCAGGCGGAGCACGGAGACGAGGCGCATCGTGCGCGTCGACCGGGGGCTGTCGAGCAGGTCGTTCGCCATCTTGACGTTCGCGGGGAACACGGCGAGGAAGAGCGCGGCCGCTGCCCATCCGGCTGCCCGACGGGTCGCCGGGACGGCCAGGCCGGCCGCGATGCCGAGCTCGGCGGCGCCGGAGGCGAACGTGGTGATCCGCGGCGGCAGGCCATCGGGCACGATCCGGTCGTAGCCGCGCGGGCGGAGGAAGTGGGTCACACCGCCTCCGCCGAGCACCACGGCGAGGAGGGTGGCGGTCCGGGTGGCGCGTCGTGCACGCTCGCGTCGTCGCATGGGTCCATCGTGCCCGGTGGGGGGCTGGTGCGTACGGAGAGCGTTCAGGTGCGTGCCGACCTGGGCGTGGGCCTGGCCGGGCCTGGGTCTGGCCTGACCGCTCAGGTCTGGGCCTGGGCCTGGGTCTGGGTCTGGCCGGGCTGCTCAGGTCAGGGCGGTCGCGACGAGGTCGAGGACCGCCGCCGCCACCTCGGCCTTGCTGCCCGAGGTCTCGCGGACGACCTCGCCGCCGGGCACGAGCACCTCGATGGCGTTCTCCTCGCGCTCGAACCCGGAGGACCAGCCGACGTGGTTCACCACGAGCAGGTCCGCCGGCTTCCGGGCGATCTTCGCGCGCCCGAGCTCGATGCGCGCCGCACGGTCCGGTTCGGTCTCCGCGGCGAAGCCCACGATGATCTGCCCGGTGCGGCGACCCGCGACGAGGTCGGCGAGGACGTCCGGGTTCCGCACGAGCCGGAGCGTCATGGTCTCGCCCTGCGACTCCTTCTTGAGCTTCTCGGAGCGGACCTCGGCCGGCCGGTAGTCGGCGACCGCAGCGGTCATCACGACGACGTCGGCGTCGGCGGCTGCGGCGTGCACGGCGTCGGCGAGCTCGAGGGCGGAGCCGACCGGCACCACGGTGGCGTCGAGGCCGGACGTGAGCGACGACTCGACGTTCGCCGCGACGACGGTGACGGTCGCCCCGCGCCGTGCGGCGTCGGCCGCGATCGCGACCCCCTGGCGGCCGCTGGAGCGGTTGCCGACGAAGCGGACGGGGTCGAAGGGTTCGCGGGTCCCGCCGGCACTGACGACGACGCGGACCCCCGCCAGGTCGCCCTGCTCGCCGCGTGCGCCGGTCCCGGCGATGTCCGTGGTGCCGGCCTGGAGGCGCGGTTCGGCTCCGGTGGGCCCGTCGCCGTGTGCGCGGGGTCCGGTTCCGTGCGCCCGGCCCGCGTCCGAGCCGTGCGCCTGGCCCGCGCCCGAACCGTGCGCCTGGCCCGCGCCCGACGGGTGGTGCAGCCCGGCGAGCGCCGCCTCGACGATGTCCTCCGGCTCCGCCATCCGGCCGATCCCGGCGTCGTCGCCGGTGAGCGCACCGACCACGGGGCCGACGAACCGGACGCCGCGCTCCCGCAGGAGCGCGACGTTCGCCCGCGTGGCGGGGTGCTCCCACATCTGCGGGTGCATCGCCGGGGCGACCACGACGGGTGCCTCGGTCGCGAGCAGGGTGGTACCGAGCAGGTCGCCCGCGAGCCCTGCGGCCATCCGGGCGAGGGAGTCGGCGGTCGCGGGGGCGACGACCACCAGGTCGGCCCGGCGGCCGAGGGAGACGTGCCGGACCTCGGCGACGTCCTCGAACACACTCGTGGTGACCGCGTTCCGGCTGAGCGCCTCGAGCGTCGGCAGTCCGACGAACCGGAGGGCGCCCTCGGTCGGCACGACGTGCACGTCGTGGCCGCGCTTGACGAGGTCGCGGACCACACCGACGGCCTTGTAGGCGGCGATGCCCCCGGTGATCCCGACGACGACGGTCAGACGGCGCTCTGCTGCTGCGTTCACGTCGGTCACGCTACCCGGGCCCGCGTGCGAGGATCGATCCCATGTGCACCGTCGTCGTCCGCGTCGAGCCCGGCTCCGAGTGGCCCGTCACGATGCTCGCCCTGCGCGACGAGTCCCCGGAACGTCCCTGGGACCCGCCGGCCGCCTGGTGGCCCGAGCGCGACCCGTCGGTCCGTGGTGTCCGCGACCGTTCGGCCGGTGGCGCCTGGCTCGCCGCCTCGGACGGGGCCGGGCTCGCGGTCGTCCTCAACCGCGCCGAGCCGGTCGCGAGTGAGGACGGCACCTGGACCACGCGCGGTGTCGTCCCGCTCGACGCCGTCGACGGGGTCCTGCCCGGGCACGACGGCACGGTGCCGGCCACGCGCGCGTTCAACCTCGTCCGGGCCACGGCCGACGGTGCCGAGGTCGTCACGTGGGACGGCTCCGAGGTCCGCACGACGGCGCTCGGCCCCGGCGTGCACATGGTCACGCACGGCGAACCGGACGACCCGGCGGCACCGCGCATCGGGCGGTGGCTCGAGGCCTTCCGCGCGGTCGACGCACCGGTCGGGCCGCCCGTGCTCGGCCCCTTCGACGAACTCCGCGCGGTGGACGCGGGCGACGACGCGGGTGACGGGTGGAGCGGGTGGTTCGGGCTCCTCGCCGAGTCGGCCGCGCTGCCGGCGGACGACCCGGACGCGATCCTCCGTGACGCGCAGGAGCACGAGGGGCACGTCGCGACGCTGTCGATCGTCGCCGCGGCCGTCGGGCCGTCGCGCACGGTGCTGCAGCACGCGCGGCTCACGGAGCCGGGGCGGCTCGACGGGTCGGTCGAGCTGCACCACTCCTGAGGTCTTGCTCTCCGTCAGACCGGCGGGCGGGTGCCCGTGCGTGCGCGCTCGCCCGCACTCGCGCTGCGTCAGACCGGCGGGCGGGTGCCCGTCAGGTCCTCCGCCACGGCCCACAGCGAGCGCGCGAGGTCGGCGCTCCGGGCCGACCGCGGGATCGACGCGGCCGTCGTCGGTCCGGTGAGCCCGAACGCCCCGGCCGGTCCGTAGTAGGCGCCGCCGACCGCAGCCGGTCCGACCGCGGCGTACAGCAGCGGTTCGGAGCCCTGCTCGACGGCCTGTGTGAACGGCAGCGCGCGGTTGCTCGGCTTCGCGGGCTTCGAACGGCCGAGGGACCGTCCGGCGGACTGCAGGTTCGTCCGCGTGTACCCGGGGTGCGCGGCCGTGCTCATCACCGGCCAGTCGAACTCGACCGACAGGCGGTGCAGGTGCAGTGCGAGGAGCAGGTCGGCGAGCTTCGACTGCGAGTACGCGCGCCAGCCGTTGTAGCCGCGCTCCCACTGCAGGTCGTCGAACCGGATCCGGCCGGGGACCGCGGCGATGCTCGACATCGTCGCCACCCGGGAGTCGGGGGACCGCAGGAGCGCCGGCAGCAGCAGGTTGGTGAGGGCGAACGGGCCGAGGAAGTTCGTGCCGAACTGCAGCTCGAAGCCGTCGACGGTCTCGAAGCGCTTCGGCGGCGCCATCACCCCGGCGTTGTTGACGAGCACGTCCAGGGAACGGTCGTCGGCCAGGATGCCGGCGGCGAACCGGCGGACGCTCGACAGGTCGGCGAGGTCGAGCTCGCGCACCTCGACGTCGGCTCCGGGGTGGGCGGCGCGGATGCCGGCTGCGGCTTCCTCGCCCTTCGACGTCGTGCGGACGGCGATCACCACGGAGGCGCCGGCTGCGGCGAGGCGGGTCGCGGTCTCCTTCCCGGTCCCGCTGTTGGCTCCGGTGACGACGACGCGGCGTCCGGTCTGGTCGGGGATTTGCGGCATGCGGGCGACCGTACACGTGGGCACTCGACGTCGACGGCGTCGAGTGGTACATTCAATGCAAACGCATCGATCTGGAGGCTCGCATGAGCAACGCATTCGGCACCGACCGTCCCTCGGACGTGCCGCCGCCCGCACCCGAGCGGATCGGCCCGGTGCAGCTCGGCCTCGACACCTTCGGCGACGTCACCGAACTCGCCGACGGCAGCCTGAAGTCCGACGCGCAGAGCATCCGCGACGTCGTCGACCAGGCCGTGCTCGCCGACCAGGTCGGGATCGACTTCATCGGCGTCGGAGAGCACCACCGCGCGGACTTCGTCGTGAGCGCCCCCGAGGTCGTCCTCGCCGCGATCGCCGCCCGGACCTCCAGGATCCGGATCGGCTCCGCCGTCACCGTGTTGTCCTCGGACGACCCGGTCCGCGTCTACGAGCGCTTCGCCACCGTCGACGCGCTGTCGAACGGCCGCGCCGAGGTCATCCTCGGCCGCGGGTCCTTCACCGAGTCGTTCCCGCTGTTCGGCTTCGACCTGTCCGACTACGAGGTCCTGTTCGAGGAGAAGCTCCAGCTTTGGGCATCGCTCCGCGGCGGCGACGCCGTGACCTGGTCCGGCACGAAGCGGGCACCGCTCACCGACCAGGACGTCTTCCCCAAGCTCGAGCACGGCGCCATCCCGACGTGGATCGGCGTCGGCGGTTCGCCCCAGTCGGTCATCCGGGCGGCGTCGTACGGTCTGCCGCTCTTCCTCGCGATCATCGGCGGCCAGCCCGCCCAGTTCGCCCCGTTCTCACGGCTGTACCGGCAGGCGCTCACGCAGCTCGACCTGCCGCAGCAGCCCATCGCGATGCACTCGCCCGGCTTCGTCGCCGCGACCGACGAAGAGGCCGCCGAGCGCTACTGGCCTTACCACAAGGCCGTCACCGACCAGCTCGGCCGCGAGCGCGGCTGGCCGCCCCTCGACGTCGCCGGCTACCGCGCGGGGCTGTCGGCCGGCGGGTCGCTCTACGTCGGCTCCCCGGAGACGGTCGCGCGGAAGATCGCGCGCAACATGCGGATCCTCGGCACCTCGCGGTTCGACATGCGGTACGCGACGGGTCGCCTGCCGCACGAGGACATGATGCGGTCCATCGAGCTGTACGGCACGCAGGTCGCCCCGCGGGTTCGGGAGCTGCTGGCCGAGCCCGTCCCGGTTCCGTAGGCCGCTCCGCCTCTGGCCCGGCAGGTCGCAACGAGGGCCTGCCGGGAGGCGCGGCTCGCCCCCTCGACGCTGCTCACGGGGGTGCCGGGTACGGTCCAGGGCATGTCGTCCAGTCCCAGCACCGTCGAACGTCGCTTCCGCGGCCGGATCATGGGCGTCGGCACGACGTCGGGCGTCCGGTTCGTCGTCGGGATGTGGGACCGGTCACCGTTCGGGGCCTTCACGGACGTGTTCATCGAGCTCCCCGACGGCTCGAGCGTGCTGCTCGCCCCGGACGAGATCGTCGCCGCCTACGTGTCCGGCACCTACCGGTTCGACACCGTCTCCCTGGTGGACGTCACCGCTCGACGGACCGCGAACGGCCTCGAGCTCGCCGCCGGCGCCCTCCACGCGTCGATCGACGTCGGCACGATCTCACCACTCGGCCGGCTGCTCCGCATCGTGCCGAAGCCGATCGCCCGTGACCCCCGCTGGCTCGCGCTCATCGACCCCGTGGCGCGCCTCGTCGCTCCCGGTTCGGGAACGGCCGGCTCGGCGGGCAACGGTCGCCGCGAGTACTACGGCGTGACCGGGGCGCACGACGTCACCGGCGTGCGCGGGACCTGGGCGGGGGAGCCGCTGGGTTCCCTGGCGCCGCTCGACCCGCCCGTGGCGTTCGGCTTCGCGTCGATGCCGCGCGTGCCGCAGGTGGTCGACGTCGAGACCACGATCCGCGAACCCGCCTGACCGCGCCCGCTCCCGGACGCGCCCAGCGTCGAGGGGCAGACTGGCCGGAACGGACCGCGCCCCGGGGAGACCCGGCCGCACGTCGAGCACAACGGGGCGCACGACGCGAGAGGAGCACCATGACCGACACAGAGGCAGACCAGCGCGCAGCGATCTCGGACATCGTCCACGGAGCCCACACGGCCCTGCTGACGACCGTGAGCGAGGACGGGCAACTCCACGCCCGCCCCCTGGCCGTGCAGGACAAGGCCTTCCACGGCACCCTCCGCTTCCTCGTGCAGGACGGCAGCGAGAAGGTCGAGGACATCGCCCGGAACCCGCACGTGAACGTCTCGATCGAGTCGCAGGGCGGGTACCTGTCCATCGCCGGCACCGCCACGGTCACCCAGGACGACTCGGTGATCGACGAGCTGTGGTCCCCGTTCGCCGAGGCCTGGTTCCCGGACGGCCGGAACGACCCGACCATCCGACTCCTCACGGTCGAGGGTGACTCGGTCGAGTACTGGACGCAGGACACCGGACCGGTCGGCAGCCTCGTGCAGACGCTCAAGGCCGCGCTCGGCAAGCAGACCCAGCCGGACACCGGCACGCACGGGACCGTCGAGCTCTAGCGCGTCGCTGCTCGGCTCGTCACGGCGGGCCGAGCAGCCACAGCACCGCGACGAGCACCGGCTGCCCGAGCACGGCGCAGACCACGAGAGTCCACCGCATCCAGGGCTTCGCCACGAGTTCGGGCGACCCGAAGAGCGGCGCGAGGGGCATGAGCAACCGTGGCGTCGAGGCCATCGGCAGCGACACCGCGAAGATGTAGAGCGCGTACGACGCCGAGAAGACGACGGTGGTGAAGCCCAGCTTCCGCGTCGACCGGCGGAGCAGCCACACCGGGTACGACACGAGCAGGAACACCACGATGAGGACCCCGCCGACGCCGAGCCACCGCGCGGCGATGAGGAACCACGGAGTCAGGGGCATGAAGTCCACCCGCCCGATGAAGTTCACCCACCACGACATCTCGGTCTCGAGGTAGGCGTTCGGCGAACCGGTCGCGTGCGAGGCGATGAGCGGCCAGGCGAACCCCGCCAGCACCATCACGACGCCCGCGGCGACGACCCGCACGCGCTCCGCGACCGGGAACGCGTCGAGCGAGCGGACCCCCTCGGTCCGTCGCGCCCGGACGTACCGCACGAGCGCGATGACACCGAGGACGAGTGGGATCGCGAGGGCTCCCGGCCGGGTGAAGGCGGCGACCACGCCGAGCAGGGTCAGCAACCCGTACCGCCGCCGCTCGAGTGCGAGCAACGCGCCGAAGGTCAGCGCGAGGAACATGCTCTCCGCGTACCCGACCTGCAGCAGGAAGGACAGCGGCCCGCACGTGAAGAAGAAGACCGCCCACATCGCGGCGGAGGAGCCGGCCCGGTCACGGACGAGCCGGTGCAGCAGGTAGGTCGCGACGAGCCCGGCGAGCAGGGCGATCGCCGGGGCCCCGACGTCGAACGGCACGCCCGTCGACGCGGTGAGCATCCGGATCGTGAACGGGAACGCGGGCAGGAAGGCCCACGCGTTCTGCGCGACGTGCCCCGCGGCGTCGAGCGGCAGGGTCGTCGGGTAGCCGTGGACCGAGATCTGCTCGTAGTACTGGCCGTCCCACGCCGTCAGGAAGTTGAGGAAGCCGTGGCCGTTGCCCCAGATCGCGTTCTCGGGCAGCGCGCGCCCGATGAGCGGGAACGCCAGCGCCAGCCAGAACGTCGACACGATGCGCCCGCCGGTCCACACCAGGAGGACGGCCGCCCACGCCGGAAGACTCGTCGCGAGGTCGAGGACCCGGCGACGTCCGCTGGCGATCGGCTCCGTGAGGGTCCCGTCCAGTCGGGTCACCGCGGCACTCCGCGATGTTCGGGCAAGGCAGGGGGCACGCTCCGAGCGTAGACGGCCCTGCCTTGTGGGTTCCTCACGGTGTCGGCGTGGTCGGCACCCGGCCTGGAGGCGCGGTGCGCGTTGTGCAGGACGGAACGGGCCGGGTGGGTGCTCGGGTCCACGGCGCGGTGCGCGCCTAGCCTGGAGGTCCCGCCCGCCGACACCAGCACCGAGGAGCCCCTGTGCCGAACAAGACCGCGATCGTGACCGACAACGCCCCGAAGCCCGCCGGCCCCTACAGCCAGGGCATCGTCGCGAACGGGTTCCTCTACACCGCCGGCTTCGGCCCGCAGGACCCGGCCACCGGCGAGATCGCCGACGACGTCGCCGGGCAGACCGCCCAGGTCCTGGCGAACGTCGCCGCGGTGCTGGCCGAGCACGGCCTCGGCCTCGACGACGTCGTGAAGTCGACCGTGCACCTCGAGCACTCCGACCGTGACTTCGCGGCGTTCAACGAGGAGTACGCCAAGCACTTCTCCCAGCCGTACCCGGTGCGCACGACGGTCCAGTCGCACCTGGCGAACATCCTCGTCGAGATCGACGTCGTCGCCGTGCTGCCGACCGCCTCGTGACACCCGCCGCGTGACACCCACGCCGGGCTCCACGCCCGGCTGAGTGAAGCCTCACCGACCCCCGTTGCCCCGGCCCCCTCGACGGAGTCCGACACCGGGGGTCGCGTGCGTCAGGGCTCCTTCGGCCAAGACGGGGACCCCGGCGACCAGCACGTCGTCGATGCCCTCCGCCAGCCGCATCGGGTGCTCGTAGGACGATCCTGCGGTGACCCGTGCCGGATCCACGACGTCGAGGTCCGCGACCGCGCCGACCCGGACGCTCCCGCGCTCACCGAGCCGGTACCGCTCCACGCTCGTGGTGGACAGGCGCCGCACCGTCTCGGACCACCCGAGCCGACCCGTCACCGCGTAGTCCCGCAGGTACCGCGCGAAGGTGCCGTACGCCCGCGGGTGCGGGTGCGTCCCGACGAAGATGCCGTCCGAGCCGGCTGTGTGCCCGGGGAGCCGGAACAGCGGCGCGAGTTCGTCGGCCGTGCGCGGGCGGGGGACCCGCATCACGACGGTGACCTGCAGCGCCGAGTCGACGAGCACGTCGAGCGCGAGGTCGACCGGGTCCGTGCCGGTGGCCACCGCGGCCTCGGCGAGCGTGCGGCCCTGCAGCGCGTGGAACTCCGCCGCGGGGACGTGCGAGAGCGTGATCTGCTCCGCCCAGTCGGTGCCGAGGTCCGCACGTCCGAGCACCCGCTCGAGCACGGCGGCTCGGACCCGGAGCCGGCCCGGCTCGTCGGCGAGGGCACGGGCGAGGTCGTCGGTGCCCGGCCGCGCCAGGTCGGCCGGCAGGAGCAGCATCGAGAGGATCGTGCAGCCGCGCGAGTACGGGTACGCGTCGAAGGACATCGGGGAGCCGTCGTCGGCCAGTTCGGCGAGGGCGGCGATCGCCAGCTCGACCGGGGCGTGCAGGTGCGAGACGTGGGCGCGCACCCCGGAGGCGAGGACGATCTCGGCGATCTCGTCCAGCCCGGCGCGGGCGTTGCCCTCGTAGCCGCCACGCATGTGCGAGACGTAGAGGCCGCCGGCCGCGGCGACCTCGGTGCAGAGCGCGGCGAGCTCCGCGGTGTCGGCGTGGAGCCCCGGCACGTAGTCGAGCCCGGTCGCGAGGCCGACCGCACCGTCCGACAGCCCCTGCCGGACGAGTGCCCGCATGGCGTCGAGGTCGGAGGGGGTGGCCGGGCGGTCCTCGTCGCCGAGCACCTCGTGCCGCACCGTGCCGGCGGGCACCAGGGTCGCGACGTTCACCGGCGTGGTGCCGTCGTACGTGGCGAGCAGTGCGTCGATGCCGCCGCCCCGGTAGCGGGGGTGCGGACCGTCGATGGCTGCGAAGTACTCATCCGCCCAGGAGCCGTCTCCCGGAGCGGGGCCGACGCCGTCCTGCCCCGTGACGATCGTGGTCACGCCCTGCCGGAGGAGCGCGAGCTGCACGGCGTCGTCGAACACCACCGAGCCGGCGTGCGAGTGCGCGTCCACGAACCCGGGGAGCACGAGGCGCTCGCCGGAGTCGATCGTCACCGTGTCCTCGGGGGCGTCCAGGCCGGTGCCGACGGCGACGATGCGGCCGCCCGAGACGAGGACGTCCGCACGGACCGCCCCGGCCCCCGCCCCGGCTCCGGCGTCGGGCTCGGGCCCGGCCTCGTCGGCGAGGACCGAACCGCCCCGCAGCAGGACCGGCCGCGCGGGTTCGGTCACCGGGGGAGCCCGGCGACGAGTCGCTCAGCGCGGGTCCGGAGCGTGTCGAGGTCACCGCTCGTCAGGGCGTCGCCGACGAGGGGCGACCCGAGGCCGACCGCGACGGCGCCGGCGGCCAGGTACTCGGAGGCGTCGTCGACCCCGATGCCGCCCGTGGGGATGACGTCGACGAAGTCGAGCGGGGCGAGCACCTGCTTGAGGAACGCCGGGCCGCCGAGCTGCGCCGCGGGGAACACCTTGACGGCGCGCGCCCCGAGCTGCCAGGCGCGGACGATCTCGGTCGGGGTCGCGGCTCCGGGGTACCAGCCGAGACCGCGCTCGTGCGCACGCTCCCCGATGGCGGCGTCGAGGTGCGGGCTGACCGCGAACACCGCGCCGGCCGCGGCTGCCTCGTCGAGCTGCCGCGGTTCGAGCACGGTGCCGACGCCGATGGACGCCGCCGTGCCGTAGCGCTCGGCGGCCCAGGCGATGCCCTCCCGCCAGCGCGGGGTGTTCGTGGTGATCTCGATCGCTCGGACGCCGGCGTCGACGAGCGTGGCGATGACGTCCTCGACGTGGTCACCCGTGCCACCGCGGAGGATCGCGATCGCGGGGCCCGCGGCGTGCCGGTGCCGCGCCGGTGCGGCTGCGGTGCTGGTCGTGTTCGTCATGTGCTCGTTCCTCGTGCTCGCGTTGGTTCGGATCGGCGTTGGTTCGGATCGGCGCTGGTGCGCATCGGCGTCGGCGTCGGCGGAGATCAGCGTTCGCACGGTGGTTGATCGCGGGTCAGCGGTCGACGCGGTCGTGGACGGTGTGGTCGACGTCCGTGGGGATGGTGGGGTCGTGCAGGGCGGCGGGGTCGGGCCGTCGCCAGTCGCTCTCGACGGTGCAGGCGAGTGCGCCGGCATCGGCGGCACGGTCGAGCGCCTCGTCCGCGGTCGCACCGGACAGGGACGCCGCGAGCCACCCGGCGACGAAGGCGTCCCCGGCACCGACCGGGTCGACGACGCGCACCGGGGTCGCCGGACGTCGGAGGAAGCGACCGTCGATCGACGCCACGGCCCCGCGGGAGCCGAGCTTCACGACGGCGCGGCCACGGCCGAGGGCCGCGAGCTCGTGCGCCAGGGTCTCGTCGTCGCCTTCGTCCTCCGCGAGTCCGAGGACGAGCCTGGCCTCGTCGTCGCCGGCGAACACAACGGAGGAGCGGGCCGCGGTGGCCCGGTAGCGATCGCGAGCGGTGTCCGCGTCGATGAGCTTCGGCCGGTGGTTGACGTCGAACGACACCGGCACGCCGGCCGTCCCGGCTCGGTCGATCGCGGCGTCGACGGCGGCACGTGCGGAGTCGGAGAGGGCGAGGGTGATGCCGGTGACGTGCAGGAGCGTGGCGGTCTCGACGATGCTGGCGGGCAGGTCCTCCGCCCGGAGCGCCGCCCCCGCAGATCCGCGGCGGTGGTACGTCACCCGGGTCCGGCCGTCCGTCAGGCGTTCCTTCATCATGATGCCCGTCGAGTGGTCGGGGTCCGGCACCGCGACGACGTCGACGCCCTCGCCCCGGACGTCGCGCGTCACCCGGTCGCCGGCGGGGTCGGTGCCGACCCGGCCGATCCACGTGGTGGGAACGCCCGCCCGGACCAGTCCGATCGCGACGTTGCTCTCGGCGCCCCCGGTGTCCACGCGCATGTGCTCGAGGTCCGGCACCGCCCCGACGTCCCGCCCGGTGAGGAGCAGCATCGTCTCCCCGAACGTGAGCACGTTGCCGGTCACCGGGTGCCCTTCGACAGGGCGAGCTGTGCGGACGACGAGCCGAGCGCGACCGAGATCTCGAGCGCGGTCCGGACGACGCCGTCGCCGAGCTCGCGGACGGCGGCGGCGGGGAAGCGGGACGCGAGCCCGGAGATGCTCATCGCACCGACGACCTGGTTCGCGTGGTCGAGCACGGGCGCGGCGACGCACCGGATGTCCGGCTCGTTCTCGCGGTCGTCGATGCCGTACCCCCGGCCGTGCGTCCGGTCGATCTCCGCACGCCACCGGTCGTCGTCGACGATCGAGTGCTCGGTCATCGCCGTCGCCGGTTCGGCCAGCACCCGCGCGAGCAGCTCGGCCTCGCCGAACGCCACCATCGCCTTGCCCGACGCGGTGTTGCGCATCGGCAGGCGGTTGCCGATCCGGGAGCCCATCCGGACCGTGCCGCGCGTCTCGACCTTGTCCACGTAGACGATGTCGGTGCCGTCCGGCACGACGAGGTGGCAGGTGAGCCCGGTGCGTTCCGCGGTGCGGCGGAGGAACGGCGCCGCGGCGGACCGGAGGTCGATCCCCTCGAGGTAGCTCTGCCCGAGCAGCAGTGCGCCGAGGCCGAGGGTGAACCCGGCGTCGGGTGTCCGGCGGAGCAGGTCGTTCTCGAGCATCGGGGCGGTCAGCCGGAGGACGGTCGACTTCGACGTGCCGAGCTCGTCGGCCAGGACGCCGAGGGACACCGACGCGTCGCCGTTCCGGGTGCGGTCCGCGATGCAGTCGAGCAGTCGCAGTCCGCGTCGGAGCGACAGTGCGGCGTTCCGCGCCGGGGCGTCGTCGGGGACCGGTGCGACCGGGGTCGTCGCGCGCATCAGAACCACGTCGCGATCGTGTCCACCACGGTGTCGTCGTCGTCGAGGACGACCACCTGGCGCCACTTGTCGAAGACGGTGCACGGATGGGAGATGCCGAACACGACGACGTCGCCGGGCGTCAGCCCGGCCCACCCGTCCGCCAGCGCGAGGTAGCAGTGCTGGTCGTCGAGGCGGGTGACGGTGACCGCCCCGGGTGGTGGGACGACCTGCGTGTCGCCAGCCGCGCCTCCAGGCCGGATCCCGCGCACCACCGGGAGTCCCTCGTCGAACGAGATGTCCCGCTTGCCGACCGCGACGAGCGCGAGCCCCGGCTCCGGGCAGGAGGTGACGCGCCCCCAGACCTCGATGGCAGGGACGAGCGCGCCCTCGTCCGGGTGGCGGCCGAAGGGCGTGCGCTCGGCGTAGAAGCCGTCGTCGTGGGTGAGGTACGCGCCGGACCGGAGCAGCACGTCCACGTCGTCGGGGCGTGCGGCGACCGCGTCGACGACGCCGTCGAACCAGGCGCTGCCGCCCATGCTGAACAGCGCACGCGGGGCCGCGACCAGGGGGCGGACGGCGACCGCGACGTCGAGGACCCCCTCGACGTACGCACGTGCGGCGTCGACGCCGGGGAGTCCGCCCTCGTACCCGGACACACCGCGCAGCGCGAGGCCGGAGTCGTGGGCGTGCTGGGCGAGCTCTCGCGCCGCAGCAGCGGTCCGGACGCCGGTGCGACCACCCGGGAACCCGACCTCGACGAGCACGTGCAGCGCACCGTCGACCGCCTGCTGCGCCGCCAGGCCCGCGGCGACACCGGCGGCCGAGTCGACGTAGCAGAGCACGTCGGCGTCCGGGTCGGCTGCGCGACGCGAGGCGAGCCAGGCGAGCCCGGTCGGGTCGAGGACCTCGTTCGCGACCAGGATCCGGTGGACGCCGTGCTCCCACGCGACCATGGCCTGCTGGACCGAGGCGACCGTGACGCCCCACGCGCCGGCGTCGATCTGCCGGGCCGCGAGGACGGGAGCCATGTGCGTCTTCATGTGCGGCGCGAACAGCAGTCCGTGCCGGTCGACGTAGGCCTGCATCACGGCGGTGTTGTTCGCGAGCGCGGACTCGCGGAGGGTCATCACGGGCAGGTACGCGTGGTCGAGGACGTGCCGTGTCGGCGGGGCAGCGGGGTCGGGAGCGCCCTTCGCCGTGACCGTGCCGGGGACGGTTGTGGTCGTCATCGAGCCTCCTGGTGCGCCGTGTTGCCGTCGTGTTGCCGTCGTGGTGCCGTGTGCTGCCTCCACGCTCCCGGTGCCGGGGTCGACGGGGCAACGTCCTCGTCGTCCTCATTCTGCAATGCAGAAGCATCCGACCGGGCATACGATTCGACACGACATGGCGACGACGACGACGACACGACGACGGGGGAGCACGGCGGTGGCCGTGCTCGTCGCGGGCACCTTCTTCATGGAGCTCCTGGACGGCACGATCCTGGCGACGGCGGCCCCGGCGATGGGGCGCGACCTCGGTGTCGACTCCGCGGCGGTCGGCGTCGCGATCACGGCCTACCTCGTGACGCTCGCGGTGTTCATCCCGGTGAGCGGCTGGCTCACCGACCGCATCGGCTCCCGGACGGTGTTCACCGGGGCGATCGCGCTGTTCACCGTCGCCTCGGCGTTGTGCGCGATGTCCACCGGACTCGTCGACCTGACGCTCTGGCGCATCGTGCAGGGGCTGGGCGGTGCGCTCATGGTGCCCGTCGGGCGGCTCGTCGTCCTCCGGAGCGCCGGCCGCGACCAGCTCGTCACCGCGATCGCGATCCTCACCTGGCCGGCCCTGGCCGCGCCGATCATCGCGCCGTTCGTCGGCGGTGTGCTCGTCGACACCCTGTCGTGGCACTGGATCTTCCTCATCAACATCCCGCTCGGGGTGATCGCCTTCGTCGCGGCCCTCGTGCTCGTGCCGCAGGAGCGCGCCGCCGAGCGGGTGCCGTTCGACTGGTTCGGCTCGCTGCTCGCGTGCTTCGGCCTCGGCTCGCTCGTCGTGATGGCGTCCCTGCTGGCCCTCGACACGGTGCCGGTGCTCGCGGTCGTGCTGTCCGGCGTGCTCGGCGCCGTGTGCTGCTGGCTCGCCGTGTGGCACTTCCGCCGTGCGCCGCACCCGATCATGGGACTGGACTCGTTCCGCCTCGAGACGTTCCGGGTGTCGCACGCCGGCGGGAGCCTCTTCCGGCTCGCGGTCTCCGCCGTGCCGTTCGTGCTGCCGCTGCTGTTCCAGGACGCCTGGGGGTGGAGCGCCGTGCTCGCCGGCTCCGCGGTGCTCTGGGTCTTCGTCGGCAACCTCGGCATCAAGCCGATGACGACGCCGTTCCTCCGCTGGTTCGGGTACCGGCCGGTGATCATCGTTTCGAGCGCGGTCGCGGCGCTCAGCGTCGTCGCCATGGTGTTCATGACCGAGGACACCCCGTTCTGGCTCCTCGCCGTGCTGCTCGTGGTGAGCGGTGCCGCCCGGTCGGTCGGCTTCACGGCCTACAACACCATCGCCTTCGCGGACGTCGAGCAGGCGGACATGACCCCGGCGAACACCCTCTCGTCCACCCTGCAGCAGACGGCCGCCGGCTTCGGCGTCGCCGTCGCCGCGGTCGTGATCCGGGCCGCAGCGGGGCTCGGCGGGAACGGGCCGTACGACGCCGCGTTCTGGGTCATCGCGGCACTGCTCGTCGTCGCCTCCGTCGAAGGGGTCCTGATGAGCCGCACAGCCGGCGACACCGTCCGGCCCGCGCGCCGCGTCCGCACCGCCCGCGGCGTCAGCGCCTGAACCCCGCGCGCACTGCCCCCGGTGGCGGTCCGCGTCAACTCGTCCACGGTTCCCCACACGGTCACACGGACGAAACCCGCGTCGCGCTACAGTCTCAGCAAGCGTCAGCGATCGCCGAGTACGGTGACCGCGGCAGGGTGACCGGAAACACCCGGAACAGGAAGGCAGCATGGCCGCGCCACAGCAGCAGGGGACGATCGCAGCCGAGACGGCAGCGGAACCGACCGGGCTGCGTGTCGTCAGCTACAACCTCCGCGAGCACACCGCGAACAGCGAGCTCGCCGCCCTGGCCGAGGCCTCCGACGCCGACGTCATCTGCGTGCAGGAGTGCGACAGCAACGACCTCGCACCCTCGATCGCCGGGCTGTCCCTGGCCGCCTCCACCAAGGCGAACCGGCTCGGACTCGCCATCTACAAGCGCGACGACCGGTTCGAGGTCCAGGACTTCAGCATCCACTCCCTGCAGAAGTCGCTGCACGACCGCGTCCTCGCTCCCGCGCACGAACGACTCATCGCGATGCACCTGCGCGACAAGGAGGCCGACGCGGAAGTCATCGTCGCGTCCTTCCACGCCTCCCCGCTGACCGCGACGAACTCGCTCCGCCGCAAGCAGATCGAGGCTGCGCACCAGTTCCTCCGCGAGCTGTCGAAGGAAGCCCCGGCGATCATGGTCGGCGACTTCAACTACCCGTGGTTCCAGACGAACCTGCGCCGGAAGATCGAGCAGCACGGCTTCGCGCTCTCGCTCTCCGACCAGCCCACCTACCTGCGCTACCGCAAGTTCACCGGGCACTTCGACTTCGCCACCAGCGTCGGCCTGCACATCGCCGGCGTCGAGACGCTGCCGGCCGGTATCTCGGACCACCGTCCGATCCTCGTGCGCGCGCACTACGAGCACGAGGGTGCGACCGGCACCGTCGCCACGGTCGAGTCCCCGGCAGCCTGACCCGGCGTGCCGCCGGCGAGCCGCCGGCGGCGGCGGCGTGCCGCCGAGGCGCGCCGCCGAGGCGCGCCGCCGACCGCTGCGCCTGCTGCGCCCGCCGCTGCGCCGAGATCGCACTTCGGCGGCCCGGCTGGCGGCCGAGGCGCGCCGAAGTGCGATCTCACCCCGGGGTGCCGCGCGCGGAGTGGCGGACGTGACCATGCGGAGCGCCCCGCGCCCGTCGCGACCGCCTGGAGGCGCGGTGCCGGTCTTGTGGAGCGGCCTCGCGCCTCCAGGCGGGACGCGTCTCGACCGCTGCGCCGAGATCGCACTTCGGCGGCTCGGCCGGCGGTCGAGGCGCGCCGAAGTGCGATCTCACCGGCCCGGGCGGCCGGGGCCCGAGCGGGACGCGTCTCGACCCCGCGCCGAGATCGCACTTCGGCGTCCCGGCCGGCGGCGGATGCGCGCCGAAGTGCGATCTCACCGGCCCGAACCCGCCCCGAACCCGGACCGGACCGGACCGGACCGGACCGCACCGGACCGGCCCCGCCCCGAACCCGGACCGACCCGCGTCAGCGCCGCAAGGTCGCGCGCGCCAGCCGGTTCCCGATGAACTGGCCGAGCTGCACGATGATGACGATCGCCGCCACCGAGACGTACACGATCCACCAGTCGTAGCGCTGCGACCCGTAGGTGATCGCGTACTCGCCGAGGCCGCCGCCACCGATGAGCGCACCCTGCGCCGTCATGTCGACGATGCCGATGTAGATGAAGGTGTAGCCGAGGATGAGCGGGCCGAGGCCCTCGGGGATGAGGACCGTCAGCAGGATCGAGACGGGGTGCGCTCCCGAGGCCCGTGCCGCCTCGACGACGCCGGGGTCGACGGCGAGCAGGTTCTGCTCCACGATCCGGGACACCGCGAACGCCGCCGCGAGCGAGATCGCGAACGTCACCGCGGGGACGCCGATCGTCGTCTGCACGACCACGCGCGACAGCGGAGCGATCGCCGCGAGGAAGATGACGAACGGGATCGGGCGGACGAGGTTCACGACCACGTTGATGATCGTGTACGCGCCTCGGTGGCCGAGCAGGTTGCCCGGCCTGGTGGCGTAGAGCGCGAGCCCGAGTGCGAGGCCGATGATCCCCGCGATCACGAGGGAGACCAGCGACATCACGATGGTGTCGCGCACCGAGGCGAGGAAGACGTCGAACGTGTCGATCACGCTCTGGAAGGAGTTGTTCACGCTGCGTCCTCCTCGTCGGTGGTGACGCCCGCGGCGCGGAGCGCGGCGACAGCGGCGTCGATGGCCGCGGCCCCGGCCGAGCCAGCCGAGCCGGCGGCACCGGCCGCACCGGCGGCCCCGGCGTCCCCGGCGCCGTCCGGACCGGTCAGCTCGTACGTCAACGAGCCGATCCGCCGCTCCCGGATCTCGCCGACCCCGCCGTAGACGAGCTCGGCGGTGACCCCCGCAGCCCGGAAGGCCGCGTCGATCCTGTTCTGCAGTCCGGCCTCGTCGGTGATCTGCACGGTGACGAGGCGTCCCGGGTGCCGTTCACGCAAGCGCGCGAGGGTCTCGGGGGAGGGCCGGTCGTGCAGGGCGGTGCGCACGAAGCGCTGGGCGGCGTCGGTCTGCGGCGCGGAGAACACGTCGTAGACGTCCCCGACCTCGACGACGCGCCCCTGCTCCATCACGGCGACCCGGTCGGCGATCTGCCGGACGGCGTCCATCTCGTGGGTGATGACGATGATCGTGACGCCGAGCTCGCGGTTGACCCGGCGGAGGAGCGCGAGGACCTCGGAGGTGGTCTCCGGGTCGAGGGCGCTCGTGGCCTCGTCGGCGAGCAGCAGCTCGGGGTCGGCGGCCAGCGCACGGGCGATGCCGACGCGCTGCTTCTGCCCGCCGGAGAGCTGCTCCGGGTAGGCGTGGGCACGTTCGAGCAGGCCGACGAAGTCGAGCAGCTCGGCGACGCGGCGGTCGCGCTCGGCCTTCGGCACACCGGCGACCTTGAGCGGGTACGCGACGTTGCCGGCGATGGTGCGGGAACGGAACAAGTTGAACTGCTGGAAGATCATCCCGATCCGGCAACGCGCCAGACGGCGATCCCGCTCGGGGATCGCCGTCAGTTCCTGGCCGGCGACGGTGACCGACCCGGAGCTCGGGAGCTCCAGGGCGTTCACGAGCCGGACCAGGGTGGACTTGCCGGCACCGGAGTACCCGATGACGCCGAGGACCTCGCCCTGGTGCACGTCCAGGGAGACGTCCTCGACGGCCACCACGGTCTCGCCGGTGTCGGAGCGGCGGTAGTGCTTCGAGACGCCGCGGAGTTCGACGAGGACCGGCACTACTGCTTGGCCGCCTTCGCGTCCTTCTCGACGGTCGCGAGCTCGTCCTGCAGCGAGGACGCGCTCTCGTCGCGGACGACCGCGTCGGGGTTGTCCTTGAGGAAGACCTTCTGCACGGCGTCGTCCTGGAAGAGCTTCGCGAGTGCGAGGTACGTCTTGTTGCCCTTGTCCTCGTCGCGTGCGGCGAAGATGTTCACGTACGGGGCGGCGTTCGCGCTGGAGGGGTCGTCCTGGTAGACGACGTCGCTCGACGGCAGGCCGGCGGCGGTCGCGAAGTTGTTGTTCACGACGGCGGCGGCGACGGAGCCCTGCTGCAGCGCGTTCGCGGTCTGCGAGGCCTCGAGCGGCTGGACGTCGACCTTCTTCGTCTCGATGTCGGACGTGGTCGAGAACGCCGAGCCGCCGTCCTTCAGCGTGATGAGCTTCGCGCCCTGCAGCACGAGGAGCGCGCGCGCCTGGTTGATCGAGTCGTTCGGGATCGCGATCTTCGCCCCCTCGGGGATCGCGGACGCCTTGTCGTACTTCGTCGCGTAGAGCGGCAGCGGGTACACGGCGGTCGAGCCGATCGGCTGCAGGTCGTCGTTCGAGGTGACGTTGTAGTCGGCGAGGTACTGGATGTGCTGGAACTGGTTGAGGTCCAGCTGGCCGTCCTTGAGCGCCGGGTTCGGCAGCGAGTAGTCGGCGAAGTTCGTCAGCTTGACCGTGACGTTGAGCTTCGACTTGGCGAGCTTCGTGTAGGTGCTCCAGTAGGAGAGCGACTTGTCCGCGACACCGATCGTGACGGTCTTCGGTGACGCACCGGCGGCGCCGGCACCGTCGTTGCTGCTGTCGTCCCCGGAGCGGACGGCTCCGACGATGAGGGCGACGACGATCGCGATGACGACCACCGCGGCGGCGATGATCCAGCCGATCGGACGCTTGCCCTTCGGCTTCTCGGGCAGTGCGGGTGCTGCGGACATGGTGGTGCTCCTCGTGGGCGGTGCTGTGGGGATCCTGCGCTGGTGCGCGGCGTGCAGTCGAGTGTGACGGGCCGTCCGACGCGGTGCGAGTTCCGTTCCGCTGTGTTACATCGCGGCGGGCCTTGGTTCACTCGGTGTGTGCGCAGCATCGAAGTCGTCCTGGACGCCCCGTCGGACGCGGCGGTGCGGGCGGCGTGGGCCGCGCTGGTCGACGCCGACCTGCCGAGCCTCGGTCGGCACCCGTCCCCGTCGAACGCCCCGCACGTCACGCTCGCGGCCGGTCCGGCACTGGCCGTCCCGTCCGGCATCGCGGCGCCGCTGCCGACGTCGCTCCGGGTCGGTGGTCTGCTGCTGTTCCCGGCGGGGCCCGGTCGGTCGGTGGTCGTCCGGGCGATCGTGCTCGACGACGCCCTGGCCGCGTTCCACCGGGCGGTGCACGCGGCGCGGACGGCGCACCCGCTGGTCGGACCCGCGCCGGAGGCCGTGGAAACGACCCTGCCGGGAGCGTGGTCACCGCACGTCACGCTCGCCCGCCGGGTGCGGGACGAGGACTTGCCCCGCGCCGTCGCGGCGCTCCGGTCGGCACCGCTGCCGGCGGAGCTCGGCGTCGCGGGCGTCCGGCACTGGGACGGCGACACGAGGACGATCACGCCCGTCACGTGACGAGCGGGGTGCAGACGAGCGGGCCTGGAGGCGCGGGTCAGCTCCCGAGCACACGCTCGCCGAACGCGGATGCGAACGTCCGGTCCGGGTCGGCCGCGGCGACGAGGTCGCGGAAGTCCGGCAGCCGCGGGTAGAGGTCCTCGACCGCGTCGCGGCCGAGCGAGCTCATCTTGCCCCAGTGCGGTCGCCCGCCGAACGGTGCGAGCCGCCCCTCGAGGTCGGGCAGCAGCGCAGCGACCTCGGCCGGGTGCTTCTTCCAGGTGAAGGCGATGCAGAGCACGTCCTCGCCCTGCGACGGGCTGAGCCAGAACCGGTCCGCCGCCATCGTCCGGAGCTCGCAGACGTGCAGGTGCGGCTGGATGCGGTCGGCCATCCCGCGCAGGGCCTCGAGCGCGGCCGCCGCGTGCCGGAGCGGGACGAAGTGCTCGCTCTGCACCTCGGACCCGTGGCTCGGCACCGAGTCGATCGGGAAGTGCGGCAGCCGGTCCCACCACGGACCGACCGACCCGTCGCGGGCGGTGCGGTGGTCGTCGCCGGGGGATCCGGGGAGCTTCGGCGCGCCGACCAGCTCGCTCGGCACGTCTACGTCGTCCGCGCCGTCGGGGACGCGGGACTTCAGGAGGACCTCGCTGACCTCGTCACCGAACACCGTGTACGAGCACACCGAGTAGGCGCTCGCGTGCACCTCGGCGACGTGCTCGGTGAAGGTGTCCCACGGGATCGACCCGTACGAGTCCTGGCGCATCCGGTAGGTCGGTTCGACGTCGAGCGTGACGCGTGTGACGATGCCGAGCAGTCCGAGGTGCAGCACGGCGCCGTCGAACGCCGGGTCGTCGCGGTCGATCGTCCGCGTGGCCCCGTCCGGCCCGAGCACCTCGAAGGACCGGACCGCGGTGCTGAGCGACCCGAGGGTCGTGCCGGAGCCGTGGGTGCCGGTCGCGACGGCGCCGGCGAGGGAGATGTGCGGCAGCGATCCCTCGTTGTGCAGGGCGAACCCGGCGCGGTCGATCTCCGGCGCGACGACGCCGTACCGGGTGCCGGCGCCCATCGTGGCGGTGCGCCGGTCGGGATCGACGTGCAGGTCGGTCGGGATCGCGGTGAGGTCGAGGAGCACGCCGGGGGCGTCCGCGGCGTCGTTGAACGAGTGCCGGGTGCCGAGGCCGTGCACGCGGGGTTCCCGTGCCACGATCTCGGCGGCTTCGTCGATCGACGTCGGACGGAGCACCCGCTCGGCCGTGTAGGTGACCGTGCCGGACCAGTTCAGCTCGCTCGTCGTCGACCGCATGCCGCCCACGATGCCACGTGCGACCGGGATCGCACCCCCTGACGAACATCGCGCCCCGTCATGACGGGGCGCGATGTTCACCCGGGGGTGCGACGCCCGAACCGGGCGGGTGCGACGCTCGAACCGCGGGCGCGACGCCCGAACCGGGCGGGTGCGACGCTCGAACCGGGCGGGTGCGACGCCGACGCGCTCGACGCGCTCGACGCGCCCGACGAATCGGGAGTCAGTGCATCGACGGCGTCGGGGCGCCCTCGGGGGTGTCCGGCCGGCGGACGAACGCCGAGGTCGCGATGCCGAACAGCGAGATGACCGCACCGACGAGGAACGCCGTCCGCACGCCGGAGGCGGTCGCCTCGGCCAGGCCGTCCGCGCCCGACCCGGCCGTCGCGCTCGCGGCGCCGATGGTCAGGAGGGTGACGAACAGTGCGGTGCCGGCCGCACCGGCGAGCTGCTGCGCGGTACCGAGGACGGCGCTGCCGTGCGAGTACAGCTTCGGGGGCAGCCCGCCGAGCGCCGCGGTGAACAGCGGCGTGAAGGTCAGCGCGAGGCCGATGCTCAGGACGACGTGCGCACCGAGCACGAACCACACGCTCGTGTCGACGCCGACCGTGGAGAGTGCCCACAGCACGGCGCTGACGATGATCGAGCCGGGGATGAGCAGCACGCGGGGGCCGCGACGGTCGTAGATGCGTCCGACGATCGGGGAGAGGAGCCCCATGATGAGCCCGCCGGGCAGGAGCAGCAGCCCGACGTTCAGGACGTCGAGTCCGAGGACGCGTTCGAGGTAGATCGGCAGCAGGATCAGCGTGCCGAACATCGCCATGAAGCTGAGGCCCATCGCCACGATCGGGACGGTGAAGCCGGGGGTCTGGAACGTGCGGAGGTCGAGCAGTGCCCGGTCCGTCCGCTGCAGTCGGGTCTGTCGGAGGATGAACAGGGTGAGCGCGACGGCGCCGACGACCAGGGCGGTCACCGGGACGAGCGGACCGGTCGCGCCGGCCTCGCCGATGCTCGAGAGCCCGTAGACGATGCCGCCGAAGGCGAACGCGGAGAGCACGACCGAGAGCACGTCGAGCGGGGCCTTCCGCGGCGTGGAGACGTTCCGCACCTTCAGCATGCCGAGCACCAGCGCGGCCAGGGCGATCGGCAGGACGAACCCGAACAGCCAGCGCCACGAGAACGCGTTGAGGATGAGGCCGGAGATGGTCGGGCCGATCGCCGGGGCGACCGAGATGACGATCGAGATGTTGCCCATCACGCGGCCGCGGTGTGCCGGCTCGATGAGCGTCAGCACGGTGGTCATGAGCAGCGGCATCATGATCGCGGTCCCGCTCGCCTGCACGATGCGGCCGAGCAGGAGCATCGTGAACCCGGGTGCGAGCAGCGCGATGAGGGTGCCGGCGGAGAACAGGCTCATCGCCCAGACGAACACCGGCCGCGTGTTGTACCGCTGCAGCAGGAACCCGGTGATCGGGATGACGACCGCCATGGTGAGCAGGAACCCGGTCGTCAGCCACTGACCGGTCGCTGCGCTGATGCCGAGGTCGTCCATCAGGCGCGGCAGGGCGACGCCCATGATCGTCTCGTTGAGGATGACGACGAACGCGGAGACGAGCAGCAGCCCGATCACGAGTCGCGTCTCGCCGGGGGAGGGCTGCGAGACGCTCCCGGTGCGGGGTGCGGAATCGACGGCCTGGGTCATGCGGGGCTCCTGGTGGATCACGACTGGTGGAACGAGGGGGCGCAGGACGCGCAGACAGGGCAACCGCCTGAGTGGATTCGATTATTCCGCTTCCCGCCGACATCCGTCAGAGCGGATCGGTCAGAGCGGATCGGTCAGAGCGGATCGGGACATCCGTCAGAGCGGATCGGTCAGTGCAGGATCGTGAACTCGTCCCCGTCGCCGTGCGGCACCACGGCTCGGCACTCCACGTCCGTCACGGTGGCCGACGGCGGGCCGGTGCGGATGAAGCCCATGAGCGCGTCCACCGCCGGGGCGGGTCCCTCCGCCTCGACCTCGACCGTCCCGTCGAACAGGTTCCGCGCGTACCCGGTGAGCGCCAGCCCGTCGGCCTTCCGCGCTGTCCAGTACCGGAACCCGACCCCTTGGACCGTCCCCGACACCACGGCGTGCATCCTCGTCACCGTTGTCATGCGGCTCAATGTAGGCGCGCGGTCTCACCAGGAGTTTTCGGCGCTGTTTCGGTCTCGTGAAACCCGGTGATAGTGTCATTGCAACCCGAACACTTCGAGTCACCATGACACGAACCGGATTCGACCTGACCCACATGACCTCGTTCACCGATCTCCCCATCCGCGTCGCGGTCTCGACCGTGATCGTCGCGCTGCGCCCGCACCCGGACACCGGGGCCCCGGCGCTGTGGATGCCGCTCGTGCGCCGCGTCGCCGAGCCGTACGAGGGGTCGTGGGCGCTCCCGGGCGGCTGGGTGCAGCCGGACGAGGGGCTCGAGGACTCGGCGGCGGCCAGACTGCGCGAGACGACGAACGTGCAGCCGCGCTACCTCGAGCAGCTCTACGCGTTCGGTGACGTCGACCGCTCCCCGAACCGCGTCGTGTCGATCGTCTACTGGGCACTCGTGCACCCGGACGAGGCGAGCTCGGTGCCCGACGACTGGAACGTGCGCTGGTTCCTCGCCGACGAGCACCCGCCCCTCGCGTTCGACCACGATCGCATCGTCGAGTACGCCCTCTGGCGACTGCGCAACAAGATGTCGTACTCCCGGATCGCGCAGGCGTTCCTGGGGGACCGGTTCACCCTCGCCGAACTCCGCGGGGTGTACGAGGCGGTGCTCGGGCGTGCGCTCGACCCCGCGAACTTCCGTCGGCAGGTCGAGAAGACCGACGCGGTCCTGCCGACCGACGAGACCACGAGCGGGGACCGGCACCGTCCGGCCCGGCTGTACCGCTCGAACCCCGACCTGGCCTACGCGGACAACGGCCCGCTGCAGCAGGGCAACACACCGCAGAACCGATAGGAACACCGTGTCCATCGCAACGACCATCGACCTCATCTCCAACGGCCAGGCCGCGGGCAGCACGTGCACGCCCGACCTCGCCATGCCGACGTGGGACTTCGACTCCCGGCCCGGGTACGGTCCCGGATCGTCGATGTCGGACGTCATCCCGACCTCCGCCCCGCGCCAGGGCGTGCTGCCGGACGCGTACAAGAACGCCCCGGTCGACGAGCTCCACGAGCGCATCGAACGGGCGAAGGCGACGCTCGGCGACCGCGTCGTGGTGCTGGGGCACTTCTACCAGCGCGACGAGGTCGTCCGGCACGCCGACTTCCTCGGCGACTCGTTCCAGCTGGCGAACGCCGCGCTGACGAAGCCCGACGCCGAGGCGATCGTCTTCTGCGGCGTGCACTTCATGGCGGAGACGGCGGACATCCTCGCCCGCGACGACCAGCGCGTCATCCTGCCGAACCTCGCCGCCGGGTGCTCGATGGCGGACATGGCCGACATCGACAGCGTCGAGGCGGCGTGGGCCGAGCTCACGGCGGTCTACGGCACCGAGCCGGACGCCGACGGCCGCGTGCCGGTCATCCCCGTCACCTACATGAACTCGGCGGCGGACCTCAAGGCGTTCTGCGGCCGCAACGGCGGGATCGTGTGCACCTCGTCGAACGCGTCGACCGTGCTGGAGTGGGCGTTCGAGCGGGGGCAGCGGGTCCTGTTCTTCCCGGACCAGCACCTCGGTCGCAACACCGCGAAGGCGATGGGCATCAGCACCGACCTCATGCCGATGTGGAACCCGCGGAAGCCGCTCGGGGGCAACGACGCCGAGACCCTGCAGGAGGCGAAGGTCGTCCTCTGGCACGGCTTCTGCTCCGTGCACCGCCGCTTCACGGTCGAGCAGATCGACCGCGCCCGCGCCGAGCACCCCGGGGTCCAGGTGATCGTGCACCCGGAGTGCCCGATGGCCGTCGTCGACGCCGCCGACCACGCGGGCAGCACCGACCTCATCCGGAAGACCGTGGCCGCGGCGACCGAGCCCACCACGTTCGCGATCGGCACCGAGATCAACATGGTGAACCGTCTCGCGGCGGAGTACCCGCAGCACACGATCTTCTGCCTCGACCCCGTGGTCTGCCCCTGCTCGACGATGTACCGGATCCACCCCGGCTACCTCGCCTGGGTCCTCGAGGCGCTCGTCGACGGCGAGGTCCTCAACGAGATCGTCGTGCCCGCCGAGGTGCAGGCCGACGCCAGGGTCGCGCTCGAGCGGATGCTCGCGGCACGTCCGAAGGGCTGACCGTGCACGTCGTCATCGTGGGCTCCGGCATCGCGGGGCTGACCGCCGCGATCCGCGCGAGCGCACGGCACGACGTCACCCTCGTGACGAAGGGCGCGTTGACGGACGGCGCGACCGGGTACGCGCAGGGCGGCGTCGCGGTCGCGCTCGGGGCCGACGACTCCGCGTCGCTCCACGAGTCGGACACGCACGTCGCGGCGGCGGGCAGCGCCGACGCCCGCGCGGTCGAGGTGCTCTGCACCGACGGGCCGGCGCGGGTCCGCGACCTGCTCGCCCTCGGCGTGCCCTTCGACCGGACGACGGACCCGTCGAGCCTCGACCGGTACGGCGACGACCTGGCACGCGGTCGCGAGGCCGCGCACGGCCGGTGGCGCGTCGTGCACGCGGACGGCGACGCGACCGGTGCCGCGATCGAGCGCACCCTCGTCGACGCGCTGCACCGCCGACACGTCACGATCCTCGAACGCACCTGCCTCACCGACCTCGTCGTCACGGGCGGCACGGTCGTCGGCGTCGACGTCCTGGACCTGCTCGGCGAGCCGCGCCGGATCGACGCCGACGCCGTGGTGCTCGCCTCCGGCGGTGCCGGGCACCTCTACCGCGAGACGACGAACCCGCTTGTCGCGACCGGTGACGGTGCCGCCGCCGCCTGGCGTGCCGGCGCCGTCCTCGCGGACCTCGAGTTCGTGCAGTTCCACCCGACGCGCCTCGCGGTGCCGAACGGCGGACTGGTGTCGGAAGCCGTCCGCGGCGAGGGCGCCGTCCTCCGCGACGCCCGCGGCCGGCGCTTCATGGCCGGGCTGCACCCGGACGCCGAGCTCGCCCCGCGCGACATCGTGGCCCGGGGGATCGCGAGCGCGATGCGCGACCAGGGCGGCGAACCCGTCCTCCTCGACGCCACCGGTCTCGACCCCGCCTTCCTCGTCGCCCGGTTCCCCGGCCTCACCCGCGCCACCCGCGCCACCGGCTTCGACTGGACCCGTGAGGGCGTCCCCGTCGCCCCGGCCGCGCACTACTCGATGGGCGGCGTCGCCACAGACGCGGACGGCCGGACCAGCCTGCCCGGGCTCCTGGCGATCGGCGAGGTCGCCTGCACCGGCGTCCACGGCGCCAACCGTCTCGCGTCCAACTCGCTCCTCGAGGGACTGGTCTTCGCGGTCCGCGCCGCGGACGCCCTCGACGCTCCCCGACCCGACCGGCTGCGCCTGCGCGGTGACGCGGGTCTCCGGGTCACCAGCGTTCCCGACGCGGCGGACGTGATCCGTTCCTCCCGTCCGACCCTGCCTGGAGGCGCGGCTCACCGCACCGACGTCACGGACGTCCGTCAGGCGGTCCAGTCCGTCATGACGGACCGCGTGGGGCTCCTGCGCGACGCGACCGGACTCGCGAGCGCACGCCGCGACCTCGCCGCCCTGACCCTGCCGGAGCCGACCGGCGTGCGCGACCACGAGGACCGCGCGCTCCTCGACCTCGCCCGGATCGTCGCGCTCGCCGCCTGGACCCGCACCGAGTCGCGCGGTGCGCACGCGCGCACCGACCACCCCGACACCGACCCCACCGCACCCGCGTCGTACGCGTGGGTCGCCCAGCACGCACCCGTCCCGCAGGAGGTACCCGCATGACCGTCGACGCAGCACCGACCGACGCAGCACCGACCCACGCAGCACCGACAAACGCAGCACCGAGCGATCCCGGCACTGTCCCGCCGCACGCCCTCCGCCGGGTCATCGAGACCGCCCTCGAGGAGGACGCGCCGTGGGGCGACGTCACCAGCGAGACGCTCATCCCCGCCGACGCCGTGGCGACGGCGACGCTCGGCGCACGCGAACCCGGCGTCCTGAGCGGTGGCGGGGTGTTCGCCGCGGTGGTGCACGCGGTCGATCCGTCGGTCGACGTGGTCCTGCACGTGCCGGACGGTGCCGCGTTCGAACCCGGCACCCTGCTGGCGACCGTGACGGGCAACGCACGCTCGGTCCTCCGCGCCGAGCGGGTCGCGCTCAACCTCGTGCAGCGGATGTCGGGCATCGCGACGGCGACCGCCACGTACGTCGCCGCGGTCGAGGGGACCCGGGCGCGGATCGTCGACACCCGCAAGACGACGCCGGGGCTCCGTGCGCTCGAGCGCTACGCCGTCCGGTGCGGGGGCGGGCACAACCACCGCACCTCACTGTCCGACGCCGTGCTCGCGAAGGACAACCACCTCGCGGTGCTGCTGGCGAGCGGGATCGGGATCGGGGACGCGATCACGGCCGCGCGTGCGCGCCTCGGGCACACCGTGCACGTCGAGGTCGAGGTGGACCGCATCGACCAGATCGAGCCCGTCGTCGCGGCCGGCGTCGACACGATCATGCTCGACAACTTCACGCCGGCGATGCTCGAGACCGGGGTGGGCATCGTCGCCGGACGGGCACTCGTCGAGGCCTCGGGCGGGGTGTCGCTCGACACCGTCGCCGCGATCGCCGCCACCGGTGTCGACGTCATCTCGGTCGGTGCGCTGACGCACTCGGCGCGGGCGCTCGACCTCGGGCTCGACGTGGACGTCGCGGCGCCCGCCGGGGCCTGACGTGTTCTACCTCGACCGGGCGGCCACGACCCCCGTGCGCCGCGAGGTGCTCGAGGCGATGTGGCCGTACCTGACCGGCACCTTCGGCAACCCGTCCTCGACGCACGCCGTCGGCGACGCCGCTGCCCGCGGCCTCGCCGACGCCCGTGCCGCCGTCGCCGCGGTGCTCGGGTGCCGACCGGCCGAGGTCGTCTTCACCACCGGTGGCACCGAGGGCGCCAACACCGCCGTGAAGGGCATCGCCCTCGCCACGCCCCGCGGCCGCCACGTCGTCACGAGCGCGATCGAGCACGAGGCCGTGCTGGAGAGCTGTCGGTACCTCGAACGGTTCCACGGCTTCGACGTCACGGTGCTCCCGGTGGGCCCGGACGGCCGCGTCGACCCGTCCGTGCTCCGTGGCGCGCTCCGGCCGGACACCACCCTCGTCACGATCGCGCACGCGGACAACGAGATCGGCACCGTGCAGGACGTGCCGGTGCTCGCCGCGGTGGCGCACGAGGTCGGCGCGCGCTTCCACACCGACGCCGTGCAGTCCGCGCCGTGGCTGCCGGTCGGCCTCGACGTGCTCGGGGTCGACGCCGTGTCGCTGTCGGGGCACAAGCTCGGCGCCCCGAAGGGGACCGGGGTGCTCGCCGTCCGCGCCGGGGTACAGCTCGAACCGCTCCTGCACGGTGGGGGACAGGAACGGGGCCGACGGTCCGGCACCGAGGACGTCGCCGGTGCGGTGGCGGTCGCGACGGCGATCGGGCTCGCCGCCGCCGGGCGCGACGCTGCCGTCGCGTGGGCCACGGTGACCCGCGACGCCGTGCTCGACGGCGTGCTCGGGGCCGTGCCCGGGGCGTTCGTCACCGGCTCGCGGACATCGCGCCTGCCGGGGCACGCATCGTTCTGCTTCCCCGGGGTGAACGGCGAGACGGTGCTGCTCGAGCTGGAGCAACGGGACGTCGTGTCGTCGTCGGGGAGCGCCTGCGCGGCCGGGAGCACCGAGGCCTCGCACGTGCTCACCGCCCTCGGTCTGCCGGAGGACGTCGCGCGGACGGCCCTGCGGCTGACGTTCGACGCGGGCCTCGGTGACGCCGACGTCCCGGTCGTCGTCGGAGCCGTCGCGGAGGCCGTCGCCACGGTCCGGACGCTCGCCTAGGGTGTACTAGACGTTCTACTCCATGAGTGGGGTCGTGTCCCCCCTTTTGCGGACCCGAGAACTGCGTCAGAGTACTCACATGGCAAACGCGATGACGACTCGGGTCCGGCAGGAGGACCACTTCCGGGCGGTCCAGCTCCTCCCGGCACCCGCGACCGTCGTCGCGCTCGTCCTGGCCGCACAGCACGACCTCGGCACCGCCCCCCTCGGGCTGATCGCCGTCGTCGGAGCACTGGCGACCATCGGGAGCGCCCTGCTCCCCATGGTCCGACCCGCGGCGGCCCGACGGTCGATGCCCGCACCGACCGAGACAGACCGGTACCGAGAGGACACCGAACACCCTTGAGGACCAGCACCGACGAGTCCGTCCCCCTGCGGACCCGACGGTGCGACGACCCGGACGCGACCCCCTGATCTGCGTCCGGGCGCGGGGCACGACATCCCCTGATTCGTCGTGCCCCGCAGCACTTGCGACCCGTCGTGGGCGCGAGCGTCGCTTCCCCTGTGCGACGCCACGTCCCCCCTCGGCCCACGACGGGTCCGGTGCACTGCGTTACGGTGTGGCCGTGCCCTCGTACCGCGTGACCCTGGCCGTCGGCGCCCTCGCCGCCGGCACGGCCCCCGACGCCGTCCTGCCCGAGGCCGCACGCCTCGTCGCCGAACTCACCGTCGTCGAGGCGCGGGACGTCCAGCTGCTCCGCGGCGTCCCGTGCGCCGTCGTCCGGTTCGAGGCCCCGTCCGACGAGATCGCCGAGGCCGTCGCCGACCACGCCGTCGCCGGGCTCACCGACGTCGTCGCGGTCCGGTCCGCCGTGGTCACACGTCGCGACGGAGCGCGCTGGACGCCCGTCCGCTGACCGGCCACACGTAGTCGAGGTCGTCCGGCACGTCCGGGAACAGCGGCCGGTAGTGCTCCGGGGCCTTCTGCACGAGCTTCGACCGGTGCGAGCGGTGCACCGCCGGGTCGTCGTTCCACGGCGGCACGGGGAAGTCGCCGCGCTCGTAGGCCTCGAGGTCCTCGGGCACGAGCGCCAGGTCCGCGAGGGTCTTCACCAGGCACGTGTCGGCGTATCCGCGCTCGCTCCACACCCGGCACGTGGCGTCCTGGTACGCCATCAGCGCGGGACGCCACCCACGCCACATCGCTACCACCGGGTGGTGCTGCCACCCGTAGTCCGGCAGCGTCAGCGCCCGCATCACCTGCAGCGTCTCGACCCGCTGCTTCCCGAGCCGCCGGTCGTCGAGCACCTCGGCCGAGGCGCGGAAGTCCGGGTACGGCAGGAACGTCTGCATGCCGCGGACGGTACCCGGCAGCGCTGGAACCCGACACATGTCGTCACAACCACGCCACCGTCCCCGCAGGCGTGTGAGCATCGACCGCATGAGCGGAGAACTCGTCGTCGGTGTCAGCGGCAGCCCCTCGGACCCCTCGCGGACGTCCACCCTGGTGGCTGCGACCGTGGCGCGCCTCGGGCAGGAGATCGAGGGGTCCCGGACCGAGACCATCGAGATCGGACCGCTCCTGGCCGACCTCGGTGCGGCGCCGTCCCGCGAGGCGATGTCCGATCGCACCCGACGCGCCCTGGAGACCGTCGAGTCGGCGGACGTCCTCGTCGTGGGGAGTCCCGCGTTCCGCGCCGCGTACTCCGGGGCGTTCAAGCTCTTCTTCGACTGGATCGGTCAGTACGACCTCGTCGACACGCCGGTGCTCCTCACCGCCACGGGTGGCAGCGACCGGCACGCCCTGCTCGTCGAGCACCAGATGCGACCGCTGTTCGGCTTCTTCCAGTCGACGACGCTGCCGATCGGGGTGTTCGGCAACGAGCGCGACTTCACGAAGCGCGAGGGCGGGTACGACATCTCGAACGTCGACCTCGAGCTGCGGATCGACCAGGCCGTGCTCCGGGCGCTCCCGCTCATCCGGGGTGGCTTCGCGACCGCCGGTGCCCACGAGGTGCGTCGCCCCGCCGACTTCTGACCCGTCGCGCGGCCGCCCCGCGCCCCCGTGGCCGCTGAGATCGCCCGTGGCCGCTGAGATCGCACTTTCGCGCGGACGGCCGGCAGCGGTGCCCGCCGAAGTGCGATCTCGCGCTCGCGACGGCCGGGTGACGGGGTGCGGCGCGCGGATTCGGAACGTTCCGAGCGTCGGACTGGAGGCGCGTGGCGGGGCCGCCCCGCGCCTCCAGTCCGATGCGACTCAGCCCAGCAGGGACGCGACGTGCGCGACCGCCAGGCGGTAGCCGTCCGGCCCGGCGCCGGCGATCACGGCCGTCGCCGCCGTGGCGACGTGGTCCACGTGCCGGAACGGCTCGCGCTTCCACGTGTTCGACAGGTGCACCTCGACGACGGGGACCGACAGCGCCTCGACGGCGTCGTGCAGCGCGACGGAGGTGTGGGCGTACGCGGCGGGGTTGATGACGACCGCCGCGAAGTGGTCGAGCGCCTCGTGCAGCCACTCGACGAGCTCGCCCTCTCGGTTCGTCTGCCGGAAGTCCGCGTCGAGCTCGTGCACGGCGGCCTCGGTGTGGACGATGGCCTCGATCTCGGCGAGCGTGACCGTGCCGTACTGTGCCGGGTCCCGTCGACCGAGGATGTCGAGGTTCGGGCCGTTGAGGACGAGGATGCGCGACTGCTCGGTCATGGCGCGAGCCTACCGAGGCCCCTGTTCCCATGACGCGCGTGATGCATACCTTGGCTATGTGAACGGTCACAAATCGGTGTAACGTCTCCGTCCGGGTCGGCGGAGTTGTCGACTGCAACACATCGACGGAGAGTGTCAATGGTTCTCGCGGCAGCGAACAACGGGATCCGGCTCGACTTGGGCTGGGTCGACTACCTGATGGTCATCGTGTACTTCGCGGTGGTGATCGGCATCGGGTTCACGGCTCGGCGGCAGGTCCGCACGAGCATGGACTTCTTCCTCTCGGGCAGGTCGATGCCCGCGTGGATCACGGGCCTCGCGTTCGTGTCCGCGAACCTCGGCGCGACCGAGATCCTCGGCATGGCGGCCAACGGTGCCCAGATCGGCATGGCGACCCTGCACTACTACCTCGTCGGTGCCGTGCCCGCGATGGTGTTCCTCGGGCTCGTGATGATGCCCTTCTACTACGGCTCGAAGGTCCGCTCGGTGCCGGAGTTCATGCTCCGCCGGTTCGGCAAGGCCCCGCACCTGGTGAACTCGATCGCGTTCGCGGTGTCGAACGTGCTCATCGCCGGCATCAACCTCTACGCCATGGCCATCGTCATCGAGGCCATGCTCGGCTGGCCCGAGTGGATCGCGATCGTCGTGTCGGCGGGCTTCGTCCTCGTCTACATCACCCTCGGCGGCCTCTCCAGCGCCATCTACAACGAGGTCATGCAGTTCTTCGTGATCCTCGCCGGCCTCATCCCGCTCACGATCGTCGGCCTGCACCGCGTCGGCGGCTGGAGCGGCCTCTCGAAGGCGATCACCGAGACGCAGGGCGTGCAGCACCTGCAGGCCTGGGCCGGCACCGGCTTCGGCGACGTGACCAACCCGATCGGTGCGAACTGGCTCGCCATCGTGCTCGGCCTGGGCTTCGTGCTCGGCTTCGGCTACTGGACGACGAACTTCACCGAGGTGCAGCGTGCGTTCTCGGCGAAGAACATGTCCGCCGCCCGCCGCACCCCGCTCATCGCCGCGATCCCGAAGCTCTTCATCCCCGCGATCGTCGTCATCCCCGGTCTCATCGCCGCGGCCGTCGTCGGCAACCAGTTCGCCTCGGGTGCGCTCGACTACAACGACGCGATCCCGAAGCTCATCCAGATGTACCTGCCGACCGGTGTGCTCGGCGTCGCGGTGACGGGTCTCCTCGCCTCGTTCATGGCGGGCATGGCGGCGAACGTCTCCTCGTTCAACACCGTCTTCACGTACGACATCTGGCAGCGCTACATCAAGCCGAACATGCCCGACGTGCACTACCTCAAGACCGGCCGCTGGGTCACCGTCGTGGGCGTGCTCGTCGGCATCGCGACCGCATTCATCGCCGCGCAGGCGTCGAACATCATGACGTACATGCAGACGCTGTTCTCGTTCTTCAACGCGCCGCTCTTCGCCGTGTTCATCCTCGGCCTGCTCTGGAAGCGGATGACCACACAGGGTGCGCTCTGGGGCTACATCCTCGGCATCGTCACGCCGACGATCACGTGGATCGCGTACCTCGTGAACCCGGACCTGTTCGCCACCGCGACCGCCGAGACCCTGTACGGCGCGATCATCTCGTTCGTCACCGTCCTCGTCGTCGGGTTCGTCGTGTCGATGGTCACGAAGCCAAAGCCCGAGAAGGAGCTCGGCGGCCTGGTCTACGGCGTCGGCAAGATCGACCTGCACAGCGACTCGGTCGCGACGGACACCGCCTGGTACCGCTCGCCGGCGCTGCTCGGCACCGTGGCACTCGTGCTCTGCGTCGTCCTCTACCTGCCGTTCCTCTGATCCGCACCACTGCGAAGGAGATCACCACTCATGAGTGACACCACCACCGGCATGACGGACGAGCAGAAGGCCGCCCTCGTCCGCTCCACCCGCCGTCTCGACCTGCGCCGCATCCTCGGAGGGCTCTTCGTCCTCTACGGCGTCATCACGACGATCGTCGGCATCGTCAACTGGAACACCGACCCGGAGAAGACCGGCGGCATCCACATCAACCTGTGGGTCGGGCTGTCGATGCTCGTCGGCGGGCTGCTGTTCTTCCTGTGGGACCGGCTGGGCCCCGTCCCGGCGGAGGACATCATCGGCCAGGCCGAGGCCGAGGCGCACCAGAAGGCCGCCGGCGAGGGCCGCGAGCTGGCCTGAGGCCGGGCGCGCCGGGTCGCGCTGGCGCGCTGGCCGCCGGCTGGTGCTGGCTGTCGTGGGCGATTCCGACCCGGAACGACGAAGCGGCTGTCGTACGACAGCGGCTTCGTCGTTCCCGCGCGGCTGCAACAGCGCGCGCGTGCAACGAGCGCCAAGGCCGCCGTCGCACGACATCGACGTTGTCGCACCGGCTCACGCCCGCAGGACGCACCGAGCGGGCCTGGAGGCACGGTGCCGGTCACCCGCGCCTCTCCGGTCCGTCCCGGTGCGGGTTGACGGCACCGTCACGGTCGTTCTAGTATTGATATGTCGATCGGGTGTTCTCGGTCGGAAGTGATCCTCGGATGTCCTGCAGCCAGCGCGGGCCCGGGGATTTGCGCTTTCGGTGGCGGATCACGACACGACGATTGCTTCGTCGACTCCGAACGCGGTACCGACCTTCGCAACATGGGCGCCACAGGCGATGTCCGCCAACGCGAGCAGCGGCTCGTCCGACGCGGGGACGTGCTGGAACCGCACGCGTCGTCCGACTCCTCGGTCTCGGAGCGCGTGGAACATCGCCCGATCATCGCGGTCGCGGGCTGCCCCGCGGGTCTCGAGGATGACGTGGCCGACTTCGCGCACCTCGAGCTCGTGGACGAGGCGTTCGAGGCATCGCCGCCGCCGCCGTTCCGACCGGGCTGCTGTTCCGTCGTACCGGATCACGAGGATCGAGACGGCGTGCCGGAGGAGGTCCAGCCAGGACAGTCGCTGCCCCGGGAGCGCCTCGTACCAGTGGAGCTTCCGCATCCGGCGAGGGGTCGCCGCGACGATGTCGTCTCGGGCTGATTCCCGCACCACATCGCTCACCACCACGGCCGCCAGCACGTAGGCGGTGTTGTCGCGGCCGCCGCCTGGCTCGGACTCGTCGACGTAGGCGCGCATCGAACCAGCATATTGCGTACCAGTTCGTACCGGGAAGGAACGGTTGCGCGCGGGCGAGCGCTGCGCCAGGTTGATCCTGACGAAAGGACCCCCATGGACACGATGGTCTTCATCAACCTGCCGGTCGACGACCTCGAGCGGTCGAAGGCGTTCTACGAGGCGCTGGGCTACTCGATCAACCCGGTGTTCAGCGACGACACCGCCGCGTGCGTGGTGATCAGCGACACGATCTACCTCATGGTCCTGACGAAGGCCAAGTTCGCCGAGTTCACCGACAAGCCCATCGCCGACCCGGGCACGATCGAGGTGATCAACTCCCTCAGCGCGCCGTCGAAGGACGACGTCCACCGGGTGGTCGACGCGGCCGTGATGGCGGGGGGATCGGAGGACCGCCCGGAGATGGACCTCGGCTTCATGTACCAGCGGAGCTTCACCGACCCGGACGGGCACCGCTGGGAGTACGTGTGGATGGACCCGCAGGCGGCTGAGGACGGACCGCCCGAAGCGTGACGCTGTCGGCGGTGCGCACCAGGATGGGGGCATGAGCACCGACCCCGTCGCCGCGCCCACCTCCGACCTGGTCGTCGGGGACGACGGACTCGCCCGCCCGGTGTGGGCGTCGACGGACGAACTGCTCCGCGGCTACTACGACACCGAGTGGGGCATGCCCGTGCGGGACGAGCGGGGCGTGTTCGAACGACTCTCGCTCGAGGCGTTCCAGTCCGGACTGTCGTGGCGCACGATCCTCGCGAAGCGGCCTGCCTTCCGGACGGCGTTCGCGGACTTCGACGCCGACACGGTGGCGCAGTTCGGCGAGGACGACGTCGCGCGGCTGATGGCCGATGCCGGGATCGTCCGGAACCGGGCGAAGATCCTCGCGACGATCACCAACGCGAACGCGACGATCGCGCTGCGCGAGGACGGCGGCCTGGTCGACTTCGTGTGGTCCTTCCGGCCGGAGACGACGCCGGAGCCCCGCTCGTACGCCGAGGTCCCGACGAAGTCCGACGAGTCCGTCGCGCTGTCGAAGGCCCTCCGGAAGCGCGGCTTCGCCTTCGTCGGACCGACCACGATGTACGCCCTGATGGAGGCGCTCGGCATCGTCGACACGCACCTCGTCGGCAGTCACCGGCGCGGAACGTCCGGCGTCTGGAGCTGACCAGGACGGCGCCGGTGCCGCAGGGCTAGGGTCGCGACATGAGCTCCGAGAACCCGCGCGTCCACCCCGTGCACCCCGTCGACGCCGACGTGGTCGAGGTACCGGTCGACGCCGAGGTCCCGACGCCCGATCCGGTCGACGACGCCGACGCAGTGACGCCGGAGCACGACCCCGACGAGATCCGCATCTCCTTCCTGCTCTTCCCGAACCTGACGCAGCTCGACCTGACCGGCCCGGCGCAGGTGCTCTCGCGGGTGCCCGGCGCCCGGGTGGAGTACGTCGCCGCGACGCTCGACCCGGTGCCGAGCGACTGCGGGCTGGCGCTCGTGCCGACGACGACGATCGCCGGGGCGGGTCCGGCGGACGTGCTCGTGGTGCCCGGCGGTGACGGGGCGTTCGACGCGATGCTCGACCCCGCGGTGATCGCGTTCGTCCGGCGCGAGGCCGACCGCGCCACCTGGGTGACCTCGGTCTGCACGGGGGCGTTCGTCCTCGGCGGTGCCGGGCTCCTCGCCGGCAAGCGGGCGACGACGCACTGGGCCTCGAAGCCGATGCTCGCCGCGTTCGGCGCGCAGACGTCGGAGGACCGCGTGGTCGCCGACGGGTCGATCGTCACCGCCGCGGGCGTGAGCGCGGGTATCGACATGGCGCTGTGGCTCGCTGCCGAGCTCGTCGGTCAGCCCGCGGCCGAGGCGATCCAGCTGCAGATCGAGTACGACCCGCAACCGCCGTTCGACGCCGGTTCCGCACAGCGTGCCGACACCCGGGTCGTCACGGCGGCGCGCACCGCGGCAGAGGACGCCCGCGGCGACCGCGTCGCACGGGCCGCAGCGGCCGTCATGCGCTGAGCGGTCGGCGAGCCGTCAGCGGTTGCCCTTCGAGCCGCGCTTCGGCTTGCCCTTCATCCCGCGCTGCACGCGGCCGCGTCCGGTCGAGTTCTTGCCGCCGCCGCTCTTCGCGCCGGTGCCCTTGGTGGCACCTCGCTTCGCGACCGTCTTCTTGTTGGCCGCTGTGGCCCTGCCGCCGCCACCACTCGACGGACGCGGGTCGTCCTCGGAGTCGCGATCCGTGCCTCCAGGCTGGTCCGCCTGGTTCCGGGAACTGTTGGCGGTGCGCCCACGCACCACGCCGATGAACTCCTCCGTCATCTCGGAGGTGTCCTCGTCGCGCCAGGCGAGCACGATCTGCGTCCCCGGCGCGCCGACGAGCGCGCGGCCGACGAGGTCCTTGCGGCTGGCGGCACGGAACAGCGACTGGGGGAGCACGGCCACGCCGACGTTCGCCTCGACGAGGTCGAGCGCCGCGTCGATGTCGGCCGGCACCGGACCGGCGTCGACGATGTGCACGTCCGTGAGGTCCGCGTCGGTGACCTCGCGCTGGTCGGCGAGCGGCGAGTCCTTCGGCATCGCGACCACGGCGGTCTCGGTCCACAGCGGGATGGCGTTGTGGGCGTCCGAGACGGGGACACGGGCGAAGACCATGTCGACCTCGCCGGCGAGTGCGTCGTCCACCTCGTCCGAGCCGATCGGGCGGAGCAGGAGCTCGACGGAGGGGAAGCGTTCGCGCCAGACGCGGGCCCACTTCGCGGGGGACACCCCGGGTACGAAGGCGATGGTGAGTGCCGCGGTCATGCAGACGAGCATAGGGGCCGTACCCTTGTCGGTATGGCGCAGGAACAGACCATGAAGCCCGAGACGGCCGCGAAGAAGCTCGGCATCTTGCTGGCGGCCGCCCCGGAGACCTTCCGGAGCGCGCCGATCAGCCGGACCGCGTTCGACGAGATCCGCACGGAACCCCCGACCTGGCTCGAGGAGCTCCGTCGTGACGGACCGCATCCGCGACCCGTCGTGGCGCAGAAGCTCGGGATCTCGATCTCCGGACTGACCCGTGCGGGCATCGACGACCCGCTGACCACCGCGGAGATCAAGACGCTGCTCGAGCAGAAGCCCGAGTGGCTCGTCCGCGAGCGTGCGACGCAGGCGGCCGTGCACACCGAGAACGCCCGCGTGAAGCAGGAGCGCGCCGCCAAGGCGGCTGCCCGCGCCGAGGACTGACCACCGCGCTCCACCCAGCGCGCTCCACCCGCGCGCTCCGGCCCGAGGAACCGCCGTGCACGAGACCGTCGCCGACGCCATGCTCGTCGTGCCGCAGTTCGCCTCGGTGTGCTGCATCGTCGGTGACCGGTACCGACCGCGCCCGGGCGTGATCATCCCCGCGGCGGTGATGCTCGTCGCGATGCTCATGCCCGTGGTGCACGCCGGGGCGGAGTGGACACTCCTCGTCGCCACCCTGCTGCTGCTCCTCGCACCGCTCCCGGTGATGCGACGGCGCCGCGCCGACGGTCGGCGTGCCGAGCCGATGGACGTGCACCGGGCGCTCTCGGCGGTCGTGATGGCCGGCATGCTCCTGATGGGCCACACGACCGGACTCGCCGACGGACACGCCGGGCACGGCATCGCGCTGACCGCCGTCCTCGGCGCCGGCGTGATCGGCTACTGCGCGTTCAGCGGCTGGTTGCTCCGGTACGAGTGGGGGCGTGAGGACCGGCGGGCGGTGCGGAGCGGCGAGGTGTTCGCGATGACCGTCGCCGTGGTCGGCATGACGCTCGCGATGTAGGTCGGTGCAGCGGAGCGCCGCGGCTCAGTCGCCGGCGGTGTCGCCCGCAGTGGTCACGCGCTCCTTCGCCGCACGGATGGTGTCCGTCGGGACCGGCGGCACACCCCGACGGAGCCCCCGGAGCCCGACGACGAACAACACCGCGGTCACGATCGCGAAGACGCCGAACGTGATCCCCGTCGCCGTCCAGAGCGGGAGCGCCAGCGCGAGCAGCGCGACCACGAAGCCCGCCAACGCGACGAGCGTGGTCAACGCGAACGCCACGGCGACACCGGTGAGCACGAGCCCCGCCTTCGCGCCGCTGACCCGCTCGCCGATCTCACGACGGGCCGACGCGACCTCGTCCCGCACGGCGCGGAGCACCGGCTCGAGGGCCTTCTGCACCAGGCCGGCCGTGACGGTGTCGCGGAAGGACGGCTTGCCGGTCGGGATGTCGTCGTGGTCGGTGGTGCTCATGGGGTCTCCTGTCCGGGGCGCGGCGTTCCGCGTCCTCGTGGTTGACGCGGTGGAGCCGATGATCGTCACGGCACCTGCGGCGGTGCTCGGCGGGTTCGCAGGTTCACGAGGATCCGGAGCACGCGCCGACCGACGCGAGGGGTGATCCGATCCGCCGCGTGTCGGATCCGGACGGCGGGAGCCGAGGATCGCGGTCCGGATCCGACATGCAGCGCGACGAACGCCGTGCGCCGGGTCCGGACGGCGGGGCGGCGAGCACAGGTGGTCACCGCAACGGCCTGGAGGCCCGCCCCGCGTCGACGACGCGAGGACGGGCCTCCAGGGATGGTCGCGCTGGGACCTACTCGGTGACCTCGTCGAGGTCGGTGATCCCGCGGGCCGCAGCCGCGGCGCGGCGCGCACGCATCGACGGGGCGATGAGGGCGCCGGCGACCGCGAGGACCGCCACGCCGGTGCAGGCCCAGAAGCCGATCGTGAACGCGTCGTCGGTCGGCAGCCCCTGCGGGGTGCTGTGCGAGGTGATGAGTGCCGCGATGACCGCGGTGCCGACGCTCGAGCCGATCGTCCGGACGACGGTGTTGGCGCTGATCGCCTCGCCGGTCTGGTTCGCGGGGACGCTCTCGATGATCGCGTTCGAGCAGGCGGCGAGGGCCATGCCGATGCCGACGCCGGTCAGCAGGCCGGAGACGACGACCTGCCAGAGCTCGGCGTGCGAGATCGCCGGGATCACGAACGCGGCGACGATGGCGAACCCACCGATGAGCATCGGCGGCTTCGGTCCGACCTTCCGCACGAGGATGCCGGCGATCGGTCCGGCGATGACCATCATGATGACGGTCGGCAGCAGGAAGAGCCCGGCCTGGGTGACGTCCTTGCCGAAGCCGTACCCGACGGCGGTGGGGAGCTGCAGCAGGGTCGGGACGAGGACGAACGTGCCGAACATCGCGAAGCCGAAGACCAGGGCGACGACGTGCGCCGTCCACACCCCGCGGACGGCGAAGAGCCGGACGTCGATGAGGGGCTCGCTGACCCGGAGTTCGACGAGCACGAAGGCGACAAGCGCGACGGCACCGAGCACGAGCAGTCCGACGGTCTTCACGTCGCCCCAGCCCCAGGTCTCACCCTCGCTGATCGCCAGCAGGATCGCGACGAGGGAGACGCCGAGCACCACGGTGCCGGCCATGTCGAGCCGGCCGGGCTTGCGGACGGGGGACTCGGGCATGCCGAAGACCGCACCGAGCAGGGCGATCACGACGAGCACGGCGGGGAGCCAGAACAGCCAGTGCCAGGACAGGTGCTCGACGATCGGACCGGCGGCCACGATGCCGACGCCGGCGCCGATGCCGAAGATCGCCGAGAGCAGACCGATGGTGACGCTGACCTTCTCCTTCGGCAGCTCGTCGCGGACGATGCCGATCGAGAGGGGCATCACGGCGCCCGCGGCACCCTGCAGCGCGCGGCCGACGATGAGCGTGCCGAGGTTCGGCGCGAGTGCGGCGAGCACGGCCCCGACGAGGAGGATCGACAGGACGACGATGAGGACCTTGCGCTTGCCGATCATGTCACCGAGGCGACCGAGGATCGGCGTCAGCACCGAGGCGGAGAGCAGGTAGGCGGTGAGCACCCAGCTCGTCGCGCTCGTGGAGGCGCCGAGGTCCTTGCCGATCGTCGACAGCGCCGGGGCGACGAGCGACTGCAGCACGGCGAAGGACAGACCACCGAGGGACAGGTAGACGATGATCGCCGTGCTGTTCGGTCGACGGCCGTCGGTGGTGGGGTGGGACCCGGTCCGCGGGCTCTCCATGGTCTCGGTCATCGTGCTCCGTACGATCGATGTAAACGTTTGCTGACTCGACGAGGGTACGCGGTTGTCGAGCAATGTCAACACTTGCTTACATCGACGTCCCGCCCGGTACGCTTCGACCATGAGCAAGGACGCCGAGGTCACCCGCACGCTGCTCGTGCAGGCCGCCAGACGTCGGTTCGCCTTCGACGGCTACCGAGCGACCACCGTGCGGGACATCGCCGCGGACGCCGGCGTGAACGTGGCCCTCATCAACCGGTACTTCGTGTCGAAGGAGGGGCTGTTCCGGGCGTGCCTCGACCGCGTCGTGCGCGACCTCGGCGCCGTGGAACGCCCTGCCCCGGACCCCGAACGCACCCTGCGTGACCTGATCGGGCACGTGGTGCGGTCGCCCACCGACGAGGACTCGATGCAGCTGATGCTGCTCCTGCGGTCCTCGGGCGACGACGGCGCCGACGCGATCCGCCGCGAGACCCTCCGTCGCTACGCCGAACGTCTCGCCGGAGCGGTCGGGGGCGAAGTCACCGACGACCTGCTCGTCCGTGCCGAGATCGCGCTCGCGGTGGTGCTCGGGATGACGATGCTCCGGACGTCGACGCAGGTCGAACCGCTGGCCTCCGCGGACCACGACGCCGTCGCGGTGCCCCTCGACGACGCCCTCCGTGCGCTGCTCACCGGCGGTACCGGACACTGAGACGGCTCGTCTCGGCAGGCCGGGCACGATAGCGTCGAGCCGTGTCCGAACGCCCCGTCCGCCGCCCCGACCCCGCTCCCCGCCTCGACGAGGTCGACGAGCGGATCCTCTGGACGCTGGCGGCCGACGCCCGGATGCCGAACAACCGGCTCGCAGCGGCCGTCGGCATCGCCCCGTCGACGTGCCTGACCCGGGTCCGTGCGCTCGAGGACGCCGGCGTGATCCGCGGCTACCGCGCCGAGGTCGACGTGGCCCGGCTCGGGTTCGCGATCGAGGCGATGGTCTCCGTGCGGGTGCACGCCGCCGCTCGCCACGAGCTCCGGGACTTCGCGAAGCGCCTGCTCCGGGTGCCCGTCGTGCAGGACGTGTCGTTCCTGGCTGGCGACAAGGACTTCCTCGTGCACATCGCCTGCACGTCCACCGAGCAGCTCCGGGACTTCGTGGCCGACGAGCTCAGCGGTGACCCGTCGGTGGCGACGACGCAGACGAACATCGTGTTCGAGCGGCTCGTCGCGGATCGTGCGCACCAGGGCCGTTCGTTCGACGAACTCCGGCGCTGGCGCGCCTGACGACGACCGGCGCCGCGCCGCGCTCCGGACGCGTCAGCGCGTGCGAGCCATCGGGAGGTGCAGGATCCCGTCCTCGACGAAGTCCTCGCCGGAGCGCACGAAGCCGAACCGCGCGTACCACTCCTCGAGGTGCGCCTGGGCGTCGATCGCGATGCGCGGCGACCGTGCCTCGGCGATCGCTGCCTCGATGAGCCGCGCCGCCAGTCCCTGCCCTCGGGATGCGGCCGTGGTCGCGACCCGACCGATGCGCTCGGTGCCGTCGGGCTCGCGCAGGAGTCGCAGCGTGGCATCGACCGAGCCCTGCCCGGCCCAGAACTGCACGGTGCCCGGCTCGAGGTCGCGGCCGTCGATGTCGGGGTAGGCGCACTCCTGCTCCACGACGAAGACGTCCTGGCGGAGGCGGAGGATCTCGTGCAGCGTGACGATGTCCAGATTGCGGGTCGGAGCGTTGAAGATCGAGACCAAGACCGGCCTTTCCTGACGAATTCTTGACAAATCGGGTGCGTTCCGGAACGGACCGGCGTAGCGTGCCGGGCAACCACTCTACGTGCGCAGCCGAGATCAGGAGGTGAGCGCATGGATCAGCCGTTGCGCGCACCCTGGCGCGCGATGCTCCGGTACGTCGTCCTCGGCGCCGGCATCGCTGCTGCGCTCGTGCTGCTCTCCGTGTTGCTCGGCGCCCGCCCGGCATCCGCCGCGACGCCCGCTGCTCCGCAGCCCGCGCAGTCGCAGCAGCGCGGCCTGGTCGGCGGTCTCGTGCACGGCCTCGGTGACACCGTGCAGGGCGTCACGAGCGGTGTCGGACACGTCGTCGAAGGGGTCGTCGAGCCGGTCCGCAAGGCCGTCCCGGCAGCACCGGCGGCCCCCGCAGCGCCGGCTCCGGCCGCACCGGCACCGGCAGCTCCCGCCCCCGTCGCGCAGGCACCCGCGGCCGCCCCGGCAGCCCCGGCAGCGTCGTCACCCGCCCCGTCGACCCCCGCTCCGTCGACCCCCGCCTCGTCGAGGCCCGCCCCGTCGAGCCCCGCCCCCTCGAGCCCCTCGGCTCCGGCTCCGGCACCCGCAGCGACGCCCGCCGCACAGGCCGGAAGCGCGCCCGCGGGTGCCACCGGCACCACACCGGCCGCCCCCGCGACGTCGGCCGGGACGACGGAGGCGAGCAGCGCCTCCAGGCCCTCCGACAGCCCTGTCACCGACACGCTCGTCACCGTCCTCCGCCCCGTCACCGGGGCCGTCCAAGAGCTCACCGGCGCGCGTCCGGTGACCACCGTCGTCCACACGCTCGACCAGGTCGTCGGCTGCCTGCCGGTCCTCGGGACCGTGCTCGGCGACGACACCCTCGGCACCGTCACCCGCCCGGTCACCGGGCTCGTCGACGACACGCTCGGCGGCGTCGGGACGGCAGTCGGGTCCGTTCCCGACGTCGTCGCCGGCCTGCCTCCGCTGGTCGGCGGCGTCCTGCCTGGAGGCACGGATCCCGTCGTCGACGTCCCCGGCACGCCGGTGGGTGGCGGCTCCACCGCCCCGGTCGGCTCGACGCCGTCGGGCGTCGGTCCCGACGCGGCTCCGGCCGCCGTGAGCGCGTCGACACCGGGCGCCGCAGCGGCCCCGACCACGGCTTCCGCCGGCCGGTCCGGGCTCGCGGACGGCGCATCGTCCGACGTTTCCACGGTCCTCGCCGGCGCCCCGGGTCTCCGGGCCGGCAGCACCGTGCAGGACGCCACGTTCGGCGGCCGGGCGCTCCTCGTCCCCGAGGGACACGGCGACGGCCAGCACAGCCCGCTCGACGGTCCCGTCGCGGGCGTCCTCGGCAGCAGTGCCGCGGGCTCGGCCGGCTCGGCAGCAGCCGTCGGCATCGTCGGTTCCACCGGCGGACAGATCTCCCTCGCCGCGGGGTCACGCGGCACCCTCACCGACGACGCCGTTCCCGCGTCGGTCGTCGGCGAGCACGACGTCGCCCCTGACTGAGATCGGTGCACCTGTCCTCCACGGCAGGAACGCACCACCGGCCGCCATCGCGGTCGGCCATCGATCTCGATCAGTGAGGAACGACCATGAACAAGTACGTCTCGAGAGGGCTCTGGTTCACCCTCTTCGTCGGCGGGCTGACGCTCGGAGGGGCGGTCGCGGCGAACGCGGCGACGACCTCCGGAGCGGACGGCACCGCATCGGGCACGCAGGTGGCGCCGTCGATCAGCGCACCGGTGTCCGCGACCGGCAACGCATTCGGAGTGCTCGGCGACGCGGTGTCGTCGGTCACGTCGGCGGTCACGAGCGCTCCCGCACCGGCAGCGCCCGCATCCACCCCCGCGGCGCCGGCTCCGGCCGCTGCCCCGTCCACCTCCGGCTCGGACGGCGTGGCTTCGGGCACGCAGGTCGTGCCGGACGTCACCGCCCCGGTGCAGGTCGCCGGCGACGCGATCGCCGTCGGCGGGGACGCTGCGTCCACCTCGGCTGCAGCTGCTCCGGCCGCTCCGGCTGCGGCGCCTGCTCCGACAGCCGCTGCTCCGGCAGCCGCTGCTCCGACCACCTCCGGTTCGGACGGGGTGGCGTCTGGCACCCAGGTCGTCGGTGACGTGACCGCGCCGGTCACGGCATCCGGCAACGCGATCGCCGTCGGGGGCGACGCCACGTCGACTGCTCCGGCCGCTCCGGCCGCTCCGGCCGCTCCGGCTGCTCCGGCCGCTCCGGCTGCTCCGGCCGCTCCGGCTGCTCCGGCGGCTGCCGGCACCTCCGCTCCGACGACGTCGGGCACGGACGGGACGGCATCCGGCACGCAGGTCGCGCCGGTGGTGTCGATCCCGGTGACGGTGACCGGCAACGGCATCGGCCTCCTCGGTGACGGTTCGTCGACGGGTGCCACCTCGGCCCCGGCGACCACCACCCCCGCGGCGTCGGCTGCTGGCGGAACCACCTCGGGTTCGGACGGGATCGCCTCGGGTTCGCAGGTCGCTCCGGTGGTCTCCGTCCCGGTCACGGTGACCGGCAACGGCATCGGGCTGCTCGGTGACGGCGACTCCGCCGGCACGACGACCCCGGCGACCGGCACGGCCGGCACGGGCACGAGCACCCCGGCTCCGGCTGCTGGTGGCACGACCTCGGGTTCGGACGGGGTCGCCTCGGGTTCGCAGGTCGCTCCGGTGATCAGCCTCCCGATCACCATCGGCGGCAACGGCATCGGCCTCGTCGGTGACGGCACCTCGACCGGTTCGGTCGCTCCGGCGACCGGCACGGGCACCGGCACCACGACCCCGACTGCTGGTGGCACGACCTCGGGTTCGGACGGGGTCGCCTCGGGTTCGCAGGTCGCTCCGGTGATCAGCCTGCCGATCACCGTCGGTGGCAACGGGATCGGCGTCGTCGGTGACGGCACGAGCACGGGGTCGACGACCCCGGCGACGGGCACCGGCACCACGGCTCCGGCTGCTGGTGGCACGACCTCGGGTTCGGACGGCACAGCATCGGGTACGCAGGTCTCGCCGGTGATCAGCCTGCCGGTCACCATCGGTGGCAACGGGATCGGCGTCGTCGGTGACGGCACGAGCACGGGGTCGACGACCCCGGCGACCGGTACCGGCACCACGACCCCGACTGCTGGTGGCACGACCTCCGGCGACGGGGGACTCCTCTCCGGCACCGAGCTCGCCCCGGTGATCAGCCTGCCGATCACCATCGGCGGCAACGGGATCGGCGTCGTCGGTGACGGCACGAGCACGACCACGACGCCCGGCACGGGCACCGACCCGGGGACCGGTACGGACCCCGGTGACGGCACGGACCCCGGTGACGGCACCACGCCCGGTGACGGCACGGATCCCGGCGACGGCACCGACCCCGGTGACGGCACGACCCCCGGTGACGGCACGACCCCCGGTGACGGCACGGACCCCGGTGACGGCACCAGCAACCCCGGTGACGGGACCGGCGCCGGTGACGGCACCGTGCCCGGAACGGTGACCACCCCGGTCACCGGCGCCGCCGCGGTGGTGGCGACCAGCGCCTCCAGGGCCGTGACCGCCGACGCGATGACGGCCGGTACCTCGACGGTCGCACAGACCGCCGTCCAGGCCGCCGCCACCGGCACGCAGTCGGGGCTCGCCTACACGGGAGCCACCTCGCCGGTCCTGCCGGCCGGGTTCGCGCTGCTCCTGCTCCTCGCCGGAGCGGGGACGATGGTGCTGCGCAAGCGGCACTGACCGGAGCGGACACTCCCTGAGTGGAACCGGAGGGGCACCGTGCGCGGTGCCCCTCCGACCCACGCCCGGGCGGCCACTCCGGACGACCTCGGCCTGTGAGCGGCCTGTCGGCTCCCCGGGAGCCGTCGGTGGCGAACCTGTGCACAGCGGAAGCGCCTCGGGGGCTGCCCGGCAGCGGGGTGACGCCACGATGAGAGCGTGCTCCACGACCTCCTGCGCATCCCGATCACCGGACGCGACGTCCTCGTCCCCGTCGACGTCGTCGCCCTGGTGCTCACCCTCTGGGTGGTCGCCGCGCCGCTCCTGCAGCGGGCCGGTCGGCGGCGGACGGCGCACCCCGTCCGCGCCGTCGCCGTGCGGGTCGTCGCGCTCGCGGTGGGTGCAGGCGTCGGGCTCGTCGCGATCTGGTGGACGGGCGATGTGCTCGACCTGTTCGGGGTCTCGTTCACGCCGGTGACACGCATGTGGCTCGCGTTCGCCTGCGCGGCCGTCGCGCTGCTCGTCGTCGTCCTCGTGCAGGGCGGCTGGACGCTGCGCGTGACCGCGGTCGGTGCCGCTGCGTGCGTCGCCCTGGCCGCGGGACTCGGGGTGAACGTCGACTTCGGCTTCTACAAGGACGTCGAGCAGGCCATCGCGACGAACCCGTACCCGACGCGGGCGCTCCCCGCGCAGGCGAGCAAGAGCGGCACCGGCACAAGCACCGGACCCGGCCGCGGCGAGGTCGACCCGGCCGACTGGCACGCGCCCGCCGGGATGCCCCGCATGGGCGAGACGATCAGCGTGCGGATCCCCGGCACCGTGTCGCACTTCCGTGCCCGGAAGGCCGTGGTCTGGCTGCCGCCGGCGGCCCGGACGGTGCACCCGCCGACGTTGCCGGTGCTCGTCGCGCTGTCCGGCCAGCCCGGGCAGCCGGCCGACATGTTCCAGTCCGGCGACCTCGGCCGCGACCTGGACCACTACGCCGAGGCACACGAAGGACTCGCACCGATCGTCGTCGCACCCGACCAGCTCGGCGCGCCGGAACGGAACCCGATGTGCGTCGACTCCCGACGGCTCGGACGGAGCGCGACGTACGTGATGACCGACACCGTGCGGTGGATCCGGCAGCACCTGCCGGTCGCGAGCGGGTCCGGCGCGTGGGGGATCGTCGGGTTCTCCGAGGGGGCGACCTGCGCGATGCAGTTCTCCACCGCGCACCCCGGCGTGTTCGGGAGCGCGCTCGCCGTCTCGAGCGAGCTCGCCCCGCGGAACGGCAGTGTGCAGCAGACGGTCGCCCTCGGCTTCGGCGGTTCGGCCGCGGCGTACCGAGCGGCGGCGCCGAGCGCGATCATGACGGCGCACGGCCACTACGCGGACCACCTCACCGTGTTCGGCTACGGGCAGGACGACGCGCCGTACCACGCCTCGACGGACGCCCTCCGTGCCGTGGCCGAACGGGTCGGGATGCAGACGCCGCTCATCGTCTCGCCGGGCTCCGCCCACGACTGGAACACCGTGCGCTACGTTCTCTCCCACGGTCTGCCCGCGGTCATCGCGCACCTCGGCCTGCCGGCGACGAAGGGAACCCTGTGAGCGCGTGGCGGACCGTCCGACGGCACCCGGTCACGTCAGCGGTCCTCGTCCTGGTGCTCGCCACCTCGACCACCGCCGTCGTCCTGCACGTGCTGCACGGCACGGGCCCGGTCTCCTACGGTCCCTTCCGGGTCTTCGCGGCCTCGACCGGCGTGATCGCCCTGCTCCTCACCCTCGCCGGCGTCGTCGTGCTCGTGGGGGCCGCCGAACGACTGATGGGCTCGTGGCGGACGGCGCTCGCCTTCGTCCTGACGACGGTCGTCGGGACGGGGGTCGGGGCGCTCAGCGCGTTCATCGACTCGGACGGGCGTGACGTCGTCCCGCTGCTCCTCGGCCGGGCCACGAGCTTCGACCCGTGGACGGCGATCGTGGGGACGATCGTCACCGCGAGCGCCTTCGCCGGACCCCTGTGGCGTCGGCGCATCCGGGTGAACGCGCTCGCCGTGGTCGCGGCGCTCCTGCTGTACGCCGGGCACGCGTCGGACCTCTACGCGGTGCTCGCCGCCGGCACGGGATGGCTCCTCGGCGAACTGCTCCGCCGGACCCCGAAGCGGCTCGGGTGGCTGCGCAGCTCCCACCGCGAGACCCGGGTCCTCCTCGGCACCGTCGTCCTCGTGTCGGCCGTCGGGCCGGTCATCGCCCTGGTGTCCCGCGCTCGGGTCGGCATCCTCGCACCGCTCGCCGCGGTGGTGGGCGCCGGACCGGTCACACCGGTGCACGGCTGCCGTGCTGACGCGATCGCGGGGGAGTGCCTCCGTGCCCTGCTGGCCTACCGCGCGACGGACCCCTGGACCGTGGTGCTCGCCGCGGCCCCGCTCCTCGTGCTCGTCGTCGCGGGACTCGGACTGTTCCGCGGCAGCCGGTTCGCGGTGTGGCTCGTCGTCGTCGTGGACACCGTCACCGCGGTCGCCGCGGCGGTCACCTACGGCATCGTCCCCGGGCGCGTCGAACAGCTGCACGGCATGGAGGACCAGTTCCTCGTCGACCTGTCCATCGCCGCGTCGATCGTCGTCCCGCTCGCGACCGCCGTCGTGCTGGTGGTGCTCCGACGGTCCTTCACCGTGCTGTCGTCGCGCCGCCGCGTGGTGACCTTCGCCGTGACGGTCGGGTCGGCGGCCGTCGTCATCGTCGCGGTCGTGCTGGTGACGGCCGCGTCGTCTCCGCAGCCGGTCGAGAACCCGCTGCGGCTCGCCGTGGCGGCGCTCGGTCCGCTCGCCCCGGTCGCGTTCTGGGACCGGCTGCCGTCGCTCCACCCCGTGCTCCGCGTCGTCATCGGACTGGCCGGCCCGGTGCTCTGGTTCGTCATCGCGCTCGCCTCCGTCCGACCGACCGGTGCGGTCGAAGCCGACGCCGACCCGGACGGCACCCGGCTCGACCGAGCGCGAGCCCGCGCCCTGCTCGAGGCCGCCGGCGGCGACGCGTTCGGCTGGATGACGACGTGGCACGGCAACGCGTACTGGTTCGCCGAGGACGGTCGAGCAGCCGTCGCGTTCCGTCGCGAGGGCCGGGTCGCGGTGACGGTCGGCGGCCCCTTCGGCTGGCCGGACGCGCGCGCCGACGCGATGACCGCCTTCGCCCGCTGGTGCGACGACAACGGCTGGACCGCCGTCTTCTACGGCATCGGCTCCGAGGCCGCCGGCACCCTCACCGCCCAGGGCTGGAGCACGCTGCCGGTCGCCGAGGACGCCGACCTCGACCCCCGCACGTGGACGACGAGCGGCAAGAAGAAGCAGGACGTCCGGACCTCGGTGAACAAGGCACGGCGCGAGGGGATCACCGCAACGTGGTCGAGCTGGCAGCGCCTGCCCGGTTCGATCACCCGGCAGATCGAGGCGATCTCCGAGGAGTGGGTCGCCGAACGCGAACTGCCCGAGATGGGCTTCACGCTCGGCGGCGTCGACGAGATGCGGGACCCGGCCGTCCGCACGCTCGTCGCGCAGGACGACACCGGCACCGTGCTCGCCGTCACCAGCTGGTTGCCGAGCCACCGTGAGGGCCGCGTCGTCGGGTGGACGCTCGACGTCATGCGCCGCACCGGTGCCGCACCGAACGGCGTGATGGAGTTCCTCGTCGCGAGTGCTGCCGACCGCATGCGCGAGGACGGCATCGAGCGGCTCAGCCTGTCCGCCGCGCCGCTCGCCCAGGCATCGGAGGGCGTCCCCGGGAGCGAGGGCGTGCAGGACCTGCTCGACCTGGTCGGCGGGGTGCTCGAGCCCGTCTACGGGTTCCGGTCCCTCCTGAAGTTCAAGCTCAAGTTCGGGCCCGATCTGCACCCGCTGGTGCTCGCCTACCCGGACCCGGTCGCGCTGCCCGCGATCGGGATCGCGGTGGTGCGCGCGTACCTGCCGGACCTGTCGCTCCGGCAGGCGGTCGCCCTGGCGCGGGGGCGCAGCTGACGGGAGGCGCGGTGCGGGCCCGCCCCGCGCCTCCCGGCAGCCGCTGCACACGTCGCGAGCCGCAGCCGACACCGCGACGCCCCGTTACGTCCGCGCAGGCGGCGCAACGCGACCGTCATCCGTCTGGGGTATCGTTCCGACTACGCAAGCGCTCCGGGGTCGGTGCAAGTCCGAACCGGTGGTGACAGTCCACGAACTGATGACGGGTGCGAACCCGACAGAGGTTGACTCGGTGAAACTCCGGGACCGACGGTGAGAGTCCGGATGGGAGGCGCGCTGGCGGGCAGGACACGACCACGCCGTGTGGCCGCGACCCGTCCGTCGATGCCGACGATCGTCGAACGCCCCGGAGTCCCGTTGAGAGGACACCAGTGTTCACCGGCATCATCGAGGAACTCGGCACCGTCACCGCCGTCGAGCAGCACGGCGACTCCGTCGCGCTCACCGTCCACGGCCCCCTCGTCGTCCAGGACGCCCGGCACGGCGACTCCATCGCCACGAGCGGCGTCTGCCTGACCGTCGTCGAGCAGACCCCCGAGACCTTCACCGCCTTCGTCATGAAGCAGACGCTCGACATGAGTGTGCACGGCGCCCTCACGGTCGGCGACCGCCTCAACCTCGAACGCGCAGCCTCCGTCGGGGACCGGCTCGGCGGCCACATCGTGCAGGGCCACGTCGACGGCACCGCGACGGTGCTCGAGACCGCAGACGGCGACGGGTGGCGCCGGGTGCGCTTCTCGCTCGCGCCGGACCTCAGCCCCCTCGTGGTCGACAAGGGATCCGTCGCGCTCGACGGCGTCTCCCTCACCGTCAGCGCCGTCTCGTCCGAGGACACCCCTCCGGACGCGGCCTGGTTCGAGGTGAGCCTCATCCCCGAGACGCTCGCGGCCACCACCCTCGGATCCCGCGTCCCCGGGGACCGGGTGAACGTCGAGACCGACGTGCTCGCACGGCACGTCCGGCGGATGCTGCGGCTCGACGCCGCGGTGCAGTCGGCTCCGGCCGCGTCGGCAGCGCCGGTCGCGCCGGCAGTGCCGGTCGGCCTGGAGGCACGGTGATGGTCGCCGAGACCCCGAACGTCGACGTCGTCACGGCTCCCGAGCACGTGGCCGGGCCCGAGCACGCGGCCGGGCTCGAGCACGCGGCCGGGCTGGCGACCATCGAGGCCGCGGTCGCGTCCATCGCTGCCGGACGGCCCGTCATCGTCGCCGACGACGAACACCGCGAGAACGAGGGTGACGTCATCCTCGCCGCCGAACTCGCCACCCCCGAGTGGATCGCCTGGACCGTGGCGCACTCGTCCGGGTTCATCTGCGCCCCGGTGAGCGTCGAGATCGCGGACGCGCTCGACCTGCCGCCGATGGTGGAGCACAACGAGGACGTCCGGGGGACCGCCTACACGGTGACCGTCGACGCAGCCGTCGGGGTGACCACCGGCATCAGCGCCCACGACCGCGCCCGGACGCTTCGGGTCCTCGCCGACCCGACCTCGGTCCGCGACGACCTGCACCGGCCCGGACACGTCGTGCCCCTGCGTGCACGACCCGGCGGCGTCCGTGAGCGCGCGGGCCACACCGAAGCCGCGATCGACCTGGTCACCGCTGCCGGGCTCCGGCCCGCCGCGGCGATCTGCGAGATCGTCGACGAGGACGGCAGCATGATGCGGCTGCCCGGACTCCTCGCACTCGGGGCACGCGCCGGCGTGCCCGTCATCACCATCGCCGCACTCGTCGACTGGCTCGACGCGGCAGACCGGGCGACGGCCGAGGCCGTGCCCACGGAAGGAACGACACGATGAGCGGAGCAGGCGCGGCGGACCGCGACCAGGTCGACGGCACCGGGGTCCGGGTGGCGATCGTCGCCGGGCAGTGGCACGAAGCCATCGCCGGCGGGCTCCTCGCCGGGGCCCAGCGCGAGATCGAGCGGCTCGGCGCCTCCGCCGAGGTCATCCCGGTCCCGGGGAGCTTCGAGCTGCCGGTGGTCGTGAAGACCGCGCTCGAGTCCGGGTTCGACGCCGCGGTCGCGCTCGGCGTGATCATCCGCGGCGGCACCCCGCACTTCGAGTACGTCTCGGACGCGGCCACCAGCGGCCTCACCAGCGTGGCGATCGAGACCGGCAAGCCCGTCGGGTTCGGCGTGCTCACGCTGGACGACGAGCAGCAGGGCCTCGACCGTGCCGGGCTGCCGGGCTCGAAGGAGGACAAGGGCGCCGAGGCGGTGCACGCGGCCGTGTCGACCGCGGTCATCCTGCAGAAGCTGCGCGTCCTGGCCTAGTCGGGCGACCTGCTCCCGGGCGGTCGGTCTGCGCTCCCGGCCGGCCGGTCTGCCCGGGCGGTCGGTCTGCGCTTCGCACAACGAAAGTCATCCGGAACCGTGTCGTCTCACGGTTCCGGGCGACTTTCGTTGTGCGGCGGGCGGCGGGCGGCGGGCGGCGGGCGGCTGGGCGGCCGGGCGGCCGCGCGGCCGGGCGGGGCCGTGCGGACGTCGGCGCCAGAACGCAGAACAGCCCCACACCTCGGAAGGTGCGGGGCCGTTTCTTGCGCGGTGTGTGACTACCGCTTGCCGAACACGTGGATCGGCAGGAAGAAGGAGAGGCACATGAGCAGCACGCCGCCCATGAACACGAACGCCTGACCGGACTCCACCTGGAACGCGAACCCGAACAGGTACATCGACACCAGCAGCAGCAGGATCGAGAAAACAGCGGCGATGACGCGGCCCACGGTGGTACCTCCGGAAGTCAGGCGGGTGGAACGGACCCAGTCTATCCCCAGCAGCGGTGGTGTCGGTTCAAGCACCGGGCCTCGTCGCGATGAGCCGGTCGACGACGCCGAGCAGCGCCTCCATGTCGATGGTGCTCCGGTTCGGCCGCACATCGCTCGCGGCGCCCAGGGATGCCTGGTGGTACAGCCCGTCGCCGAGGAGCTTCACGGCCTCGGCGGTGGGCTCGTCCCCGAGGGCGTCGACGAGCGTGGCGAGCCAGGCGTTCTCGGTCTCGTCGAGAGTCCGGCCGGCCTCCTCGTAGCCGGCCTGCTGCAGGCGGCTCGCGGCGAGGAGGGCGAGGTCGAGCTCGCTGCCGACGAAGAGACAGTTCCGCACGAAGTACCGGGCAGCGCCGTCCTCGGCGTCGCGCATCCGCTCGACGTCGATCGCGGAGAGGTCGGAGAGGCGCTCGCAGAGTCCCTCGACGAGGGCCGCCTTCGAGCCGAAGTGGTAGAGCAGCCCGCCCTTCGAGACCCCGGCACGAGCGGCCACGGCGTCGAGGGTCGCCGGACGCTCCCCTTCCTCGCACACGATGGTGACGAAGCTGTCGAGGACACGATCGCGGGCGCTTGCCATGGGCACGAGTCTAGGGAGTCGTGGGCGACGGCACGGCACGCGCGCCGTCGCCCACGACCGGCCTCATCCCTTCAGCGCACCGGCGGCGATGTTCGCGATGAAGTGCCGCGACCCGATGATGAAGACGCCGATCAACGGGAACACACTGATCACCGCACCGGCCATCACGGCGCCGAGGTCGGTCGCGTTCACCGAGCTGAGCCCCGCGAGCGCCACCTGGAGCGTCTGCCCCTTCGGGTCGATGAGGACGATGAGCGGCCAGACGTAGTCGTTCCAGGCGGTGATGAAGGTGAAGATGCCGAGGAACGCGAGCCCGCCGCGGAGCATCGGCACCGCGACCGACCACCAGGTCCGGAAGAACCCGGCACCGTCCACCCGCGCCGAGTCGATGACCTCGTTCGGGATCGACCCGGTGGCGAACTGCCGGAGCAGGAAGATGCCGAACGCGTTCGCCGCTCCCGGGATGATGAGCGCTTGCAGTCCGCCGATCCACCCGAGGTGCGCCATGAGCACGAAGCTCGGCACGAGCGACAGGCTGCCGGGCACGAGGAACGTGGCGAGCATCACGGTGAACAACGTCCGCTTGAACGGGAACTCGTACTTCGCGAACGCGAACGCTGCGAGCGAGTCGAACAGCATCACGAGGACCGCGGTGCTGCCCGCCACGAGCACGGTGTTGAGGAGCGCCCGCAGCATGTCGACGTTGCTGAACACCGACGCCACGTTCGCGAGCGCGTTGTCCCCGAACCAGAGCGACGGCGGGTAGCCGAAGATCTCCGCGTTGGTCGACGTCGACATGACGAGCAGCCAGTAGAACGGGAAGATCGACAGCAGCACGCCGACGATGAGGCAGAGGTGCGTGACGGCGGTCCCGAGCCAGCCGCGGCGGAACCCGTGCCCGCGGTCGTTCGTCGCCGCACCGGGTCGCCCGAGCGCGGCGGCGGTGTTCGTGGTCGTCGTGGTCGGTGTCGCGGTCATGCGTCGACCCCCTTCGCGGTGGTGCGGGCCGGGTCGGTGCCGATCCGGTCGGTGCCGATGCCGTCGGTGCCGATCCGGTCGGTGCGGGTCGGACGCGGTGCGCGCAGGCGTCGTGGCGTCTTCAGGCCGTCGCGTTCGCTGAGCAGGCGCCAGTTGATGATCGCGAACACCACGGAGAAGAGGAACAGCACCCAGGCGATCGCCGACCCGTACCCGAAGTCGAACTGGTTGAACGCCTGCTCGTACTGGTAGAGCACGATCGTCATGCCGGCCTCGTCGGGGCCGCCCACCGCCTGACCGTTGAACAGGATCTGCGGCTCCGTGAAGAGCCCGAGCCCGCCGATCGTCGAGGTGATCAGCGTGAAGAGGATCACCGGACGGAGGAGCGGCACCGTGATCCGCGAGAAGATCTGCCACGCGTTCGCGCCGTCCACCTTCGCGGCGTCGTAGAGCTCCGTGGAGATCGACTGCAGGCCGGCCAGGTAGATGATCGCGTTGTACCCGGTCCACCGCCAGATCACCATCACCGAGATCGTGATCTTGATGCCCCAGTACGACGACAGCCACCCGACCGGATCCGCCCCGAGCGCTCGGAGCGCCGCGTTCACCAGGCCGAAGCCGTCGGAGAACACCGAGCCGAACACGATGGCCATCGCGACCATGCTCGTGACGTTCGGCACGAAGAACGCGACGCGGTAGAAGCCCTTCGCCCGGATGTTGCCGTGCAGCAGGAAGGCCAGGACGAGCGCGAGGAAGAGCATCGGGATCGTCGACATGATCCAGATGAGGAAGGTGTTGCCGACGGCGTTCCAGAACCGCGGGTCGCCGAGGAGGTACTGGTACTGCGCGAGCCCGACGAACGACGGCGAACCGACGCCGTCCCAGTCGGTGAACGACAGCACGATCGAGAACACGATCGGGAACAGCCCGAACACCAGGAAGAGCACGTAGAACGGCGCGATCGCGACGTACTGCGGCCAGAACCGGCGGAGGCCGAAGCGCTTCCCGGTCGCGGCGGTGGTGATGGACGAGGTGGGTGTGCCGACGACCGCGGGGATGCTCGTCGTCGGTGGTGCCTGTTTCGTGCTCATGCCCGGACCCCGCGCTTCTCGAGGACCCGGTTGGTCTGGTCGACGGCGTCCTGCCAGGCGCGGTCGGGGTCCTTCCCCGCGGCCTCGACGTTCGTGATCTCGGTCGCGAAGGCCCCGATGAACCGTTCGGAGTTCGAGATGTACGTCACCGGGACGTCCATCGCGGTGGCGTTGAAGAACGCGAGCGGGTCCTGGTCGCCGAAGTAGTCGCCGGGCTTCCGCATGATCCCGTTGCCGAAGGAGGCGGGGGTCGAGGGGAACAGCTGGATGTCGTTGTACGTGTGCGACTGCACCTCCGGCGAGGTGATCCACTGCGCGAACGCCGCTGCCGCGGCCGGGTCCTTCGAGGTCTTCGGGACCGCGAGGAAGGACCCGCCGCTGTTGCCGGGCCGTTCCGGCTGCCGGGCGATGCGCCACTTCCCGGCGGCGTCCGGGGCCGTGTCGTGGATGACCTGCGTCCACCAGGCTCCCTCGATCTGCCCCGCGACCCGTCCGGACACCCACCCGGCGTTCTGGTCGGTGCCGGACTGCAGGTTACCGGTCAGCTTCGACCGGATGCAGGCGACGGCGTTCTCCCACGCCTGCCGGATCGAGCTGTCGTGCCGCTCGAACACCGGCTGGTCGTCGCGGTCGAAGTACCGGGTCGGGCTCGCGTAGATGTACTGGTTGAAGAGCTGCGTCGCCGTGATCACGGTCGCCGCCCCCGCGTCCTTCCGGATCTTCGCGCCGAACGACCGGAACCCGTCCCAGGTCGCGATGGCGTCGGAGACCTCGTCCGGATCGGTCGGCAGCCCGGCCTTCGCGAGGACGTCCTGCCGGTAGAAGAACCCGGTGGGTCCGGTGTCGACCGGCCAGAAGCACTGCCGACCGCTCGGGGTCTTGCCGAGCGACCACTTCCAGTCGTAGTACTCGCGCTGCTTGGCGGTGCCGCCGTGGTCGTCGAAGTCGGTGAAGAGGTCCTCGTCGGGGAAGTAGAGCCAGCAGTTCGAGTTGACCATGAGGACGTCGGGGATGAACGCGTTCCCCGCGAGGGCCGTCCGGAACTTCGTGTCGTACGCCGCACCGCCGATGAGGTCGGGGCGGAGCCGCTTGGTGCCGTGACCGCTGATGCCCCCGGCGGCCTGCTTCAGGAACTTCGGGTCGAGCGACCGGTTCCAGTACCAGAGGACGAGTTCGTCCGGGTCCTTCGAGATGGCGGTGCCGGTGGAACACCCGGCGAGGAGTGTCGTGGCGCCGAGGGCGCCGAGGGCGCCCGCACCGGCGAGGAACCCCCGCCGGCTGAGACTGATCGATGGTGCTGCTGTCACGGAGTACCTGCTCTCGTCGTTGAGATCGGGATACCTGGAGCGTTCGATCGTGAACGCTCACGAAGTGGTGCAGAGCCTCCTCCACCCGACACGCCGTGTCAAGCATCAGAGCCGTTGCAGCGACCGCATCGTGGCAGTACCGTCGTCGTGACCGTGAAGGTTCACGAAACGATAGGGATCCGCATGTCAGCGCAGACCGCGACCACCGCCAGCAGCAGCACGAACGTGCAGCAGGACGTGCCCGGCTGGGCCGTCCTCGGCCCCGGCGGGATCGCTCGCCGCTTCCTCTCCCAGCTCCCCGCGAGCAGCGTCGGCGCGACCCTCGTCGCCGCCGGCAGCTCCTCGCCGGAGCGGGCACAGGCGTTCGCCGACGAAGCGGCCGAGCACGGCTTCGCGGACGTCGCCGCCCGGTCCTACGACGAGGTGCTCGCCGACCCCCGGGTGCACGCCGTCTACGTCTCCACGGTGCACACCGGCCACGCCGCGCTCGTCCTCGCCGCGCTCGACGCTGGCAAGGCCGTGCTGTGCGAGAAGCCGCTCGCGCCGAACCACGGGACGGCCATGGCGCTCGCCGACGCCGCACGCCAGGCCGGGCTCCCGCTCGTCGAGGCGTACATGTACCGCTTCCACCCGCAGACCGCGGCACTCCTCGACCTCGTCCGCCAGCGCGCGATCGGCGACGTCACCCACATCGACGCGTCGTTCGCGTTCCGCGCCGGGTCGCGGAGCGGGCGACTCTTCGACGTGGGCACCGCCGGCGGCGGGATCCTCGACGTGGGCGGCTACCCGGTGACCATGGCGGCCGCGATCGTCCAGGCGGCGACCCGGGTGGCCGTCGCGGAGCCGACCGAGCTCACGGCGGCCGGGACCCTCGGCCCGACCGGGGTCGACGAGTGGACCACCGCCCGGCTGACCTACAAGGGCGGCATCACCGCGGACGTCCGCACCGGGGTCCGCGTGCAGGACGACAACACGGTCACGATCCACGGCACCACGGGGAAGATCACGCTCAGCGACCCGTGGACCCTCGGCGAGGACCCGACCATCGAGATCCGCACCGTCGACGAGGACCCGCGCACGCTGTCCTTCGCCGGCGCGCACCCCTACGCGCTCGAGGCCGACGCCACCACCGCCGCGCTCGCCGCCGGCCACGTCGACGTGCCCGAGTACACCCTCGACGAGTCGCTCGCCACGGCCCGCACGCTCGACAAGTGGCGCGCCGCCATCGGCCTCCGCTACCCGTTCGAGGCCGAGACCGCCGACATCCCGACCGTCAGCGGGCGTCCGCTCACCGTGGCGGCGGCGGAACCCGCGAAGCCGGGCAACCCGATGCGGTACGGCGAGGTCGCTGGCGTCGGCAAGCGGATGTCCCGCCTGGTGATGGGCGTCGACAACCAGCCCGACCTGGCGCACGCCAGCGCCATCTTCGACCTGTTCGTCGAGCAGGGCGGCAACGTCTTCGACACCGGCTACATCTACGGCGGCGGTGTGCTCGAGGGCCGGCTCGGCAAGTGGATCCAGAACCGCGGCGTCCGCGAGGACGTGGTCGTCATCACGAAGGGCGCGCACACCCCGTTCTGCGACCCGGAGTCGCTCACGAAGCAGTTCCTCGAGAGCCTCGAGCGCCAGGGCACCGACTACGCGGACATCTACATGATGCACCGCGACAACCCGGACATCCCGGTGGGGGAGTTCGTCGACGTCCTCGACGAGCACCGCCGCGCCGGCCGCATCCGCGTCTACGGCGGGTCGAACTGGACGCCGGCGCGCTTCGACGAGGCGAACGCGTACGCACGGGCGAACGGCAAGCACGAGTTCGAGGTCCTGAGCAACCACTTCGGCCTGGCCGAGGCCTACGACGTGCCGTGGGACGGCTGCGAGCACGCGACCGACGCGGCGTCGAAGGCGTGGCTCGAGGAGCGCCAGGTGCCGCTGCTGCCCTGGTCGTCGCAGGCCCGCGGGTTCTTCACCGGCCGGGCGACCCCGGAGGACACCAGCGACGCCGAGCTCGTCCGCTGCTACTACAGCGACGAGAACTTCGAGCGGCTCCGTCGCGCCCGTGAGCTCGGCGAACAGTACGGGGTCCCGGCGACGGCGATCGCCCTGGCGTACGTCCTCAACCAGCCCTTCCCGACGTTCCCGCTCTTCGGACCGCGTACGATCGCGGAAGCCCGGTCCTCGATGACGGGCCTCTCCGTCGACCTCACTCCGGAACAGGTGGCATGGCTGGACCTCCGCGACTGACGGACCCCGCAGCGACACCCGGCGGCCGGGCGACGATCATCGACGTCGCCGCGGCCGCCGGGGTGTCCCGGCAGACGGTCACGCGCGCCATGAACGGGATGTCCGGGATCAGCGCCGCGACGAAGCAGCGCGTCCTCGCCGAGGCCGAGCGGCTCGACTACCGCCCGTCGCGGTTCGGCCGCGGCCTCGTCACCGGCGGAGACCACCAGCTCGGGCTCGTCGTGAACGACCTGCGGAACCCGTACACGCCGCAGCTCGCGTCGGCGGTGTTCCGGCTCGCCGCCGAGCAGGGGTGGAACGTCATGCTCGCCGACGTCGACCTGGCGAGCGACGCGGACCGGATGGTGCAGGCGCTCGGCGCGCAGACGGACGTGGTCATCGGGTACCTCGGCTCCCGTCGTGAGCGCTGGAACGACCTGCTCGGCACGGTGCCGATGGTCGAGCTCGACCCGTACTCGGAGCCGCCCACCGCCGCGGTCTGGATCGACCCGGCAGACGCGATCGAGGTCCTCGCCGACCACCTCGTGGCCACCGGGGTCCGGCACCCCGTGGTGCTCGACAACTCGTCGCCCGAGCAGACGAGCGTCCGCGGTGTGCTCCTCGTGGACGCACTGCGGCGTCGGGGCTACCTGCCGGAGCTCGTGCACGCACCGCACGGCACGGCCGAGTGCGGCGCCGAGGAGACGACGAAGATCCTCGGGCGGAAACGTCGGCTCGACGCGATCCTGGCCTTCAACGACGTGATGGCCCTCGGCGTGCTGCAGGCCTGCCGACGCGCCGGGGTGGACGTCCCCGGTGACGTCCGTGTGGTCGGGGTCGACGGCCTGCCGCTCGGCACGCTCGTGTCGCCGACGTTGACGACGCTCGCGGTGGACCTCGACGCCGTCGCACGCGAGGCGCTCGACCTCGCACTCGGCATGCTCGCTGGCGACCTCCCGCGTCACGGTCCCACGGTGCAGCGCACCGTGCGCCACCGTCTGCTCCTGCGCGAGTCGGCCTAGGGACGGCGGCCCGCCCTGGGCGGGACCGACCACCGGACTGGAGGCACGGTGCGGGCTGGCACCGCGCCTCCCGTCCGCCGTTCAGTTGCATTTGCAACCAATACCGTCCAGACGGTACACTAAGGGAGTCCTGACGGGGCGCGTGCCCACACCGCGTCCCGTCTCGTCTGCACGCCGTCGACCTGGTCCGGCTCGAAGTCCCAGGAGTCCCCGTGTCCGCACTGCTCACCAGCCCCGTCGCCACCGCCGTCACCACCAGCCGCGCCCGACGGTTCGCCGCGCTCGCCGTGCTCATGCTCCCCGTCCTCCTCATCTCGGTGGACAACACCGTGCTGAGCTTCGCGCTGCCGTCGATCTCCCGCGCCCTCAACCCGGACGCGACGACGCAGCTCTGGATCGTCGACGCGTACCCGCTCGTCCTCGCCGGGCTCCTCGTGGTGATGGGCAGCATCGGCGACCGCATCGGCCGACGCCGGATCCTCGTCATCGGCGCCAGCGGGTTCGCCCTGTTCTCCGTCGCAGCGGCGTTCGCGACCGACGCCTGGATGCTCGTCGCCGCCCGCATCGCGATGGGGGTCTTCGGCGCCATGCTCATGCCCGCCACCCTGTCGATCATCCGCAACGTCTTCGTCGACGCGGGGGAGCGGCGGATGGCGCTCGCCGTCTGGTCGACGATGTTCGCCGCCGGCAACGCCCTCGGACCGCTCGTCGGCGGCGTCCTCCTCGCGCACTTCCACTGGGGTGCCGTGTTCCTCGTCGCGGTCCCGATCCTCGTGCTCATGCTCGTCGGCGTGCCGTTCTGCGTGCCGGAGTCCCGCGACCCGATGCCCGGGCCCGTCGACGTACCGAGCATGTTCCTGTCGCTCGGCGCACTCGCCCCGACGGTGTGGGCGATCAAGTCCGTCGTGCACCCCGAGGAGCGCGGGTTCGCGATCGCGATGCTCGCCGTCGGTGTGCTCTCGGGGATCGCCTTCGTGCGTCGACAGCTCCGGTCGCGGAGCCCGATGCTCGACCTCCGGCTGTTCCGCTCGACCGCCTTCACCGGCAGCGTGCTCATGAACATGACGGCGATGTTCTCGCTCACCGGCTTCCTCTTCTTCATCGCGCAGCACCTGCAGCTCGTCGCCGGCCTCGACCCGTTCACCTCCGGCGTCGTGCTCGTCCCCGGGTCGGTCCTGACGATCGTCGCCGGGCTCGTGGTCGTCCCGATCGTCGGCCGGGTCGCACCGCGCTGGGTCGTCGCCGTCGCCCTGCTGTTCTCGGCAGCCGCGTACGCGATGATCGCCGTGCTCGGCCACCACGCCTCGATCGTGGCGCTCGCGTTCGCCTTCGTGCTGCTCGGCATCGGCATCGGCGCGTCCGAGACGGTCACGAACGACCTCATCATCTCGACGGCCCCGGCGGACAAGTCCGGTGCGGCGTCGGCGATGTCGGAGACCGCGTACGAGATCGGCGCGGTGCTCGGCACGGCGGTCCTCGGCACGATCCTCGCCACCGCGTACCGGTCGCACGTCGTGGTGCCGGACGGGCTGTCCTCGTCGGCGCACACGGCGGCGCAGGAGACCCTCGGCGGAGCGGTGTCCGCGGCGAGCGAGCTCGGCGGGTCCGCCGGGCAGGTGCTTCTCGAGTCGGCGCGTGCGGCGTTCGACTCCGGCGTCACCGTGACGGCCGGGGTCGCGGCGCTCCTCATGGTGGTCGCGGCTGCCGGTGCCGTCGTGATGCTCAAGCGGCGCTGACCCCGCGCGCCTCGCACGGTGCGGGGGCCTGCACGTGCCTCGCACGGTGCGAGGCCCCGCACGGTGCGCGGGTGTGGTGCGAGGTTCCGGACTCCGTGCGACTCGGCGTTCCCCGCACCACGTCCGGAACCTCGCACCGTTCGGCCTCGCCGCCCGCGCCCGCCCGGCGCACCCTCGCACGGTGCGAGGTCCGCACCGCGCGTCACATGCGGTCACACGGCGCGCCCGAGATCGGCCGAACCTGAGAATCGTTGACCTGAACCATGGTTGAGGTCCTACGTTGGGACATGGTCGCGGAGCCGCGGCCTCACCTCCCCGAAGGAACGACCACGACTCCCATGCCCGACGAAGCACCGGCGAACATCGCGGACGCGTACAAGGCCGCCTTCCGGGGACACCCCGCCGGCGTCGCCGTCATCACCGCCGAGGGACCCGACGGCCCCACCGGTCTCACGGCCTCGAGCGTCGCGAGCGTCGCGATCGACCCGCCCGTGCTCGTGTTCTCGTTGTCCACCAACTCCGGGTCCGCCGGCGTCGTGCTCGGCGCCCCGCTGTTCGTCGTGCACCTGGTCGACTCCCTCGGGGTCGCCCTCGCCAAGCGCTTCGCCTCGACGGGCAGCCCCGCGGCCGACGACCCGATCTGGGGCACGCTGCCCTCCGGCGACCGCTACCTGCCGAGCGCCGCCAGCGCCCTCCGCTGCCGCCCCCTGTCGACGACGCCGATCGGTTCGTCCACCGTCGTCGTCGCCGAGGTCCTCGACATCGTCGTCGGCCTCGAGCACGGCGAACCGCTGGTCTACCACAACCGGGAATTCCACTCCCTCACTGATCGTTCCCGGCTCTCGTGAGCCGCGGAGCACCATCCGCAATCCACTGATCGAAAGGAACTCACATGGCTGAGTACACCCTGCCGGAGCTGCCGTACGACTACGCCGCGCTCGAGCCGCACATCAGCGGCAAGATCATGCAGCTGCACCACGACAAGCACCACCAGACCTACGTGACGGGTGCGAACACCGCGCTCCAGCAGCTCGGCGAGGCCCGCGAGTCCGGCAACTTCGGTGCCATCAACAAGCTCGAGAAGGACCTCGCGTTCCACCTCGGTGGCCACGTCAACCACTCGATCTTCTGGACCAACCTCGGCCCGGACACCAAGGTCCCGGAGGGCGAGCTCGCCGCCGCGATCGACGAGTTCTTCGGCTCGTTCGAGAAGTTCCAGGCCCAGTTCTCCGCCGTCGCGAACGGCATCCAGGGCTCCGGCTGGTCCGTCCTGGCCTGGGACACCGTCGGCCAGAAGCTGACCACGTTCCAGCTGTTCGACCAGCAGGGCAACATCCCGTTCGGGCTCGTCCCGATCTTCATGCTCGACATGTGGGAGCACGCCTTCTACCTCGACTACCTCAACGTCAAGGCGGACTACGTCAAGGCCGTGTGGAACATCGTCGACTGGGAGAACGTCGCCGCGCGCTTCGCGAACGCGAAGTCGCAGAGCTTCGTCACGCTCTGACGGATCGTCGGCGGGTCACCCCGGTGACCGTCCGACGGTCTGATCGCGTGACCGTCTGAACGACTGGAGGCGCGGTGCCAGCTGGCACCGCGCCTCCAGTCGTTCCCGGTGTCAGACCGTCGCGACGCCGACGGCGGCGACCAGGCCGCCCGCGATCCTGCGGAGCTCGGCGTCGACGTCACTGCGCGCACGGTCCACGACCGCGCCCCACTGCACACCGCGTGCCGACAGGACGGCGTCACGCGCGACCCGCTCGGCGTCGGCCGGGTGGGCCCCGCGGGCCGAGCACCACGCTGCGATGGCAGCGATCTGGGCACGGTGGAAGGTGCGCTCACGGTCGCGGCCGTCGAGCGACTCCACCGAGCCGAGCTCGAAGGTGAGGCGCGCGGCGAGTGCACGCTCGGGGTCGTCGAGGCCGCCGAACACGGCGACGAGGTACTCGGAGAGGGCGGCGTCGTCGGCGGCAGGGTCGAGCGGCGTGGTCGACACCGTGCTGGACAGGTGGTCGACGACGGCCTGGATGAGGGATTCGCGCGAGCCGAAGTGGTAGACGATCGGGTACGCGCTGGTGCCGAGCACGCGGCCGAGGCTGCGGACGGAAACGTCCTCGATCTTGGTGTCCTGGAGGTGCTGGGCGACCTTGGCGACGATCGCGGGCTTGAGGGTCGGATCGGGCTTCCTGGGCATGGTGTGTCTCCGCGGGGTCGTGTGGGATGCGCGACCGTTCACATACGATCGTTTGTATATTACCGTTCATGCGAGAAAAGGGCCAGGGGCGATCCGATCGAGGTCACGAAACGGAGATTTGCTCGGCTTCGCGTAGGATGAGCGGGATGTCCACTCCGTCCGAGCGCTCCGCCGCCCCGTCACGTCCCGGCACGACCCGCGCCGGACGTGCGGTCGCCGGACGCCGTCGCGGGGCGGGGAAACGCTTCCTGGTCGTCGGCGACGTCCTCGACGGAGTCCTCGTGCAGACCACCGCAGCGGCGGTCGGCGTGCACGACCCGGCCGCCGTGATCCGACACCGCCCCGTCGGCGCAGCCGGCAACACCGCCACCTGGCTCGGCTGGCTCGGTGCCGAGGTGGACCTCGTCGCCCGTGTCGGGGTCGACGACGTGTACCGGCACGAGCGGGCGCTCGGCGACGCCGGCGTCCGCGCCCACATCCGCTACGACGCGCGGACCACCACCGGGGCCGTCGTGTCCGTCCGCAACGACGTGGGCCGCACGGCGATGTCGGACCCCGCGGCGAGCGGCGCGCTGACCGCGGAGGACGTCCCGGTGGAACTCGTCGACAGCGCCGACATCGTGCACCTCACCGGCGCGGCGATGCTCGGCGGTGGAGGTGCCGAACGCATCGCATCACTCGTCGCACACGCTCGCTCGGGGTCCGCGCGTGTCTCGCTCGACCCGTCCTCCACGGCGGTGGTGCAGGCGGTCGGGGCCGAGGCCTTCCTCGCCGCCCTCGTCGGCGTCGACGTGCTCTTCCCGAGCGAGGACGAGGCGCTCGCACTGACCGGAGCGGCCACCGTCGCCGACGCCGTTCGGGCGCTCACCGAGCGGGTCCCACTCGTGGTCGTCACGCGAGCGCACGACGGCGTGCTCGTCGGACGTCCGGGGCGGACCCCGCAGCGGGTCCCCGTCACGCCGGCGACCGTCGTGGACACGCTCGGCGCGGGCGACGCGTTCGCCGCCGGCTTCCTGCGCGCGTGGGCCACCGATCCGGTGCGGGTCGGAGCGGCTGCGCGGGAGGGCACCCGCGTCGCCGCACGGGCGCTCGGCTTCGTCGGTGGGCGCCCGCCGGTCTGACCGAGGTCCGCGGGGCCGCCGGGCCAGCCTTGCCAGCCGGTTCAGCGCTCGCTGGGTTCGGCGACCACGGTGAGGGTCTGGACGCGTCCGGCCGCGAGCGGTGCCAGTCGGATGTCGACGCGGAGCCGTCCCGCCGTGCCCGGCAACCACCACCGCAGGTGCGTCGGGGCCGAGGACTGCTCCGCGACGGGTGCTGCCGCCAGGTCGGCCCCGACGGTCGCGACCGCCTCGGCGATCGCCCGGCGTCGGCGCTCGTACGGCACGTCCATCGCCACGTTCGGCGTGCAGGTCGCGTCCGCCAGGTCGTCGCTCCAGTCGGCCAGGAGGCGCGTCACGGCGACCTGCGCGGCTCGCGCCGCCGACAGGGTGCGTCCAGTTCGCGGTGCCTGCGCGGCGAGGACGAGGTCCAGTGCCCGGTCGGCTGCTGCCGAGACCTTGGCCTGGGTGGCGTTCTCGAACGCGACGACGCCGAGGCCGTCCCGCACCGACCACCGCATGTGTGCCGAGAAGCCCGGGTAGCCGCCGGAGTGCGAGACCAGTTCGCCGAACGCCGGGTCCTGCTCGACGAAGAGCCCGAAGCCGTAGGCGGTGGGCCGCGCCGAACCCGGCACGACGGCGGCGGGGACGACGCGCATCGCCTGCTGCATGAGCCGACGGTCGGCGGGGGAGACCGGCCCGGGCTCCGGCTGCTCGTCCGGGTGTTCCTCCGTGCCTCCGACTGGCACGGCGGAGTACGCCGACGCGAGGTGCCGGCCCCACCGAGCGAGGTCCGCGACGGTGGAGAACAGCCCGCCGATCGGCGAGAACGCGCCGGGGCCGGTGAGCGGCAGCGGCTCCCAGGCGCCAGCGTGCGGACGGACCCCCGTCACCACGAAGCCCCGTGAGTCCGCGGCACGGAAGACCGTGTCCTCGAGCCCGAGCGGGCGGAGGACCGTGGCGGTCGCGACGTCCGGGTAGGGCGCTCCCGCGACGACGGCGATCACCCGGCCGAGGAGCGCGTACCCGAGGTTCGAGTAGGCGAAGCGGGTACCGGGCACCGAGTCGAACAGCAGGCCGTCGCGGAGGACGGCGTCGAGCTCGGCGTCGGAGATCGACTCCTGCCGGTCCGCCCACGGGTCGTCGGTGGGGAACCCGGCCGCCATCGTCAGGAGCATCCGCAGCGTCGGCACGGGGGAGTCCGACGTCGGCAGGTCGACCTCGGCGAACGCGGGCACGAAGTCGGTCACGGGAGCGTCGAGCTGCACTCGACCCGCCGCGACCAGCGCGAGCAGCGTCGCGGCCGTGACGCTCTTCGTGCACGAGGCGATCCGGTACACCGTCCGTTCGTCGGGCGCGCGTCCGTCTCCGCGGTCACCGTGCCCGCCGGACGCCACCAGCCCGTGCCGGTCGAACACGCCCCACACGCTGCTCGGGGCGGTCCCGCGCTCGACCCGCGCCCGGAACACCGCGTCGACCTCGGCGAACACCCGGTCGTCGACTGCGCTCACGATCGGCGCATCCGCTCGTAGGCGTCGAGCGCGCGCTGCCGGGTCGCCTTGAGGTCGACCATCGGCTCGGGGCGGAGTTCGTCGGACGGCACCCACCGGTGGACGTACTCGCGGTGCGGGTCGAATCGTTCGAGCTGCCGGTCCGGGTTGAACACGCGGAAGTAGGGGGCGGCGTCGAAGCCCGACCCGGCGACCCACTGCCAGTTGGCGGCGTTGTTCGCGGGGTCGGCGTCGACGAGTGTGTCCCAGAACCACTGCTCACCCACCCGCCAGTCGACCAGCAGGTTCTTCACCAGGAAGCTGCCGGCGGCCAGGCGCACCCGGTTGTGCATCGCACCGGTGTGCCAGAGCTCGCGCATGCCGGCGTCGACGAGGTCGAAGCCGGTGTCGCCCTGCCGCCACCGGTCGATCTCGTGCTCGTCCGGTTCGCGCCACGGGAAGGCGTCGAACTCGCGGCGCACGTTGACCGTCGCGATGTCCTCGCAGTGGAAGTACTCGTTCCAGTTGAACTCGCGCCACGCCAGCTGCCGGAGGAACGCCGAGGCGTGCTGTCGCTGCTCGGGTTCGAGTCGATCGTGCAGGCGGTGCCAGACCTGGTACGGGCTGACCTCGCCCCATCGCAGGTGTGGGGAGAGCCCGCTGGTGGCCTGCATCGACGGTTCGTCGCGACGGTCGTAGTCCTCGAGCGCGTCGTCCACGAACTGCTCGAGCCGGAGGTGCGCGCCGTCCTCGCCGGGCTGCCACGCATCACGGAGTCCGCCGGCCCAGTCCGGTCGTGTCGGCAGCAGTGCCCAGGTGTCGAGGCCGACGCTCGCGACCTCGGCGGGTGCCGGCAGGTCGCTCGGCGACGGCAGCGGGTGTCGGGGTTCGGGCATCGCCTGCACCGCTCGCCAGAACGGCGTGAAGACCTTGTACGGCTCACCCTGTCCGTTCAGGATCGTCCACGGTTCCCAGAGCAGGTTCGCCGCGAAGCTGTGGGCCTCGGTCCCGGCGTCGGTCAGGGACGACTTGATCCCGGCGTCGAGGTCGCGCTCGACCGCGCCGTAGCGACGGTTCCAGAAGACGGCATCGGCACCGGTGTCGGCGACGAGCCGGCTGATCTCCTGCGCGGCCGGACCGCGCCGCAGCACCAGGCGGGAACCACGGTCGCGGAGCTCGGTGTCGAGTGCGCGCAGGGAGTGGTGCAGCCACCAGCGGCTCGCCGCACCGATCGGCCGGATCCCCGGCGACTCGTCGTCGAGGACGTACACGACGGTGACGGCACCGCCGTGGTCCACCGCGGCACGCAGCGCGGGGTTGTCGGCCAGCCGCAGGTCGTCGCGGAGCCAGACCAGCGCGCCGGTCACACCGTCGCCGGGTCCGGGGTGACGGCTCCCCGCGACTCGGTGCGGCGTGTGGGCGTCGACGCCGCGGCCGTGCGGAGCTTCGTGCAGAGCTCGGTCAGGGTGCGGAGCTCGGCGTCGTCGAGCCCGGCACCGACCTGGTCGGCGATGGTCTGGGCGTGCTGCACGGCGACGGACCGGTACACGTCGAAGCCGTGGGCCGTGAGCGCGACGATGACCCCGCGGGCGTCGGTCGGGTCCGGCTGCTTCTCGACGATCCCGCGCGTGGTGAGCCGGTCGACGAGGCGGCTGACGCTCGGCTGCGTGAGGAGCAGATGCCCGGTGAGCTCGCGCATCCGGCACCGGCGGCCGGGCTGGGTCGACAGGTTGAAGCAGACGTCGTACTCGTTGAAGGAGATCTCGTCGGCGGGGAACTCGGCGTTGAGCGCCCGCATCACGGTCACCTGCGCGCGGAAGAGCGCTTCCCACGCCGCGACGGCGATCGCCTTCTCGGTGCGTCGTGACTCGTCCACGATCGCGCTCCCTCCGGTCGTACGGTCATCCCACACTACCGATGGGGGACGACACCGGACGGCGCCGACGCGCGGCCGTGTCCCCCGGGTGCGCACCACAGCGGTCCGGAGTCCGGTCGGGGACGCAACGAGGGCCGGCCGTCACGGGGACGACCGGCCCTCTCCCTTGCACCAAGAGTGTCCTGCAATCACATTCCACAGGCGGTGCCACAGCAAACACCGTCTGCACCACCGACTGTATAACGAACGGGTAACGGCACGCTAGAGACCGCGGCGGTCGTTCGCTGCGAGTTCACCAAGAACGCGCGGTGGGGATCAGAAGAGGTCGGGCGACGGGGTCGATGCGTAGCGAACGGCGACGTCGGCGTGGCGGTCGAAGCGGTACCCGACGCCGCGCACGGTCCGGACGATCTCCTCGAACGCGCCGAGCTTCGAGCGGAGCCGACGCACGTGGACGTCGATCGTGCGCTCGTTCGGTGTCTCGTCCTCGCCGTCGGACCACAGTCCGTCGATGATCGCCGAGCGGTCCACGGTCTGCCCCTCGCGGAGGACGAGGAACTGCAGGAGCTCGAACTCCTTGTACGTCAGGGGAGCGGCTTCGCCGTCGAGGGTCACGCGCTTCCGGGAGATGTCGATGACGACCCCGGTCTCCTCGGGCTCGGGCTTCTCGGCCTGCTTGCGGGCGGCGACGGCGGACCGGTCCTGCAGCGCGAGGCGGACCACGTCGACGTCGCGGCCACCGGAGCCCTCGGCGGCGACGGCCACCGCGGCGTAGGTCTCCGAGGAGGGGACGAGCTGCGCGGTGAGGGCCTTCAGCTGCTCGACCACCGCGGCGAGCGTGGTGCCGGCAGCGGCGGCCTTCGCCTCGTCGATGCCGACGTAGAGCGCGAAGCCGCGGGCCTCGGTGCCCTCGGGGAGCGCGCGGTTCCGCTGCGGGGCGACGACCGGGCTGGTGGGGATGCCGGAGGACGTCGGCGGCGCGACCGGCTCGCGACGGGGGCGGAGCGGCGTGACCGTGCCGAGGTCGGTGGGTGCCGGTGCGGTGGTTCGGAGGGCGGTACGGGGCTGAGCGATGGTGAGCGACATGGCGGTTCTCCGGGCGATGTGGCTGCGGCACGATGGGGCGGCCGCGGCTGTGTCGAATGCGTCGGCCCGGGTACGGCGAGTGCCGTGGTGCCCTGCGGTCCTGCTGCGGACCGGGGCTGACCCGGGGGTACGGGAGACAGACCTCGTGACGTGGTGCGCGTCGTCGACGTGGTCGTCACCCGGGGATCACGATCGCGCGACGGGGGTGGTGTCGCGGGTGATCCGGCTGGAACGGGTGCCGATCAGGCACACATTCGACAACGCATGACGGCCATGGCCGGCATCATCATGCCGACGGTCCCCGCTGCCCCTGCGAAGGAGCACGCCTCGGAGAGGACGCGAGCGGACACGGTTGCAGTCATGGGTCGAGTATCAGCGGTATACCAACCCCGTGTCAACCGTCCGCTCGGACGGTCGTCCGGAAACAGCGCCGGAGCGCCGGTGGGGACTACTCGGCGAGCCCGTACAGGCGGTCACCGGCGTCACCGAGACCCGGCACGATGTAGCCGTTCTCGTCGAGCTTCTCGTCGAGCGCCCCGAGGACGATCGACACGTTGCGGTCACCGACCGCGGCCTCGACGGCTGCGAGGCCCTCGGGTGCGCCGAGGATGCACACGCAGGTGATCTCCTCCGCACCACGGGCGAAGAGGAAGTCGATCGCCGCGGCGAGGGTGCCACCGGTCGCGAGCATCGGGTCGAGCACGAAGCACTGCCGGCCGGACAGGTCGTCGGGCAGGCGCTCGGCGTAGGTCTGCGGCTCGAGGGTCTCCTCGTTGCGCGCCATGCCGAGGAAACCGACCTCGGCCGTGGGGACGAGCTTGACCATGCCCTCGAGCATGCCGAGGCCGGCACGCAGGATCGGCACGACGAGCGGGCGCGGCTTGGCGATCGAGACGCCCATGGTGTGGGCCACCGGGGTGTCGATGGGGGTCGCGGTGACGCGCACGTTCCGGGTCGCCTCGTACGCCAGCAGCGTCACGAGTTCCTCGGTGAGGGCACGGAACGTGGGGGAGGGCGTCGTACGGTCGCGGAGCACCGAGAGCTTGTGGGTGATGAGCGGGTGGTCGGCGACGTGGACTCGCATAGGGTCGACCCTACCGTGCCGCCGACCGCCAGGAGGTCCCGTGGAGGAGCCCGCAGCCCGACCCTTCGTCCCCGCGATGGAGCGCGCCCTCGACGAGGCGCGCGCGTGTCTCGCGACCGGGGACGTCCCGGTGGGGGCCGTCGTGCTCGACCGGGACGGCGTCGTCGTGGCCGTCGGCCGGAACGAGCGCGAGGCGCTGCAGGACCCCACGGCGCACGCCGAGGTGCTCGCGCTCCGGGCCGCGGCCGCGGTCACCGGTGACTGGCACCTGGCGGAGCACACGCTCGTCGTGACCCTCGAACCCTGCCCGATGTGTGCCGGGGCGATCATGGCCGCCCGCGTGCCGCGCATCGTCTTCGGCGCCTGGGACCCGAAGGCCGGCGCGAGCGGCAGCGTCTACGACATCGCGAGGGACCGTCGCCTGCCGCACCGGTCCGAGGTCGTCGGCGGCGTGCTCGAGGGGGAGTGCGCAGCGCTCCTCGACGCGTTCTTCGCGTCGCGACGCTGAGCGTCACCGCCGCACGTCGCCGCCGCACGGCACCGCCGAGCGTCACCGCCGCACGTCTCGCTCGGCCTCCCGCGCGCGACGCCGATCCGTCAGTCGGCAGCGCGGATGACGATGGCCTCGGTCGGCGGACGCGGACCGGTGCGGAGCACGTCCGGCTCCACGTAGATGACCCGCGCGATCGGCACGGCCGACCGGATCCGCTGCTCGACGGTGTCGATGCCCGCCGCGACGTCGCCGAGTCGCCGGTCGCCGTCGACCGCGACCTTCACGCCGACCATGAGCTCGTCGGGCCCGAGGTACAGGGTCTTGATGTGGATGATCGAGTCGACCTCGGGGCCGTCCAGCAGCGCGTGCTTGATGCGCTCGACGTCCGCAGCGGTCGCTCCCTCGCCCACCAGGAGGCTCTTCGTCTCGATGCCGAGCACCACCGCGACGGCGATGAGGAGCGCGGCGATGAGGATCGTGCCGATCGCGTCGAACACGCCGTTGCCGGTGATCGCGGTGAGGCCCACGCCGAACAGGGCGAACACGAGACCGAGGAGCGCCGCGGTGTCCTCGAGCATGACGACGGGGAGCTCGGGGGCCTTCGCCCGGCGGACGAACTGGACCCAGCTCTGCCCGCCCTTCTGCGGGCGGGCTTCTCGGAGCGCGGTGCGGAGCGAGAAGCCCTCGAGCCCGATCGCGATGACGAGCACCACGAGCGGCAGCCACCAGTTCTCCAGCGGGTGTGGGTGGGTGAGCTTCTCGATGCCCTCGTACAGCGAGAACACGCCGCCGACGGAGAACAGGATGATCGAGACGACGAAGGCGTAGACGTAGCGTTCCCGGCCGTAGCCGAACGGGTGCTCCTCGTCGGCCGCCCGCCGTGCGCGTCGCCCGCCGAGCAGCAGGAGGAGCTGGTTCGCCGAGTCCGCGAGCGAGTGCACGCCCTCCGCGAGCATCGACGCGGACCCGCTGATCGCCGCGGCGATGAACTTGACGATCGCGATGCCGACGTTGGCGGCGAGTGCGGCGAGGATGGCCCTCGTGCCTCCGGAAGCGCTCACGGGTGTCCCTTCTCCCTGACGTGCGATCCGATCCTAGGCGGGAGTGCTGGATAGGGTCGGGAGCATGACGATCGAACTGCCCCGCACCGCCCTGCTCGGCGTCGGCTCCATGTCCGGCGCGGTCCTCGACGGGCTGCTGGCCGCCGGGCTCGACCCCGCCACGGTCACGCTGACGACGAAGTCCGAGGCGTCGGCCGCGGCGCACCGGGAGCGCGGGCTCGACGCCGCGGCGACCGACACCGACCCGGACGCGAACCGGACGGCCGTCCGGGGTGCTGCGCTCGTCGTGCTCGGCGTGAAGCCGTACGTGATCGGAGACCTGCTCGACGAGGTCTCCGCCGACCTCGAGGCCGGGGCCGTCGTGGTGAGCGTGGCCGTCGGCACGACGATCGCGAGCATGGAGGCGAAGGTGCCCGCGGGCGTCCGCGTGGTGCGCGCCCTGCCGAACACCCCGATCGGTGTCGGCCGCGGTGTGACCGGCATCAGCGCCGGCGCCTCGGCGGACCCGGACGCCGTGGCCCTCGCCTCGTCGGTGTTCGCCGCGTCGGGTGTGGTCATCGAGGTGCCCGAGTCGCAGCTCGACGCCCTGTCGGCGGTGTCCGGCTCCGGCCCGGCGTACGTGTTCCTCGTCGTGGAGCAGTGGCAGCAGGCTGCCGAGTCGCTCGGCTTCACGCACGAGCAGGCCGAGGCGATGGTCCAGGGCACCCTCCGCGGTGCGGTCGAACTGCTCGCCGCCTCGGGGAAGGAACCGTCGGACCTCCGCCGGGCGGTGACGAGCCCGAAGGGCACCACGGAGCGCGCCGTCGCCGTGCTGCAGGACGCCGACCTCGCCGGCACCTTCGAGCGCGCCTCCCGTGCGGCCATCGCCCGGGCGGACGAGCTGTCGAAGGGGTAGGCCTCCGGCGCGTCCCGCAGTCCGGACCGCATCGTGCGCGGTCTGCGAGGCGGGGTCGCGTCCGCGACGTGACCGGGTGACGGCCTGGAGGCACGGTGCCGGCCCGCACCGCGCCTCCAGGCCGTCCTGTCGTCACTCCAGGGCCGCGAACCGCTCCAGGTCGCCCTCGGTCCCGGAGACGATGATCACGTCGTTCTGCCCGATGATGCTCTCCGGTGTGGCCGGCACGAACGCCTTGCCCGGTGTCTTGATGCCGAGCACCGTCAGGCCGAAGCGCGTGCGGATGACGGTCGTCGCGAGGTCCTTCCCGCGGACCGATGCCGGCGGGAACATCTTGACGACGGCGAAGTCGTCGTCGAACTCGATGAAGTCGAGCATCCGGCCGGACACCAGGTGCGCCGTGCGCTCACCGGCCTCGCGTTCCGGGTACACGACGTGGTTCGCGCCGATGCGGGACAGGATCGTGCCGTGCGAACGGCTGATGGCCTTCGCCCAGATCTGCGGGATCCCGAGGTCGACGAGGTTCGCGGTGATGAGCACGCTCGACTCGAGGTCACTGCCGGTGCCCACGACCGCGATCGGGAAGTCCTGCGCGCCGATCTGCCGCAGTGCGTCGATGTCGGTGGCGTCCGCCTGCACCGCGTGGGTGACCCGGTCCGACCACTTCTGCACGAGTCCTTCGTCGGTGTCGACGACGAGGACCTCGCGGTCCTGCCGCTCGAGCTGGCCGGCGGTGGCGGCGCCGAAGCGGCCGAGCCCGATGACGAGCACCGGGGCGTCGTGGCTGACGGCACCGAGCGGGTGCGGCGGACGGGTTCGGTCAGCCAACGATCGGCCTCTCCTCGGGACGGCGGAACAACTGCCGGCTCTGGCTTGCGGCCAGGGCAGCGGCGATGGTCACTGTACCGACACGACCCAGGAACATCGTCGCGGCCAGCACGTACTTGCCCGACTCGGGCAGGTCAGCGGACACGCCGGAGGACAGGCCGCACGTGGCGAACGCCGAGATCACCTCGAAGAGCACGCGGTCGAGCGACTCGTGGGTGATCTGGAGCAGCACGACGGTGGCGACGGCGACGATGGTCGCTCCCCACAGCACGACGGCGACGGCGACCCTGAGGACGTCGCTCGGGATCCGCCGGCCGAAGGCCTCCATGCTCTGGCGGCCGCGGGCCTCGGCGACCGCCGCCAGGAAGAGCACGGCGAGTGTCGTGACCTTGATTCCGCCGGCGGTCGAGGCCGAACCGCCACCGATGAACATGAGCATGTCGGTGACGAGCAGGCTCGAGCCGTTCAGCTGGTCGAAGTCGACGAGCGAGAAGCCGCCGGACCGGGTCATCGTGGACAGGAAGAGCGCCTGGAACGCCGTGCGGCCCGCGCCCTCCTCGCCGAAGGTCGTCGGGTTCGATGCCTCGAGGGCGATGTAGACGATCGCGCCGCCGACGAGCAGGACCGCGCTCGTCGCCAGGGTGAGCTTCACGTGGATCGGCCAGCGACGGGGCGTGCGGAGCTGCTTCGTCAGGGCGCGGATCACCGGGAAGCCGATGGAGCCAGCGACGACGCCGATCATGAGCAGGGACAGGAACCAGTAGTCGTGGGCGAACGGGGCGAGTCCGCTGGCGTTCGGCGCGAAGCCGGTGTTCGTGAACGCCATCGCCGCGTAGTAGAACGAGTCGCCGACCGCGGTCCAGAACGGCATGCCCGCGATGAGCACCGACGGCAGCAGGAGCAGCCCGAGGACGATCTCGATCGAGAGCGTGCTGACGGCGACGGTGGCGAGCAGGGTGCCGACCTCGCCGAGGCGGACCGCCTGACCCTCGGGGACGGCGCCGTGGTGGGTGCGCAGCGGGTTCGAGTCGCCGGCCGCCATGAGCTTCGCGCGGAGGCCGAGCTTCCGGGTGACGAAGAGCCCGAGGATCGACGCGAACGTCAGGACGCCGACGGCGCCGATCTGCGTGCCGATCACCACGAGGGTCTTCCCGAACACGGACCAGTGCGTCGCCATGTCCACGGTGGCGAGACCGGTGACGCAGACGACCGAGGCCGCGGTGAACAGGGCGTCGGCGAAGTGCGTCGACCGACCGTCCGCGGCGGCCCACGGCGTCATGAAGAGGCTCGTGAAGAGGAAGATCAGCGCGACGAAGACCGCGATCGCCAGGCGCGAGGGCGAGGAGCGGAGGGCGGTGCCGAAGCGGGATGGCCGTCGGCGGGTCGCGCTGGCCGAACGGGTCGGCGACTCGTGCCGGTCGAGCATCGTATGCCTCCGGGGACATGGGCGGGACGGTTCGTCATGGTACATCCGTGACGCCCCGGCTAGCCTTGCCCCATGGCCGACATCTTCAGCGTCGTGGCGGACCCCACCAGGCGCGAACTGCTCGGGGCACTGCTGTCCGCGTACGGGTCGGACAGCACCGGCGGCGAGCTCAGTGTCGGCCAGCTCGTCGAGCGGCTCGGCGTCAGCCAGCCCACCGTGTCGAAGCACCTCCGCGTGCTGCGCGACATCGGCCTGGTGACCAGCCGTGAAGAGGGCCAGCACCGCTACTACCGGCTCGATCCGGAGCCCCTCGTCGGCATCGAGGAGTGGGTCCTGCCCTTCACCGGTGCGGTCGACGCCGACGGCACCCCGGCGACGACCGCCTGGACGATGGACGGGCAGCCGGTCTCGATCCGGCGGAACGGTGTGGCGGGCAAGGCCACCGTCGAGGTCGGCACCGAACTCGGCCGGGTGATGGCGGAGGCCTCGCACCGTGCGACCGCCGCACTGTCGGGCGCGCAGCAGGGCTGGGAGCGGGTCGTCGAGAGCAGCCGCAAGCGCTTCACCCGGCGCGGCGACGAGGACTGAGCCCGATCTGGACACCGGTCCCAGCGGCCCCTACAGTGTCCAGTGACCACACAGGTCACACCGATCCCGAAGGCGGACCATGACCGGCAGTTTCGACGACGTGCGCTTCCTCACCGTCGCTGAGGTCGCCGAGATGATGCGCGTCTCCAAGATGACCGTCTACCGCATGGTCCACGCCGGGGAACTCCCCGCCATCCGCTTCGGCCGCTCGTTCCGCGTTCCGGAGTCCGCCGTCGCGGACGTCCTGCGCGGGGGCATCGCCGACGTCGGGTAGGCGGATCAGAACCGCGCCGTTCGACATCGCGTCGGCGCTCCGCTAGACTCGGCGGGGTTGTTTTTCCGCGGTCTCGTTGGCCCGGTGTCCACACAACATCAGTCCGAGTGAGGTCCGTTTATGGGTTCTGTCATCAAGAAGCGCCGCAAGCGCATGGCGAAGAAGAAGCACCGCAAGCTGCTTCGCAAGACGCGCCACCAGCGTCGCAACAAGAAGTAAGTCGTACGACTTGCCGCTGAAGCCCCGGTTCGCCGGGGCTTTCGCATTTCATGGCGAGGCCGTACCTGTCGGCGACGCCGTGTCTGTCGGCGAAGCCGTGTCTGTCGCCACAGCCGGGTCTGTCGGCGCAGCCCCATTGCATGCGCAGTGCCGCGTTTCGCGGGGCGGCTACGCTGAAGCCATGCCCGCAGTGACCCTCCTGACGAAGCCCGGCTGCCACCTCTGCGACGACGCCCGTCCGGTCGTCGAGCGCGTGGTGGCGAGCCACCCCGGAACGACCCTCCAGGAGCTGTCCATCCTCGACGACGACGCGCTCCGCGTGGAGTACGCGGAGGACATCCCGGTCGTCCTGATCGACGGGCGTGTCCACAGCAACTGGCACGTCGACGCCGACCGGCTCGCGCGTGCCCTCGAGAAGGCCGAGGCCCGAGCATGATCCACCACGTCGTCTCCTGGACCCTGCGGGAGGACCTCGACCGCGCCACGTCGATCGCACGCATCCGCGAGCTCCTCGTCGGGCTCGTCGGGACCGTCGGGTCCATCCGCTCGCTCGAGGTCGTCGAGAACGTCGCGTACCCGGGGAAGAACCAGGACGTCGCCGTCGTCGCGACCTTCGACGACCTCGCCGGCCTCGACGAGTACCAGGTCCACCCGCAGCACCAGGCCGCGGCAGCGGAGATCCGGGGCCTCGTCACGGGGCGGGCGGCCATCGACTGGGAGGCCTAGCCCCGCGCCTCCAGGCCCCGGTCGCGTCGCGACGCGCTTCGCGAGCAGCAATGGTCGCCTCCCCATCGGGGAGGCGACCATTGCTGCTCACCGTGTGCGGCCGGGGCCGCGCGAGGCGGCCGGGGCCGCGAGCGACTACGGGGTGAGGCGCGTCGGGCCGCGGAACAGGTACGTGACCTCGCGGATGGACGGCTCGTGGAGCGCGAGCATGAGCACGCGCGCGAGGCCCATGCCGAACCCACCGTGCGGCGGGACGCCGTAGCGGAAGAAGTCGAGGTACCAGCCGAGCTCCTCCGGGTCGAGGCCCTTCTCGACGGCCTGCGCCGTCAGGGTCTCGACGCGGTGCTCACGCTGCGCGCCGGTCGAGATCTCGGCACCGTTGAACAGCAGGTCGTAGCTGTTCGTGAGCGTCGGGTCGTCGGCGTGACGCATGTGGTAGTACGGCCGGATCGACGCGTCGTAGTCGGTCACGAAGACGAACTCCGACCCGTGGTGCTCCTTCGCCCAGGCGCTCACGCGGCGCTCGCCCTCGGGGTCGAGGTCACCGTCGGCGCGCACGACCTCGTAGCCGCTGTCGGCGACGATCTTGCGGGCCTCGGCCAGGGTCACCCGGGGGAACGGCGCGGTCGGGACGACGAACTCGAAGCCGAAGACCTCTTCGATGTCCTTGCCGTGCTTCTCCTTGACCGCCGTGAACCCGGCGACGAGGAGCTCCTCGTGCATGGCCATGACGTCCTGGTGCGACTCGACCCAGGAGAACTCGGCGTCGATGCTCGTGAACTCGGTCGCGTGACGGCTCGTGAAGGACGGGTCGGCACGGAAGGCGTCGGCGATCTCGAAGACCGCACCGAAACCGGCCGGCTGCGCCATCTGCTTGAAGTTCTGCGGCGACTGGGCGAGGTAGGCCGTCGTCTCGAAGTACTCGAGCTGGAAGAGCTCGGCGCGCGACTCGGACGCCGAGGCCATCAGCTTCGGGGTGTGGATCTCGATGTAGTCACGCTCGACCCAGTAGGTGCGGAACGCGTGCTCCATCGTCGTCTGGATGCGGAAGATGAGGTTCTGCTTGCGGTTGCGCAGGTCGAGGAAGCGCCAGTCGAGGCGCTTGTCGAGCGAGGAGTCGTCGGCGATCGGGGTCTCCGGGATCGCGGCGCTGATCACCTCGAGCGAGCCGACCTTGACCTCGAGCCCACCGAGCTTGACGCGCTCGTCGTGCTTCAGGTTGCCCCGCACGTGCACGAAGGTGCCGTGCGCGAGGCCGGAGATCTCGTTGGTGATGCCGAGCGCGAGCTGAGCGGCGTCGTCGCCGTCCTCGGCGTCGCGGGTGGCGGGGTTGACGAGCTGTGCGGCGCCGGATTCGTCGCGGAGCACGACGAACTGGACCTTCTTCTGGTCTCGGACGGTCTCCACCCATCCGGCGACGGAGACGGGGCCGTCAGGGAGTGCGGCGAGGTCGGCGATGCGGGTGCGTTCGATCACGGTGGTCGAGTCTATCGGTCCGGCTCCGGCGGTGCTGGTTCCTCCACAGGTCGGCTCGCGTCCGCGGTTCTCCACGGGTCTGCCTGGAGGCACGTGGTGGCGCGTGCGCGTCCGTAGCGTTCTCGACGTGGCCAGGACGCGAGCCGGAGGGAGGCCCCGGATGACGGCAGGGGTGGAGGGGCTCGCGGCCTGGCCGCCCGCGGCGGTGGCGACGGTGGTCGCGGCGCTGGCGGCGGCGGCCCTGACGCTGGTCGCCGGGATGGTCGGGGGAGTGTGGGCGGTGCTGCGGTGGCGTCGGGACGTGGCGCGTGAGGAGCGGGACCGTGCGTGGGCTCGGTTCGTGTGGACGGTGGACCAGGCCTGTGCCGGCGACATCGGACGCGCGGAGATCGGCTCGATGGGCGCCGAGGCGATGTACGACATGCGAATACTTCGCGGTGATGACGCCGCGCTCGGCACGATGGTGCTGGGGCTGATCACGGGAAGGGAAGAAGGATGACGGTCGAGGACCCGGTGCTGGTGCTGGTGGCGCGTCGGCAGGAAGAGTGGCGTGAACGGGTCCGACGGAGGTACCGCTTCCGCCCGTGGAAGGCCCGCCGACTCATCTGGGAGCACGATGAGCTGATCCGCCGGAGTGCGGAATGGCGCACCGCACGCCGCGAGCGTGCGCGCCTCATCGACGCCGGAGATCTCCCCGGACGCTGAACGATCAGGGGAGTGAGGCGCGGAGCGTTCCGAGGGTGCCGATGAACTCCTCGGCCATGCCCGCCCGCTCGACGAGCTTCGCGTGCCGGGCACGAGCGTCCACCAGGAACTCGTCGAGCCGCGCGGCGAGCGCGGGCTCGTCGTCGGGGTCCTTCGCCGCGAGGCCGTCCACGACGCGGAGCAGCTCGGCCATCTCCTCGAGGGTGAACCCGAGCGGCTTCATGCGCCGGATCACCAGCAGCCGCTCGAGGTCCTGCTCGGTGTAGACGCGGAACCCGCCCGTCGTCCGGCCGCTCGGGACGAGCAAGCCGACCTCGTCGTAGTGGCGGATGGTGCGGAGGGACATCCCGGCGCGCTCGGCCAACTCGCCGATGTGCATGGTGGTGCTCACCCGCCGAACTCTACCCTCACGTCACGGTAGAGTTCTGGGTGATGTCCGTGATCACCCACGCCCCCACCGCTCCGAGCGTCCTCAGTGCGCTGCGCTCGCCCCGACTCCTCACGCGAGAGGTCCTGGCCGGCGTGGTCACCGCCCTCGCGCTCATCCCGGAAGCGATCTCGTTCTCCGTGGTCGCCGGCGTGGACCCCGCCGTCGGGCTCTTCTCGAGCGTCGTGATCGCGATCGTCATCTCGATCGTCGGGGGGCGACCGGCGATGGTGTCCGCCGCCGCAGGGTCGGTCGCCCTCGTGATCGCCCCGCTCGTGCGGGACCACGGCATCGCCTACCTCGTGCCGACGATCGTCCTCGGCGGGCTGATCCAGATCGTGCTCGGGTTCCTCGGGGTCGCGCGACTGATGCGGTTCATCCCGCGGAGCGTGAACGTCGCGTTCGTGAACGCCCTCGCCATCCTCATCTTCACGGCCCAGCTGCCGAACCTGTTCGGCGGGGACGTGCCGGTGATCGTCTGGCCGCTCACCGCGCTCGGGGTGGCGATCATCGTCGGGTTCCCGTTCCTGACGAAGGCGATCCCCGCACCGCTCATCGCCGTCGTCGTGATCACGGCCGTCACGATCGTGTTCGGCATCGCGGTGCCGACGGTCGGCGACGAGGGCGCGCTGCCGACCGCGCTCCCGGGGTTCAACGGCATCACCACCCCGATCAGCTTCGAGACGCTGCAGCTCATCGCGCCGTACGCGTTCGGCGTCGCGATCGTCGGCCTCATCGAGACCCTGCTCACCGCGCAGCTCGTCGACTCGATCACCGAGACCGGCTCGAGCAAGTGGCGCGAGTCGTGGGGGCAGGGCGTCGCGAACGTCGCGTCGGCGTTCTTCGGCGGGACGGGTGGCTGCGCGATGATCGGCCAGACGGTGATCAACGTGAAGACGGCCGGCGCGCGCACACGGGTGTCGACGTTCACCGCGGGGGCCTCGGTGCTCGTGCTGACGATCGTGCTGCACGACATCGTGGCCGAGATCCCGATGGCGGCCCTGACCGCGGTGATGGTCATGGTGTGCGTCGCGACCTTCGACTGGCACAGCATCCGGCCACGCACCCTCCGCCGGATGCCGCTCGGCGAGACCGCGGTGATGGTCATCACGGTCGTGGTCGTCGTCGCGACCGACAACCTCGCCACCGGCGTGCTGGTCGGCGTGGTGGTCGCCGCCCTCGTGTTCGCCCGGCGGGTCGCGCACGTCGTGACGGTCGTCCGAGAGCCGATCGACGAGCGCACGGTGCGGTACCGGGTCCGCGGAGCGCTGTTCTTCGCGTCGTCGAACGACCTCGTGACCCGGTTCTCCTACGCCGAGGACCCGGAGCACGTGGTCATCGACATGTCCGAGGCGCACGTGTTCGACGCGAGCACGGTCGCCGCGCTCGACGGTGTCGAGCAGCGCTTCGCGAAGCACGGCTCCACGGTCGAGGTGGTGAACCTCGACACCGGCTCGGTGGCGCTGCACCGGCGGCTGACCGGCGAGCTCGGCTGAGCGGTTCCGCATCCGGTGAATCGCCTGTGCGGGCGGTGGGAACAGCTGGGCGACCTACACTGGAACCCATGCCCGCGACCCGAATCCACCTCGTCCGTCACGGCGAGGTGCACAACCCGGACCGTGTGCTCTACGGGCGTCTGCCGGGCTTCGGCCTGAGCGACCTGGGCAAGCAGATGGCACTCGCGTCGGCGACCGCGTGGAAGGACGCCGGCGTCGACGTCCGCCGGATCGTCGCCTCCCCGCTGCAGCGCACGCAGGAGTCCGCGGCGCCCTGGTCCGAGGCCTTCGGGCTCGAGGTCGCGCTCGACGAACGGCTCATCGAACCGACGAACCGCTACGAGGGTCAGCCCCCGGGGTTCACCAAGCGGTCGCTCGGACGCCCGGCGGAGTGGCCGTGGATCGCGAACCCGTTCCGGCCCAGCTGGGGCGAGGCGTACGAGTCCATCGCGAACCGCATGGTCGCCGCCATCGCCACCGCGTGGGAGAGCGTCGACGAGGGCGACGTCGTCCTCGTCAGCCACCAGCTGCCGATCTGGATGGTGCACCGCCGTCTGGCCGGCGAGCAGCTCTGGCACGACCCGAGGAAGCGCCGCTGCGACCTCTCCAGCATCACGACCGTCGAGCGTGTCCCCGCCACCTCGTCCGGCCGTTTCACCGAGGTCGGGTACGCGGACCCGGCGCAGGAACTGCGCGCGTCCGCGATCGACGAAGGAGCAGTGTGAGCGTCATCAGCAAGCGGTTCGCGGTCCTCGCGGTGACGGCGGTGGCCGCCGCCCTCGTCCTGTCCGGGTGCTCGTCGGACAGCGGCGACCTGGCGAAGCAGTACGGCAACGGCACCACGCAGAACTACATCTCCGGTGACGGTGCCGTGACCGAGGTCGCGGCCGACAAGCGCACCGACGCCGTCGACTTCTCCGCGAAGGACACCGACGGCGACACGGTCTCGTCGAAGGCGCTCAAGGGCAAGGTCGTCGTCCTCAACTTCTGGTACGCCGGGTGCCCGCCGTGCCGTGCCGAGGCGAAGTACCTCAACCAGGTGCACGACGAGTACGCGGCCAAGGACGTCCAGTTCATCGGCGTGAACGTCCGTGACGAAGCGGCCACGGCGGCAGCGTTCGAGCGCACCTTCGGGATCGACTACCCGACCGTGCTCGACGCGAAGTCCGGCGAGATGCAGCTCGCGCTGTCCGGGCAGGTCGCGCCGAACGCCGTCCCCGCCACGATCGTCCTCGACAAGAAGGGCCGGGTCGCCGCGCGCGTCCTCGGCGCCGTCGACGGGCCGTCCATCCTCGACACCCTCGTCGGCGACGAACTCGGGACCGACGCCAGCACGGGCGGGGCTTCCTGACCCGTGTCCAGCAACCCCTTCGCCGACGCGATCCTCAGTGGGCAGATGGCCGTGGCGCTCCCCGTCGCGGCACTGGCCGGGCTCGTCTCGTTCCTGTCGCCGTGCGTGCTGCCCCTCGTGCCGGGCTACCTCGGCTACGTGGGCGGTGTCGCCGAGGGCGGCCAGCGGCGCGGTCGCGTGGTGCTCGGGGTCTTGCTGTTCATCCTCGGCTTCACGGCCGTCTTCGTCGCGTACACGACCGTGTTCGGCGCACTCGGGTTCTGGCTCGTCCGCTGGCGTGACCTCATCACGCAGATCCTCGGCGTCGTCGTGATCGCGATGGGGCTCGTGTTCGTCGGTCGCTTCACCTTCCTGCAGCGCACCATCAAGCCGGGCTGGACCCCGGCGACCGGTCTGCTCGGCGCACCCCTGCTCGGCATCGTGTTCGGGCTCGGATGGACCCCGTGTCTCGGCCCGACGCTCGCCGCGATCAACCTGCTCAGCGTGCAGTCCGGCAGTGCATGGCAGGGGATGTGGCTCGGGGTCGCGTACTGCCTCGGCCTCGGCATCCCGTTCGTCCTCGTCGCGCTCGGCGCCGGCTGGGCCACGGGCGCCATCCGCGCCGTGAAGCGCCACATGCGCATCGTCAACATCATCGGAGGAGCGATCCTGATCGTCATCGGTCTGCTCATGGTCACCGGAATCTGGTCGGCCGTCATGTCGAGCGCGGGGTCGGTGATCCAGAGCTTTGTCCCCGCAGTCTGAACCCGACATCGACTCCACCGACACGACGGCGGATCCACAGCGACCGTCCGACCACGTCGACGGCTCGGGCCCGGTCGAACCCGGCGACGGCGACTCCGGCGTCAACCAGCCGAAGCTCGGTCCGATCGGCTACGTCCGCTTCTTCTGGCGACAGCTCACGAGCATGCGGACGGCGCTCTTCCTCCTCATGCTGCTCGCCCTCGCGGCGATCCCGGGTTCCCTGGTGCCGCAGCGCACGGCGGACCCGAACGGCGTGGTGCAGTACAAGGCCGACCACCCGCAGCTCTTCCCGGTGCTCGACAAGCTGCAGGTCTTCGACACCTACACCTCGGTGTGGTTCTCGGCGATCTACCTGCTGCTCTTCGTCTCGCTGATCGGTTGCATCGTCCCGCGCACGAAGCACCACTGGCAGGCGCTCCGCACCCGGCCGCCGAAGACGCCCGTCCGTCTGTCGCGACTGGCGGGCTACCGCAGCGTGGCAGTGAACCCGGACACGGTCACGACCGGTGCCGGCGGGACGGACGCGGCCACGGGCCTCCCGTCCGTCGACCACGCGGTGACGCGTGCCATCGCGATCCTCAAGCGGTCCGGGTACCGGACCGAGCGCTTCGGCGACTCGGTGAGCGCGGAGCGCGGCTACCTGCGCGAGACCGGCAACCTGGTGTTCCACGCGGCCCTGGTGGGCGTGCTCCTGGCGGTCGGCGTCGGCGGCGGGTTCGGCTACACCGGCCAACGGCTGCTCGTCGAGGGGCAGACGTTCTCGAACGTGCTCGGCTCGTACGACTCGTTCAACCCGGGGCGCTGGTTCCAGCAGACGGACCTCAAGGGCTACAACCTGACGCTCGACAAGTTCGTCACGAAGTACGAGGAGCGGAACCTCGACGCCCTCGGCCAGGCGCTCGACTACTCGGCGACGGTGACGACGCGACAGCAAGGCGAGGCGGCGAAGACCAGCCGGCTCGGCGTGAACGAGCCGGTGAGCGTCGGCGGCACCAACGTCTACCTCCTCGGCAACGGCTACGCGATGTCGGTCACGGTGCGTGACGGCAAGGGCAACGTGGCGTTCAAGGACGTCGTGCCCTTCCTGCCGGAGGACTCGAACTACACGTCCACCGGCGTCATCAAGGTGCCGGACGCGCTGCCGGACCAGCTCGGCATGGTCGGGTTCTTCTACCCGACCGCGTCGAAGCTCTCCACGGGCGCCTACTCCAGCGCCTACCCGGACACCCAGAACCCGCTGCTGACGCTGCAGGTGTACACGGGCGACCTCGGCCTCGACAGCGGCGTGCCGCAGAGCGTCTACACGCTCGACACCAGCGGACTCGACCAGATCGCGGGCCGACAGTCCGACACCGCGAGCATCGCCCTGAAGCCGGGGCAGACGAAGACCCTGCCGGACGGTGCCGGGTCGATCACGTTCGACGGGGTGAAGCGGTACGTCTCGCTCGACGTGCACCACGACCCGTCGCAGCTGTTCGTCGCCGGGTTCGCGGTGCTGTCCGTGCTCGGCCTGCTGACCTCGCTCTTCGTCCCGCGCCGACGCGTGTGGGTGAAGGTCGTACCGAAGAGGACGACGGCCGACACGGACGAGCCGGAGTACACCCTGGAGTACGCGGGCCTCGCCCGTGGTGAGGACCCGAACCTCGAGCGGGCCGTCGCCGACATCGCCCAGCGCCACACGTCGGACCTCGGAGTTAGGATGCCCCAGTGAACGACATGACCACGAACCTCGCGACCTACTCGGTCGTGCTGACGTACTCCGCGATGGCGGTCTACGTCATCGCGTTCATCGCGTTCGCGCTCGACATGGCGAAGCGCTCCGGCGACGTGACGGCGGCAGCCGCCGGTACCGGTGCAGCCGGCACCGGCGCTCGGGGGACGGCCACCGCGGAGAAGACCGTCGCGACCGTCCAGGGCGGCACCGTCGTCCTCGAGAAGGTGACGCAGTCGTCCGACGACTCCGGCGTGCGCCGCGGCAGTCGCTTCGAGCGGGTGGGCATGGCGATGACCATCCTGGCGCTCGTGCTGCACGTCGGCTCGGTCGTGCTCCGCGGCATCGCGGCCGACCGTGTGCCGTGGGGCAACATGTTCGAGTTCTCCCTCACCGGCACGGCGCTGATCATCCTGATCTTCCTGCTCGTGCAGCTCTGGCAGAACCTCAAGTTCCTCGGCGTGTTCATCACCGGCCTGACGATCATCCTGCTCGGCATCGCGACCGTGAACTACTACGTGCCGGTCCGTCCGCTCGTGCCCGCGCTCGAGTCGTACTGGCTCGTCATCCACGTGTTCGTCGCGATCTCGGGGACCGGGTTCTTCGCGCTCGGCGCCGGACTCGCGGTGTCGCAGCTCGTGCAGACCTACCGTCAGGGCCGCAGCGCCTCGTCGAAGCTCCGCTTCATGGCGACGCTGCCGGACGCCGACCGCCTCGAGGTGCTCAGCTACCGCGTCATCCTCGTCGGCTTCGTGCTCTGGACCTTCACGCTCATCGCCGGCGCGATCTGGGCCGAGCGGGCCTGGGGCCGCTACTGGGGTTGGGACACGAAAGAGGTCTGGACCTTCATCATCTGGGTCATCTACGCCGGGTACATCCACGCTCGCGCGACCCGTGGCTGGCGTGGGGCGCGGTCCTCGTGGCTGGCGCTCATCGGCTTCGCCGCGGTGATGTTCAACTTCTCCGTCGTGAACGTGTTCTTCAAGGGGCTGCACAGCTACTCGGGGCTGTGATCCCTGCGAGTCTGCGGTCGCGCGCGCGACCATGACGGACTGGAGGCGCGGTGCCAGCTGGCACCGCGCCTCCAGTCCGTCCGTGGGTCGCGTCGCAGAGCCGTGGCTGGTTCAGCGCGTCAGGCGGCGGTGAGCAGCGCGTGCACGCGCCCGAGGCGCGCGAGCCACCACGCGGTGCGCTCCGGCGACGCGGCGTTCCGCTCCAGGAGCTCCCGCGAGACCGAGGCGCGCGCCACGGGGATCCGCCCGCCGACCGGCAGCAGCGGCGACGCGGACACGTCCGACTCGAACATCGCGGCCGTCCCGAGTCCGGCGGCGTACCCCGGGGACATCGCTGCCGCCGCGAGGAACGCCCCCATCCCGAGCCCGACGGACGTGTCGAGCGCGCTGGAGACGACGCACGGCAGTCCGGCGTCGGCGACGACGGCGCGGGCGGCGCTGATCCCGCCGAGCGGCTGCGCCTTGACGACGAGGACGTCGGCGGCTCCGGCCCGGGCGACGGCGAGCGGGTCCGAGGCCTTCCGGACGCTCTCGTCGGCGGCGACGGACACCCCGAGACCGGCGATCCGGGCGCGGAGTGCTGCGAGCTCCGGCACCGTGGCGCAGGGCTGCTCGGCGTACTGCAGACCGAACGGGGCGAGGCGTTCGAGTGCCTCGGTCGCCTGGTCCACCGACCAGAGTCCGTTCGCGTCGACCCGGACGGCGGCGTCCGGCCCCATGACGCGTCGGACCTCGGCGACGCGGGTGACGTCGTCGTCGATCGTCGTCCCGGGTTCGGCGACCTTGACCTTCGCGGTCGTGCAGCCGGGGTAGCGGGCGAGCAGTGCGGCCACGGCGTCGGGCGTGATCGCCGGCACGGTCGCGTTCACCGGGACGGAGCCGGAGGCGGCCTCGTGCTCGGTCCACCCGAAGTCGATGGCCCCCCGGAGCCACGCGGCGGCCTCGGCGTCGTCGTACTCGACGAAGGGGGAGAACTCGGTCCAACCGGTCGGACCGCGGAGGACGAGGGCCTCCCGCACGGAGATGCCGCGGAACCGCACCCGCATCGGCAGGGCGACGACGTGGGCGTCGGCGAGGAGTTCGGCGAGGTCGGGGAGCACGGGCCCATCCTCCCAGTCGGGACGTCCAGGGCACCTCACGGTTCCTCGGAGGGGACCGCCAGGGCAGGGCATTAGTGTGCACAGGTCGGCCTCGGGTCGGCATGCAGACGAGGTCGGACGAAGGAGGCTCGATGGCGCGGGATCCGCAGCAGCGCACGTCTGGACGTCCGTCGTCGCAGCGCGCCGCATCGCCCGCCGTCGCCCCGGTCCGCAGCGCCCCGGCCCGCAGTGCCGTGCCCCGCAGTGCCCCGCCCCGCACCGATCCGCCCTCGGCCGCGCGTGCCCCCGGCCGTGACACCGACGAGTTCGCGCGCCTCGTGCAGCGGAACACGGTCGACGTCCGGCAGCCGGGTCAGGGCGGCCGGAAGAAGCGCAACCCGGTGGTCGGCAAGATCGCCCTCGGGCTGGCGGTCGTCTCGGCCGCCGTCGACGCCAGCGCCTTCGCCGTCTTCATGGGCGGTGACACCGACTTCGCGTTCGGCATCTGCTTCGTCGTGGTGTTCCTCACCCTCATCGCCGCGGTGCTCGGGTTCGTCGCCGCGGTCGGCTCGTTCGGCCGCTGGTACGGGGCCGTCGGGGTCGTCGTGGCGTTCTTCGCGAACCCGGTGATCCTCATCGTGCTGCTCGTGATCGTCGCGCCGGAGCTCCTCACGGACATGGGCGGCTCGGCGTCGAGCGGCACGACCAACTGACCCTCGGCGGTACCGTTGGGGCATGGCTGCTCCTGTCTCCGACCTCTTCGATCCCGACGTCTGGACCGCGGCTCCGATCGCGGAGCAGTTCACCGACATCACGTACCACAAGCACGTGTCGCACGGCATCGTGCGGGTGGCGTTCGACCGTCCCGAGGTCCGGAACGCCTTCCGTCCGCGCACGGTCGACGAGCTCTACCGGGCGCTCGACGACGCCCGCCAGGACCCGCGCGTCGGCGTCGTCCTGCTGACGGGCAACGGCCCGAGCGCGAAGGACGGCGGCTGGGCGTTCTGCTCCGGCGGCGACCAGCGGATCCGCGGACGGAGCGGCTACCAGTACGTCGGTGACGAGGGCGCCCCGCCCGAGGGCGTCGACCCCGCGGCGGCGCAGGCCTCGATGGGGCGGCTGCACATCCTCGAGGTCCAGCGCCTCATCCGGATGATGCCGAAGGTCGTCATCGCGGTGGTCCCGGGCTGGGCCGCCGGCGGTGGACACTCCCTGCACGCGATCTGCGACCTCACGATCGCGAGCGCCGAGCACGGGCGGTTCAAGCAGACCGACGCCGACGTGGGCTCGTTCGACGGCGGGTACGGCAGCGCCTACTACGCGAAGCAGATCGGGCAGAAGCTCGCACGCGAGGTCTTCTTCCTCGCCGAGGAGTACTCCGCCCAGCGTGCGTACGAGATGGGTGCCGTGAACCGGGTCGTGCCGCACGAGGACCTCGAGCGCGAGGCGATCCGGATGGGCGAGACCATCCTCGGCAAGTCCCCGACGGCGATCCGGATGCTGAAGTACGCGTTCAACGCGGTCGACGACGGCATGGTCGGACAGCAGGTCTTCGCGGGCGAGGCCACGCGTCTGGCGTACGGCACGGACGAGGCCGTCGAGGGCCGCGACTCGTTCCTCGAGAAGCGCAAGCCCGAGTGGACGTCCTTCCCCTGGCACTACTGATGCCCCGTCCGCTGGTCGCGCTGGGCGCGTCGGATCCGCTGGGCGTGCTGCGCGGCCTGGAGGCTGCACTCGCCGGCGGCCCCGCGCTGCTGCCCGTCGCCGAGGACGCCCCGCCGCTGCCGACACCGGCTCCGGCCTCCGTCCCACAACGGGTCGCCCTGGTCGTCGAGACGAGCGGGTCCACCGGTACCGGCAAGCGCGTGGCGCTCTCGTCGGAGGCCCTCCTCGCCGGAGCCGCCGCGGCCGACGCCGCACTCGGCGGACCCGGAGCGTGGGTGCTCGCGCTGCCGACGCACTACATCGCCGGTCTCAACGTCCTCACCCGGTCGATCGCCGCGGGCACGACGCCCGTCGTCCTCGGGCCGGGGCACTTCGACGCCGCGGCGTTCGCGGACGCCGCCGGCCGGCTCGACACCGGCCCGGCGGCTCCGCGGCGGTACACCTCGCTCGTGCCGGTGCAGCTCGCCCGGGTGCTCGACGACGACCGTGCGACCGGCGCCCTCGCGTCCTTCGACGCGGTCCTCGTCGGCGGGCAGGCGACCCCGGCCCCGCTCCGCGAGCGAGCCCGGGCGGCCGGCATCCCGATCGTCACCACCTACGGCGCGAGCGAGACGAGCGGCGGGTGCGTGTACGACGGCGTGCCGTTCGGGACCGTCCGCACCGAGCTCGTCGACGGCGAGCTCCGGCTGCACGGGCCGATGCTCGCCGAGGGGTACCTCGGCGACGACGAGCGGACAGCGACGACGTTCGTCGAACGCGACGGCCTCCGCTGGTACCGGACCGGGGACGCCGCCGAGGTCACGGACGGCGTGGTCCGGGTGCTCGGGCGGCTCGACGACGTCGTGATCTCCGGCGGCGAGAAGGTCCCGCTCGGACTCGTCGAACGGCTCGTCCGGGAACTCCCCGGACAGGACGCCGCCGTCGTCACCCGGCGGGCGTCGGGGGAGTGGGGCGAGGTGCCCGTCGTCGTGACGGCTCGGCCGCTCGACCTCGACCGGGTGCGGGAGCACGTGGGCGCCGCCCTCGGCCGCGCTGCCCGTCCGGCGGCGGTCCTCGTCGTGGACGACCTGCCGATGCTCGCGTCCGGCAAGCCGGACCGTCGGGCGATCCAGGACTTGGCGAGTTCGTAGCCGTCCGGAACGCCGCTCCGTCCCACCCGGAATAGGATGGGCGGTCGTGGCACGAACGAAGAACTCGACGCAGTCCAAGCGCCGCTCCGGCAACCCGGCGAAGGCCGCGGCACCGCAGCGCACGAAGCGGAAGGCGACCGCCCGCGACTGGATCGGCGGCGCCCGGCTCCGCACGCTGACGCTCGGCGTCGTGCCCGTCGTGATGGGCACCACCGTCGGCTTCGTCGACAGTGGTGACGCGGGTGACTTCGGGTCGTTCCTGGCGAAGGACGGACACGTCGTCATCGCGGTCCTCGCTCTGCTCGTGGCGCTGTTCCTGCAGATCGGCGTGAACTACAGCAACGACTACTCCGACGGCGTCCGGGGGACCGACGAGTACCGCGTCGGCCCGGCACGCCTGACCGGGGCCGGACTTGCGAAGCCCCGCACCGTGCTCACGGTGGCGCTGACGTTCTTCGGCCTCGCCGCGGTCGCGGGCATCGCCATCGTGATGCTCACACAGCTGTGGTGGCTCCTCCTCGTGGGGGCCGCCGCGATCGTCGCCGCGTGGTTCTACACCGGCGGCAAGAAGCCCTACGGGTACAACGCCCTGGGCGAGGTCTTCGTCTTCGTGTTCTTCGGGCTCGTCGCCGTGCTCGGGACGCAGTACGTGCTCATCCGCGAGGTGACGACGAGCGGCTGGGCGGCCGCGGTCGCCGCCGGGTTCTTCGCCTGCGCCGTCCTCATGGTGAACAACATCCGCGACATCGACGAGGACCGACTCGCGGGCAAGCGCACCCTCGCGGTCGTCGTCGGACGGCCCGTCGCGCGGGTCCTGTACGGCCTGTTCCTGCTGCTGCCGTACGTCGCGCTGCTCTGGTTCGTGCTGCTCTACTTCCGGACCGGCTTCACGTACTTCTCGCTGCTGCTCGCCCTGCCGGCGCTCGCCATCGGGGTGTCGTCGCGGAAGCCGCGCGAACTCATCACGGCCCTGCAGCTGTCGTCGTTCGCGTCGCTCGTGTTCGGCGTCGTCCTCGGCATCACGCTGGCCGTCCAGCCGTAGGCGGCGGCCCGGCGGGCTCAGTCCTCGTCGTGCTCGCGGCGTGCGACGTGCCGGTCGGCGTCCGAGACCGGCCGGGCGACGGGCGCCTCGGTGTCGGCCGTGTCCACGAAGTCGTCCTCGAAGTCGGTGTCCGCATCGCGCTCCGGCTTCCCGCGACGGTTGGCCAGGCTCGTCGTGACCTGCTCGCGGAGCTTCCCGAGCGCGATGTACGACACCAGCAGGCCCACGAGGGCGCCGACGATCACGGCCCAGTACCAGGGCATCGGGGTCAGGAGGAGCAGTGCCACGGCCGCGGCGAAGATGCCGAGACGGGCCAGGGTGTAGACGAGCCACGCTTTCACCCGGCAAGTCTACGGAAGCCCGACGGTGGACGCGCAGACCGGAGGGACCCCACAGGCTCGGGACGTAGGCTCCGTGCCATGGTCCGACTGTGGTTGATCGTCGTCGTGGCCGCCGTGGCGTTCACGGTGTACGCGGTGATCGACTGCGCCACGATGCCGCGCCAACGTGTCCGTTCCCTCAGGCGCGGCGTCTGGGTCCTGCTCGTGATCGTCCTCCCCGTGCTCGGCGGCGTCCTCTGGTTCCTGCTCGGCCGCGCACCCGCGACGGAACCCGGCGGTGGGTCCGGGTACCGTGGACCCGAAGACGATCCGGACTTCCTCGGCGGCCCGTACGGTCCCGAGCAGCACCGCACGGACAAGGACCAGGACGACGAGACCCTCCGAGACCTCGAACAGCAGTTCCGAGACCGCGAGCGGGACCGCCGCCGCGAACGAGACCAGCACGGCGATCGGGACCAGCGCCCCGACGACGGCCGCACCGATCGCTGACGGTCCCGCCGGTTCCGGCAGCCCCGCCACCGACTTCGCCCTCGCGCTCCTCACCGAGCTGACCCGCGCCGGGGTGACCGACGTCGTCGTCAGCCCGGGCTCCCGCTCCCAGGCGCTCGCCCTGGCCGCGGCCGCCCTCGAGCGCGCCGGCGGCATCAGCGTGCACGTCCGCCTCGACGAACGGACCGCGGGCTTCCACGCGCTCGGCCTCGCGGTCGAGTCCGGCCGGCCGGCAGCAGTCGTCACGACCTCCGGCACCGCCGTGGCGAACCTGCACCCCGCCGTCCTCGAAGCGCACCACTCCGGCGTCCCGATGATCGTGATCAGCGCCGACCGGCCCGACGAACTGCGCGGCATCGGCAGCAACCAGACGACCGTCCAGCCCGGCATCTTCGGCGCGGCGGTCGCCTTCGTGCGTGACGTCGAGGCGCCGTCGGCGCGGGGCGTGGACGCGAGCACGGTCGACACCGTCCGGACGCTCGTGCGCCAGGCCGTCGCCGCCGCCGCGGGCCACGAGGGCCAGCCCGGTCCGGTGCAGCTCAACGTCGCCTTCCGTGAACCCCTCTCCGCCGGCCTCCGGGCCGACGACGTCCACGCGGTGCCCGACGACGAGGTCGACCTCGCCTTCGCCACACGCCGCGTGCACTCCGGCCTGCCGGTGATCGAGCTGTCGCCCGACGACGAACCCGCGACGGTCGTCATCGCCGGGCACGACGCCGGGGCGGACGCCGAACGGATCGCCTGGGAGCTCGGTGCGCCGCTCGTCGCCGAGGTGTCGAGCGGTGCGCGCTTCGGGCGGAACCTCGTCGTGACCTACCGCGAGCTCCTCCGCGACCCCGGGTTCGGTGGCCAGGTCCGCCGCGCCGTCGTGCTCGGCCACCCCACGCTCAGCCGTGAGGTCCCCGCCCTCCTGCAGCGCGACGACGTCGAGACGATCGTGGTCCGCTCACCGGCGGCCGATCCCTTCGACCCGGCACGCGCCTCCCGGCCGGACGCCCGGACCACGTTCGTGTCCGACGTCCGCGTGACGGGCCGGACCCGCCCGGAGCACCGTGCGTGGGTGGGGCGCTGGGTGGCGACGAGCCGGGCGCTCCTCGGCGACGGCGACGCCGGACCGGACCTCGGCGCGAAGCGGTCGGACGACCGGGCCGAGCGCAACAAGTTCCTCCGTGACGAAGTGGCGCTCCGGCGCCGCCCCGTCGACCGCACCATGCTCGCCGACGCCGTCTGGGGCGCGACCTGGCCGCACGACCGCCTCGTGCTCGGCGCGTCGCAGATCATCCGCGTGGCCGACGGTCACGTCCCCGGCAAGGCGATCCGGGTGCACGCCAACCGGGGGCTCGCCGGCATCGACGGCACCGTCTCGACGGCCCTCGGGATCGCGGCGGCGCTCGAGCGGTCCTCCGGTTCGATCGGGACCACCCGGGTGCTGCTCGGCGACCTCACGTTCCTGCACGACGTCGGTGCGTTCGTCACCGGCACCGAGGAACCGCGGCACCGCGTGCAGGTCATCGTCGGGAACGACGCCGGGGGAGCGATCTTCCGCGGGCTCGAGGTCGCGGCGACCACGCCGGAGTCGGACATGCGGCGGATGATGACGACCCCGCAGCAGGTCGACGTCGAGCGGGTGGTGACCGGCCTCGGGTGGGAGTACCGCCGCGCGGCGACCTGGGGCGACCTCGAGCAGGTGCTCACCGACCCGGCCGAGCGGCTCGTCATCGAGGTGCCGCTGGCCGAGTGAGCGGGCGCGTGAGACACCGCCGGTTCGGGCGGTGTCGACCGTCCGGCGGTGTCTCGACGAGCTGGCGCGAGCCGGCGCGACCCGGCGCTCTCCGTCAGGCCAGGGCGTCGGTGATCGGACGGAACTTCAGCGCCGTCTCGGCGACCTCGCGTTCCGGATCGGAGCCGGCCACGATGCCCGCGCCCGCCCAGGCCCGGACGGCGCCGTCCTCGGAGATCTGCGCACTGCGGAGCGCGAGCATCCACTCGCCGTCGCCGTTCGCACCGAGCCAGCCGACGGGTCCGGCGTAGCGTCCGCGGTCGGCGCCCTCGAGCTCGGCGACGAGCCGGACGGCGACGTCGGTCGGGGTGCCGGCGACGGCGGCCGTGGGGTGCAGCGCGTCGGCCACGTCGAGGGAGGTCGTCCCGACCGGCAGGGTCGCCTGGACGTCGGTGGCGAGGTGCCAGAGGTTCGGCAGCTGCAACCGGAAGGGCTCCGGGTCGGCACGCAGGTCGGTGGCGATCGGGCCGAGCGCGGCGAGGAGGCTGTCGATCGCGAACGCGTGTTCGCCGACGTCCTTCGCACTCGCGGCGAGGGCCTCGGCTGCGGCGCGGTCGGACACCGCGTCGGCACCGCGGGCCGCACTGCCGGCGAGCACCCGGGCGGACAGCCGCGTGCCGTCCGTGCGGGCCAGGGTCTCGGGGGTCGCCCCGACCAGGCCGTCGACCGCGAAGGTGACGCACTGCGGGTAGGTGTCGGCGAGGTCCAGCAGGAGCGCCCGACGATCCGCGCCCGGCGGGAGCTGCCCGACGAGGTCACGGGCGAGGACGACCTTCTCGGCGTCACCCGCGGCGATCCGGCGGACGGCGTCGGCGACGCGCGCGGCGTACGTGTCGGGGTCGATCCGACCGGGTGTCAGCCGCACCGAGACGTGCTCCCCGACGCGGGGCACCGGGGCCGAGGTGCGGGTGAAGGTCAGGGGCTCCGGATCGGGCGTGGTGTCGACGGCGGTGAGCCACGCCTTGCCGCGACGTCGGCCGATCACGACGCGCGGCACGATGAGCACGCTCGTCTCGGCGGAGTCGTCGGCGAACGTGAACGCGCCGAACGCCACCAGCCCCGTCCCGCGGAGCTGCACCGGGTCGTCGACCACGGCGTCCGCCACGAGGCGGCGCCACGCCGCCGAGGCGTCGCGCATCCGCTCGGGACCGCTGAAGGTGAACCGCAGCGCCTCGCCGATCCCGACGATGCCGTCGCCGTTCCGGACGAAGGCGAGCGGGCTGTCCCGGAGGGTGTGGCGGAGGACGGCGCCCGGGTCGTCGAGGATCCGGGTCGAGACCGTCAGCGGTGGGGCCGCCGTGGTGGTTCGGGTCACGGACCGATCGTACGCGCAGGGTTCCACCGTCACCCGCGCTGCACACGGGGGAACGCTCGGCCGGGACCTCTAGGATGTTGTGGGTGAGCAGAGCGGACCTGAACAAGCGCCCGGACGAGGTGGCGGCCATGTTCGACGACGTCGCCGCGAAGTACGACCTCACGAACGACATCCTCTCCGCGGGCAACGCCCCGCTGTGGCGTGTCGCGACGGTACGAGCGGTCGATCCCCAGCCCGGCGAGCGCGTCCTCGACATCGCCGCCGGCACCGGCACGAGCGCTGCCGCGTTCGCGAAGAAGGGCGCCGAGGTCACCGCGCTCGACCTCTCCGCCGGCATGATCGCCGTCGGACGCGAACGCCACCCCGAGATCACCTTCGTCGAGGGCGACGCCGAGCACCTGCCGTTCGACGACGACTCGTTCGACGCGGTCTCGATCTCGTTCGGCCTCCGCAACGTGAACGACCCGAAGCAGGCCCTCAGCGAGATGCTGCGCGTCCTCAAGCCGGGTGGCCGTGTCGTGATCTGCGAGTTCTCCACCCCGCCGCTCGCACTGCTCCGTCTCGGGTACGGCGCCTACCTCAAGCGGGTCCTGCCCGGCGTCGCACGGCTGTCGTCGAGCAACCCGGCCGCCTACCGCTACCTCGCCGAGTCGATCGAGGCCTGGCCGGAGCAGCAGGTGCTCAGCCAGTGGCTCCGCGGCGTCGGGTTCACGATGGTGGCGTACCGGAACCTCACCGCCGGCATCGTCGCGCTGCACCGTGGGCGGAAGCCCGTGGCCGAGCCCGTCCGTGAATCCGTCGCCCGACGCGCGAAGGCGCGCCGCGAGCACCAGCACACCGGCGAGCAGCCCACCGTCGACCAGACCAGCGTCGAGCAGCCCGGTGCCGAACCCACCGCCGGCTGACCGGTCCACCCCCGAACCACGGAGCAGCACTTGAACCCGAGCGTCCCGGTCGCACGTCGTGCACCGAGTCTCCGCGCCTCGTTGGGCATCGGCGAGCGATTGTTCGCCACCCCCGCGGAGCGTCGGTTCATCTCGGCCGTCGACGACGGGCTCGAACTCGTCGAGCAGGGCCTCGAAGAAGCGATGCGCTCGACGGACACCCTCGCCGACACCACGAGCCGGTACCTGCTCTCCGCGGGCGGCAAGCGAATCCGACCGACCCTGACGCTCCTCATCGCCCAGCTCGGCGACGGCGTGACCGATGCCGTGGTGAAGGCCGCGGTGAGCATCGAGACCACCCACCTGGCGTCGCTCTACCACGACGACGTCATGGACGAGGCGCCGGTCCGCCGCGGCGTCCCGGCAGCGCACGTCACCTACGGCAACAACGTCGCCATCCTCACCGGTGACCTGCTGTTCGCACGCGCCAGCCTCATCACGGCCGACCTCGGCACCGAGGGCATCCGGATGCAGGCCGAGACCTTCCAGCGCCTCTGCATGGGCCAGCTCCACGAGACCACCGGCCCGCAGCCCGAGGACGACCCGGTCGAGCACTACATCCAGGTGCTCAGCGACAAGACGGGGTCCCTCATCGCCACGGCCGCCCGCGCCGGCGTGATGTTCTCCGGCGCCGACCGGTCCTACCTCGACGCCGTCGGCACGTTCGGCGAGAAGGTCGGCGTGGCCTTTCAGCTCGTCGACGACGTCATCGACCTCGCGCCGGCGAAGGCGAAGACCGGCAAGATCGCCGGCAACGACCTCCGCGCCGGCGTCGACACCCTGCCGCTGCTGCAGCTCCGTCGCCTCGCCGCGACCGGGGCGCCGGACGCGGTCGCGCTCGTCGAACGGATCGAGCGAGACGTGAACGCGGCACCGGACGACGTGGTCGACTCCGCGCCGTACCAGTCCGCGGTCGCCGCACTCCGCGAGCACGAGGCCACCTCCGCCACCTTGGCCGTCGCGGTCCGGTGGGCGACCGAGGCGGTCGACGCGCTCGCACCGCTCCCCGACGGGACGGTGAAGCGGGCGTTGATCCGATTCGCCGAGTCCGTCGTGGAACGCCGCCGCTGACCGGGCCGCGCCGCGCGGCGCAACGCGGTTCGGCGTGACCGAGCACCAGCAGAACAGCCCATCGGGAGCACCCGACCCGAAACGAAACTGGAGACGATCAGTGCCCACCCTCCGAGTCGCCATCGTCGGCGCCGGCCCCGCCGGCATCTACGCCGCGGACATCCTGCTGCGCGAGGCCCACGGCCACGACGTGTCGATCGACCTGTTCGAGCAGCTCCCCGCGCCGTACGGCCTGGTCCGGTACGGCGTCGCCCCGGACCACCCCCGGATCAAGGGCATCGTCAACGCCCTGCGGGACGTCCTCGACCGCGGGGTCGTCCGGCTCTTCGGCAACGTCCGCTTCGGCGAGGACATCACCCTCGACGACCTCCGGAAGCACTACCACGCGGTCGTGTTCTCGACGGGCGCGATCAAGGACGCCGACCTCGACGTCCCCGGCGTCGAGCTCGAGGGCTCGTACGGCGCGGCGGAGTTCGTCAGCTGGTTCGACGGGCACCCCGACGTCCCGCGCACCTGGCCGCTCACGGCCGAGAGCGTCGCGGTGATCGGCAACGGCAACGTCGCCCTCGACGTGTCCCGCATCCTCGCGAAGCACGCCGACGACCTCCTGCCGACCGAGATCCCGGCGAACGTCCACCAGGGACTCAAGGCCTCCCCGGTCACCGACGTGCACGTCTTCGGCCGTCGCGGACCCGCGCAGGTGAAGTTCACCCCGCTCGAGCTCCGCGAGCTCGGCGAGCTCCGCGACGTCGACATGATCGTCTACGACGAGGACTTCGACCACGACGAGGCCTCGAAGAACGCCATCGCCACGAACAAGCAGGTCATGGTGATGAACCGCGTGCTCGAGCAGTGGCGCACCCGGGAGACCGGGCAGGCGAGCCGCCGCCTGCACCTGCACTTCTACGCGAAGCCCCTCGAGTTCGTCGGCGAGGACGGCCGCCTCACCGCCATCCGGTACGAGCGCACCCGTCCGAACGGGCAGGGCGGCGTCGAGGGCACCGGCGAGATCCGTGAGATCCCGGTCCAGGCGGCCTACCGTGCAGTGGGCTACTTCGGCTCATCGCTGCCGGGCGTGCCGTTCGACGAGCGCCACGGGGTCATCCCGAACCACGAGGGCCAGGTCCTGGACGACGACAACCAGCAGATCCCCGGCGTGTACGCCACCGGCTGGATCAAGCGCGGGCCGGTCGGCCTCATCGGGCACACGAAGTCCGACGCGATGGAGACCGTGCAGCACATCGTCAACGACCAGGCGAGCTGGTGGACGCCCGAGGACACCTCCGAGGGCGCCGTCCCGGCACTCCTCGCCGCCCGCGGGGTCGAGTACACCGACCTGGACGGCTGGCACAACCTCGACGCCCACGAGCTCGCCCTCGGCCAGGCTGCCGGGCGCGAGCGCATCAAGGTCGTCCCGCGTGACGAGATGGTCGAGGTCTCCCTCGGCCGCGCCGACGCCGTGGCCCCGCACGGCGACGCCGACGCTGCGAACACTGTCGCGCAGGCCCCCGCCGACGCCGACGCCCGCACGAGCTGACTCGCCGACTCGACGCCGTCATGACGACCGCACACCCCGCACCGCGCACCGCGATGCGGGGTGTGCCCGTCTCCGGCATCCGACTGCAGGGCGTCGACGTCGCACGCGCCCTGGCCTTGCTCGGCATGATGGCGACCCACGTCGGCGGCATCGCGGACCAGCTCGACTGGTCCGACCCGGGCACGTGGGCCGCCGTCGCGCACGGCCGTTCCTCGTCGTTGTTCGCCGTCCTCGCGGGCGTCTCGATCGGCCTGACGAGTGGACGGACCCGCCCACCGGGGCCACCGGCGATCGGACGTGTCCGCGCGCGGCTCGCGATCCGTGCCGCGGTCGTGGTCGCCATCGGTCTGCTCCTGATGGCCCTGCAGACACCGGTGTACGTGATCCTGCCGACCTACGGCGTGCTCTTCCTGCTCGCGATCCCGGTCCTGCGGGTCCCCGCGAGGTGGCTGCTCGTCCTCGCGGCGGTCTGCGCGGTGCTCTCGCCGTTCGTCGCGCTCGGCGTCGTGCCGCTCTACGCGGACGCCGGCATGTGGGAGGTGCAGCTCGGTCTCGTCTACCCCGTGGTCACCTTCCTGGCGTACGTCCTGGTCGGTCTCGCGGTCGCGCGGGCGGGCCTGGAGGCGCGGCGCACCCAGGTCGCGCTCCTCGCGTCCGGTGCAGTGGTCGCCGCCGTCGCGTACGTCGTCGGGAACCTCCTCGCGCCCGTGCCGGTCGACGCTGCCCTCGCGTTCCCGGGCGTGCCGTACGCCGGGCAGGGGAGCACCCCGGCCGAGGCGCTCGCGCAGCTCGTCCTGTCACCGCGGGACCACTCGTCCTCGGTCGTCGACGTGGTCGGCACCGCCGGGGTCGCGGTCGCGGTGATCGCCCTGTGCACGCTGCTGTTCGACGGACGTTCCCGATCCGCCGAGCGCGTCGCGTTCCCCCTGGCTGCGGTCGGCTCGATGCCGCTCACCGTGTACGCGGGGCACCTCGTCGTGCTCGCGCTGCTGCCGACGTCCCCCGACTCGGGAGTGGCCTGGGCCTGGTTCGCCATCGGGTCGGTGCTCTTCGCGATGCTGTGGCGGCGCTTCCTCGGGCGGGGCCCCCTGGAGCGACTGACCGCGACCCTGACCGGCCTCGTCCCCGCGAGCCGCTGACCGCACCCGCACCGCACCGCACCGCACCGAGACGCAACCCGGGCCGGCGCGACGGAGGCGAGCCGCGCCTCCAGGCCGTCCGCTACTGCAGCGCCGCCGTGAGCCGCGCGACGTTGTCGAGCACCTGGGACCGGCGCGGCCGCTTCACCCACGCGTCGAGCGTGAGCTCGAAGCTGTGCTCCTTGTAGGCCTCCTGGACCTCGCGCAGCGCGTCGACGAAGCGCCGCCCACGGACCATCACCGAGACCTCGAGGTTGAGGCTGAACGACCGCATGTCCATATTGCTCGACCCGATCACCGACACCTCGTCGTCGATCGTGAAGTGCTTCGCGTGCAGGATCGTCGGTGCCCGGTACAGCCAGATCTTCACGCCGGCGCGGAGGAGGCCCTCGTAGTAGGAGCGCTGGGCGTGCCAGGTCATGGCGTGGTCGCCCATCTCGCCGACGAACAGCTCGACCTCGACCCCGCGCTGCGCGGTCGTCGTGATGGCGTAGAGCATCGAGTCGTCCGGCACGAAGTACGGCGACGTGATCGACACCTTCTGCTGCGCGGAGTAGAGCAGCGCGTTGAAGAGGCGCAGGTTGTTCTCGCCGTCGAAGCCCGGCCCGGACGGCACGACCTGGCAGTCCAGCGCGTCGCCGCGGTCCGCCCGTTGCACCGGGTCGCTCTCGCGCAGCAGCAGCTCGTCGGTCTCGCTGTACCAGTCGGTCACGAACAGGGCGTTGAGGCCGGCCACGACCGGACCCTCGAACCGGGCGAACAGGTCCTTGTAGACCATGCCCTTGTCGAGGTGCGACTTGAGGTCGTACGAGCTGTCGATGAGGTTCTGCGACCCGGTGAACGCCACCGAACCGTCGATCACCATGATCTTCCGGTGGTTGCGGAGGTCCGGGCGCTGGAACTTCCCCTGCAGCGGCAGGAGCGGCAGCATGAGGTGCCACTCGATGCCGGCGCCGTCCATGAACGCCAGCGTCTCCTTGTACCCGGGGTAGCCGCGGCTGGCCCAGTGGTCGAGCAGGAACCGCACCGAGACACCCCGGGCCTGCGCGCGGGCGAGGGCATCGAAGAACGGGCGCGTGGTGTCGTCGATCGTCGCGATGTAGAACTCGACGTGCACGAACCGACGCGACTGGTCGATCGCACGTGCCATCTCGGCGATGGACTCCTCGTAGTCCGGGTACAGCTCCGCCGAGTTGCCACCGACGAGCGGCATCGCGCCGAGCTGCCGGTTCAGCGTCGTGATGCTCTCGAGCCACAGCGGCCACGGGTGGTCCCGGCGCACCCGCTCGATGCCCTCGGTCTGCTCGAGGATGTACGCGTTGATCTCGGTCTGCTTCTCACGCCGTGCTTGCGGGAGCTTCGTCGAGCCGATGAGGAGGAAGACGATGAACCCGACGTACGGGATGAGGAAGATCGCGAGCAACCAGGCCGTCGCGGTCTGCGGCTTCCGGTTGATCGGGACGTAGATGATCGAGAAGACGCGGATCGCCAGGTCCAGCAGGACCAGGAGGACGGTGATCGCGACGGTGAGCCAGTGCTCCACGGGGTGCCGGTGTCGGGTTCTGTGCTTCGGGGGACCGCGGCGTCAGCGGAAGTTGATGAACTGCAGCGGAACGTCGAACTCTTCACCCTTGAGGAGCTGGATCGTGTTCTGCAGGTCGTCGCGGCTCTTCGAGGACACCCGGAGCTCGTCGCCCTGGATCTGGCTCTTCACGCTCTTCGCCGCGTTGGCGCGCAGGAAGGCACCGATCTTCTTCGCGACGTCCTGCTCGATGCCGTTCTTGAACTTCACCTCGATGCGGTACTCCTTGCCCGAGGGGTACGGGTCGCCCGCGTCGAGGCTCTTCAGGCTGATGTTCCGCTTGATCGCCTTGCTCTGCAGGACGTCGAGGACGGCCTTCGCGCGCTCTTCGGAGTTCGCCTTGATGAGGACGTCTTCGCCGCTGAACGCGATCGACGCGTCGGCACCCTTGAAGTCGTACCGCTGGTCGATCTCCTTGGCGGCCTGGTTGAGGGCGTTCTCCGCCTCCATCTTGTCGACCTTGCTGACCACGTCGAAGGAGCTGTCTGCCATGCGGGACAGCCTATCGGCGGACGGGAGGCGCGGTTCGGCCCCCACGGGTCGCCTCGCCGTGGTCACGAGCACCGTTTCCAATCCGCTATGCTTTCATGCGCGCCTTCGGTTGGTGACCACACCGGCTGGGTGCGCACATGGCAAGTTACCCAAGCGGCCAAAGGGATCTGACTGTAAATCAGCCGGCGTAGCCTTCGGGGGTTCGAATCCCTCACTTGCCACGCAACCGTCGAAAGCCCCGTTCTCGGACGGGGCTTTCGTCGTTCCTGGCAGGATCGATGGATGACCGCTGCGCTCACGCCATCCCAGTTCGCCGACCTCGCCGAGTCGATCGCCCGTGAAGCCGCGGCCCTCGCCGCTCGCCGTCGCGCAGAAGGCGTCGAGGTCGCCGACCGGAAGTCGAGCATCGCCGACGTGGTCACCGCGGCCGACCGGGAGGTCGAAGCCCTCATCCGTGCCCGCATCGCCGAGGCCCGGCCGGACGACGCCTTCTTCGGCGAGGAGTCCGGCACCGGCGCCGGCACGTCCGGCACGACCTGGGTGGTCGACCCCATCGACGGCACCGTCAACTACCTCTACGGCAGCCCGGAGTACGGCGTGAGCATCGGGGTCGTCCGCGGCGAGGCCGATCCCGCGACCTGGGAACCCGTCGCCGGCGTCGTCGTCGCTCCCGCAACGGGCGTCGTGTACCGCGCGGTCGCGGGTCAGGGTGCGACTCGCGACGGCGTCCCGTTGCACGTCGGAGCGCCGGCGTCCCTCGCCGAGACCCTCGTCGCCACCGGCTTCGGGTACACCGCCGACCGCCGACGCGAGCAGGTCGCCGTGCTCGCCGGACTCATCGGCGAGGTCCGTGACATCCGCCGAGGGGGAGCGGCGTCGCTCGACTGCTGCGCGGTGGGGGCCGGCACGGTCGACGCCTACTACGAGCGCGGGATCAACCCGTGGGACATGGCCGCCGGGTCGATCGTCGCCCGCGAGGCCGGCGCCGAGACCCGGCTCTGGGAAGCCGGCGGGACGCGGTCCTTCCTCTTCGCGAGCCCGGCGGTCGTCGACGAGTTGGCCATCCTGCTGCAGCGCCTCGAGGGGACGGCCCTCGACCGCTGATGGACCGCGCCCCTCGGTCCGCGGGCACTCGGCCCCGGTCCCGCGGGCACTCGCCCCTCGGTCTGGGGGACCCCTGTGGTCATGACCAGGACTGGAAACCCGCTAGGGCTTTTGCTACCGTTCTCCAGTCCCGTTATCTGCTCGTTACCAACGAGCGCACCTCGCCCCGATCAGGATCCTCACCGACGCATGCCCCACTCCTCCCTCTCGCCCGTGCAGACCGACGGCCCCGGGAACGACCCGACACCGGTCGTGCACCTCACCCGACGGGCGCGCATCGAGGCGGAGCGAGCAGCTGCCGCGACGGTCGCCGGGGGTGACCGTGCCGAGCGGGCGACGGTCGTGGCGGAGCCGACCGGTGCCTCCCGTCAGTCCTTCGAGGACCTCGTGTCGCCCGTGACGCCGCCGGCACCTGCGTCCCCGATCGACTTCGCGCCGGCCTCGCCGGCGATGCCGGCCTCGACCGCCGCCCCCGTGACCCCGCCCGCGCCGTCGTCGCCGATCGTGGCGTCGTCCGCGCCGTCGACGTCCGCCCCGGCCACGCGCGCCACGCCGGATGCCGCGCAGTCGCCCTCCGCCCCCGCCACCCGTCGTGTGCTCGGCCAGGTGCCGGCATCGCGCCGCCCGGGTCGCACCGTGCGAGCCGGCGGCAGCGCGACCGCGCACGTCGACCGCGCCACCCGTCACCTCGGTGCCGGGCGCCCGAAGGCGGTCGCCGCGCCCGCCGTCGCCCCCGCTCGGAAGCAGGGCGCGTCCTTCCGTCGTGCGGCCTCCCGCGTGACCGCCGTCGGCGCGCTCCTCTTCGCCGCCGGGCTCGTGGTGTCCACGTCGTTGCCGGCGCAGGCGTTCTACACGCCGGAGACCGGCTCCACGTCCGCGCGCAGCACCGCCGCCGGCGCCACCCAGTCACTCAGCGTCGGCTCGGGTGCGACCGACGCCGAGACGAACCGCGACCAGTACTCGGTGTCGAGCGCGACGCAGTACAAGAACGTCGACTCCTCGAGCTTCACGAACGACCCGAACGGCACCATCCAGTGGCCGTTCCTCACCGGGGTGCCGATCACCTCCGGGTTCGGCGGCCGCCAGGTCGAGGGCTGCTCCTTCTGCTCGACGAACCACATGGGCGTCGACTTCGCCCCCGGCGAGGGCACCCCGATCCGGGTCATCGCCGGCGGCACCGTCATCAAGGTGCAGGCGAACGACGGCGGCTTCGGCAACGACGTCTGGGTCCAGCACGATGTCGACGGCAAGCAGTTCGTCAGCGTCTACGGCCACATGGAGGACAACTCCTTCAAGGTGGTCACGGGACAGCAGGTCGCGGTCGGCGACGAGCTCGGACTCGTCGGCAGCACGGGCAACTCGACCGGCCCCCACCTGCACCTCGAGGTGCACGTCGACGGCGTCCCGGTGGACCCGCTGGCGTGGCTCGAGGCCAACGCGAACTAGCGGTCCGGGGCGGCACGCCCGGGCGTCGCACCGGGTTCCTGAGCACCGTCGCCGGTCTGCTATCCTCGTGTGGTGCCGTTCGCGGCACATGCCCCGATAGCTCAGTGGTAGAGCACTTCCATGGTAAGGAAGGGGTCGTCAGTTCAATCCTGACTCGGGGCTCAGACCCGGAACGGAACGTCGCTCCGGATCCTTGGCGGGGTAGCTCAGTTGGTTAGAGCACACGGCTCATAATCGTGGTGTCGCGGGTTCAAGTCCCGCCCTCGCTACCGCAAGCCCGGCGATCGGATCGCCGGGCTTTCGTCGTCCGCGGGGGACGGATGCGCCGGCAGGTATGCGTCTGCGCCGCTGGCGCGCGGCGCGCTTGCGCGCGGTGCGCCCGCGGTGCGCTTCGGCGCCGCGGCGCGCGGTGCGCCCGCGGTGCGCTTGGCGCCGCGGCGCACAACCAAAGTGCTCCGGAACCGTGGGATCCCGTGGTTCGTCGTGACTTCCGTTGTGCGGCGGCCGCGCGCGCCCACCTATGGCAGACGCGCAAGCAGCCGGGCGAGCGTCCGAGCCGTGGACGCGACCACCCCCGGCCTGGAGGCGCGCACCAGCCCGGCACCGCGCCTCCAGGCCGTCGTGTGGTCCCGACCAGAGCACGCCGCGCGGCCGAGTCTCGGCCCTGCGGACTGACCGCGTGTCTCGCGACGCGAGCCGTCCGCCCATCCGAGTCTCGGTCCTGCGGACTGACCGCGCGTCTCGCGACGCGAGCCGTGTCCGCCCAGGCGAGTCTCGGGACGCGCCGCCCCCACCCGAACCGTCCGCAGCCCGGCGCAGCCGCGACCGGCCGTCAGAACGGGCGGTGCTCCGTCCGCGCCACGAGCACCCCGGCGGCCCGGAGCGCCCGCTCGAGCGTCGCGTTCACCTGATCCCACGCGCTCTGCCGCCGCCCGGCCCCGATGCCCCCGCCGGAGACAGCGGTCGCGTGTCCCGCGTGCCGCAGCGTGATCGTGGTCGACGTCCCCGTGACGGTCGTCGAGAGCTCGTACCGGCGGAACTCCCGCGACGGGTGCACGAGGGCCCCGAGCAGGATCGTCAGCGCCCGGCTACCCGTCGTCGCCGTGAGTGTCCCGCCGGTCGACTCGACGTGGTGGCCGGTGCTGCGCAGCGCTGCGCCGGCGATCTCCATGGCCGTGCACCGGTCGCCCGTGTGCACGGCGAACTCGGTCGTCGTGTGCATGGTGCCTCCCCATCCCCGGAGATCGTTCTGCGGTTGTTCGAGTCCGTCGGTCCCCCCGGACCGCGCCTGACGAGCATAGCCGATGCATACTCATGAACACAGGCCCCCGGACGGGCGTCGGTAGACTGACGGATGTGTCTGTGAACCCCGAGCTCGTCGGCAGGACGTTCCCGCCGGCCCAGCCGTACCTGGTCGGTCGTGAGAAGGTGCGCGAGTTCTCCCGTGCCGTGTTCGCGACGAACCCGATCCACCACGAGCCCGAGGCCGCCCGCGCCGCCGGCTACGACGACGTCGTCGCCCCGCCGACGTTCGCGGTCGTCGTGCAGGAGGCGACGCTCGCCCAGCTCCTGGCCGAGCCCGACGCCGGCATCGACTTCTCCCGCGTCGTGCACGGCGAGCAGGCCTTCACCTACGACCGGCCGATCATCGCCGGCGACGAGCTCACCGCCACGCTGACCGTCACGAGCGTGAAGACCCTCGGCGGCAACGCCATGGTCACCGCCGAGTCCGCCGTGGTGGACGCCGACGGCGAGCACGTCGTCACCGCCACCTCCACCCTCGTGGTCCGGGGGGACGACGCATGACCGCCGCAGCTGTGACCGCACTCGAGGTCGGCACCGTCGTCGCCGAGCGCGAGGTCCACATCACCCGCGACTCCCTCGTCCGGTACGCCGGCGCCTCAGGCGACTTCAACCCGATCCACTACCGCGACGACGTCGCCGCCTCGGTCGGGCTCCCCGGCGTGCTGGCGCACGGCATGCTCACGATGGGCCTCGCCGTGCAGCCGGTCTCCGAGTGGCTCGGTGACCGAGGGTCCGTCGTCCGCTACGGCGTGCGCTTCACCCGTCCCGTCGTCGTCGACCCCGAGCAGGGCGCCACCGTCGGCGTCGTGGCGAAGGTCGGCACCGTCGACGACGAGGGACGCCCGCAGCGCATCGACCTCACCGTGACCGCCGCCGGGCAGACCGTGCTCGGCAAGGCGCAGGTCACGGTGGCGTTCCGCTGACCGTGTCGGCACCGGTGCTCGCGGACCTCACGACGCTCCGCGTCGGTGGCGCGGCCGCACGACTGCTCACGGCGACCACGACCGACGAACTCGTCGCGCACGCCCGCTCGGCGTGGGAGGGCGACGAGTGGCTCGTCCTCGGCGGCGGCAGCAACCTCCTGGTCGCCGACGACGGCTTCGACGGCACGGTGGTGCTGGTGCGCACCACCGGCGTCACCGCCGAGCCCGACACGGACGGTGTCACCGTCCGCGTCGCGGCCGGTGAACCGTGGGACGCGTTCGTCGCCTCCACCGTCGAGCACGGTTGGACGGGCCTGGAGGCACTGAGCGGCATCCCGGGCACGGTCGGCGCGGCCCCCGTGCAGAACATCGGCGCCTACGGGGTCGAGCTCTCCGATGTGCTCACCCGGGTCGAGTTCCTCGATGCGGCCACGGGGGAGCGCGCGTGGGTGCCCGCGGCCGAGCTGGCGCTCGGCTACCGCACGTCCACGCTCAAGCACGGACGCCGGGGTGTGGTGCTGACGGTGGAGTTCCGGCTCGGCACGGCCTCGGGCGACGGGGTGCCGGTCCGCTACGCCCAGCTCGCGGGGTCGCTCGGAGTCGAGCTCGGGGACGTCGTCGCCCCCGCGACCGTCCGGGCCGAGGTGCTGCGGCTGCGCGGCTCGAAGGGCATGGTCCTCGACGCGGACGACCCCGACACGTGGAGCGCCGGGTCGTTCTTCACGAACCCGATCGTGTCGGCCGGGTTCGCCGAGACGCTGCCCGCCGAGGCCCCGCGCTGGCCGGCCGGCGACGACGTGAAGCTCAGCGCCGCGTGGCTCATCGAGCAGGCGGGGGTGCACCGGGGGTACGCGGTGCCCGGTTCCCGTGCGGCGATCTCGTCGAAGCACACGCTCGCGCTGACGAACCGCGGGGGAGCGACTGCCGCCCAGGTGGCCGAGCTCGCCCGGTACGTGCAGGTGACCGTCCTCAACCGCTTCGGGGTCGCGCTCGTGCCCGAGCCCGTGGTCGTGGGGGACCTGCTGGCCTGAGCGGCTTCGCGCCCGGCGCGCGACGAGTGCGCGCCGAGTGGCGTCGAACGGTGCGAGGTTCCGGATCCGGTGTCACCCGTGCCGGCTCGCACCGAGGCCGGAACCTCGCACCGGATCGAGCCGGTACGACGAACGCGCACGGTGCGAGGCTCGCACCGTGCGCGTTCGTGTCGTGTCAGGCGAAGAACTGCGCCAGGCGGGCGACGCCCTCGGCGATGTCCTCGTCGCCGAGCGCGTACGACAGTCGGAGGTAGCCGGAGGGGCCGAACGCCTCGCCGGGCACGACCGCGACCTCGGCGTGCTCGAGGATGAGGTCCGCGAGCTCGAGCGTCGTGGTCGGCGTGCTGCCGGCCCACTCGCGACCGAGCAGCGCCGTGACGTCGGGGTAGACGTAGAAGGCGCCCTGCGGCGTCGGGGTCACGAAGCCCGGGATGGCGTTGAGCCCCTCGACGATGGACTTGCGGCGACGGTCGAAGGCCTCGCGCATGGCGGTCACCGGCTCCTGCGGGCCCGTCAGTGCGGCGATCGCGGCGCGCTGCGACACGTTCGACACGTTCGACGACAGGTGCGACTGCAGGTTCGACGCGGCCTTCACGGCGTCGGTGGGCCCGATGAACCAGCCCACGCGCCAGCCGGTCATCGCGTACGTCTTCGCGACGCCGTTGACCAGGATCGTCGTGTCGGCGAGGGTCGGGACCGCTTCGAGGATGCCGGTGAAGCGCACGCCGTCGTACACGAGGTCCTGGTAGATCTCGTCGCTGATCACCCAGATGCCGTGCTCGAGTGCCCACTCGCCGATGGCCCGGGTCTGCTCGGCGGTGTACACGGCGCCGGTGGGGTTCGACGGGGAGCAGAACAGCAGCGCCTTGGTCTGCGGCGTGCGGGCCGCCTCGAGCTGCTCGACCGTGACGAGGTAGTCCTGGTCGCTGCCGGCGAAGACGTCGACGGGGACGCCGCCCGCGAGCCGGATCGCCTCGGGGTAGGTGGTCCAGTACGGCGCCGGGAGGATGACCTCGTCACCGGCGTCCACGATGGTCTGGAAGGCCTGGTAGACGGCCTGCTTGCCGCCGTTCGTGACGATCACCTGCGCGGGGTCGACGGTGATGCCGGACGATCGAGCGGTCTTCTCCGCGATCGCCTGCTTCAGCTCGGGCAGGCCGGTCGCCGGGGTGTACCGGTGGTTCTTCGGGTCCTGCGCGGCCAAGACGGCGGCGTCGACGACGTGCTGCGGGGTGGCGAAGTCGGGCTCGCCGGCGGCGAAGGAGATCACCGGACGACCGGCGGCCTTGAGCGCCTTGGCCTTCGCGTCGACCTTGAGCGTCGCCGACTCGGCGATGGCGGCGATGCGGGACGCGATGCGGGGGCGATCGGTCTGCGTGGCGGCGGGGGTTGCGGTGGACTCGGGGCCGGGGGCTTCGGTGCTCACGGGTCCCAGCCTATCGGCGCGGCACGCCGGAGCATCCGTCAAGTGGACACCGTGTGACGGACTCCCGTAGACTCGTCCACCGGAACGCGGATCGGTGACGAACCGTGTCCGAAGGGCGGTGGCTCAATTGGTAGAGCAGCGGTCTCCAAAACCGCAGGTTGCAGGTTCGAGTCCTGTCCGCCCTGCACATCTGGAAGGGTAGAAGTTGGCGAGCAAAGACATGGAGACGACGGCGGACGACGTCGTCGCCAAGGCGAAGCAGGACCGGGCCGAGCGCCGTGGGCCCTTCGCTGCCATCGTGCTCTTCATCCGCCAGGTCATCGCCGAGCTCCGCAAGGTCGTCACACCGACCCGCAAGGAACTCTTCAGCTACACGGGCGTCGTCCTGGTCTTCGTCGTCGTGATGATGATCCTGGTGTCGATCCTCGACTTCGCGTTCGGACTCGGCGTCGGGTACGTGTTCGGCAACGGGCCGACGGCCTGACCCGGACACCGACTGCCCTGTCCCGCCGGACATCTGACCGCGTGCGGACAGGAGTACGGTCGCCGGAGACAAGGCTCATCGTGAACCGATGCGCACGCCAACCCGATCCGCACCACCGAACGGAAAGAACCGACAGTGTCTGACAACTCCCGCGACGACATCGACCTCGCCACGGCTGCCGAGCAGTCCTCCGAAGTCGAGGAGAACCAGGAAGGCGACGTCGAGACCAGTGAGGGACGTTCGGTCGAGTCGGCCGAAGAGCGCGCGATCGGCATCGAGGACGACGACGACCCGTCGCTCGGCCTGAGCGACGAGCCCGACGACGGCACCGTCGACGCCGGCCTCGACGAAGCCCTCACCGCCCTCCAGGAAGCCCGCGACCCCGAAGCGGACGCCGTCGTCGACGACGCGCTCGAGGTCGACACCCTCGACGAGGCCGAGGCCGCCGTCGAAGCGGTCGAGGACGAAGAAGAGATCGAGCTCGAGGGGGAGTCCCCCGCCGAGGCGAACGAGACCCTCGCCGCCGACGAGGCCCTCGACGCCGAGGGTGACGAGGACGACGACGCCGAAGAGGCCGAGGTCGACCCGTACGAGGCGTTCAAGGCCGAGCTGCGGATGAAGCCGGGCAAGTGGTACGTCATCCACTCCTACGCGGGCTTCGAGCGCCGCGTGAAGTCGAACATCGAGAACCGAATGGTCTCGATGTCGATGGAGGACTCGATCTACCAGGTCGAGGTCCCGATGGAGGACGTCGTCGAGATCAAGAACGGGCAGCGCAAGCTGGTCACCCGCGTCCGGATCCCCTCGTACGTGCTCGTCCGCATGGACCTCAACGAGGACTCGTGGTCCGTCGTCCGGCACACCCCCGGTGTCACCGGCTTCGTCGGCAACGCGCACAACCCCACGCCGCTCCGCTTCGACGAGGCGTTCGGCATGCTGAAGTCCCTCGTCCAGGTGGCCGAGGCCGCACCGACGAAGGGCGGCGCCAAGGGCGGCGGCCTCCAGTCGCAGCCCGCGGCCGAGGTCGACTTCGAGGTCGGCGAGACGATCACCATCAAGGAAGGCTCGTTCGCGGGCCTGCCGGGTTCGATCTCCGAGATCAAGCCGGAGAGCGGCAAGCTCACCGTCCTCGTCTCGCTGTTCGAGCGCGAGACCCCGGTCGAGCTCAGCTTCGACCAGGTCACGAAGCTCTAGTACCGACCTCTCAGGTCAGGTAGACTCAACGAGTTTGGCCCCGCACGCTTCGTGCGTGCGGGGCTTCACCGCGGTCCGGAACGGCCGGTCCAGCGGGAGAGTGCACGGAAGACCGTGCGTTCGATTCCAGGAGGAAGCACAACATGGCACCGAAGAAGAAGGTCACGGGCCTGATCAAGCTGCAGATCAACGCGGGCGCCGCCAACCCGGCCCCGCCGATCGGTCCGGCACTCGGTCAGCACGGCGTGAACATCATGGAGTTCTGCAAGGCGTACAACGCCGCGACCGAGTCGCAGCGTGGCAACGTCGTGCCGGTCGAGATCACCGTCTACGAGGACCGTTCGTTCACGTTCGTCCTCAAGACCCCGCCGGCCGCTGAGCTCATCAAGAAGGCTGCGGGTGTGCAGAAGGGGTCCTCGACCCCGCACACGGTCAAGGTCGCGAAGATCTCGATGGACCAGGTCCGTCAGATCGCCGAGACCAAGCAGGCCGACCTGAACGCCAACGACATCGAGCAGGCCGCGAAGATCATCGCCGGCACCGCTCGTTCGATGGGCATCACGGTCGAGGCGTAGCCGCACCAGGCTCACGGCTCACCGCTCAGGCACACACCCAAACACCCTTCCGTGGGAGAGCCGCGCCGGCTCGTCAACCACGTAGCTCCCGAGGAGAACACACCATGGCGAAGAAGTCCAAGGCCTACCGGGCCGCGGCCTCCAAGATCGAGGCCGACAAGTTCTACACCCCCACCGAGGCCGTCGCCCTGGCGAAGGAGACCGGTTCGACCAAGACCGACTCCACCGTCGAGGTCGCCCTCAAGCTCGGCGTCGACCCGCGCAAGGCGGACCAGATGGTCCGTGGCACGGTCATCCTGCCGCACGGCACGGGCAAGACCGCCCGCGTCATCGTCTTCGCTGTCGGCGCTGCGGCTGAGGCCGCCATCGCCGCCGGTGCCGACGAGGTCGGTGGCGACGAGCTCATCGCGAAGGTCGCCGAGGGCTACACCGCCTTCGACTCGGCCGTCGCGACGCCCGAGCTCATGGGCAAGGTCGGTCGTCTCGGCAAGGTGCTGGGCCCGCGTGGCCTCATGCCGAACCCGAAGACCGGCACCGTGACGCCGAACGTGGCGCAGGCCGTGAACGACATCAAGGGCGGCAAGATCGAGTTCCGCGTCGACAAGCACTCCAACGTGCACTTCGTCGTCGGCAAGGCCTCGTTCACGCCGGAGCAGCTCGACGAGAACATCTCGACCGCGCTCGAAGAGGTCAACCGCCTCAAGCCGAGCGCGTCGAAGGGCCGCTACATCATGAAGGGCGCCGTCTCGACGACCTTCGGCCCCGGCATCCCGCTGGACGTCAACAGCATCTGAGTCGTCTGACTCACGAGTCCTCGGACTCGGCGGAGGACCCGCACCGGTTTCGGTGCGGGTCCTTTCGCGTTCCGGGCCTGTTGTCCCGATAGCGTGGCCGCGTGCGCATCCTCGTGAACTCGCTCCGCCTCGTCGCGGTGATCGCGGTCGTGGCGGCGATCCTCGCCCAGTGGCTCGTCAGCTCGAAGCTCGAGAGCTACGTGTTCTGGAACTTCTTCGGGTACTTCACGATCCAGTCGAACGTGTTCATCGCGCTGGCGTTCGCCGCGACGCTGGTGGTCGCGGCGCAGCGGAAGCGCCAGCAGGGCGTCGGGCTGTCGGTGTTCCGCGGTGCGTCGACGGTCTACATCGCGACCACGGGGATCGTCTACAACACCCTGCTCACGAACGTGGACGTCTCGGCGTCGGTCTCGTGGTCGAACGACGTCCTGCACAAGATCATGCCGGTGTACGCGGTCCTCGACTGGCTGCTGTTCTCCGACCGGGCGCGCCTGCTGTTCCGCCACGTGTGGTGGTTCCTCGTCTACCCGGCGGTGTGGCTGATCGTCATCCTCATCCGTGGGGCGACCGATGGCTGGGTGCCGTACCCGTTCCTCGACCCGGGTCTCGGCTACGGCGTGGTCGCGCTCTACTGCCTCGGCGTCGCGGTGTCGATCGCACTGGTCGGCATCCTCGTCGTGGGGATGAGCCGACTCCGGCTGGTGAAGGTCTAGGAGCGGACGGCCCGCAGTCGGTCGAGCACCAGGTCGGCGAGCTGGATCAGCCCGTGGATCTGGTCGTCGTCACGGTCCACCCACCGGCACTCGGGCTCGTCTGCCACCGGCACGAACGCGTCGTGCCGTTCCCAGACGAACAGGGTGCGGTCGGCCCCGAGCACGTACTGCTGCCACCAGATCTGCCGGAGGTAGTGCCGGGGGATGCTCCGCCACGCCTTGCCGGTGGTCTTGATCTCGGCGAGCACGACCCGTGATGCACCGTCGACGCCGACACCGTCCGGGGTCGCGAGGTGCGCGCGGTTCGCCGCAGCGTGGAACAGGTGTGCCGAGGGCTGGATGCCGTGGGTCGCGGCGACCCAGGCGGCGATGACGGGTTCGCGTTCCTTGCCGTGCTCGGTGTACGAGTTGCCGGAGAACCGGGAGCCGTAGCGCTTGTCGGTGACGACGGCGTCGACGGCCCGCAGCGAGGCGAGCCGGGCGACGTCGGTGGCCGTGATGCCCATCGCCCGGGCGCGGAGCCAGGCGACGCGGTCCGACGAGTGCGCCACGATCCGCTCGGTGTGCCCGCGCAGGACGGTGAAGGCGTCGTGACCACGCGGCCCTGGAGTCGTGGCGTGCGCGACCGCAGCGGGCGTCCCGGGGGCGGGCCGTTCCTCCAGGCCCGGATCCAGGTCACCCCACAAGGTGGGCTGCACGATCGTCACCAGACGATTGTCCCTCCGCGCACCGACGTCGCGAAACCGACGCACCGGCGGCGACGCACCGGCGGCGACGCACAGACAGTGACGCGCCGACAGCCGTGCACCGAGACGGCGCACCGAGCGGGCGCAGCCGCGGTCAGGAGACCAGCTGCCGCCCCTCGGCGTACGCGACGAGCTCGTCGACCCCGGCGGGGGAGAGCGCGTACCCGATCGCGAGTGCCGCCGCCCCCTGCAGCGCCGCGACCGAGCCGGCGCGGGACTGCGCGATGACGAGGTGCTCGGTGGCGAGGGGCATCGACCGGGAGTAGACGACCTCCCGGACGCCGGCGAGCAGGTGCTCCCCGGCCTGGGTGATCGATCCGCCGAGCGCGATCACGGAGGGGTTCATCAGGGAGACGCACGTCGCGAGGACCTCGCCGATGTCCCGCCCGGCCTGTCGGACGGCGTAGATCGCGTCGAGGTCGGAGCGGTTGACGAGGTCGATGACGTCCGCGCTGGTCTGCACGTCGTGGCCCTTCGCACGGAGGCCGCGTGCGATGGCCGGTCCGGACGCGACGGCCTCGAGGCAGCCGGTGTTGCCGCAGTGGCACGGGACGTCGCCCGCCCGCGACACCCGGACGTGTCCGATGTCACCCGCGGTGCCCTGGGCGCCGCGCTGCAGTTCGCCGTCGGAGACGATGCCGGAGCCGATGCCGGTGGCGACCTTCACGAAGAGCAGGTGGTCGACGTCCGGCCAGCCGTGCTCGCGTTCGCCGAGGGCCGCGATGTTGACGTCGTTGTCGAGGAGGACGTGCGCGGCGATGTGCCCGCGGAGCCAGCCGGGGACGTCGAAGCCGTCCCATCCGGGCATGATCGGCGGGTTCGCCGGGCGTCCGGTGGAGAACTCGACCGGGCCGGGCACGCCGATGCCGATCGCGATGACGTCGTCGCGGGAGCGCCCGACCTCGTCGAGCAGCGCGTCGACGGTCTCGACGAGCCAGGTCAGGGTGGGCACGGGGCCGGCGGCGATGTCGATCCGGGCCTCGCGGGTGGCCAGCGGTGCGGCGACGAGGTCGGTCACGGCGACGCGGCCGTGCGATGCACCGAGGTCGGCGGCGACCACGAGCCGGGCGCGCGGCTTCAGCGCCACCTGGGCAGGCGGGCGCCCACCGGTGGAGGCTGCGGTGTCCACCGGTCCGACGAGTCCGACCTCGATGAGGGCATCGAGGCGCACGCCGATCGTCGAGCGTGCGAGTCCTGTCAGTGCGGCGAGCTCTGCCCTGGTGCGCGGCACGCCGTCGCGGAGGATCTGGAAGAGCTCGCTCGTCCCGACCGGAGGCGACGCTGCCGTCCGAGTCAAGTCGACCATGTGGGGGAGTGAAGCACACATCGAACGCGCCACGCAACGAAGTTCGTCGACATTCCGCGAACTTCTGCTTGACCGCCGACAAAAGTCCTCGTAGTGTGACGCTCGGTCGAAGTCGACCTCCACCATCTCGACGAGGAGAACCCCTGGTGACCCAACCGCTTTCGGTCCAGCTCTACACGGTCCGCGACGCCCTCGGAGCCGATCTGCCCGGCACCCTGCAGCGCATCGCCGGCATCGGCTTCACGAACGTCGAACTCTTCGGCTACGTGGACCGTGCCGACGAGTACGCGACCGCCCTGAAGGACGCCGGCCTCGCCGCGCCGAGCGGTCACGCTCGTCTGCTGGACGCCGGCGAGCAGGACCTCGAGCGCATCTTCCACGCGACCGCGACGATCGGTACCGAGACGCTGATCGACCCGCACATCGACGAGGCCCGCTGGACCACCCGCGAGGACGTCGAGGCGATCGCCCGCGAACTGAGCGCTCTCGCGCCGCGTGCCGCCGACCACGGCCTCACGCTCGGCTACCACAACCACGCGTTCGAGTTCTCGAACCGCATCGACGGCGTCAGCGCCTACGAGGTCTTCGCCGACGCGCTGTCCGACGACGTCGTGCTCGAGCTCGACACCTACTGGGTGCAGGTCGGCGGTGACGACGCGGTGGCGATCATCGGCAAGTACGGCGACAAGGTGAAGTTCCTGCACGTCAAGGACGGCGACGGATCCCACGACGACAAGAAGCAGGTCGCCGTCGGCAACGGCATCATGCCGATCCGCGAGATCATCGCCGCGGCGCCGGACGCGCTGCACGTGATCGAGCTCGACGACCACGAGGGTGACGTGTTCCAGGCCGTCGCCGACTCCTACACGTTCCTCGAGGGGGCACGCGCATGACCACGACCGACCAGACCGTCACCCACTCGGCGGACGACACGAAGCGCACCGGCCCCGTCGGCGTCGGCGTCATCGGCGCCGGGGTCATCTCGGACCAGTACCTCTCGAACCTCACGGTCTTCCCCGACGTGACGGTCCACTTCATCGCCGACATCGACCTGCCGCGGGCAGCGGCACAGGCCGAGAAGTGGGGCGTCGCCGGATCGGGCACCGTCGCGGAGCTCCTGGCGAACGACGACATCGAGATCGTCGTGAACCTCACGATCCCGGCCGCCCACGTCGAGGTCGCCCTGCAGGCCCTCGCCGCCGGCAAGCACGTCTGGGGCGAGAAGCCCTACGCCCTCGACCGCTCCAGCGCCGCGGAACTCCGCGACGCCGCGGTCGCCGCGGGCAAGACCGTCAGCGTCGCCCCGGACACGTTCCTCGGCGCCGGCCTGCAGACCGCGCTCCGCACCATCCGCGACGGCCGGATCGGCAGGCCCCTCAACGGCCTGACGCTCTTCCAGAGCCCCGGACCCGAGTCGTGGCACCCGAGCCCCGAGTTCCTCTTCGCGTACGGCGCCGGCCCGCTCTTCGACATCGGCCCGTACTACATCACGACCCTCGTGCAGGCGTTCGGCCCGGTCAAGAAGGTCACCGCCACCGCGTCGAAGTCCCGTGCCACGCGCACGATCGGCTCCGGCCCGAAGGCGGGCACCGAGTTCCCGGTCGACGTGCCGACGAACCACTCGGCCCTCATCGAGTTCGAGAACGGCGGCAGCGCGCAGAGCGTGTTCTCGTTCGAGTCCGACCGTGGCCGCACCGGCTTCGTCGAGATCGCGGGCGAGACCGGCACGGTCGTGTTCCCCGACCCGAACAACTTCGACGGCGACACCGAGCTGTACGCGCTCGGCTCCGAGGAGCCCGAGACGATCCCCGCCGTGGGGTCCACCTACTCGCGCGGTACCGGCGTGGTCGACCTCGCCCGTGCCCTCCGCGCCGGTGAGGAGAACCGGGTCCCCGGTGCCCTCGCCTTCCACGTCCTCGACGTGATGGTCTCCATCGCCGAGGCAGCCGAACGTGGTGAGGCAGTGCTCGTCGAGAGCACCGTCGCACCCTCCCCGACCCTCCCCGAGGGTTGGGACCCCGCGGCGTCGACCCTGGCCTGACGGCCGGCGCCCCCCGGTCACCGGCCGGGGGCGGACACCGCACCACACAGCAGCACCCGACAGCACGACCCGTTCCATCCCCTGCACCATCTCAACGACGAGAAAGTAGAGAGTCATGCGCACTGCCATCCGCGCACTGGCCATCACCGCGGCCGCGGCACTCACCGTGACCGGCCTCGCAGCCTGTTCATCCGGGAACTCCGGTTCGTCCGGCGACTCCAAGACGCTCACCTACTGGGCGTCCAACCAGGGCACGTCGCTCCAGAACGACAAGGAGGTGCTGACCCCCGTCCTCAAGAAGTTCACCAAGGAGACCGGGATCAAGGTCAACCTCCAGGTCATCGGCTGGAACGACCTGCAGAACAAGATCCAGACCGCCGTCACCTCGGGCCAGGGCCCGGACGTCGTCAACATCGGCAACACCTGGGCGACCTCGCTCCAGGCCACCGGCGCCTTCCAGGAGTTCGGTAGCTCGGAGATGAAGTCGATCGGCGGCTCCGACAAATTCGGCAAGGTCGCGCTCTCCACGGGTGGCGCGCCCGGCAAGACCGTCACCAGCGTCCCGCTGTACGGCCTCGCATACGGCCTGTACTACAACAAGAAGATGCTCTCCGACGCCGGGATCACCCCGCCCACCACGTGGGAGGACCTGGTCAAGGACGCCAAGCAGCTGACGACCGGGAGCACGTACGGGTTCAGCCTCGCCGGCGGTTCCTACACCGAGAACTCGCACTTCGCGTTCATCAACTCGGCGCAGAACGGTGGCGAGTGGTTCGACAAGGACGGCAAGCCCACGTTCACGTCGAAGGCCAACGTCGACGGCATCAAGCGGTACCTCGACCTGATGCAGGACGCCAAGGTCGCGAACCCGTCGAACGCGCAGTACGACAACGCAACCCAGTCGGTGACGGACTTCGCGAACAAGAAGGCCGCGTTCATCCTCAACCAGAACAACGCCAACGCGACGATCGAGTCCCTCGGGATGAAGTCGGACGAGTACGGCGTCGTGGCCCTTCCCGCCCCGACCGGCGGCAAGGAGATCGCCAGCTTCCCGGCCGGCATCAACCTGTCGATCTTCAAGAACACGAAGAACAAGGACGGCGCGCTCAAGTTCGTCAAGTACATGACGAGCATGGACACGCAGACGACGCTCGACAAGCCGTACTCGGCTCTGCCGGTGCTCGCCGCGGCTGCTGACTCGGTCACCGACGAGCAGACGAAGACGTTCCTCGACATCTACAACAACAAGGCGAAGCCGCTCCCGCTGGTGCCCGCCGAGGACCAGTTCGAGTCCACGGTCGGCAAGGCGATGAACGACATGTTCGCCAAGATCGCAACCGGGTCGAAGGTGTCCGAGTCGGACATCAAGACCGCACTGCAGACCGCCCAGGACCAGGTGTCCCAGGCGAACGGCTGATCCAACCCAGCCAGGAGGCCCGGGGCGCGTCCGCAAGGCCGCCCCGGGTCTCCACCCCCTCCGCTCCAGAGCCGACCACCGGTCGGCAGTGAGGCTCACGCCCCACGCACCCCGCGCCTCCCGGCCGCTGCCACGGCCACGCGCGTGCCGCACCCGAACACTCCTCTTGCCGAAAGGCCCCGCCCATGTCCACGACGGTCCTGCCCGACTCGGAGCGCATCGACCTGACGCACACGAAGGCCCCGACGATGTCGGGCCGTCCGCCAGGTCGCAAGCGCAAGACCCACTGGCTGCCCTACGCGCTCGTCGCGCCGGCCATCCTCTTCGAGCTGCTCATCCACATCGTGCCGATGCTCACCGGCATCTGGATCTCGTTCATCCAGCTCACCAAGTACTTCATCGCCAACTGGGGTGCTGCGCCCTTCGCCGGGTTCAAGAACTACGCCGTCGTCATCGACTTCGACCAGGCCATCGGCAAGGGCGTCCTCAACTCGTTCCTCATCACCTGCGGGTTCACCGTGCTGGTCGTCGGGCTCTCGTGGACGTTCGGGATGGCCGCTGCGGTCGCACTGCAGAAGCCCTTCGCGGGCCGTGGCCTCTTCCGCACCCTGTTCCTGGTGCCGTACGCGCTGCCGATGTACGCCGGTGTCATCACCTGGAAGTTCATGTTCCAGCGGGACTCGGGCGCGATCAACCACCTGTTGGTCGATCAGTTGCACCTCTTCGGCGGGAACGCACCGTTCTGGCTCATCGGCAACAACGCCTTCGCCGCGGTCGTGGTCGTGGCGATCTGGAAGACCTGGCCCTTCGCGTTCCTCATGCTGATGGCCGGTCTGCAGTCCGTCCCGCACGACGTGTACGAGGCCGCTTCGGTCGACGGCGCGAAGCCGTTCCGGCAGTGGCGCTCGATCACCCTGCCGATGGTCCGCCCGGTCAACGTGACGCTCGTGCTCGTGATGTTCCTCTGGACGTTCAACGACTTCAACACACCGTTCGTGCTGTTCGGTTCGACCGCACAGCCACCTGCGGCCGACCTGTTGAGCTTCCACATCTACAACGCCTCGTTCATCACCTGGAACTTCGGTTCGGGTGCCGCGATGAGCGTCCTGCTCCTCCTCTTCCTGCTCGTCGTCACCGGCATCTACCTCGCCGTGACCAACCGGAGGTCCGTCCGTGCGTGAGACGACTGGCGCCAAGTCCTTCAAGATCGTCACCCTGGTCATCCTGACCCTGTTCACGGTCGTTCCCCTCTACGTGATGATCACCACGGCCATCAAGCCGCTCGGTGACGTGCAGAACAACTTCACGTGGATCCCGACGAACATCACCTTCCAGCCGTTCATCGACATGTGGTCGACGGTGCCGCTCGGTCGGTACTTCATCAACTCACTCGTGGTGTGCACGGTGGCGACGGTGTTCTCGCTGATCATCGCGACGTTCGCCGCCTACGGTGTCTCGCGCTGGAACTTCAAGGGCAAGAGCGCCTTCACCACCGCGGTGCTCTCCACCCAGATGTTCCCGGGCGTGCTGTTCCTGCTCCCGCTGTTCCTCATCTTCACGAACCTCGGGAACGCCCTCGGCGTCCAGCTGGTCGGGTCGTGGCTCGGCCTGATCATCACCTACCTGACGTTCACGCTGCCGTTCTCGATCTGGATGCTCGCCGGGTACTTCGAGACGATCCCGCGCGAACTCGACGAGGCCGCCATGGTCGACGGCTCGGGTCCGATGGGTGCCCTGTTCCGGGTCATCCTGCCCTCGGCTCGTCCGGGTCTGGTGGCGGTCGGCATCTACTCGTTCATGACGGCCTGGGGTGAGGTCCTCTTCGCCTCCGTCATGACGAACGGTCTCGGGTCCACCCTGGCGGTCGGTCTGCAGCAGTACTCGACGCAGACGAACGTGTACTGGAACCAGGTGATGGCCGCGTCGCTCGTCGTGTCGATCCCGGTCGTGGCCGCGTTCCTCGTCGTGCAGCGTCAGTTCGTGGCCGGTCTGACCGCCGGTGCGGTGAAGTAGCGCAGAGTTCGCACATCCGAGACTCGGCTCGGTGGACAGAACGCGGGTGGATCCACCCGCAGGACGTCCGCCGGGCCGAGTCTCGGTTCCAGGCACACGACAGGATGGACGCATGACCGAGAACCGAGGGCGGCAGCTGCTGCCCGGCCAGACCAGCCGCGTGCACGTGTACGACGTCGAGACGCGCTCGAGCCGGCTCGTGTTCGAGTCCGCCACGGTCCTCGTCGAGGCGCCGAACGTCCTCGACGACGACACCCTCGTGCTCAACGGGGACGGGGACCTCTGGCTGCTGCGGCTCCCCGCCGCCGGCAGCGACACCGTGCTCGACGAGTCCGCACTCGTGGCCGTGCCGATGGACGGCGTCGACGAGATCAACAACGACCACGTGCTCGACCCGTCCGGCTCGTCGATCGTGGTGAGCGCCCGGAACGGCGAGCTCTACCGGGTGCCGCTGCCCGAGGGCGGAGCGACCGAGCAGATCACCGACGCCGCCGCGGTCCTGCCGGTGACGCGCAAGTTCTACCTGCACGGCATCGCACCGGACGGCTCGTCCCTCGCCGCGATCGTCGGGGAGCTGTCCGAGGACGGCGTGTGGACGACCGACGTCGCGCTCGTCGACCCCGTGACGGGGGAGCCGACGTTCGTCACCCGCGACGAGCACCACGACGACGGCTGCACGATCAGCCCCGCCGGCGGCATCCTCCTCTGGAACACCGAGCGCTTCACGCCGGGGACGGCGCAGCTCGCGTCGCTCTGGCCCGGCCACGGCAACCCTGTGCGGCTCACGAACGACGACCGGGTGAACTGGTTCCCGCACCTGTCGCCGGACGGCGCGCACCTGCTCTACCTGTCGTACGAGCCCGGCGTGCAGGGGCACCCGGCGGACCAGCGCGTCGAGCTCCGGCTGCTGCCGGGGTCCCTCGTCCGCGGTGCCCGGATCGCCGTGGCGCCGGAGACGCTCGTCGCGCTCGACGGCGGCCAGGGGACCGTGAACGTGCCGCCGTGGGCTCCCGACTCGACCTGGTTCGCCTACTGCGACTACCCCGTCGGCCCTGTGGGCACGGGCGACCTCGCGCGCTGAGCGACACCTCACGGGCCGCGCCGGGCGTGACCTGTCGCTGACCGCGAAACGCCACCAACCCACGGGAGGCACGGTGCGCGTCGGACGCGCACCGTGCCTCCAGGCCGGGTGGTGGACGCGACTAGACCTCGCGCACCTGCCCCTGCTTGATGTGCAGCCGGCGCTCCGCCCGCTTCGCCACCCACGAGTCGTGCGTGACGATGACCACGGTGAGTCCCCGCTCCTTCCACTGCTTCTCGATGAGCCCCATGATCTCGTCACGGGTGGCCTCGTCGAGGGCGCCGGTCGGTTCATCCGCGAGCAGCACGCTCGGGTTCTTCACGAGTGCCCGCGCGATCGCGACGCGCTGCTGCTGTCCGCCGGAGAGCTCCGCGGGGAGGTGGTCGAGCCGTTCGCCGAGCCCGACCTCCTGGAGGGCCGCCGTCGCCCGCGCACGGACCTCGGCACGGGTGCGGTTCGCCAGGGTGCCGGCGAACGCGGTCTCCACGTTCTCGAGCGCCGTCAGCGTCGGGATGAGGTTGAAGCTCTGGAACACGAAGCCGATCTCGGTCGCCCGGAGGTCGGTGAGCGCACGGTCGCCGAGCTTCGCGACGTCCCGGTCGCCGAGCTGGACCGACCCGGCGCTCGGCCGGTCGAGCGCGCCGAGCATCTGGAGCAGCGTGGACTTCCCGCCACCGGTCGGGCCCTGGATCACGACGAGCTGCCCCTGCGGGATCGTCAGGTCGACGTTCGTCAGCGCCGTGATGGTCCGGTTCTTCTGCTTGTACGTCTTGCTCACGTTCTGCAGGCGGTAGATCGGACTGGAGGCGCGGCTCGCCTCCGCCGCGGACGGTGCGGTCTCGGTGCTGGTCACGGGTGCTCCTTCGGGTCGCGTCGTCGGGCTGGCTGCGGTGGTCGGGTCGGTGGTGGGCGTCGCGCCGGTGGTGGGCCGGCCCGTGGTGGGCGTCGCGCCGGTGGCGGGCCGGCCCGTGGTGGGCGTCGCGCCGGTGGCGGGCCCGGGCATCAGGCCACGCTCCGGAGGGCCTCGGCCGGACGGAGGCGGCTCGCACGCCATCCACCGAGTGCGCCGGCGATGAGGCCACCGAGGATCGCCAACCCGATCGCGAGCAGGATCACCTCGACGGTCACCGGGGCGTGCAGCACGACGTCGGTCGTGGACGCGGTGCTCGCACCGCCGCCGCCGAACCCGCCGGCCGCAGCGCCACCGGTGGTGCCGCTCCCGGCCGCCGCCGTCGCAGCGCCGCCGGGCACGCCGGCTCCTGCGCCCGCACCGCGGTTCGTGGTGCTCGTGGCGCTCGCCGAGATCGTCGGGGCGATCACGTTCACGACGAGGATGCCGATGAGGCCCGCGGCGGCACCGATGACGCCGCCGATGATGCCCTGCACGAGGGACTCGCCGGCGACCTGCCGGGTGATCCGCCCGTTCGACCAGCCGATGGCCTTGAGGGTGCCGAACTCACGGGTTCGGCGGGTGACGCCGGAGATCGTGAAGAGGATCGCGATGAGGAACGCCGCGACGAGGACGACGATCGACAGCCAGGTGCCGAGGTTCGAGACGAGGCTCGAAGCCGTGCTCAGCGAACCCGAGACGCTCGATGCCAGGTCGGACTCGGTGGAGACGGTGGCGCTCGTGAGCTGCTTCTGCAGCGCCGACTTGATGGTGTCCACGTCGGAGGAGGACTGCGCGGAGACGTAGATCGAGGTGACCTTGCCGTCGAGGTCCGCCAGGGTCTGCGCGGTGTCGAGCGGGATGTAGGTGTTCGAGCCGGTGGTCGACGAGGAGCCGGTCGACGAGACGATGCCGATGACCTCGAAGTCCTTCCCGCCGATCGACACGGTGTCACCGACGGCCTTCGACTCGCTCTTCGCGTAGCTCGCGTCGAGCACGACGACGTCCTTGCCGGCGTCCTTCGCCGTGAAGGTCCGGCCCTTGGTCAGCTCGGTGCTCGTCAGGGGGCCGACGGCGGCGCCGGAGACCGGGATGCCCGTGACCGTGAACGAGTCGACGCTGAAGGAGCCGCCGCCGAAGCCGCCGCCCCCGGTGCCCCCGGTGCCGCCGGTGCCGCTGGGCGGGCTCTGCTGGGTGGCGGTGTCGCTGCTCGTGCCGCTGTCGGACTGCTGCTGGACCTGGCCCGAGAACGTGCTGTTCTCGAGGGTGAGGACACCGGTCGCAGCCTTGACGCCGCTCGTGCCGGCGACCGTCGTGACGTTCGCGGCGCTCAGCGTGCTCGATCCGCGGGACACGGCGAGGCGGGACTGGGACAGGTCGGTCGAGCCGCTGCTGTCGCTGCCGGAGGCGCCCTGGCTGCCGAAGTCGAAGCTCGGACGCCCGGTGCTCGACGCGCTCGGGGTCTCGGTCTTGGTCACGGTGATGTCCGTGCCGACGCCGTAGACGGACTCCAACACGCTCGCCTGCGCCGCTTTCACGCCGCCCGCGATCGAGGACACGATGACCACGAGTGCGATGGCGAGCGCCATGCCGATCGCGATGATGACGGTCTGCTTCTTGCGGTTCGTGAGTTCGCGCCTGAGGTAGGTCAGGAACATGGTTCTCCTCGGTGGTGGCCGGCGGGGGTCACCGGCCGTGCAGAGCGCACGGCGGGGCCGACGGGGAGAACCTAGGCAGCGTGGTTATGGGCCGCACTGCCCGTTCCTATGGGATGGCTAAGGAGCCCGTCGTTCGGCTCGGGACGTGCCGGCCCGCGGGCCCTCGACCGGCCGCGCGCCCACATCTCCTCGACGACCCACAGACGCTCGATGGCCGCTCCACAGACCGCTCATAGAAAACTCTCGATACTCGAAGACGTGACCATCTCCCAGCCTGCAGCCGCCCCGCGCCTCACCCGTGCCGACGGAAACCCGTTGCGCATCCTCGTCGTCGACGACGAAGCCAGCCTCACCGACCTCCTGTCCATGGCGCTCCGGTACGAGGGCTGGGACGTGAAGAGCGCGAACGGCGGCCAGGACGCCCTCGCCACCGCGCGCGAGTTCAAGCCGGACGCCATGGTGCTCGACGTCATGATGCCCGACCTCGACGGGCTGCAGGTCCTCAGTCGCCTCCGTCAGAACAACGACGACACCCCGGTGCTGTTCCTCACCGCGAAGGACTCGGTCGAGGACCGCGTCACCGGCCTCACCGCCGGCGGCGACGACTACGTCACGAAGCCGTTCTCGCTGGAAGAGGTGGTGGCGCGCCTCCGCGGGCTCATCCGCCGCTCGCAGATCTCGATCTCCGAGGCGGGCGACTCGCGCATCGTCGTGGGCGACCTGGTACTCGACGAGGAGTCCTACGAGGTGTCCCGCGCCGGCCGGCCCATCGAACTGACCGCCACCGAGTTCGAGCTGCTCCGGTTCCTCATGCGGAACCCCCGCCGTGTGCTGTCGAAGGCGCAGATCCTCGACCGCGTGTGGTCGTACGACTTCGGCGGCAAGTCGTCCGTCGTCGAGATCTACATCTCCTACCTGCGCAAGAAGATCGACGCCGGCGAGACCCCGATGATCCACACGGTGCGCGGCGTCGGGTACGTCATCAAGCCCACCTCGTGACCCTCCGGCGCCGGCTCGTCCTGAGCATCGTCGCCCTCGTCGTGGCCGTCAGCGCGGTCATCGGCGCGGGCAGCATCATCGCGCTCGCGACCATCCAGACCGGCGCGATCGACGCGCAGCTGCAGAAGGCGACCGCCCGTGCGTCGACGAAGTTCGGCCAGGGCGACCAGCCGGAGGGCGGGCAACGGCCGAACGACGACGCACTGCAGCCGCTCGGGCAGGCCGCGGGCACGCTCACCGCGTACTACGTGACCGGTGGCGTCGCGGCCGGCATCGTGCTCAACGAGGACAGCTCGCGGTCCGCGCTGACGACGGACCAGCTGAAGCGGCTCGGTGACGTCAAGGTCGGTGTCGACCCCGCGACGATGAGCCTCGGCGGCTCCCTCGGGAAGTACCGGGTCGCCGCCGTGCAGGTCGACAACCCTGCGCTCGGCAACGCCGTGCTCGTCGTCGGGCTGCCCATGTCGCCGGTGTACGACAGCATCCGGTCCCTGCTCGTCGTCGTCATCCTCGTCGTCGCCGCAGCCCTCGTCGTCGCCTCGATCGTCGCAGCGGTCGTCGTCCGCCGGTCCCTCCGCCCACTCGAACGCGTCGCCGAGACGGCCTCGACCGTCGCCCGGATGCCGCTCGAGCGGAGCGACGCCCTGCAGGACGTCCGCGTGCCGGACACCGATCCACGCACCGAGGTCGGACGCGTCGGCAGCGCCTTCAACCGGATGCTCGGGCACATCGCCGGGGCCATGCAGGCCCGGGAGCGTTCGGAGCAGAAGGTGCGGCAGTTCGTCGCGGACGCCTCGCACGAACTCCGGACCCCGCTCGCCTCGGTGCGCGGGTACGCCGAGCTCACCCGCCGGATGGGCGGCGACCTGCCGAAGGACGTCGTCTACGCCATGAGCCGCATCGAGTCGGAGTCGATCCGGATGACCTCGATGGTCGAGGACCTGCTCCTCCTCGCCCGGCTCGACGAGGGCCGTGAGATCCAGTTCGACGACGTGGACCTGACCGGCCTCGTCTTCGACGCGGTGAACGACGCGCACGCCGCATCGCCGGAGCACCCGATCGACGTCGACGTGCCGTCGTCGCCGGTCGTGGTCGTCGGGGACGCTGCGCGCCTGCACCAGGTCATCGTCAACCTCGTCACGAACGCACGCACCCACACCCCGGACGGCACCCGCATCACCGTGGGGATCGCTCCGTCGGCGTCGGGGGCCGGCTCCCGGCCCGGTGTCGACCTCACCGTGCGGGACACCGGGCAGGGCATCGACCCGGAGTTCCTCCCGAAGCTGTTCGAGCGGTTCGCCCGCGCCGACAGCTCACGCTCCCGCACCGCCGGGTCGACGGGGCTCGGGCTCGCGATCGTCGACGCGGTCGTGCAGGCGCACGGCGGGTCCGTCGACGTGACGAGCGAGCCGGGCAACACCGTGTTCACCGTGCACCTGCCCGCCGAGCAGACCCCCGACGTGGCGGCTGCCGGGCCCGATGCGGCTGCTGCTGAGGCTGCTGCGCCTGCCCCAGCGGCGGCATGGTCCGAGGTGCCAGATCGCGCGTAGGAGGTCGAATCGCTCGTAGGAGGCAGTTCTTTCCGACCCCCTACGAGCGGTTCCGCTTCCTACTGCACGCGTGATGGGTTGGAACGCGCGTGACCACGGACTGGAGGCGCGGGGCGGGCCCGCACCGCGCCTCCAGTCCGGTGTTTGGTCACCTCCAGAGCATCTGGTACAGTTCTCGAAGCCAAAGACCGCCGGATGTTCGCGTGCTCGCATGTGAACCGAAGGTCCTCCATCGTGAGGCATCCCGCGCAGGTGTTCAGAACCACTCCCGCCTTTCTGGTGGAAGCAGCTCCGAGCCTCTGCGCCGGAGCTTTTTTCGTTCGTGGACCTGGGGCTACCGGCAAGAAACCCCAAGGAGAACCATGGCGAACAAGGAAGCTGCGGTCGCCGAGCTCACGGAGTCCTTCCGGAGCTCGAACGCCGTTCTGCTCACCGAGTACCGCGGTCTCACGGTCGCGCAGCTCAAGGAGCTCCGCAACTCGATCCGTGAGCACGCCACGTACGCCGTGGTGAAGAACACGCTGACCAAGATCGCGGCGAACAACGCCGGCATCTCGTCGTTCGACGACGAACTCGCCGGTCCGTCCGCTCTCGCCTTCGTCCACGGTGACACCGTCGCCGTCGCGAAGTCGCTGCGTGCATTCGCCAAGGCGAACCCCGAGCTCGTGGTGAAGGGCGGTTACTTCGACGGTAACCCGCTCACCGCGACCGAGGTGGACAAGCTCGCCGACCTCGAGTCCCGTGAAGTGCTGCTCGGCAAGCTCGCCGGCGCACTCAAGGCCTCGCTGTTCGGTGCTGCGTACCTGTTCCAGGCACCCCTCTCGCAGGCCGTCCGCACCGTGGACGCCCTTCGCGAGAAGCAGGAGTCCGCGGCCTGATCAGGCACGCGTTCATCAACCACACGTACTAGCTAGTAGTAGGAGAAAATCATGGCGAAGCTTTCGCAGGACGAGCTCATCGAGGCCTTCAAGGAGCTCACGCTCATCGAGCTCTCGGACTTCGTGAAGAAGTTCGAAGAGGTCTTCGAGGTCACCGCGGCCGCCCCGGTCGCCGCTGCCGCCCCCGCCGGCGCAGCTGCTCCGGCCGAGGCCGCTGAGGAGAAGACCGAGTTCGACGTCGTCCTCAAGTCCGCTGGTGACAAGAAGATCCAGGTCATCAAGGAGGTCCGTGGCCTGACGTCGCTCGGCCTCGGTGAGGCCAAGGCGCTCGTCGAGACCGCCGACGCCAAGGTGCTCGAGGGTGTCAACAAGGAGACGGCCGACAAGGCGAAGGCTGCCCTCGAGGCCGCTGGCGCCACGATCGAGCTCGCGTAGTCACTGCGCACTCTGTGTGCACAGCGCACTGTGTGTGCGAAGGCCGCTGCCCCTCCGGGGGTGGCGGCCTTCGTCGTGTGCGGCGGTGCGCGGTTGCGCGCGTGGGCGAGTCTCGGCTGGGCGGACAGTTTCGCGCCTGATCAGGCACGAAACTGTCCGGGTGGCCGAGTTTCGGTGCTCACACGAACACTCCGTGGGAGCGGAACAACGCGAGGAAGCGGTCGAGGTCGACCAGGTGCCACCACGTGACCCGGATGATCGTGGTCACCTCGGGCCGGCGCCGAAGTCGATCCTCGCGGAGCTTTTCCTGCCAGAGGACCTCCTGCGGTGAGCGGTCCCCGAGCATCGCAGGGTCGACGTACTTCTGCTTCCCGTCGAACTCGACGACGACTCCCTGTTCCGGAAGCCAGAAGTCGACGCGGTCCACATGACGTCCACTCCTGAACTCGCGCTGGGGTTCGACCGACCGAAGGCCGATCTCGACCAAGCGGATGGCGGTGTAGGACTCGCCGACCGACTCGTGCAGCGGATCAAGGGCAGCCGCGACGAGTCTCGCTCGTCGCGAGCCGCGAGCGGGTCCCTCGGGCAGCGCGGCCTCGAACCGGGCGACGTCGAGCTCACCGGCTCGGACGGCAGAGTCGATGGCCACGGCCGCGACGTGCGGCTCCATCGTCAGAGCCAGGAGCACTGCCGTGGTGAGCGCGTCGGCGACGGGTACCCCGTCGAAGCGAGCGGGTGCGGTGCCGAACGGGCACTGGCCGAGACCGTGCCGGACCACTCCGGCCCGGTGTTCGACTCCTCGAACCGCGTCGTCGACCACATGGACGCGATCCGTGGTGCCGCCGATCAGTGCCCAGCCGTGGATGAGCGCCGCGGTCTGATGCGAGAAGACGGCCGTACGGGACAGGTCCGGACCGATCGCCCATGCACGAGTGAGATGGCGGTCCGCCGGCGCCAGCCCTGCCCACACGTCGGCGGCGATGTAGACGTTCGCGCGGAGCCGGACGAGTTTCCCCGCTGCGTGGAGTCGACGCAGACGTCGGCCCTCAGAAGGGTCGGAATCACGGGCACGGAGGAGCGGTGGACGGGTTCGGCGGTAGCGCATCCCGACATGGTGGTGGGATCAGCCCTCGCATGGCCGTCACTTCACCGAGTTGTGGACGGGCCGCCGACGCCCGTCGCCTGTGCACGAGTGGCGAGACTCGCGTGGGTGGACAGTTTCGCGGCTTTTGACCGCGAAACTGTCCGCAGGGCCGAGTCTCGGCGAGGCGGCGCGCGGCGCGGGCGCGGCGCGGGCGGGCGCCCGCGCGTCAGCGCAACGTGCTGTGGCGGCGGCCGTAGGCCAGGTAGAGGGCGGCGCCGACGACCATCCAGATGCCGAAGGCGATCCAGGTACCGATGCCGAGGAACACCGCGAGCAGCACGCAGCAGAGCGCGCCGAGGATCGGCACGACGGGGAAGAACGGCACGCGGTACGAGCGCTCGAGCCCGGGCTGGGTACGACGGAGGACGATGACGGACACGTTGACCAGGGCGAACGCCACGAGGGTGCCGATGCTCGTCGCGTCGGCGAGTTCCCCGAGCGGGACGAGCGCGGCGACGATCGTGACGACGACACCGATGATGAGGGTGTTCGCGATCGGGGTGCCGGTGCGCTTGGAGACCCTGCCGAAGACCTTCGGCACGAGGCCGTCCCGTGCCATCGTGAGCAGGATCCGCGTCTGCCCGTACAGCACGGTGAGGACGACACTGGCGATCGCGACGACGGCCCCGATCGAGAACACCAGCGCGACGATCGGCTGCCCGGTGACGTCGACGACGATGCGGACGAGCGAGGCCTCGGTCGACGAGAACGACGTCCACGAGCGCGCGCCGATCGCGGCGATCGCGACGAGGATGTAGAGCGTGGTGATGAGGGCGATGGAGCCGATGATCGCGCGGGGGAGGTCGCGGCGCGGGTTCTTCGCCTCTTCGCCCGCGGTGGACGCCGCGTCGAAGCCGATGTAGGAGAAGAACAGCCGGGACGCGGCAGCGGTGACGCCGGCTGCCCCCATCGGTGCGAGCGGTTCGAAGTTCTGCGCCTGGAACGCCGAGAACGCCACGACCACGAAGAAGACGAGCAGGGCGATCTTCACGATCACCATCACGGTGTTCACCCACGCGCTCTCCCGCGCGCCGGGCAGCAGGATCGCGGTGGCGAGGAGCACGAGCACCGCGGCCGGCAAGTTCACCACGCCGCCGTCACCCGGGGGCGCGGAGAGCGCGGTGGGCAGGTGCAGCCCGAACACCCGGAGCGTCTCGTCGACGTACTCGCTCGCCCCGACCGCGACGGCGGCGACCGACACGGCGTACTCGAGCACGAGGCACCAGCCGCACACCCAGGCGATGCCCTCGCCCATCGTGGCGTAGGTGTACGAGTAGCTCGACCCGGACGTCGGCACCGCGCCGGCCATCTCGGCGTAGGACAGCGCCGACAGCAGCGCGGCCACACCGGCGACCACGAACGAGATCCAGACGGCGGGCCCGGCGAGCGGCACGGCGGTGCCGAGCACGACCAGGATGCCGGTGCCGAGGGTCGCCCCGACGCTGATCATCGTCAGGTGCCAGACCCCGAGCGAGCGACGGAGCGGCTCACCGTTCACGCCCACCGCGGCATCGGCCTGCAGTTGCTCGATCGGCTTGCGACGGGCGAGCTGCGTGCGGAGGGACGTGGGGCGGGTGGACGCGGACGTCATGGGACCTCGAGTGGTGCGGGGAAGGGGACGGGAAATGGTCGCATGCCCCCTGAACGGGGTCAAATACGGGCGGGACCGCCGATGTCCCAGCCCGGGGCTAGGTTTGGCTCCATGAGCATGGGCGGTGGGATGCACGGCGGCGGTGGCCGTGGTGGTCGCGGTGGCGGCGGTGGCCGGATCTCGAGCGGCGACTTCGCGGCGCAGAAGGCCGCCAACGCCGAGGCTCCGCGGATCCCGCACCTCGTCAAGCGCATCGCGGGGCTGTTCGTGCCGCACCGGAAGACGATCGTCACGACCGTGGTGCTCGTGCTCATCGGTGCGGCGATCTCGGTCATCCCGCCGCTGTTGACGCAGAAGGCGTTCGACCTCGGGCTCTTCCCGAAGTCGGGCGGGCCGAACCTGCCGGTGCTGTACGAGCTCGTCGGCGCGATGGTCGCCCTCTGGATCGCGAGCGCCGGGGTCGGCGTCTGGCAGACCTACCTCACCGCGACGGTCGGCAACAAGGTGATGGGCTCGATGCGCATGCGCCTGTTCGGGCACCTGCAGCGCATGGAGCTCGCGTTCTTCACCCGCACGAAGACCGGCGTGATCCAGTCCCGGCTGCAGAACGACGTGGGCGGTGTCGCCAGCGTGCTCAACAACACGATCTCGTCGGTCCTCGGCAACACCGTGACGGTCATCGCCGCGGTGGTCGCGATGCTGCTGCTGAGCTGGCAGATGACGATCGTCGCGGTCGTGCTGCTGCCGCTCCTCGTGATCGCACAGCGTCGGGTCGGCCAGGTCCGCGCCCGGATCGCGGGGCAGACGCAGGAGTCGCTGTCGGACATGACCGCGATCACACAAGAGGCACTGAGCGTCTCCGGCATCCTGCTCGCGAAGAGCTTCAACCAGCAGCGCAGCGAGACGCAGCGGTACGGCGCCGAGAACCGGAACCAGATCCAGCTGCAGGTCCGCCAGCAGATGTCCGGGCAGTGGTTCTTCGCGATCGTGCAGATCTTCCTGTCGATCATCCCGGCGATCATCTACGTCGTCGCCGCGTACCTCATCATCGGCGACGTCCCGATCACCGCGGGCACGATCGTGGCCTTCACGACCGTGCAGTCGCGGCTGCTGTTCCCGACCGTGGGGCTCCTCCGCGTCGTGCTGGACCTGCAGACCTCCGGTGCGCTGTTCGCCCGTATCTTCGAGTACATGGACCTCGAGCCCGCGATCACGGACTCGCCGACGGCGAAGCCCGTGGACGAGTCCCGGGTCGGCCACGTGGCGTTCGACGACGTGACGTTCACCTACCCCGACGGCGAGGCGGACAAGCCGACGCTCCGCGGAGTGTCCTTCGAGCTGCAGCCGGGTCAGTTCGCGGCCTTCGTCGGTCCTTCGGGCGCCGGCAAGACGACGGTGTCGTACCTGGTACCGCGCCTGTACGAGGCGACTGCCGGGTCGGTGCGGTTCGCCGGACAGGACGTCCGTGACATCGTGCACGAGGACCTCATGCAGCACGTCGGCATCGTCTCCCAGGAGACCTACCTCTTCCACGCCACGATCGGTGACAACCTGCGGTACGCCAAGCCCGACGCCACGGCGGAGGAACTCGAGCGGGCGGCGCGGGCGGCGAACATCCACGAGACGATCGCGTCGTTCCCGGACGGCTACGACACCGTGGTGGGGGAGCGCGGGTACCGCCTGTCCGGCGGCGAGAAGCAGCGCATCGCGATCGCGCGGGTCCTGCTGAAGGACCCGCCGGTGCTCGTCCTCGACGAGGCGACGAGCGCGCTCGACTCCATCTCCGAGCGGGTCGTCCAGACGGCGCTCGACAACGCCGCCGCCGGTCGCACGACGATCTCGATCGCGCACCGGCTGTCGACGATCCGCGACGCCGACGTCATCTTCGTCCTCGACCACGGCCAGATCGTGGAGCAGGGCAGCCACGAGGAACTGCTCGGCCGCGACGGGATCTACGCGACGCTGCATCGTGAGCAGACCGCACCCGCGGACGCACTCGGCCGGTGACGCGAGCGCGCGGCCGGCGTCCCGACGCACCACGTGCCGGCCTGGAGGCGCGTGGCGGCGCCGCCACGCGCCTCCAGTCCCGCACGGAACAGCACGCACGGCTTCCGCACGTCCAGTCCCAGCAGAGGAACGTGTCCGCCGCTTAGGATCGACGGGTGCGTTACGCGAACTCCGTCCTCGACCTCGTCGGCGACACCCCGCTCGTCAAGCTCAACCGGGTGACCGAGGGGGTGCGCGCGACCGTGCTCGTCAAGGTCGAGTACCTCAACCCCGGCGGATCCTCGAAGGACCGGATCGCCACCCGGATCATCGACGCGGCCGAGGCCTCCGGCGAGCTGCAGCCCGGTGGCACGATCGTCGAGCCGACCTCGGGCAACACCGGGGTGGGGCTCGCCCTCGTCGCCCAGCAGCGCGACTACCGCTGCGTGTTCGTCCTGCCGGACAAGGTCGGCGAGGACAAGCGGAACGTCCTCACGGCGTACGGCGCCGAGATCGTCGTGACGCCCACCGCGGTCCCGCCGGAGCACCCCGAGTCCTACTACTCGGTGTCCGATCGGCTCGTCCGCGAGATCCCCGGCGCCTACAAGCCGAACCAGTACGCGAACCCGAACGGCCCGCGCAGCCACTACGAGACCACCGGTCCGGAGATCTGGCGCGACACCGAGGAGCGCATCACGCACTTCGTCGCGGGCGTCGGCACCGGCGGCACCATCTCGGGCACCGGGCGCTTCCTCAAGGAGGCCTCCGACGGCCGCGTCCGCATCGTCGGCGCCGACCCCGAAGGGTCCGTCTACTCGGGCGGCACCGGCCGTCCGTACCTGGTCGAGGGCGTCGGCGAGGACTTCTGGCCCGCCGCGTACGACGCCGGCGTGCCGGACGAGATCATCGCCGTGTCGGACGCCGACTCGTTCGCGATGACCCGTCGCCTCGCCCGTGAAGAGGGCCTGCTCGTCGGTGGCTCGAGCGGCATGGCCGTCGTCGCCGCGCTCCGTGCGGCCCGCGACCTCACCGAGGACGACGTCGTCGTGGTGCTCCTGCCGGACGGCGGTCGCGGCTACCTCGGCAAGATCTTCAACGACCGGTGGATGCGCTCCTACGGCTTCGCGGAGACCGACGACGAGCGGACCGTCGGTTCGCTCATCGCCGGGAAGGACGGCCGGCTGCCCGACCTCGTTCACGCGCACCCGTCCGACACCGTCCGCGAGGTCGTCGACATCATGACGAAGTACGGCGTCTCGCAGATGCCCGTGCTCAGCGCGGAGCCGCCGGTCGTCATCGGCGAGGTCGTCGGCGCGGTCGAGGAGAAGGCACTGCTCGAGCAGGTCTTCACCGGGTCCGCGAAGATGGCGGACGCGCTGTCCGGCTTCGTCGGCGACCCCCTGCCGCTCATCGGCGTCGGTGAGTCGGTCTCCGCCGCTCGTCGGGGTCTCGAGTCCGTCGACGCGCTCCTCGTCGTCGAGGACGGCAAACCCGTCACCGTCCTGACCCGCCACGACCTCCTCACCTACCTGTCCGAGTAAGGAACCCGCCAGCATGACCGAGTTCAGCACCCGCGCCGTCCACGCCGGCCAGGAGCCCGACGGCCCCACCGGAGCCGTCATCCCGCCGATCCACCTGACCTCCACGTACGTGCAGGACGGCATCGGCGGCATGCGGAACGGGTACGAGTACTCCCGTGCCGGCAACCCCACCCGCGACTCGCTGCAGACGCTCCTCGCCGACCTGGACGGCGGTGTCGCGGCCTACTCGTTCGCCTCGGGGCTCGCCGCCGAGGACGCCCTGCTCCGTGCGGCGCTCGTCCCCGGCGCCCGTGTCGTGATGGGCAACGACGTCTACGGCGGCACGCACCGTCTGGTCAGCCGCCTGCACGTGCCGTGGGGCGTCGAACTCGTCGTCGTCGACATGAGCGAACTCGACCAGGTGCGCGCCGCACTCGTGGGCGCTCCGGCGCAGACCGTGCTGTGGGTGGAGACGCCGACGAACCCGCTCATGAAGATCGCCGACATCGCGGCGCTCGCGACCCTCGGGCACGAGTCCGGCGCCCTCGTCGTCGTCGACAACACCTTCGCGTCGCCGTACCTGCAGCAGCCGCTGTCGCTCGGCGCCGACGTGGTCGTGTACTCGACGACGAAGTACCTCGGGGGACACTCCGACGTCGTCGGCGGCGCGGTCGTCCTCGCCGACGAGGAACTCGCGGCGAAGGTCCAGTTCCTGCAGTTCGGCGCCGGTGCGATCTCCTCGCCGTTCGACGCCTTCCTGACGACCCGCGGCATCAAGACGCTCGCGGTGCGGATGGAGCGGCACTCGCAGAACGCGCAGGCCGTCGCCGAGGCGCTGGTCGCAGCCGACGGTGTCGAGCGCGTCTACTACCCGGGTCTGTCCGACCACCCGGGGCACGAGGTCGCGGCGCGGCAGATGCGCGGCTTCGGCGGCATGCTCTCGGTCGCGCTGTCCGGCGGCCCCGAGGCTGCGCGGCGCTTCGCGGAGTCGACAGAGCTGTTCGCGCTCGCCGAGTCGCTCGGCGGGGTGGAGTCGCTCATCGGCTACCCGTCCGAGATGACCCACGCGTCGGTGAAGGGCACCGAGCTGGCCGTGCCGGAGAACGTCGTCCGGCTGTCGGTCGGCATCGAGGACGCCGGCGACCTGGTCGCGGACCTGCAGCAGGCACTCACGCGCTGACGCGGGGCCGGGCGCCGGGGGCCGGGCGCCGGGAGCCGGGCGCCACGCCCGGCCCGGCCCGGGCCCGGCGGCCTCTACGATGATCGGGTGAGCACCGCCGCGACGAGGACCAGTCTGTTCAGCGGCCCGTACGCGCTCGCCACCGTCGGCATGGTCGCGATCGTCGCCGTCGCGGCGTTCCAGAACCTCGCGATGACGACGGTGATGCCGGAGATCAGCCGTGACCTCGACGGTGAGACCCTGTACGCGCTCGCGTTCGCCGCGCCCCTGGCCGCCGGGGTGCCCGGCATGGTGCTCGCCGGCAACTGGACGGACCGTGCCGGCGGTCGCGTCGTCGCGTGGGTGTCCGCCGGCCTCTTCGCCGTCGGCACCGCGATCGTCATGCTCGCCCCCACCATGGAGGTGTTCCTCGCCGGACGCCTGGTGGAGGGCTTCGGCGCCGGGGCGATCGACGTCGTCCTCTACGTGCTCGTCGCCCGCATCTTCCCCGCCGAGCTGCACGGCCCGGTGTTCGCCGGGTTCGCGGCCGCCTGGGTGGTGCCGGCGCTGATCGGCCCGGCGCTCGCCGGCATCGTCACCGACGTGTGGAACTGGCACTGGGTCTTCGCCGGGGCGCTCGTCATCGCCGTCGGCGCGTTCAGCCTGCTCGTGCCCACCCTCGGCCGCCTGCACCCGCCGGCGGCTGCACTGCGTCCGGCGTGGCAGCGTTCCCGGATCGGCTGGTCGGTCGCCGCCGCGGTCGCGATCCTGCTCCTCAACATCGCGCCGGACCTCGGTGCCTGGGCCCGCGTGGCCGCCGTCGTGATCGGGCTGGTGGGGACGTGGTTCGCCCTCCGCCCGCTGCTGCCCGCCGGGACCTTCCGGGCCGCTCCGGGGCTGCCGTCGGTGATCCTCCTCCGCGGCCTCGTCGCCGCGTCGTTCTTCGGGAGCGAGGCGTACGTGCCGTTCCTGCTGCAGGCGAAGGACGGCCTGTCCGCCTCGGCCGCCGGACTCGCGCTGACCGTGGCGGCGCTGAGCTGGGCCGGGGCGAGCTGGGTGCACGGTCGACTCGGGGAGGACCGGCTCACCGCGGCCCGGACGTTCGGCGTCGGGCTGACCCTCGTGCTCGTCAGCCTGCTCACCGCCCTGGCCGTGGCGTCGCTGGCGCTGCCGTGGTGGCTGCTCGTCGTCGGCTGGTTCGTCGGCGGTGCGGGCATGGGCGCGATCTACCCGCGGACGTCGATGCTGACGCTCCGGTTCTCCGGCGAGGGCGACGACGGGTTCGCGAGCTCGGCCCTGACGATCGCCGACGCCTCGGGCAGCGTGATCGGGCTCGCGGTCACCGGGCTGCTGTTCATCGGGACGGGTGGTGCCGACGGGACGGTGTCGTTCCCGCTCGTGTTCGCGGGGATGGTCGTCATCGCGGCCCTGGCCGTCGCCGCCGTGCGTCGACTCGGTCCGGTACCCGGCCCGGCGTCGGCGACCCGTGCGAACGGGTAGCGTGGCACACCGATCGACCGTTGGAGGATCCGTCGTGCTGCGCTCCGTGGCCGCCGTCGTGGCGGTGTGCTCGATGTTCGTCCTGGCCGGGTGCCAGGGGACGACGTCCGATGCGCCGACCCCGGTCGAGAGCTCGGACCTGACGAGTTCCGACGGCGGGTTCGACCAGCACGCCGTGGTCGGAGTCGTGCTCCTGGCGAGCGCGTCCACCCCCGGTCCGACGTCCGGCGGGGTCGCCCTGCCCGAGCGGTTCGAGACGGACCTGACCACGGCTGGGTTCCGTCCGGACGTCCGGGTGGCGAGCGCCGCCGACCCGGCACAGGACCAGCGGACGGCACTCCGTGCGCTCGTGCGCCGCGGCGCGAAGGTGCTCCTCGTCGAGGCCGCCGACCCGTCCGCCCTGAGCAGCGAGATCCAGGTCGCGCACGATGCCGGCGCGGTCGTCGTCGCGCTCGGCGACCCGTTGCCGGCATCCGGGACGGGCGGGGACGGGGTGTCCTCGGACTACCGCGTGCAGGGCACCGACTCGGATGCGGCGCTCGTGGGCAAGTCGGTCGCGGTCGTCGAGTCACTGCAGCGCGGCGAGAAGCCCTCGACGAGCTGAGTCGCCGCGCAGCGCAAGACCCGCTCCCCGGTTCGCGGCAGGGACCCAGCACCGGGGCGGAGATCCCAGCAACCACGGGCCACGCGTGCTGAGCAGAGCGACAGCATCGGCCCCCGAACGGGTGACGTGGTTCGTCGGTGGAACCACCGACTGTCGAGCCGATCCCGCGACTCATTACAGTCAGCTCACCGCAGCCCACGAAACCGCTGGGAACGGACCGCGTCAGCGACCCGCGACCGTGCTGGGCTCCCCGTCGAGAGGACCCGAAGTGCAACGACGCCCACCGACCCCCGGTCGGTCCACCCCCTCCACGAGCCGGACGCGCACCACCGCGATCGCGCTCACCACCGCCGCGTGCACGATCGGCGCGGTGCTCTTCGCCGCAGGTCCGGCCGACGCCGCTACCCGGCACACCCTGCCGGACTCCACCCCGACGTGGGCCACGAGCGCGAACGACACCGGCGCGGTCGCGGCCACCACCGACGTCGAGGGCGAGGTCTACCTGCCGCTCCAGGACCAGCGCGGTGCCGAAGCCCTCGCCACGGCGGTGTCGACCCCGGGCAACGCCCGGTACCGCAAGCCGCTGACCCCGGCGGCGTGGATCGCGCGGTACGCACCGACGAAGGCGGACGCCGACCAGGTGACCGGGTTCCTCCGGGCGCAGGGGCTCACCATCACGGCGGTGCCGGCGAGCCACGAGTTCGTGGTGTTCCGCGGCGCGGCCTCGGTCGTGAACTCGGTGCTCGGCACGTCGTTGCACGCGTACCGGCACGCCGGCCGCACCCTCGTCGCACCGTCGACCGCGCCGACGCTCCCCACCGCCGTCGCGGGCCTCGTCAGCGGCGTGAGCGTCGACCAGGGCCGGCTCCTCACCCACCCGGAGCTCGTCCAGCAGGGGGAGACCCCGGCGACCTCGACCCCGGCTCGGTCGCTGCGGCAGCAGGCGACCGCGCCGACCGGCATCCAGGCGAAGTGCTCGACCTTCGACGGGGAGCACACCGCGACCGTCCCGGCGGCGTACGGGAAGACGAGCGTCCACACCTTCGCGTGCGGGTACGTCCCGAAGCAGATCCGCTCCGCGTACGGCGTCGACGGTCTCGCCGCGAAGGGCATCCAGGGGCAGGGGCAGACCGTCGCGATCATCGACGCGTACGCCTCGCCGTCGATCGTCCACGACACGAACAGCTCCTCGGCCCAGAACGGCGAACCGGCACTGACGAGTGCGACCTTCGCGCAGCGCATCCCGTCGCCGTCGCAGTTCACCGACCAGGCGCTCTGCCAGCAGCCGAGCGGGTGGCAGGGCGAGGAGACCCTCGACGTGCAGTCCGTGCACGCCGTCGCCCCCGCCGCGAAGATCCTCTACGTCGGCGGCACGAACTGCGGTGGTGGCCTCGACGTCGCGATGTCGAAGGTCCTCGACCAGGGCCTGGCGAACCTCGTCAGCAACAGCTACGGCGACGTCGGTGAGAACGTGCCGCTCGCGAGCATCCGCGGCCAGGAGAACCTGCACGTCCAGGCCGCCGGCGAGGGCATCGGCCTGTACTTCTCGAGCGGTGACAACGGCGACGAGTCCGCGTCGCTCGGCAGCGCCCAGCCGGACTTCCCGGCGTCGAGCCCGTGGGTGACCTCGGTCGGCGGCACGAGCCTCGGCATCGGTGCGAAGGGCCGCAAGACCTTCGAGACCGGGTGGGGCGACGTGCTCGACCAGATCGTCACGAGCGACCGCGGCAACGTCTACTCGACGCCGCTCCCGGGCGGCCTGGTCGGCGGTGGTGCCGGCGGTGGCCGGAGCACGCTCTTCGCCCAGCCGGCGTACCAGAAGGGCGTCGTCCCCGCGTCGCTCGCCGGTGGCGAGCGCGTCTCACCGGACCTCGCGGCGCTCGCCGACCCGTACACCGGGTTCTCGATCGGCATCCGTCCGATCACGGACGACTCCACGCTGGCCGTGGGCGAGTTCGTCAACGAGACCTACGGCGGCACCTCGCTGGCCTCGCCGCTGACCGCGGCGATGTCGGCGCTCGTCCAGCAGTCGACGCACACGCGGCTCGGCTTCGCCAACCCGACGCTGTACGCGACGGCTCGCGTCGCCCCGACGGCGTTCAGCGACGTCCGCCCGCCGTCCTCGCCGATCGCACTGGCCTACACCAGCGCGACCTCGGGCAAGGACTACCTCGTCACGCTCGACCACGACACGTCGCTCACCACCGCCAAGGGGTACGACGACGTGACCGGGCTCGGTGCGGTGTCCTTCACCGGCCTGACGCAGGTCGCGCGGCAGTAGACGGGACGGAGACGGCCTGGAGGCGCGGTGCCAGCTGGCACCGCGCCTCCAGGCCGTCAGGCGGTTGCGTCGAGAGCCGCAGCCCGGTCAGCGCCACCAGGACGGGAACGACAGCACGATCGTGTCGACCAGTGCCTTGCGGGCCCGCCGCGGTCCGGCCAACCAGGCCTCGATCGCACCGACGAACCCCTGCGCGACGAACCCCGCGGCGACGTCGTCGAGCAGCTCGGGGCGGTCGCCCGCGTCGAGGGACCGGATGTGCTGCGCGCTCGACTCGGTGAAGTGGTCGACGAGGAGCCGGTGCAGCGAGGCGTCCTCCGGGTCCGGCAGGGCCTTCGCGTAGATGTCCCGGTGCGTGACCACGTGCTCGACCACGGCGTTGATGCCGCGACGGGTGATCGCCGCGAGCTCGTCCGCGCCGGCACCGCGGGCGGCGGCGGCACGTCGGGCCTCGGCGTCGTCCTCGCGGATGCGGTCGAGTTCCGGCGTGAGGACGTCGGCGAGGAGCGACCCGGGGGAGACGGCGTGCGAGTAGAAGGTCGCGCGGTTGATCCCGGCGGCGCGGGTGACGTCGGCGACGGTGATCCGGGACACGGGGCGGTCGGCCGCGAGCCGCATGATCGCTTCGCCGAGGGCGGCGGTCGTGTGCAGGATCCGGGCATCCACCATGACACCCACCCCCTTCTGATCCGTTTCTGCCCGGCCTCCCGAGCAGTCCGACGGTACCGCATGCCCCGAGCCGGGACCGTCCGTCGTGCGCAGAAACACGCTGGAATCGCACAGCCCGGTCATCGGGAGCGCTCACTCGCCCCGTAGAATGGTTCCGCGGGCGAATCGATTCGATTCGATCGACCCCGCGATCACCTCCATCCTCCCCTCACCGTCGAAGGACTCCTGCTCGTGACCGCGCCCGCCACCACCGGTTCGCTCCGGGTCGTCCTGCACCCGGGAGACTCGCTCTCCCGCAGGCAGCGACTCGTCTACGTCTTCGTCCTGGGCGCGCTCACCGCGCTCGGGCCGTTCACCATCGACCTCTACCTGCCGGCGTTCCCGTCGATCAAGGACCAGTTCGGCATCACCGACGGGGCCGTCCAGCTCACCCTGACGGCGACGACGCTCGGGTTCGCGATCGGGCAGCTGCTCGTCGGCCCGTGGAGCGACAAGGTGGGCCGTCGCCTGCCGCTCATCATCGCGACGTCGGTGCACGTCGCGGCCTCGGTCGGCGCGGCGCTCGCGCCGAACGTCGAGGTCCTCGCGCTCTTCCGCGTGCTGCAGGGGATGGGCGCCTCGGCCGGCGGCGTCGTGGCGATGGCGACCGTGCGCGACCTGTTCGGTGGGAAGCCGCTCGTCCGGATGCTGTCCCGCCTGGCGATGGTGAACGGCCTCGCGCCGATCCTCGCGCCGCTCATCGGCTCCCAGATGCTCCGGTTCGTCAGCTGGCACGGGGTGTTCGTGTTCCTCGCCTGCTACGGCGCCGCCGTCGTCCTGGCGTCCGTGCTGCTCATCGTCGAGACCCTGCCGCCGGCCCGTCGGCACGAGTCCGGCCACTCCACCATGCGGCAGCGCTACCGCGCCCTGTTCTCGGACCGCATCTTCGTGGGGGTCGCGCTCATCGGGGCGATGGTCTTCAGCGGACTGTTCTCCTACCTCAGCGCGTCGCCGTTCCTGTTCCAGGGCCTCTACGGCCTCGACGCGCAGCAGTACGGGTTGCTCTTCGCGGTGAACTCCGTCGGCGTCGTCATCGGGGTGCAGGTGTCGGCCCGGCTGGCGCAACGCGTCGGGCCGCAGTGGATCCTGGCGTGCTCGACCGCGACCCTGTTCCTCGCCGCGGTCGCGATCATGGTCCTCGACCAGCTCGGTGCGGGGCTCGTCGGCGTGCTCATCCCGCTGTGGTTCTTCATCGCCGCGTGCGGGTTCTCGTTCCCGCTCGTGCAGGTCATCGGCCTCGCCGCGCACGGGAAGGAAGCGGGCACCGCCGCCTCGGTGCTCGGTGCGCTGAACTTCGGCGTCGCCGGGATCATCTCGCCCGTGGTCGGGTGGATCGGCATCACGACCGCCACCCCGATGGCCGCGGTGATGGCCTGCACGTCGGCGGTCGGCATCGCGCTCCTCTGGGGCGTCGTCCGCCCGCGGACCGTGCCGGCGCTCACGCACTGACGGATTCGTTCCACCGCCGGATTCGTTCCACCGCGGGCGACGCGTCCATAGGCTGAGGCCATGAGCGACGCGGTGGACCAGGCCCGAGCAGCAGCAGCGGCGGCGCGGTCCGCCGCGGACGAGGCACGGCGGCTCGCCGACGAGGCCGCGGCGCGGGCCGAGGAGCTCGCCGCGGCGCTCGAGGCGGCCGCCGAACCGGTGCCGGACGCGGACTCCGCACCCACGGCGGTGGAGGCGACCACCCCGGAGGCCGCGGCGGCGTCGACGACCGGCGCCGTGCCTCCAGGCGGTCCCCTCGGTGAGGCGGCGGTGACCGCCGTCCGCGACGGGTACACCGTCGAGGGCAGCGCCCTGCAGCTCGGGGCCCTCGTCAACGGTGCGGCCCGGCCCGACGTGCAGGTCCGCATCCCGCTCGGCATGCTCAACCGGCACGGCCTGGTGGCCGGAGCGACCGGGACCGGCAAGACCCGCACGCTGCAGGTCCTCGCGGAGCAGATCGCCGCGAACGGGGTGCCCGTCTTCGCCGCCGACATCAAGGGCGACCTCTCCGGGCTCGCCGTCGCGGGGCAGGCGAACGACAAGCTCCTCGCACGCACCACCGGGATCGGCCAGACGTGGCAGGGCGTGGCCAGTCAGGCCGAGTTCTACTCGCTCGGCGGCCAGGGCACCGGGGTGCCGGTCCGTGCCACCGTGTCCGGCTTCGGACCGCTGCTGCTGTCGAAGGTCCTCGGGCTGAACGCGACCCAGGAGTCCTCGCTCGGACTCGTGTTCCACTACGCCGAACGGGCCGGGCTGCCCCTCGTCGACCTGTCCGACCTCCGGAGCGTCCTGACGTTCCTCGTGAGCGACGCGGGCAAGGGGGAACTCGCCGAGCTCGGTGGGCTGTCGAAGCAGTCGGCCGGGGTGATCCTCCGCGAACTCATCACCTTCGCCGACGCCGGAGCCGACCGGTTCTTCGGCGAGCCCGAGATCGACACGCAGGTGTTCCTCCGCACCGCCGCCGACGGCCGGGGGATCGTCAGCCTGCTCGAGGTCCCCGGGGTGCAGGACCAGCCCGAGGTCTTCTCCACGTTCCTCATGTGGCTGCTCGCCGACCTGTTCAACGAGCTGCCCGAGGTCGGCGACCAGGACAAGCCGAAGCTCGTGTTCTTCTTCGACGAGGCGCACCTGCTGTTCAGCGGGGCCTCGAAGGACTTCACCGACCAGATCATCCGCACCGTCCGGCTCATCCGGTCGAAGGGCGTGGGGATCTTCTTCGTCACCCAGACCCCGAAGGACGTACCGAACGACGTGCTCGCGCAGCTCGGCTCCCGCATCCAGCACCAGCTCCGCGCGCACACCCCGGACGACGCCAAGGCGCTCCGGGCGACCGTGTCGACGTACCCGACGAGCGACTACGACCTGGGGGAGGTCCTCACCTCGCTCGCCACCGGCGAGGCGATCGTCACCGTGATGAACGAGAAGGGCGCGCCGACCCCCGTGGCGTGGACGCGTCTGCGTGCCCCCGAGGGGTCGATGGACGCGATGCCCGCCGACGAGATGGCCGCGCGGGTGCAGGCGTCGCCGCTCCTGGTGACCTACGGCACCGCGCTCGACCCGGACTCCGCGTACGAGATGCTCGCCCGGCGGATGGAGGCGGCCGCTGCCGAAGCGGCGGCGGCCGATGCGCAGGAGGACGCGGCGCAACGCGCGGCCGACGCCGAGGAGGAAGCGGCCCGTGCCGCGGCGACGGCCGCGAGGGAAGCCGCCGCCGCGGAGAAGCAGGAGGCGCGGGAGCGTGCCGCCGCCCAGAAGGAGTACGAGCGGGCGCAGCGGGAGTTCGAGCGCGCCGAGCGGGCCGCCGACGCCCGTCGGACGAAGCGGACCTCGTCGCGCTCGACGTCGCGGACGACGAGCTCGCGGAAGGCGAACGACCCGCTGTCCGACCTGCTCGGGTCGGGGCTCGGCGGAACGATCGCACGGGAGGTCGTGCAGGGGATCTTCTCGACGCTGCGTCGGCGGCGCTGAGCGGGTCAGACGCCGAGGAGGCCGACGGTCTCGACGAGCAGCAGCCCTGCCACCGCGACGACGGCCAGTGCGCCGACCACGACGTACGCCGCGCGCTGCTCGTACCAGGCACGGCTGGCGGGCCAGCGACGTGCGAACTCCCGCGCGGGCACCGGACGGGCGTCGTCCGACACCCGGGCCCCGACCGCCTCGACGACGCGGTCGATGCCCTCGTCGCCCCAGACGTCCGCGCGCAGGCGGAACAGCGGCCGGCCCGTGGCGTCGACGGCGACGAGCTCGCGGGTGGTCCGTTCGACGGCGGTGCCGTACGTGGTCGCGAGGACCACGCTGTGCACCCGATCGCGGGCGACCCGGCGCTGCGGGGTGACGACGCCACGCACCGTGATGCCGGCGGGGTCGATCCCGATGAAGGCCGTGCCGAGCCGGACGAACACGATGCCGACCAGCACCGCGACGACGATCACGACCGTGGCGACGAAGGTCCAGAGGCGCAGGGGGAGGGCGACCCACACGAGCGCGACGGCGAGCGGGACCGCGGAGAACACGACGCTGAGGATCGTCGAACGCACCAGCGAGCGCCGTGGTCGCACGACCACGTCGTAGGCGGTGCCGCGCTGGCGTGCAGTCGCCGGCGCCGTCAGGTCCCCCACGTGGACTCCTCGTCCCTCGAGTGCCCGGGCAGCACTGAACGCCCACCCGGGGAGCGACGCCCCTGCCGCTCCGTGCACCGTGTCCGACCCGTCCCAGGGTCGTCCGTCCGGGCAGTCTAGGCGACTCACGGGTATCGAGGACAGCCCGTTCCACCCCTGCACGTCGTTTCGCGGCCAGTCCATGGCGAACGGGGTGCAGTGCGGTCCGCAGGGTGGGGGACCGATGACGGCCTCGGACCCCGGAAAACGACGAAAGCGCGTGTCCTGGAGGAGCACGCGCTGTCGGTTCGTCGGCCCGGATACGGCCGGCTGGCGGAGAATGGGGGATTCGAACCCCCGAGGGCTTGCACCCAACACGCTTTCCAAGCGTGCGCCATAGGCCACTAGGCGAATTCTCCTGGCGCCGTCTCGCGACGACGACACCCAATGGTACAGGTCTTCCGGGGTGTGCACGACCACGGCCGTCCACAGCGCCGTCTGCTCTCCACAGGTCGGTCCGCTCCCAGTGGTCGCGACGGGGGCGCGGCTAGCCTGGGTCCCGTGTCGACCCGCATCTACATCACGTCAGCAGAAGGACACACGGGCAAGAGCACCGTCGCCCTCGGTGTCCTCGAGACCCTCGCGCGCTCGGTCGGACGGGTCGGCGTGTTCCGGCCGGTCGCCCGCTCGGTGGACGAACCGGACTACGTCCTCGAACTCCTGCTCCAGCACACCGCGGTCGGCATCCCCTACGACGACGCGGTGGGCGTGACGTACGACGACGTGCACGCCGACCCGGACGCGGCACTCGCCACGATCATCACCCGCTTCGCCCAGGTCGAGCGGCAGTGCGACGCCGTCGTCGTCCTCGGGTCGGACTACACCGACGTGGGCAGCCCCACGGAGCTGTCGTTCAACGCGAAGGTCGCCGCCAACCTCGGCGCACCCGTCCTCCTCGTGCTCGGCGGTCGCGACGCCGCCGAACACGGCCCGCGTTCGCCCGAGGACATGGCCCAGGTCGCCGACGTGACCACGAGCGAGCTCCGCGCGGCGCACGCACAGCTGTTCGGCGTGATCGTCAACCGCGCGGACCCGGACGCCCTCGCCGCCGTCGTGGCGAGCGTGGAGCAGGCCGTCCGCGACGACCACCCGGACCTGCCCGTGTGGGCGATCCCCGAGGACCGCGTCCTCGTCGCCCCGACCGTGCGGGCGCTGCTCCAGGCGACCGGTGCCACCCTCGTGCGCGGCGACGAAGCGCTGCTCGACCGTGAGGCGCTCGGCACCGTGGTCGCCGGCATGAGCATGGAGAACGTGCTCCCGCGCCTCATCGAGGGCGGCATCGTGGTCGTCCCGGGGGACCGCAGCGACGTCCTCATCGCCACCCTCCTGGCGAACCAGTCCGAGACCTTCCCGAGCCTCGCCGGCGTGATCCTCAACGGCGGGTTCGAGACGGCCCCGCAGATCTCCCGGCTCCTCGAGGGGCTGTCGAGCTCGCTGCCGATCGCACAGAACGACCTCGGCACGTACGACACCGCCCTCCGCATCACGCAGACCCGCGGCCGGCTCGCGGCGGACTCCCCGCGGAAGGCCGACCTGGCGCTCGCGCTGTTCGAGCAGCACGTCGACGCGGACGCCCTGCGCGACCGCCTGCAGCTCACCCCGTCCGGCGTCGTCACGCCGCTCATGTTCGAGCACGGGCTGCTCGACCGGGCGCGCGGGTACGGCAAGCGGATCGTGCTGCCGGAGGGCGACGACGACCGGGTCCTCCGCGCGGCCTCGACACTCCTGCAGCGGCAGGTGTGCGCACTGACGATCCTCGGTGACCCCGCCGCGATCCGCACGCGTGCGACGGAGCTCGGCCTCGACCTCGAGGCCGCGCAGCTCGTCAGCCCGTTCGACCCCGAGCTCCGCGAGCGCTTCGCCGCCGAGTACGCGACGCTCCGGGCGCACAAGGGCATGAGCATCGAGCTCGCGCGCGACACCGTCACCGACGTGTCGTACTTCGGCACGATGATGGTCCAGCTCGGCCTCGCCGACGGCATGGTCTCCGGGGCGAAGCACACCACGGCCCACACCATCCGGCCGTCCTTCGAGATCATCAAGACCCGACCGGACACCTCGATCGTGTCGAGCGTGTTCCTGATGGCGCTCGCGGACCGGGTCCTCGTCTACGGCGACTGCGCGGTCATCCCCGACCCGACGAGCGAGCAGCTCGCCGACATCGCCATCTCGTCGGCGGAGACCGCGACCCAGTTCGGGATCGAGCCGCGCGTCGCGATGCTGAGCTACTCCACCGGTGACAGCGGCTCCGGCGCCGACGTCGACAAGGTCCGTGCCGGCACCGCGTTCGTGCGCGAGCGCCGTCCGGACCTGCTCGTCGAGGGGCCGATCCAGTACGACGCCGCGGCCGACCCGACGGTGGCGAGCACGAAGATGCCGGACTCGCCGGTCGCCGGCCACGCCACGGTCTTCATCTTCCCGGACCTCAACACCGGCAACAACACCTACAAGGCGGTGCAGCGCTCGGCCGGCGCCGTCGCGATCGGACCGGTCCTGCAGGGACTCCGCAAGCCGATCAACGACCTGTCACGTGGCGCGCTCGTCGGCGACATCGTGAACACCGTCGCGATCACCGCGATCCAGGCCGGCACCGCGTCCGACGCGGCCTGACCGACCGACCCGCACCGCGCCTCCAGTCCGGCCCACCGGCCATGAACAGAAAGCGACACCACCCGTGACCGCAGCCCTCGTCGTCAACTCGGGTTCGAGTTCGTTCAAGTACCAGCTCATCGAGCTCGAGGGGGAGCGCACGCTCGCCTCCGGGCTCGTCGAGCGCATCGGCGAGTCGTCGGGCGTGTGGAAGCACACCAACGCGCTCACGGGGGAGTCCTCGTCGAACGACTCGGCCGCGGTGCCGGACCACGCCGCCGGGTTCCAGGCGATGATCGACGCGTTCGGGAAGGTCGGGCCGTCCTTCGACGAGTACCCGCCCGCGGTCGTCGGCCACCGAGTCGTGCACGGCGGCACCAGTTTCGACACGGCGACCGTCGTCACGGACGACGTCGAGCGCGAGATCGAGGAGCTCAGCAGCCTGGCGCCGCTCCACAACCCGGCCAACCTCGAGGGCATCCGCGCCGCGAAGCAGGTCTTCGGGGACGTGCCGCAGGTGGCCGTGTTCGACACCGCGTTCCACCAGACGATGCCGCCGCAGGCCTACACCTACGCGATCCCCGCCGACCTGGCGGCGAAGTACCGGATCCGCCGCTACGGCATGCACGGCACGAGCCACAAGTACGTCTCCGAGCAGACCGCGGAGTTCCTCGGCCGCCCCCTCGGCGAGCTGAAGACGATTGTCCTGCACCTCGGCAACGGGGCATCGGCCGCCGCCATCGACGGCGGACGGTCGATCGAGACCTCTATGGGCCTGACCCCGCTCGAGGGCCTGGTGATGGGGACCCGCTCGGGCGACCTCGACCCGGCCGTGCTCATCCACCTCCACCGCGAGGCCGGGCTCTCCTTCGACGAGCTCGACACCATGCTCAACAAGGAGTCCGGGCTGCTCGGCCTGACCGGCAACGGCGACATGCGGGACGTGCAGGACGCCGCGCTCAACGGGGACGACGAGGCCGAGGCGGCGCTCGCCGTGTACCGGCACCGCATCCGTCGGTACGTGGGCGCCTACACGGCGCAGCTCGGCGGGCTGGACGCGGTCGTCTTCACGGCGGGTGTGGGGGAGAACAACGCGCTGCTGCGCCGGCGGGTCCTCGCCGGGCTCGGCCACCTCGGCATCGAGATCGATCCGGACCGCAACGAGCTGGCTTCCCGGGAGGCGCGGCTCATCTCCGCGGACACGTCGCGTGTCGCGGTGCTCGTCATCCCGACGAACGAGGAGCTCGAGATCGCCCGGCAGTCGGCTGCGGTCGCGCTCTGAGGGACGGGCGGTGTCTCCCGGGGCCGGCGGTGTCTCGCGGGCGCGGGCGGGCGCTCAGCTCAGTGCGGACAGGGCGGCCGGGATCGGGGTGTCGCCGCTCGTGACCTCGAACTGCACGCCGACCGCGGTGTCGTCGAGGAGCGCGTGCAACACCACGGCGGCGACGTCCGCACGGGGGATCGACCCGCGCGGCACCGTCCGGCCGACGTCGACCGTGCCCTGCGGCGGGGTGTCGAGCAGACCGCCCGGACGGACGATCGTCCAGCGCAGACTGCGGGCACGGAGGTTCGCGTCCGCCTCGGCCTTCGCACGCAGGTAGACCTGGAACACGTCGGCCTCGCTGCGAGCGGGCACCACGGCACGCTCCGGATCGTACGAGTCCGCCGCCATCGCCGAGATCATCACGTAGCGCGCGATCCCCGCGCGTTCGGCCGCATCGGCGAGCAGGATCGCTCCGTCGCGGTCGACGCTGAGCTTCCGCTCCGCGCCGCTGTTCGGTCCGGCGCCGGCGGCGAAGACCACGGCGTCGACCCCGCGGAGCCGGAGCGCGAGGTCGTCGTCCCCGAGCTGCTCGAGGTCCGCGACGATCGCCCGCGCGCCCTGCTGCTCCACGTCGGTGACGTGGGCGGGGTTCCGGACGATCGACACGGCGTCGTGGCCGGCGTCGGTCACGAGGCGGGCGAGGAGCAGTGCGATCTGGCCGTGTCCTCCGGCGATGGCGATCTTCATGTGTCCGATTCTGCCCGTCCCGTCCGGTAGACTTCTCGGCGGCTCCTCACGTGACGCCATCCAGGCCAACTCCCCCAGGGCGGAAACGCAGCAAGGGTAACCGGGCTCTGGCGGGTGCGTGGGGAGTCTTTTTCGTTCCGTCACGACACGTTCGGTGTCCGTTTCGTAACGGGTTGCGGACAGCAACCTGATCATGTGTAAAGATCAGCCCCAGGAATCCCCAACCAGGATTCCGATCCTCCACCGCCTCACCAGCGGAGGAGTTCCGGATCAGGTGGCGGGCGTGCCCGCCAGGAAAAGAGACACGCATGCGCAGGCACGCGTCGCTTCGGGGTACCCGCGTACCCACGACGGCGAACAACTGGACACGACGGATCATCGCTGCTGGCGGCCGAGCTCGACGACGAGCAACGGACGACCGGCGTCTCCTCCTGCGTGGCGGCGTCGTCGCCACGGTGACGGCGCTGGTCGCCGCCACCGTGGCGATCCAACCCGCGGCGGCCGCCCAGTCCGACGTCTCCCAGGCCGAGGGCGTCCTGCTCAGCGGCTCGGGCATCGTCGACGTCGACACCCTGGCGCAGCTCGGCGGTGCCTACTCCGCGCGCGGCACGACGACGGGTGGCGGCACGACGAACCAGCCGCTCGACCTGACGGCGCTGAGTGCGGTCGGGGTGGACCTCGGCAACGACGTGAACCTCCTCGGGCCGAACGGCATCCTCACCCTCGGGGTCGACGGCCAGTACGCCACGACCTCGGCGAACGGGGCCACCGCGTCGTCCGGTCTCCTGACCAACGACGGCGGCATCGGCGTCGGCACCGGATCCGGCACCGGAGCGGCGACGCTCGACCTCAACTCCCTGTTCTCACGGGTGGGCGCCGACACGACGGTGCTCTCGAACGCACAGCTGCAGGTCGGAGCGCTCGCCTCGACGCTGTCCGCCACCCGCGGCACCACGGTGACCACCTCCAGCGACTACCGGATCGCCGGAGCGAACCTCTCGCTGACGAGTCCCGCGGTCGCGGGCCTGACGACGTCGCTCCGGACCGAACTGCGGAACGTCTCGAGCTCGGTCAACGGCGTGCTCGGCACCGACGGTGTGCTCGCGGGGACGACGACCGCGGTCACCAGCCAGATCCAGCAGCTCCTGCGGCAGGCGCTGCTCGGGCTCGTGACCGTCAACGGCACCACGGTGACGGCGACCGCGAACCTCAACCTCGACGGCACGCTCGCCCAGGTGCTGCAGCAGCCGCTGACGGACGGTGCGGTGACGATCACCCCGGCGACCGGCACGATCACGGTGGACCTCGACGAGCTGACGACGCTGAACGACCAGCCGGCGAACACGCCGGTGCTGACGGCGGCCGCGGTGACCTCGATCAACCGGAGCATCGCCACGATCCTCGGGACGCAGCTGCCCACGGCCCTGCAGACCGCGGTGGTCAACACCATCAACTCGACCGCCGTGCGCGTGAACGTGGCGACGAACGTCTCCGCCCTCGGAGCCTCCGCGGTCGCGATCGGTCTCCGCGCCGACACGACGCTCGGGGCACTCGCCGGCACCACGACGGCGACGCCGACGATCACCGCGACCGGCAGCCTGCTCGGTCTGCCGCTGCCCCTCGGCACCGTGCTCGCCCCGGTGGTGAGCGGGATCCTCGTCCCGACGCTCCAGACCGCGCTCCGGCCACTGGTCGGCGGCACCGCCCTGACGTCCCTCGGCACCACCCTGACGGACCTCACCACGGCGGTCTCGACGCTGCTCTCCCCGGTCGTCCTGCTCCTCCGTCAGGTGATCGACCTGACCGTGAACGCGCAGGACACCACCACCGGGTTCCGGGACGCCCGCGGGTACGACCCCGGAGCACGGAGCGTGCACGCCCTGCGGCTGTCGGTCCTGCCCGGCCTGAACGCCGCGACCGTGGACCTGGCGACGTCGACGGTCCGGGTGACCGCGTTCGCCACGCCGACCATCGCCGCGCCGACCGCGAACCAGGTGTTCAGCGTGCCGACGGCGTCCTCGACCCGCAGCGTCACGGTGAGCGGTGCCGGTGAGCCCGGTGCCACCATCGCGGTGACCCTCGGCGGCGGCCGTACCGGCACCGCGACGGTCGCGGCGAACGGCACGTGGACCACCACCATCGCGAACGTCCCGACCGGTTCGTACACCGCCACCGCCACGCAGACCGTCGGGGGGACCGCCGCGGGCTCGGCCACGCAGCAGTTCTCCGTCGTCGCGCAGCAGGCGTTGACGATCACGTCGCCGACCACCGGCCAGACCTTCACGACGACCCGCACCACCGCCCCGGTGACGCTGACGGGCACCGCGACCCCGAACGCGCGCATCGACATCGACCTCGGTGGCGGCGTGACGGCGACCGGCACGGCGAACGGCGCCGGCGCGTGGAGCGTCACGGTGCCGGCGGTCCCGGTCGGCAACCAGACGGCGAGCGTCACGCAGACGGTCGGCGACAGCACCTCGGCCCCGGCGACCCGCGCGTTCCGCGTCGTGGCCGCCGCGACCCTGACGGTCGACACCCCGACGGCGGACCAGGACTTCCTGCTCGCCGGCGACACCCGTGACGTCCCGTTCTCGGGTGCCGCGCAGCCGGGTGCCCGCATCGACGTGGACCTCGGCGGTGGCCGCACGGCGACGACCACCGCGAACGCCGGCGGGACCTGGTCCACCAGCGTCACCGGTGTCCCCGTGGGCGACTACACGGCGAACGTGACCCAGACGGTCGGTTCGTCGACGAGCACCCCGGTCACGCGTGACTTCACCGTCACCGCGGCCCCGACGCTGACGATCGACGCGCCGGAGGACGGCAGCACCATCACCGTCGCCGACGCCACGTCGACCACGCTGGTGACGGTGTCCGGCACCGCGGCGCGGAACGCGCAGGTCACGGTCGGCATCGGCGGGTCCTTCACCGTCGTCGTCACCGCGGACGACGACGGCGCCTGGACGGCCACCTTCCAGGGCGTCCCCGTCGGAGACCGCACCGCCACCGCACGGCAGACCGTCGGCGGCACGACCTCGGGCCCGGTGACCTCGGACTTCACCGTGGCCGCCGGTGCGCCGATCGCGATCACCACGCCGGAGCCCGGCGTCACCGTGACGGTCCTCGACGCGAACACCACGACGGACCTCGACCTGGCCGGCACCGCCGAGCCCGGCGCGGACGTCACGGTCTCGCTCGGCGGCGGGCTGACCGCCACCGCGACGGCGGACGACGACGGCGCGTGGACGGCCACCGTCCAGGACGTCCCCGTCGGCCGGTACACGATCGCGGCCACGCAGACCGTGAACGGCACCACCTCGCCGGCCGTGCGACAGGCCGTGACCATCGCCGCCGGCGCCGGTCTCGTCGTGTCCTCGCCGACGCAGGGGAGCACCACCGCGGTCGCGACCGACGACTCGACGATCGACGTCGACGTGTCCGGTACCGCCGAGCCCGGGGCGGACATCAGCGTGGTCCTCGACGGCGCCGACGACCCGGTCACCACGACCGCGGACACCGACGGCGCCTGGACGGTGACCCTGTCGGACGTCGGCACCGGTGACCACACCGCCGCCGTCACGCAGACCGTCGGGGGTGCGACCTCCGCCGCCGTCGACCGGGACTTCTCCATCGAGGCCGGCGACGACGTCGTCATCGAGTCGCCCACCGCGGCCCAGCAGGTCCCCGCCGGTGCGGGCGGCCAGGTCGACGTCGTGGTGCGCGGCACCGCCGAGTCCGGGGCGAGCGTCGCGGTCACGGTCGACGACGGTGACCCGGTCGACGTCGTCGCGGACGCCTCGGGCAACTGGGCGACCGACCCGGTGACGCTCGGCATCGGCGAGCACACGGTCACCGCCGTGCAGACCGTGAACGGCACGACCGGTCCGACCGTCACGCGCGACTTCACCGTCGTGCCCGGGACGGCCGTCACGATCGAGTCGCCGGCCGTCGGGTCGCGCTTCGTCGTGACCGACGCCGACGCCACCGCGACGGTGACGATCTCGGGCTCCTCCGAGCCGAACGCCGACGTCACCGTCTCGCTCGGCCCGGACACCCGGTTCCGGACGACGGCGAACGGCGACGGCGCCTGGACCGTCGACGCCACCGGTCTCGCCCCCGTCGGTCCCTACACGGTGAACGCGAGCCAGAGCGTCGAGGACGTCGTCACGAGTGCGATCCCGACGACGTTCGAGGTCGTCACCGCGGAGCCGCTCGCCATCACGGCACCGACCACCGCGGCGATCCCGGTCGCCGGTGCGGACGTCGAGCGCGACGTCACCGTCTCGGGGACCGGCCAGCCCGGCGCCGCCGTGACCGCGACGACGGCCGACGCCGACGACCAGCTGACGACGGTCGACCCGGACGGCACCTGGTCGGTGACCTTCCCGGACCTCGGGGTCGGCACGCACCCCGTGTCGGTGACGCAGACGCTCCCGGGAACGGTCTCCGACCCCGCGGAGTCGGACCCGGTCACCCGCACGATCACGATCGAGGCAGCGGACGCGGTGCTCGTCACCTCGCCCGACGCGGACGACGTGCTCCTGGTGCCGGATGCCGACGCCACGCGTGACGTGACGGTCTCCGGCACGGCCGAACCGGGCGCTCCGGTCACGGTGCGCCTCGGCGACGACGAGCTGACCACGAGGGCCGACGGTGACGGCGACTGGACCGTGACGTTCGGCGAGGTCGGTGTCGGTACCCCGACGCTCACCGCCGGCCAGACGGTGAACGGCACCACTGCCTCCAGTCCGGAGCAGACCGTGACGGTCCGCGCCGCGACCGCACTCACCCTCACCACGCCGGAGGACGGCGACGTCCTGACGGTGGCGGACGCGGCCGGCACGGCCGACGTGCGCGCCGCCGGACGTGCGCAGGGCGGGGCCACGGTCACCGTGACCCTGTCGAACGGCGACTCCGACGAGGTCGTCGCCGAGACGGACGGTGGGTGGGCGACCACCTTCACGGACGTCCCGGTCGGCGACTACACCGTCCGCGCGACGCAGGTCGTCGAGGGCCAGACGTCCGCACCGGTCTCCGCCGGGGTCTCCGTCCGGGCCGGCGCGCCGCTCGCGGTGACGACGCCCGCCGGGCCGACGTCGGTCACGGTCGCCGACGACGACGCGACCACCGACGTCGACTTCGCCGGGACCGCCCAGCCGGGTGCCACCGTCACGGTGGACCTCGGCGCCGGCGGCAGGGCCACGGCACCCGTCGGCGAGGACGGCAGCTGGTCCACCACCGTCGAGGACGTGCCCACCGGTTCGTACACGGCCGAGGTGACGCAGACGGTCAACGACACGACGAGCGCAGCGGTCCGACGACCGGTGTCCGTCGTGGCCGCCGCGGATCTCACGATCCGCCAGCCGGGCGACGACCCGATCACGGTCGCGGACGGCGACGCCACCACGACCGTGACGGTCGCCGGTGACGCCGAGCCGGGCGCCACCGTGACGGTCACCGTCGACGACCGGGACCCGGTCGAGGTCACCGCCGGCGACGATGGCAACTGGACGCTGGACGTGCCGGGCCTCGACGTGGGCACGCACGACGTCAGCGTCACCCAGACGGTCGACGGCTCCACCTCGACCACCCCGGTCGAGTCCACCGTCGTGATCGAGGCGGGCGACCCCGTGCGGGTCACCGAGCCGACGGCCGGCGCGGAGTACACGGTCGCCGGCGAGGGTGCGACCACCACCGTCGACGTGCGCGGCACCGCCGAAGCCGGTGCGACCGTCGTCGTCGACCTCGGTGGTGGACGCAGCGAGTCCACCGCGGCGAACGACCGCGGCGCCTGGAGCGTCTCGGTGCCGGACGTCCCCGCGGGGACCCCGACGGTCAGCGTGACCCAGCGGATCGGTGACACCGTCTCCGCCCCGGTCACCGTCGCGATCCGCGTGCTCGTCGCCGATCCGATCACGATCGCCGCCCCGGCCGACGGTTCCACGGTGCGCGTCGCGCAGCAGGACTCCGTCGCGACGGTCACCGCGAACGGTGCGGCGGAGTCGGGCGCCGACGTCCGGGTCTCGGTCGACGGGGGAGACCCCGTGACGGTGACCGCGACGGACGGCGGCACGTGGACGCTCGACCTCGAGGGTCTGGCGGTCGGAGCGCACACCGTCCGTGCCACCCAGACGGTCGAGGGCTCGACGTCCGCACCGGTCAGCACCACCTTCACGGTGGCGCCGGGCACGGCGCTCACGGTCGACACCCCCGCCGACGGCGACACCGTCACCGTCCCGGCCGGCACCACGGACGCGACCGTCCCGGTGAGCGGACAGGGACAGGCCGGCGGCACCGTCCGGATCGTGGTCGACGGCGGCACCCCCGTCGACGTCCCGGTCGGGACCGACGGCCGCTGGTCGACCGAGGTCACCGGGCTCGACGAGGGCGACCACACGATCGTCGTCACGCAGGTCGTGAACGGCACCACGTCGTCGCCGATCGAGCGCGACCTGACCGTCGAGGTCGCCGAGGCCGACGCGATCGTCATCACCTCGCCGGTGAACGGCACCGCGTACCGCGTCATCGGCGGCACCACCGACGTCCGGGTCGAGGGTGTCTCGGCACCGAACGCCCCGATCTCGGTCAGCGTCGACGGCGGGACCCCGGTCACGACGACGGCGAACGGTGACGGCGAGTGGGCCGTGACGCTCCGCGCGGTCGGCACCGGCACGCACACCGTCGCCGCGACGCAGACAGTCGGTGGGGACACCACCGCCGCGCCGGAGGTCGGCATCTCGGTGGCCGCGGCCACGCCGGTCCGGGTCACGAGCCCGACCGACGGGCAGGTCGTCCCGATCACGGGCGGCACGACGTCGATCCCGGTGAGCGGCACGGCCGAGCCCGGGGCGACCGTGACGGTCTCCCTCGGCGGCAGCACCGTGACGACGACCGCCGGCGGCGACGGCTCGTGGACGGTGACCGTCGGGGACGTCCCGCCGGGCACGCACACGGTGTCCGTGACCGAGACGGTCGGCGGACGGACCTCCGAACCCGTGACGAGCACCGTGCGGGTCGTGGTCGCACAACCGACCGACGTGACCATCACGAACCCGCAGCCCGGGCAGCTCATCCCCGCCGACGGCACCGGTGACACCGGTTCGTTCACGGTGACCGGGCACGCGACGCCGGGAGCGACGGTGACGGTCCGGCTGTCGAACGGACAGGTCCGGGTCACCACCGCCGACGCGAACGGCGACTGGAGCGTCTCGTTCGACCAGGTGCCCGAGGGCGACTGGACGATCACGGCGTCCCAGTCGGTGAACGGCACGACGACGGTCTCGCAGCCGGTGCCGATCGTGGTCTCCGACGTCGACCCGCTCACGGTCACGTCGCCCACGCCGGGTGCCCACCAGACGGCTCCCGCCGCCGGCTGGGTCGACTGGCTCGTGACCGGGACCGCCGAACCGGGTGCGACCGTGACGGTCGTCGCGGGTGACGGGACGCCGGTCGTCACGACGGCGGACGCCGACGGCACCTGGTCGGTCGTGCTCCGCCTCGGGGTCGCCCAGCACATGATCCGGGTCACCCAGACGGTCGACGGGGCGACGTCGGCAGCGCAGTCGGTCCCCGTGGTCGTCGATGCAGCAGACGACCCGGGCACGCCGGGAACGCCCGGCACGCCGGGCACGCCGGGCACGCCGGGCACGCCGGGCACGCCGGGCACGCCGGGCACGCCGGGCACGCCCGGCACGCCGGGGACGCCTGGTGCTCCGGGTCTCCCCGGGGGACCGGCTGGCACCGGCTCCGGCACGGGCGCCGGTGCCGCGTCGGGCACCGGCGGGCTCGCCTTCACGGGTGCCGACGTCGCCCCGCTCGCGGGTGCGGCCGGCGGCCTGGTGGTCCTCGGGTTCCTCCTGCTCGGCCTGTCGCGCCTGGCACGTGGCTTCCGCCGTCGCGGGCGCGCCTGACCCGCGCCGTACCGCTGGCACCGCGCCTCCGGTTCCGTCATCTGGACGGACTGGAGGCGCGGTGCCGTCCGTGCGCCCGGGCCGCTCCCCACAGGTGGTCACGCCCGGCGACGCGGTGTCGGTCGTCCCGGCTACCCTTGGGGCGTGGTCACCGCTCTGTATCGCCGTTACCGGCCCGAGAACTTCGCCGAGCTGATCGGACAGTCGCAGGTCACCGATCCGCTCCGGACGGCGCTGCGCACGAACCGGGTGAACCACGCGTACCTGTTCAGCGGTCCGCGCGGCTGCGGCAAGACGACGTCCGCCCGCATCCTCGCGCGCTGCCTGAACTGTGCCGAGGGCCCCACCGACACCCCCTGCGGCGTGTGCCCGAGCTGCGTCGAGCTCGCCCGCGGCGGCAGCGGCTCGCTCGACGTGATCGAGATCGACGCAGCCAGTCACAACGGTGTCGACGACGCCCGTGACCTCCGTGACCGCGCGGTGTTCGCGCCGGCCCGCGACCGCTACAAGATCTTCATCCTCGACGAGGCGCACATGGTGACGCCGCAGGGCTTCAACGCCCTCCTCAAGCTGGTCGAGGAACCGCCGGAGCACGTCAAGTTCATCTTCGCGACGACCGAGCCCGAGAAGGTCATCGGCACCATCCGGTCGCGCACCCACCACTACCCGTTCCGCCTCGTCCCGCCCGCCGCGATGCTCGAGTACGTCGAGCAGCTCTGCACACAGGAGTCCGTGACGGTCGCGCCGGGTGTCCTCCCGCTGGTCGTCCGCGCCGGCGGCGGCTCGGTCCGCGACACCCTGTCCCTGCTCGACCAGCTCATGGCCGGCAGCGAGGACGGCGCCATCGCCTACGAGCGTGCGGTCGCACTCCTCGGGTACACCGACTCCGCGCTCCTCGACGACGTCGTGGACGCGCTCGCCGTGGCCGACCCGGCGTCGGCCTTCGCGGCGATCGACCGCGTCGTGCAGACCGGGCAGGACCCGCGTCGCTTCGTCGAGGACCTCCTCGAACGACTCCGTGACCTCATCGTCGTCGCTGCCACGAACGAGAGCGCCGCGGCCGTGCTGCGCGGCATCTCGCCGGACGAGCTCGACACGATGACCCGTCAGGCCGGCGTCTTCGGAGCGACCGGGCTCTCACGTGCGGCCGACATCGCGAACCGGGCCCTCACCGACATGACCGGTGCGACCTCGCCCAGGCTCCACCTCGAGCTGATGACCGCGCGGATGCTCGTGCCCGAGGCCGACGACACCCAGCGCGGTGCGCTCGCCCGGGTCGAGCGGCTCGAGCGTCGTGTCGGCGTCGGGGACGCCGGCGGACACCAGGCCGGCCCGGAGACCATGCCGGCATCGTCGGCCCCCGCGTCGCGCCCGCCGGTCGCAGCGACCGCGCCGGTCGCAGCACCTGCGCCCGTCGCAGCACCGGCTCCCGCAGCTGTCGCACCCGAGCGTCCGGTGGCGGCGCAGCCCGTGCCGTCGACACCGGCCGCCCGTGAGCTCGAAGGCACCCCGACGGCAGACGCCGGCGACGCCGCGCGCGACGCCGCAGCGTCCTGGGCCGCCGTCGTGCCGAGCGCACCGGAGGCACCGTCGGACCACCCCTCGACCGCCGCACCCGCGACGCCGTCCGGCACGGCCAACACGTCCTCCACCGGACAGGGCACGGCTGCCGGTGACGAGCCCGCCGTGCGGCCGATCGGTGCCGTCGGCTTCCAGCAGCTCCGCGACTCGTGGCCGCAGATCGTCGAGCACGTGCAGCGCGCGAAGCGTTCGGCGTGGTCGGTCGTCGTCACCGCGCAGGTCACCGCCCTACGTGAGGACGTCCTCACCCTCACGTTCCCGAGCCAGCAGGACGTCGCCTCGTTCAAGGAGATGTCCGACCCGGCGACGAGCGTCAGCGAGCTCCTGCGGTCGGCGATCGTCGACGTGCTCGGACTCCGCGTGAAGTTCGTGGCGCGTGGGCCCGGCGGACCGGGACAGCAGCGTCCCGCGCAGCCCCAGGCGCCCCAGTCGCAGTCGCAGTCGCAGTCGCAGTCGCAGTCTCCCTCGGCGGGGACTCCGGCTCCCGCAGCGCCGGTCGCTCCCGCTCCGCAGGCCGCTCCCCAGCAGGCCGCTCCCCAGCAGCCCGCGCCGGAGCAGGTCGTGCCGCAGCAGTCCGCTCCGACGCAGTCGGCGCCGCAGCAGTCCGCCCCGCAGCAGCCTGCGCAGGCCTCACCCGCGCCGGCCGCGAAGCCCACGCCTGAGCCGTCCGGTGCCCCGGTGACCGAGTGGGCCGTCGCCACCATCCCCGCGACGGACCCGACGGCGGGTGCGGCGCCCGCGGACGGCGAGCGCTCCTGGTCGGCGCCGTTCGGCACGACGGACACCGGCGAGCCGGTCGCCCCCGCGGCGACCGTCTCCGACCCGGCGGCGGACGCCGCCCTCGCGGCGCAGCTCCGCCCGGCCTCGTCGCTGAGCGCAGCCGCACCGGTCGCCCCCGCGACGGCCGCTCCGGCCGCTGCTCCGACGGACGGTGCCGAAGCCAGCGGTGCCGGAGCCAGCGGTGCCGGAGCCGGTGCAGCGGAACCGCAGCCGGCGTCGACGACGGGAGCCGTGCCTCCAGGCCGTCCGGTGTCCACCGCGACGCCCGTCGACGACGTGCCGGTCGACGACTACCCGCTCGACGACGACCCGTACGGTGACGGCGACCCCTACCCGGACGCCGCCGGCGGCCCCGCCGCCGCACCGGTGCGACCGGTGACGGCTCCCGCGACGCGCAGTGCACCGCCACAGGGCCCGTCGGCGCAGGGCGTGGCACCGCAGGCCGCAGCGCCGCAGGTCGCGCAGCGGACGGCACCGCAGCGGCAGGCCGCACCCCAGGTCCGTCGGACCCCGGTGGCAGGTCGGTACGGCGAGGCCGTCGTCCGTGAGATCCTGAACGCTCAGTTCATCGAGGAGACCTCCCTCCACGAGGAAGGCGCCTGATGTACGACGGCATCGTGCAGGACCTCATCGACGAGTTCGGTCGCCTCCCCGGCATCGGACCGAAGTCGGCGCAGCGCATCGCGTTCCACATCCTCCAGACCGAGTCGTTCGATCCGAGCCGGTTGTCCGAGCTGTTGTCGGACGTCAAGGAGCGGGTCCGCTTCTGCGAGATCTGCGGCAACGTCACCGAGAACGTCCAGTGCAGCATCTGCCGTGACCCCCGCCGGTCGCCGGCGGTGATCTGCGTGGTGGAAGAGGCCAAGGACGTCGCGGCGATCGAGCGCACGCGGGAGTTCCGCGGGCTGTACCACGTGCTCGGCGGCGCGATCAGTCCGATCGACGGCATCGGCCCGGACGACCTCCGCATCCAGCAGCTCATGACGCGGCTGGCCGACGGCACCGTGGACGAGGTCATCATCGCGACCGACCCCAACCTCGAGGGCGAGGCGACGGCGACGTACCTCAGCCGGTTGCTCGTCCCGATGGGCATCCGCACCACCCGCCTGGCCTCCGGACTGCCGGTCGGCGGTGACCTGGAGTACGCCGACGAGGTCACCCTCGGGCGTGCGTTCGAGGGCCGCCGCGTCGTCGGAGGCTGACCGCCGGGCCCATGTGGAGCGCCCGACCAGTGCTGGCGTCCATCGGCTTCCACGCAGGATCGTTGCGTCTGCGCCCGCTCTGACGCAACATCCGCGAAACACCGTCTACCATTGTCAAACCGCGTCACAGTCGCGGGAACGTCGTCTCCGGGAGTACCAGCCAGTGGCCCTGATCGTGCAGAAGTTCGGTGGATCGTCCGTCGCGGACGCCGAGAGCATCAAGCGCGTGGCGAAGCGGATCGTCCAGACGAAGAAGGCCGGCAACGACGTCGTCGTGGCCGTGTCGGCGATGGGTGACACCACCGACGAACTCGTCGACCTCGCACACTCCGTGACGCCGATCCCGGCCGGCCGCGAGCTCGACATGCTGCTCACGGCGGGGGAGCGCATCTCGATGGCGCTGCTGGCGATGGCGATCAAGAGCCTCGGGGTCGAAGCGTCGTCCTACACCGGCAGCCAGGCGGGCATGCTCACCGACGCCCAGCACGGCAAGGCCCGCATCGTCGACGTCACGCCGAAGCGCGTGCGCGAAGCCCTCGACGCCGGGCACGTCGCGATCGTCGCCGGCTTCCAGGGCTTCAACCGCACCACGGGCGAGATCACGACGCTCGGCCGCGGCGGATCCGACACGACGGCGGTCGCGCTCGCGGCCGCGCTCGACGCCGACATCTGCGAGATCTACACCGACGTCGACGGCATCTTCACCGCGGACCCGCGTGTGGTGCCGAAGGCCCAGAAGGTCGACCGCATCACCAGCGAGGAGATGCTGGAACTCGCAGCCTCCGGTGCGAAGGTGCTCTACATCCGTGCCGTCGAGTACGCCCGTCGGCACGGCGTCACCCTGCACGTCCGCTCGTCGTTCAGCAACGCCGAGGGAACCATCGTCTACAACCCTGCAGAGGGGGAAACCGTGGAAGAACCGATCATCACCGGCATCGCCGGAGACCTCTCCGAGGGCAAGATCACCGTCGTCGGCGTGCCCGACACCCCCGGCAAGGCAGCGGAGATCTTCACGATCGTCGCCCGCGCCGGCGCGAACATCGACATGATCGTGCAGAACGTGTCCGAGGCCGTCACCGGTCGCACGGACATCTCCTTCACGCTGCCGAAGGACCAGGGTCAGGGTGTCCTCACGGCGCTCGAGGTGGCCAAGGCCGACATCGGGTACGAGGGCATCCAGTACGACGACCAGATCGGCAAGCTCGCCCTGGTCGGCGCCGGCATGCGGACCAACGCGGGCGTCTCCGCGGCGCTCTTCCGCGCCCTGCACGAGGCGTCGATCAACATCGAGATGATCTCCACGTCGGAGATCCGCATCTCGGTCGTCACCCGCGCCGACACCCTCAACGAGGCGATGCGCGTCGTGCACAAGGCGTTCGGCCTCGACGCCGACTCGGAAGCCGTCGTCTACGCCGGCACCGGCCGCTGAACCAGCAGGAGCAGAGCATGAGCACCCTCACCGTCGCCGTCGTCGGCGCCACCGGCCAGGTCGGTGCCGTGATGCGCCGTCTCCTCGAGGAGCGCGCGTTCCCGGCCGACCGCGTCCGGTTCTTCGCGAGCGCCCGGTCCGCCGGCACGACCCTGCCGTTCCGCGGCGAGGAGATCGTCGTCGAGGACTCGGAGATTGCCGACCCGTCCGGCATCGACATCGCGCTGTTCTCCGCCGGGGCCACCGCTTCCCGTGCGCTCGCACCGAAGTTCGCCGCCGCGGGGGCACTCGTCGTCGACAACTCCAGTGCGTGGCGGATGGACCCGGACGTCCCGCTCGTCGTGAGCGAGGTCAACCCGCACGCGATCGACGCCGCGCCCAAGGGCATCATCGCGAACCCGAACTGCACGACGATGGCGATCATGCCGGTCCTCAAGGTGCTCGACACCGAGGCGGGTCTCCGTCGACTCGTCGCCACCACCTACCAGGCGGTCTCGGGCTCCGGACTCGCCGGTGTCGAGGAACTCCTCGGCCAGGCGAAGGCCGCGCTCGAGCAGGACACCGCGGCCCTCACCCACGACGGGTCCGCTGTGACGTTCCCGGAGCCGGTCAAGTACGTCCGCCCGATCGCCTTCGACGTCATCCCGCTCGCGGGCAGCATCGTCGACGACGGGTTCGGCGAGACCGACGAGGAGAAGAAGCTCCGCAACGAGAGCCGCAAGATCCTCGAGCTCCCCGACCTGCTCGTCGCCGGCACCTGCGTTCGCGTGCCGGTCTTCACGGGGCACTCGATCTCGGTGCACGCCGAGTTCGACCGCACGCTGACCCCGGAGCGTGCGACGGAGGTCCTCGCCGACGCGCCGGGCGTCGAACTCTCCGAGGTCCCGACGCCGCTGCAGGCGGCCGGTCAGGACCCGACGTTCGTCGGGCGCATCCGTGCGGACCAGTCGGCTCCCGAGGGACACGGCCTGGTGCTCTTCGTCAGCAACGACAACCTCCGCAAGGGCGCTGCGCTCAACGCGGTGCAGATCGCCGAGACGATCGTCGCGCGCCGGTCGGTCACCGCGTAGGCACGCCGGGGCCCTCGGTGCCCCGGCGCACATCCCACGCGGCTAGGATCGACGGGTGGCAGTGAAGCAGGTGGACCCGATCGACGTCGTCCTGGTCGGGGGAGGGATCATGAGCGCCACGCTCGGCGCCATCATCCACCGGTTGGAACCCTCCTGGAAGATCCGCGTCTACGAGCGCCTCGGCACCGTCGCGCAGGAGAGCTCGAACCCGTGGAACAACGCCGGGACCGGGCACTCCGCGCTCTGTGAGCTGAACTACACCCCCGAGCTGCCGGACGGGCGCGTCGACATCGCGAAGGCCGTCACGGTCAACGAGCAGTTCCAGGTGTCCCGGCAGTTCTGGGCGCACCTCGTCGAGACGGGCGCGCTCCCCGAGCCGTCGAACTTCATCAACCCGACGCCGCACATCTCCTTCGTGTGGGGCGCCGACAACGTCGAGTACATGCGGAAGCGGTACGAGGCCATGAAGGACCACCCGCTGTTCGCGGGGATCGAGTTCTCCGACGACCCGACGCAGATCCGTCAGTGGGCCCCCGCGCTCATCCCGGGTCGCAAGAAGGACCAGCCGATCGCGGCGACGTACTCGGCGGCCGGGTCGGACGTCGACTTCGGGTCCCTCACGCGGCAGCTGTTCGACCAGCTCGAGATCGACGGGGTCGAGTTCGAGCCGTCGCACCAGGTGACGAAGCTGACCCGGTCGAAGACTACCGAGGGCTGGGTCATCGACGTCCGCAACGACGTCGGCCGGTCGACGCAGCGCATCGCCGCGAAGTTCGTCTTCGTCGGCGCCGGCGGCGGGGCACTGCACCTGCTGCAGAAGTCCGGCATCCCGGAGATCCGCGGCTACGGCGGGTTCCCTGTGTCCGGCGAGTTCCTCCGGACGGACGACCCCGAGGTCGTGCAGAAGCACTCGGCGAAGGTCTACGGCAAGGCGAGCGTCGGTGCTCCGCCCATGTCCGTGCCGCACCTGGACACCCGGATCGTCGACGGCGGCTCGTCGCTCATGTTCGGCCCGTACGCCGGGTTCAGCCCGAAGTTCCTCAAGCAGGGCTCGGTCCTCGACCTGTTCAAGTCCATCCGGCCGCACAACCTCCGACCGATGCTGAGCGTCGCGTTCTCGAACTTCGACCTCGTCCGGTACCTCATCGGGCAGCTGCTCGCGTCGAAGCAGACGAAGTTCGATGCGCTGCGTGACTTCATGCCGAGCGCCGAGCCGGAGAACTGGCACCGGATCACGGCGGGGCAGCGCGTGCAGGTCATCAAGCCGGACAAGGCCAAGGGCGGCGTGCTGCAGTTCGGCACCGAGGTCATCACCTCCGCCGACGGTTCGATCGCCGGGCTCCTCGGTGCCAGCCCGGGGGCCTCGACGGCCGTGCCGATCATGCTGAGCATGCTGCAGAAGTGCTTCCCGGAGCGCTGGGACCGTTGGGAATCCGCGGTGCGCGCGATGGTCCCGACCTACGGGCAGGACCTCGGCAGCGACCCGGCGCTCGCGGACGAGACGCTCGAGCGCACGGCGAAGGTGCTCGGCCTCCACCACTGAGCGGCCCGCAGGGAGTGCGCGGCCTGCAGGCGCGCGCGGCGTCCGCGGGCGCGGCGTCCGCGGGCGCGGCTTGCAGTGCGTTCGAACGTGTGTTCGAATGGCGGCATGCGATGGAGTGGGCAGGCGATCGACGCCTCGCGGAGCGATGCGCTCCCGGGGATGGAGTCCAACAGTGGGTTCGTCCGCAGTGTGACGACTCCGGAGTTCGCCGGCGTGACCTTCCACGAGGTGCTGGCGAAGAGCGCCCTCAACCGGGTGCCCTCGGCCGACGGCAGCGGCACCTACGGCTGGACGATCAACCCGTACCGCGGGTGCAGTCACGCGTGCGTGTACTGCTTCGCCCGGCCCACCCACACCTACCTCGAGTTCGACGGGGGAGCGGACTTCGACCAGCAGATCGTCGTGAAGACGAACGTGGCCGACGTCCTGCACCGCGAACTCACGAAGCCGGCCTGGGACCGACACCCGGTCGCACTCGGCACGAACACCGACCCGTACCAACGGGCCGAGGGCCGGTACCGCCTGATGCCCGGGGTGATCCGGGCGCTTGCCGAGTCGGGCACGCCGTTCAGCATCCTGACGAAGGGCACGCTGCTCCGGCGCGACCTCCCGCTGCTGGTCGAGGCGTCGAAGTCCGTGCCGGTCGACCTGGCGATGTCGATCGCGGTGTACGACGACGAACTGCAGCAGCAGGTCGAACCCGGCACCCCGACGACCTCGGCGCGGCTGGCGACGGTGCGGGCCATCCGTGACGCCGGTCTCGACTGCTCGGTGTTCCTCATGCCCGTCCTGCCGTACATCACCGACACCCGGTCGCACCTCGACGATGCGATCGGCCGAGCGGCTGCAGCGGGGGCGTCGAGCGTCATGTACTCCGCGCTGCACCTCCGACCCGGCGTGAAGCCGTGGTGGTTCGCGTGGCTCGGGCGGACGCGTCCCGACCTGGTGGCACGGTACCGGTCGATGTACCTCGACAACACGTACGCGCCCGCGGACTACCGACGCTGGCTGGCGGGGCGGGTGCGGCCGATCCTCCGGGCGCACGGCCTCGGGCTCGGGCGGGTCGACCCCGCAACCGGGTCGATGGGTTTCTCGAACCGGGCGGGCGACCGGAGCACCGGCGGGGGTGACCGGAACGCGGGAGTCGTGGCAGGCCGCGGCACCGGCGCGGGTGACGGGCGGGACGGGCGCCCGGACGAGCTCGTCGAGCAGTCCGTCCCGGTCACGTCGCCGCTGAAGCGCGCGGACCCGGGGTTCGACCGACGCCTCACGCAGCCGTCGACCGCGGATTCGCCGCGACTCTTCTGAGTACCCGTGGGTCCGCGTTCGGGGGACACCTGGATCGTCGCGGTGCCGGTAACATCGAGCGGGTCGCCGATCGCCCGGGCTTTCGGGGTACACGATCCCGCCAACGGTGGTTGGATCGTGGGCGGCGTTCCCACTCGTCCGGAAGGACCCACAACTCGTGCTCGGCATTCCCACGCACCTCGCTCCGCGGGTCAACGCGTGGTCGACCGTGCGGGCCTTCCACGCCGCGGCGATCGGGTCCCTGGCTGCGGCCGCGGTGGCCCTCCTGCTCTTCCGCCTCGCCGACCCCGACGTCGGAGTGGTGGGCGCGGTGCTCGCGCTCGTCCCGATGCTCGGCATGATCGTCGTGCACGTGCAGTTCGGCACCTGGCGCTCCGCCGTCGCCTTCCTCGTCGTGGGCGGGGTGTGCGCGTGGTGGTTCGCCGTCGTCGTGCAACGCGAGGTCCCGGCCGGCTGGGTGGGCTCGTACCTGCTCTCCCTGGTGGTCATCCCGCTCGTGCTGGTCGGTGGCGCCGGTGCGGTCGCCGGCCGCGTGGTGCTCTGGTCGGTCGCCGGGTTCCTCGTCGGACGCGTGGCCACGTCGATCGCGATCGCGCAGGAGGGCGGCCCGGGGCACCCTCTCGCGTTCGCGTGGATCACGCTCGGGTTCGTGATCGCCCTCGTGCTGTTCACGAGTCGGAACACCGCTCGGTCCGAGCGTGTGCAGCCGGAGCTCCTCCGGTCCGCGCGCGAGGAGCACGTCTCCGCCTACCGCGCCGGCGTCGAGGCCGAGGCAGCCGCGATCCTGCACGACACCGTGCTCAACCACCTCGGCGCCATCGCCCTCGCGCCGGACGGCCCGATGCACCCGCAGCTCGCCCGCACAGTCGAGGCCGACGTCGCGATGCTCACCGGCAAGGCGTGGCTCGCGCCCGACACGCAGCCGAGGCGGCCGGAGCCCGGGGCGGCGGTCGAGGCGTTCGAGCGGATGGTCGCCGACCACCGCGCCGGTGGGCTCGACGTCACCGTCACCGGCGACCCCGCCGCGTTCACACGGCTGGACCAGCCCGCGATGACGGCGGTGCTCCGTGCCGTCTCGCAGTGCCTGGCGAACGTCCACAAGCACGCTGGCGTGGACGCGGCCGAGGTGAGCGTGTTCGACGACGGGGTGGCGTGCACCGTGATGGTCGTCGACGACGGGCGCGGGTTCGACGAGTCGGCGACGAGCCCGGACCGGATGGGGCTGCGCGGGTCCGTGCGCGAACGGATCAGCCGCGTCGGTGGGGACGTCCAGGTGTGGTCGTCGCCGGGGTCCGGCACGAGCGTCATGATGTCGGTGCCGTACGGAGCGCTCACCGGGGCGGCGCGCACGGCGACCACGACCACGACCGCGACGGCGACCGACGACGGGGACGAGGCCGACCGGTGACCCGTACGGCGCAGCAGTACGACCCGCTCGGCGCGATGGGGTCCCGCCCGCTGGCGATCGTCCTCGGTGCGGGCGGTGTCCTGTGGGCGATCCTGGCGTCGGTCTTCAGCCGCGACGTCGTCGGCAGTCCGACGCTGAGTGCGCTGACGGTGCTGCTCGTGGCCGCCTCGGGCGCGGTGGTGTTCGTCGCCTCGAGCCCGTTCCGCGCGCCGTTCCCGCGGTGGGCGTTCGTGCTCCACGTGGCTCTGCTGGCCGCCGCGACGGTGACGAGCGTCGCGGCGCAGTGGGGGCCGGACCGCAGTGCCCTGAACGACTTCATGTCCCTGCTGACCGCGACCGGCATCGTGATGGCGGCGCCGTACCGCCCGTGGACGGACCTGGCGGTGGGCGGGCTCGTCCTCGCCGTGGTCGCGGGTGGGGCATGGGGCGTCGGGGCTGCGGTGTTCCCGCACCACGTGCCCGTGGCGGTCGCGGCGTTCCTGGCCGCGGCGCCGACCCTCGTGCTGACCGCGGCGTCGGCGGTGTTCGCGTGGACGTTCGCCGGCCTCGCCGAGCGCGTGCAGATCCGCGCGGGGTCGTACTCCGTCGAGCGTGCGGAGCGGGACGGCATCGCGGCGAGCGTCCAGCAGGACCGCTCGACCATCCTCGCGCGGGACGTCGCACCGTTCTTCGCCGAGCTCCGCACCAGGGACGTGATCACCGACGCGGACCGAGCCCGGGCCCGCCTCATCGCCGACGGCATCCGGCGGTCGATGGTGGCGGACGCCGACCGGACGTGGTTCGAGCACGCGGTGGCCGTTGACGGCGGGGGCAAGGCCGTGGTGGACGACCCCGACGGACTCATCGCCACACTCGACGCCGACCAGCGCACCGTGCTCCGCACGTTCCTCCGTGCCGCGCTCCGCGCCCCCGTGGTGGACCCGGCGGGCTTCCGCGCGACGATCCGACCGGCACGCGACGACGGCTCCGACGAGCGCCGCCGGGTCTCCGTCGCGATCGACCTCGTCGCCGCGGCCTCCGACGTCGGCATCCACCGCACCTTCGACCCGTACTTCGCGGTCCTCCGCGTCACGTTCCCCGACCTGGACGTCGCGGTCCGACCCTCCGCCCTCGCATTAAGGTTCTCCTATGACCAGCACTGACCCGAGCCGGATCACGGACGGGGCGCCCGCCCTGCCGAACCCGGGGACACGACGCGTGCGGCTGGCGATCCTCGATGACCACGAGGTGCTGTTGGACAGCCTGTCCAGCTGGATCGCGGTGAACGCCTTCGACTTCGACCTCGCCCTCACCGCCCACACGTGGCTGGAGATGGTGCACAGCGAGAACTTCCCGACGGACCTGGTGTTCCTCGACTTCCAGCTCAAGGAACCGGTCTCGATCGAAGCCCGCGTGCGCACCTGCCGTGCCGCCGGCGCGAAGGTGATCGTCCTGTCGAGCGTCGACAGCCGTGAGTCCCGCGACCGCGCACTCGCGGCCGGCGCCGCCGCCTTCCTGTCGAAGTCGCTGCCGATGCGCGAGGTCATGGACGTCGCCCGCGAGATCATGGGTGTCGCCCGCGAGACCCCGCCGCAGCGCGACTGGCGGCCGCTCCCGACCGGGGCGAACGCCCACCAGCGGCCGAAGCTCAGCCACGGCGAGGAAGAGGCGCTGCGCCTCTACGTGTCCGGCTACTCGACGAACGAGGTCGCGGCGCAGATGAACGTGCAGTACGAGACCGCGAAGACGTACCTCCGTCGCGTCCGTGAGAAGTACAGCAAGGTCGGTCGTCCGGCGTCGAAGAAGTCCGACCTCATCCGCCGTGCGGCCGAGGACGGGTTCCTCGCGTAGTGGCGAAGCTCTACTTCCGCTACGGCGCGATGAACAGCGGCAAGAGCACGGGGCTCCTCCAGGCCGCCTACAACTACGAGGAGCGGGGGCACCGGGTCCTCCTCGCGAAGCCGTCGGTGGACACCAAGGGCGACCGTGAGATCGTCTCGCGGCTCGGGGTCAGCCGGACCGTCGACATCGTGTTCGGGCCCGGCGCGGACGTCCGGAGCGCCGTCACCGACGCGGGGGCGGTGGACCCCGAGTCCGACCGGCTCGACGGCATGGTGCGGCCGGTGAGCTGCGTCCTGGTGGACGAGGCGCAGTTTCTCACCCCCCGGCAGGTCGACGACCTGCTCCGGATCGCCGTCCTCGACGAGGTCCCGGTGATCGCCTACGGCATCCGCACCGACTTCCGCACCGAGGCGTTCCCGGGCAGCGCGCGCCTCCTCGAGGTCGCGCACTCCCTCGAGGAGCTCAAGACCATCTGCCGCTGCGGACGCAAGGCCGTCTTCAACGCCCGCAAGGTGGACGGCCGGTTCGTCTTCGACGGCTCGCAGGTCGCCATCGACGGCGTCGACGTCACCTACGAGTCGCTCTGCGCGAACTGCTACCTGACGGAGTCCGGCGGTCGCCTCGACGGCGACTGACGGGTCGCGTCGCACAGACGCGACCGAAGGGCGGCCGGGAGGCACGGTGCGGGCCCGCCCCGCGCCTCCAGGCCGGTGGGTGGTGCGGAATGCACGCCGGCCGGCCGACGTTGGTGACCACATGAGCGACGCATCCGTGCACCTGTCCGTCCTCGACCTCGCCACCCGCGAGTACGGCCAGTCCAACACCGAGGCCCTGCAGGGTTCCATCGACATGGCGGTGCACGCCGAGAAACTCGGCTACGAACGCTTCTGGGTGGCCGAGCACCACGGCATGCCGGGGATCACGTCCTCCGCGCCGGCGGTGCTCCTGAGCGCCGTGGGCGCCGCGACCTCGACGATCCGGATCGGCTCCGGCGGGGTCATGCTGCCGAACCACGCGCCGCTCGTCGTCGCCGAGCAGTTCGGGACCCTCCGGGCGCTCTACGGCGACCGCGTCGACCTCGGCCTCGGGCGGGCTCCCGGCACCGACGGGGCGACCGCGATGGCGCTCCGCCGCACCGACCGGCTCGACGTCGACGACTTCCCGGACCGGCTCGCCGACCTCGTCGGGTTCTTCACCGGGATGGACGCCGACAACCCGCTCTCGCGGATCCGTGCCGTGCCCGGTTACGGCGACGTGCCGGAGTTCTGGCTGCTCGGGTCCTCCGGGTACAGCGCGCAGGTCGCCGGGGCGCTCGGCATCTCGTTCGCCTTCGCGCACCACTTCGCCTCCGACAACACCGAGGCGGCCCTCGCGCTCTACCGGGACTCGTTCCGGCCGTCGCGCTTCCGTGCCACCCCGAACGCGCTGATCGGCGTGCAGGTCGTCACCGACGAGGACCCCGCCGTCATCGAGGAGCAGAGCGCCCCGGGGATGATCTCGTTCATCCGGATGCGTCAGGGTGCGAAGCCCGAGCCGGTCTCGATGGACGAGGCCCGCGCGTACGAGTTCTCCGACCTCGAGCGGCGGTTCATCGCGGCGCGCACCGAGCGCCAGGCGTACGGCAACGCGGACGAGGTCGCGTCGAAGATCAACGCGCTCGTCGAGTCGACCGGGGCGAACGGCGTGATCGTGTCGCCCGGTGCTGCGCAGGCTCGGTACCGGCACCAGGCGCTCGACGTCGTGGCGGCGCTGCACGCCGAGGGGCGGCTCGTGCCTGCGGGCACTGCGGCGTCGGTCTGATGCCCTAGGTGTACTGCCCAGGGACGTTGGTCAATCGTGTGATGGGTGACCGGTTCCCGATGGCGGTGTGGGGCCGGTGGTGATTGTAGTGATGCAGCCATCCCGGGAGCGCGTTCCTGCGTGCAGCTTCGGTCGGGTAGTGGCGTGAGAATGCCCATCCGTCGGCGAGTGTGCGGTGGAATCGCTCGATCTTGCCGTTCGTTTGTGGCCGGTATGGGCGGGTCTTTTTCGGAGTGATCCCGAGCTCGGTGCAAGCATCACGCCAGGCGTGGGATTTGTAAGCCGACCCGTTGTCGGAGAGAACGCGTTCGACTCGGACGCCGCGAGCTGCGAACCACGACACCGCGCGGCGGAGCACCCCGATCGCGGTGACCGCTTTCTCGTCTTCGTGGATCTCGGCGTAGGCGACGCGGGAGTGGTCGTCGATGACGGTGTGCACGAACGCAGTTCCGACGAGGACTCCGCGGTACTTGCTGCGGCCTGTCCCTGGAGTCGCTGCTCGGTTCTTCCCGCCCTGGGCTCGGCCGACGAAGCGCCATCCGCCGCCGTCAGGGATGTTGCCGAGCTTCTTCACGTCGACGTGGATCATCGAGCCGGGATACTCGTGCTCGTATCGGCGCACCTGCTCCCCGGTCCGGACGTCGATGTGGTGCAGCCGGTTGACCCGGCACCGTGTCAGCACGGCATGCACCGTGGACGCCGGCATGCCCAGGCGTCCGCCGATAGCGACAGGCCCCAGCCGTTTGCGCCAGCGGAGTCCGACGATCTGTTTCACGAGCGCTTGTTGGGTGCGGTTCGGCGATCGGTGTGGTCGAGAGGACCGGTCCTGCATGCCGGCCTCGCCCATTGCCGCGTACCGATCGGCCCACCGCTTCGCCGTCGGCCAGGACACGTGGAAGAACACGGCTGCGTGTCGGATGGGCCAGCCATCCTCGACGATGAGGCGCGCGAGCCGGAGACGCGCGCGCGGTGTCAGCGCAGCGTTAGCGTGGGACATGAGGACCTCCTGCGGAGAGTGCGTGAACTAAGCAGCTCCACTCCACCGCAGGAGGTCCTTCTCACGCTGCTATGACAACCGCGAGTCCCCGCAGATCAACCAACGTCCCTGGGCAGTACACCTAGGCGAGCAGGCCGAGCCGGGTTGCGGTGGCGATCGCCGCCACTCGTGAACCGACGTCGAGCTTCCGGAACACGTTGTAGACGTGGCGCTTCACGGTGCCGACCGCGAGACCGAGGTCCGTGGCGATCTCGGCGTTCGACCGTGCGGCCGCGACGAGCCGCAGGACCTCGAGTTCGCGGTCGCTGAGCGGTGAGCCCGCCCGGGCCTCGGTGACGAGGTCGATCGGGAACGTCACCGGTGCCGCGTCGGCGCTCGTCGCCCGGACGATGCGGTCGACGAGTTCACGGCTCGGGGTGTCCTTCGTGACGAAGTCGACCGCGCCGGCATCGAGCAGGGCTCGGCGGAGCACGGCGTCCCGGTGCATCGTCAGCACGACGACTGCGATGCCCGGGTGGTTCCGGCGCACCGTGGCGATCGTGGTGCGTGCCGGGGGGCCGTCGAGCTCGACGTCGAGCAGTAGCACGTCGATCGCTGCGACCTCGGGGGAGTCCAGCACGTCCGCGGGGCGTTCCCCGTGCGCCACGACCCGGATGGTCGGCACGGAGGCGAGGATCGTCGCCAGCCCCTCGCGGAAGAGCCGGTGGTCGTCGACGATCGCGACGTGGGTGACGGCCGTCGTGGCACTGACGGAGCGGTCGTTGGCGGTCACATCGTGCCCTTCGGGATGGTGAGCCGGACCGTCGTCCCGGCGCCGGGAGCGCTCTCGACGTCGAGCACGGCGCCGATCACTGCGGCGCGCTCGCGCATCGTGTGCTGCCCGAGGCGGCCGTCGGACGTGCTGCTCGTGTCGAAGCCCGGTCCGTCGTCGGCGATCACGACCACCACGTGATCGTCCGCCCAGGTGAGCACGACGGTGCACGGCGCTCCCGGCGCGTGCTTCCGCCGGTTCGTCAGGGCCTCGAGCACGATCGTCAGCGCTTCCTCGGCCCGCCAGTTCGGCAGCGGTACGGGAGCGCCCGAGGTCGTCACCGTCAGCAGGTCGTCACCGGGGAAGAGGTCGGCGACGTGCCGCCGGACCGCGTCGTCGAGCAGGTCCTCGCCGACACGCGCGTGCAGCGCGACGGCCAGGTCCTGCACGTCCGTCAAGGCGCCACGGAGGAGCCGTCCGGCGGCCTCCAGCTGCTCGCTGCGGGCGTCTGCGGGCGGATCGGTCAGGAGCACCAGGTCGAGCCGCTGCAGCCCGGCGAGGATGCCGTGCGCCACGCGGTCGTGCAGGTCGCGGGCGATCTGTGTCCGTGAGTCCATGTGCGCCGTCGTCACCCGCTGCCGGAGGGCTTCTGTGTAGGCGATCGCGCCGGCGGGGAACCGGCTCCAGATCGCTGCGTGCAGGGCCCGCGTCGCGCGGAGAACCTCGTGTGTGGTCCCTGCTCCTACCTCGTCGACGAAGACCGGCAGGTACGCGTCGAAGAGGACCTCGGCGGCGAGCATCGCCCCGGCCGGGTGCTGGGCGTGTTCGGCGTGCAGCGCACCCGTCGCCAGGTGCGCGGGGTCGAGGTACCGGTCGCTCACCACGCTGGCGTCGGCGCCCTCGGCGTAGCGTTCGTGCGCCTCGGCGACCATCGACGTGACGTTCTCGAACAGGTTCTGTGCGAGGAGCGGGTCGTCGGCGAGCTCGGGGAACCGGGCGCCGATCTGCGTGAGGACGGCGGACAGGGGTGCGGAGATCTGCATGGCGGTCCGAGGCTATCCCTGCGCGGCACCGGCCGAGGCCCGGGGGCGGCGGACGTGTGTCCTCGGTTGTACACCATCCGTGGTCGTGGTCATGGCCGCGGGCGGACCTCGACCCACGGCTCGCCGAAGACTGCCCGGACCACGGCACCGCAACGGATCGCGCGGGCGCTCGCACTGCGCCCGACCTGCGCCTCGAGTCGAGCGCACCCGAAGGCGTTCGTCGCCTGTTCCCCGAAGAAGCCGGTCATCCGCGACGTGTGCCCGGTGGTGAACATCTCGAGCTCGACGGTGTCGTCGTCCGTCCACCGGATCGACGTGACCGCGGTGGTCGGTCCGGGCTCGACCGAACGGATGTCGTCCGCTGTCGGATCGAGCAGCAGCTGGGTGAAGAGGCCGCCCGAGCGCAGTGCTCGGTCGAACTCGCCACGGCTGGCGCTGACCTCCGCGACGTCCTCGAGCCGGTCGCGCACGTCGCGGACGGAGGAGGTCATCGTGCCGGACACCTCGGCGGTGCCGCTCCGCCGGGCGACGACGATGGATGCGATCAGCGTCACGACGAGGCCGATCACGACGATGGTTCGGACGCGCATCGAGGACCCCCCAGGACGTGTGCGGCTGTCGGTCAGCATAGGGGTCCGACGAGACCGACATCTGACAGACGTCCGACAAAGCAGTAGGCCCCGGTTCCGGAGAACCAGGGCCTACTTCGTACTGTCTCAACACAGTGTCGGGGTGACAGGATTTGAACCTGCGACCTCCTCGTCCCGAACGAGGCGCGCTACCAAGCTGCGCCACACCCCGCGGTGTGGTCGCTCCGTACCGGAGCAACCATGGAAGTCTACCCGATGATCAGGGGTGCTCGTGACCAGCGCTGAACTCCCGGGCGCGTCGTGCCGACGTGTGTCAGTCGGTGCGAGCCGTCAGGGTGATGACGACCGCTTCGGGCCGGCAGGCGAACCGGACGGGCGCGTAGATCGACGTGCCGAGACCCGCGGAGACCTCGAGCCACGACCAGTGCCCGCGGTGCTGCCACTTGTGCAGGCCGCTGACGTAGCGGCGCGGCAGGTCGCAGTTCGTGACGAGTGCACCGACCCCGGGGACCTGCACCTGACCGCCGTGGGTGTGCCCGGCGAAGATGACGTCCGCACCCTGCGTGACGAAGGCGTCGAGCACGCGGCGGTACGGCGCGTGCGTGATGCCGATCGCGACGGGGGAGGGGCCGTCTTCGTCCTCCGACCACGGGACGTCGCTGCGCATCTCGTCGACGTTGGTCGGGAGCAGGTCGAGCCGGTCCCACTCGCGGTGGGCGTCCGACGTGCCGAAGAGCTCGAAGCGTGAGCCGCGGAGCTCGATGGCGTGCGCTTGGTCGTTGACGTCGAGCCAGCCGAGTGACTCGAAGAACGCGGTCTGCCGGTCGATGTCGAGCTCCACCGGGCGGCTGTCGGCGTGCATGCGGCTCGGACCGGAGAAGTACTTGAACGGGTTCCGGGGTGACGGCCCGTAGAAGTCGTTCGACCCGTACGCGAAGGCGCCGGGGACACCGCGGAACGGCTCGAGCGCGTACTCGACGGCAGCGTTCGCCGTCGGGTGCCCGAGGTTGTCGCCGGTGTTCACGATGAAGTCCGGCTCGATGAGGCTGAGGTCACGCAGCCACTGCTGCTTGTCCGCCTGCCACGGCGCCATGTGGATGTCGGACAAGTGCAGGACCACGACGTCGCGCGACCCCGGCGGGAGGACCGGGACGGTCTCCCACCGGATGCCGAAGCGACGTCGCTCGACGAGCGTGCCCCAGGCCGCGGTCGCGGCACCGACGGCCGCGCCGGCGGCGACGACCCCGAGCGCGGCGCGACCGCGGGTCACTTGCAGTCCTTGGGCGCCTTGCCGTTCTTGTCGCCGTAGAGGGTCAACGTGATCGTCGAGTCCTTGCCGGCGTTCGTGTGGACGCCCGGGTCGACGGATGCGACGCGGCATTCCTTCCCGCCACCGCCCTTGGCGTACTGGCCCGAGATCTCCACGTTCGTGAACCCGACCTGGTTGAGCTGCGACCGGGCATCGTCGACGCTCTTGCCCGGAACCGAGGGGACCACGATCTGCGAACCGTCCGATGTGTAGACGGTGACACTCGACCCACTCGACAGCAGCGACCCGGGGGAAGGCGATGTCGAGGTCACGGTGCCGACCGGCTGTGCTCCTGGTTGCGCTCCGCCATCCACGTACGTGAAGCCAGACCCCGCGAGCGCTGCCTTGGCGTCCGCAGCGCTCTTGCCCTGAACGTCAGGAACGGCCTTGCTGTTCCCACGGATCGTCGACGAGTCGGGATTGGTGAACGGCCCGGCCGGGTACTCGGCGTTGACCGGGGTCTGTGCCATCCGCCAGACACCAGCACGTGCGCCGGCGTACGTGCCGTTGACACCATTGCTGTAGTGGCGGAGATTGAGCTCCTTGCCGTTCGTGTTTCCCTGCCAGTAGGCCGTGGCGACACGCGAACTCGATCCGACGAGCCAGATCTGGTTCGCCGTGTCGGTGGTGCCCGTCTTGCCGAACAGCTGCGTGCCGTCTGGGGTCTGCGCGCCGACGGCAGTTCCGCCAGCAATCGTGCCCTTCATGGCGAGCACCGCCGCCTGCGCCACAGCTGGTTCGATTGCCTGCTTGCAGTCCTTCGTTTGCCCGCCGAGCTTCTTGCCATCGGCGTTCGTGATCTGCTCGATTGCGATCGGGGCGCAGTAGAGACCGTTGTTGGCCACACCGGCGTAGGCGGCCGCCATGGTCATCGGTGCGATCTCGTTGATGCCGAGGACGGAGGTCGGATTCGACTTGAGGTCGCCGCCATCGGCGCGATGCACACCGAGCGACTCTGCGACGTCCTTGATGTCGCACAGGTCGAGCTTTTGCGCCATGTTCAGGAAGGCGAGGTTGATGGACAGTGCAGTCGCACGCGCCACCGTGTAGTTGCCGCTCTCTCCGGGGGAGTCGTTCTTCGGCGTGTAGCCACCCGCGTAGTAGGGCTGACCACATTCGGTCCACCCGGACGACATCAACCGAGGTGTCCCGCTCACGGTCTCGTTCAGGCCGTGACCGGCCTTGAGCCACGCGAGCAGGGTGAACAGCTTGTACGTCGAGCCGGTCTGGAAGCCGCCGGAGTTGCCGTACTTGTAGTCGACGCTGTAGTTGATCGACGTCGATGTGGAAGCAGACTTCAACGACTGGTCGTAGTCCTTGTTCTGCGCCATCGTGAGGATGCGGCCAGTGCCGGCCTCAATCGAGTTCAGCGTCGAACCGAGCGCGAGTTGTGTCTCGGCCTTGTTGTCGTAGGTGTTGAGGATTTCCTTCTGCTTCGCGTTCAGATCGATGTTCAGCGTGGTTTGGATCTTGTACCCACCGTTGCGCCACGCCGCGGCGCGCTCTTTCTGGGTGGCGCCCAGCTGCGACATCTCCTTGACGACCTTGACGGCGTAGTCGCAGAAGAACTGCGAGCCATCACCGACGGAGGCGCGGCAGCCCTGTGCCGGCTCGGTCAGGTGGACGTAGTCCTTCGGGTTCGACGCGACGGCCTTGTCGTAGTCGGCCTTCGTCAGGTGGTTCTGGGCGTACATCGACTTGAGGATGACGTTCCGGCGCGCGACGTTGGCGTCGTAGTACTTGGGGTTCGACAGGTTGCGCGTGTTCGGGGACTGCACGATCGCGAGGATCGAGGCTGCCTCGGCCGGCGTCAGGTCGGTCGCGCTCTTGTTGTAGTAGTGCTGCGCCGCGGCCTGCACGCCGTAGGTCTGGTCGCCGAAGTACGCGATGTTGAGGTACCCGGTGAGGATCTCCTTGTGCGTGTACTTCTTCGCGAGGCCGATCGCGAGCTTCATCTCCTCGAGCTTGCGGGGGATGGTCTGCTCGACCGCGTCGTTGTAGGCCTTGAGGCGCTCTTCCTGCGTCGGGAGCTCGAGCGCCTGGTTCATCTTGATGTTGCGGACGAGCTGCATCGTCAGCGTCGAGCCACCGCCGGACTCGCCGAGGCCGCCCGCGAGCGAACCGACGCCCGCGCGGACCAGCGAGGTCATGTCGACGCCGCCGTGCTCGTAGAAGCGCTTGTCCTCGCCGTCGATGGCCGCGTTCTTCAGCTGGTCGCTGATCTGGTCGAACTTGAGCTCTTGGCGGTTCTGGTCGTAGACCGTCGCGAAGTGCACCGACTTGCCGCCCTGGTACGCGTACAGCTCGTTGCGCTGCGGGAGGTCACCGATCTCGATGTACTCCGGCAGGGACTCGAACACGCCGATGGTCGACGTCGTGGTGACACCGGCCACCGCGATCGCCGGGGTGACCCCGATCGTGACGAGCAGACCGGCGAGCACGCTGAAACCGACGAAACCGACGAAGGCGCCGACTGCAGAGACGGGCTTGGTCCGCGAGGCAGACGTCTTCTGGGCAGACATAGGATGCAGCCTAAACGACACCGCCGACTGAAAGGCTGGCAAGGATCTCCATGACTCGCTGGGAATACTTCACCGCTCCGTTGCTCATCCACAACACCACCGCCATCCTCAACAACTTCGGGGACGAGGGCTGGGAGCTGGTCCAGGTCGTCACCGGGCCCGAGGGCGGGCTCGTCGCCTACCTGAAGCGCCCGAAGGCCGACGCGTGAGCGTCGCCGACCGGCTCGCCGAACTCGGCCTGACGATCCCGTCCGTCGCCGCGCCGGTGGCCGCGTACGTGCCCGCCGTGGTCACCGGCAAGTACGTCTACACCGCCGGCCAGCTGCCGTTCGTGGACGGCGCGCTGCCGGTCACCGGCAAGGTCGGCGCGACGGTCGACGCCGAGACGGCCACGGCCGAGGCCCGGACGGCAGTGCTCAACGCGCTCGCCGCCGTGCAGTCGGTCGCGGGCTCGCTCGACCGCGTCGCCCGGGTCGTCAAGGTGACGGTCTTCGTCGCCTCCGACCCGTCGTTCACGGGGCAGCCGGGCGTCGCGAACGGCGCCTCCACCCTGGTCGGCGAGGTCTTCGGCGATGCCGGTGTCCACGCGCGGAGCGCGGTGGGCGTCGCCGTCCTGCCGCTGGACGCACCGGTCGAGGTCGAGCTGGTGGTGGAACTCACCGACTGACGGACCGTCAGCAACGCACCGCACGCGAGTCGCGCCTCCAGTCTGCATCGGACTGGAGGCGCGACCTGCGTGAGCAGACCTACATGAGTTCCGCGATGGTCGCCATGATCGTCGGGTCGGCCAGCGTCGTCGTGTCACCGATGCGGCGGCCCTCGGCCGCGTCGCGCAGGAGGCGACGCATGATCTTGCCGGAGCGCGTCTTCGGCAGCTCCGGGACGATCACGACCTGCCGCGGCTTCGCGATCGCGCCGATGCGCTTGCCCACCCAGTTGCGGAGCTCCGTCGAGGCGGACTCGCGGTCGACGTCCGCCGCCGCCTCGGCCGTGAGGATCACGAACGCGACCACCGCCTGACCGGTCGTCTCGTCGGCGGCCCCGACGACCGCTGCCTCGGCGACGCCCTCGTGCCCGACCAGGGCCGACTCGATCTCGGCCGTCGACAGACGGTGCCCGGAGACGTTCATGACGTCGTCGACACGCCCCTGCACCCAGATGTCGCCCTGGCCGTCGAGCCGTGCGCCGTCGCCCGCGAAGTACCGGCCGGGGAACCGTGACCAGTACGTCTCGACGAACCGGTCCGGGTCGTTCCAGATGCCGCGCGCCATCGACGGCCACGGCTCGGTGATGGTGAGGTAGCCGCTCTCGCCGGGGTCCGCACGGTTGCCGTCGTCGTCGACGATCTCGGCGACGATGCCCGGCAGCGGCGTCTGCGCCGCTCCGGGCTTGAGCTTCGTGACGCCGGGCAGGGCGGAGATCATGATCGCGCCCGTCTCGGTCTGCCACCACGTGTCGACGATCGGCGTGCGGTCGTGGCCGATGACCTGCCGGTACCACTGCCAGGCCTCGGGGTTGATCGGTTCGCCGACGCTGCCGAGCAGGCGGAGGGTCGCGAGGCTGCGGGCCTCGGGGATCTCACGGCCGGCCTTCATCGCCGCGCGGACCGCGGTCGGCGCCGTGTAGAGGACCGTCACGCCGTACGCGTCGACGAGGTCCCACCAGCGGCCGGGCTTCGGCTCGTCCGGCGTGCCCTCGTAGAGGACCTGCGTGACGCCGTTCGCGAGGGGCCCGTAGACCACGTAGGAGTGCCCGGTGATCCACCCGATGTCGGCGGTGCACCAGTAGACGTCCTTCTCCGGGTGCATGTCGAACACGTTCTTGTGCGTGTACGCCGCCTGCGTCAGGTAGCCGCCCGAGGTGTGCACGATGCCCTTCGGCTTCCCCGTCGTGCCCGAGGTGTAGAGGATGAAGAGCGGGTTCTCGGCGGGGAAGGCCTCGGGGGTGTGCTCGGGAGCGGCCTTCGCGAGCTCGTCGTGCCACCACAGGTCGCGCTCGTTCCAGGCGATCTCGTTGCCGCCGCGCTTGACGACGAGGACGTGCTCGACGCTGTCGGTGCCCGCACCGGTGAGGGCCTCGTCGACCGCGGGCTTGAGCGCCGACACCGCACCGCGACGCCACCCGCCGTCTGCCGTGACGACGAGCTTCGCGCCGGCGTCCTCGATGCGGGTGCGGAGGCTCTCCGCGCTGAAGCCGCCGAAGACGACGGAGTGCACCGCGCCGATCCGGGCGACGGCGAGCATCGTGACCACGGCCTCCGGGATGAGCGGGAGGTAGACGATCACCCGGTCGCCGTGTCCGACACCGAGGTCCGTGAGCATGTTCGCCGCGCGCTGGACCTCCGCGGTCAGCTCGGCGTAGGTGATCCGACGGGTGTCGCCGGGTGCGCCCTCGAAGTGGATCGCGACCCGGTCGCCGTTGCCCGCGCGGACGTGCCGGTCGAGGCAGTTCTCGGCGACGTTGAGCGTGCCGTCGGCGAACCACTTCGCGAACGGGGCACCGGACCAGTCCAGGGTCTGCGTGAAGGGGGTCCGCCAGTCCAGGAGGGTGCGGGACTGCTCGGCCCAGAACGCCTCGCGGTCGGCGGCGGCGGCCTCGTGCAGGTCCTCGCCGGCGATCGCGTCGGCGACGAACTCGGGCGGAGGCGGGAAGGTCGCTCCGTCCTGTGCTCCGTCATGGCGGGGATCGGTCTGGGTCGGAGTGGACATCGATGTCCTTTCGCGTCGTTGCGGCCGCAGGGTGCAGTCGGGAGACTACCCCTCGGGCGGTGGCCGGTGACGACGGGGACGGTGCGGGTGCGTGCCGTCGGGTCCGCGGGCGCGTGCCGTCGCTTTCGTACGTGGTTGCCGTCGCGTTCGCGTTTCGGGGGTTGTCCCGGAGTCCCGATCATGGGGTACAGTAGATCCCGCTGGACTCGTTTCCGGCGGCAACGGTTCGGATTCCCCCCAATCCACCGATGTCTTGGCGGCACCTGTTCCCCCCAACCGGTGCCGCCTCTTCTTTTTCCCGGGCACGGCTCCGGTGCGTGCGGTGCACGGACCCGCCCGACGCGTCGGCAGCCAGGTTCGATCCGCACGGGCATGCCGAACAGTGGACAGACCTGTCCATGCCTTTGCATCGACCCGGATCTGCTCCGCTCGCAGATGTGTCGTGCTCGACACCGGCTGGCCGCTCCGCCCGCGGGCGTGGCCGCGTCGTGCGGACTCCCGACACCGAGTGGGGTACGGCATTGCGCTTCGGGGTACAAACGTGCCCGTTGGTGTGGCGTGCAGCGAGTTCTCCACCGGCGGCGCTGGCTCCGTATGTCCTGGGGTGCGGCGCACCTACCTTCTGGAGTCATGCGCCGACACCGTGCCGACACGACCTTCCTGCCCGGCGCGCCAACCGTCCCGCCCTTCCGCCCCGGTTCCTCGCCGCCCGTCTCGCCCTTCCTCCCCGGTTCCTCGCCGCCCGTTCGGCGGCGGGCGCTGGCCGCGATCGACTTCGAGGAACTCGCCGCGCTGGTGGGCGACGCCACGGTCACCGACGTCCTCGTGCTCGGCGGACGCGGCACCTGGGTCGACCGGGGGCACGGACTCGAACGCGTCCCACCCGACCTGCCCGAGGGTCGCGTGCGGGAACTCGCCACCGGACTCGTCGCGCAGGGCGGCCGACACGTCGACGAGACCACGCCCTGCGCGGACGTCCGCCACGGGGACGGCATCCGCGTCCACGTGGTGCTCGCCCCCGTCTCCGTCACCGGCACCGCCGTGTCGATCCGGCTGCCACGACCGGGGATGCCGAGCCTCGCGTCCCTCGAGCAGCTGGGTGCCTTCGCCCGCGTGCCACGGTCGGTCGTCCAACGCGCGGTCGAGGAACGCCGGAACGTCCTCGTCACCGGGGCGACCGGCAGCGGGAAGACGACGATGCTCGCGGCGATGCTCGGTGCCGTCCCGCACGACGAACGGATCGTGACCGTGGAGGACCTCGCCGAGCTCCGGATCGACCACCCGCACGTCGTGTCGCTCGAAGCACGTCAGGCCAACGCCGAGGGGGCCGGCGCGCTCGGCCTCGACCGGCTCGTCCGGGAAGCCCTGCGCATGCGGCCGGACCGGATCGTCGTGGGGGAGTGCCGCGGTGCAGAGGTCCGCGACCTGCTCGCCGCGCTCAACACCGGGCACGACGGCGGAGCCGGGACCGTGCACGCGAACGGTGTGGCGGACGTCGCGGCCCGGCTCGAGGCGCTCGGGGCGCTCGCCGGGCTGGGACCCGAGGCGCTCGCGCGACAGGCGGTGAGCGCGTTCCACCTGGTGCTGCACGTGGAGCGCCGGGGTGGGCGGCGCGGCTTGGGTGCGATGGGGACGCTGCACGTCGGGCCGGACGGGAGGCTCGACGTCCGCCCGGTGGACCGGCTGCGGTGACGAGACGCTCCGCTTTACTGCGCAGTGCGGCGCCGCGCGGTGCGGCGCCGCGCGGTGCTGCCGCTCCTGTCCGTGGTGGTCGCGGGAAGGCAGCGTCGCGCGCTCCGGACGACGCCGCGGCCGCGGCACGCACACTCGACCGTGTCGCGACACTCGTGGGTGCCGGCGTGCCGCCGCCACGGGCCTGGGCCCTCGTGGGCGGTTTCCCCCGGAACAACGATCCGGCGTGGCAGGACGTCGCGGCCGTGCTCGCCGTCGCGTCGCGCACCGGGGCGCCGGCCGCCGTCGCGCTCCGGGCCCTCGCCGGGGCCCTCCGTCGGTCGGCCGCCTCGGACCGTGCGGTCCGGGTCGCCCTCGCCGGGCCGCGCGCCAGCGCCCGGGTCGTCCTCGCACTGCCCGTGCTCGGTCTCGCGCTCGGGTCGACCTGGGGCGCGGGTGCCGTGCAGGTGCTCGTCGGCACACCGATCGGGTGGGGGTGCGTCGTGGTCGCCGCGGTCCTGGTCGCGCTCGGACGCACGTGGACCGCTCGACTCGTGCGCGCGGCGACCCCGGACGGGCACGTCCCCGGTGTCGTGCTCGACGCCTGGGCGGTCGCGGTGTCCGGCGGTGGTTCCTGGGCGACGAGCGGGGCCGCGGTCCGGACGGCGTTCGAGCGGGCCGCTGCCACCGAGGCGTCGGCAGGAGAAGGGGAGCGGCTGCGTGAGGTCCTCCAGCTCGCCCAGCGCGCCGGGGTCCCCGCGGCGTCGCTCCTCCGCGCCGCCGCCGAGGACGTGCGTGACGACGCTGCCGCGGCGGGCCTCGCCGCGGCCGAACGTCTGGCCGTCCGGCTCGTGCTGCCGCTCGGCGTGTGCGTGCTGCCGGCGTTCGTCCTCGTCGGCGTCGTGCCCGTGGTCGTCGGGGTCCTCTCCTCCACCGTCGTCGACCTGGGGTGATCCGTCCACAGATCGCCCGGCCGGCCCCGATCGATGGCGGTCGGACACGAGGCTGGGTCCACCGCTTCAGGAAGGGCGCACACACATGACCGACACACGCAGCACACACCGATCCACCATCAGTTCCCGGCTTCGACGGCGGTTCCGCGACGACCGCGGTTCGGCCACCGCCGAGTACGCCGTCGTCATCCTCGCCGCGGTCGCCTTCGCCGGCGTGCTCGTCGCCGTGATGCGCTCCGGCGAGGTCCAGAGCATCCTCACCGAACTCGTCCGTGGTGCGCTCTCCCTCTGACCGGCCGGGCGGTGCCGCCGGGGAGCGCGGCACCGTGAGCGTCGAGTTCGCGGTGGTGCTCCCCGTCGTCGCCCTCGTGCTGACCTCGCTCGTCTCCGCGGTCCTCGTGGTCGACGGGATCGGGCGCCTCCAGCTCGCGGCGTCCACAGCGGCCCGCGCGTTCGGCCGGGGCGACGACGACGGTGGCCGCGCAGCGATCGAGCGGATCGCCCCCGGTGCAGCCGTCACCGTGCAGCGCGGAGCGGACGTGGTCTGCGTCGAAGCATCACGCGGGGGCTCCGGGCCCTTCGCCGCCGTTCCCCTGCGCGCCACCGGGTGCGCTGCCGACGGCGGCCGTTGACGATGCGGGGAAGCAGGCGCGGCTCGGAGCACGGGTCGGCCACGGTGCTCGTCACGGCGGTCGTCGGCATCGCGCTCGTGGCCCTCGCCGCTGCGCTCTCCGCCGCGGGCCTCCGGGTCGGGACGGTCCGTGCCCAGGCCGCTGCGGACGCCTCGGCGCTCGCCGCGGCCTCGGCCCTGGTCGGGCTCCTGCCGGGTGCGCCCTGTGCGGCCGCCGCGTCCGTCGCCACCAAGAACCGAGCCACCGTCGACACCTGTTCGACGGTCGCCGCGACGGCCCGCGTGCGTGTCGTCGTCGACGGCGGACCGTTCGCCGTCGGCGCAGTCGGCGTCGCCGGTCCGGCGGACGACCAGCCCGAACACTATGTGTATGGTGTGCCTGTCGGCCCCCGGTCACCGGTGCCCCGGTCGACCCGGACGCGTTCGTCGTCCAGGGCCGACGCGCACCATCGATCAAGGAGACACGTGCCAGGCACGAAGAAGCTCGTCATCGTCGAGAGCCCCGCGAAGGCGAAGACGATCGCGCAATACCTCGGGGACGGATACGAGGTCCAGGCGTCCGTCGGACACATCCGTGACCTCGTCGAGCCCAAGAACCTGCCCGCAGAGCTCAAGAAGGGCTCCCTCGGCAAGTTCTCGGTCGACGTCGACAACGGCTTCGAGCCGTACTACGTCGTGTCCGACGCGAAGAAGAAGACGGTCTCCGAGCTCAAGCGAGCCCTCAAGGACGCCGACGAGCTCTACCTCGCAACTGATGAGGACCGCGAGGGCGAAGCCATCGCGTGGCACCTCCTCCAGGTGCTGAAGCCCAAGGTGCCGGTGAAGCGCATGGTCTTCCACGAGATCACGAAGGAGGCGATCCAGCGTGCGCAGGAAGCCACCCGTGAGCTCGACACCGCGTTGGTCGACGCGCAGGAGACCCGCCGCATCCTCGACCGTCTCTACGGCTACGAGGTCTCGCCGGTGCTCTGGCGGAAGATCGGCCCCGGTCTGTCCGCCGGTCGCGTGCAGTCCGCCGCGACCCGTCTCGTCGTCGACCGTGAGCGCGAGCGCCTCGCGTTCGTCTCCGCCAACTACTGGGACCTCAGCGCGCGCTTTGAGAAGGAAGGCGACACCGCCTTCACCGCTCGGCTCGCACGGATCCACGGCACCCGGGTCGCATCGGGTCGCGACTTCGACGACCGCGGTGCGCTGAAGGGCGACATCGTCCGCCTCGACGAAGCCGCAGCTGCCGCGCTGACGGCCGTGCTCGAGCGCGCCGGCGACGCCACCGTCCGCAGCGTCGACTCGAAGCCGTACACCCGTCGACCGGCCGCCCCCTTCACCACGTCGACGCTCCAGCAGGAGGCCGCCCGCAAGCTGCGGTTCTCGGCGCGTCAGACGATGAGCGTCGCGCAGTCGCTCTACGAGAACGGCCACATCACCTACATGCGTACCGACTCGTCGTCGCTCTCGCAGCAGGCGATCACCGCGGCGCGCAAGCAGGCCGCGTCGCTGTACGGCGCCGAGACGATCCCGGACAAGCCGCGCAGCTACGTCGGCAAGAGCAAGAACGCGCAGGAGGCGCACGAGGCGATCCGGCCCGCCGGTGACACCTTCCGCACGCCGTCCGAGATGAACAGCGTGCTCCGCGGCAACGACTGGCGGCTCTACGACCTGATCTGGAAGCGCACGGTCGCGTCCCAGATGGCCGACGCAAAGGGCTCGACGGCCTCCGTCGTGCTCGGCGTCGCATCGCCCGAGTCGGTCGAGGGCATCGCGTCGACGGCTTCCGGCACCGACGTCGAGTTCACCGCGTCGGGCACCGTCATCACCTTCCGTGGCTTCCTCAACGCGTACGAGGAAGGTCGCGACGAGGACCGCCACGAGACCTCCGGCGACGGCAGCGGCAGCGGCGACGCGAAGCTCCCGCAGATGACCGAGGGCGACCACCTGGGCGTCACCGAGGTCGAGGCGAAGGGCCACGACACCTCCGCGCCCCCGCGCTACACCGAAGCCAGCCTCGTGAAGACGCTGGAGGAGCTCGGCATCGGGCGCCCGTCGACCTACGCCGCGATCATCTCGACGATCATGGACCGCGGGTACGTCACCCAGCGCGGCAGTGCGCTCGTGCCGAACTGGATCGCGTTCAGCGTGGTCCGGCTGCTCGAGGAGCACTTCGGCGACCTGGTGCAGTACGACTTCACCGCCGGTATGGAAGAGGATCTCGACCGCATCGCGAGCGGTGACGAGGACCGCGTCGACTGGCTCAAGGAGTTCTACTTCGGCGGCGGCGACCAGCGCGGCCTCCGGACCGTGATCGACAACCTCGGCGAGATCGACGCGCGTGAGATCAACTCGGTCGAACTCGCCCCGGGACTCACCCTGCGCATCGGTCGGTACGGCCCCTACATCGAGGTCCCGAGCGACGACCCCGAGAAGCCCCGCCGCGTCAACGTGCCGGAAGACCTCGCGCCCGACGAGCTCACCGCCGAGAAGGCGCGCGAGCTCGTGGACGCCCCGGTGCTGGGTGACCGCGTCGTCGGCATCAACCCCGAATCCGGCAAGGAAGTGCTCGCGAAGGACGGCCGGTTCGGACCGTACGTGACCGAGCGCACACCGGAACCGGAGCCCGCGGTCGACGCTGCCACCGGCGAGGTGCTCGAGACGAGCGCTGCTGCCGCGACGGCTGCCGGTGCGACGACGGCGGCTGCCGAGTCCACCACGACGGCGACGGCCACGGCCACGAAGACCGCCGGCACGAAGACCGCCGCGAAGAAGGCCCCCGCGAAGAAGACGACGAAGAAGGCCGCGGCGCCGAAGGAGCGCACTGCGTCCCTCTTCAAGTCGATGGACCCGCAGTCGGTTGACCTCGAGACGGCCCTCAAGCTGCTCGCACTGCCCCGCACCGTCGGCGCGGACCCGGAGTCCGGCGTCGAGATCACCGCGCAGAACGGCCGGTACGGGCCCTACCTCAAGAAGGGCACCGACACCCGCACCCTGCCGAGCGAGGACGCCATCTTCGACGTCGACCTGCCCGGCGCGCTCGAGCTCTTCGCGCAGCCGAAGTACGGCGGACGCAGCGCAGCCAGCTCCGCGCTCAAGGAGTTCGACGCCGACCCCGTGTCCGGCAAGACGATCAAGATGAAGGACGGCCGCTTCGGCCCGTACGTCACCGACGGCGAGACGAACGCGACCATCCCGCGCGGCGAGGACGTCGAGGCGGTCGACCACGCACGTGCGGTCGAGCTCATCGCGGACAAGCGCGCCAAGGGTCCGGTCAAGAAGAAGGCACCGGCTCGGAAGCCGGCGGCCAAGAAGAAGTGACCGGCAGCTTCATCACGCTCGAGGGCGGGGACGGCGCGGGGAAGACCACCCAGGCGGAGCTCCTGACGGCATGGCTGCAGGAACACGGTCGCACGGTGGTGCGCACCCGCGAGCCCGGCGGGACCGACCTCGGCCTGCGGATCCGCGAGATCGTGCTCCACGAGCGCGGTCACGTCGCACCGCGCGCCGAGGCCCTGCTGTACGCGGCCGACCGTGCGCACCACGTCGAGACCGTCGTGCGGCCCGCCGTGGCGCGGGGGGACGTCGTCCTGCAGGACCGCTACATCGACTCGTCGGTCGCGTACCAGGGCGTCGCTCGCGGACTCGGAGCGGAACACATCCGGTCGGTGTCGGACTGGGCGTCGGACGGGCTCGTCCCGGACCTCACTGTCTTGCTCGACCTCGACGTGACCGTGGGCCGTGCCCGTGTCGCCGCCGCACGCGGCGACACCTTCGACCGGCTCGAGTCCGAAGCCGCCGCCTTCCACGAGACCGTCCGGCATGCGTTCCTCGACATGGCCGCCAGCGAGCCCGAGCGGTTCCTCGTCGTCGACGCCGCGGCCCCGGCGGCCGAGGTCCAGCAGGCGATCCGCGCCGCGGTCGGACCGCTGGTCGGGATCGTCGCGGGATGACGGTGGCGGCTGGCAGGATGATCCCGTGAGCGTGTGGGACGGCCTGACCGGGCAAGAGGAAGCGGTCGCATCGCTGCGGAACGCTGCCGAGTCCCCGGACGGCACGGGCCGGATGACACACTCGTGGCTCATCACGGGGCCTCCGGGTTCCGGTCGGTCGAACGTGGCGTCGGCGTTCGCGGCGGCCCTCGTCGGCAACGGCCCGGACGACGACCACACCCTGCGGCAGATCACCGCCAAGACCCACCCGGACGTCTCCGTCCTCACCACGCAGCGGGTCATCATCACGATCGACGAGATTCGGCAGCTCGTCACCTCGTCGTACTACTCGCCCTCGGTCGGCCGCTACCGCGTCGTGATCATCGAGGACGCCGACCGCATGACCGAGCGCACCTCGAACCTGCTGCTCAAGGCGCTCGAGGAACCACCGGAGCGCACGGTGTGGATCCTCTGCGCACCGAGCGAGGCCGACCTCCTGCCGACGATCCGGTCGCGCGTCCGTTCCGTGCGCCTGCGGGTGCCCGGCATCGAGTCCGTCGCCGACCTCCTGGTGGCCCGGACCGGGGTCGACCGTGTCCTTGCGATGGACGCTGCTCGTCAGGCGCAGAGCCACATCGGGATGGCGCAACGCCTCGCCACCAACGCCGATGCCCGGGATCGCCGGCGCCGGACCCTGATGACCGTGCTCGGCGTCCGCACGGTGGGCGATGCCGTGATGGCGGCCGCCGACCTGCTCGCCGTCGCGGACGAGGACGCCAAGGCCATCACCGAGCAGCGTGACTCCGAAGAGCGCGACGCAGCGCTGCGCTCCCTCGGCATCGAACCCGGCGGCACGATCCCGCCCGCGCTCCGGTCGCAGCTGCGCGGGCTCGAGGACGACCAGAAGCGCCGTGCGACGCGCAGCCTCCGGGACGGCCTCGACCGCATCCTGGTCGACGTTTCCTCGCTGTACCGCGACCTGTTGCTGCTCGGCCTCGGGGCACCGGCCGAGCCCGTGAACCTCGCGATGCGCGAGCACCTCGACCAGGCGCTGCAGTCGGTGACGCCGGCCGCTGCGCTCGAGGTCCTCGATGCGATCTCCCTGGCGCGGCAGCGCATCGCGGCGAACGTGGCGGCACTCCTCGCGCTCGAGGCGCTCCTGGTCACGATCGCCCGCGCCAGCCGCTGAGAGGCCGCGCCAGCCGCTGAGAGGCCGCGCCAGCCGCTGAGACGCCGCGCCAGCCGCTGAGACGCCGCGCGTGCACCGAGACACCGCGCGATCCGGCGGTGTCTCGGCAGCCCGGCGGTGTCTCGCGATCACAGCGTGCGACAATCGCCGCATGTCCGACGCAGAACCCGGCCTGCGCGAGCGGAAGCGCCGCGCCACCCGACTCGCGATCCAGCAGGCCGCGCTCCGCATCGCGATCGAGGACGGTCTGCAGGCCGTGACGGTCGACGAGATCTCGCGCCGCGCGGACGTGTCCCCACGCACGTTCTTCAACTACTTCCCGAACAAGGAGGGCGCGATCCTCGGGGACGACCCGACCCTGCCCGACGACGATGCGCGCGCCGTGTTCGTCGAGGGCGGCCCGAAGGGTGACCTCCTGGCGGACCTCGGCACGCTGCTCGTCCACTCGACGCGCGAACTCATCGAGGAGCGCGGGCTCATCGAGGAGCGGCAGCAGGTGCTCCGGGCGGCTCCCGAGCTGTTCAGCCGGCGGATGGAGTCGATGAAGGAGTTCCAGGCCGAGGTCGAACGGGCGATCGTCGCGCGGTTGGCGGGGCAGGAGCCCGACGAGACCACGCTGCGTCGCCGGGCACGTCTGGCATCGCTCGTCGCACTCGCGGCGTTGCGGCACGCGTGGTGGGAGTGGTCGGACGCCGACAGCGACACACACCTGGTCGACGAACTCGAGCGGTCGTTCGCCGACCTCGCGGCGCTCGTTTCGCGTTCGCTCGTCTGAACCTGTATAGTCGTGACCCGTGCCGCTCCGGTCTGACCGGAGCGTCCGCCGCCTTAGCTCAGTCGGTAGAGCGATTCACTCGTAATGAATAGGTCGTCGGTTCGATTCCGACAGGCGGCTCCACGAAACGGCCCCGATCCCCACACCAGTGGGGATCGGGGCCGTTTTCATGTGCCCCGGGGGCCGCTCAGGGCAGGTAGTACGTCGGGTTCGGCAGCTTGATGCTCCGGTCCGCCGACCCGCCGAGCAGGTCGCTGAACTGGTCGCCGACGTTCGCGACGATGTCGTACCGTCCACCCGTCCGGGACTCGATGTGCGCTCGGGTCTGGGACTTGTACTCGACGGTGGTGCACTTGGCCGTGGCGCAGGTGACGTACGACGGCTGCTGGGACGCGCCGACGCCGGTCCACTTCGTGTAGTACGTCTGCGTCCCGTTCTTCGTCGCGGTGAACTGCGGGTAGCCGACCGCGTTGAGGTTCCCGATGGTGGCGGCCTTCTGGTCGTCGTTCCGGCCGGTGAGCCCGATGACGGTGCACCCGGAGCGCTGGGCGACGGACACGAGCGAGGTCATCGACGGGGTGGCGGGGAAGCGTTCGTCCTGCACCCATTCGTCCTGGCGGGCGGGGTCGAAGACGAAGTGCATGTCCGCGACCTCCATGTCGTAGGTCCAGAGCGTGGTGTCGTCGGCGTCGAGCACGATCGCCGGGTTGCGGTGCAGCTTCCGGCCGACGGCGCACTGTGCGGCGATGACGGGTGCCTGCCGGGCGACGATCCCGCGCATCTCGCGGATGTAGGGGGAGTCGGTGCGGTTCGCGAGTCCGGTGCCGGGGTCGCCGTAGTACGTGGCGATGGTCTTCTTCACCGAGTCGATGTTGGGGATGCCCTCGCCACCCTGGGTGGCGCCGGAGGTGCCGTCGGCCGCCATCGTGAACTGCGTGCGGGGGGAGAGACGGGGTTCGGACACGCCGGGCAGGTCGGTGGAGGGCAGGTAGTAGGTCGGGTTGGGGAGCTTCACGGATCGGTCGGCGTACCCGCCCTGCAGGTCGCTCCACTGGTCACCGATGTTGAGCGTGATGTCGTAGCCGAGGTCCTGCTCGATGTGCTTGCGCGTCAGGGCCTTGTACTCGACGGTCGTGCAGCTCGCCGCGGCGCAGGTGATGTACGACGGCTGCTGCGATGCGCCGACGCCCGTCCACTTGGTGAAGAAGCGGTCCTGCGTGAACGCGGTGTACCCGACCTTCGTCAGGTTCTGGACGGTGGCGGCCTTCTGGTCGTCGTTCCGGCCGGTGAGCCCGAAGACCGTGAAGCCCATCGCCTCCGCACGGTTCACGAAGCCGACCATCGACGGGGTGGCGGGGAAGCGTTCGTCCTGCACCCATTCGTCCTGGCGGGCGGGGTCGAAGACGAAGTGCATGTCCGCGACCTCCATGTCGTAGGTCCAGAGGGTGGTGTCGTCGGCGTCGAGGACGATCGCCGGCTTCTCACCGTGGCGGACGGCCTGGTCGTGGATGCGCTGCAGGCCCGCGGACTGCCGGGCGACGATCCCGCGCATCTCGCGGATGTAGGGGGAGTCGGTGCGGTTCGCGAGTCCGGTGCCGGGGTCGCCGTAGTACGTGGCGATGGTCTTCTTCACCGAGTCGATGTTGGGGATGCCCTCGCCACCCTGGGTGGCGCCGGACGAGCCGTCCGCCGCCATCGTGAAGTGCGTCCGAGGGGTCAGTCCCGCGTCAGTGGAGTGGCCCGGCGAGTGCCCCGGCGACTGGCCCGGTGATCCCCAGCCGTGTGCGTTCGCCGGGGTGACGCCGACGAGGGTGGAGGTGAGGACGATGGCCGCGCTCGTGGCGACGACGGACAGGACGGATCGGCGCATGAAGACCTGATCGCTTTCTGCTGGGTTGATCCCGGGGGAGGGCTGAGCAGGGAACGGCACCCCTGTTCGGGGGACCTGGCAGCACGTTAGCTGGCAATCACCAGTGGAGTCCATAGCAAAGCGCTGCAGCCGGACAGCGGCATGGCCGCACCCCGCGCTGGTAGACAGGACGCATGACGGTTCGCTGGGGAGTCATCGGCACGGGCGGCATCGCACGCTCCTTCGTGGGCGACTGCGTCTCCGCGGGGGTGGAGTTCGTCGCGGTCGGCAGCCGTACGGCCGACCGCGCGGAGGCGTTCGCGGCGGAGTTCGGCATCCCGCGGGCGCACGGCTCGTACGAGGAACTCGTGGCCGACGACGAGGTGGACGCGGTCTACGTCGCGACGCCGCACTCCCGCCACGCCGAGGACGCCCTCCTCGCGATCGAGGCCGGCAAGCACGTCCTCGTCGAGAAGGCCTTCACGATCACCGCGGCCGAAGCCCGCCGTGTCGTCGACGCGGCCCGCCGCGCGGACGTCGCCGTGATGGAGGCGATGTGGACCCGCTTCCTCCCGCAGATGTCGATGATCCGCGAGCTCGTCGCCGAAGGGCGCATCGGTCGCGTCCGGGTGGTCGAGGCGACGCACCACCAGGCGCTCCCCTCCGATCCGCAGCACCGCCTCAACGACCCGGCGCTCGGCGGCGGGGCGATCCTCGACCTCGGCGTCTACCCGATCTCGTTCGCGGTCGGTGTGCTCGGCGTCCCGACCTCGGTGGTGGCTGCGGGCACGCTGAGCGACCAGGGCGTGGACACCCAGATGGGCCTCGTCGTCACGCACGAGGGCGGGACGCAGTCGATGATCCACTTCGGTCTCGACCTGCGGAGCCCGAACACCGCGTCGATCATCGGCGAGGACGGTCGCATCGACCTCGACGCGACGTGGTACACCCCGACGACGTGGCGCATCCGCGACCGCGACGGCGCCGTGGTCGAGGAGTTCGACGGCCGCGAAGAGCTGACCGGGTACGCGCACGAGGTCCGCGCGTTCGAGTCGATGGTCACCTCCGGCAACCACGAGGGCGGTCCGATGGACCCCGAGGAGACCATCGCGATCATGGCCCTCATGGACGAGGCGCGCCGCCAGGTGGGTGTCCGGTACGCCGCAGACGACGAGGCGGTCGCACCGCACGGCGGCCGTCCGGTCTCCACGGATCCGGACGTGGGCCTGGAGGCTCCTCCCGCAGTTCCGTAAGATCGATCGCGATGTCCGACCAGCAGCCCGCATCGCGCTCCGTCGCGGATCGCCTCCGTCACGCGCTCGCCTCCGTCCGTGCCTCCGCCGCCCGCCGTCCGGTGCCGTGGATCGCCGGCGGCCTGGCGACGGTGCTCGTGCTCGGTTCGGGCGGGGCCGTGGCCGTCGCGGCGGCGACGATGCCCGCTCCTCGTCCGTCCGCGGCGCCGGTCGCCGACGGGACCACGACGGCGACCTCGACCCCGTCGCCGAGCACGGCGAAGCCGTCCGCCACCCCGACGCCTGCCGGCCGCGCCGTCCCGGAGAACGCCGCCGGACCGTCCGCGCTCCGCACCTGCACGATCACGGCCGCGGCCTCGGCGAGTGGCCTGGGAGCGTTCGAGGGCTACGTGATGAACGCGAAGACCGGCGAGGTGCTGTTCTCCCGCAAGGGCGACACGGCCGCGCAGACCGGCAGCGTGATGAAGACCCTCACGACGGCGACCGCGCTGGCCGTCGTCGGCGGCGGGTACCGGATCCCGACCACGGTGACGAACGAGTCCGGCGGAGCGATCGCACTCGTCGGGCACGGTGACGCCACGCTCTCCGCCGGCGGCGCCACGGTCTACCCGGGTGCGCCGACCCTGGGCCAGCTCGCCCAGCAGGTGAAGGCGAAGCTCGGCAACGCGCCCGTCACGACGATCGTCACCGACGACACGTACTGGAACGACGCGGACGCCTGGGACCCGACGTGGCCCGTCAGCGAACGGACGATCGGGTACCAGCCGAACGTCACCGCGCTCATGGTCGACGGCGACCGCGCGAACCCCGGTGCCGCGACCTCGCCGCGCTCCACCGACCCGGTCGGGCGCGCGGGCACGCTCTTCCGCACCGCGCTGGCGAACGCCGGCGTCGCCGGAGCCGCGAACGCGCAGATCGTCAAGCGTGCCACCACGAGCACGGACACCATCGCCACGGTGTCGTCGCAGCCGGTGTCCACCCTGATCGGCCAGATGATCCCGAACTCGGACAACACCCTCGCCGAGATGCTCGCCCGGGTCTCGTCGAAGCAGTCCGGGTCGGACGGGTCCGCCGCCTCGCTGACGTCCGTGTACCAGAAGGCCCTCGGGTCATACGGCGTCTCCCCGGCCGGCATCGTCATCAAGGACGGTTCGGGGGAGAGCGCGGCGAACGCGGTGTCGCCGAACTTCGTCGCCCACCTCATGGTGCAGGTCGCCGCCGGTGCGAAGGGACTCGGCACGCTCGCGAACGCGCTGCCCGTGTCCGGCCAGTCCGGCACGCTCGCCAGCCGCTTCACCGGCGCGAACGCGGTCGCGCGTGGCAAGGTGCACGCCAAGACCGGCTGGATCGACAGCGCGAACACCCTCGGCGGCTACATCGACGCCGCCGACGGTTCACGGTTGACCTTCGCGTTCTACGCGATCGGGTCCTCGCGTGCTGCGGCACTGCCGGCGCTCGACCGCGTGACGGCCGCCACCTACTCGTGCGGGAGCAAGCTCACCGGCTCCTGATCCACGGGGTGTTGGATGGCTCCATGGCCAGGGCACTCCTCATCGTCGACGTCCAGAACGACTTCACCGAGGGCGGTGCCCTCGCCGTCGCCGGCGGGGAGGCGATCGCTCGGCGCATCACCGCGTTCCTCGGTCGGCACGCCGACGAGTACGACCTCATCGTCGCCTCGCGTGACTGGCACCACGGCGACGACGACAACGGCGGACACTTCGCCGCTGCCGACGCCGAGCCGGACTTCGTGACGACCTGGCCGGTGCACTGCGTCGCCGGCACACCCGGAGCCGAGTACCACCCGGACCTCGACACCGCGCCGGTCGACGTGCACGTGTTCAAGGGCCAGGGGACGCCGGACTACTCGGCATTCCAGGGACGGACCGAGGGCGGCACCGCACTGCCCGACGTCCTCATCGAGCACCACGTCACGTCGGTCGACGTCGTCGGCATCGCCACCGACCACTGTGTCCGGGCCTCGGCGCTCGACGCACTCACCGCCGGGTACGCCGTCGAGGTCCTCGACGACCTGGTCGTCGGGGTGGACGCGGAGCGGAGCGCCCGGGCACTCGACGAGGTCGGCGGCGCCGGTGGGCACATCGGCCGGAGCGACATGGACGAGGGCCTGGCGAACCCCGGAGGAGCAGTCCTGTGACCGACACCGACACCACCTCGACGTCCGCGCCGACGACGACCGTCGCCGACGAGAACGTCTCGGTCGAGGGCGTCCCCACCGGGTTGTTCATCGGCGGCAGCTGGCGTGCGGCGTCCGGCGGAGCGACGTTCCCGGTGCGCGATCCCTCCACCGGCGAGGTGCTCGCCGAGGTTGCCGATGCCACCCCCGAGGACGGCATCGCGGCCCTCGACGCCGCGGTGGCCGCGCAGGACGACTGGGCGGCCACACCGCCACGACAGCGTTCTGACCTGCTCCGGCGGGCCTTCGACCTGGTGCGGGAGCACGCGGACGACCTCGCGGCGCTCATGACGCTCGAGATGGGGAAGCCCCTCGCCGAGGCCGGCGGCGAGGTCGCCTACGGCGGCGAGTTCCTCCGCTGGTTCTCCGAGGAAGCCGTCCGCATCGGCGGTGACTACCGCACCAACCCGGAGGGCACCGGGCGGGCCATCGTCCTGAAGCGCCCCGTCGGTCCGGTCTACGCGATCACGCCGTGGAACTTCCCGCTGGCGATGGCGACCCGGAAGATCGGCCCGGCGCTGGCCGCGGGCTGCACGGTCGTCGTCAAACCCGCCGAGCTCACCCCGCTGACCACGCTGTTCCTCGTCGAGTTGTTCCGTCGCGCCGGGCTGCCCGACGGTGTCCTCAACGTGGTGCCGTCGCTCGACGCGAAGGGACTGTCCGAGCCGATCATCGCCGACCGCCGACTGCGGAAGCTGACCTTCACGGGGTCGACCCCCGTCGGGTCGTCGCTCCTCAAGCAGGCAGCCGACAACGTGCTCCGGACGAGCATGGAGCTCGGCGGCAACGCCCCGCTCCTCGTGTTCGACGACGCCGACCTCGACACCGCGGTCACCGCGGCGATGCTCGCGAAGTTCCGGAACGTGGGCGAGGCGTGCACCGCCGCGAACCGCTTCTTCGTGCAGGAGGGCATCGCCGACGCCTTCACCGCGGCGCTCACCGCGAAGGTGGAGGCGCTGCGCGTCGGCCGGGGGAGTGCGAACGGCACCACCCTGGGGCCGCTCATCGACGACCGTGCGGTGGACAAGGCCGCCCGGCTCGTCGACGACGCCGTCAGCCGAGGTGCCCGACTCGTCACCGGTGGGCAGCGGGTCGACCGTCCGGGGACGTACTACGCGGCCACCGTCCTCGACGACGTGCAGCCCGGGTCGGACATCCTCACCACCGAGATCTTCGGGCCGGTGGTCTCGATCACGCGGTTCGCAACCGAGGAAGAGGGCATCCGGCTCGCGAACGACACCGAGTTCGGACTCATCGCGTACGCGTACACGACCGACTTCGCGCGTGGGCAGCGGCTGGCCGAGCGCCTCGAGACGGGGATGCTCGGGCTCAACACGGGGGTCGTGTCGAACGCGGCGTTCCCGTTCGGTGGCGTGAAGTCGTCCGGCCTCGGCCGCGAGGGCTCGCACGAGGGCATCGAGGAGTACCTGGAGACGGTCTACGTCCTGACGCCCGACCCCTTCGCCGCCTGAGCCCTGCGCGGGTCAGACCAGCAGCTGGTGCTTCGCCAGGTCGCGGTACAGCGGCGTGGACTCGACGAGCTCGGAGTGCGTGCCGACCCCGACGACCCGCCCGTGCTCGAGCACGACGATCACGTCGGAGTCCACCACGGTGGAGAGCCGGTGCGCGATGACGAGCAGCGTGCGGTCCTCGGCCACGGCGTCGATCGCGAGCCGCATCTTCTGCTCGTTCACCCCGTCGAGCGACGACGTCGACTCGTCGAGCAGCAGGATCGGGGGCGCGGCGAGCAGGGCGCGGGCGATCGCCATCCGCTGACGCTCACCACCGGACAGCATCACGCCGTCCTCGCCGACCTGCGCGTCGAGGCCACGCGGGTCGCGGTGCAGCACCTCGCCGAGGTTCACGGCCTCGAGCACGCGGGTGCAGTCGTCCTCGGTCGCGTTCGGCGACCCGAGCAGCAGGTTCGCGCGGATCGTGCCGGCCAGCACCGGGGCGTCCTGCTCGACGTACCCGATCTGGGCGCGGAGCTCGGCGCGGTCGAGCCCGCGGACGTCGACGCCGCCGAGGCGGATCACCCCGTCGGTCGGGTCGTAGAACCGCTCGATGAGCGCCAGGGTCGTCGACTTGCCCGCACCCGAGGGGCCCACGAGTGCGACGCGCGATCCGCGCGGCACCCGGAAGGAGACGTCGTGCAGCACCGCCTGCTCGTCGTCAGCGACGTCGGGGAGGCGGGTCGTGCCTCCAGGCCGGTCCGTCGACGTGGACGCGACCGCGCCGTCGGGACCGGCCGCATCGGCGGAACCGCGGTAGTGGAACGACACGTGCTCGAACGTGATGGCGTCGTCGGTCTCGACGGCTGGCGCGGTGCGGACCGCGCCGTCGTCCTGGTCCTCGGTCGGGAGGTGCAGGATCTCCTCGATCCGGCCGAGCGCGCCGAGCGCCTGGGCGACCGCGACGGCTGCGCCCATCGCCTGGCCGAGCGGCATGATCATCATGAAGAGCAGCAGGATGAAGGTGATGAGGGTCGCGATCGTGATCGTGCCCGCGGCGACCTGGGCCCCGCCGACGCCGAGCACGGCGATGAACGCGACCTGCATGACGATGCTCGCGACGGGCACGACGAACGCGGACATCTTCGCGATGTCGAGGCCGCGCTTGTACGCCTCGGTCGCGTGCGAGTCGACCTCGTGCACCTCACGCTCGGTGGCCCCGGCGGCACGGATCGTGCGCACGGCGCCGATGCCGCGCTCGACGGCCGCGGTGAGGTCGCCGACCTTCTCCTGCGCGCGCTTCGAGGCGATCCGGATGCGACGGCTGAGCCCGCCGACGACGACGATCGCGATGAGGACGATGAACACCGTGATGCCGAGCAGGAGCGGGTCGATGATCGCCATCGCGATGATCGCGCCGGTGAAGGTGAGCGCACCGCCGATCGACTCGATGAGGCCCTGCGTGAGCACGGCACGGAGGAGCGTCGTGTCGCTGCCGACGCGGGAGACGAGGTCGCCGGTGCGGCGGGTGTCGAACTCCGAGATCGGCAGGTTGAGGATGCGGGCGATGAGCTTGCGGCGGGTCGAGAGGACCACGCCCTCACCGGCGCGCTGGAGCAGGAAGTGCTGGACGCCGTTGAGGACACCGGACACCATCACCAGCCCGACCAGGATCCACACGAGGGTGCTGAGGGTGTTGCCGTGCTGCACCGCCGTGACCACCTGGTTCACGAGCAGGGGCTGGGCGAGCGAGGCACCGGCGCCGAGGATGCTCAGCACGATGATGACCACCATCGCCGGCTTGTTCTCGAACAGGTAGCCGAGGAGCCGGCCGAACGTGGCACGGGGGCCGTCGGTCTTCTTGGGTCGCGCGAAGGGGGAGCTCATCGTGGTCCTAGTTTCTGCCGTACTTCTTGTGCACTGCCTGGCGGCTGACGCCGAGGAGCGTCGCGATCTCCTGCCACGAGGCGCCGGCGTTGCGGGCGCGGCGGGCAGCGAGTTCCTCGGTCCGGTCGAGCTCACGTCGGAGGTCGCGCAAACTGGCGAGGGCGGAGAACGGGTCGTCTCCGGATGCTCCTGCCGCGAGACTCGTGATGGTCGGTCGGTCCATGCGTGTCAACCTACATTGACGCGCCGACAGTTGTCAACCTGAGTTGACGGACAGGCGGGCGGCGGGCGGGTTGCGGCCGGGGGTCGTTCCGCGCGAAGGATGCAGATTCGCTCGTAGGAGGTCGTTTTTTCCGACCTCCTACGAGCGAATCCGCCTCCTACGGGCGATTCGGCACCCTACGAGCGATTTGGCCCCCCTCCGCGCGGGGGATCGCGGGTGCTGCGGCTGCCCGAGGGAGGGCAGACGGCCTGGAGGCGCGGTGCCAGCTGGCACCGCGCCTCCAGGCCGTGGACTGCGAGCGTTACGCGCGGACGTCCGCCGGGGCCGCGTCCGGTGCACCGGACCGGTCCGCGTCGTCGAGGCCCGCGCCGCGGGTCTCCCGCACGAACAGCAGTGCGACGAGGGTGACCACCGCGGCGATGGTGAGGTAGAGCCCGACGAGGAAGATGTTCCCGTCCGGCTTCCACAGCGCCAGGGCGATCGTCGGCGCCAGCGAGGCGCCGAGGATCGACGCGACGTTGTACGCGATCGCCGAGCCGGTGTAGCGCACGTTCGTCGGGAAGAGCTCGGGCAGCAGGGCGCCCATCGGCCCGAAGGTGAGGCCCATCAGCGAGAGCCCGACGATGAGGAACGTCACCACGGTGATCGGACCGGTCGACGCCGCGAACCAGAGCTGGAACGTGAGGCCGAACAGCGCAATGCCGATGGTCGTCGGGATGAGCGTGCGACGGCGGCCGAACTTGTCGGCGAGCATGCCGGCGATCGGCGTGAAGATGCCGAAGAACACGACGCCGATCATGAGCAGCGTGAGGAACTCGCCGCGGGTGTAGCCGAGACCGATCTTCGGGACGAGGGGGCTCGCCTCGGCCCCGGTGGTGCCGTAGGACAGCGTGAACGTCGTCATGAAGTAGAAGAGCACGTAGGTCGCGACCATGCCGAAGGTGCCGACGATGACGGCCCTCCACGAGGTGCGGAACACGCGGGCGAGCGGGACCTTCGCGACCGTGCCGGACTCCTGGACGCCGCGGAACACCGGCGACTCGACGAGCTTGAAGCGGACGTAGAGCCCGACGATCACGAGCACGGCGGAGAGCAGGAACGGGAGGCGCCAGCCCCACGCCTGGAACTCGGGGTTCGGGGTGCCGTCGGCCCCGGCGGGCATCGCCGCGTTGATCGCGATGAACAGGCCGTTGGCGAGCAGGAAGCCGATCGGGGCGCCGAGCTGCGGCATCGAGCCGAACACGCCGCGCTTGCCCTTCGGGGCGTTCTCGGTCGCGAGGAGGGCCGCGCCGGACCACTCGCCACCCAGGCCGACACCCTGTGCGAAGCGCATCACGGCGAGGAGGACCGGGGCCCAGATGCCGATCGAGTCGAACGTCGGCAGGCAGCCGATGAGGAACGTGGCGGTGCCCATGACGAGCAGCGACGCGACGAGGGTCGCCTTGCGGCCGATGCGGTCGCCGAAGTGACCGAAGATGATCGACCCGACCGGACGCGCGAAGAACGCGAGGGCGAACGTGACGAACGAGGACAGCTGCGATGCGGTGGGGTCCTCGTTCGGGAAGAACAGCGTCGGGAAGACGAGGACCGCGGCGGTCGCGTAGACGTAGAAGTCGTAGAACTCGATGGAGGTGCCGACGAGGCTGGCGATCACGACGCGGGAGCGCGGGTTGCCTGCGGTCTTCGGGGTTGCGGGTGCCGGTGCGGCGGACATTGAGGTGAGGAGACTCCGTGGGGCGCGCTCGAGGGAGCGCAGCGGTGCTCCGGACGGCGGACACCGATCGGTTCGCGCGGGGTGGCGCGGGCACGGATCGGGTGCGTTCGGAACGGGGTGGTGGACCGCTTGTGACGGAGGACAACATGGTACGACAGATGTCGTCCACCTGCGAATCCGCCCAGAGAAGCCCCCGGGCGTCAGCCCAGCCCGACCAGCCCAGCCCGATCAGCCCAGCGTCGGGGTGCCGGCTTCGAGGTGCGACGGGAGCTGGTGGCCCATCCGGTCGCGCTTCGTGTCGAGGTACGCGGCGTTCTGCGCGGAGACGCCGACGACGAGCGGCACGAGGCTCTCGACCGCGATGCCGTGCTCTTCGAGCTGCCGACGCTTCTCGGGGTTGTTCGACAGCAGCCGGATGCTCGTGAGGCCGAGGTCCGCCAGGATGCCGGCCGCCCCGCCGTACGCCCGCGAGTCCGCGGGCAGGCCGAGCGCGAGGTTGGCGTCGAGGGTGTCGAGGCCGTCCTCCTGCAGGCGGTAGGCCTTGAGCTTGTTGATGAGTCCGATGCCGCGGCCCTCGTGCCCGCGGAGGTACACCACGACGCCGCCCTCGGCCGCGATGGTGTCGAGCGCCGCGTCGAGCTGCGGGCCGCACTCGCACTTCAGCGACCCGAACGCCTCGCCCGTCAGGCACTCCGAGTGCACCCGGACGAGGGCGCCGTCACGAGGTGCTGCGCCGTCGGGCCCGGTGGCGATGATCGCGACGTGCTCGGCGCTCGTGACGAGGTCACGGTAGGCACGCATCTCGAACGTGCCGTGCGTGGTCGGCACGTTCGTGGAGACCTCGAACTGGACCGGGCTCCCGGGGGTGGGGGAGGTGAGTGCATCGGTCATGGGGTGCTCCGGTCGTCCTGGGGCCCCGCGTTCCGGAGCTCGTCCGCCGCGGGCGTGGCCGCGCGGTGGGGTCGTGCTCGGACCAGCAGGTCGGGGCCGAGGCTGGTTGTCGATAGTACGTCCAACCTCCGACGTTCGCCGATGCTTCCCACGCCGACGTCATCGAGGGCCGTCCGGGGGCCGCCGAGCAGCACGGGGGCGAGGTACACGAGGTACTCGTCGACCAGGCCGGCGGCGACGAGCGCCGACGAGACGGTCGGGCCGCCCTCGACGAACACCGAGTGCACGCCGTGCTCGCGGAGGGCACCGAGCGATGCGACGAGGTCGTGCCCGGGGAGCATCAGCAGGCCGCGAGGGTGGCGTCGGACGGCGGCGTCGTCCGGCACGGCCCGGTCGCCCAGCACCACCGGCAGCGGCTGGTCGGTGAGGAGCTCGCCGGCGTCGCCCCGCGCGGTGAGGCTCGGGTCGTCGGCGAGGACGGTCCCGGTTCCCACCAGGATCGCGTCGTGGGCGGCACGCTGTTCGTGGACGTGCTGCCGTGCGGCGGCGCCGGTGATCCACTGGCTCGTGCCGTCGGCGGCGGCGGCGCGGCCGTCGAGGCTCGACGCCCACTTCACCGTGACCCACGGTCGCCCCGCCCGGACGGAGAGCAGCCACCGTTCGAGGAACGCCTCGGCCTCGTCGGCGAGCACGCCCGTGACGACGTCGACGCCGCCGGCGCGGAGCCGGTCGCCGCCCCCGTGCACGTTCGCGCCCGGGTCGTCGATGGCGTAGACCACGCGGCCGATCCCCGCCTCGAGCAGGGCGACGGCGCACGGGCCGGTGCGTCCGGTGTGGTTGCACGGTTCGAGGGTCACGACCGCGGTCGCTCCGCGGAGGAGCTCCGGCGCGACCCGGGACATCGCGTCGACCTCGGCGTGCGGGGTGCCGGCGCCGCGGTGCCACCCCTCGGCGAGGACCTCGCCGTCGGGGGAGAGGACGACCGCGCCGACGCGTGCGTGGTCGCCGACGGCCGGACCGAGCGCGGCGAGTTCGAGCCCGCGGCGCATGGCGCGGACCTCCGCCGGGGCGGCGGACGTCGTCGACGGATCGGTGGAGCTGGTCACGGACCGAGACTACCGGCGGTCATCGGGTGACGCGTCACCGATCGCGTCCGCTCCCGCCGCGTCGACGCGGAACGTCGAGGCCGGCCACGCCAGCTCGGACGCGGGCACGCCGTCGGCACGCCGCAGTGCCTTCCACGCCGTCGTCGGTCCACCGCCACGGCCGGGGATGAGCGCCGGACCGGAGCCGGTGTACGAGAAGCCCGCAGCCCGTGCGACGCCGGCCGAGGCCGTGTTGCCCGCGTAGCACTCCCAGTACACGTCGGGAGCGCCCTGCGCGAAGGCCCAGTCGACGACCAGGTCGACCGCGTCGTGCATGAGTCCGGCGCCCCGGGCGGAGGGGGCGAGCCAGAAGCCGAGGTCGCGGTGTGCCGTGCGGTAGCCGATGATCCCCTCGAGCCAGGTCGACCCCGTTCGACGGATCGCCCACGTGTACTCGCGGTCCGACGCCCAGCCAGGACCGACCAGGGCGTCGACGAAGGTGGTCGCGTCACGGGTCGAGTACGGGGCCGGGATGGTCGTCCAGCGCACGATGTCCGGGTCCTGACAGGCCTCGGTGATCGCTGCCGCGTCCGCACGGGTGGGCACGTCGAGGTGCACCCGGGCGGACGACAGCGTGACGGGGAGCATCGTCAGACGCGCGAGCGCGGGACGAAGCCGATGCGGTCGTAGACCCGTGCGAGCGTCTCGCGGGCGATCGACTCGGCCCGCTCGGCACCGACGGCGAGCAGCCGGTCGAGCTCCGCCGGGTCGTCGAGGAGCTCCAGCGTGCGGGCCCGCACCGGCTCGAGCTCGGCGACGACCGCGTCGGCCACCTCGCCCTTGAGGTCGCCGTAGCCCTTGCCCTGGAACGAGGTCTCGAGCGCCGCGACCGGGGTGCCGGTGAACGCCGACAGGATCGACAGCAGGTTCGTGACGCCGGGCTTCTCCTGACGGTCCGCCCGGATCTCGCGCTCGGTGTCGGTGACCGCCGAACGGATCTTCTTCGCCGTGCGCTTCGGCTCGTCGAGCAGGCGGATGAGGCCGTTGTCCGACGCCGCGGACTTGCTCATCTTGCTCGTCGGGTCCTGCAGGTCGTAGATGCGGGCCGTCTCGGTGAGGATGCGGGCCTCCGGAACGACGAACGTGTCACCGAACCGCGAGTTGAAGCGCCCCGCGAGGTCACGGGTGAGCTCGACGTGCTGCCGCTGGTCGTCGCCGACGGGCACGACCTTCGTGTCGTAGAGCAGGATGTCCGACGCCATCAGGATCGGGTACGTGAAGAGCCCGACCGACGCGGCCTCGGTGCCCTGTCGCGCCGACTTGTCCTTGAACTGGGTCATCCGGCTTGCCTCGCCGAAGCCGGTGAGGGTGTTGAGCACCCACGCGAGCTCCGCGTGCGCGGGGACGTGGGACTGCACGAACAGCGTCGCCTTGGTCGGGTCGATGCCCGAGGCGATGTACTGCGCGGCCGTCGCACGGGTGTTCGCCCGCAGCTCGGCCGGGTCCTGCGGCGAGGTGATCGCGTGCATGTCGACGACGCAGTAGATCGCGTCGTAGTCGTCGAGCAGGTCGCGCCACTGCATGAGCGCGCCGATGTAGTTGCCGAGGTGGAGGGATCCGGCCGAGGGCTGGATGCCCGAGAAGATGCGCGTCTTGGTCATGGTGCTGTCCTGTGCTGGAGAAGTGCGGGGGATGGGATCAGAGTTCGTAGTCGACGACCACGGGAGCGTGGTCGGACCATCGCTGGTCGTACGCCGCGGCCCGGTCGACCGTGTACTGCGTGACCGTCCCGGCGAGCTCCGGGGTGGCCATCTGGTAGTCGATGCGCCAGCCCGTGTCGTTGTCGAACGCCTGGCCGCGCCACGACCACCAGGTGTACGGCCCCTCGACGTCGCCGGCCTGCGCGCGCCCGACGTCGACCCAGCCGAGCCCCGGGCCGGTCGAACCGTCGGCGCCCTCGACCTGCTCGCCGTCCGCCCCGAAGAAGCGGGAGAAGTAGGCACGCTCGCGCGGCAGGAAGCCGGCCCGCTTGACGTTGCCCTTCCAGTTCTTGATGTCGCGCTGGTCGTGTCCGACGTTGAGGTCGCCGACGACGACCGCGAGCGGATTGTGCGCACGGAGCGCGGGCAGTCGCTCGGTCATCGCGTCGAGGAACTTCCACTTCTCGTCCTGCTTCGGGGTGTCGACCTCGCCCGAGTGGACGTACGTCGACACGACCGTGACGGTGGTGCCGCCGATCTCGTAGTCGGCCTCGAGCCAGCGTCCGGCGGAGTCGAACTCCTCGGCGCCGAGCTCGACGCGGTGGATCTGCGCGGTGTGCCTGGAGGCGATCGCGACGCCCGCGCGGCCCTTCGCGGTCGCCGGGTCGTGCACGATGTCCCACTCGTCGCCGAGCAGCGCGGCGAGGTCGTCGCTCGACGCGCGGACCTCCTGCAGCGCGAGCACGTCGACGTCACGGGTGGCGAGCCAGTCGCCCATCCCCTTCCGGAACGCGGCACGGATGCCGTTCACGTTGACGGATGCGAGGCGCAGGCGTGTCATGCAGAACACCTTATCGGCGGGCGCCGACAGCCCTGGACGCGACCACGGACGGCCTGGAGGCGCGGTGCCGGCTGGCACCGCGCCTCCAGGCCGGTGGGTGGTCTCGTCGAGGACGCGAGCCGCGCGCGTCAGGCCGCGTCGTGGTCCGTCTGCAGGAACTCGACCAGGCTGTCCGCGGTCGCCTCGGCGTCGTCGCCCGAGACGGTGAGGGCGACCTCGTCGCCGTTCTCGATGCCGAGCCCGAGCAGGGCGAGGATGCTGCCCGCGTTGCCGGACTTGTCGCCCTTCGCGATCGTGACCTGGTGCCCCGACGCCGTCACGGTCTGGACGAACAGGGAGGCGGGGCGCGCGTGCAGGCCGGACGCGCTGGCGACGGTGACGGTGCGGGTGGCTTCGGACATCGATGGACTCCTCGTCGAACGGTGGAGCGCTCATGGTAGCGAGCGCGGTGTGGGTGGGTACTGGGTGGTGTGCGGTGGCGGTGGCGGTGGCGGCGTGCGGTGTCGGCGTGCGGTCAGTCGCGGCCGGGCCAGAAGACCTCGGTGCCGGCCGCCTCGACCTCGCGCACCAGGTCGGCGTTCACGCCCGGGTCGGTGATGATCGTGTCGATCGCGGCGAGGGGTGCGACGCGGCCGAACTCCTCGCGGCCGAACTTCGTGTGGTCGGCGAGCAGGATGCTCCGTCTGGCGGACTTGATCATCGCGCTCTTCACGGCCGCCTCGGCCATGTTGTGCGTCGTGAGCCCGCGCTCCGGGGTGATGCCGTTGATGCTGATGAAGGCGACGTCGACGCTCACCATCCCGATGAGCTGGTGCGTCCAGGTGCCGACGCCGGCGAGCGAGTCGCTGCGGATGTTGCCGCCGAGCAGGTGCAGGTCGATGCCGGCGCGGTTCGCGACCGCCATCGCGACGGGGAGCGAGTGGGTGACGACGGTGAGTCCGCGGTCGGTGGGGAGCAGTTCGGCGAGGCAGATGGTGGAGGTGCCGGCGTCGATCATGATCGAGCCGTTCTCGGGCAGCTCGTCGAGTGCGGCCTCGGCGATGACCATCTTCTCGGCCTGGTTGATGCCGCCGCGGTCGCCGACGCCCGGGTGCAGGGTGATCCGCTCGACCGGGATCGCCCCGCCGTGTGCGCGACGGACGAGCCCGCGGCGCTCGAGGCTGGTGAGGTCGCGGCGGATCGTCTCGGGCGTGACCTCGAGCAGTTCGGCCAGGTCCTTGACGTCGACCCGGCCCTGCGCGCGCGCCTGTTCGACGATGCGCTGGTGGCGCTCTGGTGCGTACATCGGACCTCGTCGTCTCGGGTCGGAACGGAACGGACATGCTCGGACACGCTGCTGCCGGTCGTGATCGAAGTCGATCGGCCGTCAGACGCAAACGGGCATCTGTTTCTGTATTTTTATCCCCGGATGTGTTTGTTTGTCAACGTGGTTCGGGGTAGTGTGCTGATCAGCCGCACCGGCGGGGTCCCGTCTCCGCGTCGCGCGCACCGAACGAACCACCCCACCGCAAGCGCGTGTGAGATGAAGGAGTCTCGAATGTCCGAACTGCTCGGAACCGGCGTCGGCCGTGGCGTCGCCCACGGCCCCGTGCTCCGGATGGCGGACCCGCTCGGCGAACCGTCGACCGCGCCGCTCGAGGGCACGGCGGACGACGCGAAGCAGTTCGTGCACGACGCACTGGCCCACGTGGCGGACGACCTCAACAAGCGCGGACAGCTCGCCGGCGGCGACGCCCAGGCCGTGCTCGAGGCGCAGGCGCTGATGGCGCAGGACCCGACGCTCCTCGACGACGTGCACACCCGCATCGACGGCGGCACGAACCCCGAGCGCGCCGTGCACGAGGCGTTCGCGCAGTTCCGCGACCTGCTCGTCGGCATGGGCGGCTACATGGGGGAGCGCGCGGCCGACCTCGACGACGTCGCCCAGCGCATCGTCGCGAAGCTCCGCGGCGTCGCCGCCCCCGGCGTCCCCGAGTCGGACACCCCCTTCGTGCTCGTCGCCCGCGACCTCGCGCCGGCGGACACCGCGCTCCTCGACCTCGACAAGGTCCTCGCCCTCGTCACCCGTGACGGCGGCCCGACCTCGCACACCGCGATCCTCGCCCGCGCCAAGGGCATCACCGCCATCGTCGGCGTCACCGGCGCGGACGACCTCACCGACGGCCAGGCCGTCGTGGTCGACGCCGTCGCCGGCACCGTCGTGACCGAGCCGTCCGAGGCGCTCGTCGCCGACGTCAAGCAGCGCATCGCCGACCGCCTCGCCGCGGCGGCTGCCCCGCTGACCGCCGGTGCGCTCGCCGACGGCCACACCGTGCCCCTGCTCGCGAACCTCGGCAGCCCCGCCGACGCCGCGGGTGCCGTTGCTCTCGGTGCGGAGGGCGTGGGGCTCTTCCGCACCGAGTTCCTCTTCCTCGACTCGCCGAAGGCGCCCACCGTCGCGGAGCAGCAGGAGTCCTACCGCCAGCTCCTCGAGGCGTTCCCCGGCCAGAAGGTCGTCGTCCGCGCGCTCGACGCCGGCGCCGACAAGCCGCTGCCGTTCCTCACCGACAAGGACGAGGAGAACCCGGCGCTCGGTCGCCGCGGCCTCCGTGCGCTGCGGAACCACCCCGAGGTCCTCCGCGACCAGCTCGTCGCACTGGCCCAGGCCGACGCCGAGACCAAGGCGGACCTCTGGGTGATGGCCCCGATGGTCGCCGACGCCGAGGAGACCGAGTACTTCGTCGACCTCGCCCGCGAGCTCGGCATCCGGACCGCCGGCGTGATGGCCGAGGTGCCGTCGCTCGCACTCATGGCCGACCAGGTCTTCCAGAACGCGGACTTCGTGTCGATCGGCACGAACGACCTCACGCAGTACACGATGGCCGCCGACCGCATGCTCGGCACCGTCGCGTCCTACCAGGACCCGTGGCACCCCGCCGTGCTCCGCCTCGTCGCGCAGCTCGGCGCCGCGGGTGCGGCAGCCGGCAAGCCCGTCGGCATCTGCGGCGAGGCGGCGGCCGACCCGCTGCTCGCCGTCGTGCTCGTCGGACTCGGCGCCACGACCCTCTCCATGACCCCCGCGGCCCTGGCCGACGTGCGCGCCGAACTCGGCCTCCACACGCTCGAACAGGCCCGCGAGATGGCGACGGCGGCACTCGCCGCGAGCACGGCGGCGGCTGCGAAGTCCGCCGCGGCCGCGGTGCACGCCGCCTGACCCCCACAGCACCACCCGACCCACAGCACCACGCACGACAGCACCAAGCACCACAGCACGAAGCACCAAGCACCACCCGCATCACCCGTTCCCAGCACCACCTCCCTCACACAGCAGCAGCACCTCACAGAAAGTCACCGCACATGACAACGTCGTCCGTTGCAGCGCCCGACGCACCCGCGAAGTCGCGGGGCGGCGCACGCGTCGCCGTTCAGAAGTTCGGCACGTTCCTCTCCGGCATGGTGATGCCCAACATCGCGATCTTCATCGCGTGGGGCATCATCACCGCCTTCTTCATCGAGACCGGCTGGACGCCCGTGGGCATCCTCGGCGGTTTCGGTGAGACGGGCGGGGTCGCGAACATCGGCCTCGTCGGCCCGATCCTGACCTACCTCATCCCGCTCGCGATCGCGATCCAGGGCGGCCGGATGGTCTACGAGACCCGCGGCGCCGTCGTCGGCTCGATCATGACCATGGGCGTGATCATCGGTGCCAACGGCACGACGATGATCCTCGGCGCGATGATCTGCGGGCCGCTCGGCGCGTACCTCATCAAGCAGATCGACAAGATCTGGGACGGCAAGATCCGCCCGGGCTTCGAGATGCTCGTGAACAACTACGCGGCCGGCATCCTCGGCTTCGGTCTCGCGATGGCCGGGTTCTTCTGGCTCGCCCCGCTGTTCAAGCTCATCGCCGAGGGCCTCGGCGACGCGGTGAACTTCCTCGTCCAGCACTCGCTGCTGCCGCTCGCCAGCGTCATCATCGAGCCGGCGAAGGTGTTCTTCCTCAACAACGCCATCAACCACGGTGTGCTCGACCAGCTCGGTGCGCAGCAGGTGCAGGAATCCGGCAAGTCGATCCTGTTCCTCCTCGAGGCGAACCCCGGCCCCGGCCTCGGCATCCTCCTGGCCTTCACCTTCTTCGGTGTCGGCATCGCCCGCTCGACCGCTCCCGGCGCGATCATCATCCAGTTCCTCGGTGGCATCCACGAGATCTACTTCCCGTACGTGCTGCAGAAGCCGATCCTGTTCATCGCCGTGATCCTCGGTGGTGCCACGGGTGTCGCGACCAACGTCGCGTTCCACTCCGGCCTCGTCGCCCCGGCGTCCCCGGGATCGATCTTCGCGGTGCTCGGTGCGACGGCGAAGGACAGCTTCCTCGGCGTCATCCTGTCGGTCATCCTGTCCGCCGCGGTGTCGTTCGCGGTCGCGTCGTTCTTCCTCATCGCGACCCGCAAGCGTGACCTCGCGAACGGTGGCGGCGACATGACCGCCGCGATGGCGAAGCTCCAGGCGAACAAGGGCCGCGACGTCAACTCCGCGACCGCTGGTCTCCTCGGCAACAACAGCCCGGCCAACGAGCAGGAGTCCGAGGCCGCCCTCGGCGGTGTCGGCGCCGGCACGACCACCGCGACGAAGGTCCAGAACCTCGTGTTCGCCTGCGACGCCGGCATGGGGTCCAGCGCGATGGGCGCCAGCGTCCTCCGCAACAAGATCAAGAAGGCGGGCATCGAAGGCGTCACGGTCTCCAACAAGGCGATCGCGAACCTCTCCGGTGACGAGGACCTGATCATCACGCAGGAGGAACTGACGGACCGCGCGAAGCAGAAGAACCCGAACGCGCAGCACGTGTCGGTCGGCAACTTCATGAACGCGCCGCAGTACGACCAGGTCGTCGAACAGCTCAAGAACCAGTAACGAAGTGCAGTATCGGAGGGGACGGGTCAGAACCCGTCCCCTCCACCACGTCCTCGAACAACAAGGAGAACCACCGATGCCCGTCCTGCAGGAGAGCCAGATCCGGATCCACACCGAGGACACCGCCCCGACGAAGTCGGAAGCGATGAAGGAGGCGGCCGAGATCCTCGAGGCTGCAGGCGCGGTCACGGCGGACTACTACCCGGCGATGCTCGAGCGCGAGAAGAGCGTCTCGACCTACATGGGGAACTTCCTCGCCATCCCGCACGGCACGAACGACGCGAAGGACGCCATCAAGTCGTCCGCGCTGTCCTTCATCCGCTACGCGACCCCGATCGACTGGGACGGCAACCCGGTGCGCTTCGTCGTCGGCATCGCCGGCGTCAACAACGAGCACCTCGACATCCTGTCGAAGATCGCGATCGTGTTCTCCGACGAGGACGAGGTCCAGAAGCTGACGGACGCCCCGGACACCGCGGCGATCCTGTCGATCCTCGGCGAGGTCAACGAGTGAGCACCGACGACCGCAGCGGCGCCCGCGGCACCGCCGTCCACTTCGGTGCCGGCAACATCGGTCGCGGGTTCGTCGGGCTCCTGCTCCACGAAGCCGGGTACGAGGTCGTCTTCGCCGACGTCGCCGCCCCGCTCATCGACGCCCTCGCCGCCGCCGACTCCTACACCGTGCACGAAATCGGTGCGGGTGCGACGGACCACGAGGTCACGAACTTCCGCGCCCTGAACAGCGCCCAGGACGAGGCCGGCGTCATCGCCGAGGTCGCTGCTGCCGACATCGTCACCTGCGCCGTCGGACCGACCGTGCTGAAGTTCATCGCCCCGGTGATCGCCGCGGCGCTGCAGCAGCGCCCCGCCGACGCCGCGCCGCTCACGGTGATGGCGTGCGAGAACGCGATCAACGCGACCGACCGGCTCCGCGAGTTCATCGTCGACGCGCTGCCGGCCGAGTCCCGCGACGCGGCGCTCGCCAAGGGCGTCTTCGCGAACACCGCGGTCGACCGCATCGTCCCGGCGCAGCCCGCCGACGGCGGCCTCGACGTGACGGTGGAGACCTACTTCGAGTGGGCCATCGACCGCACCCCGTTCGCCGGGTCCGAGCCCGAGATCCCGGGCGCGCACTACGTCGACGGTCTCGCGGCCTCGATCGAGCGCAAGCTCTTCACGGTGAACACCGGGCACGCCACGGTCGCCTACCACGGCTTCCTCGCCGGTGCCGACAAGATCTCCGACGCCATCGCGATCCCCGCGGTCCGCTCCGAGCTCGAGTCCGTGCTCGCCGAGACGAGCGACCTGCTCGTCCGCCGTCACGAGCTCGACCCGGAGGTGCACCGGGCGTACGTCCAGGCGATCATCGGTCGCTTCGAGAACCCGCACCTGCCCGACACGGTGACCCGGGTCGGTCGCCAGCCGCTCCGGAAGCTCTCCCGCGACGAGCGTTTCGTCTCGCCCGCGGCCGCCCTCGCCGAGGACGGCACGGAGCCCACCGCACTGCTCGACGCGATGGGCGCGGCACTCCGCTTCGACGTCGCGGACGACGAGCAGAGCGTCGAGCTGCAGGCCCTGCTGCGCACGGACCGGTCCGATGCGGACGTCGCGACGGAGATCACCGGACTCGACGAGCAGCACCCGCTGCACGCCGCGTTCACGGAACGGGTGCGGACGGCGCGTGCCCTCGCCTGACGTGACCACCTGACGTGACCACCTGACGGACGGGAGGCGCGGTGCCAGCTGGCACCGCGCCTCCCGTTCGTTCGTCGGTCGCGTCTACCAGCCGAGGGCCGTCAGCAGGTCCGACACCGTCGTGATCGTGGACCGGCCCAGGCCGGCGACGTCGATCCGGCCGGGACGGCCGAGCACGCGATCGGTGCGGAGCACGAACACCCCCGCGACCCCCGTGTCGCGGACCGGCCGCGTGTCGACCGTGGTCGGCTTCGCCGCGCGGTCAACGAGCACCACCACCGATCGACCGAGCAGTGTCGGGTCCGGCTCGTCGGCGATCGACGCCAGCGCCGTCCGGACGTCGGCCGCCCCGCCGGGGGTGGCCCGTCCGACCACCACGAGGCAGTTCTCCGGCGTGGCCGCGAGCAGCGCGGCCGGGCCGACGTGGGCACCCATGTCGTGCACGGTGACGCGGGACGTCGCCGCCCGGAGCGCGGGGAGCCGTGCGGCCAGTTCGCCGCCGGAGTGGTCCGTCGCCTGGACGACCACGCCGAGCCGTCCGCCGACCGCATCGGCGACGAGCGCCGCGACGGTCGTGGTCCCGGTGCCGCCCGCGACCCCCGTGACCAGGACGGTCCGGGCGCGTTGGAGTGCGGCGCGCCGGGAACCGGGCATCGGCGGCAGCGGGGCCGACGTCGGGCGCGACGTCGGGTCCGACGTCGGGTCCGACGCTGGGGGCAGGTCGCTCACGAGCCGTCCTCCACGAGCACCTGGGCGTCGAACGCCGCGGCGAAGGCCCGGACGATCTCGACGCCGACGTCACCGGCGGCACCCCACGGCACCCACGCCTCGGTCCACCACACCGGCGCGTCGACGGACGCCCACGGCGCGAGCCGGGCGACCTCGGCGGCGTTCTCGACGAGTTCCGGCACCTGGACGCTGAGCACGGCGTCGCCACGACGGTCGACGATCTCGGTCACCGCGCCGCCCTCGAGCGTGCGGACGCGCAGGTCCGGCGCGATGCCCGCACCGGCCTCGACGAGGTCGACCGGCTGCGGGGCCGTCGTGGACAGGACGAGGACGTCACGGGGCATCGACGGCTCCCTTCGGGTCGAGGACGGTCGTCTGGCCGGCGGGGTCGGCCTGCGGGGGAGCGGCGGTGGTCGCCGCCGGGAAGTGCGCGACCTGCACGATGCGCGGCGCGGTGCCGCGGCGGACCAGCCGACCGCGGCCGGGCGGGAACTGCTCCGCGTAGACCTTCGGGAACACCTGCCCCTCCGACCGTTCGCCGCTGAGCACGAGCCCGGTGGCACCGGAGTCGCGGATCGACTGGATCACCGTGTCGTACATGGCGCGGGAGGCGCCGGCCACCGGGCGGGTGAGCACGACGTGCAGGCCGAGGTCGCGGGCCGACGGCAGGTACGGCATGAGCGGCGCGAGCGGGTCGGTGCCGGCCGAGGCGACGATGTCGTAGTCGTCGACGAGCACCACGATCCGCGGACGGGGCCCGGTCGAGGTGCCGGCCGCACGCTGCTCGAGCTCGGCGGCGATCGCGGCGGCGAGGCCGCGGGCGTCCCGGCCGTTCGCCGCGTGGCCACCGAGGAAGTCGTCCGGTGTGCCGGCGGCAGCGCCTCCGCGCACGTCCATGAAGGCGAGGACGAGCTCGTCCGGCGTCGACCGCTCCATGAACCCGGCGGCGAGCCCGCGGAGGAGCGCGGTCTTGCCGCTCGCGGTGTCGCCGAACACCAGCAGGTGTTGGTCGACGGCGGGGTCGAACGCCACGAAGTCCATCGTGTCCTGGCGGAGCGCGAACGGCACCGTCGAGGGGGTGGCGAGCGGGTCCGGGAGCTCGGCGGGGTCGAACGACTCCGGGAGCAGCCGGATCGGCGCGGCGGCCGGGCCGCCCCAGCTGTCCGCGACCCGCTGGGCGAGGGCGGCGAGTTCGTCGCCGACCGCGCCGTCGTCCACGTCGTCGAGCACCGGCAGGGCGACCTGGCCGAACAGCTCGTCGCCGGTGAGCACGCGGCCCGGCTCGCCGGACTTCAGGGTCGCGGCGGCCGCCCGCGCGATGGTCGAGTCGGCGGGGTCGTTGAGCCGGAGCTCGAACCGCTGCCCGATGAGCGGCTGGTTCGCGAGCCGGAGCTCGTTCCAGCGGGTGAGGCCCAGGACGACGTGGATGCCGAAGCTGCCGCCGCGTTGGAGCAGGTCGCCGAAGGCGTCCTCGAGCTCCTCGAACTCGGTGCGCATCACGCCGAAGCCGTCGACGAGCAGCACCACGTCGGCGGACCCGAGCTCGGGGACGCGACCTGCGGCGTGCCGGGTGCGGAGCATCGCGAGCGAGTCGATGCCGTGGTCACGGAACACGCGCTCCCGGAGCCGGATCATCGCCTGCAGCTCCTCGACGAGGCGGAGGAGACGGTTCCGGTCCGCGCGGGTCGCGACGCCACCGACGTGCGGGAAGCCCTCGATGCGACCGAGTCCGCCGCCGGCGAGGTCCATGCCGTAGACACTGACCTGCCGGGGCGTCGTCGTGAGCGCGATGGACGCGGCCAGGGTGCGGAGGAACGTCGTCCGGCCGGAACCGGGCGCCCCGATGACCGCGACGTGGCCGCCGCCCTGCGTGAGGTCGAGCATCCACGGACGCTGCCGCTGGCGTGCCGGGTCGTCGAGCAGACCGATGGGCACGGTGATGCCGGCGGGGTCGGTGGCGGCGTTCGGGTCGAGGACGGCGCCGAGGGCCAGCCGGGTCGGCAGCGGCGGGAGCCACACGGGCGTCGTCGCCCGGTCGCCCCGGCCGAGGCGCTCGACGGCCTCGTCGACGACGCTCCGGCCGACGTCCGGTGTCTCGAGCGTCGCCTCACCGGGCTCGTCGTCCTCCGACGCCAGGGTGTTGTAGACGGGGAGCTCGAACGGCTCGGGTGTCGTGTCGGTGGCCGTCGTCACCGCGGCTGCGGCGGGTGTGGCGTCCTCCACCGGGCCGGACACGTAGCCGGACCGGAAACGGGTGTACACGCTCGTGTCGACCTTGAGGTACCCGTACCCGGGGACGGCCGGCAGGTGGAAGGCGTCGCCGGTGTCGAGCACGACCTGGCTCTCGGCCTCGGAGAACGTGCGGAGCCCGAGCCGGTACGACAGGTAGGTGTCGAGGCCGCGGAGCTTGCCCGCCTCGATGCGCTGGCTCGAGAGCAGCAGGTGCACGCCGATGGACCGGCCGATGCGGCCGATCATGAGGAGCAGGTCGACGAACTCGGGCTCGGCGGTGAGGAGCTCGCCGAACTCGTCGATGACGAGCACCAGGTGCGGCATCGGCGGGAGGTCGGGGCGCTGGGTGCGGAGTTCGCGGTAGTGCGTGATCGACGGCGATGCCCCGGCGTCGCGGAGCATCTCCTGGCGACGCCGGACCTCGCCCGCGATCGAGGCGCGGGCACGGCGGGTGAGCTGCGGGTCGTCGGCGAGGTTGTCGATGAGGCCGGCGACGTGCGGCAGCCGGGCGAACGGGGCGAACGCGGCACCGCCCTTGTAGTCCACGAGGATCATCGCGAGGTCCTCCGGCGGGTGCGACACCGCGAGCCCGAGGACGAGCGTGCGGAGCATCTCGCTCTTGCCGGAACCGGTCGCGCCGATGCAGATGCCGTGCGGGCCCATGCCGAGCTGGGCGGACTCCTTGAGGTCGAGCAGCAGCGGAGCACCGAAGTCGTCGACGCCGATCGGCACCCGCAGGAAGTCCCGCGGGGAGCGCGGGCGCCAGGTCCGGTCCGGGTCGATCGTCGTCACGTCGTCGACGCCGAGCAGGTCGGTGAGGCCGAGCGCGGCCGAGGACTCGCCGCGCTCCTCGGTGTCCGCGGACAGGCGGAGCGGGGCGAGGGCACGGGCGACGGCGGTGACGAGGGTCGGGGCCACGGGGTCGCAGACGGCGGCCTGGACGGGGGCGGGTTCGCCCTCTTCCACGTCACGGGCGTCGACGATCTCGAGCAGGGTCGCCGCACCTGACGCGGCCGACGCCGGTGCCGACGCAGTGCGCGCGGCCGACGCCGGTGCCGACGCAGTGCGCGCGGCCGACGCAGCTGCCGACGTCGCCGTCACCCGCACCCGCACGTCGGACGGCTCGTGCAGCCGGTCCGCGACGAGGTGCACGACCGTGATCCGGAGGTCCTCGGGACGCGTCTCACCCTCGGGCAGGGCGAGCGGGACGGCCACGGTCCCGTGCTCGTCCGCGAACACGACCAGGCGCGGCAGGTCGCTGCGCTTCGCGGAGTCCCCGGACCGCCGGTACATCGCCGCGGTCCTGGCACGTTCGCCGAGCTCCCCGGCGAGCGTGCGCGCCAGGGTCGGGACGTCCTCGGCCACCCGGCGGGCCCGCAGCGGACCGTCGAAGGTGCGGTCCATCCGGGCGTGCGGCAGCAGGTCGAACCAGTCCCAGTCGGCGGCGCGCTCAGCGGGGAACGCCGCCGCGAGGTGCAGGTCCTCCGGGGCGTGCAGCGCGGCGAGCTGGGCGACCAGGGCGCGTGCGACGTCGAGCACGGCCGCGCGGTCGCCGACGACGGAGACATCCCCGGCGTCGTCGAGGCGGATCGCGATCGGCATCGCGTGCACGGTCCCGTAGTGCTCGGCGACCTGCTCGAGCTCGGCGAGCATGAGCGGGTCGAGGGGCTGCACGGGGTTCTGGTCCGGCGGGACGGCGAGGTCGAGCCAGCCGACGTCGCCGGACCCGATCCGGACCCGCAGGAAGTCGCCGTGGGCACGGCGCCGTTCCCAGAGCCGCGCCGGGTCGCCGACGAGCCGGGGGAGCGTGTCGGGGGACGGGTCGACGTGCTCGGCGCGCTCGCGGACCGCGGTCGTGCGGATCCGGAGGTCGCCGCGCAGTTCCTCGAGGTAGTCGAGGTAGCGCTCGCGCTGGGTCCGGCGGTTCCGGACGGCGTTGCCGCGCTGCGTGAACGCCATGCCGAGGCCGCCGACCAGGGCGACGACGAAGACCAGGGCCGCGACGACCATGAGCACGGGGTTGTTGCCGCGCAGCACGACCATCATCACGACGGAGGAGATCGCGCCGACGACCGGCAGCAGCGACTGCAGCGGGATGCCGCCGCTCGGCCCCTCGGGCAGCTGCGGCGGCGGGGCGAGCTGTTCGGCGTCGGGGCGGACGAGCGGCGTGGAGACCCGAGCGGGTCGGTGCACGATGCGGTTCACCGGGCCACCTCCGGGACGGTGCGGGGGTCGGCGCGGCGGTCGACGGCCGCGTCCACCAGGGCCGCGGTGAGCTGGATGAGCGCGATCCGGGAGGCCGTCGGACGCTCGCGCCCGCCGGTGGTGCTCGGGTCGTTCGGGATCGGGTGGACGGCGTGGCCGGGCCACTCGGCCGCCGTGCGCGCGGCGCGCAGACCGGTGCGGGTGGTGTCCACCGGGACGACCAGGACGCGCGTGTCGGGTGCATGCCGCCGGACGGCGTCGGCGTGTGCCACGCCCTCCTCGATCGCGGGGCGGTCGGGTCCGGTGACGAGGGCGACGACGTGCGCGTCCGCGGCGACGGCGCCGAGGTCGACGAACGGGCTCCGCGAGCCCCAGTCGCCGACGACGACGTCGAAGAAGCGCGCGATCGGTTCGACCGCGTCGGTCCACTCCGCGGGTGCGGCCTGTCGTGTCGGGAGGCGCGGGTCGCCGATCCGGAGCACGTGCAGTCCCGAGGGGGTCACCGCCAGACCGTCGGTCGCGTCCCAGGACGTCCGTGCGGCATCACGACGGTCGGAGCGCGGTGTCGGGTCCGTCCGGTCGGCGCCGGTGTACGCGGCGAAGGAGCGCAGGCCGGCTGCGCCGTCCACACCGAGCACCCGCCCGGAGCGACGCCTGGCGAGCACGGTGGCCACGGCGGCGGCGGTCGCCGAGCAGCCGGTGCCGCCCCGGAGCGAGGCGAACGCGATGCGTCGGCTGGTCGGCACACCCTGCCGGATCGCCCGGTGCGCGTCGTCGAGCTCGCGCGCGCCACCGGCCACGCTGCCGAAGAACGCCCGCCCGAGTGCGGGGACCACGTCGTCGAGGATCCGCATCGTCAGAACGTCTCCAGCAGTGCGGCGAAGAGCCCGAACGTGCCGAGGAGCAGCGGCAGCGCCACGACGACCGAGACGGTCTCGAGCACGTTGCCGAGCGACCGGAGGCGTGCCCGCTGGTGGGCCGCCGGCCGGACCCCGGCGAGCAGGGCACCGAGCACACCGAGGCCGGCGAGGGCACCGAGGACCTGGAACGGTGCGGTCGCGGCGTGCCCGAGGAGTCCGAGCACCGCGGCGACGACGACGGCGCTCCAGAGCAGCACGCCCTGCAGGGTCAGCGGGAACGCCCGGGTGCGGAGCGCGGCCACCACGACGACCGCCGCTCCGAGGCCGACCGCCCAGGGGTCGCCGTCGGAGAGGAGCGCGGCACCGGCGAGGGCGATGGGCGCGGCCACCGCGGCGGTGGTCCAGTCGAGTGCCCGGTAGGCGTCGTTGAGCGCCGTGACGACGCCGTCGCGTGCCACCGGTTCGCCACCGCTCACCCGGTCGTCGAGGCCGGTGAGCCCGGCGGAGGACATCGCCACCGACGGCAGGAGCCCGCAGACGACGATCGCGGCGATGCCGACCACGCCCCAGCCGGCGGCCTGCGGTGCCGGGGTGAGCCAGGTGACCATGCCGAACAGGGGCAGCAGCACGCCGACGACGGCCGCGACGCCGATCGTCCGGGTGCGCTGGCCGACGCCGAGCCCGAGGCCGAGCGCGATCCACGCCCAGACGAGCACGAGTGCGGCGACCATCGCGGGCTGGTCGCCCTCGCGGCCGACCACGGGCCCGACCGCGAGCCCGATCGGCAGTGCGAGCCCGGTGGCCGCGGCGGTCAGGGCGACGCCGGTCCAGCGAGCGCCGGCGCGTCCGGCGATGAGCGCCGCGATCGCCAGGACGACACCGCTGCCGACGAGCACGGACGGCAGCACCGCGGGGGAGACCGTCCCGCCGTCGAAGGCCGCGCGGACGGTGGCGACCGTGAAGGCCGCGACCACGAGGGTGCCGACGACCGAGGCGGTCGCCCCGACGGCGGCGGCGGCGACCGACTGGCGTGCGGCCGTGCCCCAGCCGTCCGAGCGGCGGCCGAGCGAGTCGGCGACGGCGTCGGTCACGTCCGAGACCTCGGGTGGCGGCGGGGCATCGGCACGGCGGACGAGGTGCAGGACCTCGCCGTCGGCGATCTCCTGCGCGGCGGCGTCCGCGGCGAGGGAGACCTCTTCGCCGGTGACCCGCACGAGCGCGACCGGGTGCGCGCTGTCCGCGATGGGCTCGTCGAGGATGTCGACCAGCCGTGGCAGCAGCCCGGCGAACGGCTCGTCCGATGCGACGACGACGTCGGCGCGACGGCCGGCGCCGACCACGGTCACGCGGGTGAAGTCGGTCACTTGGTCTCCTGCGGTTCTGCCGGTTGCGGTTGCTGTGTGCGCTGCTGCTGCGTCTGCTGGGTCTGCTGCTGGGTCTGCTGCTGGGTCTGCTGCTGGGTCGCCACCGGTGTCGGCGTCGGCGTCAACTGTGCTTGTTGCTGTGCTGCCTGTTGCGCCAGCGCGTTCGTGACGAACGAGTACCCGAGACACCCGACGCCGACGACCGCCGCGAGCACGACGCTGCCGATGAACCGCTTGACGTTGTCGTTCACCAGCCGGCGGTCGGCGAGCCGCCCGAGCACGAACGCCTGCCGGAGCCGACGTCGGTGCGTCGAGACGCTCTCCAGCAGGATCGAGTCACTGTTCCGCGGCACGCTGCACCTGCTCCCTCGTGCGGTCGTCCATGCTGACGGCGTGGGCCACGCGGTCGCGCCCGATGTGGTCGATGATCGCGGCCAGCTGCTCGACCGGGTTGCGGTCCGGGTGCCGGCCGAAGGGCAGCACGAGCGCCGGGATCCGCGGACGCCCGGCGATGAAGGCGCCGAAGCGGTCCCGCATCCCCTCGACGTCGAGCTCGAGCTGCCGGACCGCCGGGGCGCCGATGAGCATCGCGACGGGCACTGGGGGCAGGGCCAGGCGCGGCCCCTGCGCGAGGTCTGCGCTGCCGGGACGCCGGAGCACCAGGGCGAAGAGCGGCAGTTGCGTCATCGCGAGCCGACCGAGGACCTGGGGCACGGCGGCGACCCGCATGTCGGCGACGGGGTCCCCGAGCGAGCCGACCGAGAGCAGGCCCGTGGTGAGCTCCTCGACGCCGTGTTCGGTCCGCTGCGCCGTGACGGTGAGGGCGAGCGGCGCCTCGGCGGAGCCGACGACCAGGAACCGCGTCGGGTCGGGCATGCGCGCCCGCGCCGCCTCGGTGAGCGCGCGTCGGTCCCACGCCCGTCCGGCGGGCTCGTGCGTCCCCCAGCCGGTCGGCGCCGCGCCGGCGAGCTCGGTCGCGAGGAGCTCGGTCGTCGTGCCGAGGACGGTCTCGGCGGCGGCACGGTGGCGGACCGAGACGGAGACGACGAGCTGGTCGGCGGTGGGCGTCCACGGGCGCAGGTACCCGACCGCGACGTCCGCCACCGAGGTGGGTGGTCCGGTGCGCAGCGCATCGGTGAAGTCCTCGAGTCGGCCGCCGTCGAGCCCGTTCCGCAGGCCGTCGTCGCCACGGACCACCCACGCGCCGCCGGCCTCGACGAGCGCCTGGCGGAAGGCCTCGGTCACGACGGACAGCCCGTCCGTCACCAGGATCGGTCGAGCGCCCTCGGCTGCCGCGGTGGCGAGCAGGTCGGCCTGGGCACGGCCGAGCCGGACGATGCCGGCGCGGCTCTCGTACCGGATGCTGCCGTCGCCCGCCGAGTCCACGAGCGGGTGCTTCGCGGCGGGACGGTCGTCGTCCGTCACACCGCGGCGGAACGGGGTCACGTCGTCGCTCCGACCCGGTCGACCACGAACGCGTGGTCGCCGATCCGGACCGTCGAGCCGGCGGGGACGGGCAGGTCGACGCCGGGGACGAGGTCCTCGAACGAGGCGTCCGGACGGATCACCGACGTGCCGTTGGTCGAACCGAGGTCGCGGAGCACCACCGCGCCGTCGACCTGCACGAGGGCGACGTGCGTCTTCGACAGCGTGCGGGACAGGTCCGGCACCGCGACCGTGGCGACGCCGGGCTCGGCCTCGGGGTTCCGGCCGATCACACAGGTACCGCGGAACCAGTGCAGGACGCCCGAGTCGAAGCGCAGGACGACCGCGTCGACCGGCACGGAGTCGTCGGCGACGGGTGCGGTCGGGGGCGGGACGGACCCGAACCCGCTGTCCGGACCGGCCGCGGGGGTGGAACCGAACCCGGCACGACGTGTGGCGTCGAGACCGGCTTCCACCGCGCCTCCAGGCAGAGGAGCCGATCCGGGACGGACACCCGCCGACGCGGCCGCACCGAACGCGGTGCCGAGCGCGGGCGCAGCGGGGTCGAGGGGTTCGCGTCCGGTCCGGAGCGACGCGGTCACCGTGCCGGTCGCCGCCGCCCACGGGCCGGCACCGGACGCGCGACGGTGCGGACCGCCGCCGAGTCGCGCGATCTGCCGGACGGGTCCGGCGGGCAGTGCGTCGTCCACGTCGACGACCCGGGTGCCGACGAGCAGACCGCCGGGTCCGCGACCGGTCCTGGAGGCACGGATCACCACGATCGCGGCCGTCACGACGAGCCCCGCGACGGCTCCGGCGACGGCCGTGCCCACCGGGTCCGACGAGGGGACCGCGGTGTGGGCGAGGAAGAGGAGGGCAGCACCGGCGGCGCCACCGAGGAGGCACACGACGAGGTCGACGAGTCGTGCGAGGAGGACGCCACCCGCACCTGCGGCGGCGACGCCCTGCAGCGCGTCGTACTCGGCGGACGCGACGGTCCGTCCGAGGAGGGCGCCGCAATCGGTGCAGAAGCGCTGCCCCTGCGTCGACGCGACACCGCAGCGACCACAGGTCATCACGGGGACCACGGTCTCGACCACGATCGACGACATGCCTCACCTCCCATCGGCACGTCCGATCATGTCAGAAGCGGGGCGTGACGCGCGCCGCGGTGGTGGTCTAGGCTGGCCGCGTTCGCTGTCACCCGTTGAGGGGTGGGGGGAAAGACAGAGAGGATGAGCGATGAAGTTCGCAATGGGGGCACAGGTCCTCACCAACCTGACCAAGCAGACGTCCGGCGCTTCCGGTGACCTGGGGACACTCGTCCGCAAGCTCGCCGACTCGGCAGAACCGCTGCAGGGCCGCTTCAACGGTGCGGGGCGTCAGGCCTTCGACCGTTTCAAGTCCGAGACGGACTCCATCGCCAACGAGCTGAACGGCGCGCTCGCGAGCGTGCTGCAGGGCATCTCGGGCATGGACCGCTCGTTCCAGGAAGGCGACCAGGACATGGCGCAGTCCACGAGTTCGCTCGAGGGCAGCTCGAACTTCGACGCGGCCCGCTTCAGCGGCCGCGCCTGACGGATCTTCGGGGAGAGGGAGAACACACCATGAGCGGTGGCAACCAGGCAGATCGTCGCGACTACGACGTCGCGGCGTCGCAGAACGCGCAGGACAACTTCAACGCCGTGGCGGCACAGCTCGAGTCGCTGATCGCCCAGCGCGACTCGGACGTGAAGGCCGCGATGGCCGACTACCAGGCCGACGGCGTCTCGGACGACTACCACGCCAAGGAACAGCGGTGGAACACCGTCGCGGGCGAGGTCAAGTCGATCATCGCGACGCTGCGCGCGTCACTGCAGTCGAACGACGAGTCGGCGCAGTCCGCGATCAGCAAGGCGAAGTCGGCCGTCGGCAACATCGGCTGACGTGGTCGACGGGTGGCGGGTCGACCCCGCGGGCGTCGAGAGCGTCCTGACTGCGGTCACGGACCGGACGACCACGATGTCGACGGCCCTGGGCGGATCCGAGGACGGATCCGTGCAGGGCGTCGACACCGTCGTGCAGGACGCGGCGACCGCAGCGCAGTCGCAGGTCATCGGTGAGGCCATCGCAGGCTTCTTCGAACACCGGAAGGACACGCTCACCGGGATACAGAACCGGATCCGAGCGTCGCTCCTCGGAGCGTCCGGTGCGACGAAGGCGATCATCGAGCACGACGACGAGATGGCGGCGACGACGCAGGCGAACGCGGTCCAAGCGGCCTCGAACGGCAACTTCTCGGCGTTCGACGGTGCTCCGGGCGCGAACTAGCGGCACACAGCCGAGCGGCAGACAGCAGGGGGAACAGCAGCGATGAGCGGACTCGTCAACGTCGGGGAGATCCCCTACACGGACGTGGACACCTCAGGGATCACGTCCGGGGCCGGCAAGCTCCGGACCGTGGCGTCCGCCGTGCGGGACGGCACGGCGGACATCCATCGCGCGTGGACACCGATCTCGCACTGCTACGAGGGTCCCGGTGACCAGGACCTCTACGACGCGATGACGCCGATCGTGCCGCAGGGCACCGCGTTCGGCGACGACCTGGACACCGTCGCGAAGGCGCTCGACGACTTCGTCACCGAGGTCACGCCGATCGTCGACAAGCTGAAGACCTACGTCACGCGTGGCAACGCGCTCCACAAGGACGTGAAGGCGCACGACGGTGCGTGGGACGAGGACGAGACCCTCAACGGCGAGAACAACGACATCATCAACGGGGTCGCCAACCAGGTGGTGGCGTACCAGGCAGCCGAGCGGAAGTGTGCGAACGCGATCCGCGGGCTCTCGGGCCTCCCGGCGCTGCACGCCATGACGGGCGACGACCCCGACGACAAGCTGGGCTACGGGTACAAGGAACTCCCGATGGGCACGCAGCTGCCGTGGGGCACCGCTGAGGCCCGGAAGGAGAGCTGCGGCGAGAAGACGCTGTACTTCGTGCCGAACCTCCTCAAGGGCGTGGTGGTCGACGGCATCTGGGGCACCGTGCAGGGCATCGGGCAGCTCGTCGGCGTCGACGGCTCCGGCTGGCACCTGGACACCCTCACGAACGCGTGGAAGGGCATGGGGTCCCTGATCGGCTACAGCGCCGCGGACGACTCATGGAGCTGGGACAACGCCGGCGAGGCCTGGAAGGGTCTCGGCAAGGCGACCGTCGGCTGGGACGAGTGGGCGAAGGACCCGGGTACGGCAGCGGGCCAGGCGATCTGGGGCATCGGGTCGCTCCTCATCCCCGTCGCGGGTGAGGCCGGGAAGGTCGGGGCCCTCGGCAAGGTCGGCGAGGTCGCGGGGACGGTCGGCAAGGCGGGCAAGTACCTCGACCTGGTCGACGCCGGGGCATGGGCCTCCAAGGGGCTGACGTCCGTGCTGCCGAAGCTCGGTGACCTCAAGGGAGTCATGTCGGCTGGCCTCGGCGACACGCTGCACGGCTTCACGGGCAAGATCGCGGACTTCAAGACCGGGCTCGGTGACTTCCTGCACGGGCACCACGGCGGCGATGCCGAGGTGCCGCCGGCGCGCTCGGAATCCGGGTCGGACGCCAACGCGAACGCGCACGACGGCGGATCGACGGTCGAGGCGCCGCCAGTGCGCGAGCCTGAGCTGGTCGGGGCCGGTGGACACGGTGGGCACGGCGAGAGCACGACGACGCACGGTGGTGGCGACAGCACCGGGCACGGCGGCTCCGGCGACGGGGGATCCGGGCACGGCACGGATGCCGGGCCCGGCGTCGGCGGACACGACACGCCAGGGGGTGACGGGCATCCCGGTGGGGACGGCGCGGGCAGTTCGCACGGCGATGGTCGGACCGACGGGAACCAGACCGACGGCGCCGGTGACCACGGCACGACCCCCGCGGAGTCCCCGGCGTACGCTCACGTGTCCGTCGACTCCGTCGGCAACGACATCAGTCACCTGGTGACCGAGAGCGGACTCACGCCCACACAGCTCCACGACTACCTCGCGAACAGCTGGGGCGGCGAGGCTCGGGCGGCGGCCTTCGAGCAGACCGGTGTCTGGCCCCACGACGTCCAGATCCCGAAGGACGCGTCAGTCCTGAAGCCCGACGGCACCATCAACTGGGACGAAGTGCCGCAGGGCGGGTACACCCTCGACGACGCCGGTCAGCCCGTCAAGGAACCGCTCGTTCCGCACGTCGGTGACGTCTTCGACCGGTACGGCCCGTCCGACGGTCGGTACACGTCGCCCGTGCCCGAATCCGGCCCGTACACCTACGACCAGCGGTCCCTCCCGTACCTCGAAGACCCGGCGCAGTACCACCAGTACCGCGTGGTCGGAGACTTCTCGGACATCGAGCGCTACTACGACGCTGCGCCCCAGTCGGTGCAGGCCGACGTCGACCGGATCATGCGACGCTTCAACTCGTCGTTCGACGACCTCGGTCGGGCGTCCCAAGGCGACATCGCCGCCGGGTTCGGCGCCCACGGGGGCGGGCGTCAGGTTGAGATGCCGATGACGGTCGAGCTGCTCAAACGACTCGGGCTCATCGAGGAGATCTGACGACGGTGGCGTCCCACAAGGAGGAGAACATGGATCGGGCAACTGCCAAGGAGATCATCGCTGCCGAGGGCCTCGAGCGTGCGGTGTGGTTCCAACAGCCCACCGGGAAGCCGGACGCGGTGGCGATCTACGAGGTCGGCGGTGGCTACCGGGTGGTGTCGACGGACGAGCGGGCGGTCGAGATCGGTCCGCGCGACTACCATGACGAGTCCGACGCGCTCGAGATGTTCATCGTGCTGCTCCGTGACCTGAAGGAACTGATCGCGAGCGGCGTCGTCCGCTGAATTTCGAAGCGCTGAAGAACACCCCGGCGATCAGGAGAAGATCGGGCAGGCGGATCGGGCACACGGCTACCCCTGGGTGACAGCGCACCGTGTATCGTTCGGCGCCACCGGGTTCGTTGCGCGCGCAGTCGCCCGGGTGATCTGGCCTCCATGAAAGGACCACCGTTGGTCGTAGATGTCGCTCTCAGCCAAGCAGTGTTGCAACTGATCGGGAAGGGTCGCAGCGCGACGCCTGGCGAGTCCTGGGTCGCAGTGGAGTCGGTTCCCGACGCGGTTCACCGTGATCTCGAGGAGATGATGCACGACTACAGGACCCAGTCACAGATCGATTGGGCCTCCGTCGACAATGACTTGATCCGCGGGATGGATCTGTTCAAGCAGAGCTTCTCGCGACTTCATCCAGAGCTGGACCCGTCCGCGCTCGACGCGCTCGAGTGGAAGTTCTCCTGGGATTGGCGCTGAACCGATGAGCTCTGCCCCTCGCGCAACACGCTGCGGGTGAGGACGGAGTCGGACGCATGGTGGACCGGCGGTGAGGTCTTCTAGGTGATCCACGAAAAACGAGAGTTTGTCGTCGAGGGAGGAGTGTCGTCCATGTCGCGCACGATCCCATTCCACGACCAGGGCTGCAAGTACTGCCGTGAGTTCTGGATCTCCACTTCCGACGAGCCGAAGCTGATTGGAGTGAGCCTCGACCACCAGTGCCACCTCTACCGATGCGGCATCTGCTCGTCGTGGTGGGAGTACGGGCTGAACTACCCGCACGTGATCGACGATGAACTGGCGGCTCGTATCGCGACGACCATTGCGAGCGCCCCGTCGTGATCGACCAGACCGGCTCATTCAGTGCGCGGCTCAGCGGCGGCAAGGAGGGCTTGCTCCGCGTCCGCGCAGGTTCTGTAGACGTCGGAGAGGAATCCGATCGGCGGCATCGCCACGTACCCATCGGGGGTCTGGCGGATGTACCCGAGGGAGCCCGCTCCTGACCCCCAGTCCTCTTGACGCCGGAACACCTGCCACCGTGGGCCGGCGCTGTGGTGGACACCCTTGAGCCACAGGCCGGACTCGCCGTGGACCCACGCGTCATCGCCACGCGCTCGCCAGGCCGCGATGGCTTCTTCTTGCCTGCGTCGGGAGATGTCGTGGACTCGGCGTGATGCCCGCGCGCGATCGAGTGCATCATCGAGCGCGGCGGACTCGTTGTCCGCGCTGTACATCCGGGTGCTGTCCTCTTCCACGGAGGCGCGTTCACCGGTGCTCCACACCGCGATGCTGCCATCGTCGAGCTGATCGACGACGACTGCGTCAACACGGTTCCGATCATCGTCGAACAAGACCAGGGGCAGGCCTTCGTCGGCGCGTAATCGGAGCGCCTCTTCACGGCTCGTCGGTCGCGCATCGCTCGTCACGCCAGCAGGCTACCGGCGTACCGTCGCCAGCATGACGAAGCACTGGGTGGCCCCGCGGTTCGGCGGCAGCGAAGTCCTCGAGTACGTCGACACCGAGGTGCCAGCGCCCGGCCCCGGCGAGGTCACGATCGACGTCCGCGCCGCCGGCGTCAACCCCGCCGACACGAAGCACACCCGGCAGGGCGACCCGTCCGACCTGCCGATCCCGATCGGTTACGAGGTCGCCGGCATCCTGAGCGCCGTGGGTCCGGACACCGAGATCGCCTCCGGCGGGGGAGCCGTCGGTGACGAGGTCCTCGCCTTCCGCGTCTCCGGCGGCTGGGCGGAGCGCATCACGGTCCCCGCGTCCGACGTCTTCGCGAAGCCCGCGTCGCTCGACTTCCCGGCAGCGGCCAACCTGCTCCTCGCCGGCTCGACCGCCGCCGACATGATCCGGGTCACCCGCGCGGAGGGCCGCGACACGATCGTGGTCCACGGCGCCTCCGGCGCAGTGGGCGTCAGCCTCCTGCAGTTGCTCCGGCCGCTGGGTGCGCGGATCATCGGCACCGCGTCCGAGCTGAACGCCGACACCGTCCGACGCTTCGGTGGCGAGTGGGTCGCGTACGGCGACGGCCTGGAGGCGCGCATCCGTGACCTCGCACCGTCCGGTGTCGACGTGGCACTGGACTGCGTGGGCACCGACGAGGCCGTCGACGTCTCGCTCGCGTTGGTCGCGGACCGGAACCGCATCGTGACGATCGCCGCTCAGGGTCGCGCTGCGCACGACGGCTTCCCGGCCGTCGGCGGTGGGCAACCGGAGAGCAAGGCGTTCCGGGACTCGGTCCGGCAGCGGCTGATCGACCTCGCCGCGGTGGGGCAGCTCGAGGTGCCGGTCGCGCGCACCTTCCCGATGGGCGATGCCAAACAGGCAGCCGAGGTCCTGGAGTCGCAGCACCCGGGCGGCAAGCTCGCGCTCGTCCCGTAGGGGAGACGTCCTCCGCTGGAGTGACGCGGAAGCGGACCCGGTCGTGCTTGACTCTGTGCGCATCGACAGCGTGCACACCCACGCGGCCGCCGGAAGGAACGAACCAGTGAGCGACCAGTACCCGCCCCAGGACCCGTACGCGCAGAACCCGCGCCCGCAGAACCCGTACGGACAGCAGCACTACGGCCAGAACCCGTACGGCCAGAACCCGTACGGACAGCAGCCGTACGGCGCGCAGAACCCGTACGGTCAGCCGACGCCGAACGGCCAGCAGCAGGGGCAGCCGCCGCTCTGGGCACCCTGGTACGGCATCCCGTTCCCCCAGGCGTTCCTGCGCTTCTGGAAGAAGTACGTGCGCTTCGACGGTCGTGCGAGCAAGAGCGAGTACTGGTTCTGGGTGCTCTGGTACGTGATCGGCAACGTCGCGGCCGGGATCGTCGGGTCGGTCTTCAACGTCCTGCCGTTCATCGGCAACGCGGACGACGGCATCGTCCGGCTCTGGGCGCTCGCGTGCTTCATCGGGTTCATCGCCCTGACCATGCGACGCCTGCACGACGTGGACCTCAGCGGTTACTTCGCCCTGTTCTTCATCATCCCGCCGATCGGCATCCTGTTCTCGCTCATCGTCGGCCTGCTCGGCACGAACCCGCAGGGGCAGCGGTTCGACCGTCCGGACCGCAGCTGAAGCCCGATCGCTCCACCCGTCGACACCCCCGGTCACACGCTGACGGGGGTGTCGGTGTTCTGGTTGAATCTGAGCCGACACATCAGCCGACACACCTGGGGGACCCCGTGAGCGACCAGTACCCGCCGAATCCGTACAGTCAGCAGCCGGCACCGGCCGGACCCGGGGGTGAACCGCCGCTGTGGGCTCCGTACTACGGCATCTCGTTCGGTGGGGCCGTCTCACGGTTCTTCAAGAAGTACGCGACCTTCAGCGGTCGCGCCAGCCGGAGTGAGTTCTGGTGGTGGTACCTCGCCAACGGGATCATCGGCATCGTGCTCGGCATCCTCGCCGGCATCGGCGCGGCCACGTCGGACCTCCGGGTGGACTCGTACACGGGGCAGATGTCGGGCGGCTTCAGTGCGCTTTACTGGATCATCGCCGTGATCTCGCTCCTCTGGGGCCTCGCGATCCTCGTGCCGACGCTCGCCCTCGGCTGGCGTCGCCTGCACGACGCGAACCTCGCCGGGCCGCTCTGGTTCATCGCGCTGTTCATCGGCATCGTCGGGATCGTCTACGGTCTGCTGCCGTCGAACCCCGAGGGTGCTCGCTTCGACCGGCCCGAGGGCGCTCGATGAGCAACGGCATGCCCCAGTGGGCGCCGCCGACCGAGCAGCAGCAGTACGGTCAGCCGTTCCCGCAGTACGCCCAGCAGGTCCCGGTGGGTCCGGATGGCAAGCCGCCGCTCTGGGCTCCGTGGTACGGCATCGGTCCCGTCGACGCCGTCACCCGGTTCTTCAAGAAGTACGCGCGCTTCGACGGTCGCGCGAGCCGGAGCGAGTACTGGTACTGGGTGCTCACGAACGCCATCGTGACGGTCGTGCTCTACGGGAGCTTCTTCGTCGTGCTCTTCGCGACGAGCCCCACGACGACGGTGGTCGACGACAACGGCTTCTCGAGTCGGGTGAGTGGTGCGCCGTCGCCGTTCGCCTTCGTCCTCCTGGGGCTGTTCGGCTTGTGGTGGCTCGCGACCGTCGTCCCGAACCTGGCGCTCATCTGGCGACGGATGCACGACGTCAACCTGCCCGGGGCGTTGAGCCTGGTGAGCCTGGTCTTCTGGCCCGTCATGGTCGTCTTCGCCTGCCTCTCGCCGAACCCCGCCGGCGCACGTTTCGATCGACCCGAGGGAGCCCGATGAGCAACGACACCCCGCAGTGGGGACCGCCCGCCGGCGGCGACCAGGAACCGCAGGGCCAGCAGCCGTCCGACCAGCAACAGCCGCAGGACAGTCAGCAGAACCCGTACGGACAGCAGCAGCCGCAAGACGGCCAGCAGCCCAACCCCTACGGGCAGCCGCCGCAGTACGGGCAGCAACCGCAGTACGGCCAGCAGCCCAACCCCTACGGTCAGGCACCGCAGTACGGGCAGCCGAACCAGTACGGGCAGCAGCCCCAGTACGCTCAGCCGCAGCAGCCGTACGGCCAGCCGTACCCGCAGTACGCCCAGCCGATCCCGGTGGGTCCGGACGGTGCGCCACCGCTGTGGGCGCCCTGGTACGGCATCGGGTTCCTCGATGCCTTCACCCGGTTCTTCAAGAAGTACGCCCGGTTCGACGGCCGAGCCAGCCGCAGCGAGTACTGGTACTGGTTCCTCGCGAACGCCATCGTGACCGTGGTCCTCTTCGGCGGGTACATCGCTGCGATGATCTCCTGGGCCGCCTCGGCATCCCGCGTCGATGCGTACGGCAACGAGTACACGGCGAACACGCCGCCGGTCCTCGGGCTGACCCTCCTCGGGCTCTACGGACTCTGGTGGCTCGCGACGATCGTGCCGACCATCGCGCTCGGCTGGCGCCGTCTCCACGACGCCAACCTGCCCGGTCCGCTCTGGCTGCTGTCCCTGGTCACCGGCGTCGCGTCGATCGTCTTCGGCTGCCTCCCGCCGAGCCCGAGCGGAGCGCAGTTCGACCGCCCCGAGCAGCGCTGACACCGAGCAGCGCTGACCGGACTCGCACCACCACGCACGACGAAGCGGCCCTCCCCGACAGGGGAGGGCCGCTTCGTCGTGTGTCGCGTCAGCGACCCGTTCAGACCACCCGGAGGCGGGAGAGCGAGCCGTCAACGACGAGGTCCCGCACCGTGACGGACGGATCCGCCGTCTGGAAGCGGAGTGCGCCTCCGGGCTGGTCGAACCAGGGCTGGACGAACCGGACCGTCACCAGGAACGGCCGCTCGACCAGGTACCGGTGCGTTTCCGGAGCCGCAGCCACGTGCGGCGGCAGCGACCGGCTCGGGGCCGGGGTGTCGAGCGGGTGCAGGAGGTACCCGTCCGGACCACCGATGCGGTCCACGGGGACGCCCGCGGGGATCTGGATGGTGAGCCCTTGCTCGCCGGCCTGGGCGACCTGCTGCGCGAGCTGCGGGTACGTCGACGCCGCACGGTCGCGGAGCCCGTCGAGCTCGTGCTGGGGGATGTCCCGCGGCGCGGGGAAGGGACGGTTGAGGAAGCGGCGGAGCATCTCGACCGCGTCCTCTTCACCGCGGGCGGTGGCGATCCGACGAGCGGTGCCGTAGTCGACCACCTCGAGCGCGAAGTCACCCGAGCCGTTCGTGTCCGAGGGGACGATGCGGAGCGCGCCCTCGACGGGCGGCTCGTGCAGGGTCTCGCCGGGGAGCTGCACGTACCGGATCGTGTAGCCGAGCTGGTCGAGGATGGGGCGGGTGTCCGCGAACGTCATGGAGCGGAGCCTATCGGTGGTGTCTCTGGCGAGCCTTGGACGACGCCGAGCGTCGCCCCTGACCCCTGGATCAGGCCTGATTCCTGGATCAGGCCTGACCCTGGAACAGGCCTGACCCCTGGATCAGGCTCGACCCCGCATCAGCGCCTGCTTGACCTCGGAGATCGCCTTGGTCACCTGGATGCCGCGCGGGCAGGCGTCGGTGCAGTTGAAGGTCGTGCGGCAGCGCCAGACGCCTTCCTTGTCGTTGAGGATGTCGAGGCGCACGTCCGCCGCGTCGTCGCGCGAGTCGAAGATGAAGCGGTGCGCGTTGACGATCGCCGCGGGGCCGAAGTACTGGCCGTCGGTCCAGAACACCGGGCACGACGAGGTGCACGCCGCGCAGAGGATGCACTTCGTGGTGTCGTCGAAACGGGCGCGTTCGGCGACGGACTGCACGCGCTCCTTGCCCTTCTCCGGAGCCGACTTCGGCTGCAGGAACGGCTGGACCTCGCGGAAGGACTTGAAGAAGGGCTCCATGTCCACGATGAGGTCCTTCTCGAGCGGCAGACCCTTGATCGCCTCGACGTAGATCGGCTTCGACACGTCGAGGTCCTTGATGAGGGTCTTGCACGCCAGACGGTTGCGCCCGTTGATGCGCATCGCGTCGGACCCGCACACGCCGTGCGCGCACGAGCGGCGGAAGGTCAGGGACCCGTCCTGCTCCCACTTGATCTTGTGCAGGGCGTCGAGGATGCGGTCGGTCGGCAGCATCATGACGTCGAAGTCCTGCCAGCGCGGCTCGTCGTCGACGTCCGGGTCGAAGCGGCGGACGATCACCGTGACCGGGAACGATCCGGGAGGGGCGTCCTGCACCGTGTCCGTACGGGGTGCGTCGGAGACCAGGGTGTCGGTCATCTCAGTACTTCCTCTCCATCGGCTGGTACCGCGTCACGACGACTGGTTTCCAGTCGAGGGTGATGTGGTCGTCGGCGAGTGACGAGTGCGGATCGCCCGTCAGGTACGCCATGGTGTGCTGCATGTAGTTCTCGTCGTCGCGCTTCGGGAAGTCGTCGCGCATGTGGCCGCCGCGGGACTCCTTGCGGTTCCGTGCGGAGTAGACGACGACCTCGGCGAGGTCGAGCAGGAACCCGAGCTCGACGGCCTCGAGCAGGTCGGTGTTGAACCGCTTGCCCTTGTCCTGCACGGAGACCTGCATGAAACGGTTGCGGAGCGTGTGGATCGTCTCGGTGACGCGGGCGAGGGACTCGTCGGTGCGGAACACCTGCGCGTTCTTGTCCATCTCGTCCTGCAGTTCCTTGCGCAGGGCGGAGACCCGCTCGGTGCCGGTTGAGGCGCGGAGCTGCTCGAGCATCGCCCGGACGCCGGCCGCGGGGTCCTCCGGCAGCGGGATGAACTCGGCGGTCTTGACCCACTCGGCGGCGTTGTTGCCGGAGCGCTTGCCGAACACGTTGATGTCGAGCAGGGAGTTCGTGCCGAGACGGTTCGAGCCGTGCACGGACACGCACGCGCACTCGCCCGCGGCGTAGAGGCCGGGGACGACGGTGGTGTTGTCGTACAGCACCTGCGCGTCGGTGTTCGTCGGGATGCCACCCATCGCGTAGTGCGCGGTCGGCATCACGGGGACGGGCTCCACCACCGGGTCGACCCCGAGGTAGGTGCGGGCGAACTCGGTGATGTCCGGGAGCTTCGTCTCGAGCACCTCGGCACCGAGGTGCGTGCAGTCCAGCAGGACGTAGTCCTTGTTCGGACCGGCGCCGCGGCCCTCGGCGACTTCCTGCACCATGCACCGGGCGACGATGTCACGCGGTGCGAGGTCCTTGATGGTCGGTGCGTAGCGCTCCATGAACCGTTCACCGGAGGCGTTGCGGAGGATCGCGCCCTCGCCGCGTGCACCCTCGGTGAGGAGGATGCCGAGGCCGGCGAGCCCGGTCGGGTGGAACTGGAAGAACTCCATGTCCTCGAGCGGGAGGCCCGTGCGCCACACGATGCCGACACCGTCGCCGGTCAGGGTGTGCGCGTTCGAGGTGGTCTTGTACATCTTGCCGAAGCCGCCGGTGGCGAAGATCATCGCCTTCGCGTGGAAGACGTGCAGCTCACCGGTGGCGAGCTCGAAGGCGACGACGCCGACGGGCTGCTTGCGGGTGACGCCGTCCTCGCCGACGACGTCGACCATGATGAGGTCGAGTGCGTAGAACTCGTTGTAGAACTCGACGCCGAGCTTCACGCAGTTCTGGAACAGGGTCTGCAGGATCATGTGGCCGGTGCGGTCCGCGGCGTAGCAGGCCCGGCGCACGGGCGCCTTGCCGTGGTCGCGGGTGTGGCCGCCGAAGCGTCGCTGGTCGATCTTGCCCTCGGGCGTGCGGTTGAACGGCAGCCCCATGTTCTCGAGGTCGATGACCGCGTCGATGGCTTCCTTCGCGAGGATCTCGGCGGCGTCCTGGTCGACGAGGTAGTCACCGCCCTTGATCGTGTCGAAGGTGTGCCACTCCCACGAGTCCTCTTCGACGTTCGCGAGCGCCGCGGCCATCCCGCCCTGCGCCGCACCGGTGTGCGAACGCGTCGGGTACAGCTTCGAGATGACGGCCGTCTTCGCCTTCGGGCCGGCTTCGATGGCGGCACGCATGCCGGCACCGCCCGCGCCGATGATGACGATGTCGAACTGGTGGTGGTGAACGGTGGTCTCGGTCACTGGGGCCTTTCAGGGGAGGTGGCCGCGCCGGCGGTGGTGTGGTCGGCGGGCGAGTCGGAGTGCGCGGGCGCTGCGGCCCGGTGGCTGCTGCTCGGTCCTGCTGTCGGTGCTACTGCTGTTGGTGCTACTGCGCGGGGCAGAACGACGGCAGGTCGGCAGCGGCGGCGCCGGCCGGGCAGGGATCGAACGTCCAGCACACGAGGAGGCCGAGGACGACGAGCACGACGCACGCGATGAGGATCGCGACGAGGAGGGTCTTCCGGATGCCCGGCTTCGACACGTAGTCGTTGACGATCGTCCGCATGCCGTTGGAACCGTGGATCAGGGCGAGGACGAGCATGAGCGAGTCCCACACCTGCCAGAACGGCGACGCCCACTTGCCGGCGACGAACGCGAAGTCGATCTGCTTGACGCCCTCGCCCGCCACCATGTTGACGAACAGGTGGCCGAAGATCAGCACGACGAGCAGGACGCCCGATCCGCGCATGTAGATCCAGCCCCACTTCTCCCAGTTCGTGGTGCGGCGGGCTGCTGCTGCTGAGCGCGGGGGCTCGACGGTCTGCGTGGTCATCCGGGCGCCCCTTAGTTGAAGTCCGCGACGAGGTTCATGAGCTGGCGCGGCAGGAAGCCGGCGATGGCGATGGCCCAGAGGACGATCACGATCCAGAACATCGCGCGCTGGTACTTCGGGCCCTTCGACCAGAAGTCGATGAGGATGATCCGGAGCCCGTTGAACGCGTGGAACACGATGGCCATGACGAGGGCGATCTCGCCGAGGTTCATGATCGGCGTCTTGTAGGTGCCGATGACCGCGTTGTAGGCCTCGGGCGAGAGCCGCACCAGCGCGGTGTCGAGGATGTGCACCAGCAGGAAGAAGTAGATCGCGACGCCGGTGATGCGGTGGAGGACCCACGACCACATGCCCGTGGAACCGCGGTAGAGGGTTCCCTCGAGCTTCCGAGAGGCACGCGGTGCCTCGATCGTCACGCTGGGCACAGCGGTTGCCGTACCGGTCTGCTCGGCCATGAGCTCGTCCTCCCATAGGACGGGCTCGCCCGATCGGCGAGCCCTTGCCGTTCGTGTTCGTGTCGAACACGACCATCCTATGCGCGCGCGCTGACCTTCTCGTGCCAGTCGGCCCGGGCACCACGCGCCGTGGCGGGCGGGGCGCCGATCGTGCGTGCCGTTTGGTGGTGTCCGAGGAGCTGGTCGCCCACCGCTTCCCACGTGGTCCCCTCGACGCGCAGCCGTCCGGCCGACCCCATCCGGTCGGCGAGGGCCCGGTCGTGGTGCAGGCGAAGGACCGCGCGACGGAGCGCCTGCGGGACGTCCGGGTCGTAGAGCTCGCCGTCCAGGCCGGGCGCGACCAGGTCGAGCGGTCCGCCCGACGCCGGTGCGATCACGGGCAGGCCGCTGGCGTGCGCCTCCTGCAGGGTCTGCCCGAAGGTCTCGGCCGGGCCGGTGTGCACGAACAGGTCGAGCGCCGCGTACGCGTCCGCCAGCGCGTCGCCGCGGAGCGGACCGGTGAACGTCACGTCGAGGTGGCGCAGGCGCCGCTCGAGCAGCGACCGGGAGGGACCGCCCCCGGCGACGACGATCCGGATGCCCGGGATGCCGCCGAGCTCCGCGAGCCGCTCGACCTCCTTCTCCGGTGCGAGCCTGCCCACGTACCCGACGATCGTCTCGCCGCCGGGCGCGATCCGATGGCGGAGCGCACGGACGTGCGCCGACCCACGGCGGGAGGGGTGGAAGAGCTCGGTGTCCACGCCGCGCCCCCAGCGCGCGACACGGGGGACGCCGTCCTCCGCCAGCATCGACGCCGTGGCCGTGGACGGCGCGAGGGTCAGCGACGCTCCGGCGTGGATCCGGCCGAGGATCCTCCTGACCAGCGGGACGGTCGCCGTCAAGCCGTTGCGGCGGGCGAACCCGGCCACGTCGGTCTGGAAGACGGCGACGGAGGGGATGCCGAGCCTCCCGGCTGCCGTGATCGCACGCCCACCCAGCAGGAACGGACTCGCGGCGTGGAGCACGTCGGCGCCGGAGGCGGCGAGGATCGTGTCGAGGACGGGGTGGGGGAGGGCGACCGGGAACTGGCGGTACGCCACGGCCGGGATGCGGTGGACGTCGAAGGAGCGGTAGCGCTCCACCTCGGTGCGGGAGCGGAACCGGGCGAGGCCCGGGGTGTCCGGCGCGATGACGACCGCGCGGTGGCCACGGCGTTCCAGGTGGTCGAGGACCGCCAGGACGCTGGTGGTCACGCCGTTGAGGGTGGGCAGGAAGCTCTCGGTCACGACGGCGACGGTCCGTTGGGACGTGCCACGCTCCACGCTGCGTGCGTTCATGGCGAGGTCCATGGTCCGCGTGCCGCGTGGCCCCGCGGGGCCGTCGACGTGAACGCCGAGCACGCAGGTGGTGAACAGGCGGACTGGAGGCGCGGTCAGCGCCCGGCGGACCGCCCGCGGTGGGCGCGTGCGGACTTCCGCACCGAGCCCGTGCGGGAAGCCTGCGGGAAGCACCCAGGTCGTGCCCGGCGGCACCGGTACGGTGAGCACGTGGCAGACGCACTCGAGGACTTCTACGCGATCATCCCCGCCGGCGGCATCGGATCGCGGCTCTGGCCGTTGTCGCGCGCGGATGCGCCCAAGTTCCTGCACGACCTCACCGGTTCCGGCACCTCGCTGCTCCGGCAGACGTGGGACCGGCTGGCGCCGCTCGCCGGGGACCAGCGGATCATGGTCGTCACCGGCCGTGCCCACCGGGTCGCCGTCGAGTCGCAGCTGCCGGGCGTCGAGGACCACAACGTCGTGCTCGAGAGCGAGCCGAAGGACTCCACGGCGGCCATCGGCCTGGCCGCGGCCATCCTCGTCCGCCGCGAACCGGACGTCGTCATCGGCTCCTTCGCCGCCGACCACGTCATCGGCGACGCCCGCGGCTTCCGTCGCTCCGTGCGCGAGGCCGTCGCCGCCGCCCGCGCCGGGTACGTCACGACGATCGGCATCACGCCGACCGAGCCCGCCATCGGCTTCGGGTACATCCACGCGCACGGCGAGACCCTCGGCATCGAGGGTGCACCGACCGCGCACGCCGTTCGCTCCTTCGTCGAGAAGCCCGACCTGGACACCGCGCGCTCCTACGTCGAACAGGGCACCTACCTCTGGAACGCCGGCATGTTCATCGCCCGCGCCGACGTGCTCCTCGCCGAGATCGGCCGGACCAAGCCCGCGCTGCTCGCCGGCATCGAGGAACTCGCCGACGCCTGGGACACCTCGGCGCGCGGCGCCGTCGTCGACGCGGTGTGGCCCGGGCTCGAGAAGATCGCGATCGACTACACGGTGGCCGAACCCGCTGCCGCTGCCGGACGCATGGCGGTCATCCCCGGCGACTTCGACTGGGACGACGTCGGCGATTTCGCGTCCCTCGCCAAGCTGCAGTCCGGCGGCCGGACGAACAACCTCGCCGTGCTCGGCGACGGCGCCCGCATCCTCGCGGACTCGTCGAGCGGCATCGTGGTCTCGCACAGCCAGCGGCTCATCTCGCTCATCGGCGTCGAGGACATCGTCGTCGTGGACACCCCCGACGCCCTGCTCGTGACCACCGGTGCGAACGCCCAGCGCGTCAAGAGTGTGGTGGATGCACTGAAGATCAGCGGTCGCGGCGACGTCCTGTAGCGCTCCATCACGAAAAGCGCTTGACGTCCCCCGAACTGGGGGCCAGGACGTGACTCCGCGTTACGGGCGCGTTTCCGCGCGGTCGCGATCCCGTAACTGATCCACAGACCCCTCCGAGGTCGTCCTGTACCGGCCGGGCGGTCGTGTACTGTCGCCACGATCGCCCGGAACGCACGTGGTCCGGGCACGCTCCCCGGAGGAACCCACCCGTGACATCTCGTACCCGTCAGGTCCTGCTGAGCGCCCTCGCGCTCGCCGGCACCGCCGCCGTCCTCGCAGGCTGCTCGGCCGCCCCGTCCGACAACGCCTCGGCCAAGAAGACCGACTTCCGCCCCTGCATGGTCTCCGACGCCGGCGGGTTCGACGACAAGTCGTTCAACCAGCTCGGGTTCGAGGGCATGAAGGACGCCGCCGCCGACCTCGGCGCCACCTACAAGCAGGCCGAGTCGAAGGACGCCACCGTCTACGACTCGAACATCGAGCAGCTCGTCGGCCAGAACTGCAACCTCATCGTCACCGTCGGCTTCAACCTCGCCGACGCCACGAAGAAGCAGGCCGCGGCGAACCCCGACACCGACTTCGCCATCATCGACGACAACTCGATCGACGCGAAGAACGTCAAGCCGATCACGTTCGACACCTCGCAGGCGGCGTTCCTCGCCGGCTACGCGGCCGCGTCCTACTCGAAGTCCGGCGTCGTCGGCACCTTCGGCGGCATGCAGATCCCGACCGTCACCATCTTCATGGACGGCTTCGCGGACGGCGTGAAGTACTACAACGAGCAGAAGTCGAAGAACGTCAAGGTCGTCGGCTGGAACGTCGACACCGGCAAGGGCTCGTTCACCGGTGGGTTCGAGGCGGGCACGCAGGCCAAGGCCGTCGCGCAGACCCTCATCGACCAGGACGCCGACGTCATCCTCCCCGTCGGTGGCCCGATCTACCAGTCGGCCGCCGAGGCGATCAAGGACGCCGACAACGGTTCCGTCCTGATCGGTGCGGACAGCGACCTCTACGAGGCCGACCCGCGCTACAAGGACATCGCCTTCACGTCGGTCGAGAAGGGCATGCGCCCCGCCACGAAGGACGTCGTCGAGCAGGCCGCCGACAAGAAGTTCTCCAACACGCCGTACGTCGGCACGCTGAAGAACGACGGCGTCGGCATCGCGCCGTTCCACGACTTCGCCGACAAGGTCGACAAGGGCCTGCAGAAGGAACTCGACACGATCAAGGCGGGCATCATCGACGGCTCGATCAAGGTCAAGACGCAGTCCTAACCCGATGAACGCGGGCGAGGGATCCTCCCTCGCCCGCGTTCTCGTGCGCCCGTGTGGCGCGCGCGAGACAGAAATAGACTCCCGAACATGAAGCTCGAACTCCGCGGCATCACGAAGCGGTTCGGCCCCCTCGTCGCCAACGACCACATCTCGCTCACCGTCGAGCCGGGTGAGGTCCACTGCCTGCTCGGCGAGAACGGCGCCGGCAAGTCGACCCTGATGAACGTCCTCTACGGCCTGTACCAGGCCGACGAGGGCGAGATCCTCCTCGACGACGTCGTCCAGGACTTCGACGGACCCGGTGACGCCATGCGTGCCGGTATCGGCATGGTGCACCAGCACTTCATGCTCGTGCCGGTGTTCACCGTCGCCGAGAACGTCATGCTGGGTCAGGAGCAGACCACCTTCGGCGGTCGGCTCGACCTCGCCGGAGCCCGCGCGCGCGTCCGCGAGATCTCCGACCGCTTCGGGTTCGACGTCGACCCCGACGCCAAGGTCGAGGACCTCCCCGTCGGCGTGCAGCAGCGCGTCGAGATCATCAAGGCGCTGTCCCGCGACGCCTCCGTGCTGGTGTTCGACGAGCCGACGGCCGTCCTCACCCCGCAGGAGACCGACGAGCTGATGGGCATCATGCGCCAGCTCCGCGAAGCCGGCACCGCGATCGTCTTCATCACCCACAAGCTCCGCGAGGTCCGCGAGGTCGCCGACCGCATCACCGTGATCCGGCTCGGCAAGGTCGTCGGCGAGGCCTCGCCCACCGCGACCAACAACGAGCTCGCCGCGCTCATGGTCGGCCGCGCCGTCTCGCTCGTCGTCGACAAGGCACCCGCGACCGGGGGCGAGGACGCGCTCGTCGTCGAGAACGTCACCGTCACCGACACGAACGGCATCGTGCTCGTCGACGACGTGTCCTTCACCGTCCGCCGCGGCGAGGTCCTCGCCATCGCCGGCGTGCAGGGCAACGGCCAGACCGAGCTCACCGAGGCGATCATGGGCCTCGAGCCGGTGCACGCCGGACGGATCACGCTCGACGGGCGCGAGCTCACCGGGCGCAGCGTCAAGCAGATCCTCGACGTCGGGGTCGGCTTCGTGCCGGAGGACCGGAAAGAGGACGGGCTGGTCGGCGAGTTCACCATCGCCGAGAACCTCATGCTCGACCGCGCCGACCACGCCGAGTTCGTCCGCGCCGGCACCATCCGTGCCGCGGAGCGCGACGCGTTCGCCGACGAGAAGATCGCCGAGTTCGACATCCGGACGCCGGGTCGCACCACCGCGGCCGGCCGGCTGTCCGGCGGCAACCAGCAGAAGATCGTCCTCGCCCGCGAACTGAGCCGCGAACTGCGCCTCTTCGTCGCGGCGCAGCCCACGCGCGGCATCGACGTCGGGTCGATCGAGTTCGTGCACAAGCGCATCGTCGCCACCCGCGACACCGGCGTCCCGGTCATCGTCGTCTCCACGGAGCTCGACGAGGTCGCGGCGCTCGCCGACCGGATCGCCGTGATGTACCGCGGCGGGATCGTCGGCATCGTCCCCGCGGACACCCCGCGGGACGTCCTCGGCCTCATGATGGCCGGGGAGATCCCAGAAGGAACGGAGCTGGCAGCGTGAGCACCCCCACGCCCGAGAACACGCAGCCGACCGAGGCACCGACCGAGGCTCCCGCCGAGGCACCCACCGACGACCGCCTGCAGGACGTCGAGTCGACCCCGCACCTCATGACCGACTCCGCAGAGGACACCGAGCGCCGCGACGGCGGCGACCGCTGGCAGGCCGCGATGCAGGGCATCCTCAACGGCTCCGCCCTCGTCACGGTCCTCGCCGTCGTCCTCGCCCTGGTCGCCTGCGGCATCCTCATCGCGATCACCGACGAGAACGTCCGCGCCACCGCCGGGTACTTCTTCGCCCGTCCCGGCGACATGCTCCGTGCGGTGGGTACGGCGGTCGGCGGTTCGTACTCCTCGCTGTTCCAGGGCTCCGTGATCAACTTCGGCGCCGACTCGTTCCAGCAGGCGATCGTGCCGCTCACGCGGTCGATCGACTACGCGGTGCCGCTCGTCGCGGCCGGCCTCGGTGTCGCGCTCGCGTTCCGTGCGGGCCTGTTCAACATCGGCGGCCAGGGGCAGATCCTGATGGGCGCCGCGGCGGCCGGCTGGGTCGGCTTCTCGTTCGACCTGCCCGCTGCGGTCCACATCCCGCTCACGATCATCGCCGGCATCGTCGGCGGTGCGGTGTGGGGCGGCATCGTCGGCGTGCTCAAGGCGCGGACGGGTGCGCACGAGGTGATCGTCACGATCATGCTCAACTACGTCGCGCTCTACCTCGTGAGCTACCTCCTCCGCACCCCGGGCCTCCTGCAGGCACCGGGCAGCACGAACCCGATCTCGCCCGCGACGAAGGACAGCGCGGTGCTGCCGGCACTGTTCGGTCCGCGGTACGGCGTCGACCTCGGGTTCGTCGTCGCGATCATCGCCGTGGTCGTCGTGTGGTGGCTCGTCAACAAGTCCTCCCTCGGCTTCCGCTTCCGCACGATCGGTGAGAACCCCCGCGCGGCGCGGGTCGCCGGCATGAGCGTCCCCGCCCTGACGATCTGGGTGCTGGTCCTCTCCGGTGCGCTGGTCGGCATCGCCGGCGCGTACCAGGTGCAGGGCGCGGTGACGTCCGGCTTCACGTCGAACATCGACGCCGGCATCGGCTTCGACGCCATCACCGTCGCACTCCTCGGCCGCTCCAAGCCGTGGGGCGTGTTCTGGGCGGCGATCCTGTTCGGCGTCCTGAAGAACGGTGGCTACGCCATGCAGGCAGCCAACGGCATCCCGATCGACATCGTCGGGGTCATCCAGGCCCTCATCGTCCTCTTCATCGCGGCCCCGCCGCTCGTCCGCGCGATCTTCCGGATCCCGCAGCCGGGCGCGCGTCGACGCGTCAGCACGAAGACCAGCAAGAAGGCGGTCGCCGCGTGAGCACCCTCAGCCCCACGGCGGCCCCTGCGTCGCCCCTCACCGACCGTCCGGTCGAGACCACCCGCAGCTGGAAGCTGCCGATCGGGTACGCGGTGTTCACCGTCGTCGCCCTGGTCTTCTTCATCCTGCTGCAGCGCGCCGGCACGACGACGTTCCGCCTGGCGAACCCCGGCGACTTCTTCGCGCTGCCGGACGTGCCGCTGCCCGCCACCGCGACCGGCATCGTGGTCGTGCTCCTGCTGGCGATCGCCACCGTGTACGCCGTCGTCGAGGTCCGCGCGTCGCGGAGCGTCCCGCTCTGGGTGACGTCGGTGTTCGCGATCGTGTTCGTCATCGGCTTCCTCACGTGGGCAGCCGCCGGCGCGACGATCCCGCTGCCGGGTCTGCTCGTCGGCGCCCTCGGCCTCAGCGTGCCGCTCGTGTTCGGTGCCCTCGGCGGGGTCATCTCGGAGCGGGTCGGCGTCGTGAACATCGCGATCGAGGGCCAGTTCCTCGCCGGCGCGTTCACCTCGGCGCTCATCGCGTCGATCTCCGGTTCGCCCTGGGTCGGCCTCGTCGGTGCGCTCGTCGCCGGTGTCCTGGTGTCGTTCGTCCTCGCGGCGTTCAGCATCAAGTACCTCGTCGACCAGGTCATCGTCGGTGTCGTCATCAACGCGTTCATCTCGGGGCTCACCGGCTTCCTGTACTCGCAGGTGCTCTCCCCGAACGAGGAATCGCTCAACGTCGGCATCCGGTTCCCACGGATCGAGATCCCGCTCCTGCACCAGATCCCGGTGATCGGCCCGATCTTCTTCGAGCAGACGGTCGTCGTCTACCTGGCCTACATCGCGGTCGCCGTCGTCACCTTCGCGCTGTTCAAGACCCGCTGGGGCCTCCGCCTCCGCGCGGTCGGCGAGCACCCGCAGGCCGCCGACACGGTGGGCATCAACGTCACCAGCACCCGGTTCTGGAACGTCTCGCTCGCCGGCGCGATCGCCGGTCTCGGTGGTGCCTACTTCACGCTCGACGCGGTCGGTCCGTTCACGAAGGACATGACCGCCGGCGCGGGCTACATCGCGCTCGCGGCGGTCATCTTCGGCCGCTGGGACCCGATCAAGGCGACGCTCGCGGCGCTGCTGTTCGGCTTCGCGTCGAACCTGCAGAACACCCTCGGTGCGATCAACTCGCCCGTGCCGAGCGAGTTCCTGCTGATGCTGCCCTACGTGGTGACGATCTTCGCGGTGGCCGGCCTGGTCGGGCAGTCGCGCGGTCCCGCCGCCTCCGGCAAGCCCTACATCAAGAGTTGACCCCGCACGACCACGGCCTGGAGGCACGGCACATGACCGACACGCACGCTTCGGGTGACCAGGCGGTCACCGCCACCGCCGGGGCGGACGCCGCCCCGCGCCTCCCGTCCGATGTGGACTGGACCGCCCTGCGGACCGCAGCGACCGCCGCGATGCGACACGCCTACGTGCCGTACTCGTCGTTCCCGGTGGGCGCTGCGGCGCTCACCGACGACGGCCGGATCGTCTCCGGCTGCAACGTCGAGAACGCGTCGTACGGGGTGACGCTGTGCGCCGAGTGCTCGCTCGTCTCGCAGTTGCACATGACCGGCGGCGGGAAGCTCGTGGCCTTCGCGTGCGTCGACGGCGACGGGGCGACCCTGATGCCGTGCGGGCGCTGCCGTCAACTGCTGTTCGAGCACTCGGCCGAGGGGATGCTCCTCGAGACCGTCTCCGGCATCCGCACCATCGACGAGGTCCTGCCGGACGCGTTCGGGCCGCGCACCCTCGTCACCTACCAGCAGGAGCACTGATCACATGGCCGTCGAGCCCTTCGACACCGTCGACCTCATCCGCACGAAGCGCTCCGGCGGCGCACTGAGCACCGCCGAGGTCGACTGGCTCGTCGACGCGTACACGCGCGGCTACGTCGAGGACCCGCAGATGGCGGCGATGGCCATGGCGATCTTCCTCAACGGCATGGAGCGGCGCGAGATCAAGGACCTCACGCTCGCGATGATCGCGTCGGGGGAGCGGATGTCGTTCGGCTCGCTCGGCAAGACCACGGTCGACAAGCACTCGACCGGCGGCGTCGGCGACAAGATCACCCTGCCGCTGGCACCCCTCGTGGCGTCGTTCGGCGTCGCCGTCCCGCAGCTGTCCGGGCGCGGGCTCGGCCACACCGGCGGGACGCTCGACAAGCTCGAGTCGATCCCCGGGTGGCAGGCGTCCATCTCGAACGACCGCATGCTGCAGGTGCTGCAGGACGTCGGCGCGGTCATCTGCGCGGCCGGGTCCGGGCTGGCCCCAGCGGACAAGAAGCTGTACGCGCTCCGCGACATCACCGGCACGGTCGAGTGCATCCCCCTCATCGCGTCGAGCATCATGTCGAAGAAGATCGCCGAGGGCACGGGGGCGCTCGTCCTCGACGTGAAGTTCGGCTCGGGCGCGTTCATGCCGTCGTACGAGGCGTCCCGTGAGCTCGCGCAGACGATGGTGGACCTCGGGAACGACGCCGGCGTCGCCACCTCGGCGCTCCTCACCGACATGGAGGTCCCGCTCGGCCTGACGATCGGCAACGCCCTCGAGGTCCGCGAGTCGGTCTCGGTCCTCGAAGGCGGTGGCCCGGCCGACGTCGTCTCGCTGACCCTCTCGCTCGCGTCGGAGATGCTCCGGCTCGCCGGGATGCCCGACGCCGACCCCGCTGCGGCACTCGCCGACGGCCGGGCGATGGACACATGGCGACGGATGATCGAGGCGCAGGGCGGCGACCCCGACGCCACGCTGCCGGTGGCGCGCGAACAGCACGTCGTCACCGCGCCGTCGTCGGGCGTGCTCGCGACCCAGGAGGCACTGCCGTTCGGCATCTCCGCCTGGCGCCTCGGTGCCGGGCGTGCGCGCGCGCAGGACCCGGTGCAGGCCGGGGCCGGCATCGAGCTGCACGTCAAGCCGGGCGACACCGTCACCGAGGGGCAGCCGCTCTGGACGCTGCACACCGACGACGCGTCGCGGATCCCGCGGGCGCTGGAGTCGCTCGAGGGGGCGTGGTCGATCGGCGACGCGGCGCCGGACCGCGGGCCGATCGTGCGGGAGCGCATCACGTCCTGAACCCGGCCACCCTGCGGGCGCGACCGCCCGTCGGGTCCCTGTGGGGAGCCTCCAGTCAGCCGACGCGTCTGTTGTGCACAGGTGCCTGCGCGTGGTCGGTGACCACCGATAGCCTGGGGGCATGAGCGCCGACGCCACGACCCACCGCCTGCCCGACGCCGGAGCGGTCATCAACGACCTGCCGAAGGTCTCGCTGCACGACCACCTCGACGGTGGCCTCCGTCCGGCGACGATCATCGAGCTCGCGGCAGAGTCCGGCGTGACGCTGCCGACCACCGACCCGGCCGAGCTCGGGCAGTGGTTCGCCGACCAGTCGAACTCCGGCTCGCTCGTCGAGTACCTCAAGACGTTCGACGTCACCACCTCGGTGATGCAGACGGCCGAGCAGCTCCGCCGGGTCGGCCGCGAGTTCGTCGAGGACCTCGTCACGGACGGCGTCGTCTACGGCGAGATCCGCTGGGCGCCCGAGCAGCACCTGCAGGGCGGGCTCACGCTCGACGAGACGGTCGAGGCCGTGCAGGCCGGCATCGAGGAAGCGGTCGACGCCGCCGACGGACGCATCCGCGTCGGACAGCTCGTCACCGCCATGCGCCACGCCGACCGGTCCCTCGAGATCGCCGAACTCGCCGTCCGTCACCGCGACCGTGGCGTCGTCGGCTTCGACATCGCCGGTGCCGAGGCCGGGTTCCCGGCGTCGAACCACCGTGCCGCCTTCGACTACCTCGCCTCCGAGCTCTTCCCCGTCACCGTCCACGCGGGCGAGGCGGACGGGCTCGCATCGATCCGTTCCGCGCTCGTCGACGGCCGTGCGCTGCGCCTCGGCCACGGCGTCCGCATCTTCGAGGACGTCACCCTCTCCGACGCCGGCGACGGTTCGACGCTCGCTTCCCTCGGCGAGGTCGCGGCCTGGGTGCGCGACCGTGAGATCCCGCTCGAGGTCTCGCCCTCGTCGAACCTGCAGACCGGTGCCGTCGCGGCGTGGGGCGACGACCTCGCCGACCACCCGTTCGACGTGCTCTACCAGCTCGGGTTCCGCGTCACGGTGAACACCGACAACCGCCTCATGAGCGGCACCTCGCTGACGCGCGAACTGGCGCTGCTGGCCGGCACCTTCGGCTACGACCTCGACGACCTCGCGGCGTTCCAGATCAACGCGGCCCTCGGCTCGTTCCTGCCGCTCGAGGACCGCGAGGAGATCATCGCCACGATCACGGCCGGGCACCAGGAGGCCTGACGCATGCCGTTGCCGCCACTGCCGGACGACGCCGTCGTGCTCGGGGCCTCCGCGTCCTCGTGGCGCGAGGCGCTCCGGCTGGCCGGCGGTGCCCTCGTCGCTTCTGGGGCGACCACCGACCCCTACACCGAGGCCATGATCGCCCTGGTGGACGAGCACGGACCGTACATCGTCATCTCCCCGGGGCTCGCGTTCGCGCACGCCCGACCGGGGCCGGCGGTCCTCCGTGACGGGTTGTCCGTCGTGACGCTCGCGTCGCCGGTCGCGTTCGGGCACCCGCACAACGACCCCGTCCGGGTCGTGCTCGGGCTCGCGGTGGCCGGGGTCGGGACACACCTCGAGTCCATCGGCGAGATCGCCAACCTGTTCAACGACGCCACCGTGACCGGACGGCTCGCGGCGGCCACGACGGCGGACGAGGTCCGCGCCATCATGGGAGTGTCAGCGTGAAGATCGTGACCATCTGCGGTGCCGGGATCGGTGCGAGCGCGATCCTCAAGGTGAACGCCGAGAAGGCGCTCGCCACGCTGGGGCTGACGGCGTCGGTCGTGGCGGCGGACGTGGCATCGGTGCAGAAGGTGTCCGACGACGCGAACGTCATCCTCACCAGCCAGGAGTTCGTCGAGGCGATCGGGGAGACCTACGCCGAGGTCATCGTCATCCGGAACCACTTCGACCAGGGTGAGATCACGGCGGCGGTGGACCGGGCGCTCGGGGAGCACTGAGCGCTCAGCCGCCCTTTAGAGTTGGGGCATGAGCACGGAGAACCCGCTGAACGACCCCGCCGCCGACCCCTTCGAGGTCGCGCGCGCCGCCGCCGCAGTCATCGCCGACCGGTCCGGCATCGAGCGCCACGACATCGCCCTGACCCTCGGCTCCGGCTGGGGCAAGGCGGCGGACCTCGTCGGTGAGACGGTGTCCGAGATCCCCGCGTCGGACGTCCCCGGCTTCAGCGCATCGGCCGTCCCCGGACACTCGGGCACGGTTCGTTCCATCCGCATGCCCGACGGCCGCCACGCGCTCGTCATCGGAGCACGCACGCACTACTACGAGGGCCACGGCGTCCGTCGGGTCGTGCACAGCGTCCGGACCGCGGCCGCGACCGGCGCCTCGATCATGGTCCTCACGAACGGTGCCGGTGGCATCAAGGAGCACTGGACGCCGGGTACTCCGGTCCTCATCAGCGACCACATCAACCTCACGGCGGACAGCCCGCTCGAGGGCGCGACGTTCGTCGACCTGACCGACCTGTACTCCTCCCGGCTGCGCGCGGTCGCCCACGGCGTCGACCCGTCGCTCGACGAGGGCGTCTACACGCAGTTCCGCGGCCCGCACTACGAGACCCCGGCAGAGGTCCAGATGGCGAAGGTCATCGGCGGCCACATCGTCGGCATGTCCACGGCACTCGAGGCCATCGCCGCGCGTCAGGCCGGCATGGAGGTCCTCGGCTTCTCGCTCATCACGAACCTCGCCGCGGGCATCCAGAAGACCCCGCTGTCGCACACCGAGGTGCTCGAGGCCGGCAAGCAGGCCGAGCCGGTCCTCGCGGACCTGCTCGCCCGCGTGGTGGCGGCACTGTGAAGATCGCGCTCGACGCCCTGCTGACGACGGCTCGTTCCTGGCTCGCGCAGGACCCCGACCCCGTCACCCGGTCGGAGCTCGAGGCCGCGATCGCCGCGGCTGCCGACGGTTCCGGGCCCGAGGTGCAGGCGCTCGCCGCCCGCTTCTCCGGTCGCCTGGCGTTCGGCACGGCCGGACTCCGCGCCGAGCTCGGGTACGGGCCGCTCCGGATGAACCGGGTCGTCGTCACGCAGGCGGCGGCGGGGCTCGCGCGCTTCCTCATCGACACCGGGCGACAGCAGAGTGTCGTCATCGGCTACGACGGCCGGGTCAACTCCGACGTCTTCGCCCGCGACTCCGCCGAGGTGATGCGCGGCCTCGGGCTCGAGGTCACCCTGCTGCCGTCGGCGCTCCCCACGCCCGTGCTCGCGTTCGCGGTGCGGCACCTCGGGGTCGGCGCGGGCGTCATGGTCACGGCGAGCCACAACCCGCCGCGGGACAACGGCTACAAGGTCTACCTCGGCGGTGAGGACGAGGGCTCCCAGATCGTGCCGCCGGTCGACGGCGAGATCGCCACGGCCATCGACGCCGTCGCTGCCGGGTCGATCACCGACCTGCCGCGCGCCACCGACTACACCGTCGCCACGTCGGCCCTCCTCGACGCGTACGTGGCCGCCACGGCCGCGACCGTGCCCGCGCCGGTACTCGCACCGGATGCGCAGCCGAAGGTCGTGTACACGGCCATGCACGGCGTCGGGTGGGAGACCGCGCGCGCGGTGTTCGCCGCAGCCGGGTTCGCTCCGCCGGTGGTGGTGCCGGAGCAGATCGAGCCGGACGGGGCCTTCCCGACCGTGTCGTTCCCGAACCCCGAGGAGCCGGGGGCGATGGACCTGTCGATCGCCCGCGGGATCGCGGTCGGGGCGGACCTCGTCATCGCGAACGACCCCGACGCCGACCGGCTGGCGCTCGCGATCCCGGTCGTGTCCGGGTCGGACGCGCCGTCGTTCCGTCGGCTGTCCGGCAACGAGGTGGGCTGGTTGCTCGGGTGGCGTGCTGCGACCCGTGCCGTCGCGGCCGGGGTCACCGGCACCCTCGCAGCGTCGATCGTGTCGTCGCCGGCGCTCTCGCGCGTCGCCGCCCGTCACGGCCTGGAGTACCGGGACACCCTGACCGGCTTCAAGTGGGTGTCGCGCGTGCCGGACCTGCTGTTCGGCTACGAGGAGGCGCTCGGCTACCTGGTCGACCCGTCGGTCGTCCGCGACAAGGACGGCATCTCGGCGGCGCTCGACCTGCTGTCCCTTGCCGACGAGCTCGCGGCTGCCGGTTCGACGATCGCCGACCACCTCGACGCCTTCGCCGCGGAGTTCGGCGCGTTCGCCTCCGGGCAGGTCTCGACCCGCGTGGACGACCTCAGCCGCATCGGCACGATCATGCAGTCGTTGCGCACGTCGCCGCCGTCGTCGCTCGGCGACCTGTCCGTCGTGTCCACGACGGACTACCTCGACGGGGTCGAGGGCTTCCCGCCGTCGGACATCCTGCGCTACGACCTGACCGGCGAGGCGCGCGTGATCGTCCGCCCGAGCGGCACCGAGCCCAAGGTGAAGGTCTACATCGACACGGTGGCGTCCACCCCCGCCGAGGCCCAGTCGCTCGTCGACGCCCTCGCCGCGGCCGTGCGCCCCCTCGTCTCGTAGGGCGCGTCCCGCCCGCGCGGCGCACGCGCTCGCCGCGCACGCTCCCGCGCACGTCGCACAACCAAAGTCGCCCCGAACCACGCATTCGCGCGGCTCGGGGCGACTTTCGTTGTGCGACGGCACTGCGCGCTCTCCTCCACATGGAGCGTTCCGTGCTGCTCCATCCACATCCGGGCCGGCGAGCGGCAGATCTCGAAGCGCAGCCCGAGATGATCCGGGCATGGCGCGACTCACGATCATCACCGGTGGCCGAGCGGACCCGAGTGGTCGCCGTGGACGAACGCTTCGTCAGCGCGCAGATGCAGGAACCCTCGTCCGACTGGTTCCGGGACGCTTCGTCGACGCGGATGAGTGGCGCCGTGCGACTCCGGGGGAGCGGCACATCGCTCGCATCAAGGCCGTCCACGACCGTCTCGTAGTCTCACATGCTTCGGCCGCGGCCCTGCACGGGTTGCCCTGGTCTGGTGAGTTCCCCGAGACGGTCGACGTCATCGATCCCCGGCGGACGACTTCCCAGGGGCTCGCACACGTCCGGAAGCGTCCGGGCGCCGGCCGAACGCTCCGCACGGACTCCATGGTCGCGAACGGACGACTGCTCACGGACCTCGTCACGACGGCCGCTGACCTGGCCATCTCCTACGAGCTGCGGGTCTCGGTTCCGGCGCTGGACGCCGCCATGCAGATCGGGCTCACCTCCCGCGAACTGACCGGCGAAGTCGAGCAGCGGAACGCCGTGCACGGCCGTCGCAGAGCGCTGACCGCCATCGAGCTCGCTGATCCTGCGAGCGGGTCGCCGGGTGAGTCGATCGGAAGGGTCGCGCTCGACGAGCTGGGTGCACCGCGGCCCGTCCTCCAGCAGGAGTTCCGCGACGCAGCGGGCCTCATCGGGCGCGTGGACTTCTGGTACCCCGAGCAGGGGATCGTCCTTGAGTTCGACGGTCGCGCGAAGTACCTCGACCCAGCACTGCGCGCTGCCGGTTCGACAGCGGCCGACGTCGTCGTGGCCGAGAAACGTCGAGAAGACCGCCTTCGTCGGCATCCCGACGTCCGAGCGCTCGGACGATTCGGCTGGCGAGAGGCACACGACGCGGACGCGCTCCGGGGTGTGCTGCGGAGCGTTGGCCTTCCGATCGTTCCTCGCTCGTTCGTCCACATGCGCTGACCCGCAATGGTGGGTGGGCCGGCGCACAACGAAACTCACCGTGAATCGCGCAAAGACGCGGTTCGCGGTGACTTTGGTTGTGCGATGCGCCCGCCCGGGGGCCTACGCCAGCTCGAGCAACACGTGCCCGGACGAGACCGTCTGACCGACGGGGGCGTTCAGCCCGGTGACGACGCCGTCGCGCGGGGCCTGCACGGGCTGCTCCATCTTCATGGCCTCGAGCACGACGAGCAGGTCGCCCTTCACCACGGTGTCACCCTCGGCGACCGCGAGCTTCACCACGGTGGCCTGCATCGGCGACGTGACCGAACCGGACGACGCCAGCCCGCCGCGGACGCCCGAGGCGCGGCGCTTCGGGGGAGCGGTGGGGCCGGCCGGACGACGACCGGCGGCACCGGCAGCGCCGCCTCCGACGATCGACGGCATGGTGACCTCGATGCGCTTGCCCTGCACCTCGACGACGACCGAGTCGCGCGCCGCCGGCTCCGGGAGTTCCTCGGGGGAGCCGCTCCACGCCGGGATGTCGTTCTGGAACTCGGTCTCGATCCACTGCGTGTAGATGCTGAACGGCGTCTCGTCGGACGTGGCGAACGCCGGGTCGGACACGACCGCGCGGTGGAAGGGCAGCACGGTCGGCAGCCCCGTCACCTCGAACTCGGCCAGCGCACGGCGCGAACGCTCGAGCGCTTCGGCGCGCGTGGCACCGGTGACGATGAGCTTCGCGAGCATCGAGTCGAACGATCCGGACACGACGTCGCCGGAGACGACACCGGAGTCGACCCTGACGCCGGGGCCGGACGGTGCGTTGAACGCGTGCACGGGGCCGGGCGCCGGGAAGAAGTTGCGACCCGGGTCCTCGCCGTTGATGCGGAACTCGAACGAGTGCCCGCGCGGCGTCGGGTCGGCGTAGTCGAGCACGCCGCCCTCGGCGATGCGGAACTGCTCGCGCACGAGGTCGATGCCGGTGACCTCCTCGGACACGCAGTGCTCGACCTGCAGGCGGGTGTTCACCTCGAGGAAGGACACGGTGCCGTCGGCGCCGATGAGGAACTCGCAGGTGCCGGCACCGACGTAGCCGACCTCGCGGAGGATCGCCTTCGACGACTCGTACAGCGCGGTCTGCTGCTCGGGCGTCAGGTAGGGCGCCGGGGCTTCCTCGACGAGCTTCTGGTGACGACGCTGCAGGGAGCAGTCGCGGGTGGAGACCACGACGACGTTGCCGTGCTCGTCCGCCAGGCACTGGGTCTCGACGTGGCGCGGCTTGTCCAGGTACTTCTCGACGAAGCACTCGCCCCGACCGAACGCGGCGATCGCCTCACGCGTGGCGGACTCGAAGAGCTCCTCGACCGAGGCACGGTCGCGGACGACCTTCAGACCACGACCGCCACCGCCGAACGCCGCCTTGATCGCGACGGGCAGACCGACCTGGTCGACGAAGTCGACGACCTCGGAGACGTCCTGCACGGGCTCGATGGTGCCCGGCGCGAGCGGTGCGCCGACCTTCTCGGCGACGTGGCGCGCGGACACCTTGTCGCCCAGGCGCTCGATCGACTCGGGCGACGGGCCGATCCAGGTGAGCCCGGCGTCGATGACGGCGCGGGCGAAGTCGGCGTTCTCGGCGAGGAACCCGTACCCGGGGTGCACGGCGTCGGCGCCGGATCGCCTGGCGACCGAGATGATCTTGTCGATGACGAGGTAGGTGTCGGCGCTCGTGGTGCCGTTCAGCGCGTAGGCCTCGTCAGCGAGGCGAGCGTGGAGGGCGTCACGGTCCTGGTCGGCGTAGACCGCGACCGATGCCTTGCCTGCGTCGCGGGCCGCGCGGATGATGCGGACGGCGATCTCGCCGCGGTTCGCGATGAGGACCTTGCTGATACGGGGCATGACACATCAGCGTATTCGTGCGGCGGGGGTGTGAATTGAATGGCACCCACAAAGAACCACCCGGAACAGGTGCGGTTGTCTACAGTGCCCAGAGGTCGTGCCAGGCGATGCCGAAGCCCCGCAACAGCATCGAACGGAGGACCGGCAGCGACAACCCGACGACGGCGGAGGGGGCGCCGTCGATCCGGGTGATGTACGCGGCGGCCCGGCCGTCGATGGTGAAGGCCCCGGCGACCTCGAGCGGTTCACCCGTCGCGACGTACGCGTCGATCTCCTCGGGCGACATGTCCTCGGCGAAGGTGAGCACCGCGCTGTCGACCGCGACGACGCGGTCGCCGTCGGCGACGAGCCCCGATCCGCCGGGCGCGACGTCCGCGACGGAGCCGGCCAGGCCGAGCGGCCCGCCGCCCGACGCGTCCACGGTGCGGACTGGAGGCGCGGTGCGGGCCCGCCCCGCGCCTCCAGGCCGGTCGTCGGTCGTGTCCAGGGCGCGGCGCCGGTCGATCACGCAGTGTCCGCTCCACAGCGTGCCGCCGCCGGCGGCGAGCATCTGCCGCCACCGGTCGCGGGCCACGGCGGGGTCGTGGGGCTTGCCGTACAGGACGCCGTCGACCTCGAACGCAGAGTCCCCGCCGAACACGAACCCGTCGATCGGCGCGCCGGCAGCCGGAGCAGCAGCGTCGTCCGCGAGCGGTGCGTCCGCGACCGCAGCCGCCTTCTCGATCGCGAGCATCGCGACGAGCTCCGGACCGGTCAGGTCCCGACCGAGGGCCGACGCCACGGCGGCGACCGCAGCATCCTCGTCGACCCCCGGCGCGACGTGCACCGGCTCGATCCCGGACTGGGCGAGGAGGGCTCGGCGGGCGGGGGAGGTACTCGCAAGGTACAGACGCATGGGAACATCGAACCATGGGTGAATCGGTCGGAACGCTGCTCGAACTCGACGTCACCGGGATCGCCCACGGCGGGATCTCGGTCGCACGGCACGAGGGGCGGGTGGTGTTCGTGTCGGACGCGGTGCCCGGCGAGCGGGTCGTGGCCCGGGTGACGGAGGACCGCAAGAAGTCGTTCTGGCGCGCCGACACGGTCTCGGTCGAGACGCCGAGCGAGCACCGCGTCGACCACGTCTGGCCCGAGGCGGCACTCGACCGCGACCCCGACGTCCGCCCCGGCGGCGCCGAGTTCGGGCACATCGCCCTCGCACACCAGCGCACCCTGAAGCACGACGTCCTGGTGGACTCGTTCGCGCGGTTCGCCCACACCGACCTCGCGGAGGTGCTCGGCCACGACGTCCTCGTCGAGGCGGCGCCCGGCGACGACGCGGCGAACGGCCTCGGCTGGCGCACCCGCGTCCGGCTGCACGTCGACGAGTCCGGTACCGCCGGACCCTTCGCGGCCCGCTCGCACACCGTCGTGCCGGTCACGTCGCTCCCGCTCGCGAGCCGCGTCGTGCAGGACAGCGCACCCCTCGGCCGCGGCCTGATGCCCGGTGCGTCCGTCGTCGACGTCCTGGCGCCGAGCGGCTCCGAAGGGGCCCGCCTCGTCATCGACGAGCAGAAGCCCACCGTCGTCACCGAGGTCGTCGGGGAGCGCTCGTTCGCCGTCGACGACAACGGCTTCTGGCAGGTGCACCGCGCCGCGCCGGCCGTGCTCACCGCGGCCGTGCAGGACCTCGTCGACCGGGACCGGCTCGACCCCGAGGGCCAGCACCTCGACCTCTACGGCGGCGTCGGCCTGCTCGCCGCCGCACTCGGCGACCTCGTCGGACCGAAGGCGCGGCTCACCAGCGTCGAGAGCGCGCCCCGCGCCACCGAGCACGCGCAGGAGAACCTCGTCGAGTGGATCGGCGCGCGCGCCGAGACCGGCCGCGTCGACCGCTGGCTGCAGCGGACCGCCGCCACCCTGTCGCCGTCGGAACGGCAGCGGTACCGCGCCGGCACGATCGTGCTCGACCCGCCGCGCTCCGGCGCCGGCCGCGAAGGCGTCGTGCAGATCGCCGCGCTCCAGCCCGCACAGGTCGTCTACGTCGCCTGCGACCCGGTCGCGTTGGCCCGCGACGTCGCGACCTTCGCGGACCTCGGGTACCGCCTGGAGGCACTGCGCGCGTTCGACCTCTTCCCGCACACCCACCACCTGGAGGCCGTGGCGCGCCTGGTGCCCGTCGGCTGACGGTGGTCGCGGGTCGGGTTCGCCGTGTCGCGACCGATCCGCGCCGCTGCCTGAGTCCGACCTGGGTATCCTTGGTCGGTGATGGCTCCCCGGTTTCAGGGGCCGGGGGTGCGCATCGACGAGAGAGGCCACCGTGGCAAACGACACGACCACCACCGGAGCGACCGAACAGGCGACCAAGCCCGTCCGTGTCGCGATCGTCGACGACCACGAGTCCGTGCGACTCGGGATCCAGGCTGCGTGCCAGAACGAGGGGTTCGAGGTGGTCCTCACCGCCGCGAGCGTGCCGGACTACATCGAGCACCTCGACGGGCGTGAGGTCGACGTCGTCGTCCTCGACCTGTCGCTCGGCGACGGCTCGACCGTGACCGCGAACGTGAAGGGTGTGCAGGGCACCGGTTCCGCGGTCCTCGTGCACTCGATCGCCGACCGCGTCGCGAACGTCCGCGAGGCACTCGCCGCCGGGGCAGCCGGTGTGATCCCGAAGTCCTCCGCGACGAAGACCGTGATGGCGGCCGTCGCGACCGTCGCACGCGGCGACGTGCTCAACAACCTCGAGTGGGCGAGCGCGATCGACGCCGACCGCGAGTTCGCGAAGGCGCAGCTCGGCCGACGTGAGCGCGAGATCCTCCACCTCTACGCCTCGGGCCTGCCGCTCAAGCTCGCCGCGCAGCAGCTCGGCATCGGGTACTCGACGGCGCGGGAGTACCTCGACCGGATTCGTGTGAAGTACGTCGAGGTCGGTCGTCCGGCTCCGACGAAGGTCGACCTCCTCCGGCGTGCGGTGGAGGACGGGATCCTCCCGGGGCTCGACTCGGGCATCGACCCCGACGGCGACGGTCGCTGAGCAGCATGGCTGCGGCTGACGCGGCACCCACGTCCGGTCCGTCGCGATCGGGCGGGGTGGCTGGTGCTTCCGGCGCGGCGCGCTCCCGTCCGGTCGCTCGGAGTGGTTCCGGGCCCAGGGGCTCCGAGCAGGCGCCCTTCGGCGCGGACCCGTCGCGGATCGTCCGTGCGACGATCACCCAGGCGTCCGTCGAGCGCGCGTTCGCGATCCTCATCGCCGTGGCGGCGCTGGGCTTCGGCGCGACCACGGTGCCCGCCGTCCTCGCGCAGCTGCCGTTCCTCGACCCGTTCTGGGGCCCGGTCGTGGCGTGCGGGCTCGCGGCGTCGTTCCTGTTCGTCGGCGCGTCGGTGTTCATCCGTCCGGTGGCCCAGCTGGCGCAGATCGTCTGCGCGCTGCTGTTCCTCGTCGCGCTGGTCACGTGGCCGCTGACCGTCCGGGAACCGATCCCGTCCGACCAGGTGCCGTGGCCGTGGTGGCTCTGCACCGTCGGCTCGACGGCCGCCGCGATGGGCTTCGCGCCGTGGCGGGCGACGGTCTACACGGCGCTCGTGCCCACCGTGTACGTGGTCATCCGGCTCACTCCCGTCGGTGGGGACGCCGGTGTCCGGGCGCTCCTCGACGGCGTGTACACGGCGATCCTCAGTGGTGCCGTCCTCGTCATCGCGGTCGTCCTCCGTCGAGCGGCCACCGCCGTCGACGCCGCCCAGGCCACCGCCGTCCGCCGCTACTCGCACGCCATCCGGGAGCACGCGACCGAGGTCGAGCGCGTCCAGGTCGACGCGATCGTGCACGACAGCGTGCTCACGACGCTGCTGTCCGCGGCCCGTGCCGAGACGGTCGACGCCGAACGGCTCGCCGCGCGGATGGCGCGGAACGCGATCGACCACCTCGAGGCGGCGGCGTCCGACGACCCGGCGGGCGCTCCACCCGTGTCGCTCGCCGACCTCCGTGCCCGGATCACCGATGCGGTCGGCGCGCTCGCCGCGCCCGTGCGGGTGCAGGGACAACAGGTCGGCAGCACCCGGGTGCCGGCGACCGTCGCCGACGCCCTGGCCTCCGCGGCGCTGCAGGCGGCCGTGAACAGCGTGCAGCACGCCGGTGGGCCCGAGGTCGACCGCTGGATCGTCGTCGAGCAGCACGGCGCCGGGGTGCGGATCGAGGTCGGCGACGACGGGGCCGGCTTCGACCTCGACGCGATCCCGGCCGAGCGGCTCGGGGTCCGACGGTCGATCGTCGAGCGCGTGGTCGCGGTCGACGGTCACGCCGAGGTGGTCACCGCTCCCGGCACCGGAACCCGTGTCCGGCTCGACTGGACGCCGCGGACGGAGGGCGACCGGTGAAGGTCTCGATCCCCGCCGGCGTCGCGATCGGGCTCGCCGCGCTGTTCTCCGTCTACCACCTGCTCCTCGCCGCCACGACGCTGCCGCGGGTCCTCGACGCCGGACCGGTGCTCGCGTGCATGGTCCTCTACGCCGCCGCGACGGGTGCGGCGCTCTTCGTCCCCGGCCGGACGCTGCCGATCTGGGCGACGTGCTTCGCGCTCGCGACCGCGGTCGTCATGCCGATCGTCGCGTCCCCGGTGGTGGAGCTCCGCTCCGGCCCCGGCTACAACACGTGGTGGATCGCCGCCGTGGGCACGCTGATGGTGGTGCTCGTCGTCCGTGGGCGCGGACCCTTCGCGTGGATCGGCGTCGGCTTCCTCGCCGTGCACACCGTCGCGTGGGCGGGGCTCGGCGCGCTCGGGTCCCTCGGGGTGGTCGGCAGCGTGTCGTGGGTCGCGATCGCCACCGGGTTCGCCGTCGCGATGAACCGTGCCACACGGGTCACGCGCGACTTCATCCGTGCCGAGCAGGAGACCGCGGACTGGCAGGCGGCGCAGGACGCGCACGTGTTCGAGCGGCAGTTCCGCCTCAGCCAGACGACACGGATGGCGCTGCCGATGCTGCAGCGGATCATCGACACCGGGGGAGACCTCGACGCCGCCGAGCGTGACGAGTGCCTGCACCTCGAGCAGGCCATCCGTGACGAGATCCGCGGCCGGTCCCTGCTCTCCGAGGAGGTGCGCGAGGAGGTCATGCACCTCCGACGTCGCGGCGCCACGGTGCAGCTGCACGACGACGGCGGCCTCGACGACCTCGAGATCGAGGACCTGCGTCGTGTGCACGTCCGGATCGCCGAGGCGCTGCGCCAGGCCCGCGAGGCCGACAACGTCATCGTCCGCACCGTCTCCGAGGGCTCCGACTCGGCCGTGACCGTCGTCGGCCTCCGGCTGGACCTGGCGGCGAGCGAGTCGGCGGCGCTCGGGGCGGGGCTCGACGACGACGACGGCGACGCGGACGACTCCGTCGTGATCTGGCTGGAGATCCCGCGGCACGTCCCCGCGTAGGGCTGGGCGCTGCTGCTGGTGCCGGCGGGCGCAGGGGAACGGCATCGTCGTTGTCGTTCGACGTCGGCGATGTCGTACGACGTCGGCGATGTCGTACTGGCTCGGTCGTTCGACACGAACGCCGCCCGGAAACGGGGAACGGGCCGGTCGGAATCCGACCGGCCCGTTCACGACCCGAATCTGAGCGACAACCCGAATATCGCCCTGACTCGTAGCTGGTGGTGGCTTCGTACCCTAGTCGGCCACCGCCTGCGATGTTCTTCGTTGAAGGACACCGAACAACAACTACTATGCCTGCCGCCAACTGGTCTGTCAGTCGTCATTATGGGGGACAAATCAGGCGTTTTCAGACCCGGTCGACCGGTGATGTCCCCCGTCTGAGGGGAGACCGACCGGGAAGTGCACCCTGCAACGCAGCGGATGACTCGATACCCAGGGGTACATGGTCGCCCGTTGCCGGCAGCGCGCGCAAGAGCCCGTCAGCGCGCGCAAGAGCCCGTCACCACGCGACGCGCGGCCCTGCGCAACACGGATCAGCGGAGCGAACGCGTCCAGGCACCCGCACCGTGCTCGAGCGGACGCCGGAGCCCTCGGGCCGAGGCGTCCCAGCCGGTGCGCGGCGAGACGATGGCCTCGGGCCGGCCGAGCGACGCGGCCTCGTCGGCCTGACGCTGCAGCACGGCGATGACGGCTGCGAGCTCCTCGGGTGTGGGGTCGCCCGACACGACGCGGACGGCTGCCCCGACCGAGACGGGCTCCTCGGCGGGGACCGCAGCGGCGTGGCGGCCCATCAGGCGGCCACCATGCCCGAGCCCGAGCGCGAGCCCGAGCGCAGTTGCAGGTGCAGCGCACTCACAGTGGGATGTTCCCGTGCTTCTTCGGCGGCACCGAGGCGCGCTTGCCGCGGAGGGCCCGCAGCGCCTTGATGACCGACACGCGGGTGGCGTGCGGCTGGATGATCCCGTCGAGCTCACCGCGCTCGGCGGCGAGGTACGGCGACGCGACGTTGTAGGTGTACTCGTTCGCGAGCTTGGCCCGCACCGCGGCGACGTCCTCGCCCGATTCCTCGGCGCGCTTGATCTCGGCGCGGTACAGGATGTTGACGGCGCCCTGACCGCCCATGACCGCGATCTCGGCGGTCGGCCACGCCAGGTTGATGTCGGCGCCGAGCTGCTTCGACCCCATCACGATGTAGGCGCCGCCGTAGGCCTTGCGGGTGATGACGGTGACCAGCGGGACGGTGGCCTCGGCGTAGGCGTAGAGGAGCTTCGCGCCGCGGCGGATCACGCCGGTCCACTCCTGGTCGGTGCCGGGCAGGTAGCCGGGGACGTCGACGAGGGTGAGGATCGGGATCCCGAACGCGTCGCAGAACCGCACGAAGCGTGCGGCCTTCTCGCCGGCGTCGATGTTGAGCGTGCCGGCCATGGCCTGCGGCTGGTTCGCGATGATGCCGACGGTGCGACCCTCGATCCGGCCGAAGCCGATGAGGATGTTCGGCGCGAAGAGTGGCTGGACCTCGAGGAACTCGCCGTCGTCGACGAGGTGCTCGATGATCGTCGTGACGTCGTACGGCTGGTTCGCGGAGTCCGGGATGACGACGTCGAGCTCGCGGTCGGCGTCGGTGGTCTCGAGCTCCGGGGCGACGTCGTACGCGGGCGGGTCGGAGAGGTTGTTGTCCGGCAGGAACCCGATGAGCGACCGGGCGTAGTCGAGGGCGTCGGTCTCGTCCTCGGCGAGGTAGTGCGCGACACCGGAGACGGCGTTGTGCGTCTGGGCGCCGCCGAGTTCCTCGAAGCCGACGTCCTCACCGGTCACGGTCTTGATGACGTCGGGGCCGGTGACGAACATGTGGCTGGTCTTGTCGACCATGATCACGAAGTCGGTGAGCGCGGGGGAGTACACGGCGCCGCCCGCTGCCGGGCCCATCACGATCGAGAGCTGCGGGATGACCCCGGACGCCTGCGTGTTGAGGCGGAAGATCTCGCCGTACTTGCCGAGCGCGACCACGCCTTCCTGGATGCGTGCGCCGCCGGAGTCGAGGATGCCGATGATCGGCACGCCGGTCTTGATGGCGTGTTCCATCACCTTGATGATCTTCTCGCCGGCGACCTCGCCGAGGGACCCGCCGAAGACGGTGAAGTCCTGCGCGTACACGGCGACGTTCCGGCCGTGGATGGTGCCGACGCCGGTGACGACCGCGTCCCCGTAGGGGCGCTTGGCCTCCATCCCGAAGGCGTGGGTGCGGTGGCGGACGAACTCGTCGAACTCGACGAACGAGTTCTCGTCGAGCAGCTGCTCGATCCGTTCGCGCGCCGTGCCCTTGCCCTTGGCGTGCTGCTTCGCGATCGCGGCCTCGCCCGCGGCGGTCACTGCTTCGTGGTACCGCTCGCGGAGGTCGGCGAGCCGGCCGGCCGTCGTCGAGAGATCGGGGGTGTCTCCTGAAGTCACCCGCTCACCCTACCGGCGGCGGCCACGCGGTCGGTTGGAGGACCCCCACGGTTCCTGGCCGTACATTTGCGTGCATGTCCACACCCGCGTCGCCGTCGTTCCCGCAGAGCCGAGCGGCCACGACCGCGGTCGGCGCGGTGTTCACCGCCCCGACGACGACGGGGTCGACGAACGCCGACCTCCTCGGGCTCGCCCCGGAGCAGCCCCACGGCAGTGTGCTCGTGACGCTCGACCAGACCGCCGGGCGTGGTCGCCTGGACCGCTCCTGGTCGGCGCCGGCCGGTGAGACGCTCGCGGTGAGCCTGCTCGTCCGCGCGGACCTCGACGAGCGCGACCGCGGCTGGCTCCCGCTCGTCGCGGGCGCGGCGATGCGCGATGCGATCCACCGGGCGCTCGGCGACGAGGGATCGGCCGAAACCGACGGCGCCGTGCTCGTGAAGTGGCCGAACGACGTCCAGATCGACGGCCGCAAGGTGTGCGGCATCCTCTGCCAGGTCGCCTCCGACGGCAGCGTCGTGGTCGGCGCCGGCGTGAACCTCACGATCCCCGCGGACCGGCTCCCGACGCCCACGTCCACCTCGCTGGCCGTCGCGGGTGCGCACGGGTCCGCCGCCGAGCTCGCCGACGCGGTGCTGGTCGCCTTCCACGGCGCCGTCCTGGAGGCAGTGGCCGCCCTGGTCGCGGGCGGTGCGGCCGCCGAGACGGTCCGGTCCCACGTCCGGTCGGCCTGCGGCACGATCGGGCAGCGCGTCCGGATCGAGCTGCCGGACGGCACGCACCTGGAGGCGGAGGCCACCGGCATCGACGACGACGGGCGCATCACGATCCGGGATCGAGCGGGTGTCTCCAGGGGCGTCGCCGTGGGGGACGTCACCCACCTGCGGTATGCATGACGACATGACCGACGAGCCCCCGCCCGAACGCGTCGTCGCACGCCTGCGGCCGCACGCGCGCCGGCTCGTGCGGCCCGCGGTCTTCGTGGTGGTCGTCATGGCGGCCGGCGGCTTCGGCTTCGGCGTCTTCCAGGCCCAGCTCGCGTGGCTCAACGCCGTGGTGGCCGGCCTCGTCCTCGTCCTGCTGTTCCTCGGCGGCGCGATGCCCCTGTTCCGGTGGATGTCCGAGCGGTACGTGGTCACCACGCGGCGCCTCGTCGTCGTGCACGGCCTCGGCACGCGGACCCGGCGGGAGCTCCTGCACTCGCGGGGCTACGACGTCACGGTCCGTCGGCGGGGCCTGCAGGGCATGTTCCGGTCCGGGGACGTCCTCGTGTTCCCGGGCGACGAGCCGGCCGTGGTGCTGGCGGACGTCCCGCACGCCGACCTCGTCGTGGCCGTGCTGCACGACATGGTCGAGGCCCACGAAGCCCGTCGGCGCCACCGCGAGCCCGACTGGGACGAGATCGTCGGCCGTGCCGACCGCCCGCAGTGGGGCGACGTCCGGCCCTGACCCGCCGACTCCCGCACGGTGGAAGTTCGACGAGAACCCGGTAGCGTCTCCCCGTGCGAATCTCTGTCATCGGCTGCGGGTACCTCGGTGCCGTGCACGCCGCATCCATGGCCAAGCTCGGACACGACGTCGTCGCCGTCGACGTCGATCCGGTGAAGATCGAACGGCTCGCGGCGGGCGAGGCCCCGTTCTTCGAGCCCGGTCTCCCCGAGATCCTCAGCGAGGCCCTCGCCTTCGGGCGGATCCGCTTCACGACGGACATGTCCGAGGTCGCCGGTGCCCGCGTGCACTTCCTCGCCGTCGGCACCCCGCAGGGCCCGACCGGCGCCGCGGACCTCACCTACGTCGACGCCGCGGTGGCCGCGCTCACCCCGTACCTGTCCGCGGACGACTTCGTGGTCGGCAAGTCGACGGTCCCCGTGGGCACCGCCGCGCGGCTCGCCGCCGAGGTCGACGCCGCCGTGCCGGGCGCGACGCTCGTGTGGAACCCCGAGTTCCTCCGTGAGGGCTTCGCGGTCCAGGACACGATCTCCCCGGACCGCTTCGTGTACGGCGTGCCCGACGGCGAGGCCGGCCAGCGCGCCGTGGACACCCTCGACGAGGTCTACGCCGAGGCGCTCGCCACCGGCACGCCCCGTCTCGTGGTGAACCTGCCCACCGCCGAGCTCGTGAAGATCAGCGCGAACGCGTTCCTCGCGACGAAGATCTCGTTCATCAACTCGATGGCCGAGATCGCCGAGGTGTCCGGCGCCGACGTCACGGCGCTCGCCGACGCGATCGGGCACGACGCCCGCATCGGCCGGAAGTTCCTGAACGCCGGGCTCGGCTTCGGCGGCGGGTGCCTGCCGAAGGACATCCGGGCGTTCCAGGCCCGGGCGAACGAGCTCGGGGTGGGGGAGTCGCTGGCGTTCCTCGCCGACGTCGACGCCACCAACCTCCGCCGTCGCGCGCACGTGGTCGAGCTCGCACAGGAGCTCCTCGGCGGTGCGGTCACCGGCAAGCGCGTGGCCGTGCTCGGGCTCGCCTTCAAGCCGAACTCCGACGACGTCCGTGACTCGCCGGCGCTCGACATCGCGGCGCGGCTCCACGAGCTCGGCGCCGCCGTCGCCGCCTACGACCCCGAGGCCGTCGTCACCGCTCGTCGCATCCACCCGGAGCTCGAGTACGTCGAGCATGCGACGGACGCCCTCCGCGATGCCGACATCGTGCTCGTGCTCACCGAGTGGAACGAGTTCCGCGAACTCGACGCCACCACGGCGGCGACCCTGATGTCGGTCCCGGTCGTCGTCGACGGGCGCAACTGCCTCGACCGCGACGCGTGGACCGCTGCTGGCTTCACCTACCGCGGCATGGGGCGCTGACCGCAGCCGCTGCACCGACCACGGAGGCCGCGCCCACGGGCGCGGCCTTCGTCATGCACTCGGAGCCGACCGTCGTCAGACGTTGGCCGACGGAGCGGGGCGAGCCGCGCCTCCAGACTGGTGCCACCGGGCCACCTGCACGACCGCGACGACCAGGCCCACCGCGACGAGCCCCGCGACGACGAGCACGACGGCGAACGGCACCGGACCGGTGGCGGCGTACCGGTCGATGCCCTCGGCCGTGACCGGGGACCGGGCGCCGTTCCAGAACCAGGCCGCGACGACGGCGAGCCCGTAGACGCCGATGCCGGGGGCGGTGACGGCGACGGCGGTGGCGAGGGCGCGACGGCCTGCCGGAGTGCCCGGGATCCGACGCCACGCGAGCGCGCTGAGCACGACGAGGGCGAGGAGCGCGGGGAACAGGTACCGGCCCTGGGTGCCGGCGACCTGTGTGGTGTCGAGGTAGGCGCGGGCGCTGCTGGCCGTCTGCAGCGCGAGGAGCAGCACCGGGAACACGGCGAGGCACCAGGCCATCGGACGCGTGTCGGGGCCGGAGCGGGGGCGACGGAACGCCCATCCGAGGACCACCACGACCGCGACGACCGTCAGCACGGCGGTGAGCAGGTCGCCGATGCTGACCTGCGCACGCTGGCCCGGGCTGCCCCAGAACGTGCGGGCGATCGTGCCCCAGCTGACGTCGGCGAAGTGCAGCACCGACGGGTGCTCACCCGGCGGGAAGTCGGCCGGCGGCCGGATCGACGCGTAGCCGTCCGGCTGCAGGCGGTGGTACGCGACGAGGTTGTGCAGCCACCACCACGACCCGAGCACGGCCGTGGTGCCGAGCACGACGACCGTGCGGACCAGCCTCCGGGCGAGGGGCAGTACCCCGGCTCCGGCGACGACCGCGACGAGCCCGACGAACGGCACCGCCGGCAACCCGGTGCCCTTCGTCCAGACGAGCGCGGCGGTGACGACGCCGAGCGCGACGAGCGTGCGGGTGCGGAGGTCCCCGGTGAGGAGCCGGACGGCCAGCCAGACCACCGCGCCGCCGAGCAGCAGGACCGGTGCGTCGTTCGTCACCGACGCGCCGATCGACGCGAGCTGCGGCGTCGCGAACAGTGCCAGCGGGGCGACGAGCGCGGCCCGGGGTGACCGGGTGGCCCGGCGGACGGCGGCCCAGGCGAGGAGTGCGAGGGGCATGACCAGCGCGGCGTCCGCGAGCCGCAGCGCCAGGACGGCGTGGTCCCAGCGCAGGGAACCGAAGTGGACGGCGCGGAGCACCAGCGCGTCGACGGCGTAGGCCGTCGGCGGGTGCTGCGTCATCTGGTCGACCGTGGCCGAGTCCCCGGGGTGGGCGGCGAGCAGTGCTCCGACGGTCGACCAGCCGTCCGCGCCGGACGTGCCGTCCGCGCCGGACGTGCCGGAGGTGCCGGACGCAGGCTGCGACGCCTGCTCCTGCTGCGCCGCGACCACGGCGTTCGACACGTGCAGCGTGCCCGGCGCGGGCCAGCCGCTGCCCGTCGCGACGTGCACGGCGGCGTCGAAGTGCGCCGGTTCGTCAGGCGCCTGGAACGCGGGGACGACGAGCGCCCAGAGCACGAGCCACAGGCCGAACACCGCGGTCAGGAGCGCGACGCCCAGTCCCTCGCGTCGGGTGACGGCGGGGTGCGGGGCGGGCGGCATCGACGGGGCTCCTCGGGACGGCGGTGCCACCGGGCGAGCGGCTCGACGAGCCTACTGGCCGGAGACCTCGGACACCTCGGACGGTTCGGACACCCCGGACGGCTCGGACACCCCGGACGGTTCCGACACCCCGGACGGCTCGGGCGCCCGGGACACGCCCGTCGACCGCTGCGCGCCGACCGGCTCGCCCTGCCCGCTGCGCTCCGGGTGGTAGACCCAGACCTTGTACAGCCAGAACCGGAACGCGGTGCCGAGCAGCAGGCCGATCACGTTGCCGGAGACGTTGTCCGCCAGCGCCGAGGTCAACCCGAGCACGTAGTGGGACACCGCCAGGCAGCCGAGCGAGATGACCATGCCGCCGAGGGACACGATGACGAACTCCACGCCCTCGCGGGTGGCGACCGAACGGCGCTGGTCGCGGAAGGTCCAGTAGCGGTTGCCCATCCAGTTCACGAAGATCGCGACCACGGTGGAGACGACCTTCGCCCAGAACGGGCCGGAGTGGACGTCGTCGGGGTTGAAGACCGTCGCACGGAGCACGTTGAAGATCGCGGTGTCGACGACGAAGCCGACGGCGCCGACCACGCCGAAGCGGGCCAGTTGGGCTATCAGTCGCCGCACGGGTTCTCCATGGTCCGTAGAGTTGTCGCTGGTCGTGCACTGCACGTCTCGAGCGGATCGCGCGAAGGTGCGACCCGAACAGCGATTGTAGACAGGACGCTCTCCCGGCACGGTGAGAACGACGGAAGGAACACACAGCATGGCGTTGCGCGTCGGGGTCATCGGTGGAGGACAGCTGGCACGGATGATGGTGCCCGCCGCGGTCGAGCTCGGTCTCGACATCCGGGTGCTCGCCGAGGGACCGGACATGTCCGCCGCGATCGCCGCCACCGCCGAGGGCGACTACCACGACGTCGACACCGTCCTGGCCTTCGCGCGCGGGGTCGACGTCGTCACCTTCGACCACGAGCACGTGCCGCAGGACGTCCTCCGCGCACTCGTCGAGGCCGGCGTCGCCGTGCGCCCCGGACCGGAGGCGCTCGCCGTCGCCCAGGACAAGATCACGATGCGCACCCGCCTCACCGAGCTCGGCCTGCCGGTGCCGGACTGGGCCGCCGTGCAGGACCCCGACGAGCTGCAGGCGTTCCTCGACGACCACGGCGGACGTGCCGTCGTGAAGACCCCGCGCGGCGGGTACGACGGCAAGGGCGTCCGCGTCGTCTCCGACCCGGCCGACGTCGCCGACTGGTTCATCGCCGTGGCCGAGACCGGCGGCGGGCAGGCGCTCCTCGTCGAGGAACTCGTGGCCTTCACCCGCGAGCTCGCGCAGTCGGTGGCCCGTCGCCCCTCCGGCGAGGTCGTCGCCTGGCCGCTCGTCGAGACGGTGCAGCGCGACGGGGTCTGCGCCGAGGTGTTCGCCCCGGCGCCGGACAGCGCCGGCCGGCTCGCCGACGCCGCCGAGGACATCGCCGTCCGCATCGCGACCGAGCTCGGGGTCACCGGGGTGCTCGCGGTGGAGCTCTTCCAGACCGACGACGAGCGCATCCTCATCAACGAGCTCGCCATGCGGCCGCACAACACCGGGCACTGGACCATCGACGGTGCGACCACGAGCCAGTTCGAGCAGCACCTCCGCGCCGTGCTCGACCTGCCGCTCGGCGCCACCGGCGTGCACGCTCCCGCCGCCGTGATGGTCAACGTGCTCGGCGGTCCGGCGGACGGCGACCTCGCCGCCCGCTACCCGGCAGCGCTCGAGGCCTTCCCCGAGGCGAAGTACCACTTCTACGGCAAGGCCCCGCGGCCGGGCCGGAAGATCGGTCACGTCACCGTCATCGGTGACGACGTCGACGACGTCACCTACCGGGCCCGGTCCGCCGCAGCGCACTTCGACGACTGACGCTGCGGTCACGACGCGGTCGCTGCCGGCCTGGAGGCGCGTGACGGCGCCGCCACGCGCCTCCAGTCCGCCCGTGGCCGGTGACGCGCTGGTCCACCGAAGGGCGGACACCCGGTCGGGTGGCACCCGATCTGGCGTGTGTACGGGGCGTCGGAGCACGTGCTCCCATGGACGGGTCAGGGGACCGTCAGCCGCAGGGAGCACCACATGCGCCGCGCACCGCGCCGCACCACGAACACCACCGTCTTCGGCGCCGTCGGCGCCCTCGTCGCGATCGCCGCGGGCACGCTCGCCGCGGGCGCGCTCACACCCGGCGTCGCCACCGCGGCGACCAGTGCCACGGCGCTGCGGGCGGCATCGTCCACGACCCTCTACGGCGCCGGCCCGTACCGGTCGGACACCAGCGAGGCCGCGAAGCAGGTGACCGCCCTCGCCACGAGCGACCCGGCCGGCGCAGCCGCCGCGACGACCATCGCCGAGTACCCCGTCGCGATCTGGCTCGGCGACTGGACGCAGGGCGCGACCCTCACCAAGACGATCGACGCGGCCGTCGCCGGGGCCGAGCGCGCCGGCACCACCCCCGTCTTCGTCACCTACGCCATCCCGCAGCGCGACTGCGGCGGGTACTCCGCCGGCGGCTTCGACGAGGCGACGTACGACGCGTGGGTCGACCAGATCGTCGCGCGCCTCGCCGGGCACCGCGCGGCCGTGGTCGTCGAGCCGGACTCGCTCGCGATGTTGAGCAACGCGGCGTGCAGCGACGTCCTCGACCAGCAGCGCTACCGGATCCTGTCCCGCGAGGTCGCCGCCTTCACCGCGGCGGGCATCCCGGCGTACCTCGACGCCGGCAACTCGAACTGGGTGGCCCCCGCCACGATCGCCGCGCGCCTCACCAGCGCCGGCGTGCAGAACGCCCGCGGGTTCTTCACGAACGTCGCGAACTACTACCCGACCGCGCAGGAGCAGGCGTACGCCGAGAAGGTCTCCGCGGCGACGGGCGGCTCGCACTACGTGATCGACACCTCCCGCAACGGGCAGGGCTGGCGCGGGACCTGGTGCAACGGTCCGGGGTCCGGGCTCGGTACCTCGCCCCGGACCGTGTCGGACGGCACCGGCCTCGACGCGCTGCTGTGGGTGAAGACGCCGGGAGCGAGCGACGGCACGTGCGGCGGCGCGCCGGCGGCGGGCAAGTGGTGGTCGACGTTCGCACAGGCACTCGTGGCGAACGCGCGGCTCGGGACCCCGGCGGTCGCGGCGCCGGCTGCGCCTGCTGCGGTGGCGCCGACGGCTGTGCCGACGGCGGTGCCGACGGCTGTGCCGACGCCGGCTGCGACCGCGACGGCGACCGCGTCGCCCAAGCCGACCCCGACCGCGACGGCGACCCCGACCGCATCGGCCTCGCCGAAGCCGACCCCGACCCCGACCCCGACCGCCACGGCGAAGCCGACGGTCAAGGCGCCGGCCGTGGCCCCGCAGGTGCACTTCGAATCGGTGGCGTCCGGCACGACCCGTCGCGTCACCGTCCGCGGCTGGGTGTTCGACCGCGACGACCTCACGAAGCCCGTCTCGGTGCGCGTGACGGTGGCGGGCAAGACCGTCGGCACCGCCACGGCGAACGTCCTGCGGCCCGACGTCGACCGCGTCTACCACGTGGGCCGGAACCACGGCGTCGCCGCCACCGTCGCCGTCCCCAGCGGCCGGCGCAGCGTCTGCCTGACCGCGATCGGCATCGGCGGCGGCGGGAACACGTCGATGGGCTGCAAGACCCTCACCGTGCGCTGAGGGGGCTGCGGGTGCGGGAGGATGGCCGCATGCCGCGTCATCTCCTCCGTCGTGCAGCCGGACGGCTGCGTCGTGCCGTGACCGGGACACCGGCGGCGGTACCCGCACCCCGGCCCGCGCCGCTGCCGGAACCCGCGCCGCTCCCCGTGCTCGGCTACGTGGTGGCCGGCGGCGGTGGAGCGCACCCCGCGTCCGCGCACGTGCGGGTCGTCCGCCGGATCGAGCACCTGGCCCGGAGCGGCCGCGCGGAGGTCCGGCAGGCCGACCCCGCCGCGTTCGTCGACGGCACGGACGAGACCCCGTACGCGGCACTCCTCGTGCAGCGGGACATCCTGCCGCGGGACCTCGTGGGGCCGTTCCTCGCCGCCGCGGCCTCGCGTGGCATCCGGGTCGCGGCTGAGGTCGACGACGACTTCTTCACGGACTCCGGACGCGACCGCCTGGCCCGCGCCGAGTACGACCCGGACCGGCTCGCCTCGATCGACGCGCTCGTGCGCGGGGCCGACCTGGTGGTGGTGAGCACCGAGGAGCTCGCCGCCGTGGTCCGTCCGATCGCCCGTCGTGTCGTCATGGTCCGGAACGCCCTCGACCCGACGATCTGGCTGCCGGGGGAGCCGGTCGTCGACGACGACCTCCCCGCGGACGAGCACCGCGTCCTCTACATGGGGACGCTCACCCACGGCGCGGACCTCGCGCTCCTCCGCGACGTCTTCACCGACCTGACCGACTCGGCCGGGGTGCCGATCCGCCTCGAGGTCATCGGCGTCACCGAGGACCCGGACGGACCCGCCTGGTACCGCCGGGTCGAGGTGCCGGACGGCCACTACCCGGCGTTCTCCCGCTGGCTCGTCGACCACCGGCAGCGCTGGCGTGCCGGCGTGGCCCCGCTCCGCGACGAGGAGTTCAACCGGGCGAAGAGCGACCTGAAGGCCATCGAGTACACCGCGCTCGGGCTCCCCGCCGTGGTGTCCGACCGGCCGTCCTACCGGGGCGCGGCCGACCACGGCGTCGTCGCCGTCCCCGACGACGTCGGCGCCTGGCGTGACGCCGTGCGCGCCGCGGTCGAGTCCGGCCGGGCCGACCCGGCCGCGGCGGAGTGGGTGCGTGCCGAGCGCGTGATCGGCGACGACGGCGACACCTGGCGGTCCGCCCTGCTCGGCTAGGCTCGTGCCGTGACCGACACCGCAGCCCCCGTCCAGCCGCTCGTCTCGATCATCATGGGGTCGGACTCCGACTGGCCGACGATGCGTGCGGCGGCCGAGATGCTCACCGAGCTCGGCATCCCCTTCGAGGCCGACGTCGTCTCCGCGCACCGCACCCCGGACAAGATGACCCGCTTCGCTCGCGGTGCGGCGGCCCGTGGCATCCGCGTCGTGATCGCCGGTGCCGGGGGAGCGGCGCACCTGCCCGGCATGGTCGCCTCGATGACGACGCTCCCCGTGATCGGCGTCCCGGTGCAGCTGGCGCGACTCGACGGTCTCGACTCGCTGCTCTCGATCGTGCAGATGCCGGCCGGCATCCCCGTCGCGACGATGGCGATCAACGGTGCGGCGAACGCGGGGCTCCTCGCGGCGCGCATCATCGGCTCGTCCGACGCAGCGGTCGCGGCACGGCTGGCGGAGTACGCCGACGGACTCGAGCAGCTCGTCGAGGAGAAGGCACAGCGCCTGCGCGACTCGCTCTGACGGACGCGGCCGACCTGGTCAGGGCGGCCCGGCCAGGGCCGACCCGATCAGAGGTCGGCGTGCAGCTGCCAGGTCTCGGCAGCGGAGTCCTTCCAGTCGAACATCCGCGCACGGTCCGGTCCGGCGACCGCGAGCTGCCCGGCGAGCAGCGGGTCGTTGACGACCTGGTAGACCGCCTGCGCCAGTCGCTCCGGGTAGGAGTCGCGCGGGTCACGGGCGACGGTGACACCGGCGTCCGAGGCGACCTCGCGCACGGCGTCGTCGTCCGAGTGGATGACCGGGGTGCCGAAGCTCATCGCCTCGATCACGGGGAGGCCGAAGCCCTCGGCGAGACTCGGGAACACGAACACCGTCGCCCGGTCGTAGGCCACGGCGAGGTCGGCGTCGTCGATCCGTCCGAGCACCTTCACCCGGTCGCGGGCGAGTCCGGCGCGCTCGGCGGTGCCGTACACGTCGACGTCGCCCCACCCGTCCGGCCCGGAGACGACGAGCGGGATGTCGGCGGGCGCATCGGGGTGCGCCATCGCCTCGATGAGGTAGGTGAGACCCTTGCGCGGCTCGAGCGTCCCCACGGCCAGCACGTAGCGGTCCGGCAGCCCGAGCCGTTCGGCACGGAGGTCGGCGTCGACCGGGGTCCGAAGCCGACCGCTCGGCGCGCCGCCGATGACCCGGAGTCGGTCGTCGAAGCGGTGGATCTGGTTGAGGGCACCGGCGACCGCGTGCGTCGGCACCACCACGGCGTCGGCGTGCTTCCACGCCCGCTTCACCATGGCGCGGTGGAACTGCACCCCGCGGGCGGTCAGGGTCTCGGGGTGGGTCCACGGCACGGTGTCGTGCACCGTGACGACGGTCTGGCGGCCGGGGTCGCTGAAGCGGTCGTGCTTGACGAGCGGCGCGAGCACGCTCGGCGAGTGCACCATGCCGCGGCCGACGTTGCCGACGAAGCCGCCCTGCCATGCGAGCGAGAGCTCACGGCGGGGGAGCGCCAGCCGGTCGAGGTCGGCGAGTCCGGGCAGCAGCGTCCGGATGTGGGCGAGCTCGTCCTTGCTCACGGCGGACACGATGCCGGCGACGTCGCAGCCTGCCGGCGCGTTGTCGATCAGGTGCCGCGTGAGTTCCTCCGCGTAGCGACCGATGCCACCCGGGACGGGGGCGACGACCTGGTCGACGACGACGTGGAGTGTTGTCATGCGGTGCGCCTCCTCGTGGTGCTGCCGTGCGCACGGCTCGGTCGGAAACCGACCATATCAGTCGGCACGGGGAGGAACCGGGGTGCTCCCGCGGGGCGCCGTCGCGGCGGTGACCCGGCGGTGCCGTGCAGCGAGGACCGCCCCGACACCGGCGAGGACGACGTCGCCGATGGTCATGAAGACGCGGCTGATCACGGCGAGGGCGAGCGGTGCGGACCCCCCGGCGACGCTGCCCAGGAGCAGGACGAGGATGCCCTCGCGCGGACCGATGCCGGCCGGGGCGATGATCACCACGAAGCCGACCAACCACGCCACCGCGTAGGCGCCGACGGCCACCGGGAAGAGCGCGGGCGAGTCGGCGCCGAACGCCCGCAGCACGACGGACGCCTGCACGCCGTAGGCCACCCACATGACGAGGGACCAGACGAGCGACATCACGGTGCCGGACCAGGTGAGCGTGGTGTCCTGCGGGGGACGACGGAGCACCCGGAACGCGATGGCGATGAGCCGACCGAGGACGGGCGGGGTGAGGCAGACGAGCCCGATGACGATGAGCGGGATGAGCCACCAGAAGGTCGCGAAGCCGGTCGACGACGCGAGCAGGACGGCGACGATGCCGACGAGTGCTGCTGTGACGATGCTCACGAGCATCGAGGCCAGGGCCGCCACGGCGCTGCCGGTGCGCTGCAGGCCGTGCGCGCGGCCGAGCTCGGCCTGGGCGGCGATCGACCAGACGCCGCCGGGGATGTACTTGCCGAGCTGGCCGACGAAGAAGATCGAGGACGCGGCCGCGAGGCGCACGCGGTACCCGCTCGCCGCCATCATCGCTCGCCAGGACAGCATGTTGGCCACGAGCGCGACGAGCGTGAAGACGATGCCGACGACGACCGTGACCGCGTCGAGGCTGGCGAAGTCGTGGACGATCTTGTCCCACTGCTTCGCGACGCTCCAGACGAGGAACGCCACGGCCACGACGGCCGCCACCCACTTCACCGCGGTGAGCACGCGAGCGCGCCGACCGGTGGTCGGCACGGCGGCCGTGGCGGGGTCGGCGGAGGTGTCGAGCGGGTCCGGGGACCCTGCGGGCGACCCCGTAGGCTGTTGTGCGTCCATCGACCGACAACTCTAAGGGAGCGCGCTGGATGCGACCCGATCAGGACCTCCGTCCGACCCTGCTCGTCGCCGCGTCGACCTTCCCCGCCGAGGCCGGTGACGGCACACCCGGGTTCGTGCTCGACCTCGCGATCGCCCTGTCGGACGAGTACCGCGTCGTGGTCGTCGCGCCGATGACGAAGGGTGCCCGCGCCCACCAGCGGATCGGCGACGTCGAGGTCCGCCGCTACGGGTACTTCCCGGCGCGCTGGCGCGACCTCGCCGACGGCGCCATCGTGGACAACCTCAAGGCGGACAAGACCCGCTGGCTGCAGGTGCCGTTCTTCTTCGTGTCGATGGCCGCGGCGCTCCGTCGCGAGCGTCGCCGCTCCCGGCCGGACGTCGCCCTCCTGCACTGGATCATCCCGCAGGGGGCCGTCGGCCAGCTCGTCCTCGGCGACCTGCCGCGCGTCGTGACCACGCTGGGCGGCGACCTGTACGCCCTGCGCAACCCGCTCCTCCAGGCGGTGAAGCGATCCGTGATCCGCAGCGCCGCGTCGGTGACCTGCATGAGCACGGACATGGCGCGGGAACTCGGGAAGCTCGGTGCCCGCGAGGACCAGGTGCACGTGGTGCCGATGGGCGTCGACCTCGAGCCGATCACCCGTGCCGTCGAGCGCGAGACGCGGGTCCCCGGACGCGTGCTGTTCGTCGGGCGGCTCGTCGAGAAGAAGGGCGCGATCGTCCTCATCGACGCGCTCGACCGGATGAGCCGTCAGCCGGCTGAGGTCGCGATCGTCGGTGACGGGCCGCTCCGCGCGCCGCTCGAGGCCCGTGCGGGCGCCGCGGTCACGTTCCTCGGCGCTCGCGGGAAAGAGGACCTCGCGTCGGAGTACGCGAAGGCCGCCATCGCGCTGTACCCGTCCGTCCCGGCCGCCAACGGTGACCGTGACGGCCTGCCGGTGGCGCTCCTCGAGGCGATGTCCGCCGGGTGCGCGATCGTCGCGTCGGCGGTGCCCGGCATCGTCGACGTCATCGAGGACGGCGTGAACGGCCTGCTCGTCGCACCCGGGGACGCCGGTGCGCTGGCCGCAGCGGTCGACCGGCTGCTCGCCGACCCGGCGCTGGCCGAGCGGCTCGGCCGTGCCGCCGCGCAGACGGCGGCCGCGCACACCGTCGACGCCGTCGGCGACCGGTACCGCGAACTGCTGGCGGCGGCGCGGCGCTGACCGTGTCGGACCGGGCCGCGACGTGGCCGGTCGCATCGGATCCGGCCGCGGCTCGTGCCCGAGTGGTGACCGCCCACCGACGCACCCCGACGCGCGGAGTGGGCGGTCAGGCAGCCCGACGGTCGTCGTCGGGCAGACGCGCGTGCTCGACGCCGCCCTGCGGCGGCGTTCCGCCGACCCGTCCCCGGCGCACGGTGATGGAACGGGCCACCCGTTTCGCGAGCCGGTGCGCGGGCAGTTCCACGAGCCGGGCGAAGAGCCCCGCGACGACGACGGCGATCGGGATCGCGATGATCGGCGTGAGCCACGGCACGGACGTCGGCAGCAGGTACGCGACCGACACCGTGATCGGTTCGTGCACGAGGTAGAGGCTGAACGAGAGTCGGCCCAGGGCCCGCGGGATCGGTCCGAGCATCACCCGTTCGGCCGGCAGCCACTTGCCGCACAGCAGGACGATGAGCCCCGCCGAGGCGACGACCACCATCGGGACGTGGATGCCGACCAGGGAGCGGGGGATCCACCACTCGAACGTGATGCCGAGCACGGCCAGCCCGGCGAGGACCCATCCCGGACCACGACGGATCTCCGGGATCCGCTCCCACCCGGCGGCCAGCGCCGAGCCGAGCAGGAACATCGGCAGGTACATGAGCCAGTCGTCGTGGGTCTGCCGGCCGAGCGCCGAGAGCACGAGCGCGGCGATCGCGGTGAGCCACCAGACACGTCGGGTCGCCTTCGCGATGAGGACGAAGAGCGGGAGCAGGAGCGAGAACGCGACCTCCCACGTCAGGGACCACAGCGGACTGTTCAGCCGCGTCGGGGAGATCAGGGTCACGTCGCCGAGCAGACCGCCGGCGGTGAGGGGCTCGACGTGCCGGAGCAGCCAACCGGAGGCGCCGGGCTCGGAGGTGCGCGGGACGAGCAGGAACAGGGCGAGCGCCAGCGCGACCGAGGCGATCACCGGGATGTAGAGCCGGAGCATCCTGCTCGGGTAGTACGCGAACCAGTCCTGCGCGCGCCGGAGCGCCGGGAGCGTCAGCACGAACCCGCTCAGCACGAAGAAGACGAACACGGCCTCGCCACCGGCCCAGAAGAGGTGCAGGGGTGTGTCGACGAGCCAGGCGCGGTTCGCCGGGATCGGTTGGCCGTTGTTGCCGTCGGAGAGGGTCGGCACGACGAGCAGTCCGTGGTGGACCAGGACGACGGCGGCGGCGACGCCGCGGAGTCCGTCCAACGACCCGATGCGGCCCGCGGGTCGATCACGCATGCCGTGATCCTACTGCTCGGAGCTGTCGGTCTCGATGGGTGCGCGGTGTGCGCGGATGGCGTCGACGGTCGTCGCGACGCCCTGCCGGAACGGGACGAAGGTGCGGTCGCCGACCTGCGGCAGCACCGCGGACCGCATCCGGAGGTCGAGTCCCTGGAAGGTGGCCGAGGGGTCCGCGCCCTCGCGGATGTCGAGACGCGTGCCGATGGCCTGCTCGACGGCGTCGATGACGTCGGCGATGGTCGCGGGCTGCCCCGAGGAGAGGATCTTCGTCACCGCCGCGGGCGACGGGCCCTGCTCGACGAGGTCGAGGGTCTGCAGGACCATGTCCACCGCGTCGTCGATGTAGAGGTAGTCGCGGGTGGTGGACATCGGGACGTAGATCGACGACGGACGACCCTCGAGGTGCGCGAGGGTGAGCTGCGACACGAGCCCCTGCGGCTTCCGGAGGTTCGCGCCGGGACCGTACAGGTTCGAGATCCGACCGACCACGAGCCGTGCGCCGGTGGCGTCCGCCCATCCGCGGAACTGCGCCTCCGCCGCCAGCTTCGCGTGACCGTACGGCGCGAGCGGAGCGGGCTCGGTGCCCTCGTCGAAGGGTGGCGCGTCGCTGCCGGCGTACACCGCTCCGGCGGAGGACGCGAAGAACACCGTGCCCGGACCGGACCGGTCGTCACGGGTCGCGTCGAGGACCCGGGCGATCAGCCGCTGCTCCTCGTCGAAGACCTCGGCCCCGGTCGCGACGACCCCGGTGCCCGCGCACCAGAGGAGCCGCCAGGGAGCCGGACCGGAACGGAGCCCGCGGACGGCGTGGACGAGCGCCGACACGGCGGCGTCCTGGTCGTCCCACGGCACGCGCGCGGCCACGGGGTCGGTACCCCGCGCCGTGAGCGAGCGGTGGACGGCACCGCCGAGGAACCCCCCGGCGCCGACCACCAGCGTGGACGGGTCCGTCACGCGCTGAAGACCCCGGCAGCGGTCGCCGCGTGCAGCGCCTCGCGCCAGTCCCGCATCGGTGCCAGGCCCGCGCGGGACCAACCGTCGTGGCCGAGCACGCTGTACGCCGGGCGCGGCGCCGGACGGACGAAGGCCGCGCTGTCGGTGGGGAGCACCCGCTCCGGGTCGAGCCCGTTCTCGGAGAAGATCGCGCGGGTGAAGTCGTACCAGGAGCCCTGCCCGCTGTTCGTGCCGTGGTAGGTGCCGGCCGGGGCGTCGGCGTCGAGCATCTCGACGATCCGCGCCGCGAGGTCCCCGGTCCACGTGGGCTGCCCCACCTGGTCCGTCACGACGCTGACGGTGTCGTGCGTCGCCGCGAGCCGGAGCATCGTCGCCGCGAAGTTCGGCCCGTGCGCGCCGTAGATCCACGCGGTGCGGACGACGTACGACGAGTCCGGGGCGATCTCGCGCACCAGGGCCTCGCCCGCCGCCTTGGTCCGCCCGTAGGCGTTGAGCGGGTCGGTCGGGGCGTCCTCGGCGTACGGCGCCGTCCCGTTGCCGTCGAACACGTAGTCCGTCGAGATCGTCACGAGCTTGGCGCCGTGCCGGACCGCGGCCTCGGCGAGCAGCGCCGGGCCCGTGGCGTTGACCGACTGGGCGTCGTCCTCGTGGGTCTCCGCGTCGTCCACCTTCGTGTAGGCGGCCGAGTTGATGACGACGTCGTGCCCGGCGACCGCGGCGTCCACGGCTGCCGGGTCGGTGATGTCGAGCTCGGCACGGGAACGTGCGGTGACGTCACGGCCGGCGAGGGCGTGCTGGAGGTCGTGGCCGAGCATGCCGGCAGCGCCGGTGATGAGGTACCGGGTCATGGTGTCGCTTCCGTGTCGGTGGTGGTCGTCCGGGTGCTCGCTCAGGAGAGGGCGGCGCGCTCCTTGAGCGGCTCCCACCAGGAGCGGTTGTCGCGGTACCACTGCACGACGTCGGCGAGGCCCTGCTCGAACGGCACCTGCGGCTCGTAGCCCAGCTCGGCCTGGATCTTCGAGATGTCCACCGAGTAGCGGAGGTCGTGTCCGAGGCGGTCGGCGACGCGGTCGACGTACGACCAGTCCTTGCCGGTCGCGTCGAGGAGGAGCTGCGTGAGCTCCTTGTTCGTCAGCTCGGTGCCGCCGCCGATGTTGTAGATCTCGCCCGCGCGGCCCTTGGTGAGCACGAGCGCGATGCCGCGGGTGTGGTCGTCGACGTGCAGCCAGTCGCGGATGTTGTTGCCCTCGCCGTACAGCGGGACGTGCACGTCGTCGATCAGGTTCGTGACGAAGAGCGGGATGACCTTCTCGGGGAAGTGGTACGGCCCGTAGTTGTTCGAGCAGCGCGTGATCGAGAGGTTCAGCCCGTGGGTGCGGTGGTAGCTGCGGGCGAGCAGGTCGCTGCCGGCCTTCGACGCCGAGTACGGCGAGTTCGGCTCGAGCGGGCGCTCCTCGTCCCACGAGCCCTCGCTGATCGACCCGTAGACCTCGTCGGTCGAGACGTGCACGAACCGCTCGGTGCCGTGCCGGAGCGCCGCGTCGAGCAGACGCTGGGTGCCGACCACGTTCGTCTCGACGAAGATGCCGGAGTCGCGGACCGACCGGTCGACGTGGGACTCGGCGGCGAAGTGCACGATCGCGTCGATGCCGGGGATGACCTCGTCGAGCTTCTCGGCGTCGCGGATGTCGCCCTGCACGAAGGTGTAGCGCGGCGAGTCCGAGACGGGTGCGAGGTTCTCGAGGTTGCCCGAGTAGGTGAGTGCGTCGTACACGACGACCTCGGCGCCCTCGAGCCCGGGGTACGCGTCCTGCAGGGTGCGTCGGACGAAGTTCGAGCCGATGAAGCCGGCTCCGCCGGTGACGAGGATCTTCACGAGGTCTGGTTCCTTTTCGGAGTCGGGACGTTGGATCGATTGACGATACTAGGGTGTCACGCCTGCGGCGGCGCCGGTGCGGGGCCCGCGGCCGTGGGTGTCATGCCTGCGGTTCCGCCGGTGCGGGGCTCGCGGCCCCTCGGCCCCGGCGCTTCCGGCGGCGCCGGACGAGCACGGTGACGACGATGCAGGTGAGCACCGCGACGACGACGGCGGCGCCGCTCAGCAGGTACCCGGCCCGGGCGCCGGGCACGGCGTACTGCAGCGCCACGGTGTGCTCGCCCGCGGGGACCCACACGGCGGCGCCGGCGTCGTCGGCCGCGACGAGACGGGTCGGCTCGCCGTCGACGGTCGCCGTCCACCCGGAACGCTGGAGCGAGTCGGCGACGACCACCCAACCACCGGCGGTGGCGTCCACCTTCGCGACGGTCCGGTTGACGTCGTCGCCCTGCAGCCTGATCGTCGCGGTGCCGTCCGGGTCGGCCGTGTGCGTCGACGGAGCGCTGAGCACGACGGTGGAGTCCGGCAGCGACTGCTCGGCGAGGGTCCGGACCCGTGCGGTCTGGGTCCGCTCGACGACCTGGTCGGACGCCCAGCGCACGCGGGGCAGGGCGTCGCCGCGCTCGTAGATCGTCGCGTCGCCGGTGTGCACGACGGAGACCCCGTCGCCGCTGACCGGTCGGGTGATGCTCATCACGGCGTCGCCGGCGTCGTCCGTGCCGATCGGCACGAGCTTGTCCTGCCCGGTGACGCTGATGCGGATGTGCCACGACGTCGATGCGGGGATGGTCGACCCCTCGAGCGCGACGTTCCGCGGTCCGCCCAGGCCGGGGACCCAGCTCGACGTGGACGCGAGCGTCTTGCCGGAGCCGTCCGCGACGATCTCGACGCGCAGGGTCATGCCCTTCGCGGACGTCGTCGGTGCCGGCGGTCCGGTGAACGTGATGCCGTTGACCGGGCCGGTGTGGCTGGCCGAGTCGACCGACGGGTTCGCGGCCGTCAGGTCCGACCACTTCGTCTGCGCAGCGCCCGGTTCGGCGGTGCCGGCGAGCGGGGCGGACGGGTCGGCCACGAGGTACTTCGTGCTGAGCCGGTCGAGGATCCCCGACGTGGCGAGCGACGGCATGAGGTTCGGCTCGAAGGTGAGGTAGGTCGCCGTCGGGTACGTGTCCGGGTCGACGGCCCGCATGAGGGTCTTCCACTCGCTCGTCTGGAACGCGTGGCCCGTGGTCTCACGGATCTGCCAGTAGGACGAGGACCCCGGGAGCATGGCGCTGCCGGTGGTGGCGTAGCGGTCCTGGTCGGAGACGTGCTCCTTCAGGTAGTCGATCGCCGGGGTGGTCGGGTAGAACGTCGAGGTCGACGCGATCGGCCACCAGGGGAGCGTGACCACGACGGCGGGTGCGGCGACGAGCGCGACCACGCCGACCGAGGCGATCGTGGTGAGCACGCGCGAGCGCAGCACCCAGACGAGCACGACGAGCACCACGGTGGCGATGCCGAGCACGCCCACCGTGAGGATCTCGACCTTCGTGCGGTGCACGTACTGCTCGGAGATCGGGGCGATCGCCAGCAGGGTCTGCACCCCGACGCCGACGGCGACGAACAGCACCACGGCGATCGCGAGGACCCGTCCGGTGCGGCGGAGGGGACCGGCCGACCGGAAGCGCGCGAGTTCGTCGCGGAGGTTCTCGGGCTGCACGAGGCGCCCGAAGCCGACACCGGCCATCGCGGCCGCGAGGAACATCACGACGACGCGGGCGCGCCCGATCGGGTTGGTGTCGAAGACCGGGAGCTCGCGGACGGCGGAGAGGACGGGGCCGCCCAGGTAGACGATGACGACGGCGAGGGCGAGCATCGACGCGACGATGGCGACGACGCCGTGCGTGCGGGCCGTCCTGTTCCGCACCGCCGGCCGGATGAGGACCGCCGCCGCGATGAGCACGACCGCCGCGACCCCGAGGTACGAGTACTCCTCGACCGGGTTGCGGATGCCCCATGCCGGCCCGGTGCTCTGCACGAACGAGATGTCCGGCACCCACGCGCTGACGAGCGGCGGGACCCCGAGGCCGTTCGGGCCGCTCTGCCCGCGGCCGCTGAAGTCGACCAGGCTCGTGGCGTTGATCGCGAAGGGGACGAGCTGCCACGCCGACAGCAGCAACCCGAACACGATGCCGCCGACCGCGATGACGCCGCTGCCCACGACCGGCAACCACCGGCGGTGCGCGACGATCGTGCGGACGAGGAAGTACAGGCCGCCGATGAAGAGCGCGTACCCGACGATCGCCGGGAACCCGCCGAGCAGCATCGACGCGAGGGGCACGGCCACCGCGATGACGTCCCGCGCACGGAGTTCCACCGCGGCGCGGTCGATCGCCCAGAAGAGCAGCGGGATGAACGCCGCGACGCGGGTCTGAGGCCAGTTCGACCAGGCGACCATGAAGCCGGACGACGAGTAGACGAGGGCCGCGATCGCCCAGCCGGCGCGGGGGACACCCCAGCGGCGCAGCAGGAGCGACATGCCGACGGTGACGACGACGATCTCGAGCAGCTTCACCATGCCGGGGGCGTAGGCGAGGGGGAGGATCCACCAGGGCAGCGAGAGCGGCGACCAGGCGCCGGAGTCGGGGATGCCGCCGAGCTCGGCGCCACCGGCGACGTAGGGGTTCCAGGCGGCGAAGACGCCCTCGTGTGCCAGCCGGGTGAGGAGCGAGGTCTGCGGGGCGACGGTGTCGATCGTGTCGCTGTTGAGGATGTTCGTCGAGTTCGTCATCGAGCGGAGCGACTCGCCCCACGGCGTGTACCGGCTGAGGAGCCCGGTGTTGAGGAAGGTGCCGTGGCCGATCAGTGCCGGGCCGAGCGTCCAGACCACGAAGGCGGCGAGACCGGCCCAGGCCGCGATCTCCACCCAGCTGCCGGGGCGCCGCAGCCAGAGCGCGAAGCGCGTCCGCCGGTCGAGCACGGACGCGTCGCGCTCAGTCGCCATACCGCTGCAGCTTCTGCAGGTCGAGCTGCTCCTCGGCGAGGGTGCGGTTCAACCGGGTCAGGTCCGCGACGACGCCGATCACGATCGCGAGCACCGCCGTGATGAGGAGGACCACCCCGAGGATGATCGACTGCAGGTGGTTGCCGCCGGTCTGCATCGCGAGGAGCACGAGGTAGCGGACGAGCGGCCAGAGGCCCAGGACACCGAGGACGGCCGCGACCCAGAGGAACAGCGCCATCGGCCGGTACATGAGGTACACCCGGGCGATCGCCGAGCCGGACTGGAACATGTGCTGCCAGATGTTCTTGAACAGCCGGGACTCGCGGGTCTTCGGGTTGGTCGTGATCGGGATCGACGCGATCGCGAGCCGCTTGTAGCCGGCCTGCACGATGGTCTCCATGCAGTAGCTGAAGCGCGTGACGATGTTGAGCCGGATGAGCGAGTACTTCGAGTAGGCGCGGAACCCGCTCGCGGCGTCGGGCAGGTCGAGCCCGGCGGCACGGGACGCGACCCAGGAGCCGAAGCGCTGCATGAGCTTCTTGAAGCCGGAGAAGTGCTCGATCGTCCGGGTCTGCCGGTCGCCGATGACGATCTCCGCTTCCTTGCGGAGGATCGGCTGGACGAGCTCGGTGATCTGCGACTGCGGGTACTGGTTGTCACCGTCGGTGTTCACGACGATGTCGGCGCCGTGCAGCAGCGCGTAGTCGACGCCGTCCCGGAACGAACGCGCGAGCCCCATGTTCGTGGTGTGGTGCACGAAGTGCTTGACGCCGTGCTCCTTGGCGACCTCGACCGTGCGGTCGGTGCTGCCGTCGTTGATCACCAGGATCTCGATCTCGTCGATGCCGTCGATCTGGCGCGGGATCGAGTCGATGACGCTGGCGAGGGTGTTCTCCTCGTTGAGGCAGGGGATCTGGACGAATAGCTTCACGGGTCGCGGTGTCTCGTTTCAGGGAGTCGGCACGTGCTCGAAACCAGCACAGCCTACGCGACCGGGGTGTCCGGTACCGCCGAGGGTCCCCGTGTCGCTCCCGATGTGTGGTGTACCACACGGCTTGCTAGGCTGCTCCGGTGCAGATCCGCGAACTGAAGATCCCCGGCGCGTGGGAGTTCACGCCCGTCCAGCACGGCGACGCACGAGGAGCATTCCTCGAGGCGTACCGGGCCGACGTCCTCGAGCAGACCGTCGGTCACCCGCTTGACCTCCGTCAGGTGAACATGTCGATCTCCGCGGCCGGTGTCGCCCGGGGCATCCACTACGCCCTCGTCGCGCCGAGCCAGGCCAAGTACGTGACCGCCGTCCGTGGCGCGTTCATCGACTACATCATCGACATCCGCGTCGGCTCGCCGACGTTCGGGCAGTGGGACTCGGTCCGGATCGACGACGTCGACCGCAAGGCCGTCTACCTGTCCGAGGGTCTCGGCCACGCGATCGTCGCGCTCGAGGACCAGTCGACCGTGAACTACCTCGTGAGCGCCCACTACGACCCGGAGCGCGAGAAGGGGATCACCATCCTCGACCCGACCGTGGGGCTCACCCTGCCGGACGGACTCGGCGAGCCCGTCCTCTCCGAGAAGGACACCACCGCGCCGACGCTCGAGGAAGCCGCCGCACAGGGGCTGCTGCCGACGTACGAGGAGTGCGTCGCCTACACCGAGTCCCTCCGCACGAACAAGTAACGAACGAAGGAAGACGATCCCGATGAAGGGCATCATCCTCGCCGGCGGTTCCGGCACGCGCCTCTGGCCGATCACCAAGGGCATCAGCAAGCAGCT